>CAZFOB010000042.1:0-3071 GCA_964520325.1 uncultured Actinomycetes bacterium | reverse complement strand
CAGGTGCGCGTGGCCGCCCTCAAGCTGCAACGTCTGGCGAGGATCGGACGTCGTACGCCCGACGACGCAACACCGACGGAGAAGCTCGCAGCGATCCACGAACGTGTCGCCCAGCTGACACACGCGGCCGATGGCGTGTTCACGCGCGAGATCGTGCCGCTGCTCACGCGCGGCGGTATCTCGATCCTCTGCTGGGACGACCTCGCGAAGAAGGACAGGAAAGCACTCTCGAAGTATTTCGACGAGCGCGTCCTGCCGGTCCTCACACCGCTGGCGGTCGATCCGGGTCACCCGTTCCCGTACATCTCCAACCTCTCGCTCAATCTCGCCGTCGTGGTCTCCGATCCTCTCCTGCCTCGCCGACGGCTTAGACGTCGGCGCGATCACGATCAGCGAATGGGGTCTCCGTGAGGGACTGCTTCGCGAGGCCGTCGGGATCCAGCCGGTTGCAGCGACGCTGGCGAGCTGAACGACGAGAGCCGCGCCGCGGGCGCTAGCGCGCCCTCGCTCGATGCGGCCCCTAAGCGTTTCCGAACGAGGGCGCGCTAAACCACGCGACTCGTCCGGACGCGACGACTCGCGTTTGAATGGACGTTGAACCGAAGCTGTACGAGTCCGGAAGAGGAGCCGCCTTGACGACAGACGAAGGACTACCCGTCGTCGTCTTCGTCTGCGTTCGCAACGCCGGACGCTCGCAGATCGCCGAAGCCCTCTTCAACCGCATGGCCGAGGGCCGGGCGCTTGCACGATCGGCCGGTTCTCGACCGGGCCAAGCCGTCCATCCGGAGGTTGGCGAAGCGATGGCCGAGATCGGCATCGACATCTCTGCCGCGAAACCGAAATCGCTCACCGACGACGTGCTTAAGGGCGTCGATTGGATGATCACGATGGGCTGCGGCGACGAGTGCCCGTACATCTCGGGCGTGCGGCGCATCGACTGGGACGTCGCCGACCCCGGCGGTCAGTCGCTGAACGAGGTACGCGGGATCATCAAGCACATCAAGAGCTTGATCGATCTGCTCTTGCCCGAGGTCCTCAACGGATAGTTGCCGTCGTTCTGTCATCGCTGGGCGTCGCACTCCGTGCGTCGCCCGTCGTTTTCACGACGGCAACCGCTGTTGACCTGTCCGTTATAATTTTCGGCCTAGCCTGGACCCTACCGACAAGAAGGAGCGCCACATGCTCTACGTCATGAGGGTTTCTCTGCCGGACATCCCAGGAACGCTCGGCGCAGCCGCAACCGCACTCAGCAACGTCGGAGCGAACATCGTGAACATGCGCGTGATCGACCGCGATGGACGGCACGCGTTCGACGAGATATGCGTCGACGCGGAGGGCGTCCTTCCCGAGGACATCCGAAAGGCCGTCGAGACGGCTCCCGGTGTTGTCGTCGAGACCATCCGGCGCATCTCGCGCCTCCCGGATCCCCTCGGCGCCCTCACGCTCGCCGACCGCCTCGCGAAGGGCGTTGGACCTGCGCTCGATGTCCTTATCGGGGGACTACAGGACGCGCTCTCCGCCTCGTGGGCGATGGCACTCGAGGCGAACGCCGACTCCGGCGCCAGTGCTGGCGCCAGTGCCGGCGAAGGGACACTCACAGTTGTCCGCTCGACACCGGAGGCTCCGGCTCTGGGCATCCTCGAAGCGCCCTGGCTCCCGCTCGTTGGTGCGCGTCGTCTCGAAGTGACCGACAGGATGCCGCCGGGGTGGCGTCTACACCGCTACGAGCTCGCAGCCGCTCCGTTGGACGAGCCGCAGCGCTTCGTCATCGTCGGACGCCCGACAGGCATGCGCTTCATCGGCAATGAGCTCCGTCAGCTCGAGTTGCTGAGCGACATCGCCGTGCGCGCGATGCTGCGCGAGGTCGGCCTGTCGGTCTGATCGCCGCACGAGCCGATCCTGCCGGATCGAAGGTCAAACAGGATCTCCGGGCCGGCCGGTCCCCATGACACAGCGGTGCCGCCGGCGATCGATATCCAATCCGGCCCGGCCGAGCTCGATGGGTCCGCCTTGTCCTTTGGGTCGAGCGACAACGCGACGAGGCCCTCGTCCAGATCGACCAGCACGCCGAGACGCTCGCGCGAGCGCAGAGTGGACCCCGCGAGCACGCCCCCGGGCCCGATCAGCGCGAAGATCTCGAGCGGCCCTGAGGCGAAGTGCCTGATGACGCTCGCCACCGGATCGAACGCTGCGTCGTGGAGCACCGATTCGAGACGCGACCGGCCGGGACGGTCAACGAAACCGTCCACCACGATGGACCAGGAACCCTCACTGTGCGTCGCGACTCCGGGTCCTCCGCGAACCACCAGACCAGTCGGTGTGCGTACGGCGATGACAACGCTTTGTCTGCAGACGGAGTTCATAGGTCGAGACTGGCTGAAGTCATCAACGGCACCGGGGATGCGACGTGAACTCTTTGTGACGTTTACGCAGCTTTCGGCGTGCCGACGTGCATCACGAGCTCATCACCCTGCGAATCAACCGACACCGTCGTGCCTTCCGAAGCTCCGCCCTCGAGCAACAGCCTCGCGATACGGTCCTCGAGCTCGCGTCTGATCGCGCGCTTCAGCGGACGCGCTCCGTAGGCCGGGTCGTAGCCCAGCTGTGCGAGTAGATCTTTCGCGGCGGCCGAGACTTCGAGTGTTACCGATCGTGCCGCAAGGCGTGACGTCACGCGCTCGATCTGTATCTCGACGATGTGCCGCACCTGTTCGGCCGACAGCCGCCGGAAGATGAGGATCTCGTCCAAGCGATTCAGGAACTCCGGACGGAAGAACGCGTTCACGACATCGAGCACCTTCTCCTCGTCCACCGATGATTGGAGCAGGTACTCCGAACCGAGGTTCGACGTCATGATGAGGATGGCGTTGCGAAAGTCGACCGTTCGTCCCTTCGAATCGGTGAGCCGCCCTTCGTCCATGACCTGAAGGAGCACGTTGAAGACGTCCTGGTGCGCTTTCTCGACCTCGTCGAGCAACACCACGGAGTACGGACGTCGGCGCACGGCCTCGGTCAGCTGGCCGCCCTCGTCGTAGCCGACGTAGCCCGGCGGCGCACCGACGAGTCTCGAG
>CAZFOB010000041.1:0-7047 GCA_964520325.1 uncultured Actinomycetes bacterium | reverse complement strand
CATCTTTTCATCCCCGCGAGGGTGGCCGCGAACAGCGGCCATGGAAAACTGGACTGGAAGGGGGTGCGAAGCGTTCATCGGCAATCAGGCAACTACCAAGAGATGCACGTCATCGGCGATGTTCGACTGGGAGAGGCTCCTGGTCTGGGCAAACTTTCGTGGTGCCCCTTGTGTGCCCGGCGCCTTACTCGAGATGGTACGGGACCGAAGTCACGATGACGTCGGGCTCAGCCAGGAACGTCCACTTCACGTCGAAAGCATTCTGGTTGTGGAGCGCATGATGCCACCACCGTCTCACTACGAACTCGGGCAGCACGACGGTCACGATCGTGTCGCCGTCGAATGCGATCGGTCGGACGTAGTCCCGAAGGGTCTGCCCTAGACCTCTGTACGGAGACTCGAGGAGCTGGAGGGGATAGCCCGTGTCAAGCGCCTCCCACTCGGCCTCGTGATATTCGGTCATCTCGGGATCGAGGACGACGTGGACGGCCCGCAGCTCGTCGGCCGACAACGTCTTCGCGTACTCGAGCGCGAGCAGCGAGGCGTTGTGAGCAGCTGCGACGAGCACGATCACGACGTGGCGTATCTCGCTGCCCTTGTCGAGCGCTTCCTGTTGGGTCGATCCCTCCACGTGCGGCACGTTCGTCACGACGACGTCCGGCGTGAACAGCAGCGAGAACTTCAAGAGGAAACCAGTCCTCGTACCGCGACGGACAAGCCCCTGCTTCACCCGCTCCGAGATGACGACCGTCACGAAGTCCTCCACCGGCGTGCGCGAGCGCAGGCGGCCGATGTATGCACGAACAGAGGCCGCAAGGGTCCTGTCCATCGGCAAGATCTCAAGTGACGGCGAGGTCGGGAGTAGGCCGATCTGGCGCGCCCACATCGCCTCGAGCGCCTTCGGATCACCCTTCTCGGCGAAATGTACCGCGCGGTAGTCCTCCGTTCGGATCCGCTCCGAATACCAGAACGCGCGCCGCTCCTCTTCGCTCGGGCCGCCGACGAGCAGCACCACGTGGTTGGTCTCGGCCGGCTTCGGCCGACGCGCGGGGTCGCGGAGCTGAACACGGACGCCCATGTAGTGGCGGTGGATCTGATTCATCGCCACGACGAGGATGGGAACCGCCACCACGACCATCCATCCCCCGTGGGTAAAGCGCGTGGATAGCACGATGATGAGGACGATGAAGGTGGCCGTCCCGCCGATGCCGTTGACGATGGCATTGCGTCGCCACCGCGGATCCTCCTCGCGCAATCTGAGCCAATGAACGACCATCCCGGACTGCGACAACGTGAGCGCCGTGAACACGCCCATGACGTAAAGATTCAAGAGCCGCGTTACGTCGGCGTTGAAGATGATCACGACCACCGACGCGAATACCCCGAGGCCGATGATGCCGTTCGAGAAGGCCAGCCGGTCACCGCGGTTCATGAACTGCCGTGGCCAGAAGCGATCACGGGCGAGCACCGACGACAACCGCGGAAAGTCGGCATAGCTCGTATTCGCCGCGAGGAACAGGATCAGCGCCGTGGCGCCGAGCACGCCGACGAACAGCGGTCCTCCTCCCCACACCGCGTGCGCGATCTGCCCGATCACCGTCCGCTTCTCCTGTGGCTCAGCGATGTTGAGAGCTCGCGCGAGCAGTGTGATGCCCATGAACAGGCCCGCGAGTAGGGACGCCATGACGACCAACGTCGCCGCCGCGTTCTTAGCCGAGGGCTCTCGGAACGCCGGGATCCCGTTCGAGATGGCCTCGATCCCGGTGACTGCGGCGCTGCCTTTCGCGAAGGCACGCAGCAGGAAGAAGAAAGTTACGGGCTCGACCGCATCAGGGACGTGCGCGGTGACAGGCTCGACCCCGACGAGCAAGTGCTTGGCGAGGCCGTAGACGACTGTGCCGCCGACGAGGAGCAGGAAGGTGTAGGTCGGAATCGCGAACAACACGCCTGACTCCCGGACGCCGCGCAGGTTTATGAGCGTGATAAAGGCAATCACCGCCAGCGACAGATGAACGCGATACGGATAAAGTCCCGGCGCGAATGACACGATGGCGGCCAGTCCCGCCGCCACGCTCACCGACACGGTCAGGATGTAGTCGATGAGCAGCGAGGCGGCAGCGATCAGGCCCGGGAGTTTGCCGAGATTGTCGTGAGCGACGATGTAGGCGCCGCCGCCATTCGGATAGGCGTGGATCGTCGCTCGGTACGAATACGCGATCAAGGCAACGACACCGACGAGTGCGAACGCTACCGGGATCGAGAATGTGATTGCCGCGGCCCCGCCAAGTACGAGGACGTGAAGCATCTCCTCTGTGGCATAGGCGGACGACGAGAGATTGTCCGACGCGAAAACGGCCAGACCGACCTTCTTCGAGAGACGTTCGTGCTCGAGCCGAGATGTCTCCTTCGGACGACCGACGAGTACCGCCTTGGCGACTTCGAGAGGTCGGCTCATGCGAGTTGGTCGGAATCAGGGTTCGTCGTCGCCGTACATGGCCGGCCGATCGGCGCGGTCGTCACGGTCATCCCATGCACGTACGGTCTGCCAGAGGATCCAGCTCCGCAGGATGGGAGCGATTGCGAGACCGATCAGGACCCCGACGAGCAGCCCGGTCAGGAAATGGGCAATCACATGCGGAGTATCGGCAACCGGTCATAAGGATTCAGTTGAGATTGCCCGGTTCCGCATAAAGATTCTGTAAAGATTGGCGGCATCCGGCCGGACGAGCGACCGGTGAGACTGGACGCATGCGATGGGGCATCTGGTTCAGAGGCGACGGCCGGCGGCTTCGTGCCATCGTTCTCGGCGGCTTCGTGGCGAGCCTCGCGACGGCGTTGGCAGCTCTTCCCGTCGAGGTATCAACGGCGACCGCAGCGCTCGTTTACGTCCTCGCCGTCACCGCGGCCGCGACGCTCGGTGGGATCTGGGCTGGCCTCACCGCGTCGGGGATCTCGTTCCTCGGTCTCAACTTCTTCTTCACTGAGCCGTTCCACACGTTCGTCGTAACGAAGCCCGACGACCTCATCGCGCTCGTCGTTTTCCTGCTCGTCTCAGCGACCATCGGTGCCCTCATCTCAACGGCCATGACACAACGGGCTCGGGCGGAGGCGCGCGAACACGAGGCACGCGAGGCACGCCAAGACGCGGAGGTCAACAGCACGCGAGCTGCGCTCTTCTCGTCGGTCACGCACGACCTCCGCACACCACTCGCATCCATCACCGCATCCGTCACCGGGCTTCTCGCCAGCGATGCGAACTTCAGCGATGCCGACCGACGCGAGTTGTTGGCGACCATCCGACAGGAAGCCGACCGATTGAACCGGATGGTCGGGAATCTCCTCGATCTCTCCCGGATGCGCGCGGGGGCGTTCACGCCGTCGCTATTGTTGGCTGGAATCGACGAGGTCGTTTCTGCCGTGGTTGCTCGGCTCGATCCGTTGATCGTCGATCACGAACTTTTGGTGCGCGTTCCCGATGAACTTCCAGACATCTACATGGATGTCGTGCAGGTCGACCAGGTTCTGACGAATCTGATCGAGAACGCGGCGCGTTTCGCTCCGGCCGGAAGCACTATCACCGTCAAGGTCGAGGCCGACAACGAGGTCGTGCAGGTTCGCGTGACCGACGAAGGACCGGGCATACCCGACTCCGAGCGAGAACGTTGCTTCGAACCGTTCGTGCGCGGGACGGGCAGCCCAGGGAGTGGTCTCGGGCTTGCAATCAGCAAAGCCGTTGTTGACGCGCATCACGGACGCATCTGGATCGAGAACGGAACCTCGCGCGGCGCGTCCGTGGTATTCGAGCTGCCGGCGCGGAGCTGATGGCCTTACGCGTGCTGGTCGTCGACGACGACGAACAGATACGCCGCGCTCTGCGGACAAGCCTGCGTGCGCAGGGGTACGACGTCGTAGAGACGCCCGACGGCGCGGCAGCACTGACCGTGGCGATGACGGCGGAGCCGGACCTCGTCATACTCGATCTCGGCCTCCCAGATATCGATGGAACGGAGGTCATTCGCAGGCTCCGGGCGCATAGTCAAGTGCCGGTGATCGTTCTGTCCGTGCGCGACAGTCAAGAACAGAAGGTGGCTGCGTTCGACCTGGGGGCCGACGACTACGTCACAAAGCCGTTCGGCATCGACGAGCTCCTGGCCCGGATGCGCGCCGTGACACGCCGATCGCGAGGTGCGGAGGAAGGCTATTCGGTGCTTCGGTTCGACGACCTCGAGATTGATATCGCACGTGACTTCGTCGTCGTCGGTGATCAACAGGTCCGTCTGACCCCGACGGAATACAAGCTACTGCTGAGCATGGCGTCGAACCCTGGCAAGCTGCTCACCCATCGCTGGCTCCTCCAACGTGTGTGGGGACCGGGCTACGCCAACGAGTCGCAGTACCTGCGCGTGTTTGTGCGACAGCTGCGGCGCAAGCTCGGAGATGACGCGAACAGGCCGCGCTTCATACTGACGGAGCCGGGTCTCGGCTACAGGTGGAAACCGCAACCCGACGTCGACGCTTAGCTGCCGGACCGCCAGCTAATCAACCGGCTCTCGGGTCATCGAGCTCGAGGGTGATCCTTCCCAGGTCACGGTTCGTCGGGCGATTCCCGATCTGCGCGGCAACGGCAACGGTGGCCCGCCGCCGAGGGAGCCGAAGCTCCCGAAGACCGACACGGGCATCCGGACAATCGGGATCGACGAGGAGACCGTGCGCGTCCTCCGTGAGCATCGCGAACGTTCGGAGGAGCTGGCTCGGAAGCTAGTCGATGAGAAGCTGCCGTCCGGCGCCTACGTCTTCTGGCCGTACAACGAAGGTCCGCTCGTCCCGTACGCGCCGCAGTCGATCACGAAGATGTTCCGCACCCTCGCCGGGGAAGGCGGTCTACTGCCGCATCAGCTCCGTCACTTCTCGGTGACGCAGCTCCTCGCCGCCGGCGTTCCCGAGGTCGAGGTGATGGGCCGCCACGGCCACGCCTCGGCGTCGAGCATGAAGCCGTACCGGCACTACATCCGCGCCAAGGATCGGATGTCGACCGAGGCGATGCGGGATGTCCTCGACGGCTCGCCACGGCGCGACAAGTAGCTCGGGTACCACCGTTTCAATGCGGTTCGGGTGGGCTCGGTCGCGACATGAGAACATCGGCAAGAAGATAGAGGACGTCCCACAATCTGTCGGCGGGCTGCGCCTCTGGGTCAAGCAACTCCTGCAGCGCGAACCCGTCTTCGAGCGCGATGAGCGATGACGCGATGAGTTCTGCGGGAAGCGGTAGATCTCGGTCACCGAAGAGCGTCCGGATCTGCCCAGCGGTTGCGTCCCGTTGCCGAGACTTCAGTTGGGCTCCTCTCGCGACCAGATCCGGCCGTCGAGCAACGTGGAGCCAGAACTCGAGCAAAAGGAGCCCCCACGCGCGGCGTTCATCCGGTGACACGGTCGCCGACTCGCGCTGAAGCACGTTGAAGGCGAGCGGGGTGCCCGAACGAGCGACGACGGAGTCAGTCGACGCGATGCGGCTCGTCATGCGTTCTTCGAGGACGGCCATCAGGAGGTCGTCCTTGCTCGCGAAGTGCCAGTGGAAGGCGCCGCGCGTGTACCCGGCTCGCTTCGAGATCTCCTCGAGGGACGCACCGGCGAAGCCCTTCTCCATGAACACCTGAGCGGCCGCGTCCGTCAGCCGTCGCCGCGTCTCATCCTTGACCGTTGCTCTGGAACGTCTGCCCCTGTTGGCTTTCTGCTCCACATTGGACATCGTATCCGCTCACAAACATACTGGTATGTATGTCACTAGCCTGCCTCGGAACGTGGACGCTGCGAGGGCTGTTGGTGATCCTCGGTCTCGCAGTCGTCGTGAGCCTCCTGGGTGGGCGTCATCGGCGCGGTCGCCAACCGCCGAGGGCTCGCCCGCCACCCCGCGCCCGGACGACTTATCGAGGTCGGAGGTCATCGCGTCCATCTCGACTGCAGGGGCAGCGGCTCGATCACCGTCATCTTCGAGTCGGCGCTCGGAGGATGGTCCCTCGACTGGGCCCGCGTCCAGGAAGGCCTTCCTTCGTCGGTACGGTCCTGCGCATACGACCGAGCGGGCTACGGATGGAGCGAACCGACCGACGACCCTTACGGGAACGGCCGGGTCGTGAGGGGCCTTCGCGCGGCCCTCGACGCGGCAGACGCCCGTGGTCCGTATGTGCTGGTAGGTCATTCCGTCGGTGGCGTCTACGCGCGTGAGTTCGCTCATGAATACCCGGCCGACATCGCTGGGATGGTCTTCGTGGACTCGTCACATGAGCAGATGCTTCGCCGATTCCCTTCGGACTCCGAGGTCGTCCAGAAAACGGCCATGCTGAAGTACCTCCGGATACTCAGGCTCGGTCCGATCGCGACGCTCGGACGTCTCGGCCGGACGCCAGTGGCGAACAGCCCCGACATGGGGGCCGAGCAGCGTGCAATCGCATCAGCGATCGGCTATCGCCGTGCGGCGTATGACGCCCTCTACCGCGAGGCGGCGGCCTTCGCCGCGAACAGCTTTTTACCCGACGCCTCGCTGCACTCGATCCCCGACGTCCCGGTCGTCGTGTTGACGTCGAGCGAGAACCTGGACGACCCGGCGACTGGTCACCTCTGGCGCGAGCTGCAGCAAGAGATCGCCGATCTCGTCAGCGACGCACGCATCCGCGTCGTCGGCTCGGGCCACTTCATCCAGATCGAGCACCCTCGGACCGTTGTCGATGCGATAGAGGAAGTTATCGCCGCGGCAAGCGGGTGAGGTTCCTGGTTGGTCGCCGAAGCGTTCATCCGCTTCGTCGCTCGTTCATCATTCTGCCGCGCGTGGGCTTCGGCCGATTAGCTCGCATCACGACGCCAGAGCGAGCCAACGCTACCGATGTGCGGTGCGTGCAATCGACGCAACGGGAAGCAATTGCGCGCAGATAGTGCCTCCCGTAGTGCCTCCCGAGGTATCGCGAATGCGAAGCTGCAGGTGGGAGGCGGTAAAATTGAGCTGGGCCGCCTGACCTGAAAATAGCCGGAGCTACCCCCTCATGCCGATCGTGG
>CAZFOB010000040.1:0-10998 GCA_964520325.1 uncultured Actinomycetes bacterium | reverse complement strand
CTGGCTGAGCGGGCGAGCCGGGTGAGGCCGGTCGAGCCGGCGTCGCGGGCTGGGCTGGAGTCGCGGGCTGGGCCGGTTGCGCAGGGCCAGCGGGTTGGGCCGGTCCTGCGGGTTGGGCGGGCTGGGCAGGGCCTGCAGGTTGTCCCGGCCCTGCAGGTTGTCCCGGCCCTGCAGGTTGTCCCGGCCCTGCTGGTTGTCCCGGCCCTGCTGGTTGTCCCGGCTGCCCGGGACCGCCGGGCTGGGCCGGATGTGCTGAAGCTGCTCCGAAGGAGAGCAGGAACACCAATCCGAAAACTGCCGCGAAGACCTGCCGTGCTCGCCTAATCGAAGGCCTCCTCGTGATCACATCCGCCACGTACGAAAACCATGCACACTCAGGGACGCAGATGTCCAGCCCGGTCGCACCGCACCGGCTCCTCATTGATACCGCGTGGAACCACAGATGAAACGAACGATTCGCGGGCCGCGCCCGGTTCCGTGGGAGTTTCCCCCCAACCCGCTTAGCAGGCGGGCGCACTAGACCGGACTATGCGACTCCTCCGAAGCCCGATTGTAGACGTCCTCGGTGCACCCATCGGACGGGCTCGAGCCCCAACGCGATGCCCACCGTATATGCGACGTCGTGCGGTTGTTGCGTGAGCTGGATCCACGTGAACCTGCGGACGTGCCAACCGAGCTCCTCGAGCTCGTTCTGCCGAAGCCGGTCGCTTTCGAACGCCGCCCGTCCGCCGTGCTCACCGAATCCGTCCAGCTCGATCGCCAGACGGTGGTCTGGATATGCGAAATCGATCCGACGAATCCCTCGTCGTGTGCGGACTTCGACCTGTGGCTCGGGTAACGGCAGTCGGTAGCGTTTCAATAGTCCGAAGAACATCGACTCGAGCGCGCTTTCGATCGGGTGACTCGGGTCTCGAAGCGCAACGATCTCGCGCAACACTCTGACGCCGCGTTTCGATCGGTTCCTCGGGAGGTCGAGATACGTCGCCGTGCGCTCGATATCGACGAAGCGACGGCGATGGAGATCGTCGACGGCGCGTCCCAACCGTTCGTCTGTGTAGATGGACGCAAGATCGAGAAGCGTGCGCATCGGAGGAGTCACACGAAAACCGCCGCGACGAGCCACCTCGACATGGTCGGTGCGATACACCACGAGTCGCTCGTGATCGCGTCGCTGTGAGCCCATGATCGTGACCTCGGGCACCTCGACACCTTCGGCCAGTGTCCAGATCGCCGCCGCCGACCCGTGCGAGGCCACTGCAGACGACCCGCACGCGAGACACGCCGCGATCACGCACGTCTGCCAGGTCGGCTCCCCCTGAACGAACGCGTACACGCCGCGATGGAGCCGGACAACCGATCCACACGCGACTCGCCGAAGGAGCACCTTCTTGCTGACGCCGAGCTCGATCGCCTGACGTCCGGTGAACGCCTGATGCTGAGCCGCCGCCAGACGCAAGAGCTTCGCTTCCGCGTCGAGGGACATCGTCCTCCACCACATGTCGCGGGGAAGACGTCGCGGGAAGGCTTCGTCAGAAGAGCACAGGCTACCGACAGTGGCAGGACGACTGGAAAGGGCCAAGCCCTCCGAACCGGACGCCAACAACGGACACGGCGGGTGGATCGGAGGGTGACGCACCGTAAGGGACCGGAAGCCTCCGAAGCGACGACGAAAACGCACGCCAGGGCCCTAAGAACGGAAGGTTCGGCCCCTGCTCGCCCCGCCACGCCCCGACCACGAAGCGGAGGAGGTGGGATTTGAACCCACGGTTGATCGCCGAGCTGTTCCCCGCCGCGCGAGACCTCTCGACCAAGCAGGACATCGAAGCTCTGAGATACGCCACAACGCAGGACATCGAGAGCCTGCGATCGGCGGCGGCGGGGAGAAGAAGACGCTCCGCCTCGTCGCAAAGTACGCGGACGCCTGCAACGTTGCTGGCAACGCCCAGGAGGTCTCCCACAAGTTCGACGTCCTCGCATCCTTCGGCACCGACGTCTTCCCGGCCCTGGACGAGGCGTAACTGTCACATCACCTACCGCAGGACGCGCAGCAAACGTCCCGGGGTGATGATCCGTAGGCCCTTCACTTCCACGCCGTCGAAGTGATGATCACGCGTCACGAAGAACTCGGCCCCCGACTCGATCGCCAGCGCGACGAGGTAATCGTCGTTCGGATCCGCCGGCACGATGCGCGGAGGGTCCGCGGGATCTTCCAGCGGAACGCCTTCTTCGATGAGTCGCCGCGCGAGCCGCTCGACGTCGGAGCGGCTGACCTCATACCTTCCGGCTATGCGTGGATGAAGCAGCGTCCGGCTCACCTCGTTGACGAGTCGCGGACAAACGACGAGATCGATGCCTCCGTCCTCCCATAGGTCGAGGAGCTCGGTAGTTGCGCCCGATCGCGTGAGCGTGCCGGCAACGAGACAATCGGCATCCACCAGGACGAGGGTCGGGTGAGGCAGACGTCAGGCCTCTCTGGAGCGCTCGCGGTCTTGCGCCTCTGACCCCCGAACCTCGTGCACCACCCGCGACGCCAACTGAACGGCGTCTTCCTCTTCGAGACTCGTCTTGGCGCGGATGCGATCGATCACACCCAGCCCCTCCTGGAGCGCCTCCTCGAGCACCTCAGATTGGCTTCGACCCGAACGAGCTGCACGGATGCGCACCGCTCGCATGAGGCGGTCGTCGATCGTCAACGTCGTCTTCACTCTAGCCATACACCCATATTACCATATACCCATGCTGATGGATATCCATACTGATGGCAGCGCGGATAGGCTCCCTGCTCCAGCTCACACGGCCGCTACGCGTCGGAGAACAGCGGCTACCCTCCTTGTGACGCGCCACGTTCTTGGGCAGGGGGTCGGCAGACCGTTGAAAAAGCACGCACGTCGTACGTCGACGTGGAGCACGACCTCTCGACACGCGTCGCCGCGCGTCCGGCGCGCGGTCAGACCACACGTGCAACGGTTCGCCCCGGCGGGTGTCGCGCTGGCCGGCGTCGCCATCATGCTCGTCCTCGGCATCCTGGGCTCCGGCGACCTGGCTGCAGCGCTAAAGATCCTCTGGCGCCCACTCCTTGCGATCACGTCGATCATGGTCACTACGGGTGCAGCTCAGGCCCTCGGGGTGGTCGATCGAGTCGCCGAAGGGCTGTTCCCGAAAGCACACGGATCGACGTCACGGTTGTTCGCGTTAGCCTTCATCCTCAGCGCGGCAACCGCAGCCGTACTCAACAACGACTCGGCGATCCTTCTGCTGATCCCGATCATCGTGACGCTGCTGGGCCGCCTCTATCCGGATCACCCGCAGATCGTCCTGCCGTTCGTGTTCGTGGTGTTCTCAGCCGCCGGAGTGGCACCGATGATGATGTCCAACCCGATGAACCTCATCGTGGCCGAGTACGCACACATCGATTTCAACTCCTATGCCGCACACATGATCCCCGTGGCGATCGTCGGTTGGATCGTGGCGTTCGTGATGCTCCGTTTGGTCTTCAGCCGTGCCTTGTCGATGGCACCGAAGACCGATGCCGCCGCCTCGGCCCCCGGACCGTGGACGCGCAAGCAGAAGCAGGGACTGATGATGCTGGCCGGCGTTCTCGGCGCCTACCCGATGATGTCGCTCGTGCACGGCCCCGTATGGGCTGTAGCGGCCGTGGGGGCCGTGGTCGGGTTGACGCTGTGCGCCGTTCACGGCGAGGGATCGCCGCGTGAGGTCATCTCGCGCTCGGTCTCATGGGACATCCTCCTCTTGCTCGTCGCCGTCTCAACAGCAGCGATCGGCCTCCGGAACGCCGGGGTCGTCGATTGGCTCGCAAGCATCTATACGCATCGGGGGACGAACGGCGTCGGAGTTACGTCGGCTCTCGGATCGGCGCTCATCAACAACCAGCCGATGTCACTCATCAACATGCTCGCGATCGACGCGTCGCCTGCCGCCGGCCGCCATGAGGTCTTCGCGGCGCTCATCGGGGGCGATCTCGGGCCCCGCCTGCTCCCGTGGGGATCGCTCGCCGGACTTCTGTGGTATTCCGCGCTGCGGCGCTTCGGCCTCCACGTCTCGCTCCTGCGATTCGCGGCGGTCGGCGCAGCGGTCACCGGGCCGTCGCTCGCCGCATCACTCCTCGTCCACGCGGCGCTGCGATGAGGACCGACGACCGTCCCGGCGCGCAGGGAGAGTCGTCGGTCGGAGTCGAAGCACAATACCCGGCGCCCAAGACGTCCATCCATCCGGACGCGGAGCGTTCTTGGGTTCGACGGATGCTTCCCGTCGTGTGGTCGCACAAAGGTTCGTTGATCGCGGCCTGGCTCGCCACGTTCGCGTCCGTGCTGCTCGCGCTCGCGATGCCGTGGTTCGTCCGTGAGGGCGTGAACGGCCTCGTCCTCCACAGGGAGGACACCGTACGGACGGTCGTTCTCGCTCTCGTGGCTATCGCGCTCGCGAGGTTCGCCTGCGGGTTCGTGTATCGCTACTGGATGCTCAGGTCGGCGTATTCGATCGAGTACGACCTGCGGTCGATCCTGTACGAGCACTTCACGCGCTTGTCCTTCTCGTTCTACGATCGCGTGCAGTCCGGGCAACTCATGTCCAGAGCGAACTCCGACATACGTTCCGTCGAGATGTTCCTCGCATTCGCCCCGACCGTTGCGATCCAACTCGTGACGTTCGTCATCGCGCTGGTCTTGATGATCCGCGTCAACGCGTGGCTCACGCTGATCGCGCTGCTACCGATGCCCGGCGTCTGGTACTTCGGGATGAAGATGCGTCGGCAGATGTTCCCGGTGTCGTGGCTTGTGCAGCAACGTATGGCCGACGTGGCGACGATCGTCGACGAGAACGTCACGGGTGTGCGGGTCGTGAAGTCGTTCGCGGCAGAGGTGCAGCAGATCCGCCAACTCGCGAGTTCGGCACGGCGAGTTCAATGGGCGTCGGTCAAGAGAGTCGACCTCCGCGCGCGGTTCTCACCGACCCTCCAGAACCTGCCGGTCCTGGGCTCAGCCGGTGTCCTGTTCTACGGCGGATACCTGGTCGCGAACGGACGCCTCGACGTGGGTGCCACGGCCATCATCATCGCGCACCGTCTCTCGACGGCTATGCGCGCTCAGCGTCTGGGGGTCGTTGAAGACGGACAGATCGTCGAGCTCGGCTCCCACGAGGAGCTCGTCGCCCTCGACGGACGCTATGCGCAGATGTACGAAACCTGGATGAGCCACACCCAGCCGGTCGGTTGACATTCGTGTCCGGCGGCGTCACCGTGCAGCGTCGACAATCACACGCTCCCTACGGTACGGTTATCTTCGGGTTCACTTCGGACGCGTTGTCCTTTCCGTCCGGTTCGGCCGAAGGATTGTCCCCGCCGCAGGCGGCGAGGAGCAGCAGCGTGCAGACAAAAACGGCGTCGAGGCGGCGCTTCATGACGTGCCGCGATGTATCAGATGCACGGCAGTCGCCTTAATCGCAGCGATCACAGTGCTGCCTCGCTCGAGGCGCAGCTGTTCCAGAGTTGGTCGCGTGACGTAGGCCGCGAGGCGGAACTCGCAGTCGAGTGTGACTCGCAACAACGGCCCGTCCGCTACAACTTCCACGACAGTCGCAGACAGATGGTTACGTGGGCTGGCTTCGTGAACCACGCCGGGCAACTCGACAGCCACGTCCTCGGCCCGGATACAGGCGAGCACGTCGTCGCCGATCCGTGCGTTGCCCTCAACTGTGACGGCGAAGAGCCGGCGACCGTTGCCCACATCCACGGTGGCCACGCCATCCCGCAACTCTTCGACATGGCCCGGCAGGACGGTCTCGACGCCAACCGCTGATGCCACCTCATGATCTGCCGGCCGGCTGAACGCCGACTCGATCGCTCCGAACTGCCGCAGACGACCTGCGATCAGGATGAGTGCGCGATCGCCAAGGGCGAGAGCTTCGGTGCGGTCGTGTGTAACCACGATCGCGGGGACGGCGGCCCGAAGCAATAAGTGGCGCAATTCGGCGCGCAAGCGCACGCGTGTCGGTTCGTCGAGGGCAGATAACGGCTCGTCGAGTAGGAGGAGGCGCGGCTGCGGAGCGAGTGCACGGGCGAGAGCGACGCGCTGCGCTTCGCCGCCAGAAAGTCCACGGACTGTTCGACCTGCCAAATGTGACGCTTCCACGAGCCGCAATACCTCGTGGACGCGATCGCGTCGTTCGGGTCGACGTAGACGGTGCAGCCCGTACGCGACGTTGGCGTCCACGCTCATGTGCGGGAACAGTGCGTGATCCTGGAACAGGTAGCCGACGTGTCTCCGTGCGGGCCGCACGTGCACGTCGGGACCGTCCCACTCTTCAGCGTCGAGGCTGATTCGGCTGCCCGGCTCGGGACGATCGAGTCCCGCGAGACAGCGGAGGAGTGTCGTCTTGCCCGAACCGGATGGGCCGAACAGCACCGTGACCGGCGGCCCGTCCAGCGGGAGTGCGAATTCGACGTCGAGGATGTGCCGCCGGATCCGAGCGTTCAGGGCCTGGGCCACGCTGTGCCACCACGGCGCTGAAGGGTATAGGTCACAACGAGGACCACGAGAGAGAACGCTAGCAGGGCGAGACTCGTGCGGCCCGCACTCGCGTAGTCGAACGACTGGACGCTGTCGTAGATCGAGATCGATACGGTACGTGTCTCACCCGGGATGTTACCGCCAACCATCAGGACGACACCGAACTCACCAACCGTGTGCGCGAACGTGAGCACACACGCCGTGGCAAAGCCTGCCCTGGCCAACGGAAGAACGACGTGCCAAAGGGTCCCGGCGCTCGTGCGCCCGAGAACGGCCGACGCCTCCAAGAGGCGCCGATCAACCCCGGCGAATGCTGCCAGCAGTGGCTGCACAGCGAACGGCAAGCTGTACAGCACCGAGGCGACGAGCAGCCCGGTGAAGCTGAACGGCAGCGTCGACCCGAAGAACGACTCCCATGCGCGGCCGACGGGAGAGCGGGCGCCCATCGCGATCAAGACGTAGAAGCCGAGGACGGTCGGTGGGAGTATGAGCGGCAGGGCGACGAGTGCCTCGATGACGACCGTCCAGCGCCGACGCGAGAACGAAAGGGCGCCGGCGAGTGGGACGGCGATCAACATCAAGATCACCGTAGTCGCGAGTGCGAGCCGGAGGCTTAGCCAGACCGCTTCCCAATCCATGGTGTCTGTGTTCCGTGTTCTAGCGCTTGGGGAGGAAGAAGCCGTTGTCGTGGAGGATGGCCCGTCCCCTCGAGCTGGTCATGAACGTCTTCAAGCGCCGGGCGGCAGCGGGATCGTCTGCCGCACCCATGACGACGCCACCTTGATCGATCCGTGGGTAGCTGTCGAGAGGGACCTCCGAGTAGCGGCCTGACTTCTGGAACCGAGGTGACAATGCGAGCGAGAGCGCCACGACAGCGACGTCGGCGTTGCCGGACTGAACGAACTCGGCAGCTTGGGCCACGTTCTCGCCGAGCACGAGCTTGCCCTTCACCGAGTCGTAGACGCCGGCACTCTTCATGGCCGCAACAGCAGCTCTGCCGTATGGCGCATGCTCGGGATTTGCGATCGCGATCTTGCGCGCGGCGGAGTCGGTGAGCGAGCTCAAGCCCTTCGTTGCATCGATCTCAGAGTCCGTCGACGCCCAGACGACCAACCGGCCCACCGCATAGCGGAACACATCCGACTTGCGCGCCTTTCCCTGTTCGACGAGCTTCTTCGGGAACTCGAGATCGGCTGAGAGAAAGACGTCGAAGGGCGCGCCCTGTCCGAGCTGCTGGAAGAACGTCCCCGATGACCCGAATGTCAACGCCAGCTCGATGTCGGGATACTGCTTGCCGAACTCGGTCTTGATGCCTTCGAGTGCGAACTTGAGATCGGCCGCAGCCGCAACCCGAACCCGTGTAGTGGATGACGCAGGCGTTCCCGCCTGCGTGTCGGTTGACTGCGCGCAACCGGCGCCGAACGCAAGAGTGGATACCACCAGCACAGCGAGCGTCGAGCGCACCACATCAAGCCTTCGAAGCATCTCTCCTCCTCAGACTGATCAGGACTGTCGCGAGCGCCTTATCGCTTTGGACGACGAACCTCTGCGTGCGGTCTTGGCGGGTGGGACCGGCGCGCACATCTCCACGACCACGCTCGTCGCCTTGACAGACGCAACGACGATCGCTCCCGGCTCGATCCCCAGCTCATCGACCGCTTCACTCGTCGTGACGGACACGAGTCGATGCTGACCCGAATGGATGTCGACCTGCGCAACCACTGAGTCCCGAACAACACGCGTCACCAAGCCGAGGAACCGGTTCCGCGACGACTCGGCCCCCACAGTCGGCAGCACCTGGGTCGGCTTGGCCTTCTCGAGATAGGCGGCGAGGCTGCGCGTATCCACGTGCCGATGCCCACCACTGCTTCTGACACCCTTCAGCACCTTGCGGTCGACGAGCCTGCGGACGGTGTCCGTGCTCGCACCTAGCAATTGCGCTGCTTCCCCCACTGAAATCTCGGCCACGCGAGGAAGATACAGTGCAACTCTCGCGAGTGCCAGTTACGGCCCTACGATCAGTCGGCGTGGACGATCGTGCCGACGTGCTCACCGGCAAGCGCGCGCTCCACGAGCTCCGGCTTGGTGCCGTTGACGATCTGGAACTTGTGCAGCAGACGCGCCGTTCCGAGCAAACGCAACAAGATGCGATCGAAGGGCAGTGACTTGAGTGCGCGCTTCTCGAGCTCGCGGGCGCCGATCTCCGGGATGAACTTGGCGTTGGGGTCGATCTTCGGATCGGCTTCGTACAGCCCGTCGACGTCCTTGATCAAGGTCATGCTCTTGCTCCCGAAGCACTCGCCCAGCAGGAATGACCCGGCGTCGGTGCGGTGTGGCGGGATGCGCCCGACCTCGGGAGGATGCTCCCAGATCGAGTACGGCGGCACACCGTTGAAGATCACGCCGGGGACGGCATGGATGAACAACGGGAGCAGGTGTCCGAACAGCTCGGGTGGGATCGCCACGACGCCGTAGGGTGCGAGCAAGGTACCCAGGATGTGCGCGTTCCCGAGCGCGTCCGCAGCCGCAAGTTGCGCGAGGACGCCTGTCGGCAGTCCCAGGTCGAGACCGATCCCGAACACGTGGCGGGTGCGCGCGCCGCCGCCGGTGCCGATGATCAGCTTGTGCTCGGCCAGCGCGCGGGCGAGCTGGTCAACAACCGGGTAGACGACTTCACGGCCGCGGTCCAGGACCGACCTGCCACCGACCTTGATCACATGGGTCTCGGGCAGCATGCGGAAGACCGGGGTCTCGGTCGACCTGAGAACGTCGCGGTCGACGAGGCTCTCCCGCGCGAGGAGCGAGGTCATGTGGTGGCGTTCGTCGCTCGTCTGCGTCATGACGACTCCGCCGTGATGATCGTGCCGACGTGCTCTCCGTTCAGGGCACGCGTGAGGTTGCCGGGCTTCAGTCCGTTGATCACTTGGACCGACTTCCTATGCTCTGCGTTCTCCAACAGATCTAGCACCGCTCGCTCGACGACGACATCGTTGAGATCCATCTCCTTGAGCTCAGCGACGGTGACGTGGGGGATGAACTTGGCGCTCGGATCCTTCTTCGGGTCCGCCGTGAACAACCCGTCCTCGTCCTTGACGAAGATCATCGAGCGTGCGCCGAACACCTCGGCGACGAGGTACGCGCCGACGTCCGTACGATGCGGTGGGATACGTCCGACCGAAGGGTTCTCCTGCCAGAACGTGTACGGCGGCATCCCGAAGAAGATCACGGCCTGACGCTCGGACAGATAAAGCGGGAGCTGAGGGAACTGAGCGGGCTCGATGAAGGGGATGCCGTACTTCGCGAGCAGGTAGTGGAGCATGCGAGCGTTCTGCATGCTGACGAACGTCCCGAGCACGCTCAGCACACCGACGGGCATGCCCAGGTCGATCCCGACGCTGTAGGCGTGGCGCGCGCGCGTTCCGGCCCCCGTACCGATGATCATCTTGTGGTCGGCGAGGTTCTCGACCAGCTCCTCGACGAGGGGGAAGACGGCAGCCCGCCCGCGGTCGATGAAGCTCTGTCCGCCGATCTTGACGACGTTGGCCTCGGGCAGAAGGCTCACCGGACGCCGGAGCGACGTCTGCTCGAGCAGCGAGTCGTCGGTGAGGGAGCCGGTCAGCAGCTCGGCGCCCAGCTCGGTGAGAAGGTCGCTCTTGACTGGGTTCATGGACGATCAGGCGCCTGGAAGACGCATCCCTTCGAGCACATAACGTTCCTCCGATTCATGAAGGTCTCCGCGTGGGCCGAACTCCGACTCCGCCCATCCTTCGAGCTCCGTGATGAGCTCGGCCTTCTCGGACGTCCCCAGCTCGGCCCCAGCGAGGCCGGCCAGCTCCGTCCAGTCGCGGAGCACCTCAGTCGCCGAGTATCGCACGGTCCACGTCGCCGCAACAAGCCGGTCGAGTGGCTGTGCGCCGCCTTCGAGGAGGACGTCGAGGGCCCGGCGCTGCCGCCCTCGGCCGTCGCTCGAGGAGAAGCCGCGGTCGGCAAGGCGCGCGCGCTTCTGTTGCCTCAACCGCTCGCGGACCGACTCGGGGTCGCGCTGTACCCGTCCGAGGACGAACGCCACTCCGGTCGGTGCTGCCACGCGCGATGCCTCGGCGGCCACGTGACCAAGATCGAAATGGTGCACGGCACGGGACGAGAAGATGCAGGCGATGCTGCCGTCCGCGACCGGCCACCGGTCGTTCACATCGCAGTGGTGCAGCTCGAGCTCTGTGACCGCCGAGGGAGCGATCCGCTCGCGGAACACGTCGAGCATCGGGTCCGACGCGTCCACCCCGACGTATCGAACGCCGGCGTCCGGGAACCACGCGCCGATCAGCCCGGTGCCCGCACCGAGCTCGAGCAAGAGGTCGCTCGAACCGGCTCCCGCCACACCGACGACGGCCTCCGCGATCGCCCGGCACTGATCGGGCGGGATCCCTGCCCGCAGGTCATAGCTCGACCCGCCGATGTCGAACCGTGCCGACGC
>CAZFOB010000039.1:0-11202 GCA_964520325.1 uncultured Actinomycetes bacterium | reverse complement strand
CAGGCGACGCAGGGCCTGCCGTTCGCGCTCGTATGGGAGCTCGAGAAGTTCTAGGGATCCGAAACGGGGACCTTCGCGACCTCCGACCCGTCGTCGGCGAGGTATCGGACCTCGAGAACCTTGGTGCGGCCCTTCTGGACGACCAGGTACGCCTCCCCGGTGCGCGGCGCCAGGGCTTTCTCGCCCGTTGCCCAGCCCACCTCGACGCGGTCGATGCGTGAATCGATGAGCTCCCCCATGGCGGCCGACCACGCCGGCTCGGCGCTGCCGCTGCCGGCAGAGCTTGCCACCAGCAGGGAGCCGACGACGACGTCGTCCGGCTCGATGGGCTCCTCGGTATACGAACCGACTCGCCACCCACGGATGCCCTTCGACGCGAAGGCGAGACCCAGCCGGCGCACACCCTCGCTCTCGTAGCCAACGAGCACGAGCGAACCCTCGCCCCAGTCGCGCTGGGCGAGGACTTTCGCACTTCCGCCTGCGCCGCGTCCGGAAACGTGGTCGATCGTGGCATCGGAGGCCGAATCGGACCTTGACGGCAGGACGAAGATCGCCACACCAGCGACCAAGGCGACAACGACGACGGTGGCCCCGACCAAGAGTGCTTTGCGCAGCATCAAGCGCAGGATACCTGCGCCGTATCGATGCATCGTCGTCGCGTGCGGCTACGGTTCGGCCATGACTATCGGGCGCGCGCTCTTCGACCTCGTTGCCGCCACGGTGTGCGTGGGATGCGGTGAGGCATCCGACGGCGAGTTGTGTGAGAGCTGTGCCGGTGAAGTGACGGTGTGCGGTCCTGCGGTCTGCGGACGCTGCGGTGGCCCGCCCCGCCCGTCTGCCAGTGCGCCGTGTCCGTGTGACGATCTCAGAGGCTTCGATCGAGCTCGCAGCCTCGTCGTCTTCGCCGAGCCGGCCCGATCGCTGACGCTCGCCCTCAAGCGCCGGGCCCGGACGGCCACGGTCAACGCCGCCGGCGCACTTCTGGCGAGGCTCGCGTTGGCCCACGAGCTCATGAGTCAGGGCCGGGTCGTCACAAACGTTCCTGCCGGAACGGCCGCCCGCCGCCGCGGGTTCGATCACGGGGCGCTCCTCGCAAAGGCGACGGCTCGGGCGCTCGGGGTCCCGTGCCGGACCCTCCTTGTGCGAACGCCAAATCATATGAACGGCCCGCGGCAGTCCGACGTCCCGATGATCGAGCGACGCCAGAATGTGCGGGACCGGTTCATGGTCAAACCGGCCAAACCGGTCGATGCCGACGTTCTGCTCGTCGATGACGTCTACACCACTGGAGCGACTGCGGAGGCGTGTGCGCTCGCGCTCAAGAAGGGCGGCGCTCGACGTGTCGACGTGGTCACTCTGGCGCGGACGCTTCGCCGTTACCCCCGATAGCCGGATGACCGCCAGCTATACTCAGCGAGTGAATCTCATCCTCTCCGCGAGAGGAGTCGAGCTGGACGATGCCTTGCGGAGCTACGCGGCCGAAAAGCTCACGCGGGTCCAGCGTTTCTTCGATCGCATCATCAAGATGGAAGTTGAGCTACTTCACGAGCGCAACCCTCGCGTCGAGAATCCCGAGCGGGTCGAGGTGACGGTGAAGACCCCAACGCAAACGCTCCGTGTTCACGGCGAGGGGATCGATCATTTCGCGGCGATCGACGTCGCCACGGACCGGCTCGAGATGCAGATCAAGAAGCTCAAGGAGCGCCTCGTCGACCATCACAACCATCACAAGGTGAAGGCGCGGGCGGCGGTCACCGAGGATGCCGACGAAGAGGAAACGGACGTCGTCCGCGTCGATGTTCCGGTGGACAAGCCCCTCACGCTCGATGAAGCACGTTTCGAGCTCGACACCCTCGGTCTGATGTTCCTGGCGTACGTCGATGCGCAGACGATGCGCCCTGCGGTGTTGTTCCATCGCAACGACGCCACCTACGGGCTCATCGACTTCGCGAGCTGATACCCGAGTCATGGAGCCAAGCGAACCCGAACCCGAGATCGAGAAGATCCGCGTTCTTGTGGCCGATGATCACGCCTTGTTTCGCCGCGCGTTGAGCGCGGTGTTCGCCGATGAGCCGGATATCGACCTTGTTGGTGAAGCCAACGACGGCGAGGAGGTCATCAGGATGGCGGCCGAGCTCGCGCCCGACGTCGTGCTGATGGACGTCCACATGCCGAAGGTCGCGGGCATCGATGCCACGCGCCAGATCAAGACCGACCAACCGGCGACGAGGATCGTGATGCTCACCGTCTCCGACGAGGAGGACGACGTCTTCGAAGCGATCAAAGCCGGTGCGTCCGGTTATCTGCTCAAGGAGGTCGACCCGGCGGAGATCGCGCAGGCGATCCGCCAGATCCAACAAGGCCACTCGCTTCTTTCGCCGACGGTGGCCTCCAAGCTCGTCTCGGAGTTTGCGGCGATCTCGAAGCGTTCAGAACAGAAAGCCACACGCGCGACACTGACGGATCGCGAGCTCCAAGTGCTGAGGCTTGCGGCCGACGGACTCACCAACCGTCAGATCGGACGGCGCTTGACGATCTCCGAGAACACCGTCAAGAACCACATCCGCAACATCCTCGAGAAGCTGCACATGCACTCCCGGATGGAAGCGGTCCTCTACGCCGTCAGGGAAGAGTTGATCGACCTGGGCGGGTCGGGAGAATAAACCCCGGCTACCATTGGAGGATCTCCGCGGGCATCTCCCCGGGCATCTACCGCCCGGGCATCTCCCGCCGGGCATCTACCGATGGTGTAGGAGGCAGTCGTGAGTGTCCTCGTCAAGGTCCTTTCCGCAGGTCAGAGGCGGAAGGTCAAGAAGCTGAGCGGGTTCGTCCCGGTGATCAACGACCTCGAGCCCTCCTTTGAGGCGCTTTCCGACGCGGAGCTTCGCGCCAAGACCGATGAGTTTCGCAAGCGCGTCGCGGATGGCGAGGAGCTCGACGACCTGCTCGCCGAAGGCTTTGCGGCCGTCCGCGAAGCCGCCAAGCGCACGCTCGGGCAGCGTCATTTCGACGTCCAGCTGGTCGGTGGGATGGCGCTGCACGACGGGAAGATCGCCGAGATGCGTACGGGTGAAGGAAAGACGCTTGTCGCGACGCTCCCGGCGTACCTCAACGCGCTCACAGGCAATGTCCACATCGTCACGGTCAACGACTATCTTGCGCGCTTCCATGCCGAGTGGATGGGGCGTGTCTATCGGTTCCTCGGTATGAGCGTCGGTGCGATCCAGAACCAGATGACGCCCGCCGATCGCCGTCCGATGTACCAGGGCGACATCGTCTACGGCACCAACTCCGAGTTCGGCTTCGATTACCTGCGCGACAACATGGCGTGGACCGGCGAGGACCAAGTGCAGCGCGGTCACCATTACGCGATCGTCGACGAAGTCGACTCGATCCTTATCGACGAAGCTCGAACGCCGCTCATCATCTCGGGCGCGGCTGAGGAGTCGGCGAAGTGGTACTACCAATTCGCGCAGATCGCCCGGAAGCTCGCGCCTGAGAAGGACTACGAAGTCGACGAGGCCAAACGAACCGTCGCCGTGACCGAGGAAGGCACGCACCACGTCGAGGAGCTCCTCGGCATCGAGAACCTCTACGACCTGGCGCAGGCACCGCTCGTCCACTACCTGCAGGCCGCGGTGAAGGCGAAAGAGCTGTTCCGTCGCGACCAGGAATACGTCGTCAAAGACGGCGAGGTCATCATCGTCGACGAGTTCACCGGTCGCATGATGCAGGGACGCCGGTGGTCGGATGGCATCCACCAGTCGGTGGAGGCGAAAGAAGGCGTCCGCATCAAAGAAGAGCAGCAGACGCTCGCAACGATCACAATCCAGAACTACTTCCGTATGTACGACAAGCTCGCCGGTATGACCGGCACAGCCGCGACGGAGGCCTCCGAGTTCGACCACATCTACAAGCTCGAAGTCATTGAGATCCCGACGCACCGTCCGATGGTCCGCGACGACAAGAACGACTACATCTACAAGACTGAGGACGCGAAGTTCCACGCTGTGATCGACGACGTCAAGGAGAAGCACGCGAAGGGGCAGCCCGTCCTCATCGGCACGGTCTCGATCGAGAAGAACGAGAAGTTGTCGCGCATGCTCGAACGTCAGGGCATCCCGCACAACGTGCTGAACGCCAAGCAGCACGACCGTGAGGCCATCATCATCGCGCAGGCCGGCCACGCTGGAGCCGTCACCGTTGCAACGAACATGGCCGGACGTGGTGTCGACATCATCCTCGGCGGCAACAGCGAGTTCGAAGCCAAGCAGGAAGCGCTGGCTCAGGGTCTTCATCCGGAGACGGCCGAGTTCGACGAGTTCACGCGAGAGTACGAACGGTCGAAGAAGGCCGAATGGGAGCCCGAGCACAACAAGGTCGTCGAGCTCGGCGGCCTCTACGTGATCGGAACCGAGCGACACGAGTCACGACGCATCGACAACCAGTTGCGAGGACGTTCCGGCCGCCAGGGCGACCCGGGTGAATCGCGCTTCTACCTCTCGCTCGATGACGAGCTCATGCGTCTCTTCGCCGGCGAGCGCCTGCGCACCGTCATGGACCGGCTGAAGCTCCCCGAGGACCTGCCGATCGAAGCGAAGATGGTGTCGAAGTCGATCGAGCGTGCACAATCCAACGTCGAGCAACAGAACTTTCAGATCCGCAAGAACGTCCTCGATTACGACGAAGTTCTCAACACGCAGCGGAAGATCATCTACTCCGACCGCACCAAGCTCATCGAGTCCGTGGAAGGTGAGGAGTTCGCGCCGCTCGCGCTCGAGATGGTCGAAGACGTGATCCTCTCAGCACTCGACACGTACGCGAGCGCAGAGATCCTTCCTGAGGAGTGGGACCTTTCCGGACTCATCGTCGTGATCGAGGAGATCTACCCGACCAAGCTCTCGAAGGAGACCCTTGACGGGAAGGACTTCGACGAGCTGCGCGAGGTCGTCCTGTCGGACGTTCACCAGGCTCACGTGGTCAAGGAGTCAGAGCTCGGTTCGGTGTTGATGCGAAAGGCCGAGCGCATGGTGTGGCTCAACGTGCTCGACGCTGCGTGGCGCGATCATCTCTACGAGATGGACTCCCTACGCGAGGGCGTCGGGTTGCGCGCGATGGGTCAGCGAGACCCTCTTGTGGAATACCGCCGAGAAGGCTACGAGTTGTTCGAGAACCTCAAAGGACGCATCCGCGACGATTTCACGCGCTACATCTTCCACGTCTCCACGGTCGACGAGAGCGACGGGCGACAGCGCCGCCAGGCCCCGCTGCGCTACACGGCACCGGCGAAGACCCAGGACGCAGCCGATGCGCAACGTGCGCAGCGTCCGGCTCCCGTGCCGCAGGCTTCAGCCGAGCCGCAGGCTCAAGGGGGCCAGAAGCAGGCCGGGATCCCGGGTGAAGACGAGATCGTGTACGAGACCATCAAGCGCGACGGCGAGAAGACCGGACGCAACGATCCATGCCCGTGCGGATCCGGGAAGAAGTACAAGCGCTGCCACGGCATGATGGGCTAGCGCCGAGCGAAAACGCCGAGGAAAACGTCGGGGAAAACGAGGGGCATGAAAGACCATTTGGAAGACAGAGGACCCGTCCTGAAGGAGCTCTCCGAGCAGCTGTCTGAGCTCGGGGAGTTTCTTTGACGTCGCTTCGAAAGAAACGACCCTCGAAGAGCTGAAGCAGGAGTCCGGTCGTCCCGACCTGTGGGAGGACACCGAGAAAGCACAGGACGTCACTCGGCGCCTTTCCCGACTCGAGGCCGATGTCGACCGCTTCCGTGCGCTGGAGCGGCTGGCCGCCGACCTCCTCGCGGCGAACGAGATGGCGCTCGAGGCCGATGACGCGGATCTGTACGCCGAGGTCACGGAGGGACTCGCAAAGCTTCGGTCCGAGATCGCGACGCTCTCGACCGAGGCGCTCTTCTCAGGTGAGATGGACGACAAGGACGTCATCATGGCCATCCACGCCGGCGCGGGCGGCACCGACTCGCAGGATTGGGCCGAGATGCTGCTGCGGATGTATCTGCGCTGGGGTGAGCGCAACAACTTCGACATCGTCGTGCGAGAGGCGCTGGCGGGAGACGAGGCCGGGACGAAGTCCGCGACGGTTGAAGTGCGGGGAGCCCACGCGTACGGGTGGTTGCAGTCGGAGCATGGAGTGCACCGCCTCGTACGTCTTTCCCCGTTCGACTCGGCCAATCGACGGCACACGAGCTTTGCGTCGGTTGACGTCATCCCAGATCTCGGGGACGAAGTCGAGGTGGATCTCGATGACGAGGAGCTCCGCATCGACACCTTCCGAGCGCAGGGTGCGGGTGGACAGCACGTGAATACGACCGATTCCGCCGTGCGCATCACGCACGTGCCGACGGGCTTGGTGGCGACCTGCCAGTCGGAGCGTTCGCAGATGCAGAACAAGAACGTGGCGATGAAGCATCTCAAGGCCCGGCTCGCCCTGAGAAGAAGGCGTGAGCGCCAGACGGAGATCGACGAGCTCCGCGGCGAGCAGCGCGCGATCGACTTCGGTTCCCAGATCCGCAGCTACGTCCAGCACCCGTATCAGATGGTGAAGGATCACCGGACAGACGAGGAGACGTCGAGCGTCGACAAGGTGCTCGACGGCGACCTTGCTGATCTCATGTCGGCCTATCTCAAATGGCGAGGTGCGCAACGGTAAACGTCGAGCTTGTCGCGCTATCCGTGGAGGACCGTCCACTGCTCGATCGTCTCGGGCAGCTGTATCAGTACGACTTCAGTGAGTTCGACGGCACCGAGATCGGCGAGGAAGGGCTCTTCCGATGGTGGAGTCTTGAGCACCTGTTCGCTCAGCCGGAGCACCATGCATTTCTCGTCCGCGTCGACGGGAACATCGCCGGGTTCGCAGCGACCTACGAAGGAGAAGCATTCAGGGATCCGACCGAGCGGGTCTGGTGGATGGACGAGTTCTTCGTGATGCGCAAGTACCGTCGTACGGGAGTTGGCAACTTTGTCGCGAGGTCGCTGTTCGACCGCCTTCCCGGGACGTGGGAGGTTGCGCAGATCAGCCCGAATACCGCCGCTCAGTCGTTCTGGCGCAAGGTGATCGCTGAGTACACCGACGGCAACTTCGACGAGATCGAGATGGCCGACGATCGCTGGACGGGCCCCGTCCAGTACTTCGAGACGAGATGAAGCTTCTCGTCCTCATCGACGGTGAGCATCATCCGCCGGCGGTACGCGCGGCCCTCGAAGCCATCCGCGCCGGAGGACGTGAGGTGCTCGGAGCCGTGTTTTGTGGCGGATCGGAGAAGGTCGACCTCGACGCGCTGGACGACGCCTACGGCATCCCGGTCGTGCGCGGCCAACACCTCGAGAGCGCACTCCTCGAAGCGATAGAACGTTTCATTCCGGACGCCGTGCTCGATCTCACGGACGAACCGATCCTGACGCCGTCCGACCGCTTCCGCCTGGCCTCGGTCGCACTCTTCAAGGGTGTTCCGTACGGTGGAGCCGACTTCGATCTGCGCCCCCCGACGTTTGATCGTGTTCTGACGAAGCCGTCGATCAGCGTGTTCGCAACGGGCAAACGCACCGGCAAGACGGCGGTTGCGAGTGCTCTTGCGCGGCATGCTGCCGCGCAAGGACGAAGGCCCATCATCGTGGCGGTGGGTCGGGGAGGCCCCGACCCACCGCGTCTCATCGAGGCCGGAACGCCACTGACCGCGACGACGCTCGTCGAGCTCGCGGACGCGGGGCAGCACGCGAGCAGCGACTACGTCGAAGACGCGCTGACGTCCGGCGTCACGACGATCGGGTGTGTCCGCGTGGGCGGGGGACTGGCCGGCGCGACGATCACCTCGAACATGACGGCTGCGGCAAAGATGGCGCAAGAGCGTCCGGAGAACTTGGTCATCCTCGAGGGCTCCGGTGCTTCGATCCCTGGAGTGGCGGCGGCGGCGAGCATCGTCGTGGTGCCGGCGTCGCTCGGATCAGCCGTGACGTCTTACCTCAACCCGTACCGCCTATTGCTGGCCGACCTCGCCGTTGTTACGATGGCGGAAGAAGGTTCGGCTGCCGCCGAAACCCAAACCCAGATCCTCGGCTCGGTCCCCGATCTCGACGTTATCCAAGTCGTGTTCCGACCGCAGCCACTCGCGGACGTCAGCGGTCGAAAAGCCTTCTACTGCACAACGGCACCACCGCACGCGGGGGCAGTACTCAAGGAGCATCTCGAACAGGTGCACGGCTGTGAAGTCGTTGGGATGACACATCACCTTTCCGACCGAGGCGCACTGCGAAGCGATATCGAAAACGCACAAGCACATGACGTCTTGCTCGTTGAGCTCAAGGCCGCCGCGGTCGATATCGCTGTTCGTGCCGCCACCGCCAAGGACATCGAGGTCGTGTTCGTGAGCAACGCCGTTGTGGGTACGGGTGTTCAAGAGGCCTTCGATCGAGTGCTCGCACGCTGCGAGCGGCCCTTCTAGAGATCCCCGATGTCCACACAGAAGCCCGCCAAACGCCAAACCCAGCACATCGTCGTATCCGACCGGGCCGGTTTGCCCTACTCCAAGGGCCTCATGGCGTCTTCGATCATGGCGACGGGCTTGACACCGTTTCGTGCGTATGAGGTTGCCGAGCGCATCGAGGAGAAGTTGCTCTCTGCCGAGCGTTTCGAGGTCACACGCGACCAGCTTCGCGAGCTCTCGTACGAGACGATCCTTGCGATGGTCGGCCAGCGCTACGCCGATACCTACAGCAACTGGCAGGCCGTCGAGGAACTCGATCAGCCGTTCGTGATCCTCATCGGCGGGACGACCGGTGTCGGCAAGTCGACCATCGCCACGCAGCTCGCTGCGCGTCTCGGCATCACGCGGATCATCTCGACCGACGCCATCCGCGAGGTCATGCGATCGATGTTCAGCGAGCGGATCATGCCGGCGTTGCACACCTCGTCGTTCGAGGCCCACACGGCGATCCGCGGTCCGATCCCGCGCTCGGCGGATCCTGTCATCGTCGGCTTCGAGCAGCAGGTGCGCGCCGTCTCGGTCGCCGTCGAAGCGCTCATCGAACGCTCGGTGCTCGAAGGGACCGACCTCATCATCGAAGGCGCTCACGTCGTTCCCGGATTCGTCGAGAGCCCCGAGTGGTCGCCACCGTGGGAGGAGAAGGCCGTCGTCGTCCAGATGCTGATCACCGTCGACGACGAGGACGTTCATCGCTCGCACTTCTTCCTGCGGGCCATGGAGGCGGGCGAGCGACACTCCGAGCGTTATCTCACCTCGTTCGACAACATCCGCAAGATCCAGAAGTACATCCGAAATGCGGCCGAGCAGCGCAAGGTTCCCGTCATCCCCTCGTATTCACTCGACGCGACGCTCGCCGCCGTCATCGACCACGTCGTGGAACAAGCAGTCCGTCGCATCGGTGGGCCCCCGACCAACAAGAAACTCAACAAGCCAAAGGAGTCGATGTGAAACTGTTTCTTGACACAGCCAACCTCGAGGAGATCGAAGAGGTCAACGCCTGGGGTGTGCTCGACGGCGTCACGACCAACCCGACACTGCTCGCGAAAGAAGCAGACGGCAAGAAGGACTACAAGCAGATGCTCAAGGAGATCTGCGCTGAGGTCGACGGGCCTGTGTCGGCGGAGGTCGTTTCGACCGATACCGAAGGGATGTTGCGCGAAGGACGCGAGCTCGTTCAGATCGCAGACAACATCTACGTGAAGCTGCCGTGCATCCCTGCCGGACTGTCGGCATGCAAGACCCTGCGAGCTGAAGGTATCCGGGTGAACATGACCCTCGTCTTCTCCCCATCTCAGACCTTGCTGGCGGCGAAGGCAGGAGCGAATTTCATCTCCCCTTTCCTTGGTCGTATCGACGACGCCGCGTCCGACGGCATGGAGATCCTGGCGCAATGCATCGAGATCGTGAAGAACTACGACTTCGGCTCCGAGATCCTGGCCAGTTCACTCCGCGGTCCCATGCACGTGGTCGAAGCAGCCAGATTGGGTTCTCATCTGGCGACGATGCCCCACAAGGTGTTCACGCAGTTGGTGAAGCACCCTCTGACCGATCTCGGTCTGCAGAACTTCCTCGATGACTGGGAGAAATCCAGGGAGGCACTAGGCGCATGAACGAATTGACATGAGTGGTGGAGGACGGCGACCCGGTCGCCCGCAACGAGGACGCGGACCGCGGCGCTTTGACGGTGGGCAGCGTCGCGATCTGGGTGCGGGGCGCGAACTTGGGCTCCCCAACGATGCAGATCTCGACGGTGACTTCGAGGGACAGATGGACGGCGCACAGCAACGCACCGAGCTCGAAGAGATGGATGTCGGTGATCTCATCAAGGCGGCCGAAGAGGCCAACATCGACAACGCCGAGGACATGAAACAGGACGAGTTGGTGACCGCGATCCTCTCCAGGCGAGCAGAGGACGAAGGATTCCTCTACCGCAAGGGGGTGCTCGACGTTCTGCCGGACGGCTACGGATTCTTGCGGACGCAGGGTTATCTGCCTTCCGAAGAGGACGTCTACGTCTCGATGTCGCAGATCCGTCGCTTTGGACTGCGACGCGGTGACGAAGTGTCCGGACTCATCCGGCCTCCGAAAGAATCCGAGAAGTACTTCGCGCTTCTGCGCATCGAGAACATCAACACGCTGGATCCCGAAGCGGCGCGCAGGCGTCCGGTATTCGACAGGCTGACGGCGCTTTTCCCGGACGAAAGACTGCGTCTCGAGCACGAGTCGAAGGGCTTCACCGAGCGGATCCTCGACCTCGTGTGTCCGATCGGCAAAGGCCAGCGCGGCATGGTCGTCTCACCGCCGAAAGCGGGGAAGACCACGATCCTCAAGCAGATCGCCAACGCATGGATCGAGAACAACCCCGAGGTGCACGTGATCGTCCTGCTCGTGGACGAACGGCCAGAGGAGGTCACCGACTGGAAGCGAACGGTCAAGGCGGCCGAGGTCGTTGCGTCGACGTTCGATCGTCCGGCCGACGACCACATCCAGGTGACCGAGCTCGTCCTCGAACGTGCCAAGCGCCTGGTCGAAGGCGGACAGGACGTCGCGATCCTTTGCGACTCGATAACCCGGATGGCGCGGGCATACAACCTCGCGGCGCCGGCCTCCGGCAAGATCCTGTCCGGTGGCGTCGACTCGACGGCGCTCTATCCGCCGAAGCGGTTCTTCGGCGCGGCGCGCAACATCGAGGAGGG
>CAZFOB010000038.1:0-15356 GCA_964520325.1 uncultured Actinomycetes bacterium | reverse complement strand
AGGACCCTCTGCACTTTTCGTGATCGGATCTATGCGCTATTGGTGATCGCTAACACCGGGGATTCCGCTTCCGCGGCTCATTACATGGCCGATTCCCGATGGGGACGAAATGGTCAAGTTGCACGCAAAGATCCTCTCTGTCGATGACCGCGCGGTGCTCATCACGTCGGCTAACCTGACCTACCACGGGCTCTTCTCCAACCTAGAGCTCGGTGTCGTTGTCTACGGCCGCGTTGCGGGCGAAGTTCGACGACATTTTGACCGCTTAGAACGGCAGGGGCACCTGACGGAGTGGGCGTAGTCGATGCGGTCAATTGCGCGAGACGCGCATCTCGCGCAATATCGCGCGGGCGAAGTTGGCGAGCGGACTTTCCGGTTCGCGAGCGGGATCGACATTTGGCAGGTCCCGTCGATCGACGCTGACGCCCGCATGTTCCAAACCGTTGGCTGCGGCGTCCAAGACGTCGTGGGTAACGCTCTCGCCGCACAGAAACCGAGCGAATCGTACCCATTCCAAATTGTGCCGAAGGCCTTCTCTTGCATCGACCGGAGTGACTCGCCAAACATGCCAAGATTGTTCTCCTGGCTCTCGGTAAATCAATCCGAGAAACAGTTCTCCCTGTGAACCCATGAGCTCCTCAGCCTTCCTCGGGTTAATAACTGTCAGCGGAGGAGCTATCCGCCGAAGAGCGCCAGGCACGAAGAGTCGTCCATCGGACCGTCGGACAATCAAGGCGGTGCGGATGTGCGCCAAGACCGAGCGCCCGTTTAGGTAGACGTCGAGGTGATCCAAAGCATGAGGAATGTCGCTCAAGTCGTCACCGGTGATCTTCAGATATGGAGCATCTTCCCATCGCTCGATTGAAGCATCTGATTTCTCGAAGTCCGCGGTGCCCGTTGTCACGAAACCTGGCGGAAGCCATCGGAAGTCGCCGTACATCAAGAGCGCAGCCGAAGATCCCTCGAGTTCACGGAACGCATCACGCCCGGACTGACCCGAAAGCCAAACACGCAAGACGACCGCGGTCATGAGTTCCGGACAGAGCACCAGATAGCGGCCCACCCTGCCCCAGTGAGAATCGGCGATCTGGGAGCTGTCGCTGGGAAACAGTGGGGAAACTGAGATCCTCCCAAATGGCCGACCAGAAATGGTGCCGTCGCGCCGAATCTCAATTCCACGCTCGAGCGCAAGGGTCACTACGTCATTTCGCTCGCGGGCGTATCCACGAAGGAAGCCGCCGTAAGGCCCGGGGATACTCGGAGGCTGTTCTCCGCGGTCAATCCGATCCATGAGTTCGAGCAGCACTTTGAACTGCCGACTGTCCATCAGTCGAGTGCGAATGCGTCGGAAGCGCCTAGTTTGAATCCGTTGGCCTCGAGTTCGTCGCCCAAAGAGGCTCTCGCGTCATCGTCTCCGTGGACAAGCAGCACGTTCTTGGGGCTCAGGTCTCTCACCGTCCGCAGGAGCGCCGGCCTGTCTGCATGAGCCGAGAGCTGGACCCGCTCAGGAGGAACAGCGATGTGGATGCGCTTCATCTCACCGGTCTCGCCCGGAACTTCGACATATGTGGGTGGAGTGAGATTCAGCAACTTTTTTCCGGGTGACTCCTCGTCCAAATATCCCGTGAAGAAGAGGCGGTTGTTCCTGTTCGAAAGTAGGTTTTGCGCGTATTCAACCGCCGGGCCGCCCGCCATCATTCCGGACGTCGTGACGATTGCGCAGGGCTCCCTCCGGCACGAGCCGATTACTTCCTCGCGTGTCCACTCGCCTGTGCGAACCTCGCGGAAGGTGTCGGGTAATTCCAAGAGACCTTGCGCACGGTAGACCGCGTTGACTCGGTCAATCATTCCGTCGATCCACACAACAAATGGAGAAATTGCGCCGGATTGCATGGCATCCGCTAGAAGTCGGATTACCTCTTGGGCCCGGCCCAGTGCAAAGCACGGTATGAGCGCGACTCCGCCGGCGCGAACGAGTCGGCTTACTCGCTCGACTAAGCGCTCTTCTTCACTAGCGCGGGGAGGCCGTTCGTTCGTCGACAGCCCGTAAGTGGACTCCATGATGAGTAGGTCGGCACCCTCAGCCTCGAGGGGCCAATTCACCGCAGGCACTGTCTTCTGGGGAAAATCCGCGAAGTCGCCCGAAATCACAATGGTGCGACCATCACCCTGCAGCAGAGCTGTCGCCGCTCCCAGAATGTGACCGGCCGGGTGGAGACTCAGCCGTAAATCGCCGCGCAAACCGACTTCCTCGCCCCACCGCAAGGGCCGAAGTCGCTCCAAGGCCGTCTTCACATCGGATCGATCGTATGGCGCTGGGTACTCTTCAGAGCTACCGGCGCTGTACTTGTCGCGCAGGCGACGTTCGCCCACCATTCGCATGAGCTGCTGGTAGGAGTCATCGAGCATGACCTCAATGAGATCTCTCGATTGGGGCGATGTCCAGATTTCACATCCGTCGAATTGCTTCACGAGAGCGGGAAGCCAACCGACGTGGTCGGTGTGCGCATGGGTAACGATTATCGCGTCGAGACTCGCGAGGGAAGCTAGATCGGGATACATCTCGTCGAGGTCGCGTCCCACGCGAATTCCGCAATCGACCAGAATTCGACGGCCCGCGAGCTCGATTAGATAACAGCTAGCTCCAACCTCGCACGCTCCGCCAAGTCCTCTGTATCGAAGAGGGCCGCGGCGAATCAAGGGCGGAGGTCTGTCCTCGCGGAACGCGGGGTGCAATTCAAGAAAGCTGCGACGAAGGCGTTTCAACTCGGCATGCCGGGCTTCGGCAACACGTCTTGGACCGCCCTCGGTGATGACTAGGTCCTGCTCGACCTGATCTTGCTCAGCTCGAATGAAGTTCCAAACTTGGGTGACCCGGTCGGGTATCGAAGCCAGTAGCTCGTTGACCTCGCGGATTGAGGTTCGAGCGGCAGCGAGCTGGGATGTGATTTCGGTCTCTCTTTCCCGAGCTGTGGCGAGTGCCTGTTTCTGTTCCTCCATTGCTCCGGTAAGAGCGTTGCGACCACGCGTTAGGCGTTCGACACGACGTTCTGTTGCCTCGTGGGCCCGCCGCTCCGCCTGGACTCGCGATTCGCTTCCATCAAGCTTGCGTTGAGCATCCTGTGTCAGACGCCCCGCCTCCACGACTGCGGGATGTTGCGCTTCGAGCTCTTTGCGGACGAGCTCCAGTTGCGCTTCAAGCTGTTTGAGAGCTCTCTTGAGGTGTGTTTCGCGATCGGTCGCTCGTTGCAGTTCCTTCTTCAGTTCTCGGGTCTGCCTGCGGATCGCCCGCTCTTCGTCGCGTCGCGCTGCCTGCGGTGTTTGCTCGGGTTCAGGGACGACCGTGTGCCGGGTTTCCTCGGTGCGCGCAATCATGGCGACAGTGAGTCGGAACATCTGGACTCGGTTGTCCACTTCAAGGCCCAGCGCCCAAATGGTCGCCGAAAGTTTGACCAACTCGCGCTGCAAATCCTTCTTGTCCAGCACTGCTTGAAAGAACACGTCGGTGAAAGCGTCACCGGAATCGAAGGCCTCGACGATGTCGGAATTCGCGGCGAGCCAGGCCTCGATGATGTGATCTCGGATGAACTCGTGATCCCGCTGATTCCAGAGTGCCTGCCACAGAGCCTCGCTCGCGCTTCCTTGTTGCAAGGAGCGCCTGCGCCATCCCGCATGGGTGCGGAGCTGCTGCGGGAGATGAGAGCTTTGCCGTTGGTGCGCTGATACGGCCACAACGAGCGCATCCATGAGCGGCTGAAGAGCGCTTCGAGGAACCGATTCGGGTGTCGGCGGTAGCGGAATCAGGTGTGGTCCGAGAAGATGGTCGACTAGGGCACTCTCGTAGAACTTCGTTGCTGGATCAACGGAGACGGGCTCGTCGGGGGCTGGATCGACTTCGTTGTCGGTGTTCGGCCATCCATGTAGCTCTTCGGAACCATCGCCGCTCATGACTGTTCTCCGGGGCCGCGGGAGCGATGTGGGTCTTCCGGACACTTCACGGCGCTTTAGCGGACCAATCGTGCTGAATAGCCAGCTGTTACTCCAACTCAATCTCGGGCAGCGCGGATCTCAGCTTGGCAAGCAGTACGCGCCGGCCCGCGTTACTGGAGTAGGAGGCCGCAGCACCCTCGCCACGTCCTCTCCAGAAGTCAGCGCCACGCGCGATGTCGCCTCTTGTGGTGTCCCCTTCAAGATCAGATAGTGCATCCATCAATGCGTCGGCGTAGGGCTGTGGCTCGGCCAACGATCGGCCCGCACTGCGCACGTGCTCAATTACTGAAACGAGGAGACCGTGCATCACCATCACCCCAGTGGTCTTCTGCAGTACATAGTCAGTTGGATTCTCAAACGCATCCGGAATAGTGGTCTTGATCCCGCGCCAGTATGCATCGAGGATCGCCAGTTGTTGGTGTTCGGCAAGCTGTGAAAAGAAGGGTGTCGCCAGCACTTGTTTAAGGGAGCTGACCATGCCACTTGAGCGAATAGTCGTCTCTGCTGCGGGCTCTCCGGAGAATCGAATGAGACTCTTCCAGGCGGGAGTTGCTGCAAGGCGTTCCGTTAGCTGCTGTCCCTTGACCTTCCAGACTTCACCCGACTCGATTAGTGCGTCTCTTAGACCTGGTTCTGATTCCGCACGCTGCTTGAGCAGATCGAGCGCAAGGTCAGTCCGGACGCTCTTAGCAGTCGAATTTACGACATAGAACTGCTTGATTTCCTCCTGCAGGTCGGCGCCGAGCATGCACACGACCGGGATGGCAAATGCTGCCCATCGTTCGGGGTCGTCTTCGACCAGTTGGCTTAGTGCTTCAGCACGGTGTTGGCCATCCACTACGTAAAGTCTGTCCCCAGGTTTCAGCGCCAAATATCGATGGTCGCCCTCGGAAACGATGTGACTGGCTCTATCGAACTCACGGAGGTTGAGGAGGATTGATGTTGGGATGTCGACCCGGCGTTCCCTTAGATCCCGGACAAGCCGATTCACCCGAGCTTTTGTGAGCTCTCTTTGGTAGCCCGTCTTCTTGCTGTGGTTCCGTCTCGGAACCTCAAAGTGCTCAGATAGGGCGCGAGCGGAGATCGCACCGACCGCAAGTTCCGTGCCGTGAAGCAACTTGATAGTGCTGATTGGAATCGGTTCGGGATTGTCAGGCGTCGCCGCTTCGTCCACTGATGGTCCTCCTCGCCGGGTCCGCCCACTTCACCAGTCGCGATGCTCGTCGGTTCTCAGGAAGAAGTCTAGGGGACGATCAGACCCGTGTCAAGGGTCCTGATGTTGAACCCATGAATTTGACCCCTGAATCAGGTTCTTGACACGGGTTCGTGCAACGGGTACCTTCGATGGAACGCGAAGAGCCCAGGCCATAGGGTCGGCCTGGGCTCAACCGGACCGGAGAGCTGCTCCGACCGTAGAGACAGCCACTTTACATGGTGCGCTGCGGAGGAGTCCCGGGTTCGGGCGCTATTTCGGGCCCGGGGAGTGAGGTGATCATCTTGACGGGAACGACATCGAGAGTGCCCCTCGGCACCACGGCTGGCACCGGTGAAGTTTGCCCCGAGAGCGGTGTCTGGGAGGTCGTCGGCATCAATTCGACGACTGCGCCTATCGCGAAGGGCAACCGCATGCCGCCTTTCAACGACAAGGCAGTGACCTGGCGTCTCAAAGCCTACGCATAGGTCGTCGGATCGTGGCCCCGGGTTCGCAAGAGAGCCTGGGGCCGCGATCCGTTCTCACGGGTGTCGGCTGCTACGCAAGCCAGTGTGCCGTGCCCCAGAACGGGCTCATCGTGCGATACACTTACTTCATCCCGTCAGACATGTGTCGACGGACGCCGCCTGTGTGCGGCGGGGCCCCCACCAGGATGCGCTCATCGCGCCCCTTCACGGAGCCCACTAGTAGTGGGCCGTAAATCCCACACGATGTAAGGGAGTTTGCTTTGCCTAGTACCACCTTTGCTTCCCTCGGCGTGCCCGAGGACCTCGTCGACGTCCTGAACAAGCAGGGCATCGAAGAGCCGTTCCCGATCCAGGCCGCAACGCTTCGCGACGGCCTCGCCGGACGCGACGTCTCCGGACGCGCACCAACCGGCTCCGGCAAGACGCTCGCCTTCGGCCTGGTCATCGCCGACAAGACGCACAAGGCGCGTCCCAAGCGCCCGACCGCGCTCGTGCTCGTGCCGACGCGTGAGCTCGCTGCTCAGGTCGCGGCCGTGATCGACCCGCTGGCGCGCCGGCGCAACCAGAGCGTTGCCACCGTCTACGGCGGCACCGGCTACGGCCCCCAGCGCAATGCGCTCAACCGCGGGGTCGACGTCCTCGTGGCATGCCCCGGACGCCTCGAGGACCTGATGGAGCAGCGTGCGCTCGTCCTGTCCGACGTGAAGATCTGCGTCGTGGACGAGGCCGATCGCATGGCCGACATGGGATTCCTCCCTGCGGTCAAGCGGATCCTCGACAAATGCGCGCAGGACCGCCAGACGCTGCTCTTCTCGGCCACGCTCGACGGTGACGTCGACGTGCTCGTCCGCCGCTACCAGCGCGACCCGGTGCGTCACGAGGTCGCGACGTCCGAAGAAGAACAGGGCGACGTCGGACACCACTTCTGGCGCGCGGAGCGCGACGACCGCGTGAAGCTCGTCGCTCACCTCATCGGCACCCATTCGCCGGCCATCGTCTTCGTCCGCACGCGTCACGGCGCCGATCGTCTCGCCAAGCAACTCGGACAGAACGGCATCGAAGCCGCGCCCATCCACGGCAGCCGCTCGCAGCCGCAGCGCGACAGAGCGCTGGCGGCCTTCCAAGCCGGACGCGTGAGTGCGCTCGTTGCCACCGATGTCGCCGCGCGCGGCATCCACGTGGACGACGTCAGCTGCGTCATCCACTACGACCCGCCGACGACTCACAAGGACTACGTCCACCGTTCCGGACGAACCGGACGCGCCGGCGCCAACGGCACCGTCGTCTCCCTCGTCGGACGCGAGAACATGGCCGACGTCCGCGCCATCCAACGGGCGCTCAAGATGCCGCACCGCGTCGATCGTCCCGACCTGACGCTCGTCAACCCGCACGTCCCGAGCAAGCCGCGTCCGGTGCTCGTCAACACGGCGCCCTTCGTCGCTGAAGCGACACCCGAGAACCGGCACCGCATCAAGAGCCCGCGGACGAACGGTCACCGGGGCCAGGGCGGCCCGCGCCGCCGCCGGCCGCAAGACGGCCGCCGTCCCGCACGCCGCCCGAGCTAAGCCACACGTTTTCACGTAGCGGGAGTCGTCACCGGCTCCCGCTACGTTGAGGGCCTCCCGCTGGTTCACCGGGGCCAAGGGGGCCCACACCGTCGTCTGGGCTGAGTGTCGTCAGCGGCCGCTATGTTGACGACCTTCCCGCAGCTTCCCCGTTGCGCTGTACGAACGGGGAAGCATGTGCCACGGATCAGCGAGTTCTACGGGATCGTGATCAGCATCTACTACAACGACCATCCGTGGCCGCATTTCCATGCGCGGTACGCCGGTCGCACCGCCTGGGTGCTTATCGCGACCGGTGAAGTGATCAAGGGCGAACTGCCCAGGCCACAACAACGTTTCGTCCGGAAATGGGCCAAAGCGCGCAGAGCCGAGCTGCAAGCAGCCTGGCATAGCGCAGAAACCCGACAGACGCCGGTCGCGATCGAGCCCCTGCCGTAGCATGAAGCCGATGAAACTGTTCACCAGGTGGCGCACCCGGCTTGTTGGGCCGGGGGGCTACATCCCCCGAGTCACGTCGGTAGAAGTCATCGGCGAATATTCGGTCCGACTGGCGTTCGACGATGGACTGGTGCGTGAAGTCGACCTGGCCCGCGAGCTTTGGGGCCCGGTGTTCCTTCCTCTTCGCGACCCTGAATACTTCGCGCAGGTCCGTGTCGATCATGGAATTGGCACGATCTGCTGGCCCAACGGCGCCGACCTCGCGCCCGAGTTCCTGCACGGGGACTTCGAGTCCCAGTGGCCAGAGGGCGAAGCCGGTTGGGACCCGAAGCTCGATAGCGCTCGCTGAACCGACCGGCCCTGTCGTGTCACTACCGAACGCTACGGTTCTGATCGTCATTCCTTCCCCCGCCGCTTCGCGCGGTGCCGTACTGCTTCCGTACTGGTTCGAAGGGGGATCGCGATGATGGAAGGGTTGCTCGAGTCGCTGCAGGACGACATCGGCGCGACGTGGTCGCTTGTCGCAGAGATGTTCTGCTCGGTGATCAACGAGGGGGTCGAGCTCGACGACGTCGATGCGGCCATCCTCTTCGAGTACGTCAACTGCACGGGGATGCACATCTCGAACGTCGTCCGGATCCTTCGACCCGGATTCGCGAGTGCGGATCGCGACGAGCGTGCTGAGGCGCTGAACGACCTCATCGATCACCCGCTACCCGGGTTCGGCTGTGCGTGCGGAACGCAGCGGGACCACGTCGCAGAGCTCGCGTCGGCGGCCGTCGACTACGCGGACGACGCGTACTGGGCCGTGCGAGAGCTCGGCAACGACGACGTCCTTGACGAGCTCGACCATGCGTTGGCGCATCTCGACACCGTCCGTTATCTCCTGGATCCCACTGTGTTCGAGCCGGCGCCGGGCGCCTCAGACGTCGTCCGCATCCGTCTTGCCGAGTGCCGGGACGTTTGTGAGCGGGACCTCGAAGAGAGCCGGGCTCTTGTCCGTGTACAGATTCAGGCGACTTGGAACTAGGTGTAATGCGATATGCTATACAGAATGTATGACACAGGTCGTCGCACGCGTTCCGGAAGCCTTGGCGGCCGACGTCGATCGACTGGTGTCCGATGGCGTGTTCGAGTCGCGCTCAGATGCCGTCCGCGAGGCGCTGGCGCAGCTGATCGACCGCCATCGGCGGGCTGAGATCGGCCGCCGGATCGTCGAGGGCTATCTCCGCATGCCGCAGACCGATGAAGAGTTTGAAGAGATGGGCGTGACTGACGCTGACACCCTCGCGATGATCGAAGAAGAGCCCTGGTGACGCCGCGTCAAGGAGATGTGTTTTGGGCGGAAAGCCCGACCACGCGCCGGCCCGTCCTGGTTGTCACACGGAGCCAGGCTGTTCCGGTCCTGCACTGGCTCGTCGTCGCACCGATCACTCGCCGGATGCGAGACATCCCCACGGAGATCAGCCTCGGCAGCGATGAGGGGCTGCGCGAAGAATGTGTGGCCTCGTTCGACAATCTGCAAGTCATTCGGCGCGCACACCTCACCGACCGCGTCGGCTCCCTGGGCCCCCGCCGCGCCGAGATCTGCCGCGCACTCGCGGCTCTCGCCGACTGCTGATTGGGACGTGGTTCGAGACCGCTACGAACAGGACCGCTTTGTTACCGTTGGCGGATGGCCGGGGGTCGCAGGTTCGTCTTCATCGTGCTTACGCTGCTGCTGATCGCCCACGGTCCGGCCTACGGCTCCACTCGTTACGGCTTCGTCTCCTTCCCCGAGGACGAGCACCAGCACCTCGACGGCTGGGACTACTGGTGGGGCGCGGCCGACCTCGTCATGACGTCGGGGAACCGGTACACGGTTGGGTTCGCGTTCAACTCCCACAACGGGTACGGCGTCACCGGACATCAGATATTCCCGCGGCAGGGTCCGTACAGAGGCATGTCGATCCTCACCGCGGATGGTCCAACCGAATGGGGACACAACGAGACGACCGGACAGTTCGTCCGCAACATGAGCGTGTACGCTCCCGGCGCGAGCGAGTTGATGCGCTATGAAACGCTCGATGTCGCGAACGGCATGAAGAACATCGGACTGCTCGAGCGCACGAGTCTCGAACGCGAGACGTACCGCCTGCGACTCGACCACGACGCCGCAAAGGTGCACCCGAGCGGCAAGCTGATCAAAGCCGGCGTCGATGTCGGGATGCAGATGCGGAGTCCACCGTTGCTCCTCGGCGGGACGGGACAGTGGTGGTACGGGATCCCGGAGACGTACGGGTACCCTTCGCGTTCGTTCCAGTACATGCAGTCCGCGAAATCCCTCGCCGGAACGCTCGTCCTCGAACAACCGGACGGCAGGCTCTTGCGCGAACGCGTCGTCGGTGCGAAGTCGACGTTGGTGATGGTTCACGAGTACGACGCGACGCCCGAGGATCTCGTCGCCGGCCTCGCGCTCGCTGAGTCGACGCAGATCCATCCGAGGTATCCCACGTACTACCAGGGCGGGATGCCGTGGGAGCTGATCTTCGTCGACCTGCGCAACGGCGCGCAGCTCATGGTCGCGCTCCTCGCGTTCCACGAGACGGAGAAAGGAACGCTCACCCCGTTCGTCGGAGCCAAGCAGCCGACATACAAGGTGCTCGCGACGCTCCGCCTTCCCGACGGACGCTCAGTCGCGCTCGACGACAAGCTGAACGTCGAGCATCTGTCGTACCGCGACATCGTCGGACGCGTCCCCACCTTCGTTGTCGCGACCACGGGTGTGTACAAGCAGTCGTGGGACTACCGGGTGAGCTACGGCGGCGGGACGGTGCGAGCCGGCGACGGAACGAGCGCAAGAGTGCCGGCGTTCGACCTCGGTGTCGTCCCGCAGCTCTCGAAGTCCGAACCGAAGTCGGACGTCCGCGGCAACCGGCAAGCGCAGCGCGTGCCGTTCGTCGCTGCGGGGTCGTATGCGGGGTGTCCGGTCCGCGGGTTCGGGTGGTCGGAGCTCATCGTGAACTGGTACGGGAAGGACGATCCGTGGTTCACCGGTGGCAAGGTTCCGCCGGTTCCGAAAGCCTGCACCGCCGGGGGGCCGAGGCCGAAGACCGGTTCGCCCGTTCGCGTCGGCGAGCTGCCGACCGAGCCGGCGCCCGAGGTGAAGATCGAGGGATGCAACGTGTCCAAGCCGGGGACGACATCGTGTTCCTACACGGCGGCGATCGCCGGCGGGATCGGCGGGATGTCGAGCGAACCGGGCGGCTGGACGGTGACGATCAAGCGTCCCGGACGAGCGAGGCCGATCGTAGCGCGAAGTCTCGGCAGTTTCGAGATGTATCCCTGCGGTGCGATCATGCCGGGCGATCGCGTCACGGCCGTCGTGGAGGCCGACAACTCCGGCGTGATGGCCGGCAACCCGGGCTTCTGTTTCTAGCCGAGGAACTCGAGCAGTCGCTCTGCGTCTGTCCGGTCCAATGTCACCAGTGGTCGCTATGTTGATGTTCTTCCCGCACCTTCCCCGTTGCGTTCGGACGAACGGGGAAGCATGTGCCTCGGATCAGCGAGTTTCACGGGATCGTGATCACCATGTACTGGGATGACCACTCGCCACCTCACTTCCACGCGAAGTACGCGGGGTATGAGGCCTCGTTCGCTATAGCTACCGGTGACGTGCTCAAGCGGGTCCTTCCAGTTCGCGCTACTCGCCTTGTTCGGCAATGGTTAGCGCTCCATCGAGAGGAGCTTGGTGCGAACTGGGATCGCGCCCGCGCCGGCATCGCACTCGTCCAGATCGACCCGCTGCCGTAGCATGAGGAGATGAAGAACTACCCACGAGTGACTTCTGTCGAGGTGATCGGTGACCTCACCGTCCGAGTCGGCTTCAACGACGGCGTCGTGCTCGATCATGATCTGAGTCACTTGGTCGCGCGCGGTGGCATCTGGGCCCCATTGGCCGATCCCGACTATTTCGCTCAGGTGCGCGTCGATGCGGACGTCGATACGATCGCTTGGCCGAACGGCGCGGACATCTGTCCGGACATCCTCCACGGCGACTACGAGTTCGAGCGCTCGCGCGCGTAGGACCTTCCTATGACCCAAGAACTCCGCAACATCGCCATCATCGCGCACGTTGACCATGGGAAGACCACACTGGTCGACGCGATGCTGCGCCAGACCGGCACCTTCGCCGCACACACCCAGCTCGTCGACAGGGTCATGGATTCCATGGACCTCGAGAAGGAGAAGGGCATCACGATCATGGCGAAGGTGGGCGCCGTCACCTACGAGGGCACGCGCATCAACATCGTCGACACTCCCGGACACGCCGACTTCGGCGGTGAGGTCGAGCGGTCGCTGCACATCGTGGACGGCGCGCTGCTCCTCGTCGACGCATCGGAGGGTCCACTGCCGCAGACGCGCTATGTGCTGCACAAGGCGCTGCATCTGGGCCTGCCGATCGTTGTCTGCCTGAACAAGGTCGACCGCAAGGACGCGCGTCCGAAGGAAGTGCTCGACGAGATCTACGAGCTCTTCTTCGACCTCGAGGCGAACGAGCGCCAGATCGAGTTCCCCGTGATGTACGCGAACGCGAAGCTCGGCCAGGCCGGCTCACAGCCGGACAAGCTCGCCGACAACCTCGACCCACTGCTCCACAAGATCGTCGAGCACCTCCCGCCGCCGAAGGTCGACCCGGACGCGCCGCTGCAGATCATCGTCAGCAATCTTGACGCCGATCTGTACGTCGGACGCATGGCGATCGGTCGCGTGCGCAACGGCACCATCAAAGACGGACAGAGCGTCGTCGTGCTCGGTGAGTCGGGAGAACCGAGCGCCCCGGTACGCATCACGAAGCTCTTGTCGCCGGCCGGACTCGGGTTGCAGCCGACCGACGAGGCCCACGCCGGCGACATCGTCGCCATCGCCGGTCTCGAGGACGTCTTCGTCGGGGACACGATCGCCGACCCGCAGGATCCGCGTCCGCTGCCGAGGCTTCGCGTCGATCAGCCGTCGCTGCATATGGAGTTCAGCGTGAATACCTCGCCGCTGGCCGGACGCGAGGGTAAGTACCTCACGGCGCGCCACCTCAAGGCACGCTTGGAGCGGGAGACCCTCGGCAACGTGTCGATCAAGGTCTTCCCGAGCGAGGGCGGCACCGATACCTATGAAGTGCAGGGACGAGGTGAGCTCCAGCTGGCTGTGCTCATCGAGCAGATGCGCCGTGAGGGATACGAACTGCAGGTGTCCAAGCCCGAAGTGATCCTCAAGGAGATCGACGGCAAGCGGCATGAGCCATTCGAGGACGTGACCATCGACGTCCCGGAAGAGTTCATCGGTGTGATCACCGAGCAGCTTGCGCTCCGCAAGGGACGCATGGTCTCGCTTGCCAATCACCAGACCGGGTGGGTGCGTCTCGAGTTCAAGGTGCCGGCTCGCGGACTGATCGGTTTCCGTTCACAGATGCTCACCGACACCAAGGGGACGGCGATCCTCCACCAGCTCTTCGCCGGCTACGAGCCGTGGGCGGGAGACATCAAGCACCGGCTGAGTGGCGTCCTCGTCTCCGACCGCGCCGGCGTCACGACCGGGTACGCGCTCGATCAGCTCCAGGAGCGCGGTGAGATGTTCGTCGGCCCCCAGACCGAGGTCTACGAGGGGATGGTCGTCGGCGAGAACGCGCGGTCGAAAGACATGGACGTCAACCCCACGCGCGAGAAGCAGAAGACGAATATCCGCTCTGCGATGGCGGACGAGGCGATCCGTCTTGTGCCGCCGCACATCATGTCTCTCGAACAAGTGCTCGAGTTCGTCGCATCAGACGAACTCGTCGAGCTCACACCAACGTCGATCCGCCTGCGCAAGCGCTTCCTCTCGGAGAACCAACGCCGCCGCGAGGCCAAGAAGGCCCTCTAGCGCTACTTAGAGTCGTTCTGGGCTTTGTCGTCCTGGCGGTGGTCTTCCGACTGACCCTGATCATCGACGTCATCAGTGTTGCCTTCGCCGCGCTTGGCGTTTTCGTCGTCTTGACGGTTCTTGCTGGCTGCGTCCGAGACTGCGTCGCCCTTCTCGCGGCCTTCGAGCGAGTCATCGTCTTGCACGGATTTCACGTCGTTGCTGACGCTCTTGCCGTGCGGCTCGTCGCTCTTGCCGTGCGGCTCGTCGCTCTTGCCGTGCGGCTCGTCGCTCTTGCCGTGCGGCTCGTCGCTCTTGCCCTTGTCCTCGCCGTAGTGGTTGCCGTTGTCGTCGGGAACGCCGTCTTCGTTGTGGTCGAGGCCCGTCTTGACCTTCTTGTCCTTGGAGGACGGCAGATCGACACGGAGGACGGTTTGCGCGGCCGTCGCGACTGCGTCCTGCACGGGGCGGGGAAGCACGTCGGCAGCTGCCAGACCGCCGGTTCCGAGCACGGCGGCGACCGCAGCTGCTGAGATCTTGAACCAGAGTGAACGCATGACTTTTCTCCTCGTCGTCACGGGCTGGCCCACGGGTGTGGGTTCCAAGAGATGGGCGGCCTCGACGATGGCCGCGATGTGCGCGCGTTCGATCGCGGGCTCGGGAGCCCGGAGCGAGGCGGCCTTCGTGGTCCTGAAGAACGCAGCAATGTCTTCGCTGAGGCCTTCGGTGATGTCGTCCATCTCGTCCCCGTAATCGCCGGAAGGGCTCACAGGGGTACGGCCTCCTCCGACACGATCTTCGCCACGGCTTCGAGGCCCCGCCGCTGAAGCGCTTTCACCGCGCCTGTGCGCTTGCCGACGATGGTTGCGATCTGTTCGATCGACAGGTCGGCAACCACGCGCAAGAGAAGGACATCGCGCTGGTCGGGCGACAGATGGGCGAAGACCTTGCGGACGCGGTCGATCCCGAGCTGGGTCAACGCCTCGGCTTCGACGTCGCCGGCCGGCCCGTCGAGCCAGGCGTCGGGAGCGGGGGCGACGGGATGGCGGGACAGCCTCCGCCGGTCGTCCATGAGGCGCCTGTGCACGATCACGAAGACCCACGAACGGAAGTTCCCCTCGTCTCCCGAAAAGGAGCTGAGATTGCGCACCACCGATGTGAACACCTCGGAGGTCAGGTCTTCGGGCTCGGGTGACCCGTGCGAGCGGAAGTACCCGAGGACGGGAGGCGCGAGGTCGCGATAGAGCGTCGTCCACGCCCATTCGGCCCCCGTGCGAGCCGCGTTGAGCACATCCTCAAAGCTGGATCCGAGCACCGGCTGAACTCCTCGCCTGTAGGGCCGACCTATGAAGTCTGGCCCATAAGGGGTATATTGCTTCCGAGGGTGCTTCAAGTAGCTGATGCTCGTAGCTGATACTGCTTCGCAGTTCCCTCCATCGTTTCGGTCTTCACGGACCGGAGCGGTAATTGCATCGGAAAGGAGGGAACGCGCATGTCCAGTGGAACCGTTAAATGGTTCAAGGACGACAAGGGCTACGGCTTCATCACCGGCGAAGACGGCGTTGATGTGTTCGTGCACTTCTCGGCCATCCAGGGCGAAGGTTTCAAGTCGCTCGCGGAAGGTCAGAAGGTCGAGTACGACGTGCAGCAGGGCCCGAAAGGGCTCCAGGCTGCAAACGTCCGTCCGTCCTAAGCGTCGATAACCAGGTCTCACCAGATATCGGAAGAGCCCGTCCCGTTGGGGCGGGCTCTTTCCTTTGTACGCCCGGCATGGGCGAGTGCCTGGGGGTGAAAGTCCCCTGGAGGAAG
>CAZFOB010000037.1:0-16156 GCA_964520325.1 uncultured Actinomycetes bacterium | reverse complement strand
GGTGTGCAGCTCGTCGATGAACAGGACGATGTCGCCACGCTGGCGGATCTCCTTTAGCACCTTCTTCAGACGCTCCTCGAAGTCACCGCGGTAACGCGAGCCGGCGACGAGTGCGCCGAGGTCGAGGGTGTAGATCTGCTTGTTGGCAAGGGTCTCCGGCACTTCGTGGGCGACGATGCGCTGGGCAAGGCCTTCGACGATCGCCGTCTTGCCCACGCCGGGCTCGCCGATGAGGACGGGGTTGTTCTTCGTCCGGCGCGAGAGCACCTGCATGACGCGCTCGATCTCCTTCTCACGTCCGATGACGTGATCGAGCTTGCTCTGCTGCGCGAGCGCGGTGAGGTTGCGTCCGAACTGGTCGAGGACGAGCGACCCTGTGGGCGTCTCGGCGCCGGGCTTACCTTCGCCCTGCTGTCCCTGATAGCCCTGCATCAGCTGAAGCACCGTCTGGCGCACCTTCTGCATGTCGAGACCCATCTTGAGGAGCACCTGGGCGGCGACGCCCTCGCCTTCACGGAGCAGGCCGAGCAGGATGTGCTCGGTGCCGATGTAGTTGTGGCCGAGCTGGAGTGCCTCTCGCAGCGACAGCTCGAGCACCTTCTTCGCCCGCGGCGTGAAGGGGATGTGACCCTGCGGCGTGGCGGTGCCCACGCCGATCATGTCCTCGACCTGGCTGCGCACCTGGTCGAGGGTGACACCCAGGGACTCGAGCGCCTTCGCCGCCAGACCTTCACCCTCGTGGATGAGGCCGAGGAGAAGGTGCTCGGTCCCTATGTAGTTGTGATTGAGAAGCCGGGCTTCCTCTTGAGCGAGGACGACGACCCGGCGGGCTCTGTCTGTGAATCGCTCGAACATCTTGGTCCTCCACGGGGGCTTTCGCCCCCCAGATCACGACGGTGGGGTCCGGTGACCCGAGTATATCCGGGGTCGCGGACGTCCTTCGTGCTTCATCCTGTAAACGCACGAACGGCCTGTTGCGTTCCGTACCCGTTTCTGACCTGCGGTTACTCCTCTGATTCCCTATCGGCCGAATCGGGGCGCAGAGCAGGGAACAAGATGACCTCCCGGATCGAATTCACGCCGCAGAGCACCATGGTCAGCCGGTCGATACCGAGACCGAGGCCCCCCGTCGGGGGCATCCCGTACTCGAGCGCCTGGATGAACGGCTCATCGATCGGGTTGGCCTCGACGTCGCCGTGATCGCGGGCCACCATCTGGTCGAAGAAGCGGTTGCGCTGCTCGATGGGGTCGTTGAGCTCGCTGAACGCGTTCCCGAGCTCCATCCCGCAGACCACGACCTCGAATCGCTCGACGAGGCGCTCGTCGTCCCGGTGGGCTTTGGCGAGGGGCGAGATCTCTTTGGGGTAGTCGTGGACGATCGTCGGCTCGACGATCGTCGCCTCGGCCACCTTGTCGTAGAGCTCGCCGATCAGGTGTCCGGTGACCCACCAGTCCTCGACGGCCACCTGGTGGCGGGCTGCGACGTCCCGCAACTCGTCGACCGACGAGTCGATCGTCACGGTCGATCCGGTCGCTTCACTCACGAGGTCGGTCATCGTCACCCGTCGCCACTCGCCGCCGAGGTCCAGATCGTTGCCGCGGAAGTCGACCGCGGTTGTGCCGGTGGCCTCGAGGGCGGCGTGCTGGACGACGGACTGGAACTGATCCATCACGTCGAGGTAGTCGGCGTACGCCTGGTAGCTCTCGAGCATCGAGAACTCGGGGTTGTACTTGAAGGACAGACCTTCGTTTCGGAAGATCCGTCCGATCTCGTAGACGCGATCCATGCCGCCGACGATCAACCGTTTGAGGTAGAGCTCGGTCGCGACGCGCAGATACATGTCGATGCCGAGCGCGTTGAATCGCGTGACGAACGGACGCGCGGTCGCGCCGCCCGGGATGGCGTGCAGGACGGGAGTCTCGACCTCGAGGAAACCCCGCGAGTCGTAGAAGTCACGGATCGACCGGACGATGTTGCTGCGCATGCGTGCGATCTTCTGCGCTTCCGGGTTGGCGATGAGGTCGAGGTAGCGCTGACGGAACCGCGTCTCGACGTCCTGAAGCCCGTGCCACTTGTCCGGTGGCGAACGAAGAGCCTTGGCCAGCAGGACGACGTCCTCGGTGCGCACGGAGAGCTCGCCGCGCCTGGTGCGCATGACGTGCCCCGACGCGCCGACGATGTCGCCCACGTCGAAGGAGTCGAATGCGTCAACGGCGGAGCCGGCGACGAAGAGCTGGATCTGTCCGGAACCATCGACGATGTCGCCGAAGGCGAGCTTGCCCTGGGTGCGCGACGACTTCAACCGTCCGGCGACGCGAACCTGCGTAGCCGTGTCCTCGCCGGGTCCGAGGTCCTTGAAGGTCTCTTGCAGCTCACCGGCCTGATGCGTGCGATCGAAGCGCGCGGGCCACGGCTCGATGCCGCGCGAACGCATCGCCTCGAGCTTCGCCAAGCGAACCTGATAGAGGTCTTCTTCCGCCATCTGCCCGGAGTTTAGTTGGGGACGACGGCGCGGAGCGGGAGCGTGAAGCGGAACGTGCTGCCGCTACCGAGTGAACTCTCGACCCAGATGCGTCCGCCGTGCAGCTCGACGAAACGCCGCGCCAGCGCGAGGCCGAGCCCGGTGCCCTCCGCCGTCATTGCGCCTTCGGCTCTGGCGAACTCATCGAAGATGCGGCCCTGATCGGTGAGGGCGATCCCCACGCCATCGTCGCGGACCGTCACCTCGACTCCTCCGTTCACCACGGCGGTGCCGACCTGCACCAGCCCCCCGGACGGCGTGAACTTCACCGCGTTCGAAAGCAAGTTGAGGACGATCTGCCTGACCTTGCGTTCGTCGGCGACGATCCACGGGACGTCGGGACTGATACTCACCGAGATCGTCACGCCGGCGTCGTTGGCGCGATCGCGGATGACGCGAACGCCTTCTGTGATCGCGTCGCTCAGCGAGAACCGTGTGAGAACGAGCTCATACTTCCCGGCTTCGACCTTGGCGATATCGAGCACGTCGTTGATGAGCGCGAGCAGATGGTGTCCCGACCCTCTGATATCGGCGATGTACTCGCGCTGTTTGTCCGCCAGCGGACCCGCGGTCCCCTGGTCGAGGAGATCGGAGAAGCCGATGATCGCGTTGAGGGGCGTTCGCAGCTCGTGGGACATGTTGGCAAGGAACGCCGACTTGTGCCGGCTGACCATCTCGAGCTCTGCCCGCGCCCCCTCCGCATCGCCATGCGCGACGTGCTCACGCCGTGCAAGAACGCGCAACCGCGTGACGAGCCACGCAGCGCTCCCGGCACTCACGGCGAGCACTCCCATCATCACGACGAATCCGGCGATCTCCGTCGAGTACGCCTCGAGCCCGGACGGTCTCGACCTGACCGAGATGACGAAGGCGATCGCGGCAGCGATCGATGCCAGGTGCAAGATCAAGGGCCAGAGGCGGCAGATCATGGCAAGCACGGTTGCTACGGCGATGTACGGCACCAAGGCGAACACGAACACCTCGCCGGCGAAGTACGCCGTCACCATGAGCGCCGAATTGACGATCAAGGCCCCCACCTGGACGAACCACAGGGGGATCCTCGACGCGAAGACGTAGACCGCGGTCGCGAGGACGCCGCCGCTCGCCGGGATCAGCAGCACGAGGAGAGGCTCGTACTCCTCGATGCTGACACCCGTCACCATGTTGACGACGAACGAAAAGATCGCGATCGCTCCGAGCGATACTCCGACCACAGCAGCGAGGCGGACGACGCGCACACGGTTCTCGTGGTCGTTCGGGTCGCCGATGCCCTCGAGGTTTCGGACCCCCCACCCCTGCCCGATGAAGCGGTCGATCAGACCTCGCCGGGGCAGACCTTCAGTCACCACCGGGCTCCTTCAGGTCGAGGACATTCCAGGCTTCGACCGCCGTGGTGAAACCCTTCAGCTCGAGCGCACCCAATGGCTCCGCGACGATGCGGTCCCTGGCGGCGGAGTAGGCGCGATCGCCGATGAGCACCTGACCGTCCTGCGCTTCGTCGCACAGACGCGAGGCGATGTTGCACACGTTGCCGATCGCGCCGTAGTCGCGGCGGCCCTCGAACCCCATCTCGCCGACCGTCGCGAACCCGTACGAGATCCCGATGCCGAATCCGAGAACGTACGCTCGTTTCCGCCACGCGTCGGTCAGCTGCTTCATGCCATCGCGGAGCGCCAGGCCCATCTTGATGGCGTCGAGCGCCGGCTCCGGACACGGCACCGGGTCGTTGAAGAAGAGCATGATCCCGTCACCGGCGAAGTGGCCCACGGTCGCTTGGAATCTCGTCACGAGCGAGCCGACAAGATCGTGGTACTCGGACATCACCCACGACGACTCTTCCGGTTCGGCGTTGCCGGTGAACGACGTGAACCCACGGAGATCAAGGAACAGGACGGCGAGTTCGCTCCGGTGGAAGGCAAGACCTGCGTCGTCGCCGCTGGAGAGGATGGCGTCCGCCACCTGTTGAGAGACGAATCGACGCAGCCGGCTCAGGCGACCCATCTCCACGAGTTGCTCGTCGACGCGCTGCTGAAGGTCGCGATTCAGCGTCACCAGCTCGGCGGCCTGAGATGCGATGCGCTGCTGGTATTCCTCGACCTTGAGCAGCGATCTGATGCGCGCATGGAGTTCGGCTTGGTTGAACGGCTTCGTGACGAAGTCGTCTGCCCCGGCTTCGAGCGCGGCGAGGCGCTCTGCGCCCACGGACGCGGTCACCATCACGACGGGTAGCGTGGCGGTCTTCTCATCGGCACGGATGCGCCGGCAGACCTCGTAGCCGTCCAGGTCCGGCATCTGGACGTCGAGCAGGACGAGGTTCGGACGCTGTTGCAGGATCGCGGCCAGAGCCTCGGCGCCGCCGTCGGCCGTCACGACACGGTATCCGCGAGGCTCGAGCATGCCGGCGAGCAACCGCGCGTTCACCGGCGTGTCGTCCACGACAAGGATCGTGACCTCCTCGGGCTCCCTGAACTTCCCGAGGGCCTCACCGAGCGAGCGTGTGATGTGGGCGGCGATCTCATCCGGGAACGATTTCACGTCGATCGGCTTGGCGATGTAGCCGTCGAAGCCGTGGTCGAGGAGGGACTTCCGATCTCCGGCCATCGCGTACGCCGTGACGGCGACGACCGGGATCTTCGCCGTCACCGGGTCGGCGCGAAGCTTGCTCAGCGCAGACCGACCGTCCTCGTCGGGAAGGCCGACGTCCATCAACAAGAGGTCTGGGATGTGTTCCTTCGCGGCCACAACGCCCTCCGCGGCCGTCGACGCGGTGATGACGCGCATACCGGCGAACTCGAGCACATCCTGCACGAGCTTACGATTGCGCTCGTTGTCCTCGACAACCAGGATCAGTTCCCCTGCCAACCAGACCCCACCGCCTTCGTCGCGCCCCGGCGCGCGCTCAGCTTACGCGTCGGGACCGAGGTTGCGTTCGTAGATGAGGTGCAGACCCTTCAGAACCAACCACGGGTCGACCTCGTCGATGCCGTCGACGTTGGGGGCCATCACGTCGGCGAGGCCGCCGGTGAGCACTGACTTCGCGTTGCCCCCGAGCTCTTTGCGGAAGAGATCGAGCATGCCCTCGATGAGGCAGGAGTACCCGATCACAAGTCCCGACTGGATCGCTTCGGCCGTGCTCTTGCCGATCAACCGGGCGGGACGGGTGAATTCGACGAGGCGCAGCTGCGCCGTCTGTGACACCAGCGCGTTGGCTGCGATCGCGAGCCCAGGTGCGATCGCGCCGCCCAAGTACTCGCCGTTCTCGGACACCGCATCGAATGTCGTTCCTGTGCCGAGATCGATGGCGATGACCGGTCCGCCGTGCCGTTCGAAGGCCGCGACCGAGTTGCAGATCCGGTCGGCGCCGACTTCCTTGGGGTTGTCGATAAGGATCGGCATCCCGGTCTTGATGCCGGGCTCGACGATCACCGGTTCGACGTCGAAGTACTCAGGGATCATCTCGCGCATCGCGCGGGTGGCCCGCGGGACGACGCTCGATACAGCGACGCCCGAGATGTCGGCATCACGCGGAAGCTTTCCGAGACGCAGGAACGAGTGGATCAACAGCGCGAGCTCGTCGCCCGACCGGTTGGGCTGCGTGGCCATGCGCCATGTCTGGATCAGCGCGTCGTCATCGAAGACACCGATGGTCGTTTCTGTGTTGCCGAGGTCGACGGCGAGAAGCATCAGTTCCGTACCTCCTCGAGCTTCAGGCTCACGTCCAGTCCGGGGGCCGAGTGGGTGAACGCACCGATGGAGATGCGATCGACGCCGGTCTTCGCGATCTCGGCGACGTTGTCGATCGTGACGCCGCCGGACGCTTCGACCACGATGCCGTCCTTCACCTTGCGGATGTGATCGGTGAGCATCTTCAGCTGCTCCGGACCCTGGTTGTCGAGCAGGATCGCGGCGGCGCCGGCGTCCAACGCGTCTTCGACCTCCGCAAGGCTCGTGCACTCGGCTTGCACCGGCATCGTCGTGTGCTTGCGAACACGTCGAACCGCTTCACCGACGCCACCCGCGGCGACGATGTGGTTGTCCTTGATGAGGACTCCGTCCCAAAGGGCGTAGCGGTGGTTGGTCCCTCCTCCGACGCGCACGGCGTATTTCTCGAGCAGACGCAAGCCCGGAAGCGTCTTGCGGGTGTCGGTGAGCACGACGTCGGGTGCCGCCTTCACGAAGCGGCGGACGAGCGTCGCGATGCCGCTGAGGTGACCGATCATGTTGAGGGCCGACCGTTCGCCGACGAGGATCGCAGCGACAGGACCGTCGACGCGTGCGACCGCCTCGCCCCGCTCGATCTCATCGCCGTCCTTGGCGCTCGCTGACACGGCGACGCGATCGTCGAGCTGCGACACGGCGGCACGCAGCGCGTCAAGACCACACAGGACGCCGGCCTGCTTGACGTAGAGCGTCGCCCTGCCCCGCAACCCATCGGGAACGATCGAACGCGTCGTGACATCGGCCTCGAAGCCCGCGGCGCCCAGGTCCTCCTCGAGGGCAACGGCCATCACGCGCTCGAAGGCGGCCCAAAGCTCGCTCGCCTCGTGCGTCTCTTCGGTCGTCATTCGTCCGGCTGCAGAGTGATGTGGTGGTTGTCGTCGTCCACGAAGACGGTCAGGGGACGGTGGCTTCTCGCTTCGCCGTCCTCGTAGTCGGCGAACGACATGATGATGACCTTGTCGCCCTTCTCGACCAGGCGCGCGGCCGCACCGTTCATACACACCACACCAGAGCCGGCGGCCCCCTCGATGACGTAGGTCTCGAGGCGCGTGCCATTGTCGCAGTCGGCCACGAGCACCTTCTCGTAGGCGACCATGTCCGCGCGCTCGAGCAGGTCGGCGTCGATCGTGATCGATCCGATGTAGTCGACGCGCGCCTGCGTGATCGTCGCCCGGTGGATCTTCGACTTCAGCATGTGTCTTCTCATCTTGGCTCTCCCTGGATGGTGATGTTGTCGATCAATCTGGTCTTGCCGATCCGCACCGCGCCGCACACCAATGCCGAGCTCTCGATCCGGTCGAGATGCTCGAGCGAATCGGGATCGACGACGTCGAGGTAGTCGACGTCCCCACTATCGAAACCGCCACCCCTCTCGAGGACCTCGCGTCCGGCAGCTTCCAGAGTGGTGACGTCCCGTTCTCCTGCGCCGGCGGCTTCGGCGATCGCCAGAAGTGCCTTCGAGAGGGCGACCGCGCGCTTGCGCTCACCAGCGTCGAGATACCGATTACGGCTCGACATCGCGAGGCCGTCGGGTTCGCGAACCGTCGCGCACGCCACGACTTCGACCGGCATCGACAGGTCCTTCGCCATCCGTGTCACGACGCGGAGCTGCTGGGCGTCCTTTTCGCCGAAGTACGCACTGCACTCGCCGATGATGTTGAAGAGCTTGTTGCAGACGAGCGCGACGCCACCGAAGTGTCCGGGGCGCGCTCTGCCTTCCATCGACTCGGTGATGCCGTCGATGAAGATCTGGGTCTTGGACGGTTCCGGATAGATCTCGTCGGGCTCTGGATGGAAGACCAGATGAGCACCCTCGACCTTGCAGGCCTCGAGGTCGTCGGCGAACGTGCGCGGGTAGGCCGAAAGATCCTCATCGAGTGAGAACTGCGTCGGGTTCAGGAAGATGCTGACCACGACGTAGTCGGTCTCCGCGGCTGCGCGACGCACGAGTGAGCGGTGCCCCTCGTGCAGGGCGCCCATCGTCGGGACGAGACCCACGCGCTTGCCGACGCTGCGGGCTTCCTCGAGCAGCTTGCGCACCTCGGTGATCCGGCCCGTGGCGATCATGTGGTGGCCTTCGCGAAACGATCGGTGTCGCCGCCGGCGAGCGCAGCCGTCATCTTGGCGAACGCGCGATAGCCGTCGGTGATCGCCTTGCCGGTCGGGTCGACGTCCCGCAGCGCTTTGACGTGTTTGCGAACGAGCTCGACGTCGCCGCGGGCGACAGGGCCGGTGATCGCCTTGGCTCCACCACGCGTGAGCACGTTCTCCACGGACGCCTGCACAAGGGGGCCGAGGACGTCGCTCGCGTTGCGGATCCCGATGCTCTCGAAAAGCACCGTCGCCGCCCAGACCGCCGACACGACGTAGTTGGACGCGAACACCGCCGCCGCGTGATACACGCGCTTGTTCTCGTCCTCGATCACGAAAGGCCGGCCGCCGAGGTCACGAGCGAGACGCATGAGTGCGGTGCGGTCGGGACGGGCGCACGTCACGGCGATCGCCGCGCCCTTGAGGGCCTCTGCACCACGTTCGGCGTCGGGCACGGTCTGCAGCGGATGGAGGCTGCCGATGCGCGCACCGCCGACAGCGACCGGCGCGAGGACGTCAAGGGAGCTGCCGCCGCTGGTGTGCACCACAAGGGCGCCTTTGCGCACGCCCGGCGCGATCTGGTTCGCGATCTCGCCGATCGCATCGTCGGGCACAGCCACGATCACAACATCGGCGGCTGCGGCCACCTCAATGGGCTCGAGAACGGGTGTGTCCAGCAGGCTGTGAACGCGTTGACGTCCGCCGCGGGAACGCGACCACGCCGCGGTGATGGTGTAGCCGGCGCTCTGCAGCGCCATGCCGAACGCGCAACCAACGCGTCCCGCTCCAACGATCGACACTGTGGGCTTTCGCGCCACGCGCTTTCTCCTCGTGCGACGCACGGGAGCAGGAGTGATCAGCTGTGGCCGTTACGCTCCAGTTCCCGTGGGATACCGGTCTTATGACCCGCGTTGAGGGTAGCAGGAGACCAACGGGAGCGTGTGTTGACTGGTCGCGACGTACCATCTCTGGGTGGTGGACTCGCGGATGCTCAGTCTCGGCTACATCGCGCTGGCTCTGGTCATCGGAGTGGGCTTCTCCACTCAGGTGACCATGCTCTCCGCGATGGGCAGACTGCGGGGTCCCCTGGAGGCAACGTGGCTCTCGCTGCTTGGCACTGTGGCGGGGTTTACCCTGATCATGGCGCTGAAGTCTCGCGTCGGACCTGCGCTGGTACTCCCCGCTCCGTTCACACGGCCACTGGTCTACGCCGTCACCGCTGTCTTTGCGTGCGTCGGACTCGTCTTGCTCCTCAAAGGCATCGCACCGTACTTCGCCTTCACCGGCCTCATCGCGATCCCCTTGCTCGTGAGCGCCGGCTTCTTGGGTCCGCGGCTCGGAGTCGGGGTCTATCTCAGCTGCGTCATCGCCGGGCAGTTGATGGGCTCGGTCGTGCTGGATCATGTCGGGGCCTTCGGTACCACGGTGCATCGCATCGACGCGATGCGAGCCGCCGGGGTCGCGGCCCTCTTGGTGGGCGTCGTCCTGATCCGCGGCGTGCGGGGTTAGCAGGCTGCAGAAAAACCCGGATCAGAAGGATAGACATGGGTGAGGAGCGTCCGAATAGGGATCGCGGCGCCTATATCGCTGAGATTCGTATCTCAGATCGAGTCCTGGCCAAGCTGGCCGATAAGCATCAAGTGGCCGGGTTCGAGGTTCGCGAGGCGTTCGTCCTCACCCCTCTGGAGAGGGCTGGTTGGGAGTTCGATGACGAACGTGGGGGTTGGCGCCTACTTGCCACAGGGACGACGTACGCGGACCGTAAGCTCGACGCGGTCCTTTATCCCATCGATGAGGAGGAGGGCATATGGTGGCTAGGAACCGCCCTTGGGAACGAGTGAGCCGGAGGTGACAGGATGACCACGCATGACCACGACGACACCGATATGACGCCGAAGGAATTTGAGGAGCGCATCGCAGCTGCGCCCCCAGCCGAGATTTACACCTCAAAGGACGACTGGAAGAACCGGAAGCGCCCTCGCGACCTCAACAAGCTCGCCGCTTCGATTATCGACGTGACCGTTACCGATCCGAACGCGGGGTTGGCGGTGGTCATAGAGTTGAAAGACTTGACGATTGAGGGCAACGAGTTCGGGCTGAATCAGTCCAAGGTGAAGTTCGGCTAACCGGACTGGAACCCCTTCTTCAGCACGTCTAGTAGGGCTTTCTGGCCAGCGAGCCCCATGTACTCGAATCGACACCCAGAGAAAACGCAGTCCCTAACCTCCACGGCTCCGAACACCTGGGTCCGGCCCGGCAGGATTTCCCAGAAGATCGAGTTCAAGTCCCCCGGCCAGTCGCAATGGACTATCTGAGTGGTGCCGGTGGGGACCAGGATTGCGGGACCGACGATCCGGCAGTTAGAGAACTTCTCGTTCTCCATAACGAACGTGTTGACTGTGTAATCAGAAATCCGGATCAGCTCGTTGTAGCGAGTCGGCTTACTTTCCGGGGTCATTTGGTCCCTTCAAACTGACCGTTTTGTCACTTGGTCGGAGTCATTGTCTCACTCCTCACTGATCGTGGGGAGGTTGGCGGGGAAGGCCGAAGGAATCGATGCCGCGCGCTAAGGACGTCGTGCGTACGTGTAAGAGTCGCCGGCGAGGTCGCTTTCGGGGACGCCGTTGAACACGAGTCCGAGTAGTGTCCCTCCAGCGATGCGGATGTGATCGGCCGCTTCTTTCACTTGATCGCGCCGCGTCTCCCCGGCCTTAAGGACGAGGATCGTCCCGTCGACCTGTCCAGACCTATCAGTCGAGCCCCTGACCCCTAGAGGCGCCTTTAGAGCAGCCGGTCGGGTGGGTAGGCGAGGCGCACGCCTTGACGGTCGATCGTGGTGACGAGAGAGGGCGCGAGCTCCGATAGCGGGACGAGAACGAATGCCCGGTTCCCGAGCTCGGGGTGCGGAACGGTGATGCCTTCTTCGTCGATGGTCTCCTCGCCGTAGAACAGCAGGTCGATGTCGATCTCTCGTGGCCCCCAGCGCGGGCGCCGGATGCGGCCGAGCCGGACCTCGATCGCTTGGAAGCGGGCAAGCAGCTCCGCAGCAGCGAGATCGGTGTCGAGCTCGACGACCGCGTTCAGGAAATCGGGCTGCTCGGGTCCAACCGGAGAGGTCTCGTAGACACTCGACGTTCGGACGACTTCGATCTCCGGGTCGGACTGCATCGCCTCGACAGCCGCTTTGAGCATCGCGAGGCGGTCGCCGACGTTGCCACCGAGCCCGGCGAAGACCTGCACTCAGCGCTCGACGAAGATCGCGACCTCGTCGACTCCGAGGGACGCAGCAGCAGCGGGCTTCGACACCCTCACGCGCACCGAGTTCACGCCGAGCGATATCACGCGGGCCGCGACAGCCTCGGCGATCGCTTCGACGAGCTCGTAGGACTCGTTGCTGATCACATCGCGAACCTCAGTGGCGATCATCCCGTAGTCGATCGTCGCCTCGATGGTGTCGGCCGCGGCTGCAGCCGCCAGATCCCCGACCACTTCGACATCGACCACGAAGGATTGCGGCTCGTCGCGCTCGTCCCCGATGCCGTGCCGGCCTTCTGCGACGATGCCGCGGAGGACAATCGCGTCGGTCACGAAGTGTCGTCCACGTCGAACACCGGCGGGACGTCGTCGTCCGGAGCGTTCGGCACGCGGCGCTGGGGTCCCGGGGTGTCCCCCGGCCGGAGGGATGCGCGGCCTTCGGGGCAGGCCACCAGGTAGTCGCACCATCGACAGAGCGCACTCGGTATCGGCAGGAAGTCGGTCCCGCTCCGCATCTCGCCGGCGAGGGACGTGATCCTCGTCCAGTCTTGCGCGAGCCGGTCGGGGCGGCGGCTCGTCTCCGCCCGGCGTCCCGACGACAGATGCTCGACGGCGATGCGGTGCACGTCGCGCCCCATCGTGGCCGAGACGGCGATCGCGTACAGCGAGAGTGGAAGCGACTCGTTGAGCGCGATGTCGTCGGAGCCGAACCGTCCGGTCTTGTAGTCGACGATGACGTACTCGCCTTCGTCGATGTCGATGCGGTCCACCCGCCCGGTGACGAGGATGCTGTCGGAGTTGATCGCATGCGAGAACTTCGACTCGAGAGCGACGACACGGGCCTTCGTGGGATCGGTGCCCACGTGATACCTCCTGAGCATGTCCTCGGCGCGTGCAAAGGCGTCCTCCGCCTCCTTGGCAGACCGATAGCCGCTGCCGTCCCACGATCGCCTGAGAGCCCGCAGCAGATTCTCGATGGTGCGCTCCTCGCGGTCCATCGCATAGAAGTCGCGCAGTGCCTTGTGGACGGAACGGCCGAGGGCGGTCGGACCGAAAGCGCGACGCTCCGACCTCTTGTCGATGTAACGGAACCGGAACTGGCGCGGGCAATCGAGATAGCACTGGAGCTTGCTCGGGTTGAGCTCGAAGAGCCGCTCGCCCTGCTTGAAGAGGGTGTCGTCGAAGAGCGTCACGGGGCCAGCCTGGCGATCATGTCGATGACGCGGCGCACCTCAGCTACGTCGTGCACCCGAACGACGTCCACACCGCGGGACGCACACCAGGCGCAGACGGCGAGCGTGCCTTCGAGGCGGTCGGCAGGTTCGCCGCCGATGAACCGCTTGCGGGACGGTCCGACGATGAGGGGAGATCCTTCGCTTCTCAACTCACCGATCCGACGGACGAGCTCGAGAGACTGGTCGGCGGTCTTCGCGAAGCCGAGGCCGGGGTCGAGCATGATGTTCGACGCAACGATGCCGGCCTGCTTGGCAGCCGTGACGCGCTCGGCGAGCTCTGAGCGAACATCGGTCATCACGTCGTCGTAGGTGGTCTCCGAGTCCATCGTCTCGGGCGTGCCCCGCGTGTGCATGAGCACGATCGGCACGCGCCTGTCGGCGACCAACGGAAGCATCGCCGCATCGGAGGCGCCGGCCGAGACGTCGTTGACCATCGATGCGCCGGCGTCGAGGGCGGCCTTGGCGACCGTCGCCTTCCTCGTGTCGATCGAGATCGCAACCCCGAGGCGGGCGATCCGCTCGATCACGGGCGCGGTTCGCCGTGTCTCCTCGTCGACGTCCACCTCGACGGCGCCGGGACGCGTCGACTCGCCGCCGACGTCGATGAGATCGGCACCATGATCGACCATCGCGCTCGCTCGATCGACGGCCGCCTCGAGAGCGGCGAAGCGGCCTCCATCGAAGAAGGAGTCGGGCGTGACGTTGAGGATCCCCATCACGGCCGTTCGGCCGGACGGCAGGAGTCTCACGCTCCGCCGCTCCGGATGATCGCCATGGCCTCGGCTCTCGTCGCGACATTCTCGCGGAACACCCCGCGCACGGCCGACGTCACGGTCGTATGTCCGGGCTTGCTAACGCCGCGCATCGACATGCACAGGTGTTCGGCTTCGATGACGACGATCACTCCCCGCGGATCGAGCGCCTTCTCGACCGCGTCGGCGATCTGAGACGTCAACCGCTCCTGCATCTGCAGACGGCGCGAGCACGCATCGACGACGCGCGCGAGCTTCGAGAGACCGGTGACCTGTCCGGTCTTGCCCGGGATGTAGCCGACGTGGGCCTTGCCGATGAAGGGCAGCAGATGGTGTTCACATAGGGTCGCGAAATCGATGTTCTTCACGAGGATCATCTCGTCGTGGTCCTCGGAGAACACGGTGGACAAGAGCGTCGACGGGTCGACATCGGATCCCGACGTGAACTCGCTCAGGAACTTCGCTACGCGCTCCGGCGTGCGCTTCAGGCCCTCGCGGTCGGGATCCTCCCCGAGCGCGACAAGCATCTCGCGTACAGCTGCGGCGACTCGCTCGCCTTGATCGTCCATCGGACGTCAATGGTAGCCGCGTGTTGGAACCGGCTCTGGCGCTACAGACCGAGGAACTTCTTCGCCCTGGCCCAGGCGTCCTTCGCGTCCTTCTCGCGATGGGCCGGACGCTCGGGGTCGTGCGCGAAGCCGTGCTCGGCCCCTTTGTAGAGCACCACGCTCGCACCGAGCTTCTCGAGCTCCTTCGCATCCTCGACCGGGACGTAGACGTCCTCTGTCCCGGTGATGAGCATGACGTGGGTGGCCGCGCGGTCGGCGAGGATGTCCAGTGGTTCGGCCTGTTTCTTGCTCTTCCACTGCTTGGGCACGCGCACCATCCCGTAGAACGACACGGCCTTGGTGAAACGGTCCTCGGCGGCGGCCTTGAGGGCGTACATCCCCCCCATGCAGAAGCCGACGAGGTGAACGGTGTCGCAGCCCGTGCGCTGAGCGGCGGCGAGGATGTCGTTGATCTTGTCCTCGTCCGACAGCGCCTTCGCCTTCTTCATGCGCGACTCGAGACCCCATTTGTCGCCGCCGGGAAAAAGCTCGGGTGCGCAGATGCTCACCTTCCACTCCTTGGAGATGCGCGCGCAGTGCTCTTCGAACAGGGGCCGGAGCCCCATGATGTCGGGGATCAGGACGATACCCGCCTTGGGACGTCCGGTCTGCGGATGAACGATCTCCGCAGGCGTGCCTGTGCTGAGTTCGATCTTTGCCATGTCCCCTTCTTGCTCGGGGCTACGCGGGTTTGCTCGTGGCTACGCGGGCGAGAGGCCGGGTTCGGGTTTTGGCCGGGCCCGACGGCCTTTCGGCGCGCTCTCACGTCCGGCGCGTCCGGCCGGTAGTGCTTCTTCCAACAGTTTACCGCGCTCGCCCAACGAGGCCGGGACGCCCTCAAGCAGCGTCTCCAGATCGGGGGCCTCGATCGTCTCGACCTCGATCAGCCGCTCGGCGATGAGGTTCAGGAGCTTGCGGTTCTTGATGAGCGTCTCCTTGGCCCGGTCGAAGCCTTGATCGATCAGCTTCCGGACCTCGGCGTCGATCTGAGCCGCCACCGCATCGGAGTACTCGGGCTCTGAACGGATGTCGCGCCCGAGGAATGGCTGGCTTTCGCTATGGCCGAGCGCCTGGGGGCCGAGAGCCGACATCCCCCACTCGCACACCATCTTGCGCGACATCTTCGTTGCCCGGTCGATGTCGTCCGATGCGCCCGTCGTGATGTCGCCGAAGACGATCTCCTCGGCGGCGCGTCCGCCGAAGACCATCGCGAGCTCGTCGAGCAGCTCCGACTTGGTGACGAGGTATCGGTCTTCGGTGGGAAGCGTGAGGGTGTATCCCAGCGCCCGGCCGCGCGGGATGATCGAGATCTTGTGGACCGGATGCGCGAACGGCATCAGGTGGGAGACCAACGCGTGCCCGGCCTCGTGGTACGCGATGATGCGCTTCTCGGTCGCGGTGATGAGACGTGACTTGTGCTCGGGTCCGGCCATCACGCGGTCGATGGCCTCTTCGAGCTCGGCGCCGGTGATCTCCTTCTTGTCGTGGCGCGCGGTGAGCAACGCAGACTCGTTGATGATGTTGGCCAGATCGGCTCCGGTGAACCCGGGGGTTCGGCGCGCGATGATCGCGAGGTCGACGCTCTCGGCGAACGGCTTGCCTTTCGCGTGCACCTTGAGGATCGCCTCGCGTCCACGGATGTCCGGTCGGTCGACGACGATCTGGCGGTCGAAACGGCCGGGGCGCAGCAACGCCGGGTCGAGGATGTCCGGGCGGTTGGTCGCTGCGATCAGCACGACGCCGGTCTTGACGTCGAAACCGTCCATCTCGACGAGCAGCTGGTTGAGCGTCTGCTCGCGCTCGTCGTGGCCGCCGCCGAGGCCGGCGCCGCGATGGCGTCCGACTGCATCGATCTCATCGACGAAGATGATCGCCGGGGCGTTGGTCTTGGCCTGCTCGAACAGGTCGCGAACACGGGCGGCACCGACGCCGACGAACATCTCGACGAAGTCGGATCCGCTGATCGAGAAAAA
>CAZFOB010000036.1:0-16915 GCA_964520325.1 uncultured Actinomycetes bacterium | reverse complement strand
GGCCGCCGTCGTCGTAGCCGACGTAGCCCGGCGGCGCACCGACGAGTCTCGAGACCGTGTGGCGCTCCTGGTACTCGGACATGTCGAGTCGCACCATCGCCTTCTCGTCGTCGAAGAGGTAGTCGGCGAGAGCGCGCGCGAGTTCGGTCTTGCCGACACCGGTTGGGCCGACGAACAGGAACTGTCCGATCGGACGGTCGGGATCGGCAAGCCCGGTGCGCGATCGACGGATGGCGTTGCTCACGGCATCGACGGCGTCCTCCTGTCCGATGACGCGCTTGTGCAGCTCCTCTTCCATACGCAGGAGCTTCCGCATCTCACCCTCGAGCAAGCGCGACACGGGGACACCCGTCCAGCGCGCAACGATATCCGCGATGTCCTCTTCGTCCACCTCTTCAGACAGCATCGGCTTGCCGTCAGCGTGGATCTCTTTCAGCTGCTCGTTCGCAGCTGTCAGCTCCTTGTCGAGTGAGATCAGCGTCCCGTAACGCAGCTCAGCAGCCTTTTCGAGGTCGCCGGCGCGCTCGGCGCGCTCGGCGTCGATCTTCGCCTGCTCGATACGCTCGCTGACTCCACGGATCGCGGCGATCGCGTCGCGTTCCCGCTCCCATCTCCCACGTAGGCCGGCGAGCTGCTCGCTCAGATCGGCGAGCTCCTTCTCCACGCGCGCCAGTCGGTCGGCAGACGCTCGGTCCTTCGTGGGGGCGCCTGATGGCGCATCCAGCTCTTTCCGCAGAGCCGCTCGCTCGATCTCGAGTTGCTGCACTCGCCGCTGCACTTCGTCGATCTCGATCGGAACAGAATCGATCTCAATACGAAGACGAGCGGCCGCCTCGTCCATGAGGTCGATCGCCTTGTCGGGCAGGAAGCGTCCGGTGATGTAGCGGTGCGAGAGCGTAGCGGCAGCAACCAGGGCAGAGTCGGTGATGCGCACGCCGTGGTGCACCTCGTAGCGCTCCTTGAGCCCTCGAAGGATCCCGATCGTGTCTTCGACCGACGGCTGGTCGACGAAGACGGGTTGGAAGCGGCGTTCGAGAGCCGGATCGCGTTCGATGTATCTGCGGAACTCGTCGAGCGTGGTCGCACCGATCGCGCGGAGCTCTCCGCGTGCAAGCATCGGCTTGAGCATGTTGGCGGCGTCCACCGCGCCCTCAGCCGCCCCGGCACCCACGAGCGTGTGCAGCTCGTCGATGAACACGATGACCTTGCCGTCCGCGTCGGCAACCTCTTTGAGGAACGACTTCATCCGTTCCTCGAACTCACCGCGGTACTTCGTTCCGGCGATCATGCCCGCCAGATCGAGTGCGACCAGTCGCTTGTCCTTGAGTGATTCCGGAACGTCGCCCGAGCTGATGCGCAGCGCCAGTCCCTCTGCGATCGCGGTCTTGCCCGTGCCCGGCTCGCCGATGAGCACTGGGTTGTTCTTCGTGCGTCGCGAGAGCACGTGGATGACTCGCCGGATCTCGTCGTCGCGGCCGATAACCGGGTCGAGTTTGGAGCGAGCAGCGAGCTCGGTCAGGTCGCGTCCGAACTTCTCCAACGCCTGGTACTTCGACTCCGGGTCCTGGTCCTGCACGCTGTGGGCGCCACGAACCTGAACGAGCGCCTGCATGATGGAGTCCTTCGTCGCACCCTCCTCGCGCAAGAGAGTGCCGATCGCACCGTCGTCCGCGGCCATCGCGAGCAAGAGATGTTCCGTCGAGACGTATGCGTCCTTGAGCACGTCGGCTTCCTTCTGTGCACGGTCGAGCACGGCCGCGAGCGCCGCCGAGACATACAGCTGTCCCGGTTGTCCGGGTGATCGCTGGACGTAGGTGCGCGGCAACGTCGTCAATAGTTCGATCGTTCGATCACGCAGGACGCGCGGCGCCGCTCCGATCTTCTGCAGCGTTGGGTACACGGCTCCCTCGGTTTCACCGAGCAATGCGAGGAGCAGGTGCTCCGGAGCAACCTCCTGGTGCGAACGCTCGTCGGCCAGACGCTGCGCCGTGGCAACCGCCTCTTGCGACTTCAGGGTCAGCTTGTTCGGGTCCATGTCTAGCTCCTCGGCGGCCCCAACTCGATGGGGCCGCCTGCTCCTCTGATTTCACCCCACAGTTGCTGGAGCGAGCGGTTGTTCCGCGCGGGAACGATCTCCCCGGCCTGATCCGCGATACGTCGCATCTCACGAGCGACGCCGGCTTCGAGCTCCTTGACGCGCACCGCCATGACATCCACCTCGCGACGCGAGCGAGCGAGCTGTTCCTCGAGGCGAAGGACCATCTTGGCTCCCGCGAGATTCACACCGTCGCGTTGCGTCAGCTCCTGGATCCGCCGGAGTCGCTCGATGTCCTGCAGCGAGTATCGACGAGTGTTCCCGGTCGTTCGTTCTGGATTGAGCAGGCCCTTGCGTTCGTAGACACGAAGTGTCTGAGGGTGCACGCCCGCGAGTTCGGCAGCCACGCTGATGACGTACACCGCGCTTCTGTTCTCACGCTTCGTCATCGATCGTCCTCGATCGAACCGGTCGCTTCCGCTCCATTCGCACCGGTCACTTCCGCTCCAGGGTCGAGATGCGTTCTCGGGGAGGTGTCGCCCTCCGCGAACTGCTTCACCAGCTCGCGTTGTCTCTTCGAGAGCTTCTGCGGTACCGCTATCTGCACGGTCGCGAGGATGTCGCCCCTCGAGCCGTCGCCGGCCTCGATGCCTCGCCCACGGAGACGGAACGTCTTGCCGGACGACGTCCCGGACGGGATCTTCAGCTTCACCGGGCCATTGAGCGTCGGTACCTTCACGTCGGCACCGAGTGCGGCTTCGGCGAAGGTCACCGGAAGCGTCAAAGTGAGGTCCTTGCCGGAGCGTTCGAAGACCGGATGCGGACCGACCTTCACCCGGACGAACAGATCCCCCGCCTCGCCGCCTTGCGCACCCGATCCACCACGGCCTCTTGCGCGAACACGTGCTCCGTCGGCGACACCGGCGGGGATCCGGACGGTCGTCTGGCGACCGTCACTGAAAGCAACGGTGCGCTCGGACCCCGAAACGGATTCGTCGAACGAGAGTGACACTTCGGTCTCGAGATCGTGGCCCCGTTGCCGACGCTGGGCGCCGAAGCCGATCTTGAACCCGCCCCCATGGCCCCCGAACAGCTGCGACAGCAGGTCTTCGACATCGAACTCCTCACCGAAGCCGAAATCCGTCGCCCGAAAACCGCCACCGCCAAACCCGGGACCGGCGGCCCCCGAGCGTACGGCCTGTTTCAGCCGGTCGTACTCGGCGCGCTTGGACGTATCGGACAGCACGCTGTACGCCTCGCCGATCTCTTTGAACTTGTCTTCGCCGTCGGCTCCCGGGTTGCGATCTGGGTGGTACTGCATCGCGAGCTTGCGGTACGCCTTCTTGATCGCATCGGCGGACGCATCCTTGGCGACGCCGAGGATGCCGTAGAAGTCCTTGTCGATCCAGGACTGGGACGCCACTTCTTTACTCGCCTCCGCCTTGCGGAACAGAGACGTGGACGAGCGCAGGACGGATCGTCCTGCCCTTGAGCTTGTAGCCCGGACGCACAACTTCGAGCACGGTCGGCTCGGCGACGTCGGATGCGACGGTCGCGACGGCCTCGTGGTGTTCGGGATCGAAAGGACCTGCCTCGACGAATTCGAGACCCTCCGCGGCGAGCACCTCGTGCAACTGCTTGCGCACGAGCTCCACGCCCCGCACGATCGGATCGTCTGCAGCGTGTTCCTGGGCGGAGATCAGTGCTCGCTCGAGATCGTCGATGATGGGAAGCAATCGCTCGACGATGCGCAGGCTCGCGCGCTCGACGAGGTCGGCCTTCTCACGGATCTCTCGTTTGCGGAAGTTCTCGAAGTCCGCCTTCAAGCGCATGAGCTGATCGAGGCGGTCGTCGGCGAGCTTCTGGAGCTCGTCGGTTGCGCCGGCCGCAGCATCCGACGGCGCCGGCTCGTGGTACCCCTTGACCTCGCCGCGCCTATCGGTGATCCGGATCTTCGGTCGATCCCCATCCAAGGGGCGGCCCGTCGGCCGATCCTCAGCCATCAGCTGCCGTCCTCTTCGACGACTTCGCCTTCGACGACGTCGTCGCCTTGCGGCTCACCAGGGCCACCGGGCGCCGCAGCGGCTTGCTCCGACCCGGCCTGCGATTGCTGCGAGAGCTTCTGCGACGCTTCCAATAGCTCGCTGGTCGTCTTTTTGATCGCCTCGACGTCTGAGCCTTTCAGGGCCTCTTTCGCAGCCTCGAGCTTGGACTCGACGTCCTTCTTGGTATCCGCGCCGGCGACCTGGTTCTCGCTCAGTGCCTTCTCGACCGCGTAGATCGCGTTGTCGGATTGGTTCCGGACTTCGGCCTCCTCGCGGCGACGCTTCTCGTCGTTCGCGTGCAGTTCGGCGTCCTTCACCATGCGGTCGATCTCGTCGCGCGGAAGCGCGGTGCCGCCGGTAATGGTCATCGCCTGCTCCTTGCCGCTCGCCATGTCCTTGGCGGACACGTTCACGATCCCGTTCGCGTCGATGTCGAAGGTGACCTCGATCTGCGGGACACCGCGCGGCGCCGGCGGGATACCGACGAGCTGGAACCGACCGAGCGAGCGAACGGCGGACGAGTCTGCCATCTCACCTTCGCCTTGCAAAACGTGCACCTCGACCGAGGTCTGACTGTCCGCTGCGGTGGAGAAGATCTCGGACCGCCGCGTCGGGATGTGGGTATTGCGCTCGATGAGCTTGGTGTAGATGTGCCCGAGCGTCTCGACGCCCATCGATAGAGGCGTGACGTCGAGGAGCAGGATCTCCTTCGTGTCGCCCTTGATGATCGATCCCTGGACCGCCGCACCGATCGCGACGACCTCGTCGGGATTCACGCCCTTGTGCGGGTCGTTGCCGGTGAGCTTCTTCACCAGGTCCTGCACCATCGGCATGCGCGTCGAGCCGCCGACCATGATCACGTGGTCCAGATCGCCGGTGGCAACCTTCGCATCCTTCAGCGCCTGTTCGAACGGCGTCCGCAGGCGCTCGAGCAGATCCGATGTCATCTGCTCGAACTTCGCCCGGCTCAACGATGTTTCGAGGTGGAGAGGACCTTCGCCCGTCGCGGTGATGAACGGAAGCGAGATCGACGCTTCCATCGCCTGCGAGAGCTCGATCTTCGCCTTCTCCGCAGCTTCCTTCAGGCGCTGAAGCGCCATGCGGTCAACCGACAGATCGACGCCGTTACTGTTCTTGAACTCGGTGACGAGCCAGTCGATGATCTTCTGATCCCAGTCGTCACCGCCGAGCCGTGTGTCACCGTGCGTCGACTTGACCTCGAAGACGCCGTCGCCGATCTCGAGCACCGACACGTCGAACGTGCCACCGCCGAGGTCGAAGACAAGGATGCGCTCATCGGCAGTGCCCTTCTCCAAACCATAGGCCAGGGCAGCCGCAGTGGGCTCGTTGATGATGCGCAGGACCTTCAGACCCGCGATCTCGGCAGCTTCCTTGGTCGCCTGGCGCTGGGCGTCGTCGAAGTAGGCCGGGACGGTGACGACGGCCTCGTTCACCGGCTCGCCCAGATAGGCCTCGGCGTCGCGCTTGAGCTTCTGCAGCACGAAGGAGCTGATCTGCTGAGGCAGGTAGTCCTTGCCATCGGCGGCGAAGTTCCAGTCCTTGCGGCCCATCTCGCGCTTGACCGACCTCACCGTTCGGTCGGGGTTGGTGATCGCCTGACGCTTGGCGATCTCCCCCACCAGCACCTCTGATTGCTTGGAGAACGCCACCACGGACGGCGTCGTGCGAGCGCCTTCTGCGTTGGGGATCACGGTCGGCTCCCCGCCCTCCATCGTGGCAACGACGGAGTTCGTGGTGCCCAGATCGATGCCGACAACTCTAGCCATTGGGAAACCTCCCGTTTCAGAATCGGATTGACTCACACTCTAAGAAGTTGAGTGCTATGTTGTCAAGTCCGGCTCTAAACGAGCAGGTCAGAGGCTGCTATCAATGGTTGCGATGTCGCCTACGTTCACATCGTTGTCCGAAAACCACCCTCTGTTGACCTCGAGCGCTGAGTCGTAGGCGGCGCCCGGGGGGTAGGTCGGGCAGGTGACGGTCTGCGGCGGGCACGGGGTCATATCGAGGATCGCGACGACCTCGTAACGCCCTCGTCCAACGCCTCGCATGTACGCGATCGAAAGCGGGATGAGCGTGTTCTTCATGTAGAAGCCGTGCGACTGGCGGCGTTCGAACAGGAAGAGCATCCCGGCATCCTGGTCGAGCGATGTTCGATTCATCAGGCCGATCGCCTGCTCGGCTGGCTCGTCGGCCACCTCCGAGGTGACCAGGTGATCCGAGAAACCGACGACCACGCGTTTCTCGATGCTCTGCGGGGAGCCGATCGGACCTGGCGCCGGCGAGGAGGGTGGAACGGGTCCCCCGCCGCAGGAAGCGGCGGCGCAAGCGGCGACGAACATCCTCAGCGCTCGCGCTTTCACAGCAACTCCGCAACTCGCTGGAGGTCGCGCCACAGACGACGCTTGGCGTCTTTCTGAGTTACCCCCTCCGGCACGGGCTCGGTCGCGACAAGATGCAGGCCGGGCCGCAGCGCCACCGGCGTCCCCTGAGGGACCTCATCTGGGACAACAAGCCCGCAGCGGCCGTGCAGGAAACGCATCGCCTCGACGGCCCGGGGGCCGAAGGCCACGATCACTCTCGGCTCGACAGCCTCGATCTCGACGAGCAGGTGGGTCGAGCACGCGGCGAGCTCTATCGATGTGGCCGGAGCACTTCCACAACGCACTGCCGTTGCGCCGTAGACCCAGGACAACGGGATCCCAAGAGCATCGAAAGCCTTGTCCAGGGCCTCCGCCTCACCGATGAACGAACTGCTCGCATCGAGATCCGCCTGTGACGGGTGTTCGCCGACAAGCATCACCGGCGCGCGTGGGTATCCGGTTCCGTAGCACCGTTGCGCACTCGCCCGTTCGCAGGCCTGGCACGCCAGGATCCGGCTCGCAAGCACGACGAGCTCGCCGGCCGCCTTCGCTAGGACGGGGGGCAGATCGAGATCGGTGTGCACCGATGGGTCGCGCAACTTCTTCTTCGGTGCGGACGCCCGCGGGATGGTCCGGCGTCCAGGCGGCATGACCAGGCCGCGATCGTTGCGTCGCGGCCTGCCTGCCCCCATGCAGGCACTTTACCGGCCGCGAGCGATACCCTAATCCGGCTCCAGACCAGAAAGCGCCAAGGCCAGAGGAGAACAGCATGCTGCGGCCGATACCCCTCTTCGTTCTTGCCGCCATCGCCGGTGGCGTGGCCGGTCCCCGGGCGTGGAGCCTCGTCCAGCTCGTAAGGCATGGCCAGGCCAATCCAGAGCGACGAAAGTACATCATGCAGCCGCAGTACGCCCTTCTCAAGATCGTCGGGCAGAAGAAGCTGCTCCAGTGGACGGGCCCCGGCCTTGCGCACGCGTTCACCTTCTGGGGCTTCCTCGTTATCCAGGTGGCGCTTCTCGAAAGCTTCGGCGAATTCTTCTGGAAGGACTTTCGTCTTCCGATCATCGGGACGCACTCGTGGTTCGGAGCCGTGCTCGATTTCTTCATCCTGGCCGTCGGATCGTCGCTCTTGGCCTTCGCGATCGTGCGACTGAAGAACAACCCGAAGTTCTGGCAGCGCAGATCCCGCTTCTACGCATCTCACATGGGTCCGGCGTACCTGATCTTGTTCATGATCTTCGGGATCATCTCGACACTTCTCGTCGTGAACGCCGCCCGGCATTCGCTAGGCCGGCTTCCGTACGCGGATGGCGCCTTCCTCGCACGTCCGCTCGGCAACTGGATGGCCGGAGTGTTGCCGCACGGAGCGCTCGAGACGATGGACTATCTGGCCTTGGTCTTCCACGTCGCGGTGTTCTTCAGCTTCCTTGTCCTCGTCCTCAACTCGAAGCACTTGCACGTCTTCACGTCGTTGATCGGAGTGCCCTTCGCCCGGCATCCCATCGCGCTCGGGCGTCTACGCCCGTTGCACATCGACATCGAAACGATGGACGAGAACTCGAAGATCGGTGCGGGTGTCGTCGAGGATTTCGAATGGAAGCACCTGCTGGACCAGCTCACGTGCACGGAGTGCGGACGATGTCAGTCGGTGTGTCCCGCATGGAACACGGGCAAGGAGCTGAATCCGAAACTTCTGATCATGAACCTGCGGGACCATGCGATGGCGAAGATGCCGGTCATCAACGGCCGGGTCACCGCGGAGAACGCGACCGGTGCTGCAAAGGTCGCCTGCGAGCAGTCGCTCGTCGGCGACGTGATCACGCAGGACGTCCTGTGGGCGTGCGTGACGTGCGGCGCATGCGTGTACGAATGTCCGGTCGACATCGAGCACGTCGACGTGATCATGGATATGCGTCGCAACCAGGTGATGATGGAGTCGAACTTCCCACGAGAAGCACAAGGGATGCTCAACAATGTCGAGTCGTCCGGCAACCCGTGGGGCGTCGCCGGCGACGCACGCATGCAGTGGGCGAAAGGCATGGAGGACAAGGTTCCGGTTATCCCAGCCGGACAACCCATCCCCGACGACGTCGAGTATCTCTTCTACGTTGGCTGCGCCGGCGCGTCCGACGATCGCGCTATCAAGACAACGCGCGCTGTCGCAACACTCTTGCACACAGCCGGCGTGAAGTTCGCCGTGCTCGGCCCACAAGAGACCTGCAACGGTGATCCCGCCCGACGCATCGGCAACGAGTTCCTTTTCCAGGAGATGGCCAAGCAGAACGTGGAACAGTTCAACCAAGCCGGAGTGAAGAAGATCATCACGCAGTGCCCGCACTGCTTCAACACGATGGGCAATGAGTACCCGGACTACGGCGGCAACTACAAGGTGTTGCACCACGCACAGGTGCTCGCCGAGCTCGTCGCCGACGGCAAACTGCAGCCGACGGTCCCCATCGATGCTCTCGTGACCTATCACGACCCGTGCTACCTCGTGCGCCACAACGACGTGCTCAACGATCCGCGTAGGGTCATCACGGCGACTGGAGCGCGACAACAGGATATGCACCGCTGTGGCAAGCGCACGTTCTGCTGCGGCGCGGGAGGTGCGCGCTTCTTCATGGAAGAGACCGAGGGCAAGCGCATCAACATCGAGCGCATCGAGGAAGCCCTCGACACCAACGCGGATATCGTCGGCACGAGCTGTCCGTTCTGCCTCGTCATGCTCGACGACGGCGTGAAGGACAAGCAGATGGGCGGCGGATACGAGCACGTCGAGGTGATGGACGTCGCGAACCTGCTACTGCGTTCGATCAACGGAAGCGCAACGGCGAAGGTTGAAGAGGCTGTGGAGGCACCGGAGCCATCCGGCTGAGGGTGATCTCGGGCGCGCTAACCTGATTGGGCGCGCGGGTGTAGTTCAATGGCAGAACGGAAGCTTCCCAAGCTTCAGGCGGGGGTTCGATTCCCCTCACCCGCTCCGACCGGAGGAAGACGTCACGATGAGTCGAGCACGTGGGCGGTTGGATCAGACACCGACGAACGACCCGCAGTTGATCGTCCGTGACTTGGTCTCGTACGCCCGCCACTCGCCGCGTCGGCTCGGCAAATTCAGGAGCCTCGTGAGTGCACAGCAGTTTGTCGTCGGCTACCGAGCCGTCCTCGCCCACGTACCCGCGGGCAGCAGCGTGCTCGACTGGGGCGCAGGCGGTGGACACTTCTCCTACGGCTTGCAGCGCATCGGCCACAAGGTCACCGGCTACGCCTTCCGTGACTTCCCGCTCCGCGAGCATCTCGGCGGCGACTACCTGTTCAAGGTCGGAAGTGGATCCGATCCCGTCGGCATCCCGTTCGAGGACAGCTCGATCGACGCGGTTGCGTCGATCGGGGTGCTCGAGCACGTGCGGGAAACCGGGGGCGACGAGGTCAAGAGCCTGAGCGAGGTCCGCCGCATCTTACGGCCCGGCGGGGTCTTCATCTGCTGTCACCTGCCGAACCGCCGGAGTTGGATCGAGGCGCTCCGTACAGCCGTCATGCGCCACTCGCACCATCACGAGAACACGTACACCGACGAGGATGTCCGCCAGATGTGCGATGCTGCGGGTCTCGAGCTCGTCGAGCATCGCCGCTATGCCTTCTTGCCTCGCAACTTCTGGAACTCGATGCCGGCGATCCTGCGAAACAGCTCGATCGTCGCGACCATCTGGGGTGGCCTCGACCGGCTGCTTCATATCCCGCTGGGAGCGTTCAGCCAGAATCACCTGTTCGTCGCCCGGCGCCCCTTGAGCGGAGTCTGAGGATCCGGCCGGCGCTACCCAGCAGCCAGGATCGAGCTGAGTCCCCACACGCTCAGCAACAAGCCGACGACGATGTTCAGCGTCACCACGCGCATGCTTGGCCTCGGTCCGACGTCGTCGTCACGGCGGCGCTCCTTGACGATCACCGCAACGCTTCCGAGCACCATCGCCGCACCGAGCGCGACAACCAGCTGCCGCATGAGGTCGCCGACCGGGATGAAGCCCACGTCCACATTCTCGCCTCGATGTCTGGGTCGGCGCAGCGAGTAAAACTCAGCCGCAGTCGACGACCGTCGGGCGCCTACTCTTCGGCCGTCCTTGCAACCGCTCCACTTCAGCCAGGAGCTCTTCAGCAGCCGCCGATCCGTCCTTACGCTCGACGGCGCGCTCGAGCGGCACAACCGCCTCATCGAGATGACCGAGGCGCGCGAGCGTCTTACCGAGCACGGTCTGGGTTTCTGCACGCGTCTTCCGCAGCAACACGGCTTCCTCGGCGTGCTCGAGCCCGCGGCAGAGCAGCGCGGCCGCTCCATCCTTCCCGCGTATCGAGACCGCCCACTGGTTGAACATCTCGGCTTGCGCAGTGGCGACGCGCCAGTCGAACGGTGCAAGCTCTTCGGCCTGCTCGAGCCAGTCCTGAGCGTCCTCGAAGGACCCGCCCCCGGCAGCAGCGAGCGCTGAGACGGCTTTGCCGACCGAGTACTTCCACAAGTGATAACCGGGTTGAAGCTCGTCCATCTCCTCGAAGTACGAGACGGCCTCGAGCAGTAACCGGCGCTTCTCGGTCCGGTCCTTGGTTCCGGCGGCCTCCTTCTCGAGGAAGTCGCCCGCCATCCCGCGATAGAGCGGCTCGAACGGCTGCCACGCCATCGATCGTTCGAAATGAAGGAGCCACTCATCGACGGGCACGTCCGCCTCGGCAATACGGCGAGCGGTTCGCGCTTCGTGATCCGCTTTCAGCGGCGCGGTGCTGATGGTTGCCAGGAAAACACCGAGGATGACGGCCGAGGCGGCGAGGACCTTCGCGGAAGAACCTCTTCCGGAGGGCGGCCTGTCGGTGCAACCGCGGCGGCTCACCTCCGGCTCAGCCTTGGTTTCGGGAGGCGGATCCGCAAGAGCGGCGATCGTGCCGAGTACCACCCAGCCGAGGAGCGCGATCGCCGAAACGTCGATCGAGAAGAACGCTTGCCCGAGATACGCACCGAGCAACGCCAATAGCGTCGCGACCAGGTCGCGCTCCGACGCCGGTCCGTCACGGAGACGCCGGAAGCCCCGCTTGAACGCGACGAAGACGAGCGCCAGGTACGCGCCGAGACCGAGGATGCCGGTCTCAGCGGCATGCTCGACGAAGACATTGTGCGGCTTGTCGGCGGTCTCGGTGTCACCGATGGGAGCCGCCTCCCTGGGGAGGTAGCGTGCGAAGTGCGTCACGTAAGAATCCGGCCCCCAGCCAGTGAGTGGGCGAGCGACGAACATCTTCAGTCCCGCCTGCCACCAGTGCGCACGTACTCGGATCGTGTTCGACCTGAGGACGTCGACCCCCTTGAATACGCGTAGAGGTTTGTCGGAGCCGGGATGCACGACGACGATCGTTGCCAGCACGAGTGCGGCCACGGTCGCCGTTGCCGCGCCGATCTTCAGCACAAGTGGCACGCGCTTGCGGTGGATCACGAGGAGCACGAGCACACCGACCAGCAGCGCCACCATGCCATTGCGGGCCGAGGTGAAGTAGAGCGCCGCGAGCGAGACCGTCCCCCACGCGACGAGCCCGACGCGCATCAGGACCACACGCGTGCGCAAGAACGCGAAGTACAGCCACGGGAACGTCAGCCCGATGTAGCCGCCCGCGAAGTTCGCGTTTCCCATCGTCCCGAAATACGGTTGGCCGGGAGTCCCGCCGCTGGTCTGTAACCACCTGATGGGATCGATACCAAGTCGCTGGACGATCACGTAGAGCGTCACCAGCGCCGACCCGGCGGCGATCGCGTAGACGACCTCGTGAGCGCGGTCGGCCCGGCCTCTGTACACGTGGGCGACGAGGATGAACACGAGCACCATCACAAGGATCGTGACCAGGCCGGTGTAGCGACCGTACCAACCGAACAACGACGTCCACTTCGTGGTTGAGAAGATCCACGCGATCGTATTCGCTCCGAGGAATCCGAGTGCGAGGTAGCCCATGAGGAAACCTCTGGCTCGTAGGCGTCCAAGGGCGACCATCGCCGTCCAGGCACCGAACGCCAGCCAGCCGAAGAACAGGACGGTCGTCACCTTCACCGCATCGAAGGGCTTCACCGAACCGAGGTCGAAGACCCCGGGCGTGATGACGAGCATCGCGAGCAGGAGCACTCGAACGATCGTTGTCGGGTCGCGCCCTGTCTTACTCGTTGGGCGGCGCGAAACATTCTTCAACTGTGGGCTCCGGGTGGAGGGGATCAGGTCCCCATGTAACTCGCGAACTTCGTGTAGTTCTCCAGGAAGGTTAGCTTGAGACGGCCGACCGGACCGTTGCGGTGCTTGGCCAGCATGATCTCGGCCGTTCCTTTATCCGTCGAGTCGGGGTTGTACACCTCGTCGCGATAGATGAACATCACGACGTCTGCGTCCTGCTCGATCGCACCCGATTCCCGCAGGTCGGCCAGCATCGGACGCTTGTCCTGCCGGGATTCGACGGCTCGCGAAAGCTGGGAGACCGCGAGAACCGGCACCTGAAGTTCCCGAGCAAGGATCTTGAGCGACCGGGAGATCTCCGAGATCTCCTGCTGGCGATTCTCAGAGCGCCGCGGCCCGCTCATGAGCTGGAGGTAGTCGATGATCACGAGGCCGAGACCGCTCTTCTGCTTGAGCCGCCTTGCTTTCGCACGGATCTCGAGCACCGTCACTGATTCGGTGTCGTCGATGTAGATCGGCGCATCGGCCAGACGGCCGACCGCGGTGGCCAGCCGCGACCAATCCTGGTCGCTCAGGTTCCCGCGCCGGAGTTTGAGCACGTCCACCAGCGCTTCCGCGCAGACGAGTCTTTGCACGAGCTCGGTACGCGACATCTCGAGAGAGAAGATCGCCACGGGCACTTGGTGGTCGGTGGCGGCCTGCGCTGCGATGTTCAGCGCGAGCGAGGTCTTTCCGAAGCTCGGACGCGCGGCGACGATCACCAGGTTGGACGGCTGAAGACCACTCGTCAGGTTGTCGAGGTCGACGAACCCCGTCGGCACGCCGGTGACGTTGGATCCGCGCTCCTGCAAGGCTTCGACGTGCTCGAGCTGCTCGTGCAGAAGGTCGCGGATGTGCTTGAAATTGTCGCCGAGCCGTTTCTCGGCCACGGAGAAGACCAGCTGCTCGACCTGATCGACGATGTGGTCGGGGTCATCAGCCGACTCGTAGGCCATCGCCGCCGCCTGCTGGGTCACCTCGATGAGCCGGCGAAGCAGCGCCGTCTCTTCGACGATGCGCGCGTAGTAGGACGCGTTGGATGCTGCGGGAACCGAGCCGACGAGGTGCAGGATGTATGCCTTGCCACCGGCGTCTTCGAGCTCACCGGTGCGTCTGAGCTCCTCCGAGACGGTGACCGAGTCGATGGCCTCGCCGCGCCCGAAGAGCGAGATGACAGCCTGAAAGATCCGGCGGTGGGACGGCCTGTAGAAGTCGTCGGGACGGATCTTCTCGAGGACGTCCGAGATGGCCGACTCGGAGAGCAGCATCGCCCCGAGCACGGACTCCTCTGCCTCGACCGAATGCGGAGGAACCCTAAGGCCTGGTTGCTGACTCACTGCTTGTAGGGCGGTCAACGCCTCGTCACGCGACTATCCACTCTCAACATCTCATCCAGGATCTCTGGTCCCTCTCATCGGTTGGGCGTGGTCTCGCCACGGTTGTTCGGCCACGTGCGTTCGGAACGTGCGTTCGAGAGTCACACCGCTGTCATTGTGCCCCACACCGGCGACACGACCGTTGTTGGCCCATCTTCCTCGGCCATCTTCCTCGGCCCATTTTCCTCGGAACGGACCCACGACCCTTCGTCCTGCCGGCGCATCTTGGCCGACGGCCCTGTGGATACGCAAGAGGATAGAGGGCGATTTACGCCTGAATAGGCTGTGGATTCATTGTGGATAAGTCGGGCCGCGGTGACCCTGAACTGCGAAGAGCTTGGGGCGGGTTCGGTAGCTAGCCCGCGGCCGAAACCTCGACGTTGACGTCGGCGGAGATCTCCGAACTGAGCCGGACCTTGACCGAATGGAGGCCGAGGTGTCGGATCGGTTCGGTCAGCTCGATGTCGTGACGATCAACCTCAGTGTCGGCTTGCGCCTTCAGCGCCTGCGAAACGTCGGCGGCGGTGATCGAGCCGAACAAGCGTCCATCGGGTCCGGCTTGGGCAGTTACGTGCAGGTGGATCGATTCCAGCTTGCCGAGCATCGCCTCGGCCGACGAGCGGGCCTTCGCGAGCTTGGCGCCTTTGCTCTTCGCCCAGTCCTCGGCTTGCTTGAGGTTGCCCTTGTTGGCCACAACCGCCAGACCGCGGGGAATCAGGTAGTTGCGCGCGTAACCGGCGGCGACGAAGACAACGTCACCCACCTCACCGAGCGGCTCGACGGGTTGCCTGAGAACGATCTTCATCCGGGACATGTTCTTCCTTATCTCGCTGGCTTAGTTCGCTGGACGTCTCTATCTCACCGTGTAGGCGAGCAGAGCCATCTCGCGCGCGTTCTTCACGGCAAGCGCGATATCGCGCTGGTGGCGCTGGCAGCTGCCGGTCACGCGACGAGCGCGGATCTTCCCGCGGTCGGAGACGAACCGGCGAAGAACGCCGATGTCCTTGTAGTCGACGTACGCGACCTTCTCTTTGCAGAAGTGGCAGAACTTCGGACGTCCGCGCCGGACGAAGCCGCCCTTGCGGTCCCCGCGCTCCCCGCGGCCCTTACCCTTGTCCTTGTCCCTGCTCGATCCACGATCTCTCGGCATCTCAGGTACCCCTCGTTCGCAGATCTCGACGGATGGTCTTCGAGCGGACGAGCCCCTCGACGAACGGAAGGGCTGCCTCGATCTCGGCCCGGTGCTCGGTGTCGACCGAGTACGTGCAGATCGCGTAATACCCGTCGACGAGGTCTTCGATCTCGTACGCGAGCTTGCGCCGGCCCCAGCGCTCCCAGTTGGCGATCTCCCCACCGCGCTCGGTCACAAGAGTCGCAAAGCGGTCGATCGCGGCTTCGATCTCGGTGTCCTCGCGCCGAGCATCGATCAACAGCATGGTTTCGTACGGCTCCAAAACGATGCCTCCTCTGGTCTGAGCGGCCCCGGGACTCAAACCCGGAGCAGGATCGGCTCGACGAGGCTATCAAGGTTCTGGCCGCGTTGCGGTTCCGGCCTCGACGTAGTGCAGCAGCGGCCCCCCTGCTCGCCTTCAGGTCGGCGTACAGGGGAGCCGCTGCCGCGTATCGCGAACGACCCGGACGTCTAAAACGGGGGTTCTTCGTCGACGGTGGCAGCGGTCGCTGAACCGTTGCCTCCGCCGGCGTTGGCAAACGCCGGTGACGAGTCACTGTCGGAGCGCCCCGTCTTGGTCAGACTGGCTGTCGCCCACTCGAGCGACGGGCCGACGCTTTCGACCTCGATCTCGATGACCGTGCGCTTCTGACCTTCCGTGGTTTCCCACGAACGCTGACGAAGACGGCCGACGACGATGACCCTCGTGCCCTTCGTCAGGGACTCGGCTGCATTCTCGGCCTGCTGACGCCAGACGTTGCACCGGAAGAACGATGGCTCTCCGTCCTTCCACTGACCGCCTTCGTCCCGTATGCGGGGATTGACCGCCACGGTGAAGTTGGCGACCGCTGCGCCCGCCGGCGTGTACCTGAGTTCCGGGTCGTCGGTCAGGTTGCCGACGATCGTTACCTGATTCCCTTGCGCCATAAGAAATGGCCTCCTTTCGGTGCTCCTCAACGAGAGGGAAGTGCGTCCACACGAACGCCTCGTACACAAAGGACGCTAGCACCGGGTAAGGACAGCCAGAAATGAAGCCAGAAATGAAGAAGGGGCCCGAAGGCCCCTTCTTCGAATGCGTAGCGCGTGCTTCCTAGGACACTGCCAGGCGGACACGGCGCAGGAGCACCGCACCACCGGCGAGGGCGGCCATGCCGATCGCCGCGAAGTCTTCGGTTCCCATTCCCGTCTTGGGCAATCTGCCCGCCGACGGAGCTGCACTCTTCGCGGGGAGCGGCTCGCGCAGCGTGCCGATCGCCGGGAGGTCGAGCAGGTGACGTCCCTGCGCGTCCTTACACACATTCAAAGCCGGTAGATCCATGACGTTCTCGACGCAATCAGCAGGAGCGTCGGCGGGAAGGTCGTTTGACTGGGCAACACTCGTACCAGCCAAGGCCCACCCGAAGAATGCCACGAGTCCAACCGTCAAGAGCACTCGAAAGCGTCTCATCAATACTTGACTCCTTTCCCAATACGTAACACCCGACCCACGTTGTTGCGGATTCTACGGGGGCGCCACCGAGAGGTCAACGCTCTCCAGAAGTTCTTCGCGATCTTCATCCGCCCACCGCTCGGCGACCCTACCGAAGTCCGTCAATGCTGTTCTCGGTGTTCCCGGGAAAGGTGCCGGAATCGGGTAGGGCCGGGGGTTAACCCCGGCCCTCCCACACCACCGGACATGCG
>CAZFOB010000035.1:0-18154 GCA_964520325.1 uncultured Actinomycetes bacterium | reverse complement strand
GTCGCCGGGTTCGAGTTGACGAGGATGACCTTGAAGCCGTCCTCACGCAGCACCTTGCAGGCCTGCGTGCCGGAATAGTCGAACTCGCACGCTTGCCCGATGACGATCGGGCCCGATCCGATGATGAGGATCGATTCGATGTCGCTGCGGCGCGGCACCTATCCGTCCCGCTTGCTCCGCGCAGCGCGCGTCGCAGTCGTCAATTGATCAGCACCCCCGCTGCTCCGATACCGATCAGCACCAACAGCGCGCCGGCCGCACCGAGCATCCAGTTGTCCGAGTCAACACCGGCCCACACGAGCAGGACGCCGGCGATCGCGAAGACGAGCAATGCAAGCATCGCGGGCGCCGCACTGGCGTTGCTGCCGAAGCGACGGAACGGTAGCGACGGTACCCGCGGGGCCTTCCCCCACGACTCCGCGAGTCCGGCCATGTCGTTGTGAACCTCTTCCCCGCGGCGAAGGGTCACGAGCTCGGCTTCGGAGAACACCACGACGGTTCTGTCGTCGAATCGCAGCTCCCAGAGCTCGCCGATCTCGGGATCCCACGGCACGTTCAGCCGCCGGACGAGAAGCCCTTCGGCGTCCAGCCGTGCCGTCCGATCTTCCTTCGTCGGACGGCTGAGTGCGATCACCTTCGCCCGCTCACCAACTCTCATCGTTTGGCCCCCAGGACTAAGTCGGCAAAGTCTTCGAACAGGTACCGCGAATCGTGCGGCCCCGGCGCAGCTTCCGGATGGTATTGCACCGAGTACGCGGGCACGTCCAGGCACCGCAGTCCCTCGAGGGTGCCGTCGTTGAGGTCGAAGTGCGTGAGCGCGACATCACCGAAGTCCGAGCGCCAGACGAAGTCGTCGGCCTTCGCGTTAGCCAGCACCCGCCAGGCCTCGTCGGTTTGGCCAGGGTCCATCCCGGCTCGTACCGCGAACCCGTGGTTCTGCGTCGTGATCTCCACTCGGCCGGTCGTGAGCGACTTCACGGGATGATTGCACCCGCGGTGCCCGAATTTGAGCTTGTAGGTCGAGCCACCGAGGGCGGTGCCGAGCACCTGGTGTCCAAGACAGATCCCGAACACCGGGATACCGGCGCGCAGGATCGCCCGCAGTGTCTCGGCGATGTATGGCACCGCGGCAGGATCACCAGGTCCGTTGCTGACGAAGACGCCGTCCGGTGAGTAGTCGAAGATCTCTTCCGCCGAAGACGACGCGCCGAACACGCGAGTGGTGAAACCCATCCCGACCAGACAGCGCAGGATGTTGCGTTTCATGCCGAGGTCGAGTGCTGCGATCTTGGCACCCACGATCCGGGCGTCCGGGATGTCGCGGACCCCGGCCGGGGCGCCGGCAAGTTCGCCGGATGCTCGGAGCGCGTCGACGTCTGGGTCGTAGGAACGCTCCGGGGTGACGTCACGGACGAGGTCGGCTCCGTCGAGTGCCGGTGCGTTACGAACCTGCTCGACGAAGGAAGCTTCGTCGAGGTTCTCCGTCGTGATCCCGCACATCATCGCGCCGTGGTTACGCAGTAAGCGCGTCAGTCGGCGCGTGTCGATGCCCTCGATCGCGACGACGTTGTGCCGCGTGAGGTAGTCGGGCAGGCTCTCCGTCGACCGCCACGATGACGGCGCTTGCGTGGCTTCGCGCACGATGAAGCCTCGCACCCACGGACGTCCGGCTTCCTCGTCGGATGCGTTCACGCCGTAGTTGCCCTGATGCGGGTACGTCATGGCGACGATCTGTCCGTGATAGCTCGGATCGGTGAGCACTTCTTGGTAGCCGGTCAGTCCGGTGTTGAAGACGGCCTCGCCGAAGGTGGTGCCGGGGGCCCCGAGCGCGGTTCCGCGGAAGATCGAGCCGTCGGCAAGCGCGAGCAGCGCATGAGTCATCTCGTTGCTCCTCCGTCCTTCACCGTGAACGCTCCCCGCAGGATCGTGTGGACGACACGGCCTTTGAGCTTCCTCCCGGAAAACGGCGTGTTGCGACTGCGCGACGCGAGCGAGGTGGCATCGACGGTCCAGGTGGTATCGGGGTCGAAGACAACGAGGTTGGCGGCGCTGCCCGCGGCGATCGGCGCACCGTGCTCGTCGCTTCCGAGGATCTTCGCGGGACCGGTCGAGAGCAGCTCGATCGCTCTGCTCAGCGAGCACACGCCGGGCTCGACGAGCTCGGCCAGCACGACCCCGAGAGCAGTCTCCAGGCCAACCATCCCGCACGGTGCGTACTCGAACTCGGCGTCCTTCTTGTGGGGTGCGTGCGGCGCATGGTCTGTCGCGATCGCGTCGACGGTGCCGTCGGCAACGGCCCTCTTGAGAGCGTCGACGTGATCTTGTGAGCGCAGCGGCGGCGCCACCTTGAAGCTCGCGTCGAAGGTAGCAACGGCCTCGTCGGTGAGAGCGATGTGGTGCGGCGTCACCTCGCATGTCACGCGCAAGCCTTCTGCCTTCGCGGCGCGGACGGCATCCGCGCCACCCGAGGTCGACAGGTGCGCGATGTGCAGACGTCCTCCGGCGAGTCGTCCCATGCGGATGTCGCGCAGGATGCAGATCTCCTCGGATTCGGCGGGAAGTCCGCGCAGGCCGAGGAGTGCGGACACCTCGCCCTCGTGCATGTGACCGTCCCGCAATGAGGGGTCTTCGGCGTGCTCGACGATCACGCCGTCGAAGATCTTGGCGTACTCGAACGCGCGACGGACCATCGACGCTGTGGGGACCGGATCGCCGTCGTCGGAGAACAAGCGCACCCTCGCCGCCGAGTGATGCATCTCGCGCATCGGTGCGAGCTTCTTGCCCTGACGACCGAGCGTGATCGCGCCGATGGGATGGACGTCGACGAGCCCGACCTCACGCCCCCGCCGCCAGACGTACTCGACGGTTGCGGCGTTGTCCTGCGCCGGGCTGGTGTTCGGCATCGCGCACACCGCGGTATAGCCGCCGAGCGCAGCCGCCCGCGAGCCCGACTCGATCGTCTCCGACTCCTCGCCGCCCGGCTCCCTGAAGTGCACGTGAAGGTCGACGAACCCGGGGGCCACGACGGCTCCCGCACAATCGACGACGTCGGACTTGGCGGCGCTCAACTTCTCCCCGACCTCGACGATGCGGCCCTCGTCGATGCGGACGTCCAGTGTCTGGTCGATGCCCAAAGCGGGATCGACGACGCGGCCGCCTTTCAGGAGCATCACGAGGCCACCTCCTGTCTTGGCTCGTGATGGCCGTGGCTGCTCCCGAGCAGCGTGTAGAGCAGCGACATCCGTACGGCGACGCCGGCAGACACCTGCGCTTCGATCAGCGCGTTCTCGGCCTCGGCGGCGTCCCAGTCGATCTCGACGCCACGATTCATCGGACCCGCGTGCATGATCACAGAGCCGGGCTTCATCGCCTCGAGACGCTCGCGCGTGAGCGCGTAGCCGCTCCAGAACTCGCGCTCGCTCGGCAGGAACTCCGCTTCGCGGTGACGCTCGAGCTGCAGACGAAGCAGGTAGACAACATCGAGGTCACCGATCACTGCGTCGAGGTCGTAGGACACATCACACCCCAGAGCCTTCACTCCAAGAGGAAGCAGTGTCGGCGGCGCGATGAGGATGACGTCGGCCCCCATGCGGCGAAATCCGAGTGCGCCTGATCGTGCAACGCGCGAGTGCGCGATGTCGCCCACGATGCCGACGCGCAGGCCAACGAGGCAGCCAAGGCGCGCTTTCACCGTGTACATGTCGAGTAGCGCCTGCGTTGGGTGTTCGTGTGAGCCGTCACCGGCGTTGATCACGGTGGCATCGGTGAGGCGCGCGAGTTGCGCCGGTGCGCCGCTGGCCGGGTGTCGCAGCACGATCGCATCGGCACCAAGGGCCCTCAACGTGCGCGCGGTGTCGCGCAGACTCTCGCCTTTGGCCACGCTCGATGCCTGCGCTGACACGTTGACGACATCCGCCGACAGTCGCTTGGCCGCGATCTCGAAGGACACGCGCGTTCGCGTCGAGTTCTCGTAGAACAGGTTGACGACCGTGCGTCCGCGCAGCGTTGGGACCTTCTTGATCTCGCGTTCGCCGATCGCCTCGAACGTTTCCGCCTGATGCAGGATCTCCTCGATCTCATCGCGCGAAAGATCCGTGATCGAGAGCAGATCGCGCGAGGTCTCAGGCTTCATGGATCTCAACCCCGTCCGACCCGCCGGCTTCCTCGAACATGACTTTCACGTCCTCCTTGGCCGAGGTCGGAAGGTTCTTGCCGACGTAGTCGGCCCGCATGGGCAGCTCGCGGTGGCCGCGGTCGATGAGGACGGCCAGCTGGATCATCTTCGGACGCCCGAGGTCGGTGATCGCATCGAGTGCCGCGCGGATGGTGCGACCCGTGAAGAAGACGTCGTCCACGAGCACGACGACCCTGCCGTCGACGTCCGGCACCTCGGTGCGCTCGACGGGAAGCGGGCCACGGCTCGCGAGGTCGTCACGGTACAGCGTGATATCGAGCTCGCCGACGGGTGCGGTCACACCTTCGATGCGCTCGACCTCGGCCGCGATACGCCGGGCCCAGAGAGCCCCTCCGGTGCGGATGCCGACGAGGACGACGTCACCGGCTCCCCGGTTGCGCTCCACGATCTCGTGGGCCACCCGGGTCGTGGCGCGGCGCAGATCGGCCGCTTCCATGACGCGCGCTTTGAGCGTGCTCGGTTGCATCTTGGCGCTCCTTGCCCGTCTCTCTGGACGAGCGTTAAAGGACGCTTACGTGTTCAACGATAGCACCAGCCCGCGACAGTAGGCCGACGCCCACCTGCCGTGAGCGGCTAGGCTTCATCGCATGAGCGTCCACGACATCGCCGTGCGCACGATCGACGGCGAGGACACCACACTCGAGGGCTTCGCCGGCAAGACCATGCTCATCGTCAACGTCGCGTCCAAGTGCGGCATGACGCCGCAGTACGAAGGACTCCAGGCGCTGCACGACCGGTTCAAGGACCGGGGGCTCGAGGTGCTTGGCTTCCCGTGCAACCAGTTCATGGGCCAGGAGCCCGGCACGAACGAGGAGATCGCACAGTTCTGCTCGGTCAACTACGGGGTCTCGTTCCCGCTCTTCGACAAGATCGAGGTCAACGGCGACGATCGCCACCCCTTGTACGCCGAGCTCACTCAGCACGCCGATCACAAGGGCGAGGCAGGCGACGTCCAGTGGAACTTCGAGAAGTTCCTCGTCTCCTCGTCGGGCGAGGTCGTCGCGCGCTACCGTCCACAGGTCAAGCCGGACGCGCCGTACCTCGTCGAAGCCATCGAAGCGCAGCTGCAAGGCTAGATGGCCTAGATGGTCGAATTGCTCGCGTCGTTCACATACGAACCGATCCAACGACTCGGACCGGTCTCACCCCACGGCGTCGGCACCGCGCTCGGATTCTTCCTCGGCGCCTACCTCATGGCCCGGCGCGCAGAACCACACGGCATCCCTCGTCCCGAGATCTACAACGCGGTCACGTGGGGCGCGATCGGCGCCATCATCGGCGCCCGTGGCTTCTACGTGCTCGGACACCTCGATCAGTTCACCTCGTTCCGCGACATGATCGCCGTCTGGGAAGGCGGCCTGACGATGTTCGGCGGGTTCGTCGGCGGATTAGCGCTCGGGCTGCTGTACCTCAAGCGTCACGGGTTCGCCGTCCCCATCGCTCTCGATGCCGCCGCTCCCGGATTCGTCGTCGGCGTCATCGTCGGACGTCTCGGCGACATCGCCATCGCCGACCATCTCGGCAACGCAACGGACTTCCTGCTCGGCTACCAGATCCCGAACGCCCCGCTCGCGCCGGGATATGGGCCGCCCATCTACGTGCCCGGCGCCGTCGTCCACCACACCGCCGTCTACGACCTGTTCGGCGCGCTGCTCTTGCTCGGCTTCCTGTATCTGCTCGGCAAGCGCAAGCCCCGCACCGGCACACTCTTCGCGGCCTTCAGCATCTGGTACGGCCTGCAGCGGCTGGTGATCGACTTCACGCGCAACCGCGACACGATCGAGTCGTTCTTCCTCGGACTCTCGGGAAGCCAATGGGCGGGCATCGCCTTCGCCGTCGGCGGACTGATCGCGCTGATCCGCATCCGCAGCCGCTCTGACGTTGTCGAGACCCCAGCGCTCGTACCCGTGGCAGTTCCCGCAGCCATCGTCGATCCACCGCCGATCGAGCAGCCTGTACCGCCACTCGAGACGCCGCCGGTACCCGTCTTCGTGCCGCCTGTTTCCGTAGCACCTGTTGAACCGGTGACGCCTGTTGAACCGGTGACGCCTGTTGAACCGCTGGCCCCAGCGGAGCCGGTGTTACCCGTTACGCCGCCGCAGGCCGAACCGCAGCCGCAGCCGCAGCCTCACCCTGAGCCTGAGGAGGCGCCCGCTGAGCCTGAGGAGGCGCCCGCTGAGCCCTCGTCCTCTGAGGCGAACGAGGAATCGCCGCCGCCACCGGCGACGCCGTCGGCGCCTCCAGCAGCGCCGCCTCCCCCTCCGGCCGAGCTCTGACGGAGTCCTTCGAGGACGCCGTTGACGAAAGCTCCGGCCTCCTCACCCGAGAACCGCTTCGCGATCTCGACGGCCTCGTCGATCACCGCGATCGGCGGCACGTCACCCTCGATCAGCTCGAAGGCGCCCACACGCAGGACGTTGCGGTCGACCGACGACATGCGCTCGGGCGACCAGTTGCGTGAGTGTTCGGTGAGCATCTGATCGATCTCGTCACGCCGTCGCTCGACGCCTTCGACGAGCTCACGACAGTAGGCATCGGCGTCCGGCCGATCTTCGAGAAGCTCGGAGACGGGCACTCCGCGGACATCGGCCCCATAGAGGATCTCGACGGCTGCGACGCGCGCCGAGTGCCGCGACACGCTTAGCCCTGGACGCGCGTGACGTAGTCGCCCGTCCGCGTATCGATGCGGACGCGATCGTTCTCCTCGACGAAAAGCGGCACCTGGACGATCGCGCCGGTCTCGAGCGTCGCGGGCTTGGTCCCCGCCGACGATCGGTCCCCCTTGAGGCCGGGGTCGCTGTGCGTGACGAGCAACTCAACTGTCGTGGGCAGGCTGATCGTGATCGGCGACTCCTCGTAGAACGAGACCTGCACATTGAGTCCGTCGGTCAGGAACTTCTGTGTGTTCTCGTCGACCGTCGACGCGCCGAGCGTCGATTGGTCGTACGTCTCGTTGTCCATGAAGACGTAGTCATCGCCGTCCTTGTAGAGGAACTGCATCTCCCGGTGGTCGAGGCGAGCCACGCCAACCTTGGTATCGGAGTTGAACGTCTTGTCGACCACCGCACCCGTGCGGATGTTCTTGATCTTCGTGCGCACGACCGCCTGTCCCTTGCCCGGCTTGTGGTGCTGAAACTCGACGACCTCGAACAGGCCATCGGGCATCTCGACGACCATCCCCCTCCGAAGATCGTTGGTGTTCGTCGTTTCAGCCATTGCCTACCTCGGGTGAACGGGTCAGCGCGGTCAGGTTCTCCGCGCCGTCGTCGGTGACGACGAGGAAGTCTTCCACGCGCACGCCACCGATGCCCGGCAGGTAGATCCCCGGCTCCACGGTCATGACCATCCCGGGCTCGAGGACGTCCTCCGACGTGGTGGAGAACGCAGGGCTCTCGTGGATGTCAAGTCCGACACTGTGACCGGTCGAGTGGATGAATCGTTCGCCGTAACCGGCTTGCTCGATGACCGCGCGGCACGCGCGGTCAACATCGGCACACTTCGCGCCTGGTTGGACGGCGGCGCAGCCGGCGTCGAGCGAGGCGATGACGATGTCGAAGACCGAGCGGATCTCGTCGGGCGCTTTCGGGCCGAGGAACGTGCGGGTCATGTCGGAGCAGTAGCCGTCGACCTTGGCGCCCATGTCGATGAGCACGATGCCGTCAAGGTCCACAGCCACGCGGCGAGGCGAGGCGTGTGGCAGCGCTGAATGCGCTCCCGTCGCGACGATCGTGTCGAACGAGCACCCATCGGCCCCCGTGTTCCGCATGTCCCCTTCGATGGCGAGCGCAAGGTCGAGCTCGGTGCCGCCGGCGAACGTCCGGAGCGAGTTCACCAATGACTGCTCGGCAATCCTCTGCGCCGCACGTATCGCGTCGACCTCGGTTGCGTCCTTGCGTTGCCGAACCTTCTCGACCAGGCCGCTCGTCGCGACGAGCTCGATCCCGGACAGCTCGCTGCTCAGCTTGTCGCGCGTCGTGATGGTCATGTGGCTCGCCTCGATCGCGACCTTGGAGATCCCACGATCTGCCAGAGCCTTGCCGAGCAGATCGCTGAGCTTCGCCGTCCCGCTGTAGATGGCTCTGGCGAGATCGGGAACCTGCACCGACGACTGCTCGTCGTAGCGTCCGTCGGTGAAGAACACCGACTCGGAGCTCAGGAGGAGCTGCCCGTTCGATCCGGTGAAGCCCGTGAGATAGCGGACGTTGCTCGGGGCGGTGACAAGCAAAGCCTGGACGTCGTCGGGCAGAGCCTCGGCGACCTTCTTCAGACGATCGTTCACGATCCCTCCGTGATGGCAACCAGTGCGTCGAGTCCGAGCAGATACGACGCTACCCCGAATCCCGAAACCACTCCTGCGCACACTCCGGAGATCATCGAATGCTGCCGGAAGTCCTCACGGGCATAGATGTTCGACAGGTGCACTTCCACGACCGGCACCGGAAGCGCCGAGACGGCATCGCGCAGCGCGACGGACGTGTGGGTGAGTCCGCCCGGATTCAACAGGACGCCGTCGTATCCACCATCGCCGGAAAGGCCCGCCTCCTGGAGCTTGTCGATCAGCTCGCCCTCGTGGTTCGACTGGAACGCGTCGATCTCGTGACCCCGAGCAGCGAGCCTCTCGTTGATCTGGGCGAGTGTGGCCGTGCCGTAGACCTCTGGCTCGCGCGTGCCGAGCAGGTTCAGGTTCGGCCCGTGGACGACCAGCACGCGCATCAGCCCGTCACCTCGGTGAACGCGGCCTCGAGCACCGCGTCGCTCACGCGGCTGAGCACCGGCTTGCCCGGCTCTTCGAGCAGGACGAACCGCAACCCCTTCGAATACTTCTTGTCCAGCTTCATCCGGCTCCTGACCCGGGCCCACGACATCCCTTCAACCCGCGTCGGCAATCCAACCGACGAAAGCACGGAACGATGAACCTCGACGAGGTCACTCAGGCCCTTCAGTCTGGCAACCGCCGCCGCATACACCATGCCGATGGCGATCGCCTCTCCGTGATGGAGCGTACCGAGCGAAAGCGACTCGATCGCGTGACCGAACGTATGGCCGTAGTTGAGGATCGCCCGGACGCCGTCGTCCTTCTCGTCGGCTGCGACCACCTCGGCCTTGATCTTCGCGCACCGCACCACGACTTCATCGAGCGCGTGACTGCGCAGCAGCCACGGATCTTTGATGAAGCCGTACTTGATGACCTCAGCGTGTGCGCTGCGGATCTCGCGTTGCGGAAGCGTGGACAGCACATCAAGGTCGGCGAGCACGCCGATCGGCTGGTGGAAGGTGCCGACGAGGTTCTTGCCCTGCGGAAGGTTCACGCCCGTCTTGCCACCGATGGCGGAGTCGACCATCGCCAGCAGCGTCGTCGGTACCTGAACGACCGAGATCCCGCGTGCGTAGGTCGAAGCGACGTAGGCACCCACGTCGCCGACCACACCGCCGCCGATGGCGAAGACGACGTCGCCGCGATGGAGTCCGGCCTTGGCGAAGGTCTTCGAGAGCTGCGCCGCCACCTCGAGCGTCTTGTTCTGCTCGCCGGCCGGAAACGTCGCCCAGCTCACGTTCAGATCGATCCCGGCCTCGAGTGCGGCCCCCCAGAGCTTTCGGACACGCGGATGCGAGACGATCACCGCGTTCTCCGCCGTCTTCGGGAGCCTCACGAGCTCAGCCGCGCGGCCGAGGACGCCGCGCCCGATCACAACGGTGTACGCAGGGTCGAGCGCGACCTTCACGCGTTGCACCTTCTCGAGTCGCTTCGCGATCTCGACGGCGATCTGGTTCGGCGAACTGCCGTTGGTCGAGACGGTGACGTCCGCGGCGGCTTCGTACCCGGGCACACGTTGCTCGAGTGTGACGGAGCCGAGCAACGGACGATCGTTCGCGCCGCGCAAGCGCCGATCTATCTCGCGCTGTCCGGTCTTCAGATACACGAGCACGCCGCCTCGCTTGAGCGCTCGTACGTTCGCCGCATCGAGCATCGATCCGCCGCCGGTGGCGATGACGACGTTGCTCTTCGTGCTCGCTTCCGCGACCGCACGCTTCTCACGGCGTCGAAACGCGTCCTCGCCGTCCGTCGTGAAGATCTCGGTGATCCCGTCATCGGTGTCGATGAACCTGCGGCCGGTGCGCGCAGCGAGCGCCTTGCCGACCTCGGTCTTGCCCGATCCCATGAAACCGATCAGGACGATATTCATGCCTTCTCGAGTGATGCGACCCAGGCTGCGTGCGCGCCACGGAACTCCTCAACGGAATCGCCGCCGAACTTCTCGAGCGCCGCATCGGCGAGCACGTGCGCAACGATCGCCTCCCCGATCACGCACGCACTCGGCACTGCGCACGTGTCGGTCCGCTCGACGATGGCGACCTCCGCCTCCTTCGTTTCGATGTCGACGGTTCGCAGCGCTTTCCGCAGGGTCGAAAGCGGCTTCATCACCACGCGCACGCGCAGCGGATCGCCGTTGGTCATCCCGCCTTCGATGCCCCCGGCCCGGTTGGACGCGCGGTGGTAGCCCAACGCTTCGTCCCAGAGGATCTCGTCGTGGGCCGCGGAGCCGGGTACCGATCCGGCGTCGAACCCGTCGCCGACCGCTACCGCCTTCATGGCGTTGATGGAGAGCAGGGCCTGGGCGAGTCGTCCGTCGATCTTGCGGTCCCAGTGCACGTGGGAGCCGAGGCCGAGCGGCACGCCGTAGGCGATGACCTCGAAGGTGCCGCCGAGGGTGTCCCCGTCGGACTTCGCCGCCTCGATGGCCTCGATCATGGCGCTCTCGGTTGCGTGGTCGGCTGTTCGCACGGGCGAGGCTTCGATGCGCTCGACGTCGTCGGGGGTAGGGATCTCGCCCTTCGCCTTCGCGCTGCCAACCGCGACGACGTGGCTCACGAACCGCACCCCGATCTGCTCGAGCAAGGTCTTGGCGAGCGTTCCCGCCACGGTGCGGGCCGCGGTCTCGCGGGCCGATGCGCGCTCGAGAACGTTGCGCGCGTCGCGATGTCCGTATTTGAGCATCCCCACGAGGTCCGCGTGACCGGGACGCGGACGCGTCAGCGGCGTGCTCGCCTGCTCCGGCTCCCCCGCCGCCATCACGTCGGACCACTTCTCCCATTCGGTGTTGCGGATCACCACACAGACCGGGCCCCCGAGCGTGCGTGTGTGGCGCACACCCCCGAGGATCTCGAGCTCGTCGGCCTCCAGGCGCATGCGAGCGCCGCGCCCGTAGCCCCGACGTCTGCGGGCGAGCTCGTGCCCAAGCGTTTCGGGAGTGACGACGAGCCCGGCGGGAAGCCCTTCGACGATGACGGTAAGCGCCGGCCCGTGCGACTCCCCCGCGGTGAGATATCGCAGGGAACCCATGTGAAGCGATTCTACGGGGCAGGTGCTGGCGGTGGACCTTCGCCTTCCGGGGCGATCACCGGCGGTGGACCTTCGCCTTCCGGGGCGATCACCGGCGGTGGACCTTCGCCTTCCGGGGCAGGCGGTGGCGGTGGGGTGGGCGGCGAGGCACCGATGACCGGTGAGAACGGGTCGCGTCCGCCCTCGTTGAGCGTGTTGAGGTCTTCAGGGGAGACGGGATCCGCGCCGAACTCGGTTCCCCTCACCGGATCCTCGAGCCCGGGCGCCGTGGGGCCGTCGACGGTGGACAGCACTGCGGTCTCCTCGTCTGCCGCTCCGCCTCCCCCAAGGACGACATTCATGAGGACGAACCCCAGCACGGAAACCCCGATCGCGACCGCTCCCATATAGAGGAACGACTTCCGGATCGCGGGCTCCGCGGAGGCGGGCTTCCTCTTTGCCATACCTCTACCCTCGGCGCCGAAGGGGTGAGGCTTGAGTCGAGCTCAGCCGATCGGGCCGTTCAGCGGCGACGCGGCAAACCAGACGCTATGCGCTGCCAGACGCTATGCGCTGAAGGGTGTTCCACCTTCGCAGAGACCGAAAGCCTTGGACTCAACGGTGACGGTCACACAGGTCGCGCCGCTCACCGAATTGAACTTGTAGCCCTTGACGATCTCTTTCTTGAGGTCGACGCCGGCGATCTTCTTGCCGTCCACGAGGAAGGAGCCGATCCCGTCCTTGACGTCGAGCAACTGCCAGGTGTGGACGGTGGCAGCGGCCTCCTCCACCACAACGGGAGCCGAGATGGGCGCCCGGGCCGGTGCGGCGCCGACGCGCGGGCTGAAGGGATCACGTCCGCCCGACTTGAGCTTGTTCTCGTCGACCTTCGCGGCCGGCTTCACCGCCGGCGCGGGCGCAGCCGCCGACGTGACGGGGGCCGTTGGCGGAGCATCGTCGCCACCGCCGTAGAGGAAGGTCGAGGCGAGGAACAGGACCAGCGTCACGCCGATCACGGCGGCACCGCCGATGATGAACGGCTTGCGGATCTGTGTATTCGCCATGATCAGTTCCCCCCTGCGGTCGCGGGGGCCGCTGCGGCAGCCGGAGCAACTGGCGCCGGCTTGTTCAGGAACATCTGGAGCTTGATCGAGAGGGAGAGCGAAGGCGTGCCGCCCTGCCCCGGCGCGCCACCGGCGCTGCCGCCACCGCCGAGCGTGAAGTCGTCGATGCGGATCGAGCGCTCCAGGTGCTCGAGCTTGTTGACGAACTTCTCGATCTCGAAGAACTTGCCGTCGGCGGTGAGCGAAACCGAGATCGCTTGGAGGGGCGAGACCGGGGCCGGAGGCGCCACGTTCTGGGCAGCTTCGGTATCCGCCGACGGTGCCGGCGTCGCCACCGGTGCGACGGGAGCCACAGCAGCCACGACGGTTGGTGCCGTCGGCAGACTCGGCGTCACCGTCAAGAAGTCGATGCCCGCCTCCTCGGCCGCGTCCTGCACTTGGCGGATGAAATCGGAGACGGCGGTCTTGGTCGGCAGTGCTTCACGGAAGCGAGCGGCCTGCGCGCGTAGCGACTTCTCGTCCCTCTTGAGGGCCTGGAGATGTTCGAGCTTCTGCGTAAGCGACACGACCTCTGTTTTGGTGGTCTCCACCTGTGCACGCACCTCTCCGAGCTTTGACTGCGCCGGCTTGAAGGCGGCGAAGAACCAGCCGCCGAGCAGCACGAAGGTTGCGACGATCAGCGCGACGAACCTCATCTTCATGGACACGGTGATTCCTCCGTGGTGCAGCGACCGGACAGCATCAGTTCGGTCAGATGGGCACTGGCAGCGAACGAGACCGTGGTCTTGCCGCTCTCACTCTTCGCCTTCGAGCCATTGGACAGATAGACGAACCTCAGACCCTTGACCTCTGACATCGTGTCGAGCCAGCCGGCGAGGCCGGGCATCGACGTAACTGAGGCCTGATACTGCGCCGTCCCGAGCGATGGTTCGCCCTCGGGGGTGACCCCGGGCTTGGCGGAAACGTTGATCGAGCTGAGCCACGAGTCGTTCGGCATGTTGGTGTCGAGGTCGTCGAGGAATCGAGTCCACGAGACGTCGCCGGAAAGTGCCGTCGTGAGCAGTGCCCGTGAGCCCTTGATCGACGCTTCGAGCACTTCGAACTCGTTGAGCGCACTCACTTCGGTGCGCAGTTGCGCAGCCTTGGCTTGCTCGTCGCGGAGCGTCTGCTCGCTACTCGAGATCTGCACGCGCTGGAACACAGTGATCGCGCCGAGCAGAACAAGGAGCGCCACGCAACCGCTGACAGCGATCTGGAACGCCCGCTTGGTGTTCTGATCAGAGCGGATGTCGCCGGGCAGGAGGTTGATCGACACCTCATCCTTGCGACTTCCGATGCGAGGAAGTGTCATGCGGGGCATTGTCATGCGTGCCATGTCAGGCTCCCATCCCGGCGAGTGCAAGTCCGATGGCGATGCCGATGAACGGCTCCGCGACGGCCTTCTCTTCCGAGCTCACGTCAACCTTGCCGATCGGGACCTTGTGGAAAGGCTGGCCCTTCTCGACGGGTACGCCGAGCGAGGAGCTGAGCCCTTCAGCAATTCCGCCCATGAGCGCTCCGCCCCCGGTGAGCACGATCTTGTCGATGACGGCAGAGCCGGGCAGTCCCGCGTAGAAGTCGAGCGAGCCGCGCACTTCGGTGACGAAACGATCGAGCATGGGCTCGATCACGGCCGCCGCACGGTCGACCTGCGACGGCGGCGGCGCCTGCTCGACCGGCTCGGAGTATGAGGGGCCATCGAAAGGGCCGGAAGGGCCGGAAGGGCCGGAAGGGCCGGAAGGGCCGGAAGGGCCGGAAGGGAATGACGCGGCGGGGGCAACATACGCGACGGGAGCCATCGGACGTCCGACGGGAGCGCTTGCAGCGACCGCCACCAGCTCCGGCTTACGGATGCCGGTGGCCATCTGCTGCGACGCGCGTCGCTTGAGCGCTTCGGCCTCGTCACGCGACAGCCCGAGCGCCTGCTCGATCGCCGAGGTGAACTCGTCGCCCCCGAAGGTCGGCAGGATGCGCGTGAAACGGATCTTCCCACCCTGATGGACGACGACGTTGGTCACTCCAGCACCGACGTCCACGATCGCTTCGGCCCCCGGCGACCCGTTGCCGAATGCGCGGACGAGTGGGTATGCGGCGAGCTCGAGTGTTGATGCTTCGAGGTTGGCGGCTTGCACGGCGGCGAGGAGCGGTGCGATGGTCGCACGCTCGGCCGCGACGACCAGCACGCGCTGGAAGCGCTCGCCCTCTGGTCCGGTGATCTCTTCGAGGACCTCGTAGTCCATGACGGCTTCTTCGAGCGGGATGGGGATGTACTCCTGGGCCTGGAAGCGGATGGCGCCGTCGAGGTCCTGTTTCGACATCGCCGGAAGCTCGATCACGCGGACGACCACACGGCGGTTCGACATCCCGATGTGGACCGACCGTCCGGTCAGCCCCATGCGCTTGTACAGCGCGGTGATGGCGGAGCCGACGGCGGTGGGATCCTGGATCTCTCCGTGGTCGACGGCACCGACCGGCAGCAGCATGCGTCCGAAGCGGCTGAGCGTCGGGCCGTTGGAACCGCTCTCCACTTCAGCGATCGCCACCGCCCTGGTGCCGATGTCGAGTCCGATCGAGCTACGAGCCATCCCCTCATCCTCCGTGGTTGATCTCTCCCTAGATTCATCGGCCAAAACCGGCCGGCATTGACTGGGAGTGGAGAACGGGAAATGACTAGTCAGCGAAGACGGGGTCCGGCGCGCCGGTTTACTAGCCCGGACCTTTCAATAAGCGTTTCGTAGAGAAACGCAAAAGTGCCCTTCCGGCCAGGGATACTGCGGTTGTTGACACCACAGTTTCCTCACCGAGGAGGGCACCTTGCGAGTGAACAGTAGCAGCCGCCGAGCTCGGGTCAAGGTAACTGCCGACGGCACCGGGATCGTCTCGCACGCGGGCGGTCTGTTGCTCGCAGAGATGGCTGACGCCGTCGGTCTGCGCGACGGCCTGTCGCAGGCGATGACCCTCACACGTCAGCGCCGATCCGCCCACGATCCCGGTGACGTGCTCATCGACCTGGCCGTGATGCTGGCCGACGGCGGGGACAGCCTGTCGGATCTCAAGGTGCTGCGCGAGCAGTCTGCCCTGTTCGGCGACGTGGCCTCCGACCCGACAGCGTGGCGCGTGATCGACTCGATCGACGCGCCGGCGCTGGAGCGGATCGCCGCCGCCCGCGCCCGTGCTCGTGCCCGGGCATGGAAGGCCGGCGTTCGTCCGGGATGGATCGTGCTCGACTTCGACGCCACGCTGCTCACCGCACACTCCGAAAAGGAGCAGGCCGCGCCGACATGGAAGCGAGGGTTCGGGTTCCATCCCCTGCTGTGCTTCCTGGACGGAACCAATGAGGCCTTGGCCGGGATGCTTCGTCCGGGCAACGCGGGCTCGGGCACAGCCACCGATCACGTGGCCGTTCTCGACCGTGCCCTGGAGCAGCTGCCCGTGAAGACAAGGTCGGCCGACGCCGAGCACGGTGAGTGGATGCTCGCCCGCTCCGACTCCGCCGGATGCTCACACGAGTTCATCGATGCCCTGCGCGAGCGGTCGATCGAGTTCTCGGTCGGCTTCACCTTGACCGAGGACGTACGCGAAGCCGTTCTCGACCTGCCCAAACGTGCCTGGGTGGAAGCGATCAGCTCCGACGGGCAGGACATCAGGGAGGGTGCCTGGGTGGCCGAGATCACCGATGCGATCGATCTGTCGACCTGGCCGGAGGGCACGCGTGCCATCGTGCGCCGCGAGATCCCCCACACCGGCGCCCAGCTCACCTTCACCGACATCGAGGGCCATCGCTTCCAGGTGTTCATCACCGACTCGCCCGATCCCGACCTTGCCTATCTCGAAGCACGTCACCGCGGCCACGCCCGCGTGGAGGACCGCATCCGTGGCGGCAAGGACTCAGGGCTTCGCAACATGCCCTTCTTCGAGTTCGCGCGCAACCAAGTCTGGCTGGCCCTGGTGCTCGTCGGCCTGGACCTCGTGGCCTGGATGCAGACCTTGTGTCTTGAGGGCGAGCTGGCTACAGCCGAACCCAAGCGGCTGCGCTACACACTGCTGCACTGCGCCGGGCGATTGGTGCGATCGGGACGACGTGTGTGGTTGCGGCTGTCGGCGAGTTGGCCGTGGTCGCAGGCGCTGGCGGCGGCGTTCGGCAAGCTGCGCGCACTGCCGCTTGTCACCTGACGTTCATCCACCACTGCGTTCGCGAACACCTCGGCAACCGCACGCGCGCATCCACCCGACGACGTTACGTGAGCCGCGCACGACGGTCTCGAATCACATCTTGAGTCTCGTCATTCACCCTTCACCGGGTTGCCCAACGGCCGCCGGCACGCTTCGAGACGCTTACCATCGCCTATGGCGTGCTTACTGAATGATTCGGGCTAGGCGCCGACGACGCGTTCGCGGAGGTAGCGGTCGACTTCGGACGCGCGGATGCGGTAGTTCTTGCCCACCCGGATGGCCCCGATCTGTCCGGCCTTGATCAGGCGGTAGACGGTCATGTTCGACACGCGCATAGCGGATGCAACCTCGGACACCGTTAGCAGTCGTTCACCCAGAACGGGGTTGTCGGTCATATTGCCCCTGGCCCTTTACCCTCAGAGACCGCTAGCGTCACAAACGTCACGCCTGCAACGTGCTTCCCAAGACTAACAATCGACAACTTTGGGTGTCAACGTGAGCAGAGGGCAACTCCGCTGGTCAGAGCCCGAGCCATGCGCGCACAGGCCCCGGCCCGGCGAAGATCGAAGCCACGGCACCGACAGACATGGCCGGGCCGAAGGGGATCGCTTGCTTGCGCCCGGCTTTGCGGGCGAGCAGGAGCGTGATCGCGGCGAGCCCCCCGGCGAAGAAGGACAGGAAGACCGCGGCCACAGCCACCTCCCAGCCGAAGCGTCCCGCGAGCACGCCGATGAACGCGGCGAGCTTCACGTCGCCCATGCCCATCCCGCCCGAGATCAACGCGATAACGAAGAACAGGACGAACGACGCAGCGCCGCAGGAGATGGCTGTGACGAAGAGCCCGAGGTCGCTCCGCGCGACCGCGAGCCCACCGACCCACAAGATGGCTGCAACCGTCGACGGGAGCACGATGATGTTGGGAAGCCTCCTGTGCTCCAGATCGATCGCGGCAAGGGCGAGGAGGGCGGTCGACCCGAGCGCAACGAACACCGAGGCCTCGAGGCCGTCGAAGCGGAGAACCGAAGCGATCCAAAGACCCGCCGTTGCGGCTTCGATGAGCGGGTAGCGCGCTGAGATCGGCTGACCGCAGTTGCGGCATCTCCCGCGCAAGAGCAACCACGAGACGACGGGGATGTTGTCGCGGTTGGCGATCTCGTTGCCACAGCCTGGGCACCGTGAGGCCGGACGGACCAGCGACTCCCCTCTCGGCACCCGATGGATCACCACGTTGAGGAAGGAACCGACCGCGGCGCCGAGGAGGGCGGCGAAGACGACTTCGAGGGCGGTCACGTGAGATGGATTATCCGGGAATCGGGTAGGGCCGGGGGTTAACCCCGGCCCTCCCACACCACCGGACATGCG
>CAZFOB010000034.1:0-18819 GCA_964520325.1 uncultured Actinomycetes bacterium | reverse complement strand
GCCGTCGGTCCACGTAGGCATGTTGATAGGTGACGGTTATGCGTCCGTTCGGTGTTGGCTAGATCACCTGTCCTTCAGTGATGGATGGCAGCCAATCTTCGAACGGTTCTTCGCGGAGGCGGACGTACGCGACGTATCCGCGTGCTGATCTTCATGGCGAGCCGGTTGCCGCCTCTGAGATCTCGAAGTTAACGAGGTAAAGCCACGGAACGAGTTCAAGCCGTTGTGCCACACGGGCAGACGCCACATTGTCGTCGCGGTGGCTGTAGAAGGCCACCCTTCCCGCGTTCCGTGCATCAGATGCCCACGCTGCGACCACCTTAGCCGCGTAGCCTCTCCGTCGATACGCCGGGACAGTCTCGACCCAAGCTTCGGCGGCACGGTCGTTCTCTCTCGAAGAGCAGCAATACGAGACCCGCTCGCCATCGACGACCGCGGTGAAAAGCGGGCGGTCCGCTCGCAATTCATCGTCCTCAGGGTGTTGGCTCGGGTCGGGCATCAAACGCACGACGTCTAGAGGCGCGTCGAGTTCAGTGGGAAACACGTAGCTTCGCATGCGTTCCCAAGTCACCTGTGCGTCCATGAAGGCGTCAGCCAAGATCTCTGGCCGCTCGAAGGCTAGAACGGGATCCAGAGCTGCGACCTTCTTCGCGACGTCGACATCGACATCTTCCCTCAATGAGATCCGTATCCCTCCATTCGAATACCGCGCAATCTGCGCGAGTTCGATGTCGTCCGGCTCCTCGCCTGGGATCCTCACGATTCGGCCCTCATCCGCGAGGCGTTTGCACTCGAGCTCCAGCTCCAAACGGTCTAATGTCTGCGGGTCCATCACTCCCTCGTCTCCGCTGCAACCGTCCCGCGCGATATTCGAAACAGCGGCTGACCTCGCTCTGTTGTGCCGACGCCTTGAAGTCCTGCCTTCTCCATTACCCGCGCCGACGCCACATTCCATTCGTCTGTGGTTCCGGACACCACTCCGGCGCCGTTCGCGAAACAGAAGTCAACGACTGCAGAGAGAGCCTCAGTCGCGTACCCACGATTGTGGAACGCAGGCAAGAGCGCATATCCAAAGCTCGTGCGGTCCCCGAACGCATGCGGATCACCGCATCCGATCCAGCCAATGACGGTGTTCGATGCAGTTTCGACGATGGCTGCGTTGTGCGCTTCGCGCGGTTCCTGCGCCTCGTTGTGCCAGATGGTCTTTGGCATGCCTCCAGTAGCGGCGTTCGTTGCAATGGGCTTCGATTTCATTGGCCTATGCGGCCATCTATCCGCTCACGCAACAGGTCGGCGTGACCGAGGTGGCGGGCGTACTCATGGATCGTGCCGACCAGCACCTCGCGCAGCGAGGTCGGCCCGTGCCAGGGATCGTTGCCGGTGATGTCCAGACTGGGCGCCTCGGCCACGAATCGCGTGGCGAAGTCGACCTCCGCTCGCCATGCGTCCCACGCCTCCGCAACCACCTGGGGGTCGGGAACAGCGCCATCGAAGTCACCGTCGCGGTCGGCGTCGGAAGAGAACAGCGGGCCAACGTCCTGCCCGGCCATCATCACCTGGAATGTCGCACGCTCCCCCTCGGCCAGGTGTCGCACGAGCCCTAGGAGCGACATCGTCGATGGTTCGACGGAACGACGCGCCATGGCCTCCGCATCAAGATCTGCGCACTTGATCTCCAACGTGAGGCGCACAGAACGCAGGACTTCGACCAGGGTGGTGCGCTCGTCGCCCAACATTGGGCAGTCCTCACGCGGGTCGTCCTTGAGATCGATGAACATGTCCGCTCGCCTGCCGCTGAGGTTGCTGCCGGTGAGATTGCTGTCTCTAAGGTTTGCCATGGCGGTCTCCTCTTGAGCTTGATGGGCGCGCAGAGATGCGCGCGAAAAGAAAGGGGCTGGGCGCGGCGCCGCCGGTCGGTGCATGCGCACCGTCGGACAGAAAGCGTAGCAGTCGGCCGGCAGTCTCTCCAGTAGTCCACGACAGAAACTTCCCGCTGAGGCAGATAGTGCTAGAGCACGAGGTTCGAAGGCCGTCCTACTAGGCTCAGTGCGAAATGGAGATCTTCGCCGCCGACCGGGTATGGGAAGGGACGTTTTCCCGTTACCTCGACAAGGGGTTCGTCCGCGTCGACGATGGACGCATCACCGCGGTCGGGCGCTCAGCGGACCTACCTGAAGACGCAAACGTTCGCGATCTCGGCGACGTCACGCTGATGCCCGGGCTGATCAACGCTCACGTTCACATCACCTTCTGCGCTTCGAGCACCGTTCTCGACGACTACCTGCGCGAAAAGCAGGCTGGATCCGACACGTTGATGGAGCGGGCGAAGGAGAACCTCGGTCGAGCCGTCAACGTTGGAGTCACCACCGTTCGCGATCTGGGCACGTTGAACGACGTTGTCTTCGCGGCCCAGGCGCAAGTCCGGGAGGGAACGCTTCGAGGGCCGGACGTCATCGCCGCCGGCGAGGGCATCACGTCACCCCGCGGACATTGCCACTTCTTCGGGATCGAGTGCCAAGGTGTGGACGCAGTGCGAGACGCCGTCCGGCGACAACATGACGCGGGGGCCGATGTCATCAAGGTGTTCGCAACGGGTGGGTATCTCACGCCCGGCACCGATCCGTTCCTGCCACAGTTCTCCCTGGAGGAATTGAGAGCCGTTGTCGAAGAGGCTCGGTCTTTCGACCTTCCGGTCTCAGCCCATGCCCACGCTCTTGAGGGGATCCGCCGATCCGTCACGGCGCGCGTCAACACGATCGAGCACTGCAACTTTGAGACTCCGGACGGGCTGGACTTCGATGAGCGCATCGCGGAAGAGATGGCATCCGCAGGTATCGTCGCGGTCCCGACGGTTGGAAGCTCGACCCTGTCGTTCCTCGCACAGCCTGAGCTCTTGGATGACTTGCCGGCTGATAGACGAGAACGGGTGAAGGGGCTGATCGGCAGGTTCCCAGAAGTGGCAGCCAATCTCGCTCGGATGCGGGAGATCGGCGTCACCGTCATCGCGGGAACCGACGCTGGCATCCCCGGCCGTCACTTCGATGCATTCGTTTCCGATCTCGCGGTGCTCGCGATGGATCATCCCGGGATCGGGATGGGCGCGCGTGACGCGCTGATCGCTGCAACGTCCGGGAGCGCCGAGGCCCTGGGTCTATCCGATCGCGGAACGCTCGAGCCTGGCCGGCGCGCGGATCTCCTCGCGGTGTCCGGCGACCCCTTCACTGATATCGCAGACATCGCGAACACGAGGTTCGTCCTGGTTGAGGGCCGCGTCGCCGTCGACGCTGCGCGGGGCTAGCGAACTCACGTCAGACCTTCAGGTCGCTGCAACGAACTCCGCGACCACCCGAGCCACTTCCTCTCCTGCGTCCTCTTGGAGGAAGTGCCCGGCGCCGGCGATCGTGACGTGCTCGCGGTCTTTCGATCCGGGGACGCGTCGTTGGAACACCCCCTCGCCGCCGCGCGTGATCGGGTCGGAGTCGCTGAAGGCGGTGAGGAACGGCTTGTCCCACCCCTCGAGCACTCGCCACGCACCGCGGTTGTCCTCCGCCGCCGGATCGTCCGGCGCTGTCGGGACCAGCGCCGGGAACTGACGGGCCCCTGCCTTATAGGTGTCGTCCGGGAACGGCGCATCGTAGGCGTCGATGATCTCGGCCGGAAGCTCGGTGCGGCAGCCGGCGTTGACGATCCCGCCGACGGGGAACACCGGCATCTCCTGCGAGGCCTTCTGCCACTTCAGGAACGCCTCCGAACTCGGCCCGTCGCCGGTCGGCAGACCAGTGTTGGCAACGACGATGCGCGAGAACCGCTCCGGCATCGCCGCCACGACACGAAGACCGACGAGACCGCCCCAGTCCTGTCCGAAGAACGTCACGCCGGCGAGGTCGAGCTGATCCACGACGCTGCTCATCCAGTCGACGTGCCTGCCGTAGGTGTAGTCGTCACGGCTCACGGGCTTGTCCGAACGTCCGAAGCCGACCAGATCGGGAACGATGCAGCGCAGTCCCGCTTCGGTGAGCACGGGGATCATCTTGCGATACAGATACGACCAGGACGGTTCGCCGTGCAGCAGCAGGACGACCGGTCCGTCGCCTTCGTCGATGTAGTGGACGCGCAGCGTCGAACCATCGCCCGACGGTACATCGACGTAGTTGGGTGCAGATGCGTAACCGGGCAGGTTCTCGAACCTGTCGTCCGGCGTGCGAACTATCTCCATGTCGTGCTCACCCCACCAGCCCAACCATGGGCTCTCGTCGGACCTTCTTGTTCATCACATCATCAAGTGTTGCCAGAAGGTCGCTGCGCACCGATGCATACGCGGCGTCGTCCCATCGGTTCGTCAGCTCGAGCGGATCCTCGTCGAGGTCGTAGAGCTCTCCGACGCCCTCGCGTCCTTCATAACGCGTGAGTTTGTATCGCTTTGTGGTGATCGTTCGCAGCGACATCTCCATCACCATCTGGTGATCGTTCTCGGTGATCGCCAGCTCGCGCTCGTCGGTGAGGTCTCGACCCTCCATGTAGTCCGGGACGTCGACACCGGCGACGCGCAGTGCCGTCGGCGCGAGGTCGATGGTCCCCACGGGCTCAGCGCACACGCGTCCGGCGTCAAAGCCCGGCCCGGCAACGATCACCGGCACGCGCAGAAGACCCTCGTAGTGCAGCGGCCCCTTGAACACCATCTGATGGTCGCCGAGGAACTCGCCGTGGTCGACGGCGAAGATGACGACGGTGTCGTCGCGTTTGCCGGCCTCGTCGAGTGCGCGCAAGACCCGTCCGATGTGATGGTCGAGCATCGAGATCATCCCGTAGTAGCCGGCAACCATCCGCGCATACTCCTCGCGGGTAAGGTTCGCGCCTCCGGGGTTCGCCCATTCATACGGGAGACCACGGTTACCCTGCGCCCAGAAGCGGTGGATGTCTGGCTTGGTGTCGAACTCCTCCGGCTGCGCCTTCCAGAGGACCTGGGAGACGTCCGCCGGATCGTAGAGGTCGCACCACGGCGCCGGCGGGTCCATCGGGTGGTGCGGATCGGCGAACGACACCCACGCGAAGAACGGTTCTGACTGACCTTTGATCCAATCGATCGCGCGGTCGGCGACCCAGGTCGTTGGGTGCTCCTCTTCGGGAAGCGCGCACTTCCACGTCTGCGTGTGGTCCCACACGGCCCCCGACGCTTCCGGCTGCATCAGCCGAAGGCGCTCGACCCCGGTGTCGAACCCGTCGCGGAACAGGTGCTGTGCGTAGTGCAGGCCGAACGGCGGAGGACCGAAGCACCAGTTCCATCTTCCCATCAGTTGTGCGAAGCGAAGCATGTGCCCGAACAGCAGCAGCTGGCAATGGTCGAACCCGAAGTACGGACCGGTCCAGTCCGGCGACATGTTCACCGATCCCTCTACCGACTCGAGCTTGCCCGTTGGGAACAACGGATACGTCGAGGCAAAGTGGGCCTTGCCGATCATGGCCGTCGCGTAGCCGGCTCGCGAGAACTGCGTCGCGATCGACTTCTCCTCGGCGTCCGCCGGCACGTCGATCCCGTTCGACGTCACGCCGTGTGTGGACGGGTACTGGCCCGTGAGGATCGTCGCTCGGGACGGCTGGCAGTATGGGTTCTGCGTCCGGCACGCCACATAGCTCGTGCCGTCCGCGGCAAGTTGGTCGAGGACGGGCGTCGAGATCACCGGGTTGCCCCACGCGGCGATCGTGTCGGCACGTTGCTGGTCTGTGGTGATCAGCAGAACGTTCATGAACCCTCCTTGACGTATGCGGAGGCGCTCCGGTCCGATCTCTAGCGCAGTCCGGCGAACAGATCGTCCTCGGGAAGCTGCGCTTGCGTCGTGTCTTTGATGAGGACGAAGCACTCTTCACCGAATACCTCGGCCAGCGCCTCGGACGGGAGTCTGCTCCAGAACGAATCCTGGATCTGGCTGACGTGCGTCCGTAAAGCCTCCAACTTCCGTTCGACGAACAACCCGACGTCCACGACCGTTGTGATGCGCGCTTCCTGGGCTTGCATGCGAGCGACCATCTCGGGAGAGGGCTGGGGCCTCGCGGGAAGCTCGACCCCCTGCTCTTCCAGGACCTTCCTGATGCGCGCCCAGCGGTTGCTCCGCGAAGCCGTCAGGTAGAACTTCTTCGGGATCCCGGTAGCTTCGACGGCGGCGGCCGTCACGCGGCTCGCCTGGATGTGGTCGGGATGGTTGTAGCCGGCATCCTCGTCGTAGGTCACGACGATGTCCGGACGGTAGATGTCGAAGAGCTTCGAGAGACGCTCCGCGGCCTCGTCGACCGCAACGTTGCAGAACGCATCGGCGTGACCCTTGTGCTCCCAGTCGGCCATGCCCGAATCGCGATACCCAAGCAACTCCAGGTGCGTGACGTTCAGGATCTCGCAGGCGCGCTCGAGCTCCGCCATGCGCATCTGGACGACGAGCTCCTCGTCGTGGCCGTCCGCGTCGGGCTTGATCCCGCCGGGAAGATCGCCCAGCTCACCGTTGGTGCACGTGACGACGATCGTCCGCAAGCCTTCGTCCGCATAGCGAGCAAGCACGCCGCCGGTGCTGGTCGCCTCGTCGTCCGGGTGCGCGTGGACCGCCATCAGTGTGGGGACGTCGTTCACTCTCATAGGGTGCCAGCTCCCGACGCCGGGTTGCATCGCCTCCGGTGGTGGCATGATCGACTCCGTGACGCACGACCTCGTTCTTCGCGGCGGACGCGTGATCGATCCTGAGACGGGCCTTGACGCCGTCCGCGACGTTGCCATCGACGGCGGCCGCATCGTCGCGATCACGAACGGTATCGATGACGCGTCGGCGTCCATCGACGTTGGTGGTCTTGTCGTCGCGCCAGGATTCATCGACCTGCACAGTCACGCGCAGACCCTGCCCGGCAGGCGGCTGCAAGCGTGCGACGGAGTGACGACGGCGCTCGACCTCGAAGCCGGACGTGCTCCGCTCGATCTGGCCTACGCGGAAGAAGCCGACCGAGGATCGCCGATCCACTACGGGTTCTCGGCCTCCTGGGCGGCCGCACGTATGCACGCGGTCGCAGGTGTCCCGCTCGACGGCGGGATGGGTCCGATCATGCGCAACATCGGCAACCCCGCCTGGCAAGGTATGTGCACCGACACCGAGCGCGTGCGCATCCTCGAACAGCTCGCCTCGGATATCACCGCAGGAGGCATCGGGATCGGCGTGCTCGCGGGCTACGCACCGGGTGTCGATCCGTCCGAATACCTCGACGTCGCGGGTCTCGCTGCCCACGCTGGGGTCCCGACGTTCACACACTGCCGGGATCTCGTCGAGCTCACCCCGAACACGCTGATCGACGGCGCCGAAGAGATCGTGCGAGCAGCCGGAAAGACCGGTGCACATATGCACTACTGCCACGTCAACAGCACCTCGACGCGTCACATCGACCGCGTGCTCGCACTGGTCGAAAGATGCCGGGCCGAGGGCGGACACATAACCACCGAGGCCTACCCGTACGGCTCGGGCGCAACGGGGATCGGCGCGGCGTTCCTGGCGCCCGAGCGGCTGTCGGAACGAGGCATCGGACCGACGTCGCTCTTCTACGTTCCCACCGGCGAACGGGTCGCCGACGAAAACCGCCTGCGCGAGCTACGCGCCACCGACCCCGGCGGCGCGGTGATCGTCGAGTTCTTCGACGAGAACAACGCCGCCGACATGGAGATCCTGCGTCGATCGCTTGCGTTCCCGGATTCGATCGTCGCGAGCGACGCCATGCCGCCCATCTGGACCGGGACCACCCCACCGGACAACCTCGCGTGGCCGCTCCCGCCCGCGTTCTCGACGCACCCGCGCACGGCGGGCTGCTACTCGCGCGCGCTGCGCCTGTGGCGACAGGAAGGAGCGTCGCTCGCAGAGAGCGTCCGCCGTTGCACGCTCCTCCCGGCTCGCGTGCTCGAAGGCTGCGTCCCGGCGATGCGCTCGAAGGCTCGCATCAACGTCGGTGCCGACGCCGATCTCGTCGTCTTCGATCCGGAGCTGATCACCGACCAAGCCACCTACGCCGACTCAACACGCCCGTCGACGGGTATCCACCACGTCATCGTCGACGGGACGTTCGTCGTCCGTGACCGGACACTCGTGCTCGACGCCTTGCCGGGTCGCCCGGTCAGAGCAGTGCCCGTCTGATCAGAGGAGCTTGCGAGCTTCGGTCGCCAGCACAGCTCCCGCGCCGTGAAGAACCGACGCGAGCACCTCAACGCCTCGCACGACCCGCGGACCCGGGCGGTTGAAATACGCGGGTCCGTCCACGGCCCAGACCTCACCGTTGCGTACCGCGGGGACGTCGTCCCAATGAGGTCTGCCGGCGAGCAGGGCCAGATCCTGTGCCGCGCGATCGATCGGATGACCGCAGGGCATCAGGACGAGGACGTCAGGACGCGCAGTGACGACGGAGGACCACTCGATCTCGCGGCTGTGCTCACCGGCCACGCCGACGAGTTCGCGTCCGCCCGCCCAACCGACCTGCTCGGGCACCCAATGGCCGGCGCAGAAGAGCGGATCCAACCACTCGAGACTGGCCACGGCGGGACGACGTCGATCGCCGACCGCGCTCGCAACGGTCTCCAGACGGTCGCGGAGCTCGGCGACAACGCGCGTTCCTCGCGTCGCCACTCCGGCGACGTCGGCGACGAGCTCGATGTGGGCGAAGATGTCGGCGATGCTCCGCGGCTCGAGCGAGAGCACCTTGACGTCTCCGTCGAGCAGGTGCGCCGCCTTGGCCACGGTGGTGTAGGAGACCGCGCAGACCTCGCAGAGCTCCTGCGTGAGGATGAGGTCGGGTTGGGCTTCCTTCAGTGCTCCCTCGTCCAGCGCGTAGATCGACGATCCAGAATGAACCGACGTCTCGATGGCTTCGTGGATCTCGCGGGTGCTCATCGAGGTTGTGGCGAGCTCGTCGCGCGTGAGCACGCGGACCCCGGCAACCTCCGGCGGCCAGTCGCATTCATGAGTGCGTCCGACCAGATGTTCGGTGAGACCGAGCGAGCTGACGATGTCGGTCGCCGAGGGCAGCAACGAAACGATCCTCACGAGCCCAGCCAAGCACAGAATCCGTATCCTCGGACGGGTCGGGGACGGGTCGGGGACGGGTCGGGGACGGGTCGTCCAGGAGGCGATGGCCGATCCGAGGCCGATCCGAGGAAGAAGAGCCGGAGGCAGTGTGGGCGAACGGATCCTCATCATCGAGGACAACGAGCAGAACGCGAAGCTCGCGCGCGATGTGCTCGAGTACCACGGATACGAGGTACGGGTGGGCCGCACCGCGGCAGAAGGCCTCGCTCTGGCCATCGCGGAGCGTCCAGATCTGGTCCTTCTGGACGACCGCCTTCCCGACAGTGATGGTCTGACCACACTCGCCACCCTGCGCGACGACCCGCGCACCGCTTCGGTGCCGGTGGTTGCGGTCACGGCGTCGGCGATGAGCGGCGATCGCGAGCGGATGCTCGAAGCGGGCTTCGACGGGTACCTGTCGAAGCCGATCGACAGCCGTGCGCTCCCCGAGCAGGTTCGATCGTTCTGCGCAACCGGCCGGCAGCAGCCTTGAGCGGACCTATAACTTGAGCGAGCCGATCGCCACGATCCTCGTCGTGGACGACATCCCGACGAACATCGACCTGCTCGACGCCGTGCTGACACCGCGCGGCTATCGAGTCGTGTCGGCGCGGGACGGTCGGGAAGCACTCGACGTCGTTGCGCGCGAGCACCCCGACCTCGTCCTGCTCGACGTCCATATGCCGGGGATGGACGGATACCAGGTGTGTCGTCACCTTCGAGCCGATCCACAAACCCAGTTCCTCCCTGTCGTCATGGTCACCGCCACAGCCGAGGCCGAGAAGATCAAGGCCATCGAAGCTGGAGCTGAGGACTTCATCCCCAAGCCCTTCGACAAGGCCGAGCTGCTCGCGCGTGTGAGTTCGCTGCTGCGCATCAAGCGCTACCACGACACGATCGAACGCCAGGCCGCCGAGCTTCTCGAGCTGAATGCAACGCTGGAAGCGCGAGTGGCCGAGCAGGTGGAGGAGCTCGAACGACTGACGCGGCTACGCCGCTTCCTGTCGCCTCAGGTCGCCGACCTCATCCTCTCGTCGGGCGACGAGTCGATCCTCGACGTCCACCGCTCGGCGATCGCCGTGCTCTTCTGCGACCTGCGCGGGTTCACGTCGTTCGCAGCCGAGGTCGAGCCGGACGTCGTCACCGGTGTGCTTGCCGAGTTTCATGCAACCGTCGGCGAGCTCGTGCGGCGATTCGAGGCCACCGTCGGATTCTTCAGCGGCGATGGCCTGATGGTGTTCTTCAACGACCCAGTGCCGCGGCTCGATCCCGGCGCGCACGCCGCACGCATGGCCATCGAGCTCCGCGACGGAATGGCGACATTGGGGACCGAGTGGCGCACTCGCGGCCACGAGCTCGGATTAGGCATCGGCGTCGATGTCGGTGAGGCCACTCTCGGTCAGATGGGTTTCGAGGGCCGCTTCGACTACAGCGCGATCGGCAACGTCGTGAACATGGCCGCTCGTCTGTGCGCCGAGGCGACGGACGGTCAGATCCTCGTGTCCGAGCGGGAGCTCGAGTCGGTGGCCGACCTCGTCGAGGCAGAAGCGATGGGTGACCTGCCGTTCAAGGGCTATGCCGACCCAGTGCCGGTGTGGAACATCGTGTGTCTACGGCAGTCGTAGACCGGCCGGCGCGGACCGAGGTCGCGCCGAGAGGCGAGCGCGAGTTCGAGGCCTTCATCAATCAGGGCTCGCCTGCGAATCTGCGCCGGGTCGCCCAGGTGTGCGCCCTCATCTCGGGCGCCACCGCGGTCGCCGGTGTGCTCGCCATCGTCACGACACCGGTTCCCGGCTTCAATGCGGGCGGCGTCGCGCTGGGCGCCGGGGTGGCCGCGAGTTTCGCGGTCATCTTCGTGATCGGGGCCGGACGTCTGTCGCTTCCCGCCATCGTGTGGATCATGGCTCTCGGCAACATGATGTTGTCGTCGGCCAACTACTTCAGTGGTCCCTACGCACCACGATCGGTCCTGACCTATCTGTGGATGGGAGCAGTCGTCTTCGGTTTCTTCCCGCGCTGGGGCGGCGTCGTGCACGGCGTGCTCTTCGCCGTCGGATTCGCCGTCGTGCTCGCGCTCCAGGAGGGCCCGCCCGAGCTGACCTCCAATCCGGCGTCGACGTGGGTGATCAGCATGGCGACAGTGCTCGGCGTTGGGGCGTTCTTGACGTGGTTGGTGGAGCGCGTACGACGACTGGCGGTCATCGAACAATCCACCCGCAAGAACGCCGAGCTCGTCAACGCCGAGCTCACAGTAGTGAGCCGCCACAAGACGGAATTCCTGGCGCACATGTCGCACGAGCTGCGCACCCCGCTCAACGCGGTGATCGGTTTCTCGGAGGTGCTGGAAGATCGATTCTTCGGCGAGCTCAACGAGAAGCAGCTCGAATACGTGAAAGACATCCTGTCGTCCGGACGTCACCTGCTGGACCTGATCAACGACATCCTCGACATCGCGAAGGTCGAAGCGGGACGAATGGAGCTCGATGTCTCAACCTTCTCGTTCGCGGAAGCTCTCCAGTCCGGCATCAGCATGGTGCAAGAACGCGCGAACGCGCACGGCATCACGCTCGAGTACGACGTCGATCCCAAGGTCGAGCTCGCGATCGGCGATGAGCGCAAGATCCGGCAAGTGCTCTTGAATCTCCTCACCAACGCCGTGAAGTTCACGCCGGACGGCGGCCGGGTGAGCGTGACTGCTCACCGCGCCGACGAGGCTCTCGAGGTGACGGTGTCCGACACCGGCATCGGCATCGCGCCGGAAGAACGCGACAAGGTCTTCCAAGAGTTCGAGCAAGCTGCGAGTGGCAACCTGCACCCAGAGGGCACCGGTCTCGGGCTCGCACTCGCGCGGCGTTTCGTCGAGCTGCACGGCGGACGGATCTCCGTCGAGAGCGAGGTCGGGCGAGGCAGCACCTTCACGTTCCGCATCCCGCCACAGCCTGATCAGGGGATCCGGCGACACGTCGATGCGCCGGCGATCGTGCCGGACGAACCCATCTCAACAAAACGCGACGGCGAGAAAGACACCTCGAGCGAAACGCCCGCCATCCTCGCCGACCCCCGCACGGCGATCGGGCGTTACAGGCTGGCGCGCGTGTGCGCGGTCACGTTCGCCGGATCGGGCATCGCGGGTCTGTTGTCGGTCGTCCTCACTGGATCCTTTCTCCAGTTCCAAGGTGAGAAGGTCGCCGCCGTGTCGGGGCTGGCATTCGCGTTGGGAGTTGGGATGGCCGCTGCTGCGCGGCGCATCTCGCTGTTGACGGTCTTCGCGTTGTTGGCCGTCGGCAACATCCTCATCACCGTCGTCGTCCATTTCAGCGGCCCATACGCACCGCGATCGGTGCTCGTCTATGTGTGGCTGGCGGTGCTCGTGTTCGGGTTCTTCCCGCGCCGGGTGGGCTTGATCAACATGGCTCTCGTCGGGGTGGGGTACGCCGCAGTCCTTTCGCAGCAGCACGGCGACCCGGCGCTGCTGAGCGGTCGCTTTGCGACGTGGTTCGTCGTCGTCGGGACGTCGACGGCCGTCGGCTCGTTCGTGAGCTGGCTCGTGAGCAACGTCAGGCGCTTGGCCGTTGCCGAACACAGCAGCCGCCGGGTTGCCGAACGTGACAGCGCAGCCCTCGAGATCGCGAGCCGGCACAAGACGGCGTTCCTCGCCAACATGTCCCACGAGCTGCGCACACCACTCAACGCGGTGATCGGCTTCTCCGAGGTGTTGGAAGATCAACTCTTCGGTGACCTGAACGAGCGGCAGGCCAATTACGTCGGCGACATCCTCGCCTCGGGACGCCATCTGCTCTCGCTGATCAACGACATCCTCGACCTCGCCAAGGTCGAGGCCGGAGCTATGGAGCTCGAGCTCGGTTCGGTTGACGTCAAGGAGGTGCTCGAGCAAGGGGTCACGATCATGCGGGAACGGGCGGCGACCCACGGCATCTCGCTCGAGTGCGAGACCGATGATGCGCTCGGGGAGATCACCGGCGATGAACGCAAGGTCCGCCAAGTGGTCTTCAATCTCCTGTCCAACGCTGTGAAGTTCACTCCCGACGGCGGACGCGTGCGCGCAACAGCTCGACGCGTCGGCGCTGAGGTCGAGATCGCCGTCGAGGACACCGGCATCGGCATCGACGCAGACGCGCGCGACCGCATCTTCGAGGAGTTCGAGCAAGCCTCGTCGCGCCACGAGGGAACCGGGCTCGGTCTCGCCCTTGCGCGCCGGTTCATCGAACTGCACGGCGGACGGATCTCCGTCGAGAGCGAACCGGGTCGCGGGAGCGTGTTCACGTTCACCCTTCCCGCTGGGCCCGCTGGGCCCGCCGGTTGAGCCGGCAGCTATCCCGTGTCGAAGTCGTCCGCGAAGTCCCAGATACGGATCGCCCCGGGTTGCAGGCGCACTATCACCTGTGAGTTGTCGGCCGTGGCGTCGGCGTACGCCGCTCCGTTCGTCTCGCCGAGGTAGCGCACCGCCAACCTCCGGGTCAGATCGCGTCCATCGCCGTCAACGAAACGCGCCTCGGTGCGGATCTCGACCCCCGCGTACGGGGCGCTCTGCTGCGCAACGACGAGTGAGGCGCGCGGATCGCGGCGCAAGTGACGCGCCTTCACGTCGTCTTTGCCCAGCACAACGCTGAATCCCCCGTCGCTCCACTCGTGCCACAGCGGCGACAAGAGTACCGAGCCGTCCTTCCGGTTCGTCGCAAGGGTTGCGAGCAGCGGCTCTTGGAGGAATGCATCGAGCTCTTCTTTCGGTATGTCTCGTCGCATGCCCGTCCTTTCAGCGTCGCACTCGACACTACTCGTGCGGGGCACAATGGGACGTGGCGTTGCCGACACTCATCATCGTGAGTGGGCCTCCAGGCTCGGGCAAGACGACTCTTGCGCATCCGCTGGCCCGCGCCGTGCCATGTCCGGCGATCTGCCGCGATGAGATCAGAGAAGGGCTTGCGCACACCATCGGTGGACTGCCGCCCGCCCTCGGTGACGACCTCGCACATCGGACGAACGACGCCTTCTTCGGTGCTCTCGATCACTTGTTGCGAGCGGGCGTCACGGTCGTCGCGGAAGCCGCGTTCCAGCACAAGCTCTGGGCTCCGGGTCTCGAACCGCTGCTCGCCGTCGCCGACATCAAGGTCGTGCATTGCACGGCCGACCCGGCGGTCGTCCGCGACAGGATCGCGCGCCGCGCCGCAGAGCAGCCCGAACGCGCGGCGCATCCCGACGGGGATCTGCTCGCCCTGATCGATGCCGGCACATTTCCGCTCGAGGGCTGGGATCGGCTGCGACTCGACGTGCCGACCCTCGACGTGAACACCACCGACGGCTACGAACCAAGCTTCGAGAGGATCGTCGCGTTCGCGAGAGAACCGGCCCGCCGTTAGATCGTCCGCACCCTTGCTCTTTCGGCCACGCTCGACACCACGATCCGAGTGGATGACCGTCCCGTTCCTTTGAAGGTCGGTTGGATCGCGCCGCGCAGGCGCTTCCCTTCACGCCAGGCATTTTTCGTCGCTGTCCAGGGCGATGGACTCGTGACCGGAACGCTCGGGTCGGAGGCCTTCTCGTCCCCGCAGTCCATCAGTTGGCCTTCAGCGGAGCCTGAGGCTTCCGCATATACAACCTTGATGCTGTTCTTGGTCACTCGCTGAGCCGTCGCGCCGCCGTTGTCCGATTTGGCGCGCCAGGGCCCGACGCAGGGCGGCGCCCACATCCATGGAACCTTGATCTTGCGTCGACTCCGATCGCAATCGGGCGCAGCCAGCGCCTCGGCCGTTCCGGCACCACTGCCAATTGGAGCAACCGTCGATCCCGCAGCGAAACCAGTTCGACTTGTTTGGAGCGTCTTGCCTCCATTCGTCGTACCGACGCTGCCACTCGCGGCTTGTTGCCCACTTCGTTAGCCGAGCCCTCCAACGTTGTGTCCGTAGACGAATCGGAGCCGGCCATGCGGTCCATCCCCGAGCCCGTGCTCTTCCCTTCCGGCTAGGCGAAGACGATCAAAGCGACCGCAACTAACGTGGGCAGATACGGTCGGTAGGGTTGGATTGCCCGGACAACAGCGCGAGCCGTCGTCATAGCAGTTCCGAAGGTTGTGTCTGTCCGACATGAACGGTTGCACGCAACGGAATCTGGCGAATGAGCCATGAGAGCCCGAACCCGATGACCATCACCGGAACACACCAGATGAACACCGTGTGGATCGAACGAGAAAGGGCTTCGATGAGCGGTCCACGAACGCCGGCGGGCAGAGCTCGAATCTGCGCAGGGCTCGTCGCTAGACGTTCAGGATTGAGAACCCCGCTGGTGCGCCCTGGAAGAAGCCGACCCACTTCCACGTGCATCCGAGCCGCGAAGATTGCACCGAAGACGGACACGCCGAGTGTGGCTCCAACCTGTTGGAAGAAGTTCACAGCAGAAGTGGCCACACCCAAGTCTCCCTGCGGCACAGCGTTCTGCACGGCGAGGATCAAGACCTGCATCACCATTCCGATGCCCATTCCCAGAATCACCATGAAGATCGACGAAAGAATGCGACTCGTCTCAGCATTCATCCGGGAAAGAAGGATCATCCCAACGGTGGAAAGACCCATGCCCAAGATTGGCCAGCTTCGGTAGTAGCCCGTCCGAGAGATCACCCGCCCCGACAGTACAGACGTCGCCATCAGCCCGGCCATGAGAGGGAACATCAACAACCCGGAGTTGGTTGCCGTCGCTCCGGTAACGGCCTGGAGGAACAAAGGCAGGAATACCAGCGCGCCAAACATGGCGGCCCCAACGAAAAACGAGAGGACCGCGCTAATCGCGAAAATGTCCGACGAGAAGAGTCGGAGCGGCAAGATCGGCTCGGCAGCGCGTCGCTCCTGACGCAAGAACAGGCCGAGAAGTACGACTGATGCTATCGCCATCCCGACGACGGGCGAGGACAACCACGGATACGCGTTACCACCCCACGCCGAGACAAGGAGGACACACGTCACCGAACCGCCAAGCAGGACCGCTCCGCCAACATCCACCCGATGTGGGATCCGTCGAAACGGCAACCGCAGCACGAACGACGTAAGCGCGATCGCGAGAGCGCCAAACGGGACATTGATGTAGAAGATCCACCTCCACGACAAGTGATCGACCAAGAAGCCTCCGGCGAGGGGTCCGGAAACGCTGGCAAGGGCGAAGACGGCGATGAGGTAGCCCATATACCGTCCGAGCTCGCGAGGCGAAACGATGTCGCCGATGACGGCCATCGCCAGAGCCATGAGCCCGCCTGCGCCCAATCCTTGAAGACCGCGGAAGAGGATGAGCTGCAGCATGCTCTGGGAAAGGCCCGACAGGATCGACCCGCCGACGAAGATGAGGATGGCGGCCTGAAACACTTGTCGGCGCCCGAAGCTATCGCCAAGCTTGCCGTACATGGGCAGGACTACGGTCGACGTCAGGAGATATGACGTGACCACCCACGACAAATGGTCGAGCCCGCCGAGATCACTGACGATCGTCGGCAACGCCGTCGAGACGATAGTTTGATCGAGAGCGGCAAGAAGCATGCCGGCGATCAATCCGCTGAACACCACGAGGATCTGGCGGTGAGTCAACGGCACAACTGGAGCCGGATCAAGCTCTCGCGTGCTTGACTCCGCTTCTTTCGGCCGGTCCATGCTCAAGATTTCACGCGGCGCTTGCGGCCCGCACTGTATCGACGATGCGCTGCACGGACGGCAGCGCAAGATCCTCCAGGATAGCCGAGGCCGGCAATGGGATGTGCGGAGTCGTTATCCGCACGATGGGTCTTCGCAGGTTGGCGAAGCACTCCTCGGCGACGATCGATACCACTTCGGCCCCCCAGCCGCACAATCGCGGGTTCTCCTCAACGGTGAACAGCCGACCCGTCGAGCACGTCTCGCGCTTGATCGTTTCGATATCCATCGGAACGAGCGACCTGAGGTCTACGACCGTGCAGTCGATCCCCTCGGAAGCAAGCTCCTCGGCCGCGGCGACGGCGCGCGGCACCATCGAGCCCAAAGCCACCAGCGTCGCGTCCTTGCCTTTGCGTACTACCCGAGCGACGCCGAGTGAATCGACGATCTCTTCGTCGGGCACCTCGCCCTTCACCGAGTAGAGCGCCTTGCTCTCGAAGAAGAGGACGGGGTCCGCGTCGCGTACGGCGGCCGCCATCAGCCCCACCACGTCGAAAGGCGTCGTCGGCACAACGATCTTCAGCCCGGGAACCGCCATCGCCCAGTTCTCGATCGCTTGAGAGTGTTGAGCACCGAAACGTAGACCTCCCCCATTCGCGGAGTGGATTACGAGCGGCAAGGCGACTTGGCCGTTCGTCATGTACCGCGTCTTCGCGATCTGGTTGACGACGATGTCCCAGGCCACCGCGAAGAAGTCGGCGAACATGATCTCGGCGATCGGCCGCAATCCCGTCATTGCGGCGCCCATGGCTGCGCCGAGGATCGCCTGCTCCGAAATGGGCGTGTCACGAATCCGCTCCGGGCCAAACTCTTCGAGAAGCCCGCGTGTTGTCTTGAACACGCCGCCGGCTGCGCCAACGTCCTCGCCGATGAGCACGACGGACTCGTCGCGGCGCATCTCTTGGGCGATGCCGCGGGAAACAGCGTTGCGAAACGTCAGCTGCGCCACGACGAGCCTCCGTCGGCCCACAGATTCGCCATCAGCGAATCCGGATCGGGAAAGGCACCCGTCTTCGCGATCTCAGTGGCTTCGTCCACAACCGCTTGCGCCTCGAGCTCAATTGCCCCGAGCGTTTGCTCGTCGACACCGGATGCGGACAAGCGCTCGCGATACAGGGCGATCGGGTCGCGATCGAGCCAGGCCTGGACCTCATCACTCGGCCGGTATTTGCCGTCGTCGGCTCGCGAATGTCCGCCGTGTCTGTAGGTCAGAGCCTCAATGAGGCTAGGACCGTCACCCGCTCTTGCCTTGTCGAGAGCACGAACGGCGGCCTCGTACACACCATCCGCGTCGTTCCCGTCAATCTCGAGTGGCTCCAGCCCATAGGCGGTCGCGCGATCGGCAGCCGGCCGAGTAACAGCGGTAACGCTGCCGATGGGCGTGTACTCCATATAGAGGTTGTTCTCGCAGACGAACACGACCGGCAGCTTCCACACGGCTGCGAGATTCAGCGCCTCGTGAAAAGCACCGATGTTGGTGGTTCCGTCGCCGAAGAAGCAGACGGCGACCTGGTCGCTCTTTCGATATTGGGCGCTCCATGCCGCGCCACACGCGATCGGGAGATGCGCACCGACGATCGCGTACGAACCCATCACACCGTGCTCAACGCTCGTGAGATGCATCGAGCCGCCCTTCCCGCCCATCAAGCCCGTCGCGCGACCCATGAGCTCCGCCATCGTGGGAGCCATCGGTGTTCCGCGCGCCAAAGTGTGCGCGTGCCCGCGGTACGTCGCAAACGTGTAATCGGTGGGTCGCATCGCCTCCCCGAACGCGGCGGCGATCGCCTCCTGACCTATGGCGAGGTGCGTCGAAGCGCTGACAAGGCCTTGCATAAAGAGGTCGTACACGCGCGTCTCGAAGAGCCGCAGGTCGAGAAGCCGGCGAAACATCGAGAGCTTGGCTTCGGGCGAGAGGCCATCAACACCTAAATCGATAGTTGCAGAGCGGTTGGATTCAGTCATTTCGGTTGACACGAAGAGCCCCCACTCCTTTAAGAAATGGGTTGCGTCTGATCTTCTGACCGGTTTGTGGTTGAAGAATCTCCACGGGTTGT
>CAZFOB010000033.1:0-20634 GCA_964520325.1 uncultured Actinomycetes bacterium | reverse complement strand
ACGGATAGTGGAGCGAGGAACGTGGGCAGATCTGTCCGGGCGACCCGGGGGCCGACTGCAAGCCCTCGTGGAGGCCGGCACGTTCGGTTAACACCGGCCTCGAGGTCCTTCGTCTCTTCGGCGTCGACGACATCGTCGTCGTTGGGACCGAAGTGGGCGGCACGGCCGGCGTCGCGGCCGCCGCCGCCTCGAAGTGGGTGAAGGGCGTCGTCACGATCGGATCGGCGCCGACCTTCGAGGGTCTCGATGCGACCGCCGCTGCGAGAAAACTGGATGTTCCAGCCCTCGTCCTGGCCGGTCCAGGCAGCAACGGGGAGGAACTGCGTGCTTGATCGCAGGCGCGAAGAACGAGACCGTGTCGATCGAAGGCGAGCCCGAGAAGGACCCGGACGTGATGGCGTCGATCCGCCGCTTCGTAGAAGGTGCGATCGGCAAGCCCTAGCTTGATCTCGAATGCTGCCCCTGGCGCTTGGTCGCACTTCGAAGGAGTGACTTGGATTCATCTATGATGTAACCACCATGACCTCAAAGCGGATCGGCATCAGGGAGGCGAAGGCACAGCTCGGTCGGATCGTACGGGAGGCATCGGCTGGCGATCCGTGGATCATCACAGACCGCGGCCGGCCGGTTGCGATCATCGGTCCCGTCCCGGCCTCACAGCTGCTGCTGGCCGATCGCCTCGATCGGCTGACGCGCGACGGCATCGTCGAGGCGGCCAAGCTCGGCCGACCGCTGACGCCTCCGCTGCCCGCCGACAATGACTGGGCGCAGCGATACCTCCAGGAGGATCGTGGCTCCTGAAGGCGTCGTCTACTGGGATGCCTCGGCGGTCCTCTCGGCGCTCGTCAGAGATGCGCACAGCGACAGATCCGTGGAGTGGGCGGCAAGCTTGTAGTCGTGGGTCATCGTGTTGCGCCTCCCGCGTTTCATTGGCAGTGAGGGTTGCGTGCGGTCGAGCGCCTGGCACTGGGTCTTTTCGTCGAAGCAGAGCACCACGGCCCGTTCGGGTGGGTTCATGTACAGGCCGACCACGTCGATGAGCTTCTCCTCGAAGTGCGGATCGTTGGACAGCTTGAACGTGTCGACCTTCCACGGCTGCAGATCGTGGTCACGCCACACCCGAACAACCGTGTCTTTGCTGACCTTGAGCCGTTTGGCCAACAGCCGCGAGGTCCAATGCGTCGACCCGTCGGCTGGCCGGGTCGTGCAAGCCAAGGCGTTGCTGCTGGCGCGCGTCGGCACGGCGAACGAGGAGACCGCGCGGCGATGTGCCACGACACCGGACACGGTCCGCAGATGGCGCACGCGGTTTGCGGAGCGCGGGACGGTTGGGGAAGATGCCGACGACGTCGGTGCACCGGCGGATCTCCCTGTTCACTCAGTTCGTCCATTCTCGCCCAGGGACTTCGCGTGTGCTCGATCCGGCTCGTGACCGCGGTCAGAGCTGACAACAGCGTTGACAGCAGTACGTGCACACAACCATGGACATCAGCGGACGAACGGAGCGGTAGCCGTGCAGGTCACAGACGTTCACGGACACGGGCGGACACCGCCGGGCGAACTGAAAATGCCGGTGTCGGCAGTTCGATTCTGCCCCTGGCCACTACGACGGGCGATGCACGAAGTGCAGCGCCCAGCGAAAAGAAAAGGCTCATACGTCGGCTACGGCTGACAACATCGACCCGTGAGACGATGTGCACCGATCCTTCTCCTGGCGCTTCTCTTGCCCGCCTGCGTAACGTCCGATCGTCCCTTTGCGAAAGAGCCCGCGGACTCTTTCGCAAAGGGGCCATCGGTTGTGCCCGAGATCCTGCCCGTTGCACCGTCGGGCAGCGGCCCCCGGAGCTCTCTGCCCGCAGCGCCGTCCGATGCGCGTCCAGCGCGAGTCGTCGCAGTGACCGACGGCGATACGGTCGTGCTCAGCGGCATCGCATTCGGTGAGATCCATCGTGCAACCGGGGGCCGCAAGTCGCGCATCATCGGCGTCGACACGCCGGAGGTCTTCGGCCGCGCCGGGTGTTACGGGAACGAGGCTTCGGAGTTCACCAAGCGCGAGCTCGCAGGCAAGACGATCCTCGTCACCTTCGACGCCGATCCCGTCGACCGCTACGGACGCGCCCTCGTGTACATCTGGGACGAAGACGGGCGCTTCTTCAATGGACGATTGGTGCAGCAGGGCTACGCGTTGCAGCTCACCGTGCCGCCGAACGTCCGATACGCGGACCTCTTCTCTCGACTCGTGCGTGAAGCGCGTGAACAAGACCGTGGACTATGGTCGGGTTGCCCCATCGTCGGGTCCTAGACGCGCCCTAGACCACGCCGCTGGGTGAAGCCGTCGGCGAGGGCGTTGGAGTCACCTCTGGCGCGGTCTGCGCCGGAACTTCCTCGGGCTCCGGCGTCCGGGATCCGCGTCGACGACGACGGCGATGTTCGTCAAGCGGCGCCTCCTCGGACTCCTCGTCGGCGTCGATGCTGTCTTTCTCGAACGACTCCTTCAGCATCTTGACGAACCGGTTCGTGGCAACGGGGTGACATCCGGTCTCGTCGCAAACGTCGACCGACTCGGCGCCCTCCAGCACTCCACGAACCTCCCGCAGGCACCCGGCATCGGCGCAGGCGAGGATCTCGCTGATGTTCTCGGCGACGCTGTCGCCTGTTTCGACCTCGACGTTCTTCACCTTGTTCAGTGCATCGAGGATCACTCCGCCGCATGGACCACCGCCCCCCCTCACGCCGAGCACTTGGCCGGCCAGCGCGAGTCCGCTCTCGGCCTCCGCTTCCTGGTCGACGTCGATGTCGAGCTCCCCGCGATCGATGCTCGGATCGAGCAGAACAACGCTCACGTTCCGGGCGATCGCATCGCCGCTGGTCACCTCGGTGTCTTCGACGATGTTGGTGGCCGTGACGTGGATCGACGCGCAGCCGTTGTCACCACCGTCCACAGCGATGATCTGACCGGCGATCGCGTCGCCGGATCGGGCCTCCGCTTCCTGGTCGATGTCGACCTCGTTGTCGCCGTACGTCGGGGTGATGTACGTGATGCTCGTGTTGATGACCTTCGCGTCTCCCGATTCGACCTCGGCGTCGCGAACGACGTTCTTCGCATCGACGACGATCTTGCGGCACGTGCACCCGGTCGGCACGCCAACACGTCGCGCTGCCACCGGCGCAGCAGCGGCCGGTACACGGCCGGGCAGCAACCCCCGGGGAAACGACGCAGAGGCGAAGAGGGAAGGCGAGCTCGAAAAGGCACCAGACGGAAATGCGATCCACGGTCCGACGGCCAGCGTGAGCACGCCGATGACTAGCCCAGCCCGTCGCGCTTTGCCCCGGTCTCTCACGGTCGGCCGGAGCCTACACCGAGTCCGCACGCCGGCTCAGGGTGCGGGTTAGCCTTGCAGCAGTGCTCTTCCTTCTCCGCTGGGCCCTTGTCCTCGCCACGATCGTCCTGTGGATCTGGTGCGCCTTCGACGTCGTCCGCTCGGATGGTGAGAAGGTCCGCTACCTCCACAAGCTGGTGTGGCTCATCATCGTGGTCTTCGCCTCGCCCATCGGCTCGTTCGCGTGGCTCCTGCTCGGGCGGCCGGAAACGATCGGCTCAAAGCTGAAACTCCAAGAACGTCCGCCCCAGCGTGCGCCCGACGACTCACCCGACTTCTTGCGCCGGGTCGACGACGAGATCAGACGTCGCCGACGGGCGGACAAACTGCGCAAGCCACCCCCTGAAGGCTCGGCCGAGGCAACGGACAAGGATGTGGACGAAGAGATCAGCCGGCTCGAGAACGAGTTCAAGCAAAAGCCCGGGGAAGACACTCCGCCGGACTAGTTCAGAGGACTAGTTCAGAGACTCACGCACGCGCGAGTGCGCCCACCGTTCGTTCACGCGGCGGTAGTACAGGCCGGCCTTCGTCCCGTCACCTTCGCCGAGGGCCCTGATCGAATTCCAGACGTCGGCCGCCGAGTGGTCATCGGCAAGGTCGTCTGGTTCGAAGAGAGTCGCCACACTCGCGTAATCGAGCTCGAGGACGCCGCGTGAGGAGAACGCACAGAGCCACTCCTTCAACTCGTAGATCATCCCGATGATCACCGGGTGCACGATGCCACCGGTCAACGTGTCGAGGGCGTCCGACACGCGCTCTCGCGCCATATCGATCTGTGTTTCATAACGGATGGTCAAGTGATCACCAACCTGTTCGATGCGTCGCTCTGAGTCAGCGAAGCACGCGAACCACCGCGGCGGAACGTGCCACAGGCTCTGCACCAACGACGGTCGTACTCCGGGTTGGTCGCGTTCGATGCATTCGAGCTCACGCCGCGCGGCCACCATCTGCTTCTGCGAAAAGAAGAGCGGGGCGGCTCCTTCGATGGAACGGTCGAAAGCGACCAGCCCGAGCAACCAGCGCAGTCGGGGATGTGTCGGACAGAAGAACGCTTCGCCCTCGACGACCTTCTCGTAGACCTCGCTGCACTCTTCTGGTGCAAGCAGGCCCAGTGCCTGCGGGGCCGCCGGCGGGGATGGCTGCGGATCCCTCAGGTGTTCAACGACACAGCGCTCGGCGTCCGTCAGCGACGCGAAGGGTTGGTACACCCGGAGGTAGGAGCAACAGAGCCGTGCTGTCAAAGTGTCTCAGTCTACGGCTGTGACCCCCAGCGCTTCCTCGAGCCGGGCTGCGGCGACTGCTGGGGCGAACTCGGCTTCCATCCGAGCGCGCCCCGCACCACCGAGCCGTGCGCACCTCCCGGGGTCACGTTGAAGCTCGAGCAGCGCGTCCGCGACCTTCGGCGCAGTCGGATCGTCGATAACCAGACCCGTGACACCGTCGTCGACGGCCTCGGCCGAACCTCCGCACCGACCGGCGATCGACGGGATGCCCGACGCCTGGGCCTCGAGGTACACCACACCGAAGCCCTCTGTGTCGAGGCCGCCGTAGCGGTTCGTGCACGGCATGCAGAACGCGTCCGCGGCCGCGTAGTACTCGGGCAGTCGCTCCTCTTCGACCAAGCCCGCGAAGACCACGCGAGCAGTGATGCCCAGCTCCGCCGCCAGCCGTTCGAGCGACTTGCGCTCAGGACCGTCACCACCGATCACCGCATGCACTCCTTGGGCGGAGCTGATCGCGCGCAACAGGATGTCGGCACCCTTGCGCTTGACCAGACGGCTGAGGAATAGGACGACGAACTTCGAACCGAAGCCGATCTCCTCACGCACAGCGGCACCGCTCACCTCGAGCGAAAAACGCTCGATGTCGACAGAAGGCGGAAGGAGCGACATCTTCGCCTTCCCCTTCGAGATCCGCTCGACGGCACGAGCCGTGAACTCGCTCACCGGATACACGACATCCGCAGCGACGAGGACTTTGCGTAAAGCCTGGCGCACGACCGGCACGCGGGATGGAAGCAGGATCTCGCCCGTTCCGTGAGCGACGACGGTGAATGCAACGCCGGTCTCTTTGCGCAAAGCAGAGCCGAGACGTCCGAGGGGGAGTGCCGCAAGGTAGTGGACGACGTCCGGCTCGAGTTCTCCGATGGCGCCGACGATCGCATGGTGGACGTCCTTCGTGGCCCGCAGGTACGTACCCGGGACGCGGACCACCTCGTATGGAAGCTCTTCGTCGACGTCTTCCCATCCGTCGCGCGCCGGTGCCACTACGGCGATGTCGTCGGGGTCGAAGCCTTTGCACAGGTTGGTCAGGTACGACTCGATCCCGCCGAGCTTCGGCGGAAAGTCATTCGTCACGAAGAGGTGGCGCAGGGCTAGAGGACCTCGAACACGAATTCGATCTCAACCGACATCCCGAAGGGAAGCTCAGCCATGCCGACCGCCGAACGCGCATGGCGCCCGGCTTCGCCGAAGACCTCTTGCAACAGCTCCGATGCGCCGTTGCCGACGAGCGGCTGCTGATCGAATCCGGGCGCACTGTTCACGAAGACCAAGAGCTTCACCACACGCGACACCTTGCTCAATTCGCCGATCTCGGCTTTGAGCGCGGCCAGACCCGAGAGGCACGTGAGCTTCGCGGCCTCCTGGGCCTCTTCGAGACTGACGTCGGTGCCGACCTTGCCCGTGTACGCAAGCGCGCCGTCGCGCATCGGTCCCTGTCCAGAGATGAAGACGAGGCTGCCCGTGCGGACCGCGGGCACATACGCAGCCACAGGAGGCGTGGGTACGGGAAGCGTCAGGCCGAGCTCAACGAGCTTGTCCTCAGGTCTCATCGGGTCCTCCCTGTCCTTCCGGGTGAGGGTGCGGATGGGCATCGGTGACTTCCAGCTCACCGCGTGCGACGGCTCTCAGGTCGCGCAACACTCGCGTCATGGCGCTGACAAGGAACGTCACCATCGCGATGATGCCGAACGCGAGCACCAACGGCGAGGGTCGCAGGTAAGGGCTCGTGAAGAGGAGGATCGAACCGGCGATCAGCGCGACGAGTCCCCCAGCGGAAAAGGCGCCGAGGCTCGAGTACCGCAGATCGACGCAGAACGCCGCAACGCCCGCAACGACGAGTGCCAGCGCTGCCCACGATCCACCGAGCGTCGCGATGCCGTAGATCGCGAGTGCAAGCGCCGCAAGTCCCGACACACCGGCCGGGCCGTTGGACGGATGGAAAAGCTCGAAGACGATACCGATGAGTCCGACCAGGAGCAGGAGGTATGCAACGGACGGTTGTGCGGCCGCATGCATGAGGCGGCCGAACAGGTCGAGCTGGTGGAAGCGAACGGTGGCGTTCTCCCGATCGAAGTCGATCTCGTCCTGCTCTTCCAGGCCCGCCAGGAAATCGTCGATCGACGGCGCGATCACGTCGATCACTTTCTCCTCTTCGGCCTCTTCGGCCCCGATGCCGTCGGTGAAGGGGGTTGCTTCGCGGCTTGATCGGTCGGTACGCCGCAGGTCTGCGGTTTCGAGGGGGCCGAGGATCGCGCCGGGCGCCATGCCACGCAAGCGTGCCGCCATGACCATGAGCGTCGCGCCGTTTCGGGCTTGTGCCCCCGGGGGGCCGACCCAGGCCGCCACGGGCACGTCCGCATCCTCGATCGCCGCCGTGATCCGGTCGGTGCGATCCTCGTCGACCACGCCCATCGAATCGATCTGAAGCACGACGATCGCGGCATCGTCGCGCTCGGCTTGCTCGATGTTGTTGATCACCGCTCGCTCGACCGAGCTGTCGACGATGCCGGCGACCTGGATGACCTCGACGCGCTCTCCACTCTGCGCGAAAGCAGGCGCGGCCAGCACAGCGGCGAGCAGGAGCGCGAGGCCGAAGACCCGGGACATGAGCCGCATCTTACTGGGCGCAGCGTGTCCACTCCCCGCCGTTACACTGGCCCCTCGGGACGTAGCGCAGCTCGGTAGCGCGCCGCGTTCGGGACGCGGAGGTCGCGGGTTCAAGTCCCGCCGTCCCGACTCACGATCACCGGGGCCCGCGAGCGGGTCCCGGTGCGTCGAGTTACGGACGCGTGCAGTTCGCGGCCCACGCAGCCTTGATCGCGTCCTCAGCCGCGCAGGACGGCGCTTGTCTTGTTCCAGAGGTCGATCTCTTGCGGTGCCGTGCAGACGGCCGCCTGTACGGACGACGCTTGCCATACCAACGGGAGCAGAACCAGTGCAAGGACGCCAACGAGTGCTCGCCTCTTGATTCTTCCCTCCCGTGCCGGACCAGCTCTAGATGCCCAGGACAAGCTCGGCGGTCTGGATCGCGTTGAGTGCGTTGCCCTTGCGGAGGTTGTCGCCACACGCGAAGAGCGAAAGGCCGTTGGTCGCAAGGTCGTTGCGTCGAACGCGACCCACCAAGATGTCGTCGATACCGGCAGCGTCATGCGGCGTCGGGTATATGCCGCGAGGAGGATCGTCCACGACCACAACGCCGGGGAAGGCCGCAAGAGCTTCTCGGGCTTCGTCCGGCGACATCTGGCGTTGCAGGGAGACCGTGAGGGAGACCGAGTGCCCCACGACGACCGGCACGCGTACGGCGGTCGCGTGGACGCGCAGTCCGGGATGCCCGAGGATCTTGCGCATCTCGGGCTCCATCTTCTCTTCTTCGGTCGAGCTGTCCGCGCCCTCGTTGAAGGTCTCGCAATGTGGGACGACGTTGAACGCGAGCTCACGCGGGAAGTTGTCGGTGTGCGGCAGGTCGAGGTCAACGCGTCCTCGAAGAGCTTCCGCTTGATCGGCGGCCTTGCGCGAGTGGTCGATGAACTCGGTGATCGCGTCACGACCGGCGCCGGAGATCGACTGGTATGAGGAGCTGATCACAGAGGACACGCCAACGGCGCGATGTAACGGCGCGATGGCCATCACGGCGACGGCGCCGGTGCAGTTGGGTCCGGCGATGATCCCCTTGTGGGCCTTGGCGTCCGCGCCGTTGATCTCGGGGACGACAAGCGGCACGTCGGGATCAAGGCGGAAGGCCGACGACTGATCGATCACTAGTCCGCCGGCTTGCGCGATGCGTGGAGACCAGATCTTCGAGATCGAGCTCGCGATGGCGCTGATCACGACGTCGAGGCCGTCGAAGTTGCCGTCCTCGAGCGACTCCACCTCGAACTCCCGGCCGCCGAAGGTGAGCTTGCGTCCAGCGGAGCGGCTGGAAGCGAACAGACGCAGGTCGTCGACGGGGAACGAGCGCTCCTCGAGGATCCGGAGCGTGACCTCACCCGTGACGCCGGTGGCGCCGACTATCCCAACACGGAATCCCATACCGCTACGTTACTGGGCTTCGTCCGGATGTTCGGCCCGAAGGACCACCTCGTCGGACAGGCGGAAGCGCGCGTGGATCGCTTGGACGGCCTGTTGCACCTGGTCTTCGCGGATCACGCAGGACGTGCGGATCGGGGAGGTTGAGATCATCTCGATGTTCACGCCTGCCTCCGCAAGAGCCTCGAACATGTCGGCCGCGACGCCGGGGTGCGACTTCATGCCGGCGCCGATGAGGCTCACGCGCGCGATGTTCTCGTCCGACTCGAAGCCGGCGGCCCCGATCTCGTCCGCGAGCTTCGCAACCGCGTCGATGGACTTCTGCAAGTCATCGTGCGGAACGGTGAACGACAGGTCCGTGCGTCCGTCGTGGGAGACGTTCTGGACGATCATGTCGACGTTGGCACCGATGTCCGCCAGCGACCGGAAGATCTTCGCCGCCACTCCGGGACGGTCGGGCAATCCAACGAGCGTCAGCTTGGCCTCTGAAGCGTCGTGAGTGACCGCCGAGATGATCGCCTTCTCCATCATCCGTTCGTCTTCCTCTCTGATGAACGTGCCCCCAGTGTCGTCAAAGGACGACCGCACGTGTACCAGCACGTTCTGTCCCCGTGCGAGCTCGACCGAGCGCGCCTGGAGCACACGTGCGCCCGTCGATGCCATCTCGAGCATCTCCTCGTAGCTGACCGCGTGGAGCTTGCGAGCATCGGGGCACAAGCGCGGGTCGGCGGTGTACACGCCATCGACGTCGGTGTAGATCTCACAGACCTCTGCCTGAAGGGCTGCGGCGAGCGCGATGGCGGTGAGGTCGGATGAGCCGCGTCCGAGCGTGGTGATGTCGAGGGTCTTCTCCGACACCCCCTGGAAGCCGGCGATGATCGGGATCATCCCGCGTTCGAGCGCATCGAGGACCCGTCTCGGACGGACGTCGGCGATGTGCGCGCTCCCGTGGAGCGCGTCGGTGATGATCCCCGCCTGGGAGCCGGTGTACGACTCGGCGTGGTGCCCAAGCTCGCCGATCGCCATCGCCACGAGCGCCATCGAGATGCGCTCGCCGGACGACAGCAACATGTCGAGCTCGCGTGGCGGGGGCCGGGTGGAGATGCTCGCTGCGAGCTTGCGCAGATCATTGGTCGTCGACCCCATAGCCGAGACGACGGCCACGACTTGCTTGCCCGCTTCCACGCTCCTGACCACGCGAGCAGCGACGTTGCGGATGCGGTCGGCATCGGCAACGGAAGACCCGCCGAACTTCTGGACGACGATGCTCATCGTTTCGAGACTACGGGCTGAAGCGCCGTATTCCGCCCAAGGCCTCGCCGATCCGGTCGAAGTTCGAGTCGCTCGTCCACAACGATGCCTCCGCTTGTTTTGCCGAAACCGCGATCTCGATGTCGGTGAGCGCAGCAGGCCGACCCTGTTCGCGCAAACGTGCCGACACGACTCCGACGAGATACCACTCCTCGCGACCCAGATCAGCCCATGGCAGCCCAGCAAGACTTCTCCAGACGTCAGCGCGATTGGTATCGCTTGTGCCGGCCATGAGTTCGGCAACGACCGGTCCGCAAACGAGGAGTTCGTTCGTGCTCATGAGCGCATCGAGCCGTGCCGCTTCGCCTCGCGTACCACGCCTGAGATACTCGATCCAGATCGACGTATCAGCGAGAACCGTCATTACCTGCGGTCGATACGCCGCAACTCGGCAGACACGTCCTCGATCTCGATCTTCCCCGCGTTCTCGCGGAACCACTTGATGGCCTCATGAGCGAGGTAGGCACGAATCGCAGTCTCGATCGCTTCGGTCTTCGAGGCGTCCGGAAGACGAGCCACCAAGCTCTCCATCAGTTCGTCATCGATATCCAGCGTCGTCCTCATGGAATCAGTATGCCAGACTATCTGCCAGACACCTGGCCATCGTCCCAGACGCGCTCCATGATCCTCGCCGAGCCCGTCACGGCCGCGGAGCGCAAGGTCGCCGAGCGCGAGCTCCTGGCCGAAGCGGGGGCCGAGGTTAGGCAGGTGGGCGACGAGCCGTGATCAGCCAGGCGGACGAGCCGAAGAACACACCATCCGCAGTCTCGCGAGCGGCGATGGCTGATCGCAGATTCTCCAGTGCCTTCGCTCGTGTCGCGTCGTCCAGTTCCTGAAGGAGCCCTCTCACCGGACCCGTGTCCTTCAGGAACTCGAACGCGTCGTTGGCGTCTGCGCCCGCGTAGAACTGCTCGCTCGCTTCTTCGATCTCGATCCGGTCGAACCCCGCTTCGTCCAGGATCTGCCGCACGCGATCGGGATCACCGAGACCGAGCAGACCCGGCGCGCTCATGGGTGGGGTGGGCAGCGTCCGGCCCATCGCCAGGGCCTCGCGGATCGCCGTCAGCCACTCGTTGCGCGCGAGCCCCTGCCAGCCGGCGAACGCGAGGCGTCCGTCTTCTCGCAGGGCCCGTCCGATATTGCGGAAGGCGGCGACCGGATCGCTGAAGAACATTCCGCCGAAGCGACTGATCGCAACGTCGAACGCTTGCTCGTCGAACGGATGGACCTGAGCGTCGGCTTGGAGGAACTCCACGTTCGTGATCCCCTCGGCTCGGCTTCGCGCCCGAGCCCATTCGAGCATCTGCGAAGAGAGGTCCACGCCGAGCGCCTCACCGGAGGAGGCCGTCCTCGCTGCGTCCCGCGTCGAGGAGCCGTTGCCGCATCCGATGTCGAGGATCCGATCGGTCGGCGAGATCGAAGCTCCTTCGATCAGATGCGCGTTGTACCGCGCGGTGCCTGTGTCGTAGTGATCGGCGTGCTTCGCCCAGCCGGCGCCCTCCTGGCCGTCCCAGGCCGCCGCCATCTCCGGGTTCGCCGTTTCGATCGGCATCGTCACCAAGTATCCACGAACGGACCGCAGTGAAACGATTCTCGTAGAGCGAGTCGGCGAGCAGGCGCCCGACCGTCGACTTTCCCGCGGCCTGTGCACCGGTGATGAGAAAGATCCCGCGACGAGGATCCGACACGGCTACTGCACCGTGACGGCCGTCTCCGACGTCACCGGCGGCTCGAGGGGGGTGCCGTCGTTGTTCACGAGCTGGACGGCGAAACGATGGGGGCCGGGCTCGACGTCCTGCCAGGTGTACGAGCCTTTGGCGCTCGCGTGGTACGAACCGGCCTTCTCCGTCCGTGCCGCCTCGCCGGGAAGCGTGGGGATCTGCTCGGCGTCCAGGTAGTACATGGCGTGACCTTCGCCGTCCGACGGCTTCTCACCGAGTTTCTTCACGAGGTCGAAGTCCTCGACCGAAACCGAGACCTTGACATTTCCCGCCGCGATCGTCGATCCGTTCTCCGGCGTGACGACGGTGATGTTCGGCACACCCTCTGCGCCTTGAGCGTCAGGGCTCGAGGTGACCCGTGCCGCAGGCGCCGTTGCACACGCACTCATGAGGAGCACCAAGGAAAGAGCCATCACCCAGCGTTGTGTCGACATGGCACCCCGAGGGTAGCTGGCGGCTAGTCGTTATCGATGATCGTGGCTTGGCCCTGGGCGTCGGTGATGGTGGCGTTGGCCGAGGGGCTGGCCAGGTTGAGGAAGAAGGTCTCACTCGGTTCCTGAGCCGTGTCCTGGGTGGTCTGGACGGAGACGGTCGCCGTGGTGGCGGAAGCGCCGATGGTCACCGTCATGGCGCCCCTTCCAAAGGAACCACCGGAGATGGCCGTGTAGTCGGAGCCGGCCGTGGCCGATCCGTTGGACGTGGTGACCTGCACGGTGGCCTGAGCGCCCGGGTTGGTGGCCGAGACGGTGAAGGTGGCAAGGCCGCCTTCGGTGACCGAGACGTCATTCACGCTCAACGCGCGCACGCCGGGTGTCCCGTCGTTGTCGAGGATCGTGGCCTGGCCCTGTGCGTCGGTGATCGTGGCATTGGTCGAGGGGCTCGACAGGTTGAGGAAGAAGGTTTCGGTCGGCTCCGACGTGGTGTCCTGGGTGGTTTGGACGGAGAAGGCCGCGGTGGTGGCGGCCGAGTCGATGGTGACCGGCGTTGTCGACACGGCGGTGTAGTCGCCGGGAGCCGTGGCCGAGCCGTTCGAGGTGGCCACGTTCAGGGTGGCGGCAGCTCCGGGGTTGGTCGCGGAGATGGTGAAGGTGGCCAGACCGCCTTCGGTGACCGAAACGTCGTTGACGGAGATCGAGCGGACGACGGCACCGTCGTCGTCGATGATCGTTGCTTGGCCCTGGGCGTCGGTGATGGTGGCGTTGGCCGAGGGGCTGGCCAGGTTGAGGAAGAAGGTCTCACTCGGTTCCTGAGCCGTGTCCTGGGTGGTCTGGACGGAGACGGTCGCCGTGGTGGCGGAAGCGCCGATGGTCACCGTCATGGCGCCCCTTCCAAAGGAACCACCGGAGATGGCCGTGTAGTCGGAGCCGGCCGTGGCCGATCCGTTGGACGTGGTGACCTGCACGGTGGCCTGAGCGCCCGGGTTGGTGGCCGAGACGGTGAAGGTGGCAAGGCCGCCTTCGGTGACCGAGACGTCATTCACGCTCAACGCGCGCACGCCGGGTGTCCCGTCGTTGTCGAGGATCGTGGCCTGGCCCTGTGCGTCGGTGATCGTGGCATTGGTCGAGGGGCTCGACAGGTTGAGGAAGAAGGTTTCGGTCGGCTCCGACGTGGTGTCCTGGGTGGTTTGGACGGAGAAGGCCGCGGTGGTGGCGGCCGAGTCGATGGTGACCGGCGTTGTCGACACGGCGGTGTAGTCGCCGGGAGCCGTGGCCGAGCCGTTCGAGGTGGCCACGTTCAGGGTGGCGGCAGCTCCGGGGTTGGTCGCGGAGATGGTGAAGGTGGCCAGACCGCCTTCGGTGACCGAGACGTCGTTGATAGAGATGGCGCGGACGACGGCACCGTCGTCGTTGACGATGGTGCCGAGACCCTGGTTGTCCGCGAGCGTCGGCGTGGTGCAGCCGCTCCCGGTGCACGCGGGACTGGTGAGGTTCACGAAGAACGTTTCGTTCGCTTCGTCCACCGCATCGCCGACAACCGCGACGGTAACGGTGCGCGGTCCCGGACTCGCGGCCGAGAACGTCAGCGGTCCGGAGTTCGACGTGAAGTCTCCCGGCTGGGTAGCCGTGCCGTTCGCGGTTGCGAACTGCACGGTCGCGGTGTTGGTGCCGATGGGAGCCTGGGAGAGCGCCACGCTGAAGTTGAAGCTCGTGGTGCCGGAGTTTCCCTCGTTCGCGGACACATCGGTGATCGTGATCTGCGGCGCCCCGCCGGCAGCGCAAGGTCCGCCCAACCCAGGCGCGGTCAACATCGTGAGCGCAGCGTTCGCGTTCACCAACCCGAAGCCGGAATCGAAGTCGTACCCCGCGGGCCCCATGTTCACCGCCGTGAGCGAGAGGGCGTTGCAGACATCGCTCGGGCCAGCGCCGGCAACCTTGTCGATCGCGAGAGCTGCGACGCCGGCCACATGTGGTGCGGCCGCCGACGTCCCGAAGAAGTTGGGGAACGTGTCTGCGTCGTTTCCGATGTCCTGCCCGAAGAACGTGGTGTTGCCGCCGTCCGGACCAGTGAAGTCCGGTGTCTGGCGCGCCGATGGCTGCGGCAGACGCACGCCGTTCGTGCCGAACAGGATCGACGTCCCGCCGGCAGAAGAGTACGACTCGAGCACCGGCGGCGACACGCCGAAGTCGGGGGTCTGCGCCCAGAACGCCGCGCCGGTGGACATCGCGCCGGCGGCATTGGCGTGACCGATCGCGGTCGAGCTGTTCGTGGCGAACTGATTGACGGTTGCCCCGCCGTCGAAGTCGATCCACTTGATGAGCCCGGGGACGGGTCCGGAGAAGCGCTCGATCTGCAGGTCGACCTGCATCGACGAACGGCCAGTGTTCTGGAAGAAGATCGACTCGATCGGCTCGAGCGTGGTGATGTTGTTGGCCACGCTCGACCGGAGCAGTGCGCCGGACGACGAGAACAGGTACATGTCGATGTCCGAGGCCGGGCCGTTTGTGCTCGGTGCATGAGTCCCGAACGGGTCGTCCCACTGCAAGAAGACAGCGATCGACGAGCCGGGGGCGATCGTCAGCCGTTGGCGGGTGTCGGTTCCGGCCGTCGGATCGAAGTCGTGCATCGTTCCGTCCCGGCCAACGACACCGGTATCGCGGAAGGCCGACTCGTACGATTGGCGTCCTTGGTTGCCGGCCGCCGAGAAGTACGACGCTCCGCCGGCGGTGACTGTGTCGATGGCCTGCGCGATCACGCCGTCCTGGAAGAACGGCTCGGCGAAGTAGAAGACATCGTCGTTGATGACTCCCGCTCCAGCGTTCTTGAGGTCGATGATCCCCTGCGCGAAGTTGCCCTGCCCGAGGAATGCCGAATGGAAAGCTTGCGTCGCGCCCGGCGCAACATCGTGGATGTGCTGCATCATCGCTCGGCCTTCGTCGCTGGCGCCGGAGTTTGGGCCTTCCTCGAGCACTTGCACACCGGCGGGAAGGTCCCCGGAGGCCACATCGCTCGACGCGCCGCCGAGACGGTTGTAGGTGTCCGAGAGGGTGCCGACCTTCACACCGGTCCCGTTCACTCCGAACGCCGCGCGAGCGTCGTCCGCCTTCATCGCGGGGTCGCCCTGGCTGGTGATGGCCCCTGCGCCGCTTTGGAACCAGTCGGGGCGCATGTACTGCAAGCTGTCCAATCCTTCGGCCTGCTCGAGTGAAGCCACGGGCAGCCGACCCGTGACCATCTTCGGAAGAGCGGTGCCGCCCTTGAGGCCGAGCGCTTCGAGGTCGGCGAGAAGCTCGTCTCCCGAGCCGGTGGGCACCGCGGAGATCGTGACGAGCTGTCCGTAGACAGGAGTGTCCTTCTCGCGGTGAGTTGCGCCGTCGACGCTTCCGTCCCGCGCGTACTCCTGCTCGAGCTCTTGGAGCTCCGGATGCGACTTTGGAGATCCTTCCGCGGGTGCGGGCTGATCGGCCCGAGATCCGGAACCCGATGCAGCCGGTCCGAGAGACCCGACAACGAGAAGCGCTACGACGAAAGCGACCGGTCTGACAGACCTCATGAGTACTCCTATACCCCCGAACGACAGCCTATGGGGCCATTGATGTATCGGCGCGTCTTCGTCGGCTATGAGGGGGATGCGTCCTGGAGGGCGTGTCTAGCGAAACCTAGACCTCGCGGCGGCCTTCGAGCGCTCGCCCGAGCGTCACTTCGTCCGCGTAATCGAGGTCGCCGCCTACGGGAAGGCCGGAGGCGATGCGCGTGACCTTGATGCCGAGCGGGTGCACCAAGCTGCTCACGTAATGCGCGGTCGCTTCGCCTTCGACGGTCGGCGAGGTCGCGAGGATCACTTCCTTGATGCCGTCTTCACCGATAGGCCGCAGCCGCTCGAGCAACTCTCGGATGCGCAGGTCCTCGGGGCCGATGCCGTCGAGCGGCGAGATGCATCCCCCGAGAACGTGGTACTTGCCGCGGTACTCGGCAGTGCGCTCGAGAGCGGCGAGATCCTTGATCTCCTCGACAACGCACACCATGGACGGATCGCGTCCGGCGTCGCGGCACACCGGACACAACATCCCTTCGGCGAGGTTGAAGCACGTGCGGCAGAACGTGACCTTGTCCTTCACTTCCTTCATCGCGTCGGTCAAGCGATCGACATCGCCCTGCGCTGATCGCAGGATGTGTAACGCGAGACGCTGCGCGCTCTTCGGCCCGACACCAGGAAGCCGGTTGAGCTCGTCGATGAGCCGCTGGACGATGGGGGCGAAGCTCAGGTGATGACCTCTTTGACGACCTCGGCCCCGAGAGCGCGCTTGGCGAGATCGACGGCGTCGTGTGCGGCGGGATCGGTGCTCGTGTCGCCGCCGTGCGCCGCAGGACGTCCACCACCTTGCACGCGGGCCTCGAGGAGCACCTTGCGTCCGAAGACCTGTTCGAGCACGTCGTTGATGCGCTGGACATGATCGACCTTGGTGATCAGCTCCTGCGCGTGGAAGTCCTTGTCGAAACCCACGGCGATCCGGTCACCCTCGAGCGCGATCGGCCAGCCCTGTCGGAGGTGGGTGTGCGTGACGCGGCTACGCCCGCGAACGGCTTCCAACACCGCGTCCCACTGCTGCTGGAGAGATCCGTCGACAGGCGCGGCCGCGGGCACAGGCCTCCTCTGTTTGGGTTCTGGCTCCGGCTTCTTCGGCGCCGGCGCAGCAGTTGTTGCCGACGCTACCGGCGCCGCGGCCACCGGCACTGAAGCCACTGGCTGGGGGATCCCGTCCGGTCGAGGGGCCCCCTGGAGCATGGCGCGCTCGAGACGTTCGATGCGCGCCACAACGGTTTGCGTCTCGCGCACTTCGAGGTTGGACGCACGCGCGAGCGCGACCTCGAGCGTCAACCGCGGGTGCGTCGACAGACGCATGTCGGCCTGTGCATCGGCCAGCGCTTGCAGCACCCACTCGATGTGCGCCGATGTAAACACTCGCGACAGCGAGCTTCGTCGCTCCGCGTGCTCGGGATCGACTTCGCCCTTGTCTTCGACGCCGCGGTGTGCGAGGAAGAGCGCCCTGAATTCCTCGAGCAGCTGAACCAGCAGCTGACGCGGGTCCCATCCCTTCTCGACGAGCTCCTCCACGCGCGCGAAGACCGCGAGGATGTCTTCTTGGGAGATGGCTTCGGCCAGGTCGAGCAAAACATCCTCTGGTGCCTCGCCGAGGATGTCGAGGATCACCTCACGGGTAACGCTACCTCCAGCAGTGCCCGCTGCCTGATCGAGCAGCGACAACGCGTCGCGCGCCGAGCCCCGCGCATGACGGACGATCAGCGCAACCGCCTTGTCGTCCACTTCGATCTTCTCTTCTGACGCGACGTGCACGAGGTGCGCACCGAGCACATCGGCCCCCAAACGTCTGAACTCGAACCGCTGGCAACGCGACACAACAGTGGCAGGCACGCGATGCGACTCTGTCGTACACAGCACGAAGATCACGTGCTCCGGCGGCTCTTCGAGCATCTTGAGCAGCGCGTTGAACGCGGGGTTGGAGAGCTGGTGCGCCTCGTCGATGATGTAGACCTTGCGTCCGCCGCCGGCGGTCGCGTACGGGATCCGCTCTCGTATCTCGCGGACGTCGTCCACCGACGTATGCGACGCGGCGTCGAATTCGAGGACGTCGAGCGAGCTGCCCCCGGTGATCTCGCGGCAGCGCAGGCACTCACCGCACGGATCGGCCGTCGGGCCGTTCTCGCAGTTGAGCGCTTTGGCGAGGATGCGCGCAGTCGAGGTCTTTCCAGTGCCCCGGGGGCCGGCGAAGAGGTATGCGTGCGCGACGCGGTCCTCACGGATCGCGCCGGTCAGGGTCTCGGTGACGTGGGCCTGTCCGAGAACCTCGTTGAAGGACGTCGAACGCCACTTGCGGTACAGGGAGAGGTAGCTCACGGCACACACTGTACGACCCTCGACCGACGTGCTGGTTATCCGGTTCGGGCGCCGGCCAGGCGCTCCCGCGGCACCCGAAGGACACCGCTACCGTTGCTCCCTCCCGGGCCTGGCGGGGTTCACGGACCGTTCGTCGCGCGGGACCCGGCCGGCGCCCGAACCGGACGAAGGGCGATTCTATCCGGCTGAAAGGAGAAGAGCGGAGGAGGAGGGATTCGAACCCTCGAGAGGGTTTCCCCCCTACACGCTTTCCAAGCGTGCGCACTCGGCCGAGCTATGCGACTCCTCCGGAAAACACGATGCTAGCGACGCTTCAGATCGACCGGGTACGGCCCTCCCAGTAGGGGTCGCGCAGCAGCCGCTTCTGGAGCTTGCCCGTCGGTGTCCGCGGAAAGTCTTCGTGGAAATCCCAGCTGCGCGGGTTCTTGTACCCGGCGAGCTTCTCCTTGGCGAAGGTCCGCAGCTCGGCTTCCAGTTCGGGAGTGGGCTCGATATCCGCCACGAGCTGCACCGCGGCCTTCACCTCTTCACCGAACTCGTCGTTCGGCACGCCGAACGCGGCCACGTCGGCGATCTTCGGGTGAGTGATGAGCACCGACTCGATCTCGGCGGGATAGATGTTCACACCACCCGACACGATCATGTCGATCTTACGATCGGACAGGAACAGGAAGCCGTCCTCGTCGAGGTGGCCGACGTCGCCGTAGGTGTACGTCCCCGGCTCCTTGTGCGCTTCCTTGGTCTTCTCCGGTGCGCCGGCGTACTCGAAGTCGGCGCCGATCAGGCTCTTGAACCACACCTGCCCGATTTCGCCGGTCTTCACGGCGTTGCCTGCGTCGTCAAGGATCAACACCAGACATGTCGGCAACGCCTTGCCTACCGTCCCAGGCTTGGCCAGCCACTCGGCCGACGTCACGAACGTGCCCGAACCAAGACCCTCGGACGCGCCGTAGTACTCGCTGAGCACCGGCCCCCACCATTCGATGATCTGTCTCTTGACGTCGGGAGGGCACGGTGCGCCCGTGTGCCACACGTTCTCGAGCGAGCTGAGGTCGAACTTCTTCTTCGTCCCGTCGTCGAGCTTGAGGAACCGGACGAAGTGCGTCGGGACGAAGTACGCCTGTCCTATCGATTCGTCCTGGATGAGTTGCAAGCTTTCCACCGGGTCGAACTTGCGGCGAAGGACGATCGCCCCGCCGAGCGCCGACGTCACGGCGGCACACGCGAAGGGGCCGGCGTGGTACAGCGGCGAGTTGATCAACGTCTTCACGCCTCGGATACCGAGCAAGCCACCGAGGCCGGCGATGGTTTGGATGAGCGCGTCGAGATCTTGCCCCGGACGCATCGCCGTCGAGCGCACGCCCTTCGGCTTGCCGGTGGTGCCCGAGGTGTAGAACATGTTCGCTCCGCCCGATTGATCTTCGGGTTCTTCGGGCGAGGCGCCATCGAGAAGGTCTTCGTAATCGAGCCAGCCCTTCCCCTTGGCGGCTTTCGCTCCGCTGAAGAGGATCTTGATGTCCGGGAGCCCGGCGATCTCGATGGCCTTGTTCGCGACATCGAGAAGATCGGCTTCCGCGAAGATCGCCTTGGTGCCGGAGTCGGCGAGGATGTAGGCGATCTCGTCGGCAACGAGGTGCCAGTTCACCGGGACGAGCACCCAGCCCGCGTGCGAGACGGCGCCGTTGACCTCGAGGTACTCATTGCGGTTGTTGGACAGCACCGCAACCGGATCGCCGACGGCCAGGCCGAGGCCGCGCAACCCGTGGATCAACCGGTTCACCCGAGCGTTGACCTCGCTCAGCGTAAAGCTCGAGTCCTCGTCGCCGAGCGCGAGCTCGTCGCCCTTCTCATCGAGGATCGACTTTAGGATCTTCGCCAATCGGGTCTCCCTCCCTCACATCGAGTGCTCGGAACCTCAACTGTAATCCGACCCGCGTTTGCGGGCTCTCACGGTGACAGAATGGTGTCGTGCTCAAGGAGACCTTCGATGAGCTTGTGGACGTGGTGGTCGAAGGCTGCCGATCGGTCTATGGCGACCGCCTCGAAGGGGTCGTCGTGTACGGATCGGTTGCACGAAGAGCGATGCGTCACGACTCGGACCTCGATCTGCTGGTCGTGGCTGAGCCGCTCATTGCCGGACGCATGCCGCGGATGGACGAGTTCGGCGCAGTCGATCACCTCGCAGCGCCCTTCCTCGAGCGCATCCGGACCGACGGCATCTGGACCCGTCTATCGCCGCTCGTTCACACCGAGGCGGAACTGGACGACCTGGGGTTTTTGATCTTCGACATCGCCTGCGACGGCGTGGTCGCATACGACGAGCACGGCTCCGTCGCAGGGTACCTGCAGACCGTCCGGCAACGGCTCGATCGCCGGGGTGCCGAGCGCCGGGTGTTGCGCGGGTCACGCTACTGGGTGCTCGATCCGAACGTGCGACCGGGCCAGGTCGTGCGGCTTTGACCGGGGACGAGCTGGCGCGAAGCTATCTCGCCAAGGCTTCGGTTCGCCTGACCTGAAAATAGCCGGAGCTACCCCCTCATGCCGATCGTGGAAGTTGT
>CAZFOB010000032.1:0-21503 GCA_964520325.1 uncultured Actinomycetes bacterium | reverse complement strand
ACAACCCGTGGAGATTCTTCAACCACAAACCGGTCAGAAGATCAGACGCAACCCACTTCGCAGCATTCCTCGTCTGGCCGAGCGTCTATGTGCTCGTCGCCGGGATGCTCGCCACCGCGCTGGTGATCCCGTCGAGCAACTCCATCGTTCACGGATACCGGATCGCGTTGACGCCGGACCGGTTACTCGGCCGGGCGGAATCCGTTCGCGGCACGATCTCGCTCGCGATCGCGCCGCTCGGCCCGCTTGTGGCCGGAGTCATGCTCGGAGCCACATCGGCGCGCACGACGATCGCACTCTTCGCCGCCGTCGCTTTCCTTCTCGCGGTGTGGGGAACCCTGAGCGCGTCGATCCGTGCAGCGCCGAGCCTCGATGAACTCGAGATCCTTTAGCCGAGCGCGGTCATGATGCCTCAGGAACTATCTGTGGGCCCAGACCGCACTCGAGGATGAGCTCGCAAAGCTGGGCGCGACACACGTCGCGCTGGCCGGTGCCGCGACCAACTGGTGCATCCGCGCCACGGCCTACGGCGCCCTCGGCCTGGGCTACGACCTGACCCTCATCGAGGACGCCCACACCACGGAGAGCATGGAGCTCGGCAACGGGACGAAGATCGAGGCCTCGAGCGTCATCGACGAGCTCAACGTCTGCATGACGTGGGTCAGCTACCCGGGGCGGACGAACGGCACCGCTACGGCGGAGAACGTCGACTTCGCCGCCCCCGGTGGCGAGCGGCGGCGGCACGACGGCTGAGGTTCTTGCTCATCCAGTACACGGACACCGTTAGGCCGCGCGAAGGTTTGGTCGCGGTCGTAAGTGCGTGGGCCCTGCAGGGCTTGAACCTGCGACCCCTCTGAGGACCGGCGATCAGTCGGGCGAGAGGATGTCTTTCAGCCGGAGAAACATGGGAAGCGGCTCCGGGCGGTCGCCGAGAACCCCTCGCCTCGGGTCAAGGGGGACGAATCCGAATCGCTCGTAGAAGGGAATTGTCGGTGGCTTCGCGTCGACGACGACTCCGATGCATCCGACATCTGCTGCCATCCGATGCGCTGTCACGAAGACGGCCCGGAGGAGCACGAGGCCGATGCCCGAGCCTGTCGAGCGTTCGTCGACGGCAAGTCGGGCGAGCCTGAGCACTGGTAACGGGTAGCTCGGAAGCCGCCGACGCAGAGCAGTCGGCAGCGTCGCCGCTTCGACGTGAGACGCGGCCACCGTCGCGTAGCCGGCAATAGTTCCCTCGACGATAGCCACGAACGTCGCGCCGATGTGATGACGGAATTGGTTCTGTCCTGCGAATCGATGGAAGTAACGATCGAGGTCGTCGCTCCCAGAGCGGAATCCGGACCGGTCGTCGGTTGGCTCGAGGAGACGAACCTCGATCTCAGCCACGCTTCGCGCGGCCGCCGCGCATGAGCTCCTTCATCGCTGGCGTCGGTGCGGGTGGGCGCTCGAGGAGCTCGGCGATCTTTCGCATTGACTCTTCGGTGACGACGATCCGCGGCGGGATAATCACGTCGGCAGGAAGCTCGCGGAGCGCCAGCATGTGATGGAGGAGCGCATCCTCGATCATGTAACCCTTCTTCACCCCGTGCGCCTCGGCATAGTCGTCGAGGAGCTTCGCCGTTTCCTCGGAGACGCTGGCAGAGATTTGCCTGTCGGCCATGTCTATCCTCCTACGAATCTGTAAGAAATGATACCACAGCGTAGAATCGGCGAGGTTGCTCTCCGAAGGTCCAGCGTAGGCCCTGGTGGACGTATTTTGAACCCGGGGTTTTAATCACTCCAAGGTGGCTGAAGCGCCAAAGTCTCAATCATCCGGTGCTCTTAGCTGGTGTCGGGCGTCGTGCCGAGGGCGCCGGCGAGGAGCCACGCCGTCTCTGGAGTGATCCCACGCTTGCCTCGGACCAATTCGTTGATTCGCTGAACAGGCACCCCGAGGTGTTCGGCGAGCGCAACTTGCGTTAGATGAAGCGGCTTGAGGAAATCCTCACTCAAGATCTCGCCTGGATGTGTCGGAACCCGATTAGTCGGAAGCATCTATTTCATGTCCCGACACCGTCTTCATGCAGGGACTAGTTCAGCGGATTGGCTGATTGCTACGCCGAGGTTAGGCGGGAAGCCAATGGCCCTCAAGAGCCTCTGAGAAATCTCATGGGTTTGATCAAGCAGGTCTTCTGGGCCACTCACTTGCGCCGCAAACTCAACTCGAAGAGTCCAACTTGCGCTCGACGTGATTTCACCAAACACGAAGGGCTCGTCGAGGCCAATCTCCACAACCTCTGCGCTGACGGCCTCGACCGCAGCGTTCAAGGTAGCTTCAGGATCATCAATACCTGACACCCGAAGCTCGTTGGTGACATGAACCTGAAAGCTCACTGGCATCTCCTGATAACCCATTCTGCCTTTCTTCGGAAGTACCCGCTGCTCGCGGGACTGAGGAAGACCGAGGCCATGTGGCGTCCGCACGGACAAAACGCCCTGAAGTATCCCTTGCTGCGCTCAACTCTCCACCCAGCAGATTCGAGGAGACGGAGTGCTATTTCACCTTCCTTGTCGGGATGCCTCTGCCTAGCCATGCCAGCGTCACAGTAGTGGCCACATCCGACAACTCGGTCTTGTAGAGGTGACCAGGAAGGATTTGTCGCCGGAACTGCTGCTCGATGAGGATGAGATCGTTGGCTCGGTTTTGGCAGAGCCATGGTCCACGATGATCGCCGACGATTTCGTGAACCAGATGAAACGCCGGGTGGCGAAACCCACGGCGCGTTCTTGCGGCCGGGGTCTGAAAATGCTGACGCGTGTTTCACACTGACGCGACACATCACAGCGTGGGCCTGATTGGACAGCTTTCAAACGGCAGATTCAACCGGTCGACGCAACAACCTCGACGAACTTCTCCGATGGTGTCATCCAACTCAAGGTCTGTCGAGGCCGGCCGTTGAGGCTGTCCGCAACACGCTGAAGATCCTTGGCGCTGTGGATTGATAGGTCCGTCCCTTTCGGAAAGTACTGCCGCAAGAGCTTGTTGGTGTTCTCGTTCGTGCCGCGTTGCCACGGTGAGTGCGGATCGCAGAAGTACACCTGCACTCCGGTATCGACGGTGAATCGTGCGTGCTCAGCGATCTCTTTGCCCTGATCCCACGTGATCGAGCGACGGATCGCCTCGGGCAGCGTCCTGATGGCCTTGGCCATCGTCTTGCGCACCGTCTCCGGCGTGCGGTCGTTCGGCAGGTGCAGCAGCAGCGTGAGGCGCGTGGTCCGCTCGACGAGCGTGCCGATGGCGCTTCGGTTGTTGGCGCCGAAGATGAGATCGCCCTCCCAGTGGCCAGGGACGGCGCGGTCAGCGACCTCGGGCGGACGCTCGCTGATCATGACCATGTCGGGGATCGTCCCGCGCGTCTCGAGGCGTCCGCGCGCCTTGCGCTTCTTCCGCCCCGTGCGCAGGCACCTGGCGAGCTCCTTGCGCAGCTCGCCGCGGCCCTGGACGTACAGCGACTTGTAGATCGACTCGTGGGAGATCGACATGGCAGGGTCGTCCTTGAAGTCCAAGCGTAGGCGCTCTGCGATCTGCATCGGCGACCACAGCCGCTCGAGGTCAGCGACGACCCGCTCGCGCAGCGCCGCGTGTGTCTGGAGCTTCGTCGGCTTCGGTCGTCGAGCCTTCCTCGCTGCTCGCGCCTGCGCTTTCATCGGCCGATACCACTTCCGGCCGCCGTTGGCCGTCACCTCGCGCGAGACGGTCGATACGTGTCGGCCGATCGACGCCGCGATGGCTCGCAGCGACCATCCGCGCTCGATCCCCAGCTTGATCTCGATGCGCTCATCGAGCGACAGGCGCGCTGACGACGGTGTCCACGCCTCGGGGCGGAACACGCCGCCGAAGGGGATGAGGACCCTGCACACCACACCTTCAGAGAGATCGAGCGCCTCGATGATCTCCGGGTTCGATGCCCCCTTCGCAGCCATGCGGATGATCTCTCTCCGCGTATCGGGGAGCAGTCTCTTCCAGCGTCGCGTCGCCATCTCCGCACCTCCTCGTCGATTGCTCGAACCTTGCAGCTCAACGAGGTGTTGCGGTGATCACTTGAACCTAAGAACCCCGAGTTTCAGCGGACCCTTCACGGTCTCACCAGTCAACTGCGAACACGGTCTGTAGTCCGTCGAACCCCTTGAGCTCGAGCTCGCGCGCGGCAGCGAAGGTGACGGAGCCTGACGGCTCGACGAGGGACTTCACGAGGGACGACACCAGCACCTCGCCTCCGTTCGCTGCTGAGCCGATCCGAGCGGCGTAGGCGACGTCGCGACCGTAGAAGTCGTCGGCCTGGCGGACCGGCTCACCCGTGTGCAATCCCATCCGGACCTTGAGGTGTTCATCCACGGTCGCGACCTCTCGCTGGATGGTTTTCGCACACTCGACCGCGCGCCGAGCTGACGGGAAAGCCAGCATGAACCCGTCGCCCTGCGACTTCACGACTGAGCCGCCAGACTCCGCCGTCCGGGTGCGGACGATCTCGTTGTGCTTGAGAAGGAGAGGAAGGAACGCGTCGTCACCCATCGACTCGTTCGTCGCTGTAGAGGACTCGAGATCAGTGAACATGATCGTCACGGTGCCCTCGGTCGACGTGAGGGACCCGAGGTCTGGCCGTTCGTTCTGGACCAGTGTCGCGATCCTGTCCATCGAGAGATCGATGTCGGTTCCCCAATACTCCAGGTTGTCAGAGACGTTGGACGTGTGGCCATGGATGATTCGCCACTCCCCGTTCTCTCGGTGGAACACGAATGTCACACGTGTTGGCAGTCGCGTTCCGTCCGGGAGGATCACGGTTGATTCGTCGAACGCCCAGCCGACGGTTCCTTCTTCGTACGCACGGATGGTGCCGGGAACCAACTTGACGAGGCCGAGCTCTTCGTTCTGTACCTGGAAGACTGTGCGGATGGCTTGGCCACCGACCCAAACCTCGCCCGGTCCTGTTCCGACCATGACAACGTCCGGAGACATCGAGAACCGGTGCGGGAACTCGCCCTCGGACATGTCCTGGTAGATGCCGAGCACGCACTCGCGGATCTCGCGCGAAGGCTTCAATTCACCCGTTCGCCGTCTTCGATGTGAACGCTGGCACTGATCGCGACTCCTTGGGTTCCAACGTTGACTCTAGGGTTCAAATCTCGTGGGCCCTGCAGGACTTGAACCTGCGACCCCTGCCGTGTCGAGGCAGTGCTCTACCACTGAGCTAAGGGCCCGTAGCTAGCGAGTCTAAGGGTTGACGCACGGATTGGCGCTCTGTGCACCGGCGGTGCTTGCATGGGCCCTCATGGCAGACATCTTCACGCGGGACTGGCCGCTTCCCGGCGCCAAGGGCATGGTCGTCATCGCGCACGGTATGGCCGAACACTCCGGACGGTACGAGCACGTCGCCCAAGCCCTCAACGCCGCCGGCTACGCCGTCCACGGCTTCGACCATCGCGGTCATGGACAATCGGTCGGGTTCCCGGGAGACATGGGCGGCGACAGCGGCCAGCTCATCACCGATGTCGCCGATCAGGTCGTGGCCGCGAGCGCCGGCCACGACAAGACGTTCCTCCTCGCGCATTCCATGGGCACACTCTTCGCGCTGCCCGCGGCCAATGCGATACCGAGCGAGGTGTTGACCGGGCTCGTCTTGTCCGGCGTGGCCGTTGCGCCGGGACCTGCCGCGATCGAGGCGATGAGCACCGGCGAAGGCCTGCCGCCGTCATCGATCTCGCGCGACGAGGCTGTCGTGAAGGCCTACGTGGACGACCCGCTCGTCTTCAACGAGGACGTTCCGCCGGCGATGATCGAGCGCGTGGTCGAAACCATCGGCAAAGCCGTCGATGCCATCCCGAAGGTTGCCGTGCCCGTCCTTCTCCTCCATGGGACGGCCGATCTGCTCACCTCGATCGACGGGGCAAACATGGTCTACGCGACCCTTGTGATCGGCGACAAGACGCTGCAGGCCTACGACGGCCTGTACCACGAGGTGCTGAACGAGCCGGAGAAGGACAAGGTCATCGCCGACCTCGTGGCCTGGCTAGACGCGCACTAGCCTCAACACACCGCCCGGCTGCGGTAGACGTGCGTGGTATCGCCGCGCTTCTCGGTCTTCCAGACATTGATCCCGCGGGAACCGCCCGGAGGGCATTCTCGGTGCACGACGACGCGGTGCCCCGCGCGTTCCAACCTGATCAGGGCGGCAAGGTCCGACACCTCCGACACCTCCGACACCTCAGGCGACTCTCCGTCGATCGGTTTGAGCTTCTGGGACGGACCGAAGAGCACTCCCGGCGCGGCGGGGAAGGAGTCGACTCGCGTCTTGCTCAACGCCGGCCCCATGTACGCGTTCCAGATGCGCGCGGGGTAAGAGCCGCCGGTGACCTTGATGCCGTAGCCGTTGGACGGCGTCATCGATTCGACCGCCCAGCTGCCGTCGCGCGCCTGTACGGGAACGGGGTTGCCGACCCACACCACGGTCATCAGCTGTGGCACGTAGCCGTCGAACCACGCGTCACGCCACGCTTGCGACGTTCCGGTCTTGCCGGCAACGGGACGATCGGGGAGTGCTGCCGCACGTCCCGTCCCGCGGGAGACAGCCTGCTGAAGCACGTGTGAGACACCGAGTGCGGTGTTGCGCGAGACCGCTCGGTGACGTTGCGGCTTCGCGCGGTACACGACCTTTCCGGTCGCGTCGGTGATCTTTTCGATGAACGTCGGCTTGGCGTAGACCCCTTCGTTGGCGAAGGTCGCGTACGCGCCGGCCATCTCGATCGGTGCGACCTCCTTCGCCCCGAGCGCGATCGCGGGAACCATGTCGGCCGGCGTACACCCGCCGTGCTTCAAGTAGCTCGTGCCGCAGGAAGCCTCGAGGTCGCGCGTGGTTGGAAAGCTGATCCCGAGCTTGCGCGCGAGCGCGGCGACCTTGGCGGCTCCCTTCAGGCCGTCGCCGTCTCCGAGGAACTGCACTTCGAGCCGCGCGTACGCGGCATTGACCGAGCGTACGGTGGCGTCCACAACGCTCATCTCTCCGCCGGCGCTGCCCTCGTAGTTCTGCACCTTCCAGACCTGCCCTGGCGCACCGTTGTCGTCCTTGCCGTACTTGTACGTGAACGCCGAGCCGTTGAGCGTCTGACGGAGCGAGAGTCCGTCCTCGAGAGCTGCGGCCAGCACGACTGGCTTGAAGGACGACCCGGGCTGGCGTCCGCTGCCGCCGGACGCAGAACCGAGAGCGAGGTTCACCTTCGCGTGCCGGCATACCGGACGGGCGGTGGCACCGTCGTTTTCTTCGCAGCCCTTCGGGTAGTAGTCGCGCCCGCCGATGAGCGCGCGAACCAGGCCGGTGTCCGGCTCGACGCTGACGAGGGCGGCCGACAGCTTCGGAAATACCCCACTCGGCAGCTGCGCGGCCAGCGCTTTCTCGGCGTTGTGCTGGGCGCGGGGCTCGAGTGAGGTGTGGATGCGCAGACCCTTGCGATAGACGGCTTGCGCGCGCTCGCTGTGAGTGTCGCCGAGGAAGTCGAAGCGGTCGTCGGGCGTCGACTCGCCGCGGTTGCGAAGCACGCCGAGCTCCCGGAGCACGGCGTCCACGAAGTACGGGTGCTGCCAGCGCGAGTCGCGCGGCGGGCTGATGTCGATCGGCTGCGCGCTCTTGGTGCGCGCGAGGGCTGCTGAGATCGATCCGACGTCGGCCATCGCGCCGAGCACGACGTTGCGCCGGGCGAGCGCCGCCTTCTTGCGGTCGCGCTGTTCGTCTTCGACGTCGCTCGTTGTGTAGTCGTAGCGCCCGGGCATGTGGATCAGGCCGGCGAGGTACGCGGATTCGCCGAGCGTGAGGTCGGCAACGTCCTTGCGGAAGTACGACCGCGCTGCGGTCTGCACGCCGTATACGCCGCGGCCGAAATAGGCCGTGTTGAGGTAGGCCTCGAGGATCTGGTCCTTGGTCGATACCGCCTCGAGCCCGAGGGTGAGAACGGCTTCGGACGCCTTGTGTATGAGCGTCCGCGACTCTCCGTAGGAGTAGAGATTCTTCGCGAGCTGCTGGGAGATCGACGACCCTCCCTGGCGATCGCCGCGAAGGTTCTTGAGCAGAGCGCGTGTGGTCCCGACCAGATCGATACCCCCGTGGTCGTAGAAGCGCCGGTCCTCGATGGCGATCACGGCGCTCTGCATCGATTCCGGGATGGCGGCGAGCTTCACGGGGTCTCGATCGATCTCGCCGTGCAGGTCGGCGAGGATGGACCCGTCCGAGGAGAACATCTTGCTCGACAACGATGAGCGAAGGAACGAGTTCGTCTCTTTGCTCGACGAGCGGATGACCGATGCGAATCCGATCGAGCCGACGACAGACACGAGAACGAGAACGATCACAGCTCCAAAGAGTGTTTGCAAACGGCGGTTTGTGAGGATCTTCGCCATATCCCTGCCGTGTCGTGTTCGGAACACCTACCTACCCAGCAGGGGCGAGATCGAAGCGCCTTTCCTCAACTTTGGGAGAAGAGGAAAGGCCGCGGCTAGAGCCACGGCCTTTCAACTTGCTTGCTAGGAACGCGTTGCCGCGTCCAGGCGACTCAGCCAGGCGACTCAGATGGAGCTCAGGCGGGGCGTTCGCGCTCGATCACTCGCTCTTCAACCACGCCGCCGTCGCGCCGCGACGCGCCGAGCGCGATCGAGATGAGAAGGCCGACGCCGCCGGCGATCATAAGGATCACGCCGATCATCTCGAGGTTCGCGTCCGGCACGGTGGCGCTCACCGCAAACGCGAGGATCGCCCCCAAAGCGACCATGAAGATACTGACTCCGATACCCATGAGAGACTCCTTTCGTCCCTTCTGAGCTACCCGCCGTGCGCGGGGGCCAAACTGGTTACTTCGGGCATCGAAGGGCGTTAGTCGATGCGGAAATGCGTGTCCAGGCCGCTCACTTCGAGGAGGCGCCGCACCGGACCGCTCGGCTGCTTGAGGACGAGCGTCCCGCCGTTGGTGCCGAGGAGCTTGCTCGCCTTCAGCAGCACCCGCAAGCCGGTCGAGTCCATGAAGGAGACCCCGCCGAGCTCGATCACGAGCTCTGTGACGTCCCCCTCGATCAGCCTCGTGACCTCGTCGTCGAAACCGGGAGCCGAGGACAGGTCGATCTCCCCTGTGACCTGCACGGTCGCGTTGCTGCCGCTTCTTTCGACAGTCACATCGATGCCCTCCACCATGCCCCTCCCGACCCGGCCCAGCAGCAGCCACTAGGGTTCCATAAAAGGCGGGGAGGCGTTCAGATTGTCGATAAAGCAGAAGACCGCCGCGAAGCGGCGGTCTTCTGAGGTGCGGGGCAGGGATGGGAATTAAGTGGTACCCCTCCCGAGGGGCCTTAAACGTCGATCTCGGAGATCCTCGATATTGGCCATCAGGGTCCTCATCTGATGCCTGATGAGGCTGTTGTTACGGAGAAGAACAGAGGACGCGATGGAACCGAGAACGATCCTGCTAGTCCCGGACTTCTCTGACTTCGCGGACCTCGCGGACTTGCTCGACGGGTACGGACCGCTCGCTGACGACCGTGCGACGGTACGGCGACCAGCTACTCCAGAATGCCGCCGACACCAGACCGCCGATGATGCCGACGATCATCAGGATCACGCCGACCGCTTCGAGGTCGATCCCCTCGGCCGATGCGGTGACACCGAACTTCAGGATCGCTCCGATCGCGAAGATCACGAGGCTTGCACCAAGGCTCATCCTGTCCTCCCTTTCTCGATTGAACTAGCAGGTAGATACCCGCTTCGGACGGAGGGAAAACGGGGCTCAGCGGTCGATGTGGAAACTCACAACCATCCCGTGACCGGAGCGCGCGAACTGCGCGGATGGGAAGAGCGACCGGATGAGTGCCAGGCCCATGCCCTGCCGCTGTTCCGAACCCTCGACGGCGCGCTGGAACACCGCGCGCGGTGGTTCGGGCTCTGGATCGAAGCCCGGTCCGGAATCCTCTATCTGATAGGTGAGTCCCTGCTCGTCCTCCTCGACACTCAGGTGGATCGGAGCGGCCACATCGTGTTCCTGATGTGCCTGCACCGCGTTGGCGCACGCTTCCGAAACCGCGATCTTGACGTCGAGCACCGAGTCTTCGGCGCAGCCGAACTGCCGCGCAACGGTTGCTGCGAACATCCGCGCGGTCGGGAGAAGATGCGAGTCGGCGTCGATGTCGATGGCGTATGTGTCCATAGCGCTTTTCCGTCCTATTCTCGTCAGGGCGAATACTTTGACCCTTTCTATGGGTATTCCCACCTTTGTGCCGGGGAAACCAGCCAAGGCTCGCGATGCTAAGGTCCGATGGACGATGACTCTCGACAAGCGGTGAGCCTCTCACTGCCTTCACAGGACGGCGACGCTTCGGGCGTGATCGTGCTCACCGTTCCGGCCAAACCGGAAGCAGTGCGGGTCGTTCGTTCTGTCGTTCGAACGTGGGCGGCAACCGACGGGTTCGTGCTCGACGAGATCGAAGAGTTCTGCTTGGCCGTGGACGAAGCCTTCGCCGGATTGATCTCGACGCGACCGGCGCCGAACCAAGTGATCGTGAGGATCCAGAGCAACTCAGACAGCGTCGACATCGTCGCCGTGCGCGACACCCAAACCGACCTGTGGCCCCCGATCAGCGCACAAACGGCGCTCGTTCGTCGGGTGCTGGCAACGTTGATCGACGATGTGCGGTTCGAACAGACCGAGGACGGTCCGGCCATCCACCTGATCAAGCGCCGAGCGGGCGCTGTCGTACAGCCACCGGTCTAGGGGGATCCGACGGGTGACGGGGCGCATGGATCCAGAGCTGGTCCACGAGCTGTTCGCGAAGAAGGACGAGCCAGGTGTTCGCGATCGGCTGATCGAGCACTACGTCCCGCTGACCCAAAGTCTGGCTCGTCGGTACCAGCACTCCGGCCAGCCCCTCGACGACCTCGTTCAAGTCGCGTCGATCGGTCTGGTGAAGTCGGTCGATCGATTCGATCCGGCACGCGGCGTCACTTTCGAGAGCTACGCGATCCCGACGATCCTCGGTGAGCTCAAGCGGTACCACCGCGACCTCGGCTGGTCCGTGAGGATGCCGCGCCGCCTCCAGGAGCAGACGCTACTCATCAAGGACTCGGTGCCGGTGCTGTCCCAGGACCTTGGACGATCGCCGACGATCGCTGAGATCGCAGAGCACTCCCACCTGACCGAAGAAGAAGTGCTCGAGGCGATGGATGCACAAGACGCCTATGCGAGCATCTCGCTCGATGCTCCGATGGACGAGGGCTCGGAGAGCTCGAGTCTGAGCAATCGCCTCGCGTTCGTGGACAGTGATTTCGAGGTCGCGGAAGACTGGGCGGAGTTCGAGCCTCATCTGCGCGCGTTACCCGAGCGCGAACGCACGATTCTGGTCCTGCGATTCTTCCGTGATTGGACGCAGAGTCAGATCGCCGAGGAGCTCGGCATCTCGCAGATGCACGTTTCGCGGCTGCTGTCCCAGACGCTCCGGAAGCTCCGCATGGCAGTGGCCGAGGTCGTTGACTAGTTCAGAGCGTCTTGGCGTAACACCAGAACACACGGGAAACCCGAGCGGATACCGCCTTCAGGTAGAAGAGCAGCGGACCCGACCACGCGATCTCTGCGTGCTCGTATCCGTGTGCTCGCATGCGATGCAGCGCAGCCAGCAGCGTGGCCGTGCCCACACCACGCGAACGATCGCCGGGCTCGGTCGCCATCGGACCGAACCACCCGTCACGGTTGACGTCGTAACACGCGAAACCCAGCTCTTCATGAACGACGCAGGTGCCGCGGTCAACGGAGCGTTGCAGCTCGGGGATCCAGTTCGGATAGTGCTCGGTCACCCACGGCAGGATGCGTGCGTGGTCGTCGGGCGAGGCCGTGTGGCAGGGCAGTGCCGGCTCTGGTAGGCCCGCGAGCCGCACGCCTTGGTTGACCGCGTCACCGATCTTCCCGGGCGGACGCCGGTATCCGCGCGATTCGAAGAAGCAGAGAGCCTCCGTCAGCCGTACGTCCACGCCGGGAACGACGTAGAAGGGAGCGGAAGCGCCGACCTCCATGCTGGTCGCTCCACGCTCGCGGCAGAACTCTTCGATCCGCCCGACGAGCTCGGTGCCGATGCCCCGCAAACGAGCGCGAGGATGAACGGCTAAGAACTTCACGAAGCCACGCTCGCCGCGAATAACTCCCGACGCGATCGCTTCGAGTCCGGGATCGTAAACGGCCAACGTGATGGCTGGGTCTGGCTCGTTGAAGATCGAACGAGCGATCGATCCCGTCGTGAGGAGATCGTAGGGGCAGGCGACGCGTGTGAACGCCGCGATCTGCGACGCGACCTCGGGACCCACAACGACCGGTTCGACCATGCGGGTATTGTGGCGCGCGATGAACCTCGACGGTCTCACCGCACTGGTCACCGGGGGCGCCTCCGGGCTCGGTCGAGCGACGGTGGAGACATTGCTCGCGGGGGGCTGCAACGCCGTCATCTGCGACCTCGAGAAGTCGGATGGCGCAGCTGTCGCCAAAGAACTCGGAGACCGCGCTGCCTGGGCGCCGACCGATGTGACCTCCGAGGAGGACGTTCAGGCGGCGGTCGATCTGGCTGTGGAGAGGTTCGGCGGGCTGCACATCGCTGTCAACTGCGCAGGCATCGGCCGGGCGCAACGGACGACCTCACGGGCCGGGCCACACGATATGAAGATCTTCGAGCTCGTGATCCGGGTGAATCTCATCGGGACCTTCAATGTGATCCGCCTTGCGGCTCAGCAGATGTCATCGCAAGAGCCCGTAGGGGAAGCCAAGGAAGAGAGAGGCGTGATCGTCAACACGGCGAGTGTTGCCGCCTTCGATGGACAGATCGGCCAGGCCGCCTACTCAGCTTCCAAGGCCGGAGTGGTTGGGATGACGCTTCCCGTCGCGCGCGACCTCGCCGCCCGGTTGATCCGCGTCGTGACGATCGCACCAGGAACATTCGACACGCCGATGCTCGCCGGACTTCCCGAGCCGCAGCGTCAAGCGCTCGCGTCGGTGATCCCGCATCCGCAACGACTCGGCCAACCATCGGAATTCGCAGCGCTCGCGCGGCACATCGTGGAGAACCCGATGCTCAACGGCGAGGTCATCCGTCTGGACGGCGCGATCCGGATGCCGCCGAAGTAAGGCCAAGCCGAAGTAAGGCCAAGCCAAAGTAAGGCCAAGAAGGAGGGGCACATGAGCACGACCGAAGAGACGCGCGACGTGATCGACAGGTTCAACGAGGCGTTCAATCGCCATGACGTCGACGCGGTGATGGCGCTGATGACCGACGACGTCGTCTTCGACAACACCGGACCGGCACCGGACGGCGAGATCTTCAAGGGTCAGGACGCCGTCCGTGCGTTCTGGGAGCGGCTCTTTGCGTCAACCCCGGGAGCGTGGTTCGACGGTCTCGACGTATTCGCCGCCGGCGACCGGTGCACCGTCCGCTGGCTGTTCACCTTCGACAAGGCGAATCCGGACGGAGGACACGTCCACGGTGTCGACGTCTTCAAGGTCCGGGACGGGAAGGTTGCCGAGAAGCTCTGCTACGTGAAGGGGTGATCACGTGAAGGAGTTCAAGGCGTTCATCCTTCGTGGCAACGTGGTCGATCTGGCTGTGGGTGTGGTCATCGGAGCAGCGTTCGGCGCGATCATCACTTCGCTCGTCACCAACGTCATGACGCCTGCGATCAGCCTTCTGAACCTTCCTGACTTCAGTAAGGAAGTGATCGAGCTCGGCAAGGCTGGTCCACCCGGCGACATCGCGTACGGGCTCGTCATCAATGCCCTGATCAGCTTCTTGGTCATCGGCGCCGTTATCTTCTTCTTCGTCGTCAAGCCTGTGAACCATCTCATGGCCCGTGACAAGGACGACGAAGACGAACCTCAGAACGTGGAGTGCGCGTACTGCCTGACGTCGATCCCAGTCAAGGCCAGCGTGTGCTCGGCCTGCACGCGCGACGTGAAGCCGGACCGGCCGGCCCGCAAGCGGTAACGCGCGTTAGCGCGCCTTTTCCATCCGCTCGACGGCTTCGTCGAATTCGCCGACGAGGTCGCGCATGATGTCGGCGACCGGACGCACCTCGTTCATCCGTCCGACGATCTGACCGACCGGCATCGACACGAGATCCGGGTCGTTCGTCAGACCAAGACGCTGATGCGCATCGGCGACGAGGAGGTTCTGCAGCGGCATCGGGAGCGGCTCCGGCGCATCCTCTTCTTCCCACGCCATCGTCCATTTCGTCCTGAGGAGGCGTGCCGGCTTACCCGTGTAGACACGGGTGCGGACCGTGTCGGCGGACGTTGCTCGGAGCAGTGCCTGCGTGGTCGCGCCGACCTGCGCCATGAGCTGGTTCTCGGCGGCGGTGAGCCACATCGATCCCATCCACACCCCGTCGGCTCCGAGTGCGAGCGCCGCCGCGATCTGTCGACCACTCCCGACGCCGCCGGCAGCGAGGACGTATGCGTCCTTACCGACTGCGTCCACGATCTCGGGCCACAGCACCATCGACGCGATCTCGCCGGTGTGCCCACCGGCTTCGTGCCCCTGCGCGACCACGATGTCGACGCCGCGGCCCACGTGACGCTCTGCGTGCACCGCCCTGCCCGCGAGGGCAGCGATCTTCACGCCGTGCTTGTGGACCTGCTCGATGACGTCGTCCGGTGGGGAGCCGAGGGCGTTGGCGATGAGCTTGATCGGGTGCTCGAGTGCGACGTCGACGTGTGAGCGCGCCACGGAGTGCAGCCAGCCGAGCACTCCGGAGTAGTGGTCGCTGTCGTCGGGGATCGGCGGCACTCCGAGTTTCAGCAGCGTCTGATCGACCCAGTCCCGGTGCTCCTTCGGGATGAGCTCGCCGAGATCCGTCGGTGTGCCCTCGGTCGGGATCTTCATCGGCATGACGATGTCGACGCCGTACGGTTTGCCGTCGGTGTTGGCGTCCATCCAGTCGAGGGCGTCGGCGAGATCGGCAGCGTCGTTGTAGCGGACGGCGCCCAGTACACCCATGCCTCCGTTGCGCGTGATCGCGGCTGCGACCTCAGGAGAAGGCGTGAAGCCGAATATCGGATACCTGATGCCGAACTCGTCGCAGATGCGCGTCCTCATGGCGTGTTCCTTTGGGCAACCGCGTACTCCGTCGCCCACGGATAGTTGGGCTTGCCGCTCGGCTGGCGCTGCACCTCGTCGACCAGGTGCAGTTCGCGAGGCACTTTGTAGCCCGCGATCTTCGTGCGAGCGTGATCGGCGAGCTCGTCGAGAGTGGGAGTCTTGCCATCGCGCGCTTGGACGACGGCTGCGACGCGCTGTCCGAACCGTTCGTCCGGGACACCGACGACGACCGCATCGAAGACGTCCGGGTGCGATTTCAGCGCGCCTTCGACCTCTTCTGGGTAGATCTTCTCGCCGCCCGAATTGATGCAGCCCGAGCCGCGCCCGAGCAGCGTGACCGAACCGTCGGACTCAACGCGCGCGAAGTCACCGGGGATCGAGTAGCGCTTGCGGTTGATCGTGACGAACGTCGCGGCCGACTTCTCTGGGTCTTTGTGGTAGCGCAGCGGGATGTTGCCGCTGCGGGCGATGCGTCCGATGACTTCGGACCCCGGTTCGATCGGGTTGCCGTCGTCGTCGATGACGATCGTGTCGGGGCCGATGCTGACGGTCGGACCGCCGCCCTTGTTGGTCTGTCCCTTCTGGTGCATCGTCAGCCCGGAGAAGCCGGTCTCGGTGGCGCCGATAGCTTCGGTGATGAAGCAGTTGGGAAGCAGCTCGAGGTACTCGTCCTTGATGGACGGCGAGAAGACGGCAGCGGTGGACGAGAACGCGACGACGCTCGATGTGTCGTAGGAGCCCGCACGCAACGCCTCGACCATCGGACGCGCCATCGCGTCGCCCGTGACGGCGATCGTGTTGACCTTCTCGGTCTCGATGAGCTTCCACACCTCGTCGGGGTCGAACTTCGGGATGAGGCACACGGTGTTGGCATTGAACAGGGCACCGAGCGTGCCCCACTGGGCGGCGCCGTGCATGAGAGGTGCGATCGGGAACGTGACGCCCGCGGCCGGATTGGCGGCACCGGTCTTCGCCTGCTGCCACTCGTCGGTGACGCGCTCGCGGGTGGTGAAGTCGATGCCGCCGCCGAGCACGCGCCAGACGTCCTCGTGGCGGTACACGACGCCCTTCGGGAACCCGGTCGTCCCACCGGTGTAGAGGATGTAGATGTCGTCGTCCGACCGCGGCTCGAAGTCTCGTTCTGGTGACGCTCCGGCGAGTGCAGCCTCGTACTTGATGTCGTCGGAAGGCTCGTCGCTCCCGTCCTCGATGACGATGACGTGCTTCAGCAGGGGAGTGCGAGGGAGCACTTCCCGCACGAGCGGCGCGAATCGCTGCTGGTGCACAAGGGCCACGAGGTCGGCGTTGTCGAAGATGTAGTAGAGCTCCTCGGCCGTGTACCGGTAGTTGATGTTGATCGGGACGGCCCGCAGCTTGAACGCTGCCAGCATCGTCTCGACGAACTCGATCGAGTTGAAGGCGTAGATCCCAACGTGATCGCCGGCGCCGACGCCGTTGGCGGCCAGGTGGTGGGCGAGCCGGTTGGCGCGCTCCTCGAGCTGCGCGTAGGTGTCCCGCTTGCCGTCGCAGACGACCGCGGTCCGCTCAGGGACGAGGTCGATCGTGTGCTCGATCAGGTCGGCGATGTTGAAGGCCACGACGTGGAAGTAGAACACGTTTCAGTCGGAGCGGACAACGGCCGGGGGCCGAGCGGGCCGGGGACAAGCGCTAAGAATCTGAGGAGTCCTCCGGAGGAGAACCCGGAGCCCCAGCACGTCGACTCATTAGGACCACCGTTCGTGGCGACGGTTACGACCTGGCGAGGACGCGTTCGGTGCTCGTCACTGATCCCTCATCGGGCCACGAGGTCGGCACTGACATAGCGATGATCTGAGCCCGGAAGAGTGCCGGTGCGCGCCGATCTGGTCTCCCACTGATCGTCGTGGAGCACGTAATCGATCCGGACCAGGTTGCGCTTTGGACCCCATGTCAGCCCGAGGCCCCAGCCGGCATCGCGGTAGGCATCTCCGAGCCGTTCGCGGATCCTGCGGAACAGGTGATGGCGGTCTCCGATGTTCAGATCGCCGAGAACGATCAAGCGGCCCGTGACCGATCCCACCGCGCGCAGTAACGCCGTGACGTTCGACTCCTGACGCCCGGGGTCGAACGAACGCAGATCGTCGCCCGGGACGACCACGTGCACGTTGATCATGGTGAAGCGCTCCTTGCCCCGGCCGATCTCGACCACTTGACAGCGACAGGACCCGGCCGATGTCTCCGGCGGGGACACCTCACGGATCGGGAATCGGCTGAAGACACCCAAGCCGGTGGTGCCGGTGCTGGGATACAGGATCTGGTGAGGGAGGGTTGGTCGTAGTCGTTCCGCGAGCTGGCGACTCATCTCCGGGACGAGCTCCTGAACGGCCAGGACCCCGGCGCCGATCTGCGAAAGCTTCGTCCCTGCGTCTCCGATATCCGGATTCCGGAAGTACACGTTGGCCGTCACCAGCCGGACGGCATCGCCCTGTGGAACAGACTGAGGGGCGAACTGCGGGCCGTAGTCGAGGGCGAACGCCGTGATCGGCAGCAACAGCGCGGCCAAGGCATCCCAACGCAGGCGTATCACGGCAACCAGGACAAACACCGGCCACGGCAGGTAGAGGACCCAGCCACCGAGGTCGGCCAAGGCGAACGGTGGCCAGTCGGTCAACGGCGTGAGCCTGAGAAGGCTCCACGCCGCTACCGCGGCTGCGTAGACAAGGGTCACTCGCCGCATCCCTCGAAGTCTCCTCAACGCGCGGATCGACGCCCCGACGGTCATCGTCCCGGGCAACCACGATGCGCGCAACGTCGGCTATCTCCACTTACCTCACCGACGCTTTCCTCGTGTCGAACCACCTGATCGCCCCGCCCAATTAGGTCCTCGGAGGCGTCTGTCCAGCGATAGCGCTGGGGCGGTGGACCAATTGCTTCAGAAGTCACCTAGTCAGTACCAGCGACCCGGGTAGTTCGTTCACACCAGCCTTTTGCCTGCTCGCCGACCGACTCCCAGGCGTGAAGAGAATCCGAGTCTCGTCCCGCGCGTCACCGCAGCGTCACCGCAGCGTCACCGGATCGTCACCGGATCGCCTCGGACCGAGTAGGCTTCAGTCGCGTAACCGCAGTCATGGGGCAGGAACGCAAGACGGGGCAGGGCGCGTGGATGGGCGACGTAGAGGTGTCTTGGTGAAGCTGGCCCTGGTCGCGCTCGTCGCGACCGCCTCGCTGACCCTTCCGGGAGGAGCGGTCGCCGCATCGAGGTCCCCCGGCATCGCCGAGGTCGGCCTCAAATTCGACGGTGGCCCCCGGGTGGCCAAGAGCCACCGCACCGAAGCGAGGCGTCCGCATCGCCGTCGCGCTCGCCGTCCCAAACGCACACCCGCACCATCCCCGTCTCCGACCACCTCACCCACTCCTTCACCGACCTCGCCGCCCCCGACGACGTCCAGCGCCTACTTCGTCGACAGCGTCAACGGAAACGATGCCAACACCGGGCTCTCTGAGTCGCTACCGTGGCGCAGCTTGACCAAAGCCCAGTCGGCGCCGCTCGGCCCCGGCATCGGATTGCTGTTCAAGCGTGGCGGAAGCTGGACCGGAAGCCTCAACGTCGGTGCCAGCGGCAGCGCTCTGAGTCCGGCCGTCGTCGGCGCATACGGCACGGGAAGCCCGCCGATCATCAAGGACGGTGGCTGCGTGACGCTCTCCGGAACCTACGTGACCCTGCGGGACCTTCAGATCGATAACTGCACGTGGGCGGGGGTCGCCGTGTCGGGAAGCTTCAACCGGCTCGAGAACAACACCATCATGCGCAACGTTACCGGCGTGCACGTCAAGTCGGGTGCCTTGGGCAACCAGGTGCTGCGCAACGTGATCAAGGACAACCAGCGCATGTCCGTGAACGACGCCACGCCGACCGACAACGACTCCGGAGCGTGGGGCGTCCTGCTGAACGGCGACGACACCGTCATCGCTTACAACACGATCTCGGGCCACAACGCCTTCTCGTACGACTACGGACGAGACGGTGCTGCCGTTGAGGTCTACGGCGGCCGCAACAACGCCATCCATCACAATGAGGCCGTCGATAACGACACCTTCACCGAGCTGGGAAACTCCCGGTCGACCGATAACGTCTTCTACGACAACGTCGTGCGCTCCTCGCTGGCCGGCTCGATAGGCGTGGTGACGAGAGGGGCGACAAGCGGCTGGGGGCCAGTGCTCAGAACGCGGCTCTACCACAACACCTTCCGCCTGACGGGAAGCTCCGCCCAGGGGTTCGTGTGCTACGGCGGATGCGGCCCCGACGTCTTGACGATGCGGAACAACGTGGTTCAGGCAACCTTGAAGGTCGGCTACGCAGACGCCCCCTTCGACGAGGACTACAACATGTTCTTCGGCGGGCAGCGACAGTTCCAGGTCGGCTCGCACAGCGTCGTCGCCGACCCCGCCTTCACCGATCCGGCCGCCGGCAACCTTCGCCTCAAAGCCACGAGCCCGGCCATCGACCGGGGGGTCGACGCCGGGATCACCCTGGACTTCGACGACCAGGTCATGCCGTGGGACGGCAACGGCGATGGCTTGGCCGCTCCCGACATCGGAGCCTTCGAAAGCCGCTAGACGATAGAGTGCTCCCCGAACCGTCGTCCAGAGGAAATGTCGGATGCGCAGGCTGGTTGCGAGGGTTCCCACGAGGATCACCATCGCTGTTGCCCTTTTCATCATCGCCGCGACGTTGCTCGGTCTCCGGTCCCGCTTCGCCGCGACCGACACCAGCACTCCTGACCCGACTCCGACGGTTTCTCCGGATCAGGTCCTGGTGGGCGCCGGCAACATCGCTTCGTGTGATTCTTCCGGCGATGAGGCGACGGCCTCGCTCCTGGACGACATCGCCGGCACGGTGTTCACCCTCGGCGACAACGTCTACCCGAGTGGCTTCGCATCCGAATACACCGATTGCTACGAGCCGTCCTGGGGAGGGCAAAAGTCACGCACGAGGCCTGCTCCGGGGAATCGCGACTACTGGACGAGCCCTGCGGCCGGGTACTACGGCTACTTCGGTGCTGCAGCGGGTGATCCGCGCAAAGGGTATTACTCCTATGACCTCGGCTCTTGGCACGTCGTGGTCGTGAACTCGAGTTGCACGCAGGTCGGCGGCTGCGGCGCCGGGTCGCCGCAAGAGCAGTGGCTTCGCCAAGACCTCGCCACCAACACTCTTCCGTGCACGGTGTCCTACTGGCACCACCCGCTCTTCACCTCGGGTCCAGTCGACCCATCACCCGAGATGCGACCGATCTTCCAAGCCCTCTACGACGCGAAAGCCGAGGTTGTGGTAAGCGCCCACAACCACAACTACGAGCGTTTCGCGCCTCAGGATCCGAACGGCAACCTCGACAACGCTCGGGGCATCCGAGAGTTCGTGGCCGGCACGGGCGGCGTTAGCCACTTCGGCTTCAGCACGATTCAGCCGAACAGCGAGGTTCGCAACGCCGACACCTTCGGCGTGCTCAAGCTGACGCTCGGGTCAACCGGGTATGACTGGCAGTTCGTGCCCGCGGCGGGCGGGACGTTCACGGACAGCGGCAGCGGCACGTGCCGCTGAAGCAAAGTCAGACCCATCACTTCCGGCCCCGGAGCTCGTTCAACATCGCTTTGGAGTTGTAGAGCAGATAGCAGACGTAATACGGCACCCACTGCGGCTGGAATCGGGCTATGGCCAGCAGGATCCCCCGAGCGCTGGCCGCCGCGGGCAGCGCTAAGAGTCCGAGTACGCCCCGGCGATACTTGCGGACCATCCGGGCCAAACCCCGTCCGTCGGCAATCCATTGGTCACGGGCGAACGCGAAGGTGTCGGTTTCGAACCGGTGGGTGACAACCGTCGAGCGGGACACGCCCTGACGAGCGCCGGCCTGGTTGAGCCGGTAGCGCAGCTCGAGGTCCTCTCCGGACAGGAAACGTTCGTCGAATCCGAACTCGAGGAGCGTCGACCGCTCGAGGATGGTCGCCATCACTCCTGGCCAGTTCTTTTGCCGGCTCTGCTGGTGGTGGTGCACCAGCGCACGGCCCCAGTACCCAGGCCCTCCCACGCTTCGCAGGCCTGCTTGCAGCATCGTGTAGTCACCCGCGACGAACTCTTCGAGCAAGCCCTCAAGCGCTCCATCTGTCAACACGACGTCTGCGTCGACAAGTGCAACCCAGCGGCCGGCAGCAGCCTGTGCGCCGATCGTTCGGGCCACAGGCAGGCCTCGTCCCCCGTCGGACAGGACCTGCGCTCCGTAGCGGCGGGCGACCTCGAGCGTCCGATCGGTCGACATCCCGTCGACGACGATGATCTCGCCTGACCTGAAAATAGCCGGAGCTACCCCCTCATGCCGATCGTGGAAGTTGT
>CAZFOB010000031.1:0-28750 GCA_964520325.1 uncultured Actinomycetes bacterium | reverse complement strand
GTCTCGTCGAGACCGGCTCGCGCATGGACGAGGTGATCTTCGAGGAGTTCAAGGGCACTGGGAACATGGAGGTCCGCCTCGACCGAACGCTGGCCGAGAAGCGTCTCTTCCCGGCCATCAACGTCGAAGGCTCGGGTACGCGCAAGGAAGAGCTCCTGATGCCCGAAGAAGAGCTGATGCTCGCCTGGAGGCTGCGGCGGGTGCTCCACGCATTGGACCCGGCACAGGCACTCGAACTGCTCATCGACAAGATGAAGCAGACGAAGTCCAACGCCGAATTCCTCAAAGAGATCGCGAAAGCGAACTAGGGACGCTTGCCGGTCGAGTCCGGCAACCCGATCACTTCGACGCCGATCGACGCAGCAAGACTCGCCAAGTGAACATCGGGTGTTGCCAACGAATCCCCGAGCGACTCAGCTGTGGCCGCAGCAGCACAATCAGCGTGTGAGACGTCGCGATCGCGACGTTGGTAATGGATGGACCGAAGCTCGCCAGCTCGTCGCGCGAGGGTGTCGTCGAGAGGCACGATCGTCAGGAAACGCTGAGCGATCAGACTATCGATCAAGAGGTCAACGTCGGTCCGAGCGATCGCATGAGTGCGGATGGAACGATCGTAGGTCTCCGCCAGATTCGTTGCGGAGATGCGGGTTCCACCGCCTCGAAGGAGCTCTTCGACCTCCTCCTTTGCAGGCTCGTCCGTGAGGAAGGCGATGAGTGCGAAGGCGTCTAGGAGCGCCACTTGAGGCCCGGAGGGTTCGAACCCCACTTGCGCTCTTCGATTTCAGCGTCTTCCTCTCTGGCTTGGCGGCGCATCTCATCTGTTGTCGGGAGTCCTCGCCCGGCAAAGGCTCCCCTCGCGCGGTCGACGGCATCCGGCTCGTCCTCGTCGACGACCTTGAAGCGTTCCCAGGCTGACTGTCGAGTCACTCCGAGCGCGTTTGCGATGTCCTGCCACGAATGACCTTTCCTACGAGCGAGGAGGACCCACTCGCGAAGAGAGGTTTCGATGCCTCGTGAGCTTTCGACGATCCCGTTGATCACAGCCAGGGGATCATCGATGCCTTCTTCGACCTCGAGGTTGAGACGTACCGCCCAGGACATAACCCGATGTTAGGGTACCCTGACAGAGGTGTCAAGCTGGTCTGACATGGGAGTCTTGGGTACACTTACCGCCTTATGAAGGCAGGCATCCACCCCGAATACTTCATCTGCGAGGTGCGCTGCGCGTGCGGCAACGTGTTTACGACGCGTGCGACCAAGGCGGACATCCACGTCGAGATCTGCTCGGAGTGCCACCCGTTCTACACGGGCAAGCAGAAGCTGATCGACACGGGTGGGCGCGTTGACCGGTTCCGGCGCCGTCAGGAGAAGACGGACGCGATGGTCAAGGCCGCCAAGAAGAGGTAGTCGTCCCGCTGGGTCGCTACTTCGCGTCGGGTTCGTAGATGTAGACCCAATCTCTGCCCCGGGCTTGATGCCGCCTGAGGTAGAGCACGACCTGACCGTCCAGCTTCAGGCGGTGGATCCGGATCGGGAGCCCGTCCGGCCTGATCGGAACGGCTGCTTCCTGCCCGTCTGCGGGCCCCAGCACCAGCTCTGCTTGAGTAGTTCCCTGGGTGACCATGCCGGGAGCTTAGAAGCCGCCAGTGTCAAAGTTGCCGCACTCGGAGAATGGAGGGGCTCATGGCCGCATCGATGGTGTGCGTGACGTTCGACTGCGCCGATCCCTGACGTGTCGCGGTCTTCTGGTCGGAGGCGCTGCGGTGGCGGCTCGACGGACACCGCGTTCATCCGCCGCTACCTCGAGGAGTTCCCCGGGACTGGTCGTATCGCAATGCGGTGCTGCGGGATGTCGAGGGCAACGAGTTCTGTTTGGGGACCCCATTAGCCGCCGCGGCTGTGGTGAGTCGAACCGGTAGCTTCTTAATACCGTGTGCGACGCTCGTCCATCGCACCTCCTTACCCCTCCAGCGACCGGAGCATTACCCGCCTGGTAGGTCATCCGAACTAGAAAAAAAAAGGAACGAGGGAGTCTCGCGGAGCTGTCGGTGGACTGCGATACCTCGCGGTCAAAGAGGGGTCCGACAGCGGCAAGCAGTGTCCAGCTAAGCTCATCGAGTGACCCGCAGTAGGGAGGCGCGGAAGCATAGATGCCTCAACGCACTTGGTCAACGCCGTACCGCTCGGGAGCCGCACGGCGAAAAGCCCGTTTCTCCGCGCGACTGTGCGCGGCCGCCGTCATCGCCGGTGGTACTCTGAGGCGGCTCGTCCGCTGGCGCCTGTCATCGCGGATCGGCGCGCGTGCCGTAGCCATCGCGCTCTGCGTCTCCGTAGCCGTCGTCGGGCTAACCGTTTCGCGGACCGTTGGAACAAGCGACAAGTACGACGATCCGTACGACACAGGAGCGGTGAAGCCGCTTGAGTCGGAGCAGCGTCGATACGATCCGCCGAAGCTTCCGGAAGGAACCGGGGTCAGCTGGTCGTCTTCCCGCAACTCCGAGCCGACAGCGATTGACGCCGAAGAGCGCGCGGCCGCGCGCGCGGAGAACGTCGTCAGGGAGTTACCCGGCCATCGCAGCGAGCGATCACGCGCGTTCGAGAACAAGGACGGAACGCTTACAGCCGACTTCTACCTCGCACCGATACATCACCGAACATCCGCCGGTTGGGTACCGATCGACAACTCGATCGAGCCTGATCCTGGCCGCTCGGGGTGGCTGCGGACGCGAGGCAACGACTGGACCCGTGTCCTTCGGCCCGCGTGCGGACGGAGTCACGTTGTCAGCGCCAGAAGGGGACGTCCAGATGGTTCCCTTGTCGGACGCTGCGGCACGCCCCGTGGTCGTCTCTTCACCGAAGCACGCGAAACCGGAGAGCGCCGCGCAGGCCATCGGTCGCTCGGCCGTGCCCGAGCCGGGTGTGGTGGGCTACCAGCGTGTATGGCGCGATGTCGATCTCGTCTATGAGGTCCGCTCCGACGGCCTGAAGGAGGACATCCACGTCCTCTCTCCTCGTGCCCGCGCGTCGTATCCCTTCGAGGTACGCGGCGCGACGATCAAGACCGATGCCGAAGGGGGCCTGTACTTCGCGGGCGATCTCGGCCGTAGGTTCACCGTTCCGGCACCCACGGTCCTCGGAGCCAACGGGGCCGACCTCACGGAGGCCTCGGGCGTCCGCTACGAGGTCGGGAACGCAGATGAGGACGGCAGCCAGCACCTGGAAGTGGCGCTCGATCCCGACTGGCTGCGTGAGCAACCGGATGCGGTCTTCCCGCTCATCGTGGACCCCACGCTGACGCTCGTCCAGGCTGACTCCTACTACCGCGTGAACGACCGGGGCGCCGTGAGTAACGCATCTCCTGCGCGTGTGGGTTCCGAGAACGGCATCCACCGTCGGTCCGCGGTCCACTTCCCCTACGAGTCGTATCTCGACAACGGTTACCGCGTGTACTTCGCGTACATGCAGTTGGTCGAGCAGACCGGCTCGTATTCAGCAGCCACGACGATCAACTCCTTCGACCAAGGCACCAGAGGTGGATACAACTGGGGGTTCTCAGAGATTGGCGACGGTCCGGCGATCGGCTCCAAGTCCAGCCCGCCGTCGGGCGTGTTCATGTATCCAGCCCTGACGGTGGATAAGTGGTTCGCCCTCAACCTGCCCGACCGGTGGTTCGGCTTGCGAGGAACCGAGTCGCCTACGACGAATACACTCCGGAACTACCTCGGCCAGCTCACCGTCGATCTCTTCAAGCCGCCGGCACCGTCACGCATCACGAACCTCACGTCGAAGCAGGTGCTCACGACCACGACCCCGACCCTTCGCGCGCACGCCGTCGCACTGTCGACCGAGAGCTGGCCGGGCCAGGACGGCGGCGACCCGATGTATGACTTCCAGATCACGACCGCGCCCACGCCGGGCACGGGCGTCGCCGTCTCGTCGGGTCGGATCCATCAACAGGATGGGCAGCCTCCCCCGACATGGACTGTCCCGCAGGGTGCGCTTCAGGAAGGCATCACCTACTACGCGTGGGTCCTGACCGACTGGTACGGGAACCTCTCCTTCTACAACCCCGACGGCGTCGGCGCGCGGCCGACGGTCCCCCCGGCGAGCTGGGCTGTCCCGTTCAGCGTTAAGCTCGGCCTCGGGGAGGGTGGTCCGTCGCCGACCGATCAGGTCGGCGCCGTCCCCGGACAGACATCCACGCCGTCGGAGGGCGCGCCGAACCCGTCCCTGCCTCCCTCCAAAGTCACGGTGAACCTCGTGGACGGCAACGCCTCGGTATCGGTCGGCACTCCGCAGCTCGAGACGGTCTCTGGGGGGGCGGGTCTTCGTTTCACCTACAACTCGCTCGCCGCATCGATCACCGACGTGAAGGGACTGCGAGCAAGCTTCTACACCGATGCCAACAACAACGGGGTGATCGACGTCGGTACCGATCCGCTCGTCGGTGAGCGGATCGACCCGACCGTCAGCTTTGACATCGGTTCGGCGCAGCGGCTCGTGGCGGGGCAGGATCCCCATCGTGCCCTGGCCGAGTGGAACGGCTTCGTCACTCTTCCGTCTGGCTCGTGGAAGCTCGGTGCGATCTCGAGCGACGGCATCAAGATCACCTCGGGAAGCGACGTCTTGCTCGATGACTACGCGTCACACGCGCCGAACGCCGCACCCAAGTTCGGGTCATCGTTCTCCGGTGGCAGCGCCAAGCCGATCAGGATCGTCTGGCACCACGAGAGCTCGAGCCGCCAGGTCGCGCAGGTCTACGCACAGGACAGCGGTGGCACGTCGTACGCGCTTTCTCCGGACTGGTTGACCCGTGCCCCGAAGGTCCTTCCCGCCGGATGGGTACTCAACGCCGCAGCAACATCGGGCCGCTGGGTCGGGCTCGCTGACAGAGGGACCGCCGTCACCGTGTACGCCGGAGACGGGACGGGATACGAGTTCACGGCGGTTGGCGACGGCGCCTACACGCCACCCGCGGAGGCTCCGAACGACCTCCTGCGCACACCTGGCGACGGGACGTTCGTGCTTTCGAGTGGGAACCTCACCTACACCTTCGGAGCGACGGGGGCCCTCACCTCGCTGGTGACCTCCGCCGACGACCTGCACCCGGCGGCTCTCGAGTACGGCTACGCGGGATCGCCGCTTCAGCTGCGGACGATCACGGATCAGGTGCGCTGCGCCGGAGCATCGCCGTGTCCCGATAGCAGTCGGCTGACCCTCAGCTACGGGTGACAGCGGCGCGCCGAGTGGGTGCGCCGGAGCTCCCACGGGGCTGCTCTGCCAGATCACTCATCCCGACGGGACCGCGACGACGCTCAGCTACGACGGCTCCGGGTACCTGGTGCGGATCACCAACCCCGGCGGTATCGTCTACGACTTCTCCTACGATGCATCTGCGCTCCTGACCGACGTGCGCGATCCGCTTGCCAACTCAGCGATCGCGGCGGGAGTGCGCGCCGATGACGCGACGGCTCGAACCCAGATCGCTTACGCGAGCGGTCGGGTGGCGTCGATCACCCAGCCCGCTGCGAGCACCGGCGCGGCACGGCCCAAACGCTCCTACTGTTACAACTTCGCCGCGGTCAACGCTGCGACCGGTGCTTGTTCGTCGGCCGCTGATAAGACCTCGTCGGTCGGAGTGGCCAGCTTCTCGCCCACTGTCGGCTACGCGCAGCAGGTGCGCTACGACGACCGCAACCGCATCGTCGGCTCACGCGACGCCGCGGGCCTCGAAACGACCTACGTCTGGGACGAGCACGACCGCCACGTTGCGACGATCGACCCGACAGGCACCGAGACGTCGACGTCCTACGACACGCTCGGGTACGCGGTCGCGTCCCACGGTCCAGCTCCGTCCTCGGACTTCGAACCCGATGGCGAACCCGAGCCAGGAGCGGGCGTGCCGACGAGCACGAAGGTCGTCGACGGAGGCATCGGCGGTCTGGCCGCAGCCTGGTATGCGAACACCGATTTCCTCGGCAACCCCGAGTACCACACCACCTCTGATCTCGATGAGGACTGGTCGGGCGCATGCGACTCACCGTCCGACTGCGACAACGGCGGCGCTGCGATCCCCGCGGCTGGATTCTCCGGTCGCCTGAGCGGCACGCTCGACCTGCCCGAGCCCGGGCGCGTGGATCTCGAGGCCGGCGGCGGGCGCGTCTTCGTCGACGACAACCTCGTGATCGACAGTCGCGACGGGCCGTACGCGGCAGCGGTGCGCAGCGATGACCCGACATCGTGGTGGCGCCTCGACGATCACCCCGCCATCGCAGCGGCGGCCGACAGCGCAGGCTCGAGCCGCGGCACTTACAGCGCGACCGGGGTGACCCGGGGCGTGAGTGGCCCCCTTGCGGGTGACGACGCGACCGCGGCGACGTTCGATGGGTCGTCTGGGACGGTGATCGTGCCTGATGCCTCGGGCTTGCGGTTCGACCGCACGCAAGCCTTCAGCATCGAGGCTTGGGTCAAGACAAGCAGCTCGGCCGAGCAGAAGATCGTGTCGAAGATGGTCAACGCGAGCCCGTTGCGGGGCTTCGAGTTCTACGTCCAGTCGGGCAAGCTCAACCTCACCCTGGTCAACACGTGGTCGAGCAACGTGATCTGGCGGGTCGGCACGACGAGTGTGAACGACGGGACCTGGCATCACGTCGCGGTGACCTATGACGGGACCTCGCAGGCGTCCGGCGTCAGGTTCTACGTCGACGGCGCATCGGAGACGGCGTCGACCCGGCTCGATTCGCTCACCGCGAACACCCTGAACACACAGACCCTGCATATCGCCTCGCGAGCAGGTAGCGCGCACCGTTTGAACGGAACGCTTCAAGACGTCGCGATCTATCCGAAGGCACTCACCGCGTCCCGTGTCGCAGCCCACCATGCCGCCGGGTCGCTCACCAGCGTCCAGGCGCAGACGCCGGTGATCTACAACACGCGCTATCCCAAAGCTGTCGCTAGGCACGTTCCGACGGGCTACTGGCGCCTGGGCGAAGCAACCGGCACGACCGCGACCGACTCGGTCGGGTCGATCGACGGAACCTATTCGGGTGGTGTGACGCTCGGAGGAACCGGCGGGCTTGCCGGCGACCCAGCGACGGCAGCGACGTTCAACGGATCGTCGGGCACGGTCACCATCCCCGACACACCCTCGATCCGCTTCACGCAACGGCAACCCTTCAGCGTCGAGGCATGGGTCAAGACGTCGTTCACCGGTGCCAACCAAGTGATCGCCTCGAAGATGCTGAACGACACGGCACGACGTGGCTGGGAGTTCCGACTCGACACGACGGCGCGACCGAATTTCTTGCTGGTCAATACGTGGTCTTCCAGTGCGATCTCGGTGACCGGCGCGACGTCGGTCGCGGATGGGAACTGGCATCACATCTCCGTGACCTACGACGGGAGTTCTAAAGGCTTGGGCGTGCGGTTCTACATCGACGGCCGCCCGGACGCAACGGGTATCGACGTCGACACGCTTTCGAGCGATCCGAGCGATAACGACCCGCTGAAGATCGGATCGAGAGACTCGGTGGCCAACTGGTTCAACGGTTCGATGTCGGATGTCGCCGTCTACCCGGAGGCTCTCGACGCGTTCGCCCTGCATTCGCACGCCGTAGCCGGGCTCGCCCGCTACCCGGAAGCCGTCGGTCGCGACAACGTCACGTCGTACTGGCGGTTGGGGGAGAAGAGCGGCACCTCGGCCGTCGACCGCACCGGGGCCAACCCCGGCACCTACAGCGGCGGATGTGCGCCGGTGTCCGGCGGGTTGACGGGGGACGCCAACGGCGCGACCTCGTTCAACGGGAGCAGCTGTACCGTCACCGTCAACGACACGCCGGGGCTGCGGTTAGATCGGACACGGCCCTTCAGCGTCGAAGCGTGGGTCAAGCCGAGCACCAGCGCCGGGGTGCTGATGATCGCATCCAAGATGCTGAATAGTTCGCCGTTCAGGGGGTGGGAGGTCGGCCTGAATGCCGGTAGGCCGTATTTCTACCTGCTGAACACGTGGTCAACGAACGGCATCGCCAAGATCGGTGTAACCAACGTGGCCGACGGTGCCTGGCACCACATCGCGGCCACCTACGACGGCAGTTCGTTTGCTAGCGGCGTCCGGTTCTTCGTCGACGGACAGCCAGAGAGCGGTAACGGCACGATCCTCTCGGACAACTTGATAGGTGACCCCGTGACTGCGGACCGTCTCTACCTCGGCTCTCGTGCCGGGACGAGCTTTTGGTTCAACGGGTCGCTCTCGGACGTCGCCGTATACGCACGGGCGATATCACCCGAGTCGGTCGCCGCCCACCGTACGGCGGGCATGACCGCTCCTGCAGGGCCGGAACCGGTCCATCGGATCGACGTCGAGGTGCAGCAGTTCGTCACCGACGGAGGTCTCGCGCTCTCGACCGACGTGGCCGGTGCGAGCTTCGGCCCGAACTACGGTCTGCTCACGAAGGTGACCGACCCAGACGGCAAGGTGACCAAGACGCGCTACGACGACGCGAGCGCAGGCATCGACCCGAAGTTCGGTCTTGCGACCGCATCGATCTCCGACCCTGACGTGCTGGCACTCAAGACCTCGACGACGTATGAATCGCCCGGATCGGGAAGCTTCCTGCGCCGGACCGCCAAGACCCTTCCCGCGGGGAATTCCTGGACCTATTCGAACTACTCCGGCGCCGACGAACCGATCGCCAACGTCTGTGGAGCTTCGAGTGCGACGAGGCAGGCGGGGTTCCTCAAGCAGGTGACCGATCCGACCCCGGCGACCGGGGCCGCGCGCACCGAGCAGTTCGTCTACGACGCCCTCGGTCGCCCCGCCGGACGACGCATCGGAACGACCGCGACCATCGCGACGCAAGACTGGGGATGCACGATCTACGACCCGCAAGGACGCATGACGTCGCAATCGTTCCCCGCCTTCGGGTCGCAAGCCGCCCGCACGGTCACCTATACCTATGGCGTGGCGAATAACCCACTCGTGAACCGTGTGACCGACACGAGCTGGCCTGGCGCGTTCATCACCTCGACCGTCGACCTGCTCGGAAGAACGGTGAGCTACACCGACATCTGGGCCAAGTCGACCACGACGACCTTCGACCAAGCCGGCAGGGTCACGGATGAAAGCGGACCCGTCGGTTCCCGCCACACCGACTACGACGGCGCGGGGCGGCTCTCTGCCGACAACCTCGGCGGGCTCACGCTCGCCGCTCCGACCTACGGATCGACCGGGTTGCTCGAGGGCGTCTCCTACCCGTCGGGAACCGGGAACGGCGGCAACGGCACGAGCCTCAGCGTCGGCTACGACACCGCGAAGCGACGAGACGAGCTCGCCGTCACCGGCCCCGGCTCCACCGCCATCACCTCGGATCACGTGGTCCTGAGCGACGCCGGACGCATCGCGTCTCAGACGATCGACGGCGACTCGTCGTCCTCTGCCTTCACCTATGACGGTGCCGGGCGCCTGACCGATGCGGTTCTCCCCTCAAAGACCCTCTCCTACGGCTTCGCCGCGACCGGCGGATGCGGCCCTCTGGCCACAGCAGGAGCCAACACCAACCGCACCTCGCTTGCGATCGACGGCGCCGATCCGATCACTTATTGCTACGACGCCGCCGACCGTCTCACGTCCACGACCGATCCGTCATTCACGACACTCACCTACGACGAGCGCGGCAACACCACGACCATCGGGGACCAGGCCCACACCTACGACGCCGCCGACCGTCACGTAGCCACCGCCATCTCCGGTGCCTTGCCCGCGACCATCACCTACCGCAGGGACCCCCTGGACCGGATCGTCGAACGCGACGTCTCGATCGGCTTCCGCGCCGCGTCCTCGGCCGACAACGGAGCGCTTGGAGGCGCAACCATCTCCATCCCCAAGCCCTCCGGCACCAAGCAGGGTGACGTGATGATCATGGTCGTGGCCGACTCCGGTGGCGCCGCCCAGACCGTGACGCCCCCGTCCGGATGGACGCCCGTGCTGACCACGTCCCACTTGACTGTCCACGCCGCCACCTTCCGCAAGCTCGCCGGAGCATCGGAGCCGGCGAGCTACGACGTGAACCTCACGGCGCCGGTCACCGCCTCGGGCGGCATCGCCTCCTACACCGGTGTCGATCCGACCTCACCGATCCAGGCCGCAAGCGAGGCGACGGCCACGGGCACTGAGCTCGTCCTGCCATCGGTCGCCACCTCGGCGGGCGGGCGCTTGGTCGCGACCGCCGCGACGACGGCCACCGCCCTGGACGCCTCGGGCATGACCGAGCGCCTCGACCACACCGGTCCCGCCCTCCTCGGCCCCACCTCCTTCGCCGCCGACGAGGTCCGTACCACCGCTGTCGCGAGCGGCTCGAGGACGATCGCGAGCGCTGATACCGGGTCGTGGGCCGGCCACCTCATCGCCCTTCGTCCGGCAGACGACGCACCCCTGATCCGCTACGGCCACAGCGGTCACGGCGACGCGTCGAGCTTCGAGATGGACGGCGCTGGCACCGTCACCTCCCGCACGATCGCGCTGCCCGGCGGTGCGCTCCTCCGCCGCACCGGCACCACCCCCTCCACCGCCGACGTTTGGAGCTACCCCAACCTGCACTCAGACATCTCCGCCACCGCCAACGGCTCGGGGGCGAAGGTCGGCCCCACCTTCATCTACGACCCGTTCGGGGATCCCTTATCCGGCGACCCGGACTCGACCGGAACCGATTTCTCCTTCGGCTGGGTTGGCTCCAACCAGAAGCTCACCGAGGGTGAGGGGAGCGTGCAGATGATCGAGATGGGGGCCCGCGTCTACGTGCCTACCCTCGGACGCTTCCTGTCCGTCGACCCCATCGAAGGCGGCTGCGCGAACGCCTACGTCTATGTGTTCGGGGACCCGATCAACGAGCTGGATCTGAACGGTCAGTTTAGCTGGAAGTGCGCTTTCAAGATCGGTGCGGCGGTGGCTGGAGCTGTCGCCCTCGTCGCTGTGACCGTTGGGACCGGAGGAGCAGCCGCCGTGGTTGCGGGAGCGGCCGGTGCCATCTCGACGGGGCTCTCGGCCGTGATCGCTTACGGCGATTGCAAGCGGCGGCGGGACCGGCAGTGCCTGGCTTCGATCGCGGGTGCGGCCGTAGGCGTGGCGTCCGGTGGGCTCGGCACAGTCGTCGGTCAGGCTGGCAGTCGGGGGATCAAGATCGGAGCAGCCGCGGTGGGTCTCGGCGCCGACGGCACAGCGTTCCTCAACTACAACTCTGGTCCTGGCGGCGGCAAGAAGACATCCTGCTGAAATGAACGCGAGCCGTCTGTTGAGTGACATCTCGGGCTATGCCTTGGTGGTCGGTCTCGTGGCACTGCTCTACGGCATTATGTGGACGCTCGCCAGCAGGGCTCCGGGCCGGCCTGACGCGGACGACCCAGATCCTCGCCAGCGCACTAGGGCAGGGTACTGGAGGGCTGCGGAGATGTTCGGTCGGCCGATGTTGATCGGCGGGGCGATTCTGCTGGTGCTCGCGGGCATCCTCGTCATCGCTTCGCGACTCGTCCCGTGAGCCCTCCGCCACCCAGCAAGGCGATGTGATGATCATGGCCATCGCCGCCACCGGAGGTGCCGCCCAGACCCTCACGCCTCCGTCCGGGTGGACGGCCGTGCTCACCACGTCGCATGCGACCGTGCAGGCCGCCACCTTCCGCAAGCTCGCCGGAGCATCAGAGCCGGGAAGCTACGCCGTGACCCTCACGGTGCCGGCCACCGCCTCGGGCGGTATCGCCTCCTACACCGGCGTTGATCCGACCTCACCGATCCAGGCCGCGAGCGAGGCGACGGCCACGGGCACCGAGCTCACCCTGCCTTCGGTCGCCACCTCGGCGGGCGGGGCGCCTGGTGGCGACCGCGGCCACGACCGCCACCGCCCTGGACGCCTCGGGCATGACCGAGCGCATCGACCACACCGGTCCCGCCCTCCTCGGCCCCACCTCCTTCGCCGCCGACGAGGTCCGCACCACCGCGGGTGCGAGCGGCCCAAGGACGATCGCGAGCGCAGATACCGGGCCGTGGGCCGGCCACCTCATCGCCCTTCGCCCGGCAGACGACGCACCCCTGATCCGCTACGGCCACACCGGTCACGGCGACGCATCGAGCTTCGAGCTGGACGCATCAGGGACCGTCACCTCCCGCACGATCGCCCTGCCCGGCGGCGCGCTCCTCCGCCGCACCGGCACCACCCCCTCGACCGCCGACATCTGGAGCTACCCCAACCTGCACGGCGACATCTCCGCTACCGCCAACGGCTCGGGAGCCAATGTCGGTGCGACCTTCACCTACGACCCGTTCGGGGATCCCCTGTCCGCCGACCCGGACTCGACCGGAACCGACTTCTCCTTCGGCTGGGTCGGAGGAAGCCAGAAGCTCACCGAGCGCGAAGGGAGCGTGCAGATGATCGAGATGGGGGCGCGTGTCTACGTCCCCACGCTCGGACGGTTCCTGTCCGTCGACCCGATCGAGGGAGGATGCGCGAACGACTACGTGTACGTGTTCGGCGACCCGGTGAACCAGAAGGATCTGACCGGCAAGGGATTCTTGGGGGATCTATTGGACCCGGCCAGGTGCCTCGGCTCCGCTGTCATCGACGCCATTTCGACAGTGAAGGATCTCATCGACACTGTTAAGGTCCGCGGCAATACATCACAAGTGACTCATACAGCTTATGCAGCCGGCGGGCTGGCGATAGCAGCAGGCCTCGCGGGGAAGACGGTTCCCTTGTTGGCGGGAACAGCTCTTTCCGGGGCCGCTGGAACGGCGCTAATCATCGGAGGGGCATTGATTGTGTATACCGCTGTACTAGTCAGCAGTGTGAACTGCCTCAATAGGACGGGACGCTAAGTGACACGGCGTATTGCGAGCCTGGCTGGATGGATTCGACGGCAAGGTGAGAGAACCTCAACTACTGACTGGCTCGCTCTTGCTACGGCGTTCTTCAGTTCGAGCGCCACACTCTTCTTGGCCGTGATGCTGGGCACGGGTTTGGGTCCATGGCAACAACCGCTGCGATCCCTAGCGAGTATCGCGCTGCTTCTCCTGTCGGCAATCGGATACGTCGCTACAATCGCCGCGGGAACACGGACCGGTCGAACTTACATCAGCCTGATGGTCACAGGGTTGGCCGCAGTACTGATCCCTGGCGGGCTGCTTGTTACACCCTTCTATCTCTTAGCCGCTCTCTTCGACTACCTGCCAAGAAGATCGACTGACGCGCGGGAGTGAGCGGCAATTGAGGTTTGCGTGATGGGCGATCTGGAGTGTTTGGAACGATTGGCGTCGTTACAGGCGTTGCCACGGCATACAACCTCGGCTGTAGGGCTGCTGGGTACTAGAGCTGATGAAGTCCGTTCGCGGTCGTCACGTCGTCGGGGTGATTGTGGCAGTTGCCTCCGTCGTGACGATCGAGCTCTTGCTGCAGAATCTTGAGATTCAAGGTGCGGCTCCGAAGATGCGTGCTTCAGACGTTATAGGTCCTGGGGCGACGTCATCGCGAACGGGCTCGGCGCTGGCGTGTTGTCGATCCCCGTCATTCTCAGCAGACGTTTCGATTCTGCCGTTCAGCGCTGGTTTCCAACTGGAATCGCGGTAGACGACGAGCGGGTACTCCGGCGCGTCAGAGTCGTTCGCGGTGTTGGGTTGGCCAGTGTCGTGGGATGCGTCGGAGGGCTGCCTCTCTTGGTGAGCGTTCGGGGTATCGGCTCTTGGGGGTTAGCCGCGGGGATGTGGCTTGCCCTTTGTTCTGTGCCGTTGGTGAGTTCGGTTGCGCTATTGGTCCTGTGGAACACGCGGTACCGAGCCGAAACGTGAATGACTCACGCCGTCGGCGTAAGGTGCATTGTACAGAGAGGGTGCGGCCTGGCAGTGAGGCGGTCCGGGGTCAGTAATGCCGAGACGTAGGGCCGTGTATTCCCCTTATGAGCTGAGCGTGATCGCTACGTCGGCGATTGTGGGAATTGTTGGGGGAGCCGCAGTTTCGAGCGAACTCCGAGGTTCGACGACTGGTCACGGACTAGGAAGAGCAAGCGCATTCCTGATTGGGCTAGCCTTGTTGTTCTGTCTTGCGCCCGCTGCGCACGAAGTTGTAATCAGGAAGACATCGACGGGCGGGAGTTGGACGGAGTTACCTGACCCCATCAGATCCGCATTTCGACGGCGGGTCATGCAACATCTCCTCGCGATGTGGGTCTTCGCGGCAGCGTCCACCCTCGTCATCGCGCTGCATGTCGCTGACCGAGTGGATTTCCTCGTTTCGGCTGCAATTGCGGGCGCACTCAGCCTCACCTTGCTGCTGGTCGGTGTGGTGATCCGCCGGAGACTGCGGGTCCTCTGGACGCAGAGTAAGCGTGAGGAGGTATGAACAGAAGTGTGGATTCGGGACTTGGTGATGGACGCGGCGTGCCCTTCCCTCGCTTCGCCCGCTCCGACCTACGGATCGACCGGGTTGCTCGAGAGCGTCTCCTACCCGTCCGGAACCGGGAACGGCGGCAACGCCACGACCCTCAGCGTCGGCTACGACGCCGCCAAGCGCCGCGACGAGCTCGCCGTCACCGGCCCCGGCTCCGCCGCCATCACCTCGGATCACGTGGTCCTGAGCGACGCCGGGCGCATCGCGTCTCAGACGATCGACGGAGCCTCGTCGTCCTCGGCCTTCACATACGACGGTGCCGGGCGCCTGACCACCGCAGCCCTCCCCTCGAAGACCCTCACCTACGGCTTCGCCGCGACCGGCGGCGGACCCCTGGCCACAGCAGGAGCCAACACCAACCGCACCTCGCTTTCGATCGACGGCGCCGATCTGGGCTCGAAGCCCTGCGGCCAACAGTGCTTCTGCCATGGCGGCTCGGAGTCAGTCTGCTTGTCGATGCAGACCCATTAGCGGCGGCGGCGGCGTCCCGCGAGTCTCGCGTACGCGCCGGCTGCTGCCGGACGGTCGGGTTGCTCGGCCGCCGGCCCCGTGCTCTCGAGCTCGCCGGTTCCGACCTGCTGCAGACGGGGATCGGTCGAAACGATCTCAACGATGTGCGGATGCAGCTTCAGCATGCGCGCCATCTTCTCGACGTCGGACCGCTCCTGCCACGTCGCGAGCGTGACTGCACTTCCCTTGCGTCCGGCACGTGCTGTTCGTCCGACGCGGTGCAAGTACGCCTTGTGGTCCTCGGGAGGGTCGTAATTGACCACGAGCGTGATGTTTTCGATGTCGAGTCCGCGCGCGGCGACGTCGGTTGCGACGAGCACGTCGCACTTGCCCTCTTCGAAGCGACTGAGCGCCCGTTCTCGGTCGGCCTGTGAGAGGTCGCCGTGGATGGGTTCGGCGTTGATCTTCGCCCTCTTGAGCTGACCGGCCAGATAGTCGCAGTCGCGTTTGGTTCGGGTGAAGACGAGCGTGAGGCCGTGCGGACCTTTCAGGAGCGCGACGAGCACTTCGGTCTTGTCCATCCGGTGCACTTCGAACAGGTGGTGCTCGACGCCTTCGACGGTGGGCTGTTGGTCGGAGACCTCGAACCGCAACGGATCGATGGTCTGTGCGATGAGACCCATGATCTGCGAGTCGAGGGTGGCCGAGAAGAGCATCGTCTGACGCTCACGCGGGATCTTCTTGAGGATCTTCGCGACTTGCGGCATGAAACCCATGTCGGCCATGCGGTCGGCTTCGTCGATCACGAGGATGTGCGTGCCCGACAGGTTGGCGGCCTTGCGTTCGAGGAGGTCGATCAGACGTCCGGGCGTTGCGACGATGATCTGCGCGTTGGGCGCCTTCTCGATATGGGGGCCGAGGCTCGTTCCTCCGTAGACCGACAGGATGCGCATGTTGGGGGGCGCGAACGACTTGATGTCCTCGGTCACCTGAGAGCAGAGCTCACGAGTGGGGACGAGAACAACGGCCTGCGTTCCAGCTCGATCATCCATTCGCTGCACGAGCGGGACACCGAAGGCGAGCGTCTTGCCGGAGCCGGTCTTGGCCTTGCCCAGGATGTCGCGGCCGTCGATGGCATCGGGGATGACGAGAGCCTGGATCTCGAAAGGCGTCTCGATCCCACGCTGCCTGAGGCGGTCGACGATCTGCTCGCTGACGCCCAGGCCGGAGAACGTCGGGCTTGGTTCGGTCATTCGCTACGCCTTGAGCGTATCAGCGAACGGGCCCGGGTATGGCAGTCGGCGGGCCTGATATGGCAGTCGGCGGGCGGTCGTAGACTCGCCGCGATGGACCCCAACGACCTCTTCGTGCGGCTCGGTGGCACCGGCGGCGGCGGCTTCCCGGCCGTCCACTCGGAGACGTGTATCACCGACGGCGGCACGCCGTATCTCAAGCACGCAGGTGTCGTGATGCTGGCCAAGCCGCAGGTGTCGACGGAAGGACTTCGTCCGTTCCTCGAGGGCTTCGATCCCGATCTTGGGTTCCCCGGGTACCTCGACGATCCCGGCGAACTGCCGCCGGCCGCGGAGTTGCTCAAGGTGGCGGGGCAGACGTGTTACGCGAGCTTCGGCCCCAAGCGCACGCTGAACTCGGGCGCGGCGAAGTACTTCGGCAATCAGATGCAAGGGGGTCACGGCTCGGTCTTCGAGCACGCGACCTTCTCGTTCTTGTGCTACGGCATCTCTCGCTCGAACACCCACGAGATCGTCCGGCACCGCGCGGGCACGGCGTACTCGCAGCTCAGCCAGCGGTACGTGTCGGGGTCGGTGCTGCGGTTCGTCGAGCGACCGGAGTACAGGGACGTCCCGGCGTTGCACAAGCGTTTCTGCGAGCGCATCGACGCCGCGCATCGCGAGTATCACGAGGTCGCCGACGAGCTCTTGGCGCTCCAAGATTCGGGCGACCTGCAGCTTGCCGGCGAGCGCAAGACCGATCGCCGCAAACGCGTGCAGCAAACCGCGCGTTCGGTGCTCCCGAACGAGGCCGAGACGATCCTCGTGATGTCGGCGAACGTCCGCGCGTGGCGTCACATGGTCGAGATGCGCACCGACGCGCACGCCGAGACTGAGATCCGCGACCTGTTCGCCCGCATCTTCTTGTGCCTGCGGGAAGCCGAGCCGATCCTGTTCGGCGATTACAGCGTCGAGCCGTTCCCGGACGGCACGTACGGAGCTCGGACGGACTGGCGCAAGGTCTGAAGCACCAGATCGGCGGGCAAGCGCTGACCGAGGGCGTTCTCGTACGAACGCCGCACACGTGGGCGGTCGCCGTACGACGACGCGACGGATCGATCCACACTGAGACGCATCCGCTGCCTGTGCGATGGGCGCGGCTTCGCAAGACCTTCGTCCGCGGTCCGCTCGCGCTCGTCGACGCGATCTCGATCGGATTGAAGGCGAGTGAAATCGCGATGCGCGAAGCGACGGGCGTCGATACGCAGAGCGGGGGATCCGGCGTAGTGCTCGTTCCTGTGGCGGTCGGCGTCTTGGGCGTGTTCATCGCGCTCCCGGGGATGCTCTCCGCGCACTGGGAGGGCGTCGCCGGCGACCTCGGTGAGGCCGCCATGCGCTTGGGCGTGCTCCTAGTCTACCTGGTGGGGATCGGCCGCTCCGCGTTCGCGCGGCGGCTGTTCGCGTACCACGGCGCCGAGCACAAGACGATCGCCGCGTACGAACGTCACGAGCGCATGCCGACGCTGGACGAAGCCAGAGCCGAGAGCCCGATCCACATCCGATGCGGAACCGACTTCATCGCGATCTTCGTGTTCGCATGTGGCGTGACCTTCGCCTTCGTCCCGCGCGAACCGATCTGGTTGGCCGGATCGGTTCGTGTCGCCCTCGTGCCGCTCGTCGCCGCGCTGGCATACGAGGTGATGCGCGCGGCGGCCCGCTGGGAGGGCACGCTCGTCGCGCGCGGGATCACATTGCCGGGCCGGGCGTTGCAACGCATCACCACCCGCGAGCCGACCGACGATCTGCTCGAGGTTGCCTCTGTGGCGCTCCGCTCCGCGATCGGCTGACCTGACCTCGCGGTCATCCGTACTCCTCGGCCTACTCCTCGTAGGGAGTCGCTACGCTCCGAGGATGGACGCTGCCCAAGTTGGTCGTTTGGTGGAGATGGCGGCGGAGCATGCTCGGCTCCTGGACGAGCTCGGCTCACCCGAGGTCGCGGCCGACCATCAACGGTATTCGGAGCTCAACAAACGAGCCTCGGAGCTCGAGGAGGCGGTGGGCCTGTACGCGGGACTCCAGGCCGCCTTGGGAGAAGCGGCCGAGGCCAAGGAGCTGCTGAAGGACGCCGCAGGCGGGGAGGACGAAGAATTCCTCGCCACCACCCTCGCGGAGGCCGAGACCACCGCGGCGGACATCGAACGAAAGCTCGCCGCGATCCTCGTCCCGACCGATCCGCGTGACCTGCGTCCGATCATCATCGAGATCCGAGCGGGGGCCGGCGGTGACGAAGCCGCGCTCTTCGCGGGCGATCTCATGCGCATGTACCAGCGCTACGCCGAACGTCGTCGCTGGAAGACCGAAGTCCTCGATATCAACGAGGGCTCGGTCGGTGGTGTGAAGGAAGTCGTCTTCGAGGTCAAGAACAAAGGAGCGTTCTCGAAGCTGCGATTCGAGTCGGGGGTGCATCGGGTGCAGCGTGTGCCGGCCACGGAGTCGTCCGGACGGATCCATACATCGACCGTCACCGTCGCGGTATTGCCCGAAGCCGACGAGGTGGACGTCGGTATCAACGCCGACGATCTGCGCATCGACACGTACCGATCGCAGGGCGCGGGCGGTCAGCACGTGAACACAACCGACTCAGCGGTGCGGATCACGCACAACCCAAGCGGACTTGTCGTCACATGCCAGTCGGAGCGTTCGCAGCGACAGAACCGGGAGCGCGCGATGCGCATCCTTCTCGCACGACTGAAAGCACATGCGGAAGAGGAGGCGCGTTCGTCGATGGCGGAGCAACGGCGCTCTCAGGTGGGCACCGGAGAGCGTTCGGAGAAGATCCGGACGTACAACTTTCCGCAGAACCGGATCACCGACCATCGCATCAATTTCACGACGCACGGCATCCAGCAGGTGCTCGACGGCGACATCGAAGACCTCATCGAGGCTTTGGGACACGCGGACGCCGGTGATGGGGCCGGTGATGGGGAAGGCTAGATCGGTCGTCCACGATTCGCTCTCCCATTGGCTGGGTTTCGCGGCCACGGACTTGGGGCGAGCCGGCCTGCCGACGCCGATGCATGACGCAGAGCGGCTCGCCGCTCACGCACTCGGTCTTTCGTGGAGCGACCTGAAGTTGCGGGATCCCGACAAGCGTCTCGATGGCGTCACTCTTAGGAAGCTCGACGCGATGCTTGCTCGGCGCAAGAACGGCGAGCCGCTGGCGTACATCGAGGGCAGCCGCGGCTTCTACGGACTCGAGCTCGCGTGCGGACCGGGGGTGCTCGTCCCCCGACCTGAGACGGAGGTGCTCGTCGATGTTGCGCTCGAGGTTCTCGACGGCGACGCTCCGCCGATCGTGGTCGATATCGGAACGGGAACGGGAGCCATCGCGATCGCGATCGCGGTGAGGCGGCCCGACGCGGAAGTCATCGCGGTCGACATCAGCGACGTTGCGCTCGGCTATGCGCGTCGGAACGCCACCTCGTATGACGTCGACGTGTGGTTCGCGCGCGGCGACCTCTTCGATGGCGTTCGAAGAGACCTTGTCGGACGCGTCGATCTCGTCGTCAGTAACCCGCCGTACATCCCCGAGGGCACGCCGCTTCCCGCCGACGTGATGGCCGAGCCACACGAGGCGCTCTTTGCCGGACGCACAGGAGATGACATGCTCCGGCGTCTCATCGACGAAGCGCCGATGTGGCTCCGAAGCGGCGGGACGCTCGCTCTCGAGATCGGCCAAGAACGGCAGTCGGCTTTGCTTGCGGGTGCTCGCGTCCGCAGCGACTCGACCGGACGGCCGCGCGTGGTGTGGGCGAGTTCGTAGACATCGACCAGGCCGCCGCGATCGTCGATCGCGACGGCCTGGTCGTCGTACCGACCGAGACCGTCTACGGCCTGGCCGGCAAGCCGACCCCTGAGATCGTCGAGCGCATCTTCGAGCTGAAGCGGCGACCAGCAGGCAAGCCGATGCAACTGCTCATCCCGGAGGCGTTGTGGCTTGAGCGCCTCGGAGCCCCCTCCGATGCTGCCCGCACCCTGGCCGCCGCCTTCTGGCCCGGCCCCCTGACGTTGGTCGTTGTCGCCAACGACGAGGCACCAAGCGCACTCACCTCGGACGGGGCGATCGGATTGCGCGTGCCCGCGCACCCGATCGCCCTGGAGCTCCTTGCTCGATGCGGCCCCCTGGCCGCATCGAGCGCCAACGAAAGCGGTCAACCCACGCCGTCCACGATCGAGGAGGTCCGGGAGATCTTCGGGGCTGGGGTCGACGGCTATCTCGAGGGTGGCGGCTTCGACGCAAGCGCCGACGGGAGAGGCTCGACCGTCGTCGATCTCACCACGTCAAGGCCGAACGTCCTGCGTGAAGGTTCGATCTCAGCGCGCGAGGTGCTACGGCTTCTCGGCGCTCGATTTGACGGTCCTTGATACGTTCACCAGGCCAAACATGACATCGCCATTTCACATCCAGTACGTCTGCAACGGTGACAACGCCCGAGGCCCGCTCGCGGCGGCGTGTACCCGTGACCTGACCTTTCCCAACACCGACGGGTTCATCTGGGGCGTCGACTCGGCCGGAACCGAGACCGCCGAGGCGTCGGCCGTCCGCACGGAGGCCGTGCGAGCCGCCAAGGAGATCGGTCTGGATGTGACGGGGCACGGCCCTACGCTGCTCACCGCGGAGCGCTGCTCCAGACCCGACCTGATCCTCGCGATGTCCTGGGAGCAGGTCTCACACATCTGGAGCGTTGTCCCGCGCGCGTGGGAGAAGGTTTTCACGGTGAAGGAGTTCGTGCACTGGGCCAAACGGGCTCCGAGCCGTCCGCCGATCCTGTTCGCCGACCGCGCCGAGGCCATGCGGGACAAAGTCATGCAGACCCATGCCGTCCGTAAGCGCGCACGGGCCGATTTCGGATTCTGGGGTGGTATCCGGCCTCAGGATCTCAATCTCATCGAGCCCAACGGCAAGGGGGACGACGCGTGGAACGCGTTGGCCAAGGCCGTCCACGCGCTCTCGAGCGATGTGATCACCCTATTGCGCGGACCCGAAATGGTCACACCGGAGCGCCCGGCGATCCGCGATCCTCTGAAGCTTGCGCCACGCACCAAAGCGCGCACCAAAGCGCGCACCAAAGCGCGCGCTAAGACGAAGACGAAGGCGCGCCGCTAGATTCATCCCACGTGACCAACGTGGCTCCGTACATCGTCGTCGCCGCTGTCGCTGCCGGCACCTCACTCGTTGTCACTCCCTTGCTACGTGCGGTCGTCGTCCGTCTCGGATGGTTCGACGTCCCCGTCGATCGCAAGGTGCATCGGGCACCCACTCCGACATTCGGAGGGATCGCGATCTACCTCGCCTTCGTTGCTGCGTTCTTGACTGCGACCGTGTTGTCTCCTCTGCGCGACACGTTCAGATTCAGCGAAGCGTTCGGTTTGCTGCTTGGCGGTCTCGTGGTCTTGCTTCTCGGTATCGCCGACGACCATCGCGACCTGCCGCAACTTCCAAGACTCGCCGGACAGATCTTCGCGGGCGGCATCCTGTACTTCTCCGGAGTCCAGATGAGCTTCTTCTGGCTGCCCGCCGTCGGCACCATTTCGCTGTCCGCCGACCTTTCCGCGGTCGCGACGATCTTGTGGATCGTGCTGCTGATGAACGCCGTGAACTACATCGACGGTCTTGACGGACTCGCCGCGGGTCTCACCGCGATCGCCGCGGCCGCACTATTCGTGTACTCGACGCGTCTGCCCGCGGAGTTCCTCGGCCCCGATCCGCTCGCGCCGCTCGTCGCCGCCGGACTCGCCGGCGCGTGCCTCGGATTCCTTCCATACAACTTCTGGCCTGCCCGGATCTTCATGGGGGACACCGGTGCGATGCCGCTTGGGTTCTTCCTCGCCGGTGCAACGATCTCGATGATCGGCCGCTTCACCGGCCCGGGCTCGGCGGGCGGGCGCCTCGCGTTGCCGTTGATCTTCACGCCGGTGATATTCCTCGCGCTTCCGATCGGCAACTTCCTCTACGTCACGCTCCGTCGGTTCATCAACCGGCAGCCGATCATGGTCGGGGAGCGTGACGACCACATCCACTACCGATTGCTTCAACTCGGGCATTCACACCGCCGCGCCGTGCTGCTCATGTACGGCTGGGCGGCGATCCTCGCCCTTGGTCTGGTGCTCGCCGGAACCATCTCGTGGGGACGATTCGTGCTCGCATCCGTCGTAGCCGCAGGCACTGTCCTGATCCTCACGCTTGCACCGCTGCGCCGCGGAACCTCGCCCGAAGATGAACCGGGAGACGCCGCCACGCGTCCCGCCCAGACTTTGTGATAGAATTCACAAAGTAAGCGGACGCCACTTCTTTCGAGGACTCGGCCCAAGACCCGGCCCAAGACTGGCAAGGAGCGCGATGGAGCCAACAGCGGCGGTTCGACACCCCCGAGAGCCCTCTCCTACAATCCGCGAGGTCTTGACGAACCCCCACGTCTCTTCTCCTCCGCGCCGCCCGGACACCGGTTGGAACGGGCTGGGCGAGGCATGGAGCTACCTCTCGACCCTCGTCAGTGGCGTCGCGGTATGGGGGACGGTCGGATATGGACTCGACAGGTGGCTCGGGACGACTCCGGTGCTGTTCGTGATCGGGGCGCTCGTCGGCAACTTCGCCGGGATCTACCTGATCTATCTCAGAGCGTTCGGCACCAAGAGGCGGCCCGTGCCGTCGATGACGCGGCGAAAGACACAGCCAAAGACACCAACGGAGGACGACCGTGCGGCATGAGCTGCACCTTGCTCGAGCAGGATTCGCCGCGTTGCTGGCCATCGCGGCGCTTGCCGTGATGGTCGGTGCGATCATCGACGGCAGCGTTGGTGCTCGCTCGGCAGCCTTCGGCGCCGGCCTCGTTGCGATCAACCACGCCGTCGCCGTGCTGTCTACAGGCTGGGCGCGGACGCTCGATCCGAGAGTCATCGCCGTTGGGTACAGCGTTTTCGTGTTTCGGATGCTCTTCGTGCTCGGCGCGTTCGGAACGCTCGCGAGTCTTTCTTGGGTCCACGACGGCCTGCTCGCGGGATCGTTCTGCGCGGCGTTGATCGCGTCGCTCGGCGCTGAATGTGTGAGTTACGCCCGCGGATCGTACGTACCGGCTTGGATGCGCCGACAGGCGCCCCTCGCAAACGGGAGGACTCGATGAATCTCGCAGCGGCGCCTGGTTTCGAAGTTCCCGAGATCTCGCATCTCTTTACGTTCAAGCCGTTCTTCAGCTTCACGGTGGGTCCGATCGCCTTCCATGTCACGTTCATCACGATCGTGATGTTCGCCCTCACCGCGCTCATCGCCGGGCTGTTCGTGGCGGCGTTCCGTCGTCCGCAAGTGATCCCCGGCAAACTGCAGAACACGATGGAGGCCGGGATCGACGCGATCCGGGAGAACATCGTCATCCAGACGATCGGCCCAGAGGGCGAACGCTTCATGCCGTACCTCACGGCGCTGTTCTTCTTCGTGTTCGCGATGAATTTCATGGGGATCGTGCCAGTTGTGCAGTTCCCGATCAGCAGCCGGATGGCCATCCCGGTGTTGTTTTCGCTGATCGCGTACCTGACCTTCAACTACCTCGGGATCCGCAAACAGGGCCTGCTCCACTACTTCAAGGAGATCCTGTTCCCGCCGGGCGTGCCCAAGGGGATCTACGTGATCCTGACGCCGGTCGAGTTCTTCTCGACATTCGTCTTCAGACCGATCACCCTGGCCGTCCGGCTCTTCGCGAACATGATGGCCGGTCACGTGATGCTCACTATCTTCTTCCTGGCGAGCGCCTACTTCCTGTACGGAGCCGACAGCGTGTTCCTGAAGGTCATCAGCCCGGCCCCTATCGCCCTCTCAGTCATCCTCGTGGGCTTCGAGCTCGTGATCGGCCTCATCCAGGCATTCATCATCACGATCTTGACAGCGGTGTACATCGACGGCGCGATACATCCGGCTCACTAACAACAAACAACAAACAAGGAGGGAAAGATGGAACTCATGCTGTTGGCGCAGGAGGCGACGACGACGATCGACGTCTCGTCCATCGGTAAGGGTCTGGTGTACGGCCTCGCGGCGATCGGCCCGGGTATCGGCATCGGTCTCGTGTTCGGCAACGCGATCCAGGCGATCGCGAGACAACCCGAAGCGGCCGGACTCGTACGGCCGATCATGTTCATCGGTTTCGCACTCGCCGAAGCGCTCGCGCTCCTCGGGTTCGTGCTCTTCTTTCTGATCAGCTAAAGGGGCATTCATGAATCTCGTAACGAGATTGGTGTTCCTGGCACAGGAGCACGCACCGGAAGCCGGGGGCGATGCAGCCACTCGCCTTGTTCTGCCCGCGATCGACGAGCTGATCTGGGGCACGATCGCGTTCGGGATCCTGTTCATCGCACTGGCGAAGTTCGCGTTCCCACAGATGAAGAAGGCCCTGGCAGCCAGGGAGCAGGCGATCCGTTCGGAGCTTGAGCGGGCCGAGCAGGCGCGGCTCGAGAGCGAAGCGAAGCGCGAAGAGTACGACCGCCTCATCGCGGAAGCACGCAACGAAGCCGACCGCATCATCCGTGAGGCAACAGATGCCGCCGAGGCCAACCGCCGCGAACGCGTCGACAAGGTTGAAGAAGAGGCCAGAGGGATCATCGAGAAGGCGCGCCAGGACGCGGCTCAGGAGCGTGACCGTGCGTTTGCGGAACTGCAGCGGACCGTCGCAGATCTGACACTCGAGGCTTCCAAGCGCGTCATCGAGCAGGAGCTTTCGAACCCCGACGCGCAGCGGCAGCTCATCGAGCGTTTCATCGAATCGGCCGGGGCTGGAGCGAACAATTGAGCGATTCTCGTGACCTGATCCGCGGATACGCGGCGGCGATCTTCCAGATCGCCGAGGCCGAAGGCCGCCTCGATCAGGTATCCGACGAACTCTTCCACTTCGCCAAGGCTCTCGAGCGCAGCCATGAGCTGCGCTCGACGCTCACCGACATCGGGATACCGGCTGATCGCAAGGTGGCAGTGCTCGACGAGTTGCTCGGGGACCGTGCCACGGATCTCACGAAGAACGCGCTTGGGTTCGTCATCGCGCAAGGTCATGCCCGCGAGCTCGATGCCATCGTCGAAGAGCTCGCGTTGCTCGCGACGCAACGCCGCGCGAAGGTGCTCGGCGAAGTACGAAGTGCCATCCCGCTCGACGAGGACCAGCGCCAGCGGCTCAACGAAGCGCTCTCCAAAGCGACCGGCAAGATCGTGGACGCGAAAGTCGTCGTCGACCCCAGCATCCTCGGTGGGATCTACGCCAAGGTTGGCGATCAGGTGATCGACGCGACGGTGCTGAAGCGCCTGCAAGAGCTCAAAGAAAGTATCGGGGGTTGACATGTCGGATCTGACCATCACGCCTGAAGCCATCGCGGATGTTCTCCGCAGGCATATCGAAGAATGGAAGCCGTCCTCTGAGATCGAAGAGATCGGACGTGTGCTCGAGACCGGCGACGGTATCGCGCGTATCTCAGGCCTTCCGAACTGCATGGCCAATGAGATCCTCGAGTTCCCGCACAACCTCCAGGGCCTCGCGTTCAACCTCGAAGAGGCCAGCGTCGGTTCGATCGTCCTCGGAGACGCCTCTCAGCTGCAGGAGGGTGATCCGGTGCGGCAGACGGGCCGCATCCTCAACGTCGGTGTCGGCGACGGACTCCTCGGTCGCGTGGTCAACGCCATCGGTGAGCCGATCGACGACAAGGGCCCGATCGAAGCCGAGACGTACCGGCCGCTCGAGGTGCAGGCGCCTTCGGTCGTCGAGCGTCAGCCCGTGACCGAGCCGCTCCAAACCGGGATCAAGGCCATCGATGCGATGACCAACGTCGGACGCGGCCAGCGGGAGCTGATCATCGGCGACCGGCAAACCGGCAAGACCGCGATCGGGATCGACACGATCATCAATCAGAAGCGGGTATGGGGAACGCCGAGGCAGGTCAAGTGCATCTTCGTCGCCGTGGGGCAGAAGGCATCATCGGTGCGCGAGATCCAGGCCCGACTCGAAGAGACCGGCGCGATGGAGTACACGGTGATCGTCGTCGCGACCGCCTCTGATCCGGCGCCGTTCCGCTACCTCGCGCCGTATACCGGCGCCGCGATCGGAGCGCACTGGATGTACAAGGGTGAGCACGCACTCGTGGTCTACGACGACCTCTCCAAGCAGGCCGACGCTTACCGCCAGCTGTCTCTGCTGCTGCGCCGTCCGCCGGGCCGCGAGGCATACCCGGGCGACGTCTTCTACCTTCACTCACGCTTGCTCGAGCGTGCTGCGAAGCTGTCCGAGGAACTCGGCGGCGGGTCGCTCACTGCACTCCCGATCGTCGAGACCAAGGGCGGTGACATCTCGGGCTACATCCCGACCAACGTCATCTCGATCACGGATGGCCAGATCTTCCTCGAGACCGACCTCTTCTACCAAGGGCAGATTCCCGCTGTGAACGTCGGGACGTCGGTCAGTCGTGTCGGTGGCGCCGCTCAGGTGAAGGCCATGCGGAAGATCGCCAGCCGGCTGCGTCTCGACCTTGCGTCATTCCGCGAGCTGGAGGCGTTCGCGCAGTTCGGGTCCGACCTCGACAAATCGTCGCAAGACCTGATCAACCGCGGACGACGTTTGGTGGAGATCATGAAGCAGGGCCAGTACGCGCCCGTGGCCGTCGAGGAACAGATCGTGCAGATCTTCGCCGGAACCGGACTTCCGAGCGCCGGTGTTCCGGGGTGCATCGACGACGTCCCCACGGCTGATGTCCAACGATTCCTCGTGGGACTCACGGAGTTCATGCGCTCGCGGCACGCGAACATCCTCGACACGTTGCGCGACTCTGGAGATCTTCCCGACGAGCTCGCGCGAGACCTCGCGCGCGTGATCGGTGAGTTCAAGTCGACCTTCCAGGCGACCAAGGAGTAAGACGACGGGTGGCGCACGCAAGTGCGACGCCCAGCGAAAAGGAGATAGCAGGATCGATGGCCGGCCAGCTCCGCGAACTTCGGAAACGGATCAAATCCGTTCAGTCGACGCAGAAGATCACTCGATCCTTCGAGCTGATCGCGGCGTCGCGGATCGTTCGTGCCGAGCGCCGCGTGAAGGAGGCCAGGCCGTTCGCCGAGCGCTTGCAGCAGGTCATCCGCGACCTCGCGGCCACGGCCGGTCAGGTTGACCACCCGATCCTGAAGACCCACGACGACCGTCCGGCGGCTTACATCGTCGTCACCGCCGACCGTGGACTCGCCGGCGCCTACAACGCGAACGTCTTGCGCCTGTACGAGCGCACGAGGCGCGAGACGCCGAACGCTGTGACCTACGCGATCGGCCGTAAGGCGCTGGCTGCATTCAGATTCCGCAAGATCGCGTTGGAGGCCGAGTGGTCGGGTTTCTCCGACGCGCCGACGTACGAGAAGGCGCGCGAGATCGGCGAGCGCATCGTGGCCGACTTCTCGGAGGGCAAGATCGGCAGCGTCAAGATCGTGTTCACCGAGTTCCATTCGATCATGACGCAGACGGCGACGGTTACCGAGCTCCTTCCGCTGGCCGCCGAAGAGGTCGAAGGCGGTAACGAATTGAGCGCGACGTTCGAGTTCGAGCCGAGTCCGGAGGGGATCCTCGACGAGCTCTTGCCGATGTACGTCGAGGTCAGGATCTTCCAAACGCTGCTCGAAGCGGCGGCCAGCGAGCACGCCGCGCGACGCCGCGCGATGTCCTCTGCGACCGAGAACGCGGACGAGATCATCAAGAACTTGACGCGAGTGGCCAACCAGGCCCGTCAGTCCGAGATCACCAGTGAGATCGCCGACATCGTTGGCGGCGCCGAGGCGCTGCGCAAGATGGCGACGAGCACGGGCTAGATAAAGGAGCCAAGGATGACTACCGCACAGCAGGACGTCTGGACGATCGCAGAGCAAGAGCAGGCCGAGTGGGACCAGGTCGCGGCGGCGGCTGAAGCGGACCCGAAGCTCAAGGGCCGGGTGATCTCCGTGATCGGCCCGGTCGTCGACGTCGAGTACGCCCCCGGTGCGTTGCCCGAGATCAACCACGCGCTCAAGATCAACCGCGGCGAACGTGAGGGACAGCGCACGATCGTGACCGCTGAGGTCGCACAGCACATCGGACTCGCGCGCGTTCGTGCGATCTGCATGCAGCCGACCGACGGGCTCGTCAGAGGTGCGATCGCGGTCAACACCGGCCAGTCGATCACCATGCCCGTCGGCCCACAGACGCTCGGGCGTGTCATCAACGTCATCGGCGAGGTCATCGACAAGGGGCCGCGCATCGAGTTCAAAGAGCGCTGGGAGATCCACCGCGACCCGCCGCCGTATATCGATCTCGAGCCGAAGTTCGAGCTGCTCGAGACCGGCATCAAGGTCATCGATCTGCTGGCCCCCTACGTCAAGGGCGGCAAGATCGGGATGTTCGGCGGCGCCGGTGACGGCAAGACGACGGTCATCAAAGAGATGATCAATCGCTTCGCCCAGCAGCACGGTGGTGTGTCGATGTTCGCAGGCGTCGGCGAGCGCACGCGTGAGGGCAACGACCTCTGGCTCGAGATGAAGGAAGCCGGCGTTCTCGAGAAGACGGCACTCGTGTTCGGACAGATGGACGAGCCGCCCGGTGTGCGCCT
>CAZFOB010000030.1:0-29244 GCA_964520325.1 uncultured Actinomycetes bacterium | reverse complement strand
CCCGCATGTCCGGTGGTGTGGGAGGGCCGGGGTTAACCCCCGGCCCTACCCGATCGGTGCTCGTCGGGGCACCCACCTCGGAGATTCCCTGAAAAGGTCGCTCCGAAGGGCGATACTGAAGAAGGATGAGCTTGGCTGCTCGGCCCCTTCAAAGACCCGAGGTTGAGGCCATCTTCGAGAAGAAGCTGGCCGACTTCCGGCACAAGGCCGAGCGCCTCGTCCTTCACCAGGTTGAACCCACCGCTTACTTCGATGCGGCCTGTGACGATCCGGACGTCCGTCTGGCCATCGACACCGGCTTCCTCGAGAATCTCGACTCTGACTTGCGGGACCCCGTTCTCGTCCGGATCGAAGATCTCGAGCTCTTGACGTGTCCGAAGCTCGCGCTCAAGGTTCTCGCGGACGAAGCCCCCGAGATCCATCGTCCCTTCGTCGAAGGTGTGTTCATACGCAAGCTGTTCCGCCTGTTCGTCCCGGCGACGTTCGAGGGCGGCGAGAGCTGGGAGATCGCCGACCAGGTGCGCACGATCATGCAGCGCCACTTCGCGTTCCAGCTCGTGGCGTGCGAAGCCGTGCTCGACAAAGCTTCCTGACCCCGAGCGCGTCACAACCGTGGGATAGGCTTCTGCTTTCCAGTTACGAGGGAGGCGTTGGTGGATCACGAGATCGGGATCGGCAAGTCGGCCCGGCGGGCCTACGGATTCGACGAAGTCTCGATCGTGCCGTCACGGCGAACCCGCGACCCCGACGACGTCGACATCTCGTGGACCTTCGACGCCTGGAAGTTCCCGCTGCCGATGCTGGCTTCGGCCATGGACGCTGTGGTCTCGCCCCAGTCAGCGATCGAGGTCGGCAAGCTCGGGGGCTTGGGCGTGCTCAACCTCGAAGGATTGTGGACCCGATACGAAGATCCGATGTCTGTCTACGACCGCATCGCCGAAGCCGATGTCGATGAAGCCACCAAGGTCATCCAGGACGTCTACACCGAGCCGATCAAGAGTGAGCTGATCCGCGAACGCATCCGTGAGATGAAGGCCGGCGGAGTGGTGACCTGCGCGTCGCTCACCCCGCAGCGCGTGACCGAGTTCGCCAAGGACGTGCTCGCCGCCGAGCTCGACATCTTCGTCATCCAGGGCACGGTCGTCTCGGCCGAACACGTGTCTGCCACCCGTGAGCCGCTCAACCTGAAGGAGTTCATCCGCAGCTTCGAGCTGCCGATCATCGTGGGTGGGTGCGCGTCGTTCGCGACCGCCTATCACCTGATGAAGACGGGTGCGATCGGCGTCCTCGTCGGAGTCGGCCCAGGTGCCGCGTGCACGTCGCGCCAGGTGCTCGGTATCGGAGTGCCGCAGGCAACGGCGGTTGCCGACGCGGCGGCCGCGCGCGTTCGACACCTCGAAGAGACCGGACGCTACTGCCACGTCATCGCCGACGGCGGTATGCGCGCCGGCGGCGACATCGCAAAGGCGATCGCCTGTGGTGCGGACGCCGTCATGATCGCTTCACCACTCGCCGGCGCGATCGGTTCCCCCGGACGCGGCTTTCACTGGGGCATGGCGACGTTCCATCCCGAGCTTCCGCGCGGGGTGCGCGTCAAAGCCGGACAGAACGCGACACTGAAGGAGATCCTCGTGGGCCCGGCCGACGTCAACGACGGATCGCTCAATCTCTTCGGTGCGCTCAGGTTCTCGATGGCCACGACCGGTTACGGAACCGTCCGCGAGTTCCACAAAGCCGAGCTCGTGGTTGCGCCCGCGGTCAAGACCGAAGGCAAGGACCTCCAGCGCTCGCAAGGTGTCGGGTCTGTCTAGTAAGAGCGACGTCTTCTCCGGGCCTCCCCGGCCGGTTCTCGTCCTCGATTTCGGTGCGCAGTACGCCCAGCTGATCGCACGGCGGGTGCGTGAGTGTCACGTCTACTCCGAGATCGTTCCGCACTCGATCGATCCCGACGCGATCCTTGCCAAGCGACCACTCGGCCTCATCCTGTCCGGGGGCCCTGCTTCCATATACGAACCCGGTGCCCCCGATTGCGACGAGCGGATCTTCCGCCTCGGCGTGCCGGTGCTCGGCATCTGTTACGGCCAGCAGGTCATGGCCCAGGCCCTCGGCGGCGAGGTCGGACATACCGAGGTCGGCGAATACGGCAAGACCGACGTAAACATCGCCGGCGCGTCGTCACTGCTGGCGGGCATTCCGGAGCGCACGACCGCGTGGATGTCCCACCGCGATGCCGTGGTCAAGCCGCCTCCGGGGTTTTCTGTGATCGCGTCGACCCCAACGTGTCCGGTCGCGGCCATGGAGGATGCAGAGGACGGTCTATACGCCGTGCAGTTCCATCCCGAGGTGATGCACACCCCGCGCGGCATGGACGTGCTGCGCAACTTCCTCTACAAGGGCTGCGAGATCGCACCCACGTGGACGCCCGTCTCGATCATCGACGAAGCCATCGAGCAGATCCGTGCACAGGTCGGAAAGAAGGATGTCGTGTGCGCGCTGTCCGGCGGCGTCGATTCTTCTGTCGCTGCTCTCTTGGTGCACCGCGCAGTCGGCGATCAGCTCACATGCATCTTCGTCGACCACGGTCTACTGCGCGAAGACGAGGCCGAACAGGTTGTCGCGACCTTCCGGCGCAACTTCAATGTCGAGCTCGTTCACGTGGACGCTCGCGAGAAGTTCATCACGGCGCTTGCGGGAGTCACCGAACCCGAGCAGAAGCGCAAGATCATCGGTGAGCTCTTCATCCGCACCTTCGAGGAGGTCGCGAAAGGTCTAGGCGGTGCGAAGTTCCTCGTGCAGGGCACGCTTTACCCCGATGTCATCGAATCAGGCGGGGAGCGAAGCGGAAGCGGCGCCGCAACGATCAAGAGCCACCACAACGTCGGCGGACTGCCCGACTGGATGGACTTCGACCTCGTCGAACCGCTGCGCAAGCTGTTCAAGGACGAAGTGCGCACCGTCGGCGAAGAGCTCGGCCTTCCGCCCGACATCGTGCAGCGTCAGCCGTTCCCCGGACCGGGTCTGGCCGTGCGCATCATCGGCGAGGTCACCGAGGAGCGTCTCGAGATCGTGCGGCGCGCCGACGCGATCGTGCGCGATGAGCTGCACAAGGCGGGGCTCGAGCAGCAGATCTGGCAGAGCTACGCGGCCCTCATCGGTGTGCAGTCGGTGGGAGTTCAAGGGGACGAGCGCACGTACGCGTATCCGATCGTCGTTCGCGCAGTCACCTCGGAGGACGCGATGACGGCCGACTGGGCAAAGATCCCACACGACGTGCTCGAGCGGATCAGTAGTCGGATCACCGGTGAGGTGCGCGGTGTGAACCGGGTGGTCTACGACATCACGAGCAAACCGCCCGGCACCATCGAGTGGGAATAGCGGCCTGCTCTGCTCTTTACTGCGGGACGAGCGATCGAAGGAACTCAGCGGCTTCCGTCCGGTCGAAGAACTCCGCCCAGACGACCGGCGTCGCCTTGTAGATGGGATCGCATGTGTCCGTCGGTGCACCGGCGTCGATGAGAGCACGCATGAGATCTACTCGGCCGTCCGCGGCAGCATGGTGCAGAGCGGTCCGACCGTCGCCACCCGGTTCGAAACCGAGCTCGAGCAGCCGTGGGATCGCCTCCCAGCGAGCGGTCGCCGCAGCCGTCAGGACGAGATCGGGATGCGCGGACTTAGCCTTCTCCACGTCCGACGCTTCGACATCACGACCGTTCAGCAGCGCGGATACCACAGGGTCGTGTGTGCGCTCGGCGAGGTACAGATCGCGCAGGACGCCGATCTCGGCGCCGTGATGGATCGCCTCGTCGAGGATGTGCAGGATGAACGTCATCCGCGTTGCGCTCGCGTGATCTCCCGCGATCGGCCCGACCTTCTCGAACAACCGACTCGCATCGGTCGCCGTGACGTACCGCTTCCAGCGCGCGAACGCTTTCTCGAGAAGGTCCCGAGCCGTCGCGACGTCCCCGGGAGCGCCGTTCTCGAAGAGGTTCTCCGGCTCGGGGTCGAGCCCGATGTAGCTCGCGCACCGTTGCTCTGAGAGGAGGTCACTGATGTGTGTCAGCCGCCACGCGATCGTCGTCACCGGCGCGACCTCGTCGAAGATGAGGCCCCACCGCATGTGAAGCTTCCCATCGGCGTCCGGCGACAGCGACCAGCAATCGGGGGCCGGCTCCCAGAGGTACTCGTCGTCGGTGAGACCGTCGATCCTTGCCGTGAAGCGTGTGTAGAACTTGTCTGACAGATCGACGAATTCCTGGATCAACGGTTCCATCTGTCGCCCTCCCGCGTCTTAGAAGTTCGTACGCTCCGGGTCTTGCTCCCGGGCGTTGGGGTCTTCCTGCCAGTGGTCGGCGCGGTTCCCGGTCGTGGGCAGCCCGCCGGAGTCTTTGAGCGCGCGCGCGGTGTGCATCAGATTCCACGACATGATCGTGCAGTTCTTCATCGTGAAGTCGTTGTCGTACCCGACCGGGACGTCCGTGCCCTCGATGACGTCGCCGTAGCTGGCTCCCGGACCGGCTTCGCCGATCCATCCACAGTCGGGCTGCGGAGGGATCGTGTAGCCGATGTGCGCCATCGAATACAGGATCTCCATCGAGCACGCTTTGACACCGTCCTCATTGCCGGTGACCACGCAGCCCGCCGTCTTCCCGTAGTAGAGGTACTGTCCCTTGTCGTTGCGATCCCCGCTGTAGGCGTACATCCGCTCGATCACGAGCATCGACACGCTCGACTTCATCCCGAGCCAGATCGGTGTGCCGATGACGAGGATGTCTGCGTCCATGATCTTGGCTTGGATGGCCGGCCAGTCGTCCCGCGGCCGTCCCTCCTCGGTGGCGTCTTTGACCATCCCGAAAGCGATCTCGTGATCGAGGATGTGCAGGATCTCGATGGTGGCGCCTTGCGATGCCATGATGCCGGCCGACCGGGCGAGGAGTCTCCGCGTATGGGACTGAGCGGCGTCGTACTTGATGGAGCAGTTGAGGAAGAGCGCCTTCAGATCTTCGAATCGGTTGGTCATGGAGGGCATCCTACGCACCCTCCTACGGGGCCGCCTGGATGGACACCAGGACTACCGCACCGGCAATACGCTGACGGGGCCATGCGGGCTGAACCCGATCCGAATGCCGTCGCCGATGCGTTCGCGCTTGGTAGACCGAAGAGCCCTCTTGCGCCGGCCGGTGGCGCCGTGGTCACAACGGCTTGGCGTCTGGACACCGACATAGGGCGGTTCCTCGTCAAGCGGGTCCGGCTCGACGAGCCCGACTGGTGGCGTGCGGCTGCGGTGAGCGCGATGGACTTCGAACGACGCGCGATCACTGCTGGCGTGTCGATGCCCAGGCCTGTCGAGCCGGACGAACCACATCTCGGGGTTATGGCGCGCGTCGATGACAGTGGACCGGTCCGCGTTTATGAGTGGCTCGACGGACACTCCCTCACGAAAGACGATGACGTGGCCGAGTGGTTGGGCGAGACGCTCGCGATCCTCAACTCGCTCGACGAGGCGCCGACACGCGAGATGTCGCCGGTCGAGCTCGGCGAGTACGGCATCCATGACCGTGGGGATTGGCGGGCGTGGTTCGCGGAGGCGAGGGACCGCGCGCTTCCGTTCGGGGACGTCGGTCTCGCGAACCTGCCGGGGATTGCCGAGGCGACGGACTTCGTCGCCCGGTCCCTCGATGGGTTGCACGATCTCGTCATCACGCATCGGGACGTCGAACGCCAAAACATCTTCGTAACTGCCGACGGACCGGTGCTCATCGACTTCGATTGGATCGGCCGTGACAGTGCGACGCTCGTGGCAGCGTGGGCGGCGGTGTCCTACGCCACGTTTGAGCGCACGGCACCTGACCCCGATCGTGTGCGCCGTGTCGTGGATTCATACCTGGCACACGGAGGCTCTATCGACCGCGAACCACCGTACATCTTGGCGCGACGCGTTTCGCTGCGGCTCATCCGGCTAGCGTTCAACGTGTGGGTAGCGCTAGGTCACCGTCCGTCCGTTGAAGAATTCCAGGCGTACGCAATCCGAACGGCGACCGAGAAGATTCCGACGTTCCCGGAGCTGCTCCACCAGGTTCGGGATTGGGCAGTCCTCGTTCGCGCTTAGGACGGTCAAGGTGCCAATGGGCCGCCTTGAGCTAATCCGGGACTACCGACCGCCCCTCATCGAGGCCTCGCGCATGATGATGTCGTGGCGCGCGCTAACACGACCGGCCAGACGCAGCGGATTGTCATCATCAGTGGTCACCCAGGGGCGGGAAAGACGACGCTCGGGCGTGCGCTCGCCGACCATTTCCATTGGCCTTTCATCAGTAAGGACGTATTCAAAGAGATCATGTTCGATGTGATCGGATGGAGCGACAAGGAGTGGTCGCTCAAGCTGAGTGCAGCGACGCACAGGATCATGGACTACGTGCTTGACGAGATTCTTCGGACGGGACAGTCGGTAGTGGTCGAGAGCAACTTCAAAGCCGGCATCGACGCCCCGCGGTTCGAAGCGATACGCGTCAAGCACGGTGCCACGCTTGTGCAGCTCTTGTGCTGGGCCGAAGGCGACGTCCTGTTCAAGCGATACAAGGCTCGAATCGACGCCGGGGACCGCCACCCTGGGCACGCGGAGGTCGACAGCCTCGACGTCGCACGTGCCGCACTTTCGTCCGGTATAGCTGATCCGCTGCCAATCCAGGGTCCGACCATCGAGGTCGAGACCACCAACTTCGAGTCGATCGACTATCCGGCCCTGTTCCGCTCCGTGATCGAGTCGCGTTCGTGAGATGCCCGATGCGCCTGGGCCGCCCGGTTACTGTCCAGGACTACTCCTCTACAGTGACCGAGTGACGATGATTCGGTCATGAAGCACGGGCGTCCATCAGCCTCGGCGGAGAACGTCGCCGCAGCGCGAGCGCACCTGACGCGTCGAGGGATCCTCAATGACGTCTACGCCGAGCGTTTCGTCGGGCGAGCGAAACGTATCGCGCTGGATCGCCTCGCCTGGCTCCCTGGTCCGGCGCGAGGGGTCTCATGGATCGCCGCGCGGACGCGGTTCTTCGACGACCTCATCGCCGAATCCCTCGAAAGTGGTATTCGACAGGTCGTCATCCTCGCAGCTGGATACGACTGCCGGACGTGGCGACTGGCTCGTGAAGGTGTTCGGTTCATCGAGGTCGATCACCCGGCAACACAGGCGAGAGAGAAGACACTCGCTCCGCCCGACGGCCCGGTGTACGTCGCGGCGGATCTATCGGTGCAACGCCTCCCGGACGTGCTCGCGTCTTACCTGATGCCGAGCGAACCGATGGTGCTCATCTGCGAGGGGCTGACGTACTACCTCGCCGAGGCGGACGTGCGGAGCCTGCTCACTCAGGCCGCACAGATCGCTGCCGAAGGATCGCGGCTAGGTGTTGACTTCGCGACGACGCAACCAGTCTCCGTCAGGTGGCGACTCCCTCTCGCGGCTACGCGCGTGTGGCATAGGTGGACGCGCGAGCCGCTGCTCTTCCAACTTCACTCGGACGACGCCGCTGCCTTCCTCGCCGAGTGTGGATGGAGTGCAGCTGAAGTCCTGACTCATGCCGACCTGCATGCGAAGTTCCTGCACACCACCGATCTCCCTCAGCCGGGCTCGGTCGGCTCGTACGCGTGCAAGGCCACCAAGTAACCCGCACGCCGCGTAGACAACCGACCGCCTGCACCGAGCGCGCCGGCGGTAGCCATAGGGCCGCCTGGAGCTGATCCAGACTACCGACCGAGCGTCGTCAGCCCAGCCGAGTGGCAGCATGGACGTTATGCAGGTCTTCTCGATTTCGCGGTGTACGGACCTGAGCCACGGGAGGTGAGCGGCGACTCATCTGCGCTTGTCTGTGGCGTCACCCGGGGTGGTGAGCGGTATCGGTGCACCTGGGTCGGCGCTGTCGACCTTCCCGCCTCTCGCGTGCGAGCTTTCGCATTCCCGGAGCGGGGCCGACTGCTCTTGGTCCGCGGCGATGACGGCCTGCAGATTCCTGGCGGCGGCGTCGAGGTTGGCGAACTGGCTTTCTAGGCGCTGATCCGCGAATTGAAGGAAGAGGCAGACGCCTCGGTTCTCGTCTCCCATCGCCTCGGCGCCTTCCAGATCCATGGGCTTACACACGATCTTGAGGAGATCCACGACTTCTACGCGTGTCGCGTGAGCGTGGCCGATGACTGGGTGCCCAGATGGGACATCTCAGAGCGCGTCACCGTGAGCACGAGCGAATTCCTCGACGCGTTGCCGTGGGGTCGAAGCGACCCAAGAGCGGCGTTCCTGCTCGCACGCGCCCTGGAGGTGGAAACATCACTTTGGTGATTTAGTGTTCGTCGCGCGGGCCTGAGTGGCTCAAACCGTCGTTAGCCAGACCAAGTGAAAGGTAGGGAATCGTGGCGAGTGTCGGTCGGCTGATGGGTTCGGGAGCGTTGTTTCTGGACGCCGGGGGTCGCGTTCTGCTTGTGAGGCCGACGTACAAGCCGTATTGGGAGATTCCGGGTGGGGCGATCGAGGCGGGTGAATCTCCACGGCAAGCTTGTCAGCGGGAACTTCGCGAGGAGCTAGGCCTCGATGTCGAGCTCGGTCGTCTGCTGGTGTTCGACTGGCTACCTGCAGAGCCTCCGCGTCCCGACGGCTGGATGTTCGTGTTCGACGGTGGCGCTCTTTCGGAGGAGGCGACAGCGCAGATACGTCTGCCCGTCGACGAGTTGTCGGAGTGGCGGTTTGTCCCGGTGGAAGAAGTGGAGTCGTTCTTGTTGGATCGCATGGCCCGTCGGATCCAACAGGCTCACCGATGTGCGATCGAGGACGTTTTCGCTGATCTTGAATGGGGCTTTGTGCCCTCGGTCCCAACGTCAGGCGGGATTGGGGGATTCGCGTGATCCCCAAGCCCTTTCCATAAAACGCTCCCACGCCGACGCGTCGTAGTCGGGACGAGCGCGGTTGTAAGCCATCCACGCTGCGCGATCGATCTCTCCGGTGACGAGAGCGCGGAACTTGCGCCAGCGCTCCTCGTCATCGGCGACCGAACTTGCGCTGAGCGGGTCCATACCGATCGACCCGTCGATCTCCTCGCGGATGACGTCTGCGTGGCCCGCATGTCGTGCTGTGTCTAGCAAAACGTTAAGAATCATCCACCGGAGCGATACCGTCAGGCCGGTATGGTGCTTGCCGGTCGCGTCGAGGTCGAGCTCGTCGATCGTTCGCGCCGCAGCCTCGCACGCACGCTCGTACGCGGCCATGATCTCTTCCGTCGACTCGTCCGGCGTCGCCCACATGTCGAGCCCGAAGAAGAGCTCCTCGTCGAACTCCCACGGAAACGTCTCTCGCTCACGGCCGAAGGACGAGCACAGGTAGCCGTAGGTGACACCGGTCAGATGTTTCACGATGCCGATGAGGTTCGAGCTCGTCGCCGTCATCGGACGGCGGAGATCGTCATCGCTCAGCCCGTTAAGCTTCCACAGCAACGCGCGCTGCGCGAGCCGAAGATGCGTCTTGAGGAGCGCCTTCTCGTCGCCCGTAGCCAACGCGGGCTCGTAGAGCTTGATCGGGTTGACGTCGTCAATCACTTGGCCCCCCGGCTGGTCGACTTGATGGGGCGATTCTGGCAGGAGCCGTGTGGCACGCGCCGGCGACGTCAATTTAGGTGGTAGTCCTGGATGGACACCAGGACTACTGCTCGCGCTGGCGCAGCCCCGCACTCAGTGACGTAACTCTCATCGGAGCCCGCCCCGGCAAGATTGGCACCATGGTGCGTTCGTCGGTGTCACCCTGCGGCTGGGTCGGCGGCGTCATAGGTGTGGGGACTGACGTGTGACCGGAGCCGAGGCATATGAGAAGTACGCGGATGAGCTGATGCGCTTCGCCACGACTCTTGTTGGGCCGTCGGATGCTGCCGACGTCGTGTCTGAGGCGATCGTGCGCTGCATCTATGGCAGTCGCTGGGAAGAGGTCGCCAATCATCGGGCATACCTCTTTCGTGCCGTTCTGCGCGAAGCACGTTCGCAGTACCGTTCGACACTACGCCGCCGCGTTCGCGAGAGCCGCGCCGCCTATCCGGAACGGGTCTCACCTCCTGACCCTCAGCCTGACGTGCTGGCGGCGGTCGTCCGCTTGTCGATGAGGCAGCGCGCCGTCGTGTATCTCACGTATTGGTCTGATCTCGACGTGCCGTCCGTGGCCTCGCTTCTCGGAATCAGCGACGGTGCCGTCAAGCGGCACCTGGCCCGCGCTCGGCGACGGCTGAGGGAGTTGCTCGATGACTGACCTCGACGCGCGGCTCCGCGCTCTCGTTGGCCAGATGGCAGCTGCGGCACCGCCGGCGCCGCCTCTCCCTGATCGTCGTCCGCCGAGGAGAAGGCCCCAACGTCTCATGGTCGCGCTAGCGGTTTCGCTCGCCGTCGTAACAGCATCTGTCGTCTGGCTCGTGATCCCTAGACGCGATCCGGACGTCACAACGCTGAGCGAACAGCCGGTGACCGCTTCCTGTCCGGGCCAGTTCGATCCCGCGAGCGAGCGCACACGGGAGTGGTTCCGCCGCCCCAACGCAGACGGGCTTCCCGAGCGTGGCACGACCACGCGGTTGCGTGTGCTCTCGGCCATCGACGACAGCCGGGTGTTTCTCCGCGACCGCTACCAGGGCGTCGAGTCGGTGGATGTCGGTGGTGGCTGGGGCGTGACGTTTAGCGCTGACCGCGATGGCGAGGTCAGCTACCACCGAGAGCCCGACTACATGGCGGTGGTGACCCTCGCGCAGCGCGCGGACTGTCCTAGCGGACCTATGGCGATGCTGTTTCTCGACACGCCCCAGGGACGCGGAGTACCCGTCCTGTTCCGGTACCGGACCTCTCGCTACGAAGAAGGCGCGACGCGGTCGTCCGTTCTCGTCGCTGCCGACGGTGCCATGACGCCCCGTTTCCTCCTTATCGATCTCGATTCGGGAGGAGCCCAGCAGGTCCGGCTCCCGGGATTGGCGCGCTGGGCTAATCAGTTCTACCCGGTGGTTCACACTGCCCGACGTCTCGTGTATCTCGAGGAAGATGAGCGACGGTCGTTCCCGAGCTCTGATCCGTCACCGCGTGTCTTCTCCTTGCCCGACACGTTCACCGGTCGGCCCGTCGAGCTCGGGAGAGCCGACGCTCTCGTGCCCTCCGAAACGTCAGGGATGGTCTGGCTCGTCAAGCACGTCACGGATCGCTTCGACTCGGTCGTCCGCGAGGTCGAGGCCAAGACGGGCGACGGTGATCCGCGAGAGTGGCGAGTCGACGGAGAGCCCGTGATCGGTGTCCAAGGCGGGCTCCTTCTCCATCGCGCCGAGCCAAATCGCGAGCGACTCGTCCTCTGGCGGCCGGGCGATCCGGAGACGCAGGCGACGGTCGCTTCGTCGCGCGCGCTGTTGTTCGCGGGCATAGAGGGAAATACCGTCGTCGTGGGTGTCGACTGCGACGAGCAGCAGACGTGTGAGGGGTTGAAGCTCATCGACATGGTCACGCGCGACGAGAGGGTCGTCCCCCGACCAGAGGGCGTTTCTCGGTGGGTCGTCGGCCAGGACATCTCCCGAACGGCGCTCGCGCCAACGGGCCGGCACTTAGTCATTGCCGTCAAGGACGAAGAACCGAAGAGCAACTACTACCCTCGCGTGGTCATTGATCTTGAAGGGCGCGTTCTTCGCCGCTTCGACGAGGTTGCTGCGAGTTCGCTGTGGTCTCCCGATGGACGGTGGGCGGTAGTTCAGTTGCTCGACTCAATAGTCGTGTTCCGGCCGGACGATGGTGTTGCTCGTAGCGTCTCGGTCAAGTACGAAGACGAAGGGTCTGCCCTGATCACGGCGCCCACTTGGTGAGCGAGGTCTTCGGGCCGCTTGGAGCTGATCCAGGACTTCGGGCCGCACCCACCGGAAGCGCGTTTTGGGTTGCGGTTCGCGTGCCAGCATGGGCGTCATGCAGCTCTCATGGACGTTGGCAGGCCCCGAGTGAAGTCCGATAGGCCAGCGGTGGTGGTCCTCACGGGCCCGGCAGCCTCCGGGAAAAATTCGGTCGCGCTCGCCGTTGCCGAGCGGGTCCCTCCGCTCGCGGTCGTTGACATCGACGCGGTTAGGTGGATGGTCGTCAAGCCACACGTTGCACCCTGGGAAGGCGAGGAAGGAAGGCGGCAGCACGAACTAGGCGTGCGCAATGGCTGTGCACTGGCGCGGCAGTTCGTTGGCGCTGGGTTTCCCGCGCTGGTCCTTGACGTGCTGACGGAGGAAGTAGCAGCGGTGTACCGCGAGCTCCTGCATGACATCGGGCTAACGATTATTCAGCTGCTCCCTGCTTGGCACGTCGTAGAGGCCCGGTTCATTGACCGTTCTCGCACGTTGCCTAGCGCGACGCTAGACGAGGCAAGGCTTGTCTATCAGTGGCAGACAAAGCTTCAGGATGTCGATCAGCGCATCGACAACACGTCGCTTTCTGTTGAGGAGGTTGCCGCCCTCATAACGCCGATGATTGCGTCGCCTGGATGAGAGCCAGGACTACTTGCTGGGTGGAGACCACAATTCGTCGAACTCGTACTGATCGACGAAGTTGGCAAACGCCCTCAACAGCTTCCCGTCATCTAGCGCGCACACGAGGTGTATGTAGAACGTCGCTGTCTTAGCTGCTCGCGTCGCCTTGAGCCACTCGATGAAGACGACGTGGTGCTCGCTGGTGCAGATGTCCCAGGTGTCCTCGCGATTCGGTCCGATCGTGTCGCCGGTCTCTTCTACCAGGCGCTGCAGGGCCTCAACGATTGCGTCCGGACCGTGGTACATCCCGGCGAGCGGATTGCGTCCGGCGAGTCCGAACTCAGCATCGTCGGCGAAGAGTTGGCGCAGTCCGGTCCAGTCACGGGCCTTGAACCGCTCATAGAAGCTGGCAACGGTCTCAACGCGTTGATCCATCAGATCTCCTCCCCGACGCCATCGACACGTCGATTCTGACCGACCGGACGTCGGGGGGGCCGCCTGGATGGACACCAGGACTACCGTTGAACGCCTGATATGAAGGTCGTCGCCTCGGTGATCGGATCGTGGGGGGATCTCTTCCCGTTCATCCCAGTTGCCCACGAACTTGTGCGTCGCGGGCATGAGGTGACGTTCGCGGCACCATCAGCCATGGGGTCGATCATCAGCGCCGAAGGCTTCGGCTTCACTCCTGTCGGCGACGGCTTATCGGTCGAAGATCACTGGTCGCATCCTGAGATCGTCGATCGACGTCTCCAGGGGCTCGTGGGCTTTCGGAATCTGCTCACCGACTTCATCCTTCCCCGGCTGTCGGAGATGTCCGCCGACCTCACTGCGGCACTCGCCGGGGCGAATGTCCTTCTTGCGTCTCCAGGGCAACTGGCCGCGCCGATAGCTGCCGAAGCCGCCAAGGCGAAGTGGATCACCGTCAGCGTCTTCCCTGGCATGATTCCGAGTGCATACACAGTCCCGCAGGGGAGCGTTATTCCTCAGCTCAGCACGCCGGTGGGGCGTCTCTCAAACCGTGTCGCGTGGGGAGCAGCGCGAGCTGCCCTCCGCGTCTTCGTTGACCGCGAGGTGAACAAGGCCCGTCGTGAGATGGGGGCACCGCGACTGCGCGATGCGTTCTTCGAGAGCAGTCATTCGCCCCTGCTCACGCTCGTGCTGTCATCGCCGGCGTATTCGCCTCGGCCGCCGGACTGGCCAGGTCACGTGAAGCTCACGGGATTCAGCCTGTTCGACCGTCCTGCGCGTGAAGTCTCAGGGAATCTCGAGACGTTTCTTGCCACGGGGGAGCGGCCGGTCGTCGCGACGATCGGATTCACCGGCGCCATCGATCCGCGCGACTTCTACGTGGTTGCGGTCGACGCGCTTCGGTCGTGTGGACGGCGTGGCGTCATCCTGGTCGGCCGTCCCGAACTCGTTTTTGACGCCGGAGCGGATATGTGCGTGGTCCCTTTCGCGCCGCTGTCCAGTTTGCTCCCCGTTTGCGACGGGATCATTCATGCCGGCGGCTATGGGACGACGGCGATGACGCTTTTCAATGGACTACCTTCCGTAGTCGTGCCGCGAGCTCATGATCAGCTCTTTCACGCCGATCGCATTCGGAGGCTTCGTGCTGGCGTCGTTCTCTCGCCGCGTAAATTCAGCGTGCCTAGTCTTTCAGCCGCAATCCGCCGCCTTCTTAGGGACGATCGAGTTCGGAAGCAATCAGAGGCCATCGGTAAACGCATCCAAGCGGAGGACGGCCCGCGATCCGCAGCGGATGAGATCGAGCGCGTCACCGAGACGGGAGGTCAGCACCAATGACTCAGCCGCAGTTCGTCGTGGTGGCAACGACGCTCGACGGGCCCGATGCTCGCGCACTCGCTTCCTTCTACGAGAAGCTGCTCGGCTGGGAGCGTGTGACGGATAAGCCGCACTATGTGGGCTTGCGACCGCCTGGAGGCGGCACGCGCTTGTGCTTCCAGGCCGAACGCAATTACGTCGCTCCGGTCTGGCCGAGCGGACCCGGTTCGCCGCTGATGATGAGCCATCTTGAGATCGGTGTTGACGATCTCGATGCGGCGCAAGCGTGGGCAGTCGACCTCGGAGCAACCCTGGCCGACTACCAGCCGCAGGAACATGTCCGCGTCATGCTCGATCCGGCTGGGCATCCCTTCTGTTTGTTCGTGTTCCTCGGCGAACCTTGACCCGGCGTTCGCCCGAGTTGGGTGTCATCGCGTCCTTGACTGCGGCGGACATGTCGTCGGGCGGCGCCAGAGTCAGGGCATGGGTGACGGACGTATCGTCCGGCTGGCTGAGCCGGACAACCATTGGGCCGAGCTCTATCAACTCGAGCTGGCTCACCTGCGGCGCGTCTTTACCGATGAATCCGCATCAATCGAGCACGTCGGTAGCACCGCGATCGGAACAATCCGTGCCAAGCCGACTCTCGACATCCTTGTGGGAGTCAACGGCTATGGTCGCTTCGACAAGTGGCGTGAGGGCCTGCTCTTGCTCGGATACGACCACGACCCGCGAGCAGAGGAGGCCGAACCCTCTCGGAAGGTGTTTCGGAAGGGCCCAGTCGAACTTCGCACGCACCATCTGCACGTCACGTTGATGGGAGGGCCCTACTGGAGGCGACTCATCGCGTTTCGTGACTACCTCACAGTGAACGACGTGCTGGCACGCGAGTACCAAGCATTGAAGGATGACCTTGCGATGCGATTCCCGAATGACGGGCGTGCGTACACGGCAGCGAAGGCGGACTTTGTTCGCCGGGTCGATGCCCTAGCGTTGCGAGTCGGCCCGGCCCCTGACGACTGACTCACCGTGAGTGGGCCGCCTGGTTGGAGACCAGGCGGCCCGCTCACGGCCGGTCAGTGAATCGCCGTGGCGTTCACCCCTTGCGCGCTCGGACGAGGACGCCTCGTTTAGTGAGCCACAGCGGCAGCTCCACGCCGTCCGCTCGCTCGAGCGGGATGAAGTTGTGGCGACAGAACGCACGAACCTCGTCAAGCGTCTTGAGCGGATGGAACTTGCCATCCCATGGGTCCGGTTCCACTTCGTTGAAGACGCAGCCGACGAGCTGCGCCGCTTCCTCAGCATCGAAGGACGAGCGCGGGTAGCCCTCTGGCATCAATTCGGGATCGCTCCGGCGTGCGGCCGTCGACGCGTAGTAACGCCCGCCAGGTCGGAGAACTCGGAACGCCTCGCGAATCGCGACCTCGGGATCATCGACGTGATACAGACACCACAGGTGGGTGACCTCGGCGAAAGCGTCGTCTGCGAACGGCAGCGCTCTCATGTCCGCAAGCACGACCGGGCGCCGCGGACTCGCCGACAGCTGTGTGGGTGACGAGTCGAGGCCGACCCACGCCAGCTTGTCGGGCAACAACTTGGCAAGCCTCCCGTCGCCGCAGCCGACATCGAGGACGGGACCGATCAGTTCGGGGGCAAATCTCGTCATGGATGTCTGATGGCGGCACCCACGAGCGCCAGCGGTCGGGATCAGAGTCGTAATCCGGAGGGAGAGCGTTCACGCACCAATCTTCCCACGCGAGTTCGGTAGTCCCTGGATGGACACCAGGACTACCGTCGGCGGGTCTTCCGTCCAGGACGCCCGCAGCCTCGCAGCGTCAGCGGCTCCCGATGCCTTTCAGCACCACGCCACGGAATAGTCGGCGCATCGCCGCTTCCTCGTCTCGATCGTCAGCGAGTCTCGGGATGAGGACGAAGGACACGAGCAGGCGGAGTAGAAGTTCGGCCACGAGTCGAGAGTCGGTCTTACGGATGTCGCCCCGCTGCATGAGGATGGTGACCAGCGACGCCGTCGCCACCACAGCAGTTTCGCCCAGGCCCTGCCTCGCCTGTGAAAGGATAACCACGAACACTTCGGGCTCCGTTTCGATGATTCCCCTCGCCACGGGGTGTTCGCGGACGTAGCGCACGGCGAAGACGAAGGCGTCCTCGAGGTGTTTGGCGCCTGTCCGCCCGCTGGCTCGTTCGCGAAGGGCTTCGAGGTATCGCGCAACCTCCCGTACGAAAAGGGCCTGTAGGACGGCGTCCTTGGTTGGGAAGTGCTTGTATAGGCCCGCCCTCGAACATGCGGCCTCCCGGGCGACGTCCTCCATCGTCGTTTTCCTGATCCCGTGTCTCGCTAGGAGCGTGGCCGCCGCATCCAAGACTCGGCCCCGCATCGGCGGTGCAAGTAGACGAGTAGACATATTCCCTCTACTTGTCTACCATGAGCGAGGGCTGAAGTGCAGTCTCTTACGAAGGGGATTCTTGTGCGTCGACGGGTACTGCTTGCGGCGGCGCTGGCCCTCACGGTCGTTGCTGGCGCCGCCCTTGGGTTTCGCTGGGTCACCACGTCCACTCCCGTCTCGAGGCACCGCGCCGTGGAGCAGTTCCGTCAGAGCAGAGACGAACAGCCGCCACCTTCTTCGGCTTCGTCCGCCCATGTGAAAAAAAGCTCGGGTCGCGCATCGCCGACAGCACTGCCCAGACCGGACGACAGAGCCACACAGGAGCCGGACAACGTCAGCTCTCGGTTACCGGGTTCCCCTTTCGCACCGGAGCCGGGCGTCTACACCTGGCGCACGCAGGGGTTCGAAGAGGCGATGGGTCTTCGGCGCAGCTTCCCTTCGAGATCCCAGCGGATCGTCACGGCCAAGAGTGCTCGAGACTTCGCCTACGAACACGTCTATTCCGAAGAGCACCGTGAGTGGTTCGAGGTAAGCGCGTCCAACGGACGAGCGGACGTTCCTCATATCCGGACGTACGTGGCCTTCGGGCCGTTCGATGCGGAGGTCAACGTCGACTTCGTCCCTCCGATGCTGTTCGCGAGCGTTCCGTTCGCCGTCGGGCGGACGTGGAAGGGTCGATGGGAGGGCGACACATTCGGTGACTACACCGCCCGTGTCTTTGAGCGCCGGAAGTTCGTCGTCGACGGAACCGACGTCGAGGCGTGGGGCATCGAATTGCTCATCCGGATGCACGGAGAGGTCGAGAGTGAGCAGCGGCTCAAGGTGTGGATCGATCCGAAGCATCGAACCACCGTCCGAGAGGAATACGTCGTGACCGGGCGCTTGCGCGGAAAGCCGGGGACGTACCACGGGGAGTGGTCGATATCACTCCTCTCGCTCGACCCTCAGCGTTGAGAGCTCCTGCGCCGTCTGGATGGACACCAGGACAACTGCCAGAGTGGGGCCATGAAGCTGGCCGAATCGCTTGAGGTTCGCGGAACCGGCCTGGCTGGTCTCTGGCGCCTTCGGTGGACGCCGCTAGAAGATGCTCGCGGGAGTCTCCAGCCCCTCTTTGTGCAGAGCCAAGTGGATCGCTCTCCACTCCCTCGCTTCATGGTCAGCCAGACCAACCTCACGCGTAGTCGTCGAGGAGCTATCCGAGGCGTGCACGGTGAGTTCGTGCACAAGTTGACGATTGTCCTCGAGGGTCGAATCTTCGCGGCGATCATCGACCTGCGTTCCGACAGCCCGACGTCCAGGAAGCACGAGACATTCGAGTTGGGTCCTAACGAGGGGCTGTTTGTCTCGTCCGGTTTGGGGAACGCGTTCCAATCCGTGAGTGACATCGATTCGCTTTACCTCTACCTCTTTGACGCCGAGTGGAGCCCGGGCATGCCGGGCCGTCATGTGCACCCGCTCGACCCGGCGCTCGGAATCGACTGGCCAATCCCGGACTCACCGATCCTCTCAGCGAAGGACCAATCTCTTCCCGACCTGCACTCCGCGATGCAGCAGGAGGGCTGACGCTGGAGATTCGAGCCGGCGTAAGCCCGGCAACCTGGATCTTGTCTCGGACTACTGGTCGAGCGTCGTGAGCCGTGTCGTCGCAAACCAGGGCCCTCGCTCTAGGGTTGTCTCATGGTCGACACCTTCAACGTGAGCGATAGCGCCGAGGTGCTTCGTCTAGCGGAATCTGGCGAGATTCCGGCGAGCGCCGAGGTTGCTTCGTCGACGCATCGCATCTTTCGCCTGAATGTCGATGGCGTGGACGCGGCCTGCAAGGTCTTCCGGCAGCAACACGGCGACGAGGTTGAACGCGAATGGGAGGGGCTGACCCGCATGCGCGACGCGGGGCTTGATCTAGCGCCGACACCGCTCGCCGACGGTAGTCCTGATGTCGTGGTGTTCCGGCCAACCGATCGCCGGTCCGGCCGAAGCTCTGCGGCAGGCGCTGTCCGCGCAATACCGAATCGGGCTCGAGCCACCTTCGCGCGTCGCGCGATCGGCACCGACGACGATCCTCGCCAGGATCGAGTCCGTCTCGGCGGAGCTCGATCTACCGACAACCATCTCGACTTGGCTACGCGGTGACGAGGCCGAAGCTCTGCGTCATGTTCACCTGCGGAACCTCGTGCGCGCCGACGGGAACCTGAACAACATGCTCATCGAGGACAATCGTGTTCGCTTCGTCGACTTCGAGGATTGCGGGCGCGGCCACTGGGCGCTGGATGTCGCCGAGATCACCGAGCATCCGCGGTCGCGCGGGGTCTCAGATCGGGAGTGGGTTGAGTTCTTCGAGTCGTTTGGGCCGGAGCCCGCTGATAAACAACGCTTCGCGAGTGCCCGTCGGCTCTATGCAGTGTTCTTGTTCATCATCTTCCTAAGCCGCAACCACGACCAGGCAGAGGTCCAGAGAGAGCGGGCCGAGAAACTCTTGGACGCGCCGCGTGCTGAACAAGCCGGCTAGCGACGAAGATTCCTCGGAAAGCGCAGCGCAACGAGGGTCGTACATGGATGCAGAGGCGACGTCGTCGCGCGTGAAGCCCACGCTCTATCTCATGTGCGGTCTACCGTTTGCCGGGAAGACGGTGATTGCAACGCGTCTAGCGAGTCTTGGCGCGGAGATGGTCTCCATCGACGAGATCAAAACGGCGCATGGGCTGCGCGACGTCTGGGAAGGGATGCAGCCCGAGGACTGGGTGAGGATCTTTGCCGAAGCTCGGTCTCGTGTGAGTACGGCGCTCGACGAGCATAGGGGAGTCGTTTACGACTCGACGAACCACACCAAGCAGAGCCGCGAGGAATGGCGTGATCTCGCTGAGGCGCACGGAGCGGACTTCACGATCGTCTTCGTCGACGTGTCGCCCGACGAGGCGCGCAGGCGTTGGATAGAGAACAAAGACAGTCAGGGCCGAATGGATCTCTCGACCTGGGCGTTCGAGAGAGCTCTCGCGGATTATGAACCGCCGACCGGTGAGCCGGGCGTGATGGATGCGGCTGACTTGACTATCTAGCCCCATCGCGTCGGGCCGCCTGGTTGCCATCCAGGACTGCTGGTACAGGCAGGGTCCTGCGCTGACGCGGGTCTACTGAACCTTCCCCGGCGTTGGAACGTTCAGGGGTCGATGCACTATCCGCACGGAGGCCGACGAGGGTCTTGAATCGAGTCTTCATACTGATCTGTGGAGGCCTAGCTCTCGCAGGATGTGCCACGGAGCAGTCATCGGTGCTCACGCGCCCTAAGGCGCAACCAAGCGAGGCTCCCACGGCCGCGGGATCGACGAACTCAGTCGGAATCGACTGCAAGAGCGAGTTGCTGTCTGCGGAGGGACATATGTCCTTCTCAGGCACGTCAGCCCTGGACGCAGGTCGTCGCGCGGCGGACCGAAGACTCAAGGACTACGACTCACTCCACGAAGATGGCGGGGGTGTGATCGTAGCCATGAATGAAGGCCGCAGGATTGCTCGTTTTCGAACGCGGCGAGTGTCGCGGGAGACGTACCGCGCCGAGAGGGCCGTTATCTGCCCGTACGACGAGTCTCAAGAGGGTCGACCTTGAAGCGGCTCGGCTTCCTGCTTTCCATCGTCGAATTGACGGCCTGCGGGCGTGAGGCCCGTGCGCTCGAATTCCGGCCTGTCGAGAAGGATGCAATCGACTTCTGATTGCTGATGACCACCCGGAGCATCCCGGCCTCCTGGACCCGGCGGAGCGCTTCCGGTGCGTCCGCGTATAGATCAAATTCGGCGAGCTCAGTGCTCCCCGGAGGTACGCATCCGAGCGTCCAACCCAGGTCAAAGAACACGGCTGGTCGCTGGCTCATGCTTCTGTCTACCCGGTTATCGTCGCGGCATGGGTCAGTCCGACTATCAGAACCAAGCGCCGGTGTACGACAAGGGTCGCCAGCTGGCGCCCGAGACGATCGCGGTGTGGATGGACGCCGCTCGCACGGTGGTAACGGATTTGCGAGTGAAGCGAATTCTCGATGTCGGGTCTGGCACAGGGCGTTTCAGCTCCGATCTTGCTCGGGCGTTCGGCGCGAGAGTGGTCGCTGTCGAACCGTCCAAGGAGATGCAACGGGAGGCAGCGTTGAAATCCCATCCCGACGTTTCGCTCGTTGCGGGCTCAGCCGAGTGGTTGCCGATCGCCGATGCGTCGTGCGATGTGGCTTGGCTATCGAACGTGATCCATCACGTGAACATGACGGTCACCGCGATCGAGTTGCGTCGGGTCGTTCCAGCGAGTGGTGTCGTCTTGGTCCGAGGTCATCTGAAGCGCGGCCACACTTACTCGCTGTACCGCTACTTCACTGACTCGCAAGCTTCGCTTGCCCTCGAGGACATCACCGAAGACGCCATAGAGCAGCTCAGGCGGGCAGAGTTCTCGTCGTGCCGGGCATTCGGCGTGCAGCAGCTGACGGCCGTGAGTCTGAGGGAGCTCTACGAACGTGCGAGGCATCGCGCTGACTCGGCTCTCCAACGGTTGACCGATGACGCCTTCGACGAGGGGTTGGCGCGCCTCGAAGCGGCGGCCGCGGAAGACACGGGGCCGGTCGTTGACGAGATGGAACTCCTCGCATTCTCATAAGTCCGTTCAGAATGACTCGCCGTCGCCAGGCCGCCTGGTTGCTATCCAGGACTACGGTCGTCCTGCTGCAGAATGTGACCCATGACCGATGACTCCGAGACCTGCGTCGTATTCCTGCTCGGCTACCCCGGCTTTGGAAAGCGCACGGTAGGGGCGCATTTGGCGGAGCTTCTCGACGGCGTCCTAGTTGACAACCAACTCATCAACATCCCTCTTCTCACGTTGTTCAAGTGGGATGGGAAATTTCCGATCCCGATGGAGATCTGGGAACGCGTCCGACCCATCCGCGAGGCGGTTCTCGGGACTATCGAGGACTTGGCACCGAAGGCGTATAGCTACGTCTTCACCAACGTGCTCAAGGACGATGAGGACGGCGCGAGCCAATACGGCCGCATCCGCTCGCTCGCTCAGCGTCGCGGTTCGCTGTTCCTATCGGTGATGCTCGACTGCGAGGTCGAGGAGCAGGTCCGTCGGATAGACGCGCCCGACCGGCGCGCCCGATTGAAGGGTTCCGACCCGGAGGGATACCGCTGGCACAGGCACAACATCAAGCTGTTCCAACCTCCCTCCGGCGAAGTGGTGCACATCGACACGACGACGGTCGCTCCTCGGCGGAACGCCGAGACGATCTACGACGTCCTCCTGAGCCGAGGACTCCTGCGGCCGAGCACATAGCCGGACGGCCGTCTGCGAACGAGAGATGTCTCGCTTGTCGAGCTGCAGAGGGTTGACGCCAACTTGGCGCGCCAATGTTGCTCTCGGAACGTGCCTGGTCAGAGGGTTGGGCCGAACGACACCATCGTCTTTGTAGGGTGAGAGGACATGGTGAGAAACCATGGACGGAAGCAAGACGGTTCGAGTCCAGCACTCCGAGAGTGGCAATGGATTTGGCAATAAGCGTGCCTGTGCGTTCTCCGAGTCAGAGTGCCGCACCCCTTTTTACTAGGCGTTTCATGTAGAGAGTGATACGGCAAGCGAACCTATATGAGGAAGGACGAGAGTTCGAGTCCAGGACTACCGTCGGTCGAGACGATAGACGCGGGAGTCAACCGGGTCATTTGCGAGCCGCCCCTCGAACACCGAGCGAAAGCCGTTCTTCTCGAGCGCGCGACACGACGCGATGTTCGTTGGCTGTGGGTCGGCGACCACGCCAACTGCTGCAGGGAACCTTTCCCATACGCGCCTCACGAACTCACCGATGACGCGCGTGCCGATGCCGTGCCCTACGAGCTCCGGCTCGCCGATCAGGTAGTCGATGCCGACAGCGTCCTTTGCTTCAGCGAGCTGGCCGTACCACTCGGCGTAGTCCTCCATCGGGCACCACTGGATGAACCCGACGGGTTTGGCATCGAGGTGAACGACGAAGACTTCGCACGCTGACCGACCATCGATCCGTGGGCCGTACTTTTCCTCGAGGTGGCCGAGGTCGCTGCTCTCGTCGAGCCACCACTGGCGGACGTGCGGCTGCTCGAGCCACCTCGCGAGGAGCGGGAAATCGTCCCTCGTCAGCCGAACGAAGTCGATCATGTTCGGATAACGATGGCACGGTCGTGGGCGGGCCGCCTGGTTTCAATCAGGCGGCCCGACATCCAGAAGGTCGGTTCAGCGATCGTCGAGGCGCTTGACCCAAACCATCATCTGGTTCGTCTCGCTCAGGGCGTGGGGTTCCCTCTCGCGGACCTCCTGCAGCGTGTAGCCAAGCCGGCGCGCGACGCTGGCACTGCCTTCATTCGAGAGGTCGCAGTGAAGCTCGACGCGTTCGACACCGACCGCGAAACAGGCTTCCGTCAGCAGTCGTGCCGTGGTCGTGGCGATGCCGCGCTTCAGGTGTCTGACGTCGACCCAGTACCCGATCTCGAGTGCGCCCGGCCCGACGCGATCGTGGATGCCGCATCCGCCGACATACGCCTCGTCCTCGCTTCGCGTGATCGCGAAGTTCGCGTTCCCGCTCGTGCGAAAGTCCTCAGCGGCCTCCTTGATGAAGTCCATCACTGACGCGTCGGTTGGGAGCTCGAGGGCCCAGGGCATGTACCGCCGCAGGTGCTCGTGGCTCACGGTGCTGGACTCCTTGAGCGCCTCAGCATCCTCCAAGCGGTAGCGCCGAAGGGTGACGACTGGGCCGGCCAGGATTTCGGGGACGCGGTCGATCATCGACACAGTATGGAGTCCCGCTCGGTGCTCACCAGGCCGCGTGGTTTCAATCCAGGACTACGACAGACAGTATTGAGCCATGCTCGGCGACGATCTTCTGCGATGGGCTGCTGACGTTTCTCTGCCCGGAGGCAGCGTCGTCAAGGTCGACACGTTGCGCGAGCCGTGGGGCCCCTGGATGCTGCATCTCGCGCGCGACGGCGATGCCCTCGATGTTGTCCTCAAAGCGGCGACGCCCGATCGGCTCACCGAATTCACGTGCGAAGTCACCGCGTTGCGTTTCGCGGAAGAGCACGGGCTTCCTGCGCCGAGGCTTGTAGCCGCCGACCTTTCTGGGTCCCTCGGTCCAATAGCTTTCGTCTGCTCGGCGATGAAGGGCGATAGCACGGTTCCCGTGGTGCCGACAGTTGAGCGCCTTCAAGCGGCAGGCGCCGCAGCTGCTGTGGTCCACCGAGTGCCGCTTCGCCCACGGGAGGCGCTGCCGCTTCGGACACGGCAGATGCCATGGATCGACTTCTCCGAGGAACGTCGTGCCGGAAGGTCGCCGACGACGGATCTGCTCCATGAGGTCGACACGCTTCTCGCCGCGACATCGCCGCCGCCCACCGAGACAGTGTTGGTCCATGGCGACCTCTGGCAGGGCAATCTCTTGTTTGACGGCGACGTCTGCGTCGGAATCATCGACTGGGAGGCAACCGGGGCGGGAGATCCCGGCATCGACATCGGGTCTCTCCGTTGGGACGCGGCGATCCTTTTCGGCGCATGGGCCTCCGATCACATCCTCTCGGGTTGGGAGTTCGCTGCGGGCCGAGTCGCGGATCACGTTGCGTATTGGGATTTGGTAGCAGGTGCGAACACCCCGGCTGACCTCAGCGCGATGGTCGACTCGATCACCCAACAGGGTCGGGCGGACCTCGACGGCGAAACGCTCACAAATCGGCGCGATCGATTCTTGGAGGATGCGCTCGACAATTTTCGAAGCTGAAGAGAGGAGCTGCGTCCCGATCATGAGTTGGGCGGACCGATGACCACCATCCGCGCGATGGCTGTCTCCGAGCTGGCTCGCATCGCTGAGATCGACCGGTCGGAGCGAATCACACAACAGTACAGACAACGTGGCGAGACGTTGGAGCTGATTGACGTGGACATCGATGCGCCGCGTTGGGGTGAGCGGGGCGAGGCCACCATCGACCACCGCATCGACCAGTGGACGCGCTTGGTGAGCGCAGGTGGCGTGCCCCTCGGCGCCTTCGATGGCGATCATCTCATCGGCTTCGCCGTCTACATGCGAGCGTCGCCCGAGGCCCCAGCGAACTTAGCCGTCCTCCACGTGACAAAGCCATGGCGCCGTCACGGTGTCGCTCGTGAGTTGACCAACGAGGTCGTCCGCCTCGCGCGTGCCGAGGGTGCGCAGCAACTGTACGTGTCGGCGACGCCCACGCGTGGGACCGTCGACTTCTACATGAGTCAGGGCTTCATGCCGGTGGCGACGCCAGATGAGCGGCTCTTCGCGCTCGAGCCCGATGACATCCATATGGAGCGCGGCTTCTAGCCAGAGTTGACGCCACTTTGACGGGCAGGTTCTAGCGGTCGTCGCAACGACCTCGGCGAACTTCTCCGATGGTGTCACCCAACCCATTCGATTCAGCAGATCGCCCGCTACACCCCGTGGCTGGCCCGATTTGATTCCAGGACTCCTGACCGAGCGTCAGCGAACGGTATCGTTCGGACGTGGCGTACATCGGGACGATCTTCTGGGACTTCGACTACACGCTTGGCTTTCGCGGCGGCGAGGCAATGGATGAGGAACGGCATCCCTGGGGGCATTGCCTGCTGGAGATCCTGGACCGCGAGGAACCGGATCACGGCGCAACCCTTCATGACATTCGCGCCTCCTTCCACAACGGATTCCCTTGGCACCGCCATGACGAGCCGCACGCGCATCTGTCCGACAGCGACGCCTGGTGGGGAAGCGTTGAGCCCATGTTCTGTAGTGCCTTCGCATCCGCCGGCCTGCCGCCGGAACGGGCAGTCGAACTCGCTGCCGTGTACAGACACCACTTTGTAGACGTCTCGGCCTGGTCGCTCTACCCCGACACGCTGCCGGTGCTCGAGGAGTTGAGCAAGGCGGGGTGGCGCCACGCGATCGTGTCCAACCACGTTCCTGAACTCGGAGAGATCCTCCGCGGCCTTGACCTATGCAACTTCGTTGACCACGTCGTCTGCTCGGCCGACACCGGTTACGAGAAGCCGCATCCCGAGGCCTTCCGGACGGCACTCCGCGTCACGGGTCATCCCGAGCGCGTGTGGATGATCGGCGACAATCCCGTCGCGGACGTCCAGGGGGCGGAGGCGGTTGGAATCCCCGCCATCCAGGTGCGGATGCGTCGCGCCGAGGGAATCCGTCGTCACTCGTCCGATCTTCACGGCGTCATCCCATTGGTTGCGGGTGATCGATGACGGGATCACTCGCCGGACTGCGAGTCGTCGTCGCGACGGGTGGGACTCGGGAACATATTGACCCCATCCGGGTCATCACGAACCGCTCGTCGGGGAAGATGGGGTTCGCCCTCGCCAGGGCAGTCTCCTCAATATCGAATTAGGCGGACAGTGGAAGGGCGTGTCGAGATTTCCCAAACGATGGATGCCGACGCCTTCCGCAAGCTTGAGCTGTCACGCATACGCGCTCTGCTCGAACGCGATATGGAACTGACACAGCAACTCCATGCCTCGGACTATGAGCTGATCACCCCGACGGGTTTCGTGTATTCGCGCGAGGTGTACCTTCGCGAGATCGAAGAAGGCCTGCTCAAGTACGTGGCGTGGGAACCCGGTCCGATCGAGGTGCGCGTGCACGGCGACGTGGCTCTGCTTAGGTACGAGGCCAGTCTCGAAGTGGACTCCGGGGAGGAAAGCTCCTCGTCCTTCAGGTGTTGGCATACCGACGTATACGAATTACGCGATGGCGCCTGGCAGGCCGTGCGGTCACAAGCCACGGTGATTCGATGACTCTGGAGCGCCGTCGGTAAAAGCGACGCTAGGCCACAGACTGCGCGTCATCAGGCCGCCTGGTCTCAAACCAGGCGGCCAACATTCTCAAGGGCCGAGTCCGAGAACATGGGTGCGTGATTCTCGATCGACAACCGCAATTGGAAGGCGAGCTCCTCGAGCTTCGGCCTCTTCGCGACTCTGATCTAGAGGCGCTATATGCCGTTGCGTCCGACCCTCTCCTTTGGGAGCAGCATCCCTCGAAGGACCGTTCGCAGCGCGACGTCTTCGAGGTGTGGTTCCGCGATGCTTTGCGCTCCGGCGGAGCATTGGTGGCGATCGATCGCGACACCGGTTCGGTGATCGGCACCTCCCGCTTCGACAGGTACGACGCCAACCGCCGAGAGGTTGAGATCGGCTGGACGTTCTTGGCGCGATCGCACTGGGGTGGCCGTTACAACGGTGAGATGAAGCGTCTCATGCTTCGCCACGCCTTCGCGTTCGTCGACAAGGTGTTCTTCGAGATTCACTCGGAGAACCACCGCTCGCAGCACGCCGTTGAGAAGCTGGGGGCCGAACGCGAGCGGGTCCAGCCGGATGCGCTCGGTCGCGGCGAGAACGACGTCTTCTGCCTCGAGGCAGAGGCCTTCCGGCGTGGCGAGGCGGCTGATTGAGCGGGGCCGCCTGGTTGGTATCCAGGACTACCGACGTTCGATTCCGCGGCGTCCGCCTACTGGTGTTGTAAGAAGGGACGGATGACCTTCGACGAACTGGCGGGACGGATCGCACGGCTGCTCGAGGACAAGGGACGGGTCGTGGTCGGCATCTCCGGATTCGCAGGCGCCGGCAAGAGCCATCTCGCGACGAAACTTCGAGATCAGTTCCGGGTCCGGGATGGCCAGGTCGTGCGCCTCGACAACATCTACATGCCGCTACCGCGCGGAACAGGTCTCTTTGACGATTACGACTGGCTCAAGCTCCGAGAGATAGTCGAGGCTGCACGCGCAAGTCGGAAGCTTGACTACCAGGGCATCGGTTGGGATGGCACGGTGTATCCGTGGCGATTCGATGAAGAGGCGCCCGACGTCCTCATCGTCGAGGGCATCAGACTCTTCCGTCGTGAACTGATGGATCTCTTCGACCTGAGCATCTGGATCGACTGTCCGCCCTCGTTGGCGCTTGAACGCGCCAAAGCGCGCGATCTCGAGCAGGGCCATGACGACGAGTACATGAAACGATGGGACGCCGAGTGGGCGCCGAAGAATTCGGAGTACTTCGACGTCTACCAACCCGAGGATTTGGTCGACATCGTGTACGACGCGTACCGCTGACTAGGGAGCTCGTACTGGGCCGCCTCGTCTCAATCCAGGACTACTGACTCAACGTCAGCGCCTCCACGTGACAGCATGGACGTTATGCAGGTCTCCTCAATGACGAGTTCTACGGCCGGATGACGAGACCCGCGCGCGGTGCTAGCGCTCGAGCAGTGCTCGCATCTCGCCGAGGTGCGCCTGGCGCCACTCGTCTCGGTTCGGGAATTGGTCGTGACGATCCGAGCGCCACGCAGCCACCATCGCAAGCGTGAGCACCCGGCACTCGCGAAGCAGTTCTTGATCAACATCCGGATAGTGCTCACCGACCGCTTCGGGCGCATGGGCGAGGTCGAACTCGACGGGCCCGCGGCAGCACGTTCCGAGGTCGATAAACACGGGTCCGCGCTCCGTGCCCAGGAGGTTGCCTGGGTGCGGCTCGCCGTGCAGCAGCTGCTCGGCGGCGCCGCGGTCGACGATCGCGCGTCGCAGGTCGCGCAATGTGTTGCCGAGAAGCTCCCGGTCCGCGTCGGAGAGCGCCGGACTCCGGTCACGGGTCTCGACTACGTGCTGTGCCCCTGCGACTCGATCCGTGAAGTGCGGCGTCGCGACATCGAGCTGCCGCAGCCCAGCGTGCAGCCGCGCGAGCGCGTACGCGTAGTCAGCCGGAGCGACCTCCATCTTCCCGTACGCGTCGAAGACGTTCTTCGCGTCGTTCCGCTCGACCGATGCTTCCGGCAGCGACTCGTAATAGGTCCAGAGCGTGACCACGAAGTCGTCACGCACATGGACGCGCGGCTCAGCGCGAGGCTCAAGTGCGGCCACAGGGCTTCCGGTTTCCGCGAGCCGTTGCGCGAGCTCGATTTCGAACGCTGCCCCGGCTTCCGCCCCCCCGGCCCACAGCGCTTGGGGCGCAACCATGGCAAAGACATCACACGGCAGCAGGCGCAGAGCGACCCGGTCCGAGTCGTGAAGAACGATCGCGTCTTCGGCCGTCAGGTCGAGCTCTGAGGCGATCGCCATCGCTGCCGCAATCGCCTTCGGAACCTCTGTCGGATGCATCGTCGCCCAGGTGTAGTCGGCTGTCGTTGAAATAGTAGGCGGGAGTGCTCGCCGGAGGTCGCGAGCGCGCGTGCTGAGGAGATCTTGCTTCTGATTACTGCGCGAATGCTCGGGTGGTCCGCTCAGGAGTTTGACGTCACTTTGACGCCACTTTGCCCCTCGGAACGTGCCTGGTCAGAGGGTCGGGCCTAGTCACACCATCGTTTTTGTAGAGGTGAGAGGACGTGGTGAGAAACAATGGACCGAAGCAAGACGGTTCGAGTCCAGGGCTCACAAAAGTGGCAATGGATTTGGCAATAAGCGTGCCCGCGCGTTCGCCGAGGTCAGAGAGTCGCACCCCTGCTGACTAGGCGTTCCATGAAGAGGGTGATACGCCAGCCGAACCTATATAAGGAAGGACGAGAGTTCGAGTCCAGTTTTCCATGGCCGCTGTT
>CAZFOB010000029.1:0-33436 GCA_964520325.1 uncultured Actinomycetes bacterium | reverse complement strand
AGATGGTCGAAGGTGAGCTGGGTGTTCGGGTCCTCGAAGCGCTGCGCGCTGACCCGATGATCGGGCTCGAGCTCGCCGGGCCGAAGCACCGCGACGGCGATCGAGTCCTTGTGCACATCCAAGCCGAGATGCGTAACGTTGCTCTCCACGGCCGGTCCACCTCCGTGTGTGGCTCGGCCCGCGGCCAGTCCGCGGGCAATCCACGAAAGCTTCACTTCGCGGAAGGACCGGCCGTCTCATCGTGACTACTTGAACTCGCTAAGCACCTCGCGGACCTGCTCGTCTAGGACACGAGCGCTCCTTGAACCGGCGCGCCAGCTTGCGGGTTTACCTACGGCCGGAAGCTATCCAGATGAAGGCGTGCTGCGGTTGCATCGTCCGACGCACAACGCCGACAAGCTCGTGTTCGAGCGTCTCAAGGTCCGTCTGCTCCCGGACCCTCGATGTCCATTCGTCCAGCGTGTGTTGCGCGTCGTAGCGGGAGCGGTTGAACCTGCGATCGACGAGCCGCTGCGTCCGGTTATGCAGCGGACGGAACAGCACTGCGGCGAGCAGCGTCGCGATAGCGATGACATAGTCCGGCGTTTCCTTCCCTGACCCGATCGCAGCTGTCGGAATCACCACGATCGCTGCGAACGCGCCGACCAGAACCGACGTCGCGAGGCCGTAGGAGATCGTCCGGCTGATCAGGCGGTCGATGTCGAAGAGCCGGTACCGCTGGATCGCGATGGCGGCGGCGATCGCGATGGCGGCGATCGGGCCGAACACACCGATCGCGGGGAACAGCGTGAACTTCCCGCCGAGGACCGCATATCCGAAGCCGATGACCAGAAACGCGCCCGCGTACGCGATCCACTTGACCTGCTCCCGGACGATCGCGTCACCGCGACGTGCTCGGACGACGAGCGACGCGACGCTGCATGCGACCGCCACCACCAGCAGCGGGAAACAGAGACCCAGGACGGCGACGACAGGCTCCGCCCATCCCGGTGCGGCGACCGGAGTAACGATCGTCGGGAATTGGTCGAGGGGGCCGGGCGTGAGTGCGGTGCTGACCGCGGACCCACCGATGGCGAACGCCGCCAGCCATGCGACCTTGTTCCAGCGCCGCGATGGTGGTCTGCCGGTCGGGTAGAGGAGGAACACGAACGTCGCGAACGGACCGATGGCGAGCACCCATACCCAGTTCGACAGCCACGCGACCCAACTCAGCATCGGAAGGTCGCCGCCGTGAACGAACCGACCGAGGTCGGCGTATACGCCGGTGGCCGACTTGAGCGCGACGATCGCGGCGGTGGAGGCGAAGATCCACCCGATCGGGTTCTCCGGACGCTTTGCGGCGACGAGGCCTCCGGTCGTCCCGAAGATCAGGACGGCGACCCCGATGACGATGAGGAGTTCGACACTGTCCCGGCCGGGGGTCGCGACACGTGCGCTGTCGATCAGGCGCCAGAGGACAGCCGTGAGTCCCCACAGGACGAACGTCGCTGTGACGAGACCCCACGCGACAACCTGGGCAGAGCGCCGCCTCACACGTCGATGATGACGGGTTGACCGTTCGGAAAGCGTTACGGAGCCGTTCATGCCCGGACTGGTGGACGACCCTTAGCCGTCGTGGACCTGACGGGACTAGTCGAACCTCGTCCAAGAGGTCGTTGACCTGCTCACTTAGCGAAGGGTTGGCGACTCATCGAGGTTGGGCACGTCTACCCGCGGTGACTCAGGTGCGAGCGACCGAACCCGTTCCGGTCGGCGGCGACGGCTACCATCTTCGCCGTGGATGATTCCTCGATCCGAATCATCGATCGACCGATCGGTCTGGACCTGATACGCGAGATGGCTCAGGCGCGGTTCGGCGACATGGTCAAGGGCGTGGTTGATGTCGAACGTCGTGTCATGGCGCTGGGCGCCGAGCTTCACGCGGACGAGGAGGCATATCTGCTGGCGCGCGGCTCGGTGCAGGCCGCGCTCTGGGGGATCAATCTGTATCCAGACGGATTCGGAGGCGAAGGGTGGCTGGAGTTCGACTCGATGATCAACGTCAGGCCATCGCAGAACAATCGGTCACGATCTGTTCAGGACCCGGCGATCCAGGAGAAGATCCAGCAGATCGTCGCGGAGTTGGTGAGAGCCGATGACTGATGTTGCGAAGCACTCATCGCTCGTCGCAGGGCGGTGGCAATCGTTCAGCCTCATGGAGCAACTCGGCAACATCGGAAGTGAAGTCGGGCGCGCAGTGCGTGCGAAGCGCGTCGGGAATCAGGAGCGTATGTGGGCGGCATTGGAACGTGCGCTGGAGCTCATCGACCTGACCATCGCAGACCCGCGCTGGCGCGCTCGACTGAGGGAGCCAGCGCGGGCCAGGGAGCTGATCTGCGACTTCCTCGTCGGCGAGAATGAGTACGGTTCGACGAGCGAGTCGCTCGACGCGTACTTTCTGCCCTTCGCGATCGCTGCCCGGGCGACTCACTGATAGTGGGGCGGGCTGTCTTACGACGAGCCAGTTCTCGTAGAGACGTTCTGGTCTCCCGACGTGGGCGTGGCAGGAATCGAACCTGCGACCCCCTGGTTGTGATCCATGAGCTCAGTGTGCGCCCAGAGAAACGACGAAATCATTGGCGGAAGTGCCGAAATTTGCCCGCCGGGAGGACGATGTTCGAACCCAATTCTGACCTGGGAAAACGCTTATGCCGCGAAATTGCGCCCTTTTCCAAGCCAAACGAAAAACCGCATGTCAAAGCGATTTTTCAGTGGTTAACAGAATTTGGCGCCCCCGGGAGGACTCGAACCTCCGACACCCGGTTTAGGAAACCGGTGCTCTATCCCCTGAGCTACGGGGGCGACCGCTGCATCGTACGAGGTCAGTCGTGGCGCCGCCTGGCTGTCACAGGCTACGCGCGCGTCGCTTTGTGGAAGTCGTAGACGGGTCGACGCTGTCCTGAGCGATGTAGATCCGGCGATGCGTGATCTCCGAGTGGGTGCGACGCTACCGCGCGCTGCCCAACGTCGAGGCCGTCCGCTCCTGAGCTCGCGCCGGATGGACCTCCCCGAAGCGCTGCTCGTACACATCGAAGTTCGCTTCGATGCGTGCCCACCACTGCACCGAGATCGACTCGAGTGGCGCATCACCTACGCCCGCCGCGCGCAGCCGCTTCTGGAGCTGGAGGACAGGGTTGCCCAACAAATCGCGGAGGTTGCGCTGCGGGGGTGTGGATCCCGCGGGAAGGAAGGCCTGAAGGTCGGCCATGTCTTCGGACGTCGGTGGGGTGAAACGACGGATCGGTTTCGAGAGCACGTCACATGTCGCGTCGAGGTAGCTGTGGATCGTGGAGAGGATCCGCTCTTCGTAACCCGCCTCGATGGCCTTCGACAGCGCGTACGCCGCGTAGTTCACGTGCCGGGACTCGTCTCGTGTCACCGCCGTGAAGCCCGCCCGGAAGGCGGGCAGAACGCCGAACAGACGCAAGCCCTGAAGGATGTTGCGCTGTCCGTGGAGGGCGAGCATGCCTTCGAGCAACATGTGATAGAACACGACGCCGTCGATCCACTTGCCGTAGTCGGACGGGTCCATGCGGACGGCATCGGTGACCTCAGACAAGTGCTTGTAGAAAAGGACGCCGAACCCACCTTCGTCACTCGTCCAGACCCGCACCGGCTCGATCGACGCCTTCGCCTCCTCGACGGACGCGATCCCCAGGACCTCCCGGAAGAAGCGAGTGAAGAAGACGGTGTGTCTCGCTTCGTCCGCGAGCTGCGTGGCCAGGAAATGCCGATCGTCATCGGTCGGTGCGGCTCCCACGAGCGGGGACAGGGTGTCGGTGACCGCGGCCTCACCGAGGAAGAACCCGCTCAGGCTGAAAAGCAGGTCGCCCTTGAGCAGTGACGGCATGCGTCCCCAGTCCTGCGTATCGCGGGTGAAGTCCAAGTCGAAGACCGACCAGTTCTGGCGCTCCCAGCGCCGGTACAGATCGACGGGGCCGGGTCGCTCGCGGAGCTGGACGTCCATGAGCGCGTAGACGTTGTCGATGTCCATGTCGGACATCTGCCCCAGCGTGGCAGCCTCGACGGTGCTGGCGACATCGGTGTCCGACATTGGCTCCGCCTCCTCGCTTCGACGTTGACAGGTCCATAGAGTTACATGTTCAGAGGGAGGTGAGCCTGGCGATTCGCAAGAACGCGATGGGGGTCGCGGTGTTGATGGTTGCGGCCGTGGTTTCGACCTCTATTCCGCAAGCGCCCGCCGCGGCGGGGAGAGGTTCCACCGTGAAGTGCCGGGACCACCGGGTTCCCGTGGCTCTCGCGCGAGGAGAGCCTGCGCGGTTCTCGGTTGCTACCACCCTCTGCGTCCCGACCAACGCGGGCACCCCGACCGTTCATCTGCTGCTCGCGGGTGCGAGCTACGGCCGGGTCTACTGGGACTTCCCGTATCGTCCCGAGACGTATTCCTATGTCAGGAGCTTGACGCGGGCGGGCTACGCAACGCTGAACGTCGACCGGATCGGCATCGGACGGAGCTCACGCCCTCCGGCCGAAGACGTGACCATCGAGTCGAACGCGTACGTCGCGCACCAGCTCGTGAGCGCGTTACGGCGAGGACGCATCGGCGGCGTGGCGTTCACGCGCGTGATCTCGGTCGGCCACTCCGTCGGCAGCGGGATCGCCTGGGTAGAAGCGGCACGCTACACCGACGTCGACGGCGTCATCATCACCGACGCCATGCATACGCCAGCCTCCGGGCTGTGGCTTGGCATCGCGTCCTTCTACCCGGGCCAGGTCGACCCGCGCTTCGATTCACAGGATCTGCCGCCCGGCTACATGACAACGCTTCCGGGGCGCCGGGGGGCGATCTTCTACTACGAGCCGGGAGCAGATCCGAAGGTCATCGCTCGCGACGAGGCAACGAAGGAGACGGTGACGGCTGCGGAGCTGGCGACGCTTGCGCTTTCCGCCGATCCGTCGGTGAGCTCAAGCATCAAGGTGCCCGTCCTGTCGGTGGTCGGCGAGTTCGACAAGAACTTCTGCGACATCCCGTGCTCGGATCCAACGAGCCCGGCGCCGGCTCGGGAGTCGGAGTACTACGCGCAACAGGCGTGCCTCGAGATCTTCATCGCTCCCCGAGCGGGCCACGATATCAACCTGCATCGCAGTGCTCCGGTGTGGTACCGCAAGGCGATCGAGTGGTCGGCTCGCAGGGTCGGCCGGTCCGCGGCGGCCAAGCGGCAGCGCTGCGCCTGACGCGCTACGGTCGCTGAAGGAACGTTTCGAGCCTCTCGAGGAAGCCGGTCGGATTCTCGATCTGCGGCGTGTGACCGGCCTCCGGGACGACCACCCCTTGGGAGCCGGGAACGCCGTCCACGATGTCGCGGGTCGTGACGAGCCGTCGCTCATCATGCTCGCCGACCATAACGAGCGTCGGGCACCCGATCTCGCCCAGGCGCGCGCGCAGATCGCGCCGCTCGACGGCGCTGCGCGCGAACCCCGCGTAGCCGTCCGGAGAAGTTCTCAGGAACTCCTGTCGCGCCTGCTCCAAACGCTTCGGATCTGCCGCCAACATCTCTTCCTGCCAAGCCGGCCACAGGCGCCGATGCAACGGCCAGGCCGCCTCGATGCCGTCTGCAATGGCCGCCAACGCTCCTTCGACGAGCACCTCCCTCTCTTCGTTGTCGATGAGACCCGCCGTCGACCCGACGAGTACGAGCCGATCGACGCGCTCGGGATAGGCGAGTACGAAAGTCTGCGCAACCATCGAGCCCATGGAATGTCCGACGAGCGTGAACTTCTCCACTTCCAGATCGTCGACGAGGCGCCGAAGGTCGTCGGCGAGGAGGTCGAGCGAATAGATGTCCGGCGGCGTTGGGCTCGACGTGAGGCCATGTCCCCGCTGGTCATAGGACACGATCCGCAGGCGATCCGCGAGCGCAGGCGCCACGAGGGCCCAGTTGCGCATGCCCCCGGTGATGCCGTGAACGAGCACGAGCGCGTCGCCGGAGCCAACGTCGCGGAACGCCACGTCCAAGTCCTCCAGCGCAGTGCGGAGGACGGTCACGCGCTCAAGAGTAGCCGAGATATATCGGCGTCCGATCGCGGACATTTGGACCCAAGGACGTCCACCTCTGGAAGCGTCTTCATCAAGCGGCGTTGAGGAGCGCAGGGTTAGTCTCGTCACCTGATGGCTGACGTTGTGTTCGAGCTTGAGTCTGATGCACCGCCGTTCGTCCTCGGCGTTGCCTCGACGCTGAAGCGCGCTGCGGCGCATCCAGGATTGAGCAAGCGGCTCAACGGGATGAAGGGCGTTCTCGGGTTGTGCTCGTCCGTCGATCCGCAATGCGCGATCGTCCGGTTCGACCGTGGACGGATCGCACTGGCGAGTGGCGTCGCCGACGATGCCGATGTCGTGATCACTCTCGATCCCAACGACGCGAAGGCCAAGCCGAAGGTGCGTGGGGCCGCGCGACATCCGCTGTTCGCGCTGAACCTCGCGAAGGTGATGGAGCCTCCGAAGGGGACATGGCAGGAGGAGGCTGCGGCCTTCTGGGCTTTCGCCGGCGGCTGGCCTCGCATGCCTTCCAGGCTGCGCGTGGTGTGCACCGACGACGGAGCCGAAGTGTCGTTCGGAAACGGTGAAGGGTCCGTGTACGAGGTCCACGGCGCCACCGAGGCGTTGCTGTCGGTGTTCTCCGGCGCGTCGATCCTCGGCCAGGACATGCTCGAGGGGAAGCTCCTCGTCGTCGGCTCGATCGAACACGCGTCGATCGTTACCGGACGCTCCATCGCCTGGGCTCTCGGTGGGGGCCGATGAGTCTCGACCAACGGCTCGAGGGCATCACGGTCGTCCGGACGGAAGGGTCGAGCATCGACGGGCTCGTCCTCGGCAAGTACCTCAGCCGCGAGAAGTTCGAGCGATCGCTCCCGCTCGGCCCGGCGATCTCCGACATCGCGTTCGGCTACGACATCGCGGGTACGCCGCAGTTCGGTTGGTGGGACGACTGGCGCAGCGAATGTCTCGGCGACATCCACCAGCGGCCGGACCTCGCCACCCTGATCCCGGACCCGACCAGACCCGGGCACGCAACGTGCATCGTCGACTTCGTCGGTGTTGACGGTGAGCCGCTCTCCGTTTGCCCCCGCTCGACGCTGAAGCGTGTCGTCGAGCGACTCGGCACGCACGGGCTCGCCGCGCGGGCGGCCTTCGAGATCGAAGGGATGCTTTTCACCGAGAGCTTGGTCGAGGCGCGTGACAAAGGGTTCCGCAACCTCACCCCGCTCGGCATCCCGAAGCCACTCGGATACCTGACGCAGGACGCGTACCACATGCATGCGTTCTTCGACGAGCTGACGCGACGGCTGGACGGCATGGGCATCGCTTGGGATGCGTGGAGCGCTGAGGCAGCACCAGGGCAGTTCGAGGTCAACCTTCCGCCGGCCGACCCGGTGACGGCGGCAGATCAGACGATGCGGGTTCGCGTCGCCATGAAGGAAACCGCCAGCGACCTCGGGCTGTCGCTGACGTTCATGGCGAAACCGACCGAGGCGTACGGCAACGGCATGCACATCCATCACTCGCTGCAGCGCGATGGAACGCCTGCGTTCTACGATGACGCGTCCGCCGATCACCGCACGTCCCTGATGCGTCAGTGGATCGGCGGTCTGATAGCCACGATGCCCGCGGCGCAAGCGTTCCTCGCGCCGACGATCAACTCCTATCGGCGCATGGTCGGGTTCGCGGCCGCACCGCTCGTCGTGAGTTGGGCCGAGGAGAACAAGTCGACGGCGCTGCGGGTGATTTCGCGCTCGTCCGGACTGGCGCGCGTGGAGCACCGCGTCGGTGCGGCCGATCTCAACCCGTATCTCGCGCTCGCAGCGATCCTGGCCGGAGGGATCGTTGGGGTCGAGCAGGCGATCGAACCCCCGGACGAGCTGCGCGTCCTCGCGTGGGGCCTGCCCGACAGCTACCCGTGCCTCCCGAAATCGATCACTGCGTCCGCGGACGCGCTCGCGCTCGACAAGGCGCTCGCGGACGTCGTGGGGACGTCGATGGTCGACCACTGGGTGAACACACGCCGGTGGGAGTGGCTGATGTTCCACACGACGGGCGGCGACGCGCAAGCAACGGCGGTCACCGCCTGGGAGCTCGAACGCTACTTCGAGCTGGTCTGAAGATGCGACCGCTCATCGGGATCTCGGCCCACCAGGTGCTCGTCGGGGACGGCGGGATCCAAACGTTCCACGAGGTCGTGAGCGTCGCCTACGTGAAGGCGATCCGGAGGGCCGGCGGCGTCCCGCTCCTGCTTCCGGTTGTCGATCCGGACGACGCCGCTGGATTGCTCGAACGCGTCGACGGACTGCTGATGACGGGCGGGGGAGACGTCGACCCGGCGAACTATGGGGCCTCGGAGGTCGACGCGCATACGTCCGGTGTCGACCCGTCGCGTGACGCGCGCGACATGGCGCTCTGCCGCATCGCGGTCGAACGCGATCTTCCGACCCTTGCGATCTGCCGGGGATCGCAGGTGTTGAACGTCGCGCTCGGCGGCACGCTCGTCCAGCACATCGACAAGCACTTCGATCTGGAGCGGTACAACGAGCTCGTCCACGATGTTGAGATCGACGGGTCGAGTGCACTGGCGGCGTGGCTCGGCATGAAGTCGCTCGGCGTCAACACACTGCATCATCAGGCGACGGCGACGGTCGGGCCGGATGTAAAGGTCGTTGCGAACGCGGCCGACGGGACGATAGAGGGCGTCGAGTCGGAGCGTGGACGTGCGGTCGGTGTCCAATGGCACCCGGAGATGCTGCGCCACCGTCCGGAGCATCTGGCGCTGTTCGAATCGCTGGTGCGCCTGGGAGCCGAGGGCTAGGACGCACTCGCAGCCAACGGTTGCTGAGCGCCGAGGTCATCGCGGATATTCCAGACCTCCGAACCACCGACACCCGGTTTAGGAAACCGGTGCTCTATCCCCTGAGCTACGGGGGCGACGCATGTCGAAAGTTTGGTCGAAATCCTCAGTCGCAACAAACCACCGACTAACCGCCCTCGGCCAATCTACTGGACGAATCCCCCGCGACATTCAAGCGGTCAGCGCCGACCGACGTACTCGTACACGTAGTGGCTGCTTTGCTTCTTCTCCCACTTGTCGGCGAGATGATAGGTCCGCTTCCAGATCCATTTGGAGCAGTACCACTTTAGGGTTCCCTGCTTCGTGCATTTGCCGAGATTGAATGGCATATGGAAGCTCACTTTCCTGCCTCGCACGATCACATGCATGTCGAGCGGTTTGACAAGGTGTGTGCCGTTCGCGTCGAGCATTCGCGAGTAGATGGACGCGTCGGTAACGACTCGGCTCTCTTCCAGGTTGATCCCCGAGACGGGGAAGGGCTTGTACTCGCGAAGGGCAGTTGGCGCAGCTGCAAAGAGACTCGGCCAAATGTTCGGGGCGTGAGTGCCGCCGTCGTAAGAGTGTTCGGCCAGACCCTGGATAAATGAGTAGTGGTTCTTGTAGCGTTTTCGTGAGTCAAACGACGTTCCTCCCCACGCGTTAACGACCGGCATAACCATGCCCGACGCAGAGAGGTAGGGCATGCACGCACCCGCGAGGTAGCGTACGCCGGGCGAAGTGCCCAGGTAAGGAAGCCCCGTCATCAGATTCTTCTGGCTGACGAGGACCTTTGCGCCGCGAGTGAAGCGGGCAGCGTTCCCCGAGAATTCGAATGCCTTCAATAGGGACGAGGCGGTCAATCCGCTCGGTGGGGTGACGGAGGGGAATACTGGGTTGGGGTTCCCGCACGCGGAATTCATCGTGACCACACCATCATCAACACCGGGCAGTATGAATTGAGTCAGTCCACCTGCCTGGTTACCCGTGGGGTGGCCGCCGGCGACGGTCACGGTCGGCACCGGTGATCTGTCCACTTCACGGCCCCACACCCCTTGCGCGATTACAGGCATCAGGTCCCGCAAGATGCTGTGTTTGACAAAACTGAGATCCGCGTTGCACGCACTGTTTAGGCCGAACAAGGCGTCCACGATCGGGCAGAGCACGTTGGACGCGGCCGCCACTGGGGCGCCCAAAGACGCCACCGCCATGGCGGCAGACGCGATTCGGCTTCCCGATATGGCTCCATCGAACGACACGTGGGCAACGATGTGACGCGCGATCTCCTTGCCCCCCGGGCCAAAGTGCCCTGATTGAGCGAGTCCCATGGCGCTGCTCGTGATGAGCGGGCCCGTCGAGTGACCGATGACGATGCAGCCGTTCGCGCAGAACGGCCGTACATGGGACGCCGGATACGTCGGCGGCGTGAATACGTTCTTGTTGCTCGTCATCGCGAGCTGTATCTGGGTCAGCATCGTGTGCTGCGCGTACTCGATCGTCTGGTCCGATGACCATGCGATCAGGAGATAGCGATTGGCCTTCGGCTTATAGGCCGGATCGTTATCACTCGGCGTCCATTGCCATCCGGCCGTGGAGAAGGTGGGGTCCTGTGACGAGAGGTTTTCGACGATGTGAGGACGCCAGTAATTTTCGGCGCTCACGCGGAAGTATCCGCTTGGGCTTAGAAACTCTGACGTATTTTGCGGCCACTCTTTGCTGGCCGGCCCGGTCGGGTCCTTGATCCTGTCGAAGAGGTCTTGGGTTTCGAGTCCGTGCACATAAATGATGTCTCGTCCTTCGAAGGGCATGCTCGAGTCAAGGAAGGCAGGATCGTCACAGGACACCTTCTTAGGCCTGATGAAGCAATCACCGAGCGTGAAGGGATCGAGGAGCGAGATCGCGGGTTTCGGATGGGAGCGAAGTTGTTCAAGAATTTCGGCACCCTGCTCCGTCTCGAAGTGATTGAGATATTCCTCCGCGAGGAGATCGTCCTGCGTGGGCGGCTCGTCTGGCGGTAGCGTGCCTCCGATCGAGGGCTCGCACGGCAACAGCGGGTAGAACGCGTCGGTTGTCGTATCCAAGTCAGGATAGAGAGCCGCGAGGGAGCCGAGGTCCTCGTCAACGTCCACTGGTTGTTCCGTGTCGGTCGCTTCGTTCGGGAAGATCACGTTCCCGGCCTCGTCCAACTGCGCGGCCTGGTCGCATGGCGGTCTCGCCGAACCCGGCTTTGCGTGTCCAAAGCCTCCGACCTGGAACGACGCCACCCAAACGAGTCCGGCGGAAGCGCTGGCCGCGAGGGCCAACGATGCCCACCTTCGTGTCGTGCCTTTCGCCATAGGCCCGAACTTCAAGACGTTCGCCGCGAGCCAGGCACCGAAAGGAACAAGGCCGACAACGATCAATGTGAGGATTCCAGCCCAGCCAGGTCCAGCCGACTTCGTTCGTAGTGGCGAGCCGGGGCCATTCGTATCTCCCTCGGCGATTGTGGATCCGAGGGTCCGCGAAGGAGACGCACTTTCGGACGGTTGAACGGGTGCAGCCGCCGACGGTGACTTCGGCGTGGGTGAAGGGGAAGAAACAGGAGATGGAGTCGTGCACTCCGCTACGGTGAACGCCGCGTTCGCTGAACTCCCCGGTTCCGGGTCCCCATCTTTAGACCTGAATGCATACACACTGTGCTGTCCGCACGACGCTTGCGGGACGACCAGCCGAGCTGTTGCTTCGCAGTTTGACGTCTCGATCTGGGCTGACCCGAGCTTCTGTGCATCGGGGACGTTGGAGCCGCCACCGGCGGCGTCCCACCAAAAGTCGACGATGCCCGAAGAGCAGGTCTCGCGCGGATCCATGTCGTCGGCGTAGGTCGCTGAGAGAGTTGAACTCTCAGAACCCTCAGCGGGGTCTAGAGAGAGTGTTGGGTTGGCTGCCCGCGCCGGTTGGCTCATCGCGCAGAAGCCGATCAGCATCAGGCCGATCCAAGCCACTCGCGTCGCGAGACGCAGGCGACCCCTTACCCTGACCGGCGGATCGGTCCTCACCTTGTGCTCAAACTCGACTACTTCGGCTTCGTCCTCGGTCGGTTCGTCCTCGGTCTCTTCGTCCTCTTGGTCTCCGCCCTGCGTGCTGCTATCGGTCATGGCTTCGTCCATTCTTCTTGCCGCCTCACGGCGGCGGCGCTCCGAGTTCGGTCGGCGTGACGCATGTCCGCGTTGAGTCCGCAACTGCATGCAGAAAGAAGGCTATCCATTCTTCCCACTCGCCCCGCCGGTGGACCGCGTCGATCGCTTGAACGTACGCTCTGCGGTCCATTCGCACTTGCCTGTTCAGCGGCAACTCCGCAGGCACGCCATCGAGGCCCAGCACGCCGAGCGCCACGGCTCTCCCAAGCCGTCCATTGCCGTCGTTGAACGCGTGAATCAAAACCACTTGCGCGAAGGCAAGTGCCGCGGTGACCAACGGCGCGAATCCGTTCGGGCTGTCTAGAAAGGCGACCAGTTCGGCTAACTGTTCTCGCAGGAGGTGGCCAGGGGGAGGCACGTACGGCGCTGACTCGAGGCTCGTGCCGATCCAAGTCTGCGCTTTGCGGATGCGACCTGGAAAACGATTTGCTCCTCGTAGGCCTTCAAGCACATGCGAGTGCGCGGCGCATATCAGTTCGATCGACCAGCCCGCTTCCACCGCACCGTGCGTTAGGAGCTCTGCGGCCTGGAGGACGGCTTGATCTTCATCGGTCTGCTCGGCGATCACCCGCGCCCTACGAGGCCGATCGACGGCAAACTCTGCTACCACACGTACCGCTTCGTCGAGTAGTTGATCGAATGCCCGTGTGGTTCGAAGCGCAGGATCTGGCGGCAAAGGTGAGAGCACCAATGCGCGGTGACCTCCCGGCTGCACCACGAGGCGTCCGACGCGTGGGACTACGGTTTCGGTGTCAAACGAAGAACTTGTGTCAGCTGGAATGGAAGATTGCCGCCTGCCCTGCAAGCCAGCACCTTTCTCTAGCTAGTTAGCAACCGAACTCGACACGCGAAACGACGCCTGGATCTACGACGACTGGTGATTGCGTTGCGACCCAGTGAGCGCAAATGGGCAAATGGTGTAGTGTCGGACGATGCAAACTGCAAAAATCTTCCAAGGAACAACATCATTGGTTGTGATGTTGGCGCTGTCGGCCTGCGCCACCAAGACAACGACTGGGGCTAGCCTCACGAAGTATTGCGACAGCGTTCTGGCCGCGGAAACGAAGCCTATCGCTGAGACTGGCGGCGATAGCCAGACCGACAAGGAAAAGTTGGCGATGGTCAAAACGTCGTTAACCGAAGAGATTCGTCCGTTGGCAGACAAGATTGTCGCTGCAGCTCCTGAGGAAGTCGCACCGCACGTGGCGGTCATGGCGAAGGCGCTTGGAGAAGTGGAGAAGTCGGGGGATGTTGCCGCGCTTGGTAAACCCGCCGTGCTAAAGGCTCAAAAGGCCGCTCATGCTTTTGACCTTGAAAACTGTGAATGGAACGAGCAGAGCGTGACGGCGACCGAGTTCGCCTTCGAAGGGATGCCGAGTTCGCTTGATTCGGGAACGGTAAGCTTCGAGCTCGAAAACACGGGAACCGAAATCCACGACATGTCCATCTTCAGAAAGCAGGAAGGAACTACGAAGCCCCTTCTTGAGATTTTGGCTCTGCCGGAGGCCGACGCCGAGAAGGAACTTACGTTCGTTACGTCGCAGAGCGCGCAACCTGGCGAGAGCGCTTACGTTATCGCAGAGCTTCCTCCTGGCGATTACGCGTTGGTCTGCTTCTTGCCGTCCGGCAGCAAACCCAATTTAATCGAAGTCGCCCAAAAGGCCAAGCGAGGACTAGTTGGTATTCCTCACTACCTGCAGGGCATGACCGCGGAGTTCACAGTATGACTTGGAATGCAAAAGTGTTGCGACGTCCGTTATTAGTGGCGCTACTGGCAGCATTTCTCTCGATCCCAAGCGGCATCGCGTTCCTCGCGTCGCCGGCTAGTGCGACGGTTGTTTGCTGGTACACAGGCTTAGGTTGTTTTGACTTCCAGTGCCTCCCATCCGACAAATCTACCCTTTCAATAGTGCCGGAAGAGGACACTCAACTCAGGTCATTCAAATGCAAGGGCCCCATGATGTTCAATCCGGACGGTGGCGAGGATGTTGAGGGCGGCGAAACCGTGTTTAAGTTCAGCACGGTGGGTGACTTCAATGGTGACGGGCGCCTAGATATGCCGATACGCGTTCTCGGTGGGATGGGTGGCGGCGCGGGCACGAGGAGTTTTTGGGGATTGGGTTTGCCGTGCGGTGACTACAGGCCGTGTGATGACCCGCCGTTGTGCCCTCCGGAGTGCTTAATGGTTAAGCCTAAGCCGTTGCCCGGCCGTACCGCCACGGAGCCTCCACAATCGACTTTGCGTCCGACAACGAGGCCTACGGAGGAACCGAAGTCGACTTTGCCTCCGACAACGAGGCCTACGGAGGAACCGAAGTCGACTTTGGCACCGACCGCGCTCCCGACCAAAGAGCCGCCGAGGAGCTAAACCTGTCTCGTTGACTGGACGTCCTCACCCTGCGTATTTAAGAGACGGGGCTCGACTTTGAGAAGAAGCCTGACCTTGATGGTCGGGACCCGAGCGGCATTCTTGATCGCGGTGTTGACGCTTTCGGCTTGTGCCACCAAGTCCAAGAGCGGAGCAAGTGCCGGAAGTACTGCGACGCTGTTCTAGCCGCGGAAACGAGGCCCGTAGCCGCGACTAGCCCCGACCGCCAGACGAAGGACGAAATTGGCGAAAATGTTGTTGTGCCCGTCGGTGACCTGGCTCCGCGATAGCCCTTTCGGTTCGCGACGCTAGCAGTTAGGAGCTCTGCGGCCTGGAGGACGGCTTGATCCTCATCGGTCTGCTCGGCGATCACCCGCGCCCTACGAGGCCGATCGACGGCAAACTCTGCTACCACACGTACCGCTTCGTCGAGTAGTTGATCGAATGCCCGTGTGGTTCGAAGCGCAGGATCTGGCGGCAAAGGTGAGAGCACCAATGCGCGGTGACCTCCCGGCTGCACCACGAGGCGTCCGACGCGAGGGACCACGGTTTCGGTGTCGAACGAAGAAAGAGTGTCAGCTTGGCTCGAACGTGACTGCCGTTTGCACTGCAAGCCAGAACTATCCTCCGGAATTCGGGGTGCGGCGCGCAACGCCTTGAATGAGTATGACCCCAGCACGTTGGTCGTGCTTGTCGGCGTCGTAGAGGTTGCGCAGCTCGATATCTGTGGCGAGGAAGATCAAGCCCTGCTTCAACCGAACCGGGTTGAGTGTCAGCGCAACACGGATCTTCGTCGGATTGATAGGCGGCATCGTCTTCCCGTGCCCTCCGCGTGCCCGTAGCAGGGGTAAGCAGAGGTCAATGGCGGTAACCGACGGTCACTCGAATCGCGGTCTTGAGCTGCGCAGATCCGCATTCGCGCTGGTCGGCGAAACGCGTAGCACCGAATTAGGAAACCGGTGCTCTATCCCCTGAGCTACGGGGGCGACGCATACTCAGAGCACTCAACAGGCGGTCACTCGAAGCCGCGCTCTATTCTCGGCCCGTGGCTCAAACCGAGAGGCCCACGACATGGCCCGATCTCATGCGTGGCGTCGCGGGCGCGGTGATCCTCGGCCTTCCGCTCGTGTACACCCAGGAGGTCTGGGTCCACGGAGCAACGCTGCGGCCCGTGGTGATCCTCGGTTTGCTGGTGATCTCGTTCGGCCTGAACCTCACGCTCTCCCGGTATGTCGGGTTCGAGCGGGGTCGCACCCACCGCCCCCTCGAAGACGCGGTAGTCGGCTTCGGGTGTGCGTTCATCCTTGCGGCGGCGCTCCTCTTCCTCCTCGACCGCATCGACATTTCGATGGCCTTCGAGAACGTCATCGGCGTCATCGCTCTGACGTCGATACCGACCTCGCTCGGATTCGCACTCGGGAATGCGCTCGCACCGATGGGCGGAGGCGAAGGTGCCGACCAGATGAAGGGGAGCTCCGGTGAACTTCTCGCGGCGGGTGCCGGAGCGGTCGTACTCTCGCTCAACATCGCCCCAACCGAAGAACCGATCCTCCTTGCTTACGAGCTGGGTCCCGTCCGGCTGATTGCGATCGTTGTCGTGAGCCTCTTGCTCTCGCGGCTCATCGTGTTTCACGCCGAGTTCGGCGGCGTGCAGAACCGAGTGCAGACGCCGGGCGTGGTCCACAGTCCCGCTGTTGAAACCCTCCTCGCGTACCTGGTCGCGTTCGCCGTGGCTGGGTCCCTCCTCGCGGCGTTCGGAGAGCTGGACGGGTTGAACGGGACCAGCCTCGCCGAAGTCGTCGTGCTTTCCTTCCCCGCTTCGGTGGGGGCCGCTTTGGGAAGGTTGCTCGTGTGAGCAAGAAGAAGAGCGCACTCAAGCGCGACCGTACGATCTTTGAATGGGCGATCCTCGGCGTGTCAACCGCCGCGATCGCGGCGATCCTCGCGGGGCTCGTCATCTCCAGCCTCGGCTATGAAATCGGGCCTGCCGATCTGAGCGTGGTGCTCAAGCCGGGGAAAGGCACTGCGAACCGTTTCGTCCTGACCGTCATCAACCACGGGGGAGCCACAGCAGAGGATGTCCGCGTCGACGTGAGTCGCGGATCGGAATCAGTGGAGGTCGAGTTCCGTGCCGTCCCGAAGGGCGACCAAGAGGAAGCGCTGGTCGAGATCGGCGGATCGGGAAGGCCAACCGGACGCATCCAGTCCTACCAGGAGCCGTAGCCGTAGGGCCTGTCAACGGCATACGAATCGGTCGAGCCCTTCCTCGGTCCGGTACCACGCGAGCGGCGAGCCCTCTGCCCCTGGATAATGGGCGACACGCGTAAGGGGGTAGCCGGATGTCGAGCGTACGGGTCGATCCGTCGAGGGCCGTACCGCACGTCGGCACCTATCGTCGCGAGCTTCCCGTCAGCCTCGAACGGCTCTACGAGAACGCTCTTGATTGGGAGCATCTCCCGTGGCTCCACCGTACGACCTTCAGCTCCGTGGATCTCCTCGACCGCGGCGAGTCCTCGTGGCGCGCCCGTGTCGGACTGCAGCGTCCGACGCGCGAGCGCGTGATCGTCCTCGAGCTCACGCTCGACCGCGAGCGACATCGATGGATCAGTAGCACGCTCGAAGGACCCGGAGCGGGGACCGAGATCTGGACGCACGCATTCTCGATGGAGGAGCGGCGTACCGAAGTCGTCGTGGACTTCTTCGTCCCGGACGTCGCCCCCGAGAGTCGCGAGCGCGTGGCCGCATATCTCGAGGAGCTCTACACGCGTCTCTACGACGAGGACGCATGGATGATGACCGAGCGCCAGACGCAGCTCGACGCAAGGCGGTTAGATGGCAGCGAAAGCGACGAAACCCTCGATCTCGGCCCCCTGGATGAAGTCCGGCCGCGGCTTCCGATCATCGTCGAGTCGCGCAACCGGTCGTACCGCATCGTGGAAGTCGAGGGCGACCTCATCGCGCACGCCACGGTCTGCCCGCACATGCTCGGCCCCCTCGTGGATGCCGAGGTGTGCGATGGCGTCGTGGAGTGCCCTTGGCACGGGTACAGGTACGACGTTCGAACGGGGGAGAACGCCGGGGATGCGCCATACCGGCTCGCGCCGGCCCCAGAGGTACGCGTCGATCCAGTGACGAACCGCGTCAGCATCGGCTGGCCGGATCGCGTCTGAGTCCGCACGGTCCACTCGGAGCCCGAGGCGCCTCGAAGGTCGGACGAGACACCGTTGCAGAGTCCCGGCCCTCGCTCGCGGGGGCCGGGACTCTGTGTTCCGCGTGGATCAGGAGAAGAAGGGAAGGCTGCGTAGCGTGGTTGCCTCTTGCGGGAGCAGGTTCGCGATCCACGGTTTGCTTGCCTCCATGATCGATGCGCCGCAGCCCTTCGGATCCGGGTTCGGGTCGCAGCTGTGAGGGAGGCCGAAGGTGTGGCCGAGCTCGTGACCGACGGCGTACGTCGCGTCGGCGCACAGGGCGTCGAGCGGACCGGCGGACGGGCACGTGAGGCTCGTCGCTCGCGGAGGTGCAACCGCGAAACGCCCCGATGCCGCCGCGCCGAGCCACACGTCCTTGCTCGGCCCGGTGAACGGTGCGACCGCGACGCGCAGCTTGCTGCCGGGTGCGGGTAGCTCGGCCTGGTAGTCGGCGATTCCGGCGTCGAGCAACGCGTAACGCGTCGCCGGGACGGCCGTCGAGGCCGAGATCTCGTTCCACTGCGTCGACGTCCGGTTCGTCCGGATCACTACGGGCGCGAGCATCTTGTAGGTCTCGTTGGCGCGGTACTTGTACCACTCGTTGATCGAGGCGTTCACCGACTTGAACTGGTTGAGACCGGCGGTCACGCCCTCGATGTCGAACCAACGGTCCGAGGCCACCAGCATGGCCGGGAGCACCGAATGCGAGAGCGCTCCGAAGCTGATGGCCTTCCAGTCGTACTTGTGCACGCCGACCGACACCAGGCTGAACGTCGAGCCGTACTGCCGATTGACGGCGATCTTGAGGTCGAGCGGCTTGAGCCCGGCCCTCACTTTGGCCTTCCAGCAGTACAGGTGCTCGCAGGTCGACACGAGCGTTGCGCTCGACCCGTACTGATCGCGCGCCGCTCGCTCGAGATCGAGCGGGCGGTAGCTCTGCGACTCGAACGTGGCCGCGCCCTGCGCTGCGGGCCCGCTTGCAGCGACGATGCCCACCAGGACCAGAACCAGCATCAGGCGACGCATGGTGACTCCTTTGGTCTCTGCGGACCCCGTCGGCCCGCCTCGATCCAGAGGCGTTCGTTCGCTACGAACGGTGGTGTTCGCTCGCGCGCGGGTCCCTTCCAGTGGACGTCGCCCTAAGGTAGGGGTCATGGGGGAATCACTCACGGCAACCGTGCGGCGAGCAGCGGGCGGCGACCTCGACGTCGTCGCCGACGTGCTGGCGGAAGCGTTCTCCGACTACGCCTGGACGCGCTGGACCGTCGACGCCGATGCGCACGAGGTTCGGATCCGGAAGCTGCAGCGGCTGACGGTGAAGGAGTTGGCGCTTCCGTACGGCGAAGTATGGGTCGCCACCGACGACGCGGATGCGCTCGTGAGTGCCGCCCTGTGGTTGCTCCCAGAACCGACTGTCCCGTCTTCGGTATCGGATCGCATCGCGCCTGTGATCGCGTCGCTCGAAGGCAACCGCCACGACGCATCAAGGGCGGCCGGCGATGCCATAGCGGGTCTCAGGCCGAAGACGCCGCACTTCTACCTCGGCGCGGTCGGTACACGTCCCGGCTACCAGGGCCGGGGACTCGCGTCGGCCGTGCTCGCCCCGGTCCTTCGACGCGCGGACGCTGCTCAGACCGAAGCGTTCCTCGAGACCTCGGCCTTGGACAACGTCGCGTTCTACGAACGGCTCGGTTTCACGGTGATGCGTGAGATCGACGTCCCGGACGGCGGACCGCACGTCTGGGCGATGCGCCGACGCCCCAGGTGAGGCGGACGTGATCCGGAACGTCAACGCCTTGCGGCACGAGCGCGTCGGTGATCGGATCCCCGGCCTGCAGGCTGAGCGGGAGCACGCCGGCCCAGATCGGAAGCGCGACATCGTCGTCCGGATCGATGGGTCCTCCGGTGCGGATCTTCGCCGACGCTTCGTCGAGGCTGATGCGCAAGACCGCCGTCGTGCGGATCTCGTCCTCGTTGATCTCACGCAGGTGCGGCCAGCGATCGGGGGCGATGTGGTCTGTGATCACTTTGAGCGCGCCGATCTTGGCTGCTCGATCGGTGACCGGCGACGCTTCGCCGTACACGACCACCGACCGGTAGTTCATGGAGTGGTGATTCGCCGAGCGTGCGAGCACGAGCCCGTCCACGATCGTCGCGGTCACGCAGACGGGGATCCCGGAGCTCAGGTCGCGGACGAAGCCGGCCGCGGGCGAGCCGTGCAGAAAGAGCTGGTCGCCGTCGCGGGCGTGGATGGTCGGGATGACCACGGGATAGCCGTCGCGGACGAAACCGACATGGCAGATCAGCGCCTCGTCGAGGATGGCGTGGATCGTGTCTTCGTCGTAGCTGCCACGATCGGCGCGGCGGCGAACACGGATGCGCTTCGACGGGTTCAAGGCACCACTAGGCCTGGTCGGCGATCTGTTCGAGGTTGCGTGCGTGATCCGTCGTCGACATGAGCTATCCGGTTGCGTCGGCGGGGCGGCGGAAGTGTTTGCTCAGCGTGTCGGTTTGGCGCTGGTACGCCGAACCGATCGATTCTCCGTAGAGAACCTCCGGACGCTCAGCCATGCGCTCGAACGACAACTTACACACGCGCTGGCGGTGCTCGATCATGAACGGCACGTCGTGCGCGCGCACTTCGAGGGCGGCCCGCGATCCATTGAGGCGCGCGCCTGCGTCGTATCCGAACCCCGGGTCGAAGAAGCCGGCGTAGTGGGTGCGCAGCTCTCCGCTCGTCGGGTCGTACGCCGTCATCTCGGCCGCATACTCGGGCGGGATCTGCACCGCTTCGTCCGAGAGGAGCAGGTAGAAGTGCTCGGGCGCGAGCACGATGCGGTCGCCGTCCTCCCGGCGCACGGGTTCCCAGTAGTCCTCCCACGCATACGCATCGAGACGCGACATCTCGAGAGGAGGAGTGAAGTCTTTGGCGCGGTAGCCGACGCGTCCGGTTACGTCACCCTTGAGGTCCAAGCTCAAGAAGAGTCCATCGGCGGTCGCGAGATCCGCGCCGGCAACAGGACTGCCGTCCCGATACAGGAGTGGTTGTTCGTCGTGGAGCTGGTGGATCTCGTCGTCGCTCAGCCGCGGCACCCCGGTCGACAGTCGCAGTTGGTTGAGCGCGAGACCCTGCTTGACGCGCACCATGAACGAGAGCGGCACGACCTCGAGGTACAGACGTCCGTTGTAGCCCGCGCGGATCTCGTCGAAGCGAAAGCTCTCGTCGGTGATGACGCGTGTGAAGACGTCGAGGCGTCCCGTCGAGCTCTTCGGGTTGGTCTTGCCCTTCAGGTCCGCAGGCAGCTGGAGCGTCTCGATCAAGGGGATGAGGTACGGACGGTTGGTCTCGAGCACAGCACCTTCGCGACGAAGATCGAGCTCATCGACGATGAACTCCTTGAGCTTGACCTCAACCGGACGGTTGTCCGGAAGGAAGCTGCACCGGATCCGGTAGGCGACTTCCCCGAGGCGCAGGTCGATACTCCCGGGCTGGATGCTCGCCGGCGCGATCTTGAATTCGCCGGAGTCGATGATGCCGAGCTCGATCGCCTTCGCAAGCGACTGGCTCGGAAGGACCCCTTCGGCCCCCTCGCGCAGTCCGAGACGTGCACGAACGTCTGTCATGGCCCGCAAATCATAGTGAGCGTCCGGCGATCAAGCCGTGGTGACCAGACCGGATCCGATGATGCGTTGATCGCGAGTCAGCAGCGTCGCCCCGAGCACGCGCGCCGTTGCAACGATGATGCGGTCGGCGGGGTCGCGATGGAAGGTCGAGGGAAAAGCCGCGACCTCAGCGGCCACCTCGGGGGAGATCGCCACGCGGGCAACGAGCGGCGCCGCCGACGCGCGTTCCAACCAGTCTCGAAGCGGGACGTCGAACGCGACCCTGCCGCGTTCGTAGAGCATCGCGATCTCCCACAGGGTGATCTCAGAGATCCCAAGCGGCTCACCCTCGCGAGCGGCCTCGAAGATCTCGCCGTACGCAGGGGGCAGGGAACTCTCTTCCTCCTGCCACTGAAGAAGCACGTGGGTGTCGAGGAGGAACTTCACGCTTACCGGTTCGCCTCCCAGTCGGATGGATCAACGACCGGCTCGAGGATGTCCCCGAGGATGTGGACGGTCCCCTTGAGGCCGTCCTGCGGGTACGAGTCGTCTTCCCGCCTCGCTGCTACCAACCGAGCGACCGGCCGGCCCCGCTTGAGGATCGTGACCTCTTCCCCGGTCGCGGCCACGTCGTCGAGGATCGCCAGGCACTTCGCCTTGAAGTCCGACGCATTCATGGTCTTCATATGACCAGTCTATCCGACCAGTCAATCAGCGCAGATCGGTCACGTTGGCGGCGGAGAGGGCGACCAGGTCGTTCAGCTCGGTGTCCGAGAGCTCCGTCAGCCAGCCTTCTCCCGCTCCGACGATCCGTTCGGCGAGGCCCCGCTTGCGTTCGAGCAGGTCGTTGATGCGCTCTTCGAGGGTGCCTGAGACCGTCAGTGCGTGCACCATCACGCGCTTGGTCTGTCCGATGCGGTGCGTGCGGTCGGTGGCCTGGTCCTCGACGGCCGGGTTCCACCAACGGTCGAAGTGGAACACATGCGTCGCGCGCGTGAGGTTGAGCCCCGTGCCGCCCGCCTTCAGCGAGAGCAGGAAGATCTGCGGGCCGTCGCTCTGTTGGAAACGTTCGACCATCCGGTCGCGGGACGCGCGCGCGGTGCCGCCGTGCAGGAACAGCGGGTCGAGGCCGAGCGCCTCACTCAAGTGCGCTTTGAGCAAGCGTCCCATCGACGCGTACTGCGTGAAGACGAGCGCGGCTTCACCTTCCGCGACCACCTCCTCGAGCATCTCGGTCAGGCGCGCGAGCTTGCCCGACCGTCCGGCAAGGGGGCCCGACTGTTTGAGGTAGAGCGCCGGATGGTCGCAGATCTGCTTGAGCCCGGTGATCAGCGCGAGGATGCGTCCGCGACGCGCCATGCCCTGTGCGCTCGCGATCTGTTCGAGCACTTCGTCCACCGTTGCGCGATAGAGCGTGGCTTGCTCCGGCGTCAGTGGACACAGCACCGACGAGATGAACTTCTCCGGCAGATCGGGGGCCACATCGGGATCACTCTTGACGCGTCGGAGCACGAAGGGACGGACGATGCGACGGAGCGACCCCGTCGCTTCCGGCTCGCCGCGTTCGACCGGAACTGCGAACCGCTCTGCGAACTCCTCGGCAGGACCGAGCAGGCCCGGATTGCAGAACTGCATGATCGACCAGAGATCCGTCAGTCGATTCTCGACGGGTGTGCCCGTGAGCGCGAGGTGGCTGCGCGTGTGTAACGCCCGCGCGGCCCGCGTTTGCTGCGCGGACGGGTTCTTGATGTTCTGGGCTTCGTCCAAGACGACGCGACCCCACTCGACGCCGCCGAGCAACGCGCGGTCGCGCCGCAGCAAGCCGTAGCTCGTCAGGACGATCGTGTTCGGCTCGAGTCTCTGCCTCAGATCCTCGATCGTGCGCGCGCGCGTCGCGCCGTGCTGGCGCACGACGGGGATGCCCGGTGCGAAGCGGTGGATCTCGCGTTCCCAGTTGCCGATCACCGACGTCGGAGCCACCACGAGCGTGGTGCGCGGTTCGACCAGCGCCAGCGCGATGACCATGATCGTCTTGCCGAGCCCCATGTCGTCGGCGAGGCAGCCGCCGAATCCGGAGTGCTCGAGATGCACGAGCCATCCGACACCGCGTGACTGGTAGCCGCGCAGCTCTCCGACGAAGCCGTCCGGTTCGGTGACGTCTGTCGGTCCGGTCGCGTTGCTGAGACGGTCGAGGAGCGAGGCCAATGTGGTTTCGGCCACGACTTCGGCCTGGCGTCCCCCGATCACGGCCGTGCCTGCGAGCGCCGCCCCGGCTGCTCGCGCGAGCGGCATCGTTCCCGTTTTGCCCAGGAGCGCCCCCGCAGTCCTGATGTCGCGTTCGTCCACGAAGATCCACCTGTCGCGCCAGCGCACGAGCTCGCGCTTGGCGTCGGCGATCGCACGGAACTCCTCGGGCGTCAGCACCTCGTCGCCGATCGAGGTCTCCCATCGGAAGCTCGCAAGGGTATTCGCGTTCAGTCCCGAGCTGATCCCGTCGGCGGCGATCGGTTGTTCGGCGGACACGTGCACGCGTGCTCGGAGGCGATGGCGCCCGGCGTCGGTGAGCTCGACCGGAAGCACGACCCCGAATCCGGCTTGCGTGAGCTCGCGCGCGCCCGAGGTCACGAAGGCCGAAAGCTCGTCGAGGTGCAGTTCCGTCCACGGGGTGGAGACACGGATGCGTGCGATGGGCTCGAAGATCAGTGCGGCCTTCTCGAGGGCGGCAGCAAGTGCGGCGCCAGGCGAGAACGACCGTCGTCCGAACGCGAACGCCGATGCGTTCTGGTCGGCGAGCTCGGCCAATGGGACGACGAGGCTGGGGTCCTTCGTTGATTGCAGGTGTCCGTCGAGCCAGGCCGCAGGCTCTTCGCCGCCGGCCTCCCCGAGCGTGAGACGGAAGCACGGACGGTAGGTGCCCTGGCCGAGCGGAGTGCTCGTTCTGGTGATCACGTCGCCGAACTTCCTCCTGATCTGTTCGAGCACCTCGTCCAAGAGGCTTGAGCGTTCGGTGAGCATGCGTTCGACGCGGATGGCCGCCGTGTCGTCCTCGGCGAGCGTTTGGCGGCCGTCGTCGGTGAGGGCGCTGATGATACTTGCCATGCCGTCCGGACGTTGATGCAGCTCTTCGAGGGCCGCCGTGGCGAGCTGGCGACGCGAACCGTGATGGGGCTCCTCGATGCTCAAGCCCGCCCGCTCGAAGAGCTCAACGAGGTCGCGCCGGGTGCGGTAGCGCGGCCCGTGGTCGCCGCACAGCAAGGTGGCGAGCTCGCGCATCTGCCGTCGATCGAGTCGTTGGGTAGCCGTCGGCCTCACCTCCGGAGAGCGCGCATGCTACCCGTTGCCACCGACGCCGCTGGGCGTCGTCCCGGCACGCGCTTACAGGTTCGGCCCCCGCTCCCGACTCGCGTGCCAAAGCGCCAGCACCTCGACGACAGTCCTTGCCTCACCTCTGGAGGATCGTGAAGGTCGGGAGGGCGCACGGGTTGCCATCGGCAGGACCGACGCGGGCCGATTCCTGCGCGTGATCTACGTCCCGGATCCCGAGCCCGACTCGGTGTTCGTGATCACGGCCACCGAGCTTGGTCCCAAGGCCGTGCGTGCCCTGCGCCGTAGACTGAGAAGGAGATCATGAAAAAGAACCGGTTTCCGCCGGGCTGGGATGAGGATCGCGTGCGCCGCGTTCTCGAGCACTACGAGGGCCAGTCCGATGAGGAAGCTCTGGCCGAGGATGAAGAAGCGCTCGACACCACGACGCACACGGTAGTGGAGGTTCCGACGGAACTGGTGCCCGCGGTGCGAGAACTCATCGCCAAGCGTCGCGCGGTCTGAACTGCCTGGCTTGCCATCTTAGGCGTCGAGCTGGTTGGGGCCGACCACATCGAGTTCAAGTGACCTCGGTCGCGGCGAATACGCCTGCCGAGCGGAGTGTACGTGGACGTACGGAGCCGTTCAGGAGGGGCGCGCCAGAAAGGAAAAGACCCCGGCTTTTAGGCCGGGGCCTTCTCTTGGTCGGTTCTTAGGTTGAAGATTTCGGTCCGTTCGGGGTGGTCATCCTCGGCAGCAAGCTGCTCCGGCGACCTCCTTCGCGTCCCTTCCCCTTCTCCCGTCGGGTCCAACCTGGCAGTTCCCGAAGGTCCTGCCCGGCCTGCTGGCCGTTCCCTTGAAAGGAACCTTTCGGGCTCTCAAGGTGCCGTCCAGCAAGTTCTCGCAGAACGTACAGTGCCTGTCCTGTGGAACGCTAGAGGGACAACCTGTGGATTTCGTGTGACTTTCTCGGGCGGGGGTGTGGACATGGATTTGAAGGACTTCGAGAAGACAACCTTCACCAACGACGGCAAGACGCGAGACGTGTTCCGGAAGGGCTCCGGACCTGCAGTGATCATCATGGCCGAGATACCCGGGATCACCCCGCTGGTCATCGCGTTCGCCAACCGCGTGGTCGACATCGGATGCACGGCCGTCCTGCCGCATCTGTTCGGACAGCCGGGCCGCGAGATGTCGGCCCGCTATGCGCTTTCGAGCATGGTGCCCGCGTGCATCTCCCGCGAGTTCACCGTGTGGGCGACGGGCAAGACCTCGCCGGTCATCGGCTGGCTCCGTGCGCTCGCCGCCCACGAGCACGAGGTCTGTGGGGGGCCCGGGGTCGGAGCCGTCGGGATGTGCTTCACCGGGGGCTTCGCGCTCGCCATGGCGGTGGACGACCGCATCATCGCGCCCGTGCTGAGCCAGCCCTCACTTCCGTTCCCGATCACCAAGAAGCACAAGCGGGACGTCGGACTGTCTGCCGCAGATCTCGAACGCGTCAAGCACCGCTGCGCCAGTGACGGCCTCTGCGTCCTGGGCTTGAGGTTCACCGGCGACAAGTTTGTGCCGGCCGAGCGCTTCCAGCGGCTCCGCGAGGAGCTCGGCGACGCATTCGTCGGCGTCGAGATCGATTCGTCCAAGGACAACGAGTGGGAGCACCCGTCCGTCGCCCACTCGGTACTCACGCTCCACCTGAAGGACGAGCCGGGCCAGCCAACCCGCGACGCGCTCGATCAGGTGCTCGATCTCTTCCGCACGAAGCTGCTCGGCGCATCGGTATGAACGAAGCAGCCACCATCGCAGCTACGGCGACGACGGACGCGTTCCTTTCGACGTTCAACGATTACAACGCACGCGGTCACGCCGCGACGCTCGCGTACCCGCACGTGCGTCTGGCGAGCGGACGCGTGCGCATCTGGGAGAGCATCGATGAAGCAACAGCAGCGATGGAGCAAGGCATCGCTGCCCTCCGCGCGAGCGGCTGGGACCACAGCGTCTGGGACCACCGAAACGTGATTCACGTGGGCGAAGCCAAAGTGCACCTCGACGTGCAGTTCACGCGCTACCGCGAGGACGGCTCGGTGATCGGAGTCTTCCCGGCCGTCTACGTGATCGTCGAACAGGACGACCGCTGGCTCATCCAGTGCCGCTCCAGTTTCGCCCCCTGACCTTTCGGACTAGATCTCGTAGGTGAGATGACGCGAGAGGTCGCCCGCGAGGTCGACGAAGAACCGACGTTCGCGGAACCTCCATCGTCCGTCTGATCGCTCGAATCGGTCGACGTAGCGCCCGGTGATGATCGGCTGCAACGGGAAGTCGGCGGTGGCTTGCAGCACGAGGTAGCTCGACCGAGCGATTACCAGGTCGGCGGCGACATCTTCGAACACCGTGTTGAGGACGAGATGCTTGGTGCGAGGGGACCCTTCGTAGAGGATCGTGCAGCTGCGGTAGAACGCTGCAGTCGATTCCGTGTCGCGCGCGATCTCGTTGCCGTTCTCGTCTGTGAGCGCGGCGTCGGCGAAGAGTTCGCCGATGGCATCGAAGTTCGCTGCGTCGATGAGGTCACAGTATCGAACGAGCAGCGCCCGGATCTCTTCCATGCCCGGGAAGCGTAGCTGTGGCTTAGAGGTTGCGCAGCTCGACGTCGGTCGCCAGCGTGATCGCGCCTTGGTCCGAGATGATCGGCGTCAGCGAAAGCGAGATACGCACCGAATTTGGGACCACCGGCGGTCCGGTGAGGTTGCAATCAGGCGAGTCGTAACAGAACGGTGGGCCGGCAGAGCCCGTGGTGACGAGGCGATCGACGAGGACGATCGGCGACCCGCCGTCGAGGGTTCGTGTCAGCGCGCCGCCCGTCAGCTCATAGGCGACGTGATGGTCCACGCCATCGCCCGACATCAGCGTTTGCATATCGAGACGAGTGCGGCTGGAGCACGGGCCTCCGGGGGGCACGCTGGGGCATATGGGCCAGATCTTCGTCGCCTGGCGTACGTCCCTGGTCAGCCGGGTCATGGCGCCTCGCACGTCCTGGAGAGCTTGGTCTCGAGCCTGCTGGCCAGTTTCGGTTCGCGTCGCCGAATCAAGTGACTGGAGGACCGCCACGAGGATCACCATGAACATGGCGGACACGATGGCCATTTCGACCAGTGAGGTTCCGCGGTCGTCTCGGAGGACCGAGGGGAGCTTCAGTTTCATCTGGTCGGCAACTCTTCCCACTTCGCGATCTCGAAGGTCTGGGGGCCGAAGCCAAGGGCGCGCGAGAACCGATCGTCCCAGTCGAGTGTCTGGTTGTTCTTAATGAGGATGCTGTTCGAAATGATCGTGCCGCACATCGTTTGGTTGTTCTTCACGGCGATTGGTCCGTTGTTGGCGTACATGAGGACGGCCGTCTTGCACGTTCCGGTCCCCGCATCAAAGTCGAAGTTGTTCTTGACGTGGATGGAACATTCGCTCCCGTCGTGGTTCACGTCGCAGCCGGTCGACGTCGGCGGCGCGTAGCGCGAGACAACGACGAACTGGGCCAGGCTGCCGTCGGGAACCGAGTCGTCGTCGATGCTCCCGGTGAAGACCGGAGCGTTGGTGACGATGGTGGTGTCGCCCGAGATACTGACGCCCGACAGGTCGAGCCGATTCGTCTGCGATGGAGTTGGCGTGTCGATGACGAACGTGCCACTGAAGGAGTTCTGATTGGTGGCGACGTAGTTCTGGAAGTCGGTCACGGCCGTCGAACCGTCGAACCTCTGGACGCTTGCGAAGTTACGTTCGTTGAACGTGTAGACGGGCAGTGGCTTCAGTGGCGACGAAGCGGTGCACACCGATGGTGGTGTGTCGATCGATCCATACCCGGTCCCCACTACGGGGCCGAAGCTTGTCACCTTCCCTGTGATGGTGCCGCCGCCCATGATGACCCTGTAGTGCGATTCGTCAGATGAGGGGCATCCCGGGTTCAAAACCGAAGCCTTGGCCCAATTGTCAGCCGTCTCGCCGATCCGAGAGCCGCCGGCGAGACTGATCGCCCAGTCCTCGGTGCCGTTGTAGCCACCCGACCACACGTTTCCTTCAACGACGGCGTTCGCCTCGAGCTGCACCCAGCCCTGCGCCGCAGTGACCGAGCCCGCCAGCACGGTCCCGTTGCGGAGGAGCACGCTGTCGTTGGCCCAGACGTCGCCCGCGAGGATCTCATCGTTGTTTTTGAGATCGATCGATGTGTAGGAGAAGAGGGTGTAACGTTCAGATTCGGAGAAGAGCCTCGGCGGCATGAGCGTGACCTTGATGTGGCGCTTTCGTCCAAGGGATTGTCCGCCGGTTGCCCCTTGGGCATCGACTTCGAATCCTTGCGGCGTTCGCTTCACCTCCACGTCGTATGCCCCCTGGGGCGTGGCGCCATCGAAGCAGCTGGCCAGGGCTGATGAGCCGAACGTGAGACTGAACACATGACAGGGATCGCCGGGGGCCGCTGTTGCTTGGGCGTTGATGGTGGTGATCGTCTTCTGGACGCCGGCGTCGGCCACGGCGAGTGCGATTTCAGAGTTGCGATCGGAGGCCGACGTCCGATCGGCCCGGCTCCCGGTCGACAGGGTGAGAGCCGCGAGCGCTCCGACGACCATGGAGATGAGGACGACCGTGATCAGGATGTTCCCGTCGTCGTTACGCAGCCGAAGGTGAAGGCGGATCATCTCAACACGGCTCGCTGTTGCTGCTAACGGACAGCACGTTGGAGTCAAGGGATTCGTTGCCGGCCTTGTCGTAGCCGCGGACGAGATGTCGCACGCCGTCGGTCTTCTTGTCCGTCACGGTCGCAGAGAGCGCGGTTGTCGTGCCCACGAGGGTGTACGCGCCGGTCCCGATGCTCCTGTAATACCGATAGCCGACGAGGTTCTCGTCGGTCGATGCCTCCCAGGCCAGACCCAGCGTCCGGTTGGAGCCTGAGATCGTGCAGGAGGTCTTCGTCAGGGTTGCCGGTGTTGTGGGTTTGGTCTGGTCCAAGATCACATCGACCCCATACGTGGCGGACACCTTTCCGTTGGCGTCGAGGAACCGCGCGTAGATCCTCTTGCGGATGTCTCCGCCGGGGATCGTCCACGTGAGTGTGGCCTCGACATCCGACTCGAGCTGGGCGACGTCGGTGTATGGGCACGGCTCGGGCGTCGGCGTCGGCGTGATGGTGGCCACCGGGGTCCCAGAGGGCGTCGGCGTCGGTGGCGGTGCGCCGATGCAGTTGGAGAACGTCGCCCTGATGTCGTTGGGATCGGGGTTATCCGGGATCGTGGTCGGGGCGATCTGGCAGGTGTCCGCAGCCTTGACGCGGAGCTGGATCGACGTCCCGTTGACGTAGCCCAGTTCGGCTCCGGCACCCGAGAGCACCAGCAACGTCGCCGGCGAGAAGGGCGGCCGCGGCTCATTGGGGCCCTTGCTGTCCGCGGGACAAGGACCGTTCGGGTTCGGTTGTTGCTCCTCCGCAGGGAAGAGGATCGCGCCGAGCCCGAGGAGAAGGTCTTCGATTACCGGAGGCGGCGTGGCGGGTGGAGGCGAGGCCGTCGGGCCTGGTGTGGGTCCCTGTTCGGGCAGGGTCACCGTGCCGGTGCCGATGAACGTCGATTCGACGACCGTGTCGGCCGTCCCGTTGCGCAGCGGGTTCTTCCACCTCGCGATCACGAGCACGCGCTTGTAGTCCTCGGTGCCCGGGTCGATGTTCGGGTCGTCGACCCATGTGACGTACTGATAGATGACGAACTCCGTCTGGCCCACTGTGATCGGATCGTCGACGTGCTTCAGCGCCCCTTGTGCCGTGTCGATGACGAGCGCTTCCGATTCTCCTGCTGCGACTTCGTAGTTGCTCCCGGAGACCTTGTTGTCGGGGTGATCGACGCTGTAGTTGTAGGTGGGCGTCTCGTTCAGAGCCACCCGGTCATAGGGAACGTTGTGCACGCGCTCGATCCGCTCCTGGGCCACCGCCGACGCCGACGATCGTTGTCGCGAGCCACCAACGAGCGTCATGCCGGCGCCCATCGAAGCGATGACGCCGATGATCGCGACGACCAGCACGAACGAGCCGACAACGGCCTCGATCAGCATCGACCCGTTGTCGTCGCTCGGGCGCAGAAAGGAACGCCTGCGGCGCAGAAGCATGTCCCCTTCCCCTCTGTTCGATCCCGGTCTATCCATCCTCGGAGGGACGGTGGGCGGCGGGTAGGCACCACCAGAGTGAGTTCGGCGTCACTCCTTTGGGCGGTGGCCATCCCCCAGAAGGCGCCGATAGTAGAAACGGCGCCCCCGGCGGGCGTGGGAGGGTGCGTGTATGGCGGACCGCAGACAGACGCTGCCCGCGCTCGAATCACTCATCGAGCGCGGGCTGCTCACGATCGAAGACGCTGCGGCTGTGCTGTCCCATGCTTCACGTTCGCGCTGCACCGTCGAGCAGGCGCTCGGCGATCTTCAGCCGGACGTCAGGCCCCCACGAGGCCTCGGCTACTTCTTCGTCGACCTCGACGAGTGGCAGGTCGAGCCGGAAGTCGTGGCAGCCGTGCCGCCAGCTCTGGCCAAGCGTCACGGCGTGTTCCCGCTCACATTCGACGGCGAGTCACTCGTGGTTGCCATCGCCGATCCGAACAACGTCATCGCGATCGACGACATCCGCACGGTCACGCGGCGTGCGGTTTTGGTGGTGCTTGCCGAGCCCGGACCGATCCAGGACGCCGTGGGTCGCAACGGCATGCTCGACGCAAGTGCGACCGAGAGCCTGATCGAGGAAGCCGCCCCGGATGAAGAGGACGACACCGACCTTGATGTCTTCGCCTCAGCTGAAGACGCACCGATCGTCCGGGCGATCAACCAGATCATCGCGCAGGCCGTGCAGCAGCAAGCATCCGACCTTCACATCGAGCCCCAGGAACACGACGTGCGCATCAGGTTCCGCCTCGACGGCGTGCTGAACGAGGTCATGCGCATCCCGAAGTCGCTGGCTCCCGGTGTGACGTCTCGCCTCAAGGTCATGGCCGAGCTCAACATCGCGGAGAAGCGGATCCCGCAGGACGGACGAATGACCGTTCGTGTCGACGGCAGACCGATCGACCTTCGCGTCGCGACCGTGCCGTCGGTGTGGGGCGAAGAAGTGATCCTTCGTGTACTCGACCGGTCGTCCTCGTTGCTCACGCTCGAGGACCTCGGTTTCCTCGAGGACACGCTGGAGACCTACACCAGCGCATTCCGCAAACCGTACGGGGCCATCCTCGTGGTCGGTCCGACCGGTTCGGGAAAGTCGACCACCCTCTATTCGACGCTGTCGGTCGTCAACGACATCTCGCGCAAGATCATCACGGTCGAGGATCCTGTCGAGTTCCGTCTGCATGGCGTCAGCCAGATCCATGTGAATCCGAAGACGGGTCTGTCGTTCGCGACGGCGCTGCGCTCGATCTTGCGCTCCGACCCCGACGTGGTGATGGTCGGTGAGATCCGCGACACCGAGACTGCTCGCATCGCCATCGACGCCGCGATGACCGGGCACCTTGTCCTCTCGACGCTGCACACCAACGACGCGCCGTCGGCGATCACTCGTCTCATCGAGATGGGCGTCGAGCCGTTCCTCGTGGCTTCGGCGATCGAGTGTGTGCTCGCACAGCGCCTTGCTCGCAAGCTGTGTCCGCGCTGCAAGGCCGAGTACGAACCGCCGGCCGATGTCCTCAAGGAGAACGGGATCCGCGATCCGAACGCCACCTTCTATCGCGCCATGGGCTGCAACAACTGCGCGGGCACCGGTTATCGCGGGCGGATCGCGCTGGTCGAGCTCATGCCCATCAGCGAAGAGATCGAACGTCTCGCGGTCGAGCGTTGCTCGTCGGACGAGATCCGCAGGCTCGCCATCGCGCAAGGGATGCGTACGCTGCGCGAGGACGGTCTGCGTAAGGTCGAGCGCGGCATCACCTCACTCGAGGAAGTGCTGCGCATCGTCGAGGGACGCACCGAGATCCGATCCGCGGCCAACGAGGAGCTCCTCAAGGCTCAGGTCAAGCAGGACACCATCAGCCGCATCCGCGCCATAAGCTGACCTTCACCATGGATCTCGGCCTCGATGGCAAAGTTGCACTCGTCACCGGTGCAACGTCGGGTCTCGGGCTTGCGAGCGCGAAGGCACTCGCGGCCGAGGGCGTTGCGGTGGTGATCTGCGGGCGCCGAGGCGATCTCGCGGAAGCTGAGGCTGCTGCGCTACCGAAGGCGATCGGCCTGCAAGCCGACATCACGCATCCGGACGTTCCGCAGCGCCTCGTCGAGCAGACGCTCGAGGCCTTCGGGCGTCTCGACATCCTCGTGGGATCGACCGGCGGACCGACACCGGGAACGGCTATGGATACCCCTGCGGAGGCCTACGACGAAGCCCTAGCGCTGCTCGTGAAGCCGATGGTGCGTCTGTCGCACCTCGTCGTGCCGGGCATGCGTGACGCGGGCTTCGGGCGGATCGTCTTCGTGACCTCGACGGTTGTGCGCGAGCCGGTGCCCATGCTCGTGCTGTCCGATTCGGTCCGGATGGCCGTCCACGGATTCGCGAAGACGCTCGCCAAGCAGGTCGCCTCCGACGGCATCACCGTGAACTGTGTGCTCCCCGGACGCATCGCCACCGACCGCCTCGCCTCCCTCGACAAAGCAGTCGCAGACGCAAGCGGCCGATCGATCGAGGAGGTTCGTTCAACCGGCGCGAGGTCGATCCCGGCCGGACGCTACGGTGAGCCGGCCGAGTTCGGTGCGGCTGTCACATTCCTGTGCTCGCAGCAGGCGTCGTACATCACCGGCGCCTCGCTGCCCGTCGACGGCGGCTCCACCGCCGGCCATTGGTGAGGCCGCTCGGTCTCGGCTGTCGGGCCGGGCCGTAGCGAGGAACGTTTGAGTTTCTGTCACTACCTCATGCGATCATGTGTTCGTGATGGACGATCC
>CAZFOB010000028.1:0-34446 GCA_964520325.1 uncultured Actinomycetes bacterium | reverse complement strand
CCAACGGCGCGACGTCCACGCCGTTGATGACCAGGTTCTGGAACTCGCCGTCGAGTGTGGTATCCCAAATCTCGACGCCGCGCATCCGGACGTGCTGCAACTCACATGCGCGGAACGTCGCCCCCTTGAACGTCACGTTTGTGAACCGAGCACCCGTCATGTCCGCGCGCTCGAATTCCTTGGCGCGGAAGTCGGTCACGTCGCTGGCGCTCACGGCGCTCACCCTAGCCAGCGCGGATTCATTGTCGCAACCGATCGCGCTTCGCGCTGTTGCACCGCCGGGCGCTTGCTTCCTCGTATCGCGTCACGTCCTTTGCATATAACGGCAATTCAACGGCAAGGGGACGGACACAGCAGGGGAGGGAGTGACAGTGCAAGTCAAAAACCGCAAGTCAGATGCGGTTTCCGAAGTGGGCGCGGCAGGAATCGAACCCTGCGACCGCATGGTTGTGGTCGAGGTGCGCGTGCCGCTGCGCCACGGCGCCCAAGAGGGCGAGTCTTCGTGCTAGGGAGCCGGGTTCTGGATCGTGCGCCAGGCTCGCGCCTGGAGGTACGGCGCGAACAGCGTCCCGATCTCGGCCTGCGCGGCCCGCGTTTTCGGCGTGTACATCTCGTACAGCTGCGGGAACGTCGACCACTGCTTCGTAAGCTCCCACAGCCGTAGTGCTTCGGCCCCCACGGGCGCCGGCGCGATCACCGGCCCGTACACAGCCCGGCCGTTCTCGAACACGAGCGTCGGTACACCGAACGCGGCGAACGTTCCCGTCACGTGATCGTGGTCGGCCTTGACGTCGGCGGTCGTCGTGTCGTCGGCGATCGCGCGAGCGACGAGCTCAGAGTCGAAGCCGAGCTCGGTGATGCGCACCTTGTGTGACTCCGGAGTGTGCGTGCCCGTCGCGCGCTCGAAGAACGATTCACCGATCCCCGCGTACCAGCGATCGAGCGCGTCGTTGCCGAGCTCCCGCCGGATCAGTGCTCCGACGCGCATCTGTCCCCATCCGTACGACCATGGACGCTCCCAGGGATGCTTCTTCCCCTCTTCGCGGTTGATCTCCTCGAGCGAGAAGAAGCGCCAGGTGATGTCGAGCTCGACCTGCTGCTCCACCTCGCGGATCCACTTGGACGCCTGGTACGCCCACGGACACATCGGATCGAAGAAGAACTCGACGGACTCGGTCATGTTGCCTCCCGTGGAAGAGTGAGCATATGAGCCGCGACGGCACCGACGCGCTGGCCGACCGGCTGGCCCGCTACTTACGGGCATTCGGAACCGACGAGATCGGCGTCCACCTCGGCTCGGCCCCCGAGCGGGCGTTCGTGCAGATCGCGTGCGCGCAGGCCGGGTGCCGGATCGTCGGACTCGAGGAAGCACCAAGCGTCGTCATCACGGCCGACGGTTCCGTCGAGGGCGGCGTGGTTCGTCTGCTCAAGGACGAGGTCGACGCCGCAGTCCCCGATGCTCTTCACGTGATCGTTCTGCGGCTCGTCGGCGACGCGCCACTCGCACCGACGTTCGACGCGTACCTCGACGTGAGGATGATCGACGGACGCGATGTCTGGTTCGATCAGGTAGGCGCCTCGGGGTAGAGCTTCGGCTCCCGTTCCGGCGGCAGCTCGTCGTGTAACGACGCGACGAGGTTGCTCTTGACCGCGGCGTACGCCGGGTCGTCCCAGCGGTTGTGCCATTGGTGTGGGTCGTCGTCGACGTTATACAGCTCGCCCTCGGTTCCTTCGTAGACGATCTCCATCGCCCGGTCGGGACGTCCCCATAACCCGTCGTTCGACGACGCCCCGTACGCAGTGCAGATCCAGCCGTCGCGGTAGATCGTCCGCAGGTGCATCCCGCAGTTGCGCATCTGGCTGTCCCATTCGGTGAGGACGTAGTCACGTCCGGTCCCCGGATCGGTCGGGAGCGCCCGGCCTTGGACCCACTCCGGCACGGGCACGTCCGCGATCGAGCAGAACGTCGGAGCAAGATCGAGCAGCCCAACGGGATCGGCCACGTCGGCGTGGACGACACCGGCCGATGGCGCCGGACGCCACACCAGCGGGACCCGCATGAGTGCGTCGGTGTGGTACGGCCCTTTGAACATCAGCCCGAAGTCGCCCTGGAGCTCGCCATGGTCGGACGTGAAGAACACATCCGTGTCGGCGAGCCAGCCGCGTTCGGTGATGCGCTTCAGCACGCGTCCGCACGCTTCGTCGATGAGCTCGTTCTCGATGTGCGTCATCGCGTTGATCTCGCGCACTTGATCGTGAGTCATCTCGTGCGGGACGAACGTCCGCGGCCCGCCCTCGTAGTTCGCGAAGCGTCCCTCGTACCAGTCGAGCCAGTGCCGCGGCTTCTGCGACAAGACCTCGACGACCTTCTCGCGCGACCCGGGATGTCCCGGCGGCAGGTCGAGGTCGCGCCAGTTCACGCGGTGCAGCTCGGAGGACGGCGGATCCCACGGATGATGCGGGTCCGGGAAGCTCATCCAGCAGAACCAACGCTCGTCCGCATCGAGCGCGTCGAGCCACGCGATCGTGCGGTCGGCGACCCAGTCGGTGTGGTAGTGCTCGCGCGGAACGGGGTTGTGCGTCGTCTCCGGCGCACCGGTGTCGCCGCCCGGTTCGGCTGAGAGCAATGGCGCGAACCCGGTCATCTCGTCTGGGAAGTTGTCGGCCAGCCATTTGCCGTAGTGCTGGATCGCGAAGCCGGCGAACCCTGGCGTGTGCAGCGCGAGCTCGAGGTGCTCGAACCCGCGGTACGGACCGGTGTAACCCTCAGCTGCCATGCGGTTCTCGATCCACTTGCGTTCGCGGTCGAAGCCGGGCTGGAAGTGGGCCTTGCCGAGCAACGCTGTGCGGTAGCCGTGCTCGTGGAGATGGGCGGCGATGCTCGGGGCATCCTCCGGGAGCGGCACGCCATTGGCGTTGACGCCGTGCGTGCGCACGTACTGTCCGGTGATCATCGTCGAGCGGGACGGCATGCAGACGACATTCTGGTTGTGTGCGCGGCTGTAGTTGATGCCATCGGCGGCCAGCTTGTCGATGACCGGTGTGCGCGCGATGGTTCCGCCGTTGCAACGAAGAGAGTCGAAGCGCTGCTGATCTGTCGTGATGAACAAGATGTTGCGGGCCTTCATCGGTGTGATCGAACTCACGGGTTCTTCCCCTTTCGCGCCGGGATCCCTTCTTCCTATCAGCCATCCTCGTCGTTGGGCTACCTCGCCTCTCGCGTGCGATGTGAATGGGTCACGGAGTAGCGTGACCGGATGGTGGAGCGGCTGGACGCGATGGACGGCGCAGTCCGCTCCGGAGAACGAAGCTTGCTCGAGAGGTTGCGTGCGAAGTGCGTTCGACAACGCGCCACGTTGCTCCGGGCAGGCATGAGGCGATGGCGTCCTTGAGGCCTTCGTGGGCGTCGGAGATCACAAGCTGCACGCCCGAGAGCCCACGGGCGACCAGACCGCGAAGGAACGCCGTCCAGCCGGCTCCGTCCTCGGTGGTGATGAGGTCGAGGCCGAGGAGCTCTCGGTGCCCGTCTGCGTTGACGCCCGAAGCGATGACGGCGGCCACGTTCACGATCCGGCCGCCTTCCCTCACCTTCACGCACAGCGCATCCATCCAGACGTAGGTGTAGGGGCCGGCATCGAGCGGGCGGCTTCTGAAGGCGGAGACCATCTCGTCAAGCGACTTGCAGAGCTCGGAGACCTGCGACTTCTTCATCCCCTCAAGACCAAGCGTCTTCACCAGCCCGTCGACGCGGCGGGTGGACACCCCGCGCACGTAGCACTCGACCACGCAGGCGATCAGCGCCTGCTCTGCCCGGCGGTGGCGCTCGAGCAGCCAGTCGGGGAAGTAGGTGCCGGTACGCAGCTTCGGGATGGCCAGGTCGATCGTCCCGGATCTTGTGTCCCAGCGCCTGGAGCGATAGCCGTTTCGGCTGTTCTCACGGTCGATCGAGCGCTGGCCGTATGCGGCGTTGCACACCGCGTCGGCTTCGGCGCCCATCAGCGTCTCCGCGAAAGCTTGCACCATCTCGCGGAGCAGATCGGGCTCGGCTTGCTCGAGCTGCTTGCGCAACCAACCAACAGGGTCCATCGTGGCTTCGGCCACCGCGTTCCTCCTTCGGGTCTTCGACAACACGAAGGATGTCGCGGTGGTCTTCTTTTGCGAAGGAACTTCCCGATCGGTCTGAGACCGACCGCTCAGAGCCGTTCTAAGGCTCTGACCCGACGTCGTGAGTATCAGGACACCGGAACTCCAGCAGGTCCGTCCCCTTCACGTCGTCGTGTTCCCTCGTACACCACTTCCGCGGGCACAAGCGAACGCCGCGGGCGATCTCCGTCTTGAGCCCTTCGTCCCGTACGGCTCTGGCGCTCGGCGTGCGCTTCGTGCGTGCGTAATACGTCGACGGGGCGATTTTCAGTTGCTCGCAGATCGGCTCGACCCCGAACTCCGACTTGTTCTCGTCGATGAACCGCGTCATCGCTTCGGCTGGCGGTCGAGCTCCGCCCCGAAGAATGCCGCCGCACGCTTGAGGATCTCGTTGGCGCGGCAGAGCTCGGTGTTCTCGCGCTCGAGCTCCTTGATGCGCTTGAGCTCCTCGCCCGTCACGCCCGGCCGCACACCGCCATCGATCTCGGCTCTGCGGACCCAGTTGCGAAGGGTCTCCTTATGGACCCCGAACTTCTCGGCGATGAGGTGATCGCCGCCCACTGTGAGTCGTACTCGTTCCGGTGTTCGAAGACGAGACGTACGGCTCGCTCACGCACCTCCTGCGGGAACTTGCTCTGTCTTGGCATGGCTCCATCCTCTCAAGCGATGGAGCCTCCAACTTTCCCGGGGCGATTCAGTTTCGCGAAGATAGAGTGCCTTGATCGTCAAGGCAACAAGCGCCGGACGTGGATTGGTTTTCGCGGCCTTCCAAGCAACAAACAGATCGCCGCCACGACGTTAAGAACCTAGCGCTGGGGACTGACGAGCTTTCCCTCGCACAATTCGATAATCCGCGGTGACCGCGTCGGTTCGTGAATCCGCTGGCCGGCAATTAGCACGACTGTCCCACCATTGGCGAGCCGGTCTATTTCGCTACCCAAGCCGACTACTCCTTGCTCATCGAGCCCCTCGAACGGTTCATCGAGTAGTAGCACACGATGCGGGCGGATGAGGCCTAGAGCAACCGAGAGCTTTTGACGTTGACCGCGACTGAGAGATCTTGGAAGGTGTTCGACCAGTTCATCAAGCCCTAATGCCTGAAGTACACGGTGCGAGGCCGAGTAAATCTCAGTCGGACTCATTGAATGCAACCCTGCAATGTACTCACAGTGCTCAATGACGCTAAGGTCGTCATAGAGAGCCGGAGCATCGGGAACGAACGAAAGGAGTCGGCGGGCCGTCAACGAGCCTGGTGTCGCTCCGCAAATCGTTACCCTGCCCAAGTCGGGCCGGACCAGACCAGCCAGTATCCGAAGCAACGTTGACTTGCCGGCTCCATTCGACCCGCGGATCCAGAGGCACTCGCCAGCCGAAGCTGTGAAAGCCTCAACGTCGACCACAACCCGGTCCTCGTAGGACTTGCGAACTCCGGAAATGAGCACTTCCGGCTCCGATGGCGGAACCGAGTCCTCGGGATCGCGGCCGTTCAGATTCACAGTCGTGGATACCGTGTCACGCATTGTTGGGAGCCCTATTATCAGCATGAAGGATGTTCAGTTCGCTTGCGAGCCTTCTGATCGCCGAGCCGACGTCGTGGCCTGACAATCTCAGGTAGACCGCCGGGCATACGACTGAAATGAGGGCCGACGCGACAAGTATCCCCGCCGACATGGCGGCTTGCGGGTTGGTCGTAAGCACAGCAATCGGAGCGAACCCAACGACCACCAACAAGAGCGGGAGTGCGAATCTCAACATCGCCGAGATGAGTGCGGCCTCCGGCGGTCCAGCTAGATCCGACGTACGAACTAGGCCACCCGGTGAACGCCGGAGGGCAACCGCTGATCCAGCTATCGCGGCACCGGCGGCAATAGGCGCTGCCACCAACATCAAGGGGAGACTCTGCAGCGCCGCTTGCCCTACGCTGCCTATTACAAAGACTGCAATCTGCAACAAGACTAGAAGGACAAACGGCACGATTAGGAGTCGTATCGTAAGATCGCCCTCATCAAGAGGGAAACTGAAAGCTCTTTCATGATGGTCGAGTTCGCTCGCGAGCGGGCTGTTCAGTTCCACGGCAACGATGAACGCGGTGACGCTGAGCAGCACAGCCACAACGATCGGTGACAATCCCCATGCAAAGCGCAGGATTGCCGCCTCGGCGACAATCCCGAGAACAATCCGGCAGATCCGCCCGGTCGGGAATCTCGCGACCGAACGCCACGACCGAGTCCAGACCGGCCTCGATCCCTGTCGGACGCGGGCCCACGGCCGGCTCTTCGGATACTCCCCGCTTAGACGGGCGTACAGGCTTACGCTCGAATGAAGATCGTTGTTCGCCGCGGCGAACCGAAGCTGTGGGAGTAGCCCCGCGCGATGAGCGACCAGCTCCAGGTTGATCCGCGGGATTACCCGCAGAGCCATGACGACTGCGGCAGCAGCAGCAATCAATGGCCACAACATTCCGCCGGCGTGTCCAATCAAGGGGAAAAGGAACAAGCGCGCGAAGTCAGCAAACGATCCGAGACTTCGCCATCCAACGAATTCGAACGTCGCCCACGCAACGGCGATGAGCCCGACAATGGTCGCTGATCTGGGTGACCACCGCATACCCGACCACAGGCCCGCGGTCCCCACATAGGTTGCGCAAAGAGTGGCGACATAGACGGATCCGCTTACGACCCAGTGCCACAAAGTGCCCTGCTCGAGATACAGGCCGACACCGAGCCCAGCTGCACCGCCCAATACAATTCCGGCAGCCAGGCCTGTGGCGACGCGCCGCGTTAGCTTCCTCCGCATAACACGCTGGTGGTCGACTGGAGACAGCAGCAATTGATAGACGTCCGCATAGCGGAACGAAATCGTCGCGCCTCGTCCACCGATACGGGCGCCAAACAGCACAGAGGATGCACCGACAATTCCGAGGACCGCGATGCCACGTCGCGAAAAGCCAATCAGTTCGACGGTAGTTGGGGCGGTCGCTGCGGCCAGCGCGCCAAACACAGGAAAGACGTAGAAAGCAGTCAAGCCAGCGCAGTACAGCACCCACAAGACGCGCTTCGGCGTCACGGAGCGTCGCCTTATACACGGTACATGGTCGTTCGTCATATGGCAGAACCTCTGTTCAGAATGTCCGATCTGCCTACGACACGACGACCGACTCGCGAGACGAGGCGACTTCACGCGCTGCACCTTCGAGTAGCGACTTCATCATGGGCGGCACCTCTTCCATGACCTGACCGCCATGCGCGATCAAGACCTCTGGTTCGTCGTCGATAATCACCGTGATGATTGCGAGCGCCCCTCCCATCGCTTCCATCGGGATCCAAGCAAGAATGCCGCCGGGACAGTCGAGCGGCACTTCGAGAGCCGGCGCCGGTTGACCACCGCTGACGTCCGAGGTCAGCTGGTAGGCGACAGCGGCCTCCCAATTGAGTTGACAGCTGAATCGCTCAGCCACGATCTCACCAAGGTGCTGAACGCCAACGTCGGATTGGGCCCTGGCGATCAACTCGAGATCTTCACCAGAGCGCTTTTCGACTTCGATGAACGTCTTGTCAACCCGCCGAGAAAGGCGGCGGAAGAGCGCCCGGATGATGTCTCGCCTTGACACCCGCTCGGCCGATTCGCCCCGGAGAGTCTTGAGGCTGAACTGTGCCTTGCGAATCCCGGCGAGCTCGGTCAACACGATTGAACTGACCATGAGCGACCCGAAGCCGAACAAGACGCTAAAGGAAACGAGGGCAGTGACCGCAGAAATTTGCACGGCCTTCGCGCCATCCAAAGGTGTGGCCGCGAGGACAGCGATAGCGCCGCCGGTACAACCAACGAGACGCGCTACATCAACGAAGGCCGTCTGCTTACGCGATAGAGGCCCAAAGCACCCACACGCCAGCTTTCGGCGACGGGCCAACTCATTCACCACCGTGAACGCAAAGAACATCGTTGCCGTCAGGACCGCAGCGACCCAGGTGGACCACCCGGATGCGGTGGTGAGCACCACTGCAACGACAATCTCGATAGTCCCAAGGATGCGCGTCAGCCAAGTGAGCAGGCGACTATCTTCTAAAGAGTCACGCCCCAAAACCCGTGCAATGAATTTTGCGGTGGCCTCCGGCCGCGCGAGCTTCAACATCGCAGCCACAACAAGAATGACGCCTAGAGCTAGACGGATCCCATCCATGCGCTTGCGCCCCTTCGTTCAGTTAAACCAGAGATTGTCCGCGGTCGTTCAGCCGAGACAATGCGGCAACAGGGCGACCCCCCGAAGAGACAGCAAAAGCACCAGAGAATCTTGACAAAGCCTCCCACATTCGGGTTCCCCCCGCCTTCCCCGCGCAGACTAGCGTCCGCGTCCCAAGTATTGCCGTCGGAGAAGCTAATGATGGGTTGTAGTTGATGTCAACTTGACAAGGGGATCGTGAAAAGTTCTAGGGCCCGGTGACTTCACCGGGCCCTAGAAGACGCGATTGCTTCAGGTTAGCATAGTGCGCAGCACGGAGAGCCGCCCCACAAACAGCAGAGGCAGAAAATTATCTTCTTGATTATGTAGACCATTGCAAGCCTCCTTCCATCCCTCCGCGAATCCCCCGCCAGAATTCAGGGACTCTGAAACATGCGGAGAGTAGCGACGTACAAACGAACTCGTCAATCTGCCAGGGTCTCATGACGTTGAGCGCCGGGAGGTAGCGCCTCGACTTACAACGCACATTCGCGAGTACGCACCGTACGTTGGCGAAGCGTCGGGCGCACTAGATTCGATTACGCTTCGGGACGTATCGAGATCGACAGACGATGGGGAACGACGGTGCTAGTGATTGATGTCGTCGGCGGAAAGAAGGAGTTCCGGTCGCTTCGAGGGAAGCGCGCTGCCCTCGATGGGGTTGACCTAAGCGTTCCCGCTGGAAGCGTCTTCGGTTTCCTCGGGCCGAACGGAGCCGGCAAGACAACAACGATCCGATGCCTCTTGGGGATTTCGAAGCCAACCGGAGGGTCGTGGAGCGTCTTCGGAGTTGCGTTATCAAGCCTGGCGGAGGTCGCTCCACGCGTTGGGTGCGTGCTTGAGAATCCGCCGTTCTTACCGACGTTGTCGGGTCGCAAGACTTTAGGGCTGCAAGCGCACTTCGGCGGACTGGCGTCGACCCGAGTTGATGAGGTGTTGGATCGAGTCGGCCTCGCAGACCGCGCTGACGACCGGATTGGAAGCTATTCCCTAGGGATGCGTCAGCGCCTGTCTGTCGCGGCCGCACTGCTCAAAGATCCAGAGTTACTCATCTTGGACGAACCCGCGAACGGACTTGATCCAGCTGGCATTCGCGACCTGCGCGCGCTGTTGAAGACTCTCGGATCCGAAGGCCGAACAATATTCGTGTCGAGCCACTTGCTGTCTGAGGTCGAGGCGATGTGCGACCACGTCGCGGTCATCCAGCGTGGCCGTACGCTTGCCCAAGGGACGGTGAAAGAGATCATCGGCGGCAAGCGCCCCGTTGGGGTGGTGGTGAAGAGCTCTCCCAAAGCGAAGGCGCTCAGCACGCTGAAAGCCGCCGGCCTGACTGCGGTTTCATACGAGGCGGGGACTCTCCTCGTGACTGGCGCAGACATGAAGACGGTGTCGACTGTACTAACTGGCGCCGACCTACCGATCTTGGAACTTCGTCAAGAGCAGCGGACACTCGAGGATGCCTTCATCGAGCTGACCGAGGACACCGAGCTGTGACGAGCCTAATCGCAACCGAGCTCCGACGCATTGGGGTGAGGCGGGTTGGCTACTACATCGCTCTCGCTTTCGTCATGGGAGTCATCTTCGCTGCGATCCTCACCTTTCTCACCGGAGACGAGTCGTTTCGTTATTCAAACGCCGTTCTAACTGCAATCCCGATAGCGGCTGGGTATTTCGTCATTCTGTTCGTCGGCGCGGCATCAGCTTCTCTTGTCGGAGCCGAATGGCGGTTTCACTCCTTGACCAACTTGGTGACCTGGGAGCCAAGGCGCCCGCGAGTGTTCCTGGCGAAGGCAACCGCTTCGATGACGGCTCTTCCGTTGGCGACGATCGCCTTGATGGTCGTGCTAGCTGTCGCCTTACTACCGACCGGGCTTTTGAAAGGATCGCTCGCTGGCACGAATGCGTCCTGGTTCGTCCAAGTCGCGGGACTCTGGCTCCGCGCGGGGTTGATGGCGCTCATCACGGTCGGATGTGTTACGGGCCTAGTATTCGCGATCCGCAATACGGCTGGCGCGTTCATCGCGTGGTTCGTAACCAACAATGTCACCTCGCTCGCCGGACTCTACAGGCCAAGCCTTCGGCCTTGGCTGTTGGGCCATGCGATGTCGGACTTGAGCGGTCTTGGCGGTGGCGGGCTACTGGGACCTCTCTTAGTTGGGAGTCTCTACGCGGCACTGTTCCTAGGAGCCGGGCTGGTGTCCTTCGTGCGCAGAGATCTCGCTTAGGACTATCAGTCGTTTCCCTGTGTCGGCCACGAGGTCGAAGCCAACTCCTGACAGGTTTATGGGCCGCCGGGGATGTATAGGAACTCGATGCTTGGTGATGGAAGAGCTCGGCTACCTGCCCATGGATCAGACCGCGGCGAACTGGATCTTCCAGGTCGTCAGCCGTCGCTACGAGCGCGGTTCCATCGTGCTGACCTCCAATCGCGGCGTCTCGGACTGGGAGCGGGCGAACGCCGCGAGTTCGTGATCGGCGAGATGGTGGCGAGGTTCGGCCCCCCCGTGCGGCGAGCCCTCGCGATGTCGTCGAGACTGCGTGGTGGGATGAGCAGTGGACGCGTGGCTGCACGATGGCGCACTACGCGCCAGGCGTCCTCACGACATACGGACACTTGCTGCGTGAGCCGTTCGGCCGCGTGCACTGGGCGGGAACCGAGACGGCGACCGTCTCGCACGGGGCGATGGACGGCGCAGCCCGCTCCGGAGAACGCGCGGCGGCGGAGATCTTCGACCGACTCTGAGGCGCCCCATTCTGGCCGGCCCCTCAGGAGGAGCGTGCGTACGCGATCACAGCCAGGACGCGGCGGTGGACGTCGCCGGCCGGCTCGAGCTTTAGTTGATGAGTCCTAGCTCGGCGCACACCGCGCTCGGCGAAGGCAAGCGCGGTGTGGGCTCGCATGTCGGCTCGAATCCGATGTCGACATCCGTCCTCAACCGGATGAGATCGCGCCAACGAGACAGGTCTTCCCACCGATCGACAACGGGTTTTCCGAGCGGTGCTCCGTGCCGACCAAGCTCGCGCAGGTCGTCGAGCGTCCTGCCTCCGGCAAGCAGAGCGGCGGCCCTCTTCATCCCGACGCCGGGCAGTCCGGGGATGCCGTCCGACTGGTCGCCGGCCAGCGTCCTGAAGTCGCACCACTGGCTCGCGGTGACGCCGTAGCGCGCGAGAACCGCTTCTTCGGTCACGAGCGACGGGCGCTCTTTCGTGCTCACCACCTTCGTCGACGGCGAGATGAGCTGGTAGTAGTCGCGGTCGGTCGAGAGGATCCGAACGGGCCGCTGATCGGCCCGGGAATGGAGCGTGGCGATCACGTCGTCGGCTTCACTGTTGGTGATCTCGATGGAGGTGACACCGGCGCAGTGAAGCGCTGCGCGGATCTCCGGCAGCCATCCCATGAACGACAGGTCGGCGTTCTCGTACCGTCGATTGCCCTTGTAGGAAGCATCGACATCGAGGCGTTCTGTCCAGGCGTCCGCACCGTCGAAGCACACGATGCACTCGGCGAACAGGCCGTAGGTACCGAGGGCGCGCCGGAGCAACACGATGAATCGGAAGAGGGGAGTGAGGTCGCGTCCGTCGTCGGCGAGATACGGTGCTGGGTGCCCGTGCGCCGCGCGCCACAGGAGATTGTTGCCGTCGACGAGGAAGAGCGCCGGCAGGTCCTGCTCGAACAAGCCGATGTCTGCGGATCCGCGAAGGGCATCCGGACGCGCGGGGACGACGGTCCTGTCGAACCTGGAGTGTGCACGCGCGCCGCCTTTCACGACCGCTTCAGTCCCGGCCGGGGCAAGGCCGTCCGCAGGTCGTCCTGGCTCGACCACGTCGCTTCGTCCAGCCGCCGTAGTGCGAGCAGGACGTCGAAGGTGAGCCATCTGGACAGGTGGGGGTAGGACGGGTGCTCGAACATGCCGGCAACATTTCGTCGACCGATGACGTCCGACGCGAGCTCGTCCAACCGCCGGTCGTCTCGCGACACGCCGACGCGTGAGCAGAGGTCGAGCAGGAACGCGAGATCGAAGCGAGCGTAGAACGTCAGGAATCCGGTCGGCTCCTCGACTCCGGCGAGACGGCTGACCTCTGAACCGAATGTGGACTCCTCGCGCGTCTCTCGTCGCAGAAGGATGTCGGCTGCGCGGCGCGCAACGTCGGAGCTCCGCAAGTCCGGATGGTGTGCGAGACAGGCAAGAGCGCCCGTCGTGTTGGAGCGGCACCCCGGCGATCGTGGGAGCCGGCGATAGCCCGCGACGAACGCGCGCGCGCCTGAGGCCGTTCCGGTCGGCCATGATCCGTCCTCGAGCCGCTTGTCGAGCAGCCACCGCAACGCCTGCTCGGCCCCCGCATGCGTCGCGTAGCCCGCCTCGGCGAGGCCGCGCAGCGGAAGCGCGGTCTGCAACGGACTCATCGTGTAGCCCTCGTCGCCCGTGTGGCCTCGTTTCTCGCGCGGGAGTGGCCACGATCCGTCCTCACGCTGCATGCGGAGCAGTCGCCGCGCAACGCGATCGACGAGCGGATGTCCACGACTCAAGCCCAGGTGCGCCAGACGGCTGAGCGCGAAGCCGAGCTCGCGCGTCGTGGTCCCGTCCACCTCCACGATCTCGGCCTCGGTTTCTCGGAGTGCCTCGAGCTCGCGCACCTCGGCGTCGTCGGTCGCGACATCGAACAGCTCGACGAGGACGCGCCGCCGCAACGCCGGCGACCTGTCGGCGAGCAGGATCGCCTCGTTCATGCGAACTTCTCCAACAGATACGGAGCGGTTGGCGTCGACCCGCGGGACATCTCGTCCGGCGTGCCTTCCGCGACGACGAGACCTTCGTCGAGTTCGACGAGCCAGTCACAGGAGGCGAGCAGGCCGGTGTGGTGCTCGACGACGAGCACGCCGTCACCTCCGTCGACGATCGCATCGAGTGCTGCGACGAGTGCGGACACGTCGTGGTCGTGCAACCCAACGGTCGGCTCATCGAGCACGAAGAGCCGCTGCGTGGACTGGCGCTTGCGCGAGATCGCATCTGCGAGTCTCAGTCGCTGACACTCGCCGCCGGACAGGGCGGCCTGCGGCTGGCGCAGGCAGAGATACCCCAGACCGAGGCGCGATGCCGCTTCCAGCGGTCGAGCGACGTCGGGAGCGTCCGACCATCGATCGAGGACGTCGTCGAGCTCGCACGACTCCAGGTCCGGCAAGCACAGACCGCGCAAGACAACGTCGTGTGCGAGGCGCGTATAGCCGTTTCCGCCACAGGCATCGCAGGCATTCGAGATCGACGGCAGGAACAGCATGTCCACGTTGATCACGCCGCGGCCCCCGCACGCGTCACAGGTCTGCAAGCCCGCCGGATCGTGTTCGGCGTAGCGCTTGCGCAACGCTGCGATCACGCCGAGGTGAGCACCCGGTGACTGCACGCCCCGGCGCGACTGGTCCATCATCACGACTTTCAGCGGCGGCGACTCGATGGCGTCGTGCGGCTTGGCCCCCGTCGGCCCGGACGACCACGTCCCGGTCTGTCGAACCGGCGCCAGCGCGCGCCCAACCGTGTCGACGAGGAGGGTCGATTTGCCCGAGCCAGACACCCCGCACACGCCGCCGAGCACGCCGAGCGGGAGCCGGACCTCGTGCGCGCGGAGGTTGTTGCCCCGAGGTTCGCGGACGACGAGCCAGTCCTTCGGCGTCCTCCGTTCTCGCGCGACGGGCAGCGCGATCTGTCCGTTGAGCAGCCGCGCGGTGACACCCTTCTTCAAGGATCCCGGTGCGCCGGAGGCGACGATGCGGCCTCCGTCTGCGCCGGACCCCGGGCCGATCTCGATCACGTGGTCGGCTCGCCGGATCACTGCTGCGTCGTGCTCGACCACGACGACCGTGTTGCCCAGTGCAACGAGCTCGACCAGCGCGGCAGCCAGTGCATCGACCTCGGAGGGGTGGAGTCCTCGCGTGGGTTCGTCCAGCAGCACGGTGAGATCGCGCAGCTCCGACCCGATCACCGCCGCGAGGCGTACGCGTTGCGCCTCGCCGGCCGACAGCGTATGCACGAGACGGTCGAGATGGATGTACGTCAGGCCGACGAGGGATAGGAAGCGCAGCCTGTGCAATGCAGCGGCGTGTGCGGTCGCGAGCAACTCGGGCACGTCGATCGACGTGAGCACGTCGAAGAGAGGGAGCAGCGGCATCGCGTGCAAGTCGCGGCGCGTGGCTCCGGCAAGGGAGATCGAGTCGTAGGGCGCACGCAATCGCGCGCCGTCACAGCCCGGACATCGCACCTTGTCGGTGTAGAGGTCGCCGCTCTCGGTCGCCAGGATCGGGAGGATGCCGTGCCAGCTGCCGCCCTCGTGCGTGTCGCCCCAGAGCAGCGCTGTGCGCCCCGCCTCCGGGATCTCCTGCCAGGCACGCTCCGGATGGAAGTCGTGGCGTCGTGCGATCGCGTGATAGGCCTTGTTGCCGCCAGTGCCGTCCGACACGAGGTAGTTGCGCGGGAAGTAGCCCGGTGAGACGAACGCGCCTTTGCGGATCGACCTGGACGGATCGGCGATGAGCTTCGCCTCGCTCGGGATCGACTTGTATCCGAGTCCTCCGCAGGCGACACACACGGCGGCGTAGACGTCCGGAGAGAAATGGCGTGGCTCCGCACGCAACGCTGCGGCCCCGCACTCTCCGCACTCCCACGGCGCTTCCGTCAACGGCGACGACCGGCGCACGTCTCGTGCTCCACACGACGCGCACAACCCAACGCCGAGCCGGGAGAGTAACGCCCCGAGGTGTCCACTGATGCCGGTTGCGCCACCGACCGTCGTGCGCGACAGGTGGCGTCCTCCCTCCAGCACAACGGATGCGCCGAGTCCGTCGATGGAGGCGACGAGAGCGTCGGGTCCTTCGCGCGTCGACTGGCGTTCGTACATCGAAAGGCACTCGAGCAGCCGCCGCGAAGCTTCGGCTTCGAGCACGTCGCGTACAAGCGACGACTTGCCCGAACCCGAGAGTCCGGTGACGACGACGAGTTGTCCCTTCGGGATGTCGACGTCGAGCGTGCGCAGGTTGTTCGCTGCGGCACCCCGGACGCGGATGCGGTCGGTCGTCCGTGGCTTCGAACGCGGCTTGGAACGCGGCTTGATAGGTGGCAGCTTTGTAGGGCCGGGCGGGCCCTCGCGCACGAGCTGGCCACCATGTGGACCCGCTCCCGGGCCGAGCTCGAGCGTCCAGTCCGCTGCGGCGATGACGTCCTCTTGATGTTCGACAACGACAACCGTGGCTCCGCCCTCAGTGAGTCGTTCGATCGTGTCGAGCAGCCGGTCGACGTCGGCCGGATGGAGTCCGATCGTCGGCTCGTCGAGCACCAAGAGGTCTCCCGATCGCACGCGCGCCAGGTGACGTGCGAGCCTGATGCGTTGGGCTTCGCCGCCGGAGAGTGTCGGGGAGCTCTGCCCGAGGCGGAGGTATCCGAGTCCGACCTCAAGCATCGCGGACAAGATGCGCGCCGTCGCCGCGTCGTCCGCGAGGACGGCGAGCGCATCTTGGACGGGAAGATCGAGGACATCGGCGATCGACAACGTCCGGCCGCCTCGCTCGATGGTGAGCTCCATCACTTCGGGCTTGAAGCGCGCACCCTCGCACGACTCGCACTCGATCCATGTCGGTGGCAGGCGCGGGAGCTTCACCTCGATCGCGCCGTACCCGTCGCAGCCCTCGCAAGCCCCTTCCGGGCGGTTGAACGAGAACGACGAAGCGGACGCACCGGTCGCTTTCGCGAACGTAGCTCGGATGCGATCGAACACCTTCGTATACGTCGCCGGGTTTGAACGTGGATTGTTGCCGATGGGTGACTGGTCGACCATCACCGCACGCAAGGAGGGACCCTCGAGCGCGTCGCAACCCACACTCTGCCCGGAAGCGACCGATGCGAGGACGACGTCGCGCGCAAGCGTTGACTTACCGGCGCCCGACGGTCCGGTGATAACGGTGAAAGCTCCGATCGGGATGCGGCAGGTCACCGATCGCAGGTTGCGCAATGTGGCGTTCTGGACGATCAGGTGAGCGCCGTCTGTCTCCGTGTGCCGGCGGACTTCGGCCCGCGCCGAGAAGCGACGGCCCGTCACTGTGTCGGCGCGCCAGAGTTCCGCCGGCGTTCCTTGGAAGACGACACGGCCCCCGTTCTCGCCGGCTTCGGGGCCGATCTCGACGGCGTCGTCGGCCAGCGCGGCCGCACGTGGGTCGTGCTCGACCATCACGACCGGGCCCGGCAGTTTGGCGAGCGTGTCGAGCAGAGCGCGTACCTCGCGTGGGTGAAGACCGATGCTCGGCTCGTCGAGGACGTACAGCAGATCCTCCAGCCGGTTGACGAGGATCTGCGCGATCCGTACGCGCTGCGCCTCGCCGCGCGACAAGGTCGGCATCGGCCGGTCGAGCCCGAGATACGACAGGCCAAGACCATCAAGTGCGCCGACACGTCGGGAAAGCTCCGACGTCGCCCGGTGCGCTCCGGGAAGGTCGAGCCCGTCGACGAACGACGCAGCCCGGCAGACGTCCAGCCGGACGACGTCGTCGAGTGTGAGCCCGCCCAACCGCCATGTTGCGCTCGCTTCCGTCCCGGGACGGAAGTCCGGCGGTGATGCGGAGCCCACCCATCGTCCGCACTCCGGACACACGGGAGCGCGCAAGAGCGACAACGATCCGGCGACGACCTCGACGGCACCGAGCCGGTCCGCGCGTTCCAGCGCCTCGTTGACGTCGCGGGCGCTCGCGTTCTTGCCGAGCGTCGCAACGACAACGGCGATCGTTCCCGCATCGATGCGTACATCGGGGACGGCCCGTCGCAGCGCTGCGTGCGAGCCGGAGGCGCCGCGCGCCGTGACCGCGAGGACGTCGACGGGCTTATCGATGTCGGTCAGTGCGGCGCGGCGTGCTTCAGTCGTTAATGGGCGAACGCGCGTGCCGCAGTCCGGGCATGACGACTCACCGAACCGCGCGAACAGCACGCGAAAAAACGGCATGAGGCCGGCCGCGCTCGCCACAGTCGAGTTCGGGTTGCGGTTGAGCTCGTTCTGCGAGACCGCGACGGCCGGGCCGAGACCTCGGATCGACCGGACGTGCGGGGCGAGCATCCGCGCCCAGGGCGAGCGGAGGGACAACGCATCGAGGAACCGGCGACGGGCTTCCGCGTAGATGGTGTCGAAGGCGAGCGACGACTTGCCCGACCCGGACACACCGACGACCACCGTGATCCCATGCGAGAGGTCGACGTCGAGCCCGCGCAGGTTGTGCTCCTCCGCGCCGCGTACCTCGATCGTCGCCATAGCCCCCAAAGCTAGCTGAGCACAGCTGGTCCATCACTCGAGCCATCGCTGCGTAGCTTGCCGTTAGGGCGAAGCACCGCTTGGCCGTGCGATGTCACGCGCATCCCACATCCGCGCTATCTGACGCATGAGCGCCGGGTACACGATGAGGTGTCGAAACGGCTCGATGAGTTTCATGTAGATCTTCCCGAGCCGTCCGCGGGCTTTCACGTAAACGCCCATCTGCGCTCGGTACCGACCATCGCCTTCTTCGACCCATCCGAGATGGAGAACGCCATGCACGGTGTCGTTGGAGATCTCGGCGGCGCACTCGTCGTTGGTTTGGTACAGCGGGACGAACCCGCCGGCGGTGCGCTGCATCTTGCCGTTGATGACGAAGCTCTTCGCACTCCCTCGGAGGTGATCGGGAAGGCGATCGCTCAGCGACGCTTCGGTGCATCCCGGGATCGCACGCTTCTTGGTGGCATCGTCCCAATCGAACACGTCTCCCAAGCGAAGTCGCACCCAGAAGAGGAAGCGGCTGACTGCTGACCCAGCACTGGTCGGATCCAAGGAAGCCATCCGTTCGAGGAACAGGGCAAAATCGTCCGGACCTCCATGTACCGGCAGCGCCCAGACGTCGAGCAGCTCGAAGTCGGGCGCGATCTGGCCGATCACCCAAGGATGTGCTTCATGAGCCGAGTTCGGCAGCCTCATCGGGCCGCCTCTTCGAAACGAGAAGCCTTGCGATGCTTGACCGCGCTCCGGAGGAAGCCGGGCATCGCTTGGCGGTGTCCGGCCGACAGTGGTGTCCAGATGACTGTTGCGATCGGCCGGTCGTAGCGGATGAACGTGGCGACGGACACCTCTCCGTCTCCGACCTGTACGACGAGCTGGGCGGTCAGGAACCAGGAGGACGCCTCGAGGACGATCGAGCCCTCACCGCGATCGACGATCTTCCAGCCGGCAACGTGTTCCGGCGACGACCCACCCTCGAGCCGCAGGCCGAGCAGGACACGCCAGATGAACTGTCCCGCGACCCCCGCAGCGTGGTCGACACCTGCTCGCGCCCACTGCTCAGGCGATCCGTCGCCGGCGACGCTCGTCGTGACCGTGAAGAGGTCGACGTAGTCCTGTTTCGCGAGTGTGCTGAGGGATCGTACGGCCTCGGGGACGTTGCGCTGCTGACGGACGGTCGGCATGTTAGGCTCCTTGCTCGTCGCGAACGTTCAGAATATACTGAATACTCAGAATATACAGGAGACAGGACATGGACCGCATGACGGCGCTATTCGTAGACGGGATCGGGGCCGGGGCGGCCCCGTCGGGGATCCTCTCCCAGCTGCAGGGGCGGATCTTCGGGCTGCTCTTCCTCGCGCCCAAACCGATGTCGCTCGACGAGATCGCCGGCGAGCTCCAGCAGTCCAAGAGCAACATCTCGACGACGATCCGCGGGCTCGTTGAGTGGCACCTGGTGCGCCTGGTTCCGATCCCCGGCTCCCGGAAGGACCACTACGAAGCGGCGACCGATTTCTGGCGTGCGATGCAAGAGGTCTTCGAGCGACGCTTCCGATGGATGGCCCGGCAAGTCGTCGCCACCGTCGACGAGACGCGCCGGATGGCGGAGTCGGACGACAAGAAGAAGCGGCCGAAGATGGAGACGGCCTTCATCGAAGCCAGGCTCGACGCCATGCGCGGTTTCTTCTCCACCCTCGACGCCGGTATCAGTGCCTTCTCGAACGGTGAGTCGTTCGCTCCCGAGTCGTTCCGGACCGTTCCGACGCCACCGCGCGCCCTGTCAACGAAAGGCGCGTGACCTCGATGGACACCCGTACTCGCCGTTCTACTTTCCGGCGTAGGCCCTCTCGAGCTCGGCGAGGTCGAACTTCTTCATCGCGAGGAACGACTCGGTCACGCGTGCGAGCGTCTCCTCGTCGGCGCTCCGCATCATGGCGTCCATCGCGCGCGGCACGATCTGCCACGAGACACCGAAGCGGTCCTTCAGCCAACCGCACTGTTCCGACTCAGGGACCGCGGAAAGACGCTCCCAGTAGTGGTCGATCTCCGCCTGCGTGTCGCAGTGGACCATCAACGAGATGGCCTCGTTGAACGAGAAGTTGTGCTCGTGGGCGCTGTCCATGGCGGCGAAGTGATAGCCATCGAGGGTGAAGGTGGCCTGCTGGACGCTATTCTCTGCGTCCGGCTCGGCCCCAGCGCTGTAGCGCAAGATCTCTCCGACCACCTCGGCAGACTCGAAGACCGAGGCGTAGAACCCGATCGCCTCCTCAGTCTTGCCACAGATGTCGCCGACGAACATCAGCATCGGCACGATCTTCTGCGCGATCTCGCCGTCGGTGTACGTCAGTTGCCAGGACAGGCCGAAGCGGTCCTGCAGCCAGCCGTACCGCTGGCTGAAGGGGTACGTGTCGAGGGGCATGAGTGCTTGCCCGCCCTCGATCAAGCGGTTCCACAGGTCGTCGACCTCGTCGTGCGTGGCGCAGTCGACGCGGAACGAGATCGACGGGTTGAACGCGAAAAGCGGCCCGGCGCTGATGGCCTGGAACGGCTGTCCGGCGAGCGCGAACGAGACGATGTCGCAATCGCCGGAGGGTGTGTCGCGCAGGGTCGTCACGTTCGCGATCTCTGAGTCCTTGAAAAGCGATGTATAGAACTCAGCCGCCTCTTTCGCTTGGGTGTCGAACCAGAGGTGCGGTGTGATCCGCTGCATGTCGTCCTCCTTCGGCCGTGTCTGCGTGTTCGGTAGCGTCTCATCATGGCTCGGATGCGGTATGTCGCGCTCTTACGCGGGATCAACGTGGGCGGCAAGAACCTGATCCGGATGCCGCTTCTGAAGGCGTGTTTCGAGGAGGGGGGTTTCGAGAACGTTTCGACGTACATCCAGAGCGGCAACGTGCTGTTCGAGGCGACGAAGGGCAAGGCGGACGCATTGACGCGCGTCGTCGAAAAGGCGCTGTCCGACACGTTCAACCTCGAGATCTCCGTCGTCCTTCGCTCCCACCGGCAGATGGCCCGTGTCGTCGCAGACGCACCGAACGGGTTCGGCGGCGATCCGGCGAACTACCGCTACGACGTGATCTTCCTGAAGGAACCCCTGACGGCGACCCAGGCGATGGCGGCCGTCTCGACGAGGGACGGGGTGGACACCGCGAACGCCGGCACCGGCGTGCTCTACTTTTCGCGGCTAACGAGCAAGGCTACGCAGAGCCACCTCAGCAGGATCATCGGCAAGCCCAACTACAGGCAGATGGCGATCCGGAACTGGAATACGACGACGAAGGTCCTCGCGTTGCTGGAGCGATGACGAGCTCGGTATCGGTGCGCAGTGACGCCTCGGTTCAGAAAGTCCGGAAAGCCTTCCGGCCAAGGTCGAAGCCATGGTGAAAGTCCTTCTCAGAATCCGACCCACCCACCTGCGTTCTTGAAGCAACCGCATCCTGCGTCGTAGGCGATCGGGCGCCACTGCGTCGCACCGAAGTGACGAGCGGGCCCGAATCGACCACGGACGAGGTTCGCCAACGGAGCCTCCGTCATCGTCTGGAGACGGGCTCCGATACTCGACGACGTGATCGTTCCGGTCGATCCGCGGGCGGCGTCGGCGAGCAAGAGGAGCCCGCCGCAGAGCCCGATCGACTTCACGCGCGCATCCTGACTCGCGTCGATCTCCGCTTCGAGACCGGCTTTCTTGAAGATGTCGAGACAGAGCTGCTTGCGCGCCCAGCTGCCGGAGGCCGGCGGAGGCACGTCGACCCCCGGGTTCCAGCCGACGGCTCTTGCGCCGGTGAGCTGTTGCGTCGGGACGAGCCCCGTTTCGATCGCCGCTTGGAGGAGCGACTGGCTAGAGAGCCCGTACTTCGGCTGCCAACCCTGCGCGTTCGCCGCCTGCGCGAACAACACCCAGCCGACCCACGGCTCGAAGAACATCACATGCGTGACGTTCGCGCCGCGGAAACGCAGGACCGCGTTGCTGGCCTGGTTCCCGCCGGCGGGGAGATCTTCCGCCGCTCGGACCCGGTTCGTCGCGGTCGCGACCACGTTCGCGCCTGCACGCTTCAGTTCGGGCAGGAGGACGTTCTTGACGACTGTGCTGAAGTTCCCGCCCTCGTCGTGCAGGACACCGATCCTCGCTGACTTGAAGAAGCCCTGCTTCGCGAGGCCGGCGACGTAGACGCGTGCGAAGGTCTCGAGCGCCATGCTGTCCGCCTCGAACCACAACGGGTACTTGGCGAACTCGCTCAGGGGCGTGCGCGAGTACGTGTTGAGGTAGAGCGCGAGAACGCCCGCCTTGCCGAGACAGGCTCGCATGAGGTCCGTATCCATCAACGGGTTCTCGGGGAGCGCGAGGATCACCTTTTCGTCCTCCGTCCATCTGGTGCACGCCCCTTGGCTGATCACCTGGGGGCTATCGGTCGCCGAGACGTCGTACCAGACGGGCTGCATCGGTCTGCCGGCGACGCCGCCGTGATCGTTCACGTACTTGAGGACGGCGTTGCCGATCTTCCGGGCATCTGCCTGAGCCGCATCGGCACCGAACTGTTCGACAACGGCGTTGGAATCCGAGGAATACATGAGACCGACCTTGACGGGATCCTTCGAAGACGCGACATCGCCCGTGCGAACACCCGGTGCGGCCGGCCCACTCGGAGAGGTTCCGCTCGTTCGACCTTCATCCGGGGACCCTCCCGCGATCCCACTGCCGCTACCGGTGTCCTTGCCCTTCCCCTCCGCCGACGATGTTCCATCGGTGGTGGCGTCGGCGGCGGCGGTTCGGTCTTTGGTCTGCTGGCCCAACTTGTTCGTCGACGCACAGCCGGTCACGAGCAAGAGACACGCAGTTGAAGCTACGACCGCGCAACGAGCGAAGATCGTGCGCATCATGATCGCGGCGCTCCGTACATCGTGACGACGGCAGCTCCGCCGAGCCCCGCGTTGTGCTGCAGGCCGACGCGCGCCCCTTCCACCTGACGCGCACCAGCTTCGCCCCGGAGTTGCCAGCTGAGCTCGGCGCACTGAGCTAGACCGGTCGCTCCGATCGGATGACCCTTGCTGATGAGACCACCGCTGGGGTTGACGACCCACTTCCCGCCGTAGGTTGTCGCGCCTTCACTGATGAGCGCGCCCGACTTCCCGGGCTCACAGAACCCGAGGACCTCGTAGGAGATGAGCTCGTTGATGCTGAAGCAATCGTGCAGCTCGACGACGTCCACGTCCTCAGGCCCGAGCCCGCTCTCGTTATAGACGCGCTCAGCCGCCCTGCGGCACATGCCGGCGCCGACGAGATCGAACGCGCTGCCGCTGGTGAACAACTCTGGCCCGTCGGTCGTCATGGCCTGCGCAAGGACCTGCACTGCTTGCCCTTCGAGACCGTGTTCACGGACGGCGCGTTCGCTCATCACCACCGCGGCGGCTGACCCGTCGGATGTTGGTGAGCACTGAAGGCGCGTGAGGGTGCTGTGGATGCGCGGCGACGCGAGGATCTCTTCGAGCGTGTATGCGTCTTGGAACTGCGCGTACGGGTTGTTCACGGAGTGTTGGTGGTTCTTCACGGCGGCGAGCGCGAACTGCTCGGGGGTCGTCCCGTACCGCTCCGTGTGCTCCTGTCCAGCGCCGCCGAAGATCCACGCCGCAAGGGGGACCTCTGCAGGTGGGTGGAGCTTGGCCATCGCCGAAAGGTGCTTGTCCACCGGGATCGCGCGGTCGGTGTAGGTCGCCCCGATCGACCCCTTCTGCATCTTCTCGAAGCCCACAGCGAGCGCGATGTCGTACACGCCGGCGCGGACGGACTGCACCGCGAGCTGCAGAGCGGTCGAGCCGCTCGCGCAGTTGTTGTTCTGGTTGTAGATCGGGATCTCGGTCATCCCGAACTGGTACAGCGCACGCTGGCCCGACGCGGATTCACCTGCGACGTAGCCCACATACGCGACCTCGGCGGAGGGGTAGCTGATGCCGGCGTCGGCGAGTGCGTTCCCGAGTGACTCCGCGACCATGTCGGGGTAGTCCCAGTCGCGGCTACCCGGCTTCTCGAACTTGGTCATGCCGACGCCGGCGATAAATGCCTTGCTCATCAAGAACCTCCATTGAGTAGCGGAAGGACAGTGGCCATCTCGTCCATCGCTTGTGTGGGCACGCTGTATCCCTCCTCCTTGCGGATCTCCTGCAGGTGAGCGAGGAGGTCTCCGGGCTCCGGGATCGATCCCTTCCCGGCGAACCAGCCGGGTGTGACCGCCGTGAACACTCGTGCGTAGCGGCCGCCGATCACGCTGAACACCTCTCCAGTGACGTCGCACTCGGCCGACGCGAGCGCGACGATGAGCGACGAGACCTGCTCGGGGAGGAGGACGTCGGCCAGCGAACCGAGGAGCCCGATGTCCTTCACGCGTGGTGTCGCCGCGACCGGTGAGATGACGTTGCTCTTGATCCCGTACTTCGCGCCCTCGATCGCGAGCGCCCGGGAGAACCCGACGATGCCCATCTTCGCCGCGCCGTAGTTCGCCTGTCCGAAGTTGCCGAACAGACCCGCCGGGCTCGTCGTGTGGACGAAGCGCCCGTAGTTGCGTTCCTTCATGTGGGCCAGAGCAGCTCGCGTCATGAGGAACGCGCCCTTGAGGTGGACGTCGACGACCGCGTCCCAGTCGTCTTCGGTGAGCTTCGCGATCGACCGATCGCGGATAAACCCAGCGTTGTTGACGACGACGTCGATCGAGCCCCAGGTCTCGATGGCCGTCGTGATCACCGTGTTCGCGTCGTCAGGCGAGGCGACGTCACCGCAGACGGCGACCGCATCGCCGCCTTGGTTCCGGATCTCGTCCGCCACCGCCGCGGCAGGATCTTCCGATCGGCCGCTCCCATCGATCTCGGCCCCGAGGTCGGTCACGAGCACCTTCGCCCCACGTGCGGCCATCGCCAGAGCGTGGACGCGCCCGAGCCCACCGCCTGAGCCGGTCACGACCGCTACCCGCCCCTCGAGGTCAACCGATCGCACGTGCGCCCCCCTCGTCCTTATACAGTCAGTGCTGACTGTATCGCGTAGCGGCGCTGTTGCCAAGTGCATGCTCAACCGATGAGCGGCGGTAGGCGGAGGTGCCAATCGGTCAGCTGCTGGTACCCATCGGCCACCGCGAGCACCGTGCCTTCGTCCCAGGGACTGCCGATGATCTGCAACCCGACCGGCAGGCCGTCCGCGGTGAAGCCGACGGGAACGCTCATGGCGGGGAGTCCCAGCCCGTTCCACGCCGGAGTGAAGTACGGCAGCGACATCACCACGGGGAACGACAGGCCCTCGAGTGGAGGAGCTCCGGCGCCTGCGGTCGGCGTGACGATCACGTCCAGGGACGTGAGCATCTCTTCGACGCGGCGCCGGACGAGATCGATCACGCGGCGCGCTTGGACGAGGTCCGGCGCCCGGAACAAGGCTCCTGCCCCCAAGATCAGCCTGGTATCGCGGCCGTAGTCGTGCCAACGACGCTGCAGGTTCAGCCGGTGATAGGTGAACGATTCGCGCAGCGCGACCGTCGCGCACGCTGTCTTGAGCTCCTCGAAATAGGGGATCGAGACGTCGACGAGCTCCGCGCCGGAAGTTTCGAGAACACCGAGCGCGACTTCGAAGCGTTCGATCGCGGACGGATCGATGCCGGGAGCGCGCATGTGATGCTCGCGTTCGACGCCGACCCGCATTCCCTCTGCCGAGCCACCCAGCCTCGCGACGTAGTCGGGGACCGCGACGTCGACGGAACACGGGTCGTCGGGGTCGTGACCGGCGATCACCTGGAGCATGAGCGCGCAGTCGCGCGCGCTCCGAGCCATCGGACCGACGTGATCGAAGGACCGTGACAGCGGTACGACACCCGACTTCGGCACGCGCCCGTACGTCGGCTTGATCCCACTGATGCCAGAGAAGGCTGCTGGACCCCGGACACTTCCGAGCGTGTCGGAGCCGAGCGCACCGAGGAAGCAACCGGTCGCGACGCCGCTCGCGGACCCGGAGCTCGAGCCTCCCGCCCACCGCGAGGTGTCCCACGGGTTGCGCGGAACAGGGAAGGGCTTCTCTGGATCGGGACATCCGGCGGCGAACTCCATCGTCGTTGTCTTCCCACAGATCACTGCGCCCGCGGCACGCAGTCGCGCGACAGCCGGTGCATCGCGGCCTTCGCCCCATCCCGGATCGAGGACCAGGCTCTGCGCGGTGGTTGGTTCGTCCTTCGTTGCGAAGACATCCTTGACGCCGAGCGGGATGCCCTGCATGGAACCGCGGTCGACCCCTCTCTTGAGTTCGGCATCGGCCCGTGCAGCATCTGCGAGAGCGGCGCCATCGCGACGGTGCAGGTAGACGCCGATCCGAGGATCGACGTCGTCTGCTCGCGCCAGGGCCTCCTCCGTCAGTTGAACGCTCGTGATGCTTCCGTCACGCAAACCCTGCGCCGCATCCGCGATCGTGAGGGGAAGCTCGCTCACCGTTCGTCGTCGGGGTCGATCGCGTAGAGCTGCTCCACCATCGCTCGGAGCATCTGGCCGAGTAAGGAGTAGGCGACCAGTTCTTCGTCCGACGGTTCGATGCCGTGCGCAGCGAACGTTTCGCGCGCATCGCGCACGGCGTCCTCAGACATCAGCGGATGCCAACCCGATGGTCGCCCGCTGCGAGCGTGATCGTCGCCCGGCCCGATGCCGTCTTGCCGACGCGCTTACCGTCGATCCAGATGCTGGCCGTGGCATCCCGCTAATCCAGGTTGATGGACGGTTGCAACTCATGGCGACGGAACTTCCCCGCCTCGTCGCGTATCGCTTCCCCTACGACCCGGTACGAGCGGGGCCGCTTGTAGGGCGCGAGCCGTGCGGACAAGAAGTGGCTGAGTTCCTCGACGTCGACGTCCTCCTCGGCGTGGACGATCGCGTGCGGTACCGCGCCGAGGTCCTCGTGAGGCGCACCGACGACGACGGCGTCGAGCACTGCCGGGTGCTCAAGGATCGCTGCTTCGACTTCGGCGGGGTATACGTTTGCACCGCCTACGAGGATCATCTCGGTGTCGCGGCCGGCGAGGTACAGGTATCCCTCTTCGTCGAACCAGCCGTGATCGCCGACGGTTTCCCAGCCCGCGTCGTCGGATACGGCTTTGGCACCGAGGTACTCGTACGACGGTGGTGACCCGCTCGGACCGCGCATCCACAGGAGACCGACCCCGCCGGGCGGCAGGACGCGGCCGTCGTCGTCACGGACCTGGATCTCGCCCACCAGGACGGTCCCAACCGAACCGCGATGCGTGAGCCACTGCGTTCCGTCGATCAGGGTGATCGAGTGACCCTCTGTCGCAGCGTATGCCTCGAGGATCTTCTCCGGCCCGAGCCAGTGCAGCCACGCTTCCTTGATCTCCGGCGGACATGGCGCGGCGCCGTGGAACACCGTTTCCACCGATGACACGTCGAAACTCGATCGGACGTCGGCGGGTAGTTTCCAGATTCGAGTCATCATCGTCGGCACCGCGACCATCCATGTGATCCGGTGCTCAGCGATAAGCCGGAGGCACTCGCGGGCATCGAACCGCGGCATGATCACCGCGTGGCCGCCGAGCAGCAACGTGACCGCGGTCATCATGAAGCCCGCGTTGTGCGAGAGGGGAGCGGTCACGAGCGCGCGTGTCGACACGTTCAGCCGAACGAGCATGCTGAACATCGCGATGCGCTCGAAGATGCCGGGTTGTCCGGCACGGATAACCTTCGGCCGGCCGGTGCTGCCGCCGGAGGTCGGAGCTTTCCACGATGGCGACACCACGTCGGGCAGCGGTTCCGCGTCGTTTGGGACAGGTGTCGGTTCGTAGCCCGCAGGCAGAGTCGGCGTCGACCCGACGATATCCGTGTCGGTCGTACCGATCACGATGCTCGGACGTGTCAATGCGACGATCTCGGCGAGCTCGCGGACGGCGAGCTTCGGGCTCAGCGGTTGCGGAACCGCACCGACCTTCCACGCTGCGGCCGTTGCGATCGGATGTTCGAGTCCGTTCGGCAGGACGATCGACACGTAGTCGCCTTGCTTAACCCCGCGTGCGATCAGATCGCGGGCGAGTGCATCCGCCCGGCTCTCGAGCTCCCCTCGCGACAGCGTGATGTCGCCACAGGTGACGGCCGGGGCTTCAGGATGCTCCGTGGCCAGCTGGCTCAGGCGAGCAGCGAGTGACGTACCTTGGTCCATCGTCACGAGACGTTGCGCTCCCCTCGCCTGCCACGTGATACCGTCAGCCGTGACTGTAATCAACTACCTTGCCGATTGCAACCCCATCTCGAACACGACGAAGGCGAACCTTGTTTTGTGCTCTCAAGTGCCCGGCAGAACCCGGATCGAGGATCCCCGAGCGCTCTGCATCAGCTCGTCGGCATCCATCGGCAACAGGAATCCTTCCGCGACCGCCTTATCGGTGGCGGCCTGCATCTTCGGAACGTAGCTGCCATCGCCGTACAGGGTCTGCAGCGTCACCGGGTCGAAGGGGACCGTCATCCCGAACAGATAGGCGCCGAGCGTCTGGTTCACGGTTGTATTCCCGCATAGATCAGTGCGGTAGCCCGCTACGGGGACGTCAATGACCGGGAGCCTCAACCCACCTGTGACGTTGCCGTGCTCATCGCGTATCAGGTTGCCGCTCGCGTCACTGGCGATGCGAGGAGCGGTCGGCGGAGCGGTACCCTTCAGGACCCACGCGTTGAGGTGGGCGAGCGCAGAGTCGTGCACATAACGATCGGGGAAGTAGTTCTGCGGGCACGGGCCGCCACCGCGCTGGCCGTACTGGCCGATCAGATCCGGATCCCACGTTGGGTTGACCGTCGTTGTCCCGCCAACGTTGGCTTCGTCACGCCCCACAGCGAATCCGGTCCAGGCCGTGCCCCACCAACCGAGGTGGGAAGCACCCGCCATCTCCCACACACGTATGAGCTTGCCGTCGGGCGGCATCTCGTGTCCCTGCGACTCGTATTCGCTGTTCACCCAGAGGACGGGCACGCGGTCCTTGTGCGCGAGCGCGGTCCTGCACCCGATCCCGAGGATGCCGTCGACGACGCGTGTGGTCGGCTCAACGAGGTCGATGTACTTGATGAGTCGCGAGCATCCTTGCGATATGCCTGATGCGAGCACCGCTTGCACGGGGCGTCTGTGGTCGAAGAACGGCAGAGGTCCACTCTTACCGGACGCGAGCGCCCGTCCCGCCTGGGTGAAGATATCGTACGAGTACGTGTCGCCCGGATGGCTCAGCTTGCCGTAGCGCTGCGGATCCCACCCCGTCATCGCCTGTTGACCGCCGTCGACCCCGGCCTTCTGAGCCGCGACCGCCGCGAAGATGTAACCGTTGGCGGCCCCATAGCGGTGCATGAGCCCCCAGATGAGCGCTGCGTCCAACTGGCCGGACACATTGGTCCAATCCATGACGACGGTCCCGTTGAACCGGCGCATGTCGGCGGGGCGTTGCACCAATATCCGGGTCGTGTACGGGGCGAAAAGCGCGGGCGTTCCGAGGTCCGACGCCGTCCCGGAAACGAAGTACTCCTCTTCGACGTAGCCGAGCTTCGAGGGGTCGACAACGCTCGCAAACCACGGCCGACCGGTTCGTAGCCCGCCCTGAACGGGCCCCTCAACCAGCGGCATCGGCCCCGAATGCTTGCTGTTGCTGGCCTGTGTAGCCGTGGTGGTGTTGACTGCGGCCGTACTTGGTGTCGTCGAAACGATCGGGCCGCACAACGCCACAGCCGCAAGAACGCAGACAGCGATCCGCTTCACGAGATCCTCCTCGGTATTGCGCCAGACTTCTTCACCCTGTGTGCCCCTCGCCTGCCTCGCCTGATACCGTCAGGCCTGACTGTAATCAGGTGCCTTGCCGATTGCAACCCCACCTCGATAGACCGGAGCCACGATGAGCACGAGCGCGAAGCAGGTCGAACGCAAACGTCCGACACAGAAGGAGCGTGCCGCTGCGACGCGTCAACGCCTGCTCGACGCGACGATCGAATGTCTCGTCGAACTCGGATACCGCGGCACCACCACCCTCGAAGTTCAGCGACGTGCGGGCGTGAGCCGCGGCGCATTGCTGTACCACTACACATCGAGGTCAGAGCTGATCCTCGCTGCGATCGAACATCTCGCGCGTGAACGCCTCGCAGTGCTCCAGGACCTGACTGCCAACAACACGCCACCCCGTCGCGATCGCATCGCGTGGGCCGTCCGAACGTTGTGGGGAACGGTCGATGACCGACTCTTTCAGGCGTCTCTGGAACTGTGGCTCGCTGCACGCAACGATGCCGAGCTCCGCGCGGCGCTCGTCCCGCAGGAGCGACGGATGGGCGGCGTCATGAAGGAGTGGGCATCCGATCTCTTCGGCGATGCCGCGCAGCACCCGCGGTTCGATGCGGTCCTCGAGCTATTGCTCGATGCGATGCGAGGTGCCGCATCGCGAAGCGTCCTGCGTCGGTCACGCAACGACGAGCGGCTCGTCTCGGAATGGATCAGCGTCGCCGAGTCCCAGCTGTCGGAGGAGCGTCGCCAGCCCAACGGCCGGAGCTAGAGCTCAGTCCGTGGGTGCGCAACCATCGCATCGGCATCGGCAGGGATCAACGTCGGCGGCGGGGGCTTCGAGAAACGTCTCCGCGTACATCCGGTGAATCGCGGTTAACATAGCTTGTCTGGATGCGCACTCGGGGAGGAGTCGCTTGACGAAGGCATTGGTTGGCTTTCTTTTGCTGATCGTCGTCGCTTGCTCGAGCACGACTCGAACCGATGTGTCGAACCCCTCGCCCATCGTCGGTGACGCCTCGGTTCAAGAAAAGTCCGGAAAGCCTTCTGCTGCGCCGGGCGACACGAATGACGCCGTCGGTGTCGCGGGTCCGGGTGGGCGGAACGGGGGAGGAGCCGGCACGGCCGAGCTGAGTTCCGGTTCGAGGGACGATTCCCCGGCAGCTGTCGCCGGTTTGCGCGGCACGCTCAAGCTCGGCGTCCATCTGTCCGCGAACGGTGCCGCGGCGGCGGCCTTCGGCGTGGCGCTCCCTGCGCACTCGCCGGCGAAGGTCGACGCCATCTTGAAGTGGATCAACGCCAATGGTGGCATCGGAGGGCGCCGCGTCTAACCCGTCTACCACACGACCGATCCACTCCAGGAAAGCTTCGATCAACAAGCGCAAGAGGCGTGCACCTCGCTGACCCAGGACCACCACGTCGACTACGCCATCGGCGCGGCCCAGCTGTATCGAGACTCGCTGCCCGCATGCTTCGCGAAGAACCGGACGCCATTCATCTGGGATGTGTTCTACCTCACGCAACGTTCCGTGGTTCCGGTCGAATACCTCTACCGTCCGGCGCAGCCACATGCGGACCGGCTCGGGTTCGTCATCGACGGACTCGTGCGGCACGGATTCCTACGCAACGCGAAGATCGGTCTGCTGCGTTACGACAGTCCCAAGGAAAAGGCAGTCGCCGACCGAGTCTTCAAACCGGCGCTCGCTGCGCACGGGCTCAAGGTTCATTCGGAAGCCGCGATCCGAGAGCCCGATTCGGCCGCGCAAGCCGGCGAGTCGGCGGCGGAGTCGGGCAACGTCGCCCTTCGCTTCCGTCAGCAAGGGATCACCCACGTTCTGTTCGTCCCGAGCGGCGGTGCGATCCCGCTGCTGTTCCTTGCTGCGGCCGAGTCACAACGCTTCCGGCCCAAGTACGGTTTCAGCTCGCTCGACGCTCCGTACTTCGTGCGCGACTCCGTTCCCCGCGCGCAACTCGAGGGCGCGGTGGGGGTCGGTTGGGGGCCAACGGTCGACCTCGGCCCGGCGAGTCGTGACGCGCAAGCATTCTCGCCCGGCAGCCGGCTGTGCGTGGCGATCGCGAAAGAGGCAGGCTTTGCCCCGCAAGAGGCACCCTTCTCGTACTGCGACATGCTGTTCTTCCTCAAGGCCGCACTCGACGGCGCGACGGCGGCGACCGCCGATGCGTTGCGGCAGGGCGCGCCGCGAGCGTCGGGCTACCAATCGTCGTTGACCTTCGGGACGAAGTTCTCACCCGGCCGCCACGATGGAACAGCTAAGGCGAGGGTCTTCGTTTACGACGGCGATTGGAAGTACATCGGCGCGCCGTACAGCATCGAGTGAGAGACTGAACCGACTGAGTGCTAGCTCCTGAGTAGCGCGGCTGGTTGAAGTCTCAGTTCCCGTGGACCTGCGGAGGGCACTACTTGAACCTCCACGGCAGCCGTCAGCTCGGTGCCGATAGCCTTCACGCAACCATGACCGAGCGAGAAGCAGCCATGCATGAAGCGGTCACCGTCCATATGAAGGCTCCGCCCGATCGCATCTGGGAGTTGATCGCCGACGTCACGAACACGGGTCGGTTCAGCCCGGAGACCTTCGAGGCGGAGTGGATCAACGGCGCGACGGCCCCGGCTCTGGGCGCGCGCTTCCGCGGACACGTGAACCGCAATCAGCGAGGGATCAAGTACTGGACGGTCTGCGAGGTCGTGGAGTGCGTCCCGGGACGGGCGTTCGCATTCGACGTAATCACGCGCGGCCGCGCGTTGAACCAGTGGCGCTATCACCTCGAGCCCGTCGGTGACGGGACCGACGTCACCGAGTCTTTTCAACTGGCTCCCACCCTTTTGCTGCGGCTGTACTGGCTGTTCGCCGGGCGTGGGCCGCGCAGTCGTCGCAAGACGAACGTCAACGGCATGCGGACGACCCTCGAACGGATCAAGACCGAGGTCGAGGGACGATGACCACGACGACGACCTTTCGCGTCGGACGCGACGACCTCCGGACCTGCGGCTTCAACGACGACGAGATCGCGATCGCTGACGGCGAGCTGCTCCTGGGCATCGATCGATTCGCGCTCACCGCCAACAACATCACCTACGCGGTCTTCGGCGAGGTGATGAGTTACTGGAACTTCTTCCCGGCAGCCGAGGGGTGGGGGAACGTGCCGGTGTGGGGCTTCGCGGACGTCGTCGAGTCGCGCTTCGACGGGATCGAGGTTGGAGAGCGGATCTACGGTTACCTACCGATGTCCACCCACGTCGCGGTGCAGCCCAGTCGCCTCACGGAAAGCTCGTTCATGGACGGCACCGAGTACCGCCGTCCGCTCCCCGCCGCCTACCAGCACTACACGCGCTGCGCGAACGATGAGCTCTACGAAGCGTCGCGCGAGGACCATCACGCGATCCTCTACCCACTCTTCTTCACGTCGTTCATGGCCGAGGACCTGCTCTCGGACAACAGCTATTTCGATGCGACGCAGATCGTCATCGCGAGCGCGTCGAGCAAGACCGCGCTCGGGATCGCGTCCCTGCTGTCGATCAAGCCGGGCCACCCACGAGTCGTTGCGTTGACATCGCCGAGGAATGCGAAATTCTGTGCGACGACCGGCTACTACGACCAGGTCGTCACCTACGATGCCGTCGCGTCGATCGACGCCTCCGTACCGACGGTGTTCGTCGATGTCGCAGGCAACGGCAGGCTCCTGCGGGATGTTCACGAGCACATCGGCGCCGGGCTCACGTGCAGCTTGATCGTCGGTGCGACGCACTGGGAGCAGCGTGAGACGCAACACGATCTCCCCGGCCCGCAGCCGCAGATGTTCTTCGCGCCGACGCAAGGGGCGAAGCGGCGCCGGGACTGGGGGCCTGAGGGCGTCGACACGAAGCTCCTCGACGCGTGGCGCATGTTCCTGCCGTCCGTCGACCCGTGGCTCGAGGTTCGTCACGGGGGCGCCGGCGACGTCGAGCGCGTCTATCGCGAGGTACTCGAGGGACAGCAGCCCGCGCACGTCGGGCACGTACTCACGCTTCGAGACTGAGCGACGCATCGCGTCGTGGGCGCCACCTTGTTCCTCCGTGTCGGTGACCGTTCTCCGTCGCGCGAACTGATACTCGTTCGCGTCGCCGCAGCTGGTCCTTAGGAGCTAGTCCGCTTCAACAGCTCTGCGTCCGGCCGACCGCAAGACAGGGAACGACTGACGCTAAGGGAGGAAGTGGATGAAGCGAGCTTTCGGAGCGGCCGGCATGATCGCGGTGCTTGTCTTGGGCGGTGTGAACTTGGCGGACGCGCGGCCTAGCGACCGAGGAAACCCGCGCTCACCCCGTGCGGAGAACCCGGGTGACAACCCGCCGGGGCGCCACTGTCGCCGGGGTAACCCTCACAAGCCGCGGGGAGACTGCCCGACGCGTCCCTCGCCGAGCGCGTCACCTTCGGCTTCGCCCGACGCTTCGGCCTCGCCTAGTGCTTCGCCTTCAGTCTCGCCTAGCGCTTCACCCAGCGTTTCACCCTCGGCCTCGCCCGACACTGCGGAGAAACCGGGCGACAATCCGCCGGGGCGCCACTGTCGCCGGGGCAACCCTCACAAGCCGCGCGGAGACTGCCCGAAGCGGCGCTCGCCTAGCCCGTCACCCTCGGCTTCGCCGAGCGCTTCACCTTCGGCTTCGCCCGTCGCCTCGCCCTAAGCCTCGCGGTTGTCGGACACCGTGGTGTCCTAGCGCAGCACGGAGAACAGGCGAACGGGGCCGGTCCGCCGGCCCCGTTCCGGAGTGCGGGGACGGACCCGGAGCCCGTGAAGGAAGAGGTCCAGCAATCCGACGGTTGAGCCCTCGAGCGCGGCGTCCACGTGTTTGCGGATCGTGCTCGCTATAGACGCGAGGGTCTCGGTCGACCAGATCGCTCCGACGACATCGAGCATCGCGGCCTGAGCGGTGAGTGCCTGCGCGGCAGCCGATGCCGCGCGCTGATGACATCTGCCAGCGGCACGGCATCGCGCATCGGCTCGAGGAATACAACACCGTCCGACCGCACCAGGCCATCTCGATGCGCACACC
>CAZFOB010000027.1:0-37721 GCA_964520325.1 uncultured Actinomycetes bacterium | reverse complement strand
CTTCCTCCAGGGGACTTTCACCCCCAGGCACTCGCCCATGCCGGGCGTACAAAGAAACGGGGGGCGGGAGATTCCCGCCCCCCGTTCGGGGTCTTCGTCTTGCTCAGCTAGTTATGCAACTGCGTCGCCCGGCGTGTGCACCCACGCACCCGCAGCGTAGGGCGCCGTCGTGTCGTACACGTCACCTACGACCGGCGCTGCGGCCTGGCATGTGGCGGCAGTCGTCGTCAGCTTCCACCACGTCCCCGGGTTCGCGGCGGGGTTCACCGCGTCGCGGATGTGCCAGCAGTTGTTGCCGTTGGCGCTCGCCACGGACGCAGTGAACACGTCCACCGTCTGACCCGCCACCGACACGTGGTTGGGGGCCTCCGCCTTCAGGCTGTTGCCCACCACGAACGTCAGCGACGGCTCAGCTGCCGTAAGACCCGTGGCCGGTGGCCCCACGACTCCAGCGATCGCGTTGGTGTAGTCCTCGGCGTCCGTGTAGATCGCCTTCGCGTTCGTCAGGGCATTCCGAGCACTCGACTGAGCACCGCGGTCCTGCGCACGTCCACGTGCGCCGAGGAAGGTCGGGATTGCGATCGCGATCAAGATAGCGATGATGAGAACGACGACCATGAGCTCGATCAGCGTGAATCCCTCGTCCTTGGTGCGCATGCGGTTCTGGATCTTCTGAATCATTTCGTGCACCTCCCTTTGAAGCCGAATCTCACCTGGCCCAGTGCCCGATGGGAGCTTCGGATGGGAGTCGCCCCCTAGGGAGGGGGGTGAAGAGGACTAGCTAGAAGGCGCTACCGGGGAGGCGGTTGCGAGCGCTCAGCGAGCGTCGCGTTCCGACACCATGCGGGAGACGGCTTCGAACACCGTCGTCGCATCATCGAGCGCGCGCCGCCCCTCGAATGGCTCGTAGATCGTGGTCGGGATCATGACGATGTCGCCGGAGAGCGCGAACACACGTTCGTGGCACAGCCACCGGGAGAGGGTCGATGCCAAACAGGCCCAACGCTGCCTTGAGTACCAGCTCGACGAGCTCCTGCGCCTCCCGGACGACATCCGAATACCCCTCGCGCTCGAACAGCAGCGAGAGCACGTCCAGACGAAGCGTTGCCTATAGTCGAGATAGCTCCACGCCAGCTCGTCGCCGGTCAAATCTCGACGACCTGACCAGGACGGACGTCCGGATCGAGCACCCAGTACGGCATACCACGGAACGACGACTGCAACGCCCCCCGTTTCTCGAGGCGATACCGGACGCCGGCCAGGAGCGACTCGATCCGTCCGAGCGTGTCGGAGAGGACGGCGCCGTCGCAGGCGATGTCATACACGATGAAGCCACCAGTGCGAGCTCCTCGAGGGTCCGGAACATCGGCGCGACGCGTGTGTTCGCGCCGAGCCCTCGAGCACGTTCGAGAGCCGGCGCGCACAGACGCTCGACCGCGGCCCACTCCGCCATGCGCTCCATGCGCCAGTCGGGAAGCGGCTCCGCGACGATGAGCACGTCAACGTCGGAGTCGGGACGCATCGTATGACGGGCGACCGAGCCGTTCAGCACGACGCCGCAGGCACTGCTCTTGTCGTGGTGGTCGCTATAGTTCGTGAGCCTTCCCACTCCTTCCCCCTGGCTCAAGGAGTGACATGATGGCTACGAATGTGGAGCTCTACGAAGCGCTCAAGCCGACCGTCGGCGAGGAAGCGGCGAAGATGATCGCCGAGGTGGTCCCACCAACCCGCGACCTCGCGACCCGGGAGGACGTCGGCTTCGTTCGCAGCGAGCTCGGCGTCGTTCGCAGCGAGTTGAGCCGTGAGATCGACCTCGTTCGCAGCGAGCTGAGCCGGGAGATCGACTCCGTTCGGCACGAACTAGCACTCGGCTTTGCAAACGTCGAGGTCGGTTTCGCCAAGGTCGATGCTCGGTTCAGCGCCGTTGACTCTCGGATGCATGCCGAGAACACCCGGACGATCAAATGGGTGGTCGGCGTCTTCATCACGGTCTGGGCCGCCACCTGGGGAATCTTCGTTTCGGCTCTGAAGTTCTGACCGGACGACGCCTACCGAGTCCGAGGCGCGCCTGGACTCCGCATCCTCGAGGTTGAGCGTTCCGTCCGGGTTGAACGCTCTGTCCGATCGAGTGAGCGCGGTCGGCCGCAAGACGATCGTGTTCTGTGGCAGCCACCGCGAGAAGGTGGGCGACGTAGAAGCGCTCCCGCTCGAAGACTTCCTGGACGAGCTCCCGTCGGTAGCTGCTTCTATGGTCGCCTGACTTCCCCACTCCTTCCCCCTTAGCGCAAGGAGTGAGATGATGGTCACGAATGTCGAGCTTTACGAAGCACTCAAGCCGACCATCGGCGAGCAGGCTGCCAAGATGATCGCTGAGGTCGTCCCTCCGACGCGCGACCTCGCGACACGCACAGACCTGGCGCAGCTCGAGACCAAGATCCAAGCCGAGACCACTCGGACGATCAAGTGGATCGTTGGAGTGATGGTCCCGATGTTCGTCGGCACCTGGGGAACCACGATCGCGGTCCTGCTGCGAACCTAGAAGCGTCAGGGAACGACCTTGAAGCTCGCTTCCCCACTCCTTCCCCCTTAGCGTAAGGAGTGACATGATGGCTACGAATGTGGAGCTCTACGAAGCGCTCAAGCCGACCGTCGGCGAGGAAGCGGCGAAGATGATCGCCGAGGTGGTCCCACCGACCCGCGACCTCGCGACACGGGAGGACGTCGGCGTCGTTCGGAGCGACCTGAGCCGGGAGATCGACGCCGTTCGGCACGAACTAGAACTCGGCTTTGCGAACGTCGAGGTCGGTTTCGCGAACGTCGAGGTCGGTTTCGCCAAGGTCGATGCTCGGTTCAACGCCCTTGACTCTCGGATGCATGCCGAGACCACCCGGACGATCAAATGGGTGGTCGGCGTCTTCATCACGGTCTGGGCCACCACCTGGGGAATCTTCGTTTCGGCCCTGAAGTTCTGACGAGGAGTCGCTGAGGGACAAACCCGCCTGGCCCTTCTCGTCGGTGGTCGCCCCTAGCCGGTTCGTCAGGGGACGACTTTGAAGCGGCCCCCCGACGTCGGCCGGAGGACGTCGAAGTGGCGGCGGTCGAGCGTGAGGATCGTTCGCGTTCCGTACCGTTCTGAGAGCACGACGAGGGAAGCGTCGGCTGCGCCGATCCTTTGGTCGCGGTAGCGCTCGACCACCGCCCGGCAACGTCTCAGGTCTTCCGCCCCGATCTCGGCGAGCTCGTACGCGCCGGACGCGAGCTCCTCTAGCACGGCCAGCTCGGCGTCCGGGCCGATCCGTGTGGCGAGGAGGTAGTCGAGCTCCGCAACTACATACGGCGAGACGACCATGGGCTCACGCTCCTCTGCGATCACTGCGGCAACGGCCGCGTGCTTGGGCTCGGCAGCATTGAAGAACGCTAGAAGTCCACTCGTGTCTGCGATGATCACCGCTCGCCGAACCCCTCCAGGAGCTCGTCGGTGCGCTCGGCGATCGGATCGCCCTCGAAGACCGCGCCACGCGCGACGGGCCGCGCCAAGCCAGCTTCAAGCGTCGAGCGGATCACCTCCGCCTCGGTCACGCCACGCAGCCGGGCCTCGGCAGCGATGGTCGCCTTCAGGTCCTCCGGGAGGTAGATCGTCCTCTTCGTAGACATACCACCGATGGTACCACCGGTGGGGTCGATGCCGGTCACGCCGATGCCGACGAACGTCACCCCCCAAAGAGTGCGAGGATGCAAGCGACGGCCCGATCGCGACTCAGGGAGGCGGCATGACCGCGCAGACGTATGGATCGATCACCCATCCCGCGACACAGGGCGACATCACGGCCTTGCGGCGGGACGTGGCGAGGCTCGAAGCCGAGATTCAGCGCCTCAATCGTCACGCTCAGGACGAAAAGATCCGACGCCTGGAGCAAAAGAGATTCCGGCTTCTGCTCTCCTTAGCCATCCCGGCATGGGTCGTCGGCATCACCTGGATCGTCTGGATCTTCGTGAAGGTCCTCTGATAGTCGTCTGACTTCCCCACTCCTTCCCCCTTAGCGCAAGGAGTGAGATGATGGTCACGAATGTCGAGCTTTACGAAGCACTCAAGCCGACCATCGGCGAGGAAGCCGCGAAGATGATCGCCGAGGTCGTCCCCCCCGACACGCGACCTCGCAACCCGGCTGGATGTGCTGGCCTCGGCGGCCGACCTCCGGAGCGAGATGGCGCAGGTCCGCAGCGAGCTCGGCGGCGAGATCGGCTCCGTTCGGAGCGAGATCCGTGCCCTCGACGCGAAGTTCGATGTCGGCTTCGCGACCGTAGAGGGCCAGTTCAAGGATATGGACGCCCGGATCAAGGCTGAGAGCATCCGGACGCTCAAGTGGCTCGTCGGCGTCATGGTCGGCATGTTCGCCGCCACCTGGGCCGGAACGCTCACGATCTTGCTCCGGACCTAGGCGTCGGCCGTCGCCGTCCACGTCGCGCCGGCGGGCGGCGACGACGCATCACAGGAACCGGCCGAGTCCTTCTCCCAGTGCGTGCCGCGATCGGGACCGGCCACCGCCGTCTTCACGAACCAGCAGGTGCCCGTGGTGGACAGGACGGCAGCGATGAAGGACTCGTCAGATGGGACGTCCACTGAGACGTCATTCCCGCCGACACTATCGCGGCGCCGCTCGCGTTTTCGGATCTCACGATCGCCGTCTCCGAGACCCTGCCGGCAAGCTAGCGACTACTCGGGCCGTCATCGCCGGCCGCTAAGGTTCCGTTGTCGCTTCCCCACTCCTTCCCCCTTAGCGTAAGGAGTGAGATAATGGCCACGAATGTCGAGCTCTACGAGGCCCTCAAGCCGTCCATCGGGACGGAAGCCGCGAAGATGATCGCCGAGGTGGTACCCCCCACACGAGAGCTTGCCACGCGTGCCGACGTGGAATCCGCTCGTTACGCAACCTCGGCTGACATCGCGAGCGTTCGGACCGAGCTCAAGGACGAGATCGCGAGCGTTCGGACCGAGCTCAAGGACGAGATCACGAGCGTTCGGACCGAGCTCAAGGACGAGATCGCGAGCTTGTGCGTCGAGATGCACGCCGGCACCGTGCTGACGATCAAGTGGGTCGTCGGTGCCATGATCCCGCTTTACGTCGGTACATTCGGAGGACTTCTGGCGGCGGTGCTCAAGGCTTAGAGCCGCCGTCGGCGCGGGCGGCTAGCGTCTGGGCTTGAACAGCCATGGCGACTGAGCCCACACGCCGCCTCTTCACGGTGCGCGACTACCACCGCATGGCCGATGCTGGCGTCTTCTCGCCCGACGACCGCGTCGAGCTGCTCGACGTCGAGATCGTCCAGATGACGGCTGTTGGCTCGCGTCACGCCGCGACGGTCAAGCGGTTCGCCCGGCTGCTCAACGAGGCGCTCGGCCGGCACGTGGTGATCGGAGTGCAGGACCCGGTGATACTCGACGACCTCTCAGAGCCCGAGCCCGACATCTCCGTCTTCCGTCCGAAGTAGGACGACTACGCGAACGGACATCCTCGGCCGGAGGACATCCTCCTGTTGATCGAGGTCGCCGACACCACGCTGCGCTACGACCACTTGCGCAAGGTCCCGGGGTACGCGGCGGTCGGGATACCCGAGGTGTGGCTCGTGGATCTCGAGCAGGACGTCATCGAGGTCTTCAGGGGGCCGGGCGCCGACGGCTACGCCGACACCTCGATCGCGCGCCGCGGCGAGGAGATCTTCTTTTGCTTCAGCTTCGGGCAGAGATGGCTTCGCCTACGGCGAAGCTCTCTCCGCCCGAAGCTGAAGCAAAGAAAACGGGGGGCCCGAAGACCCCCCGCTTCAGGTCGCTGTACTGAGATTTCGGCTTACGCCTCTGCTGCGTCACCCGGCTGCCGCACCCACGCACCAGCCGTGGCGCCGTCCGCCATGTTGGTGTCGTACACGTCAGCGCCCGGCGCGGCCGCCTGGCACGTGCCAGCCGTAGTCGTCAGCTTCCACCACGTACCGGGGTTCGTCGCGGGATTCACCGCGTCGCGGATGTGCCAGCAGTTGTTGCCGTTGGCACTTGCCACGGACGCGGTGAACGTGTCCACCGTCTGACCCGCCACCGACACGTGGTTGGGCGCCTCCGCCTTCAGGCTGTTGCCCGCCACGAACGTCAGCGACGGCTCCGCGTCAGTCAGCTCACCACCGACTCCAATCGTCGCGTCGGTGTAGTCCTCGTTGTCCGTGTAGATCGCCTTCGCGTTCGTCACGGTATTCCGAGCACCCGACTGAGCAGCGCGGTCCTGCGCACGACCACGTGCGCCGAGGAAGGTCGGGATTGCGATCGCGATCAGGATAGCGATGATGAGAACGACGACCATGAGCTCGATCAGCGTGAATCCCTTTTCCTCGCGCATCTTCTTCAACTTCTCATGAATCCAGATCATATTTTTCGCACCTCCTTCCCTCTGGGGATTTGAGGCAATTTCGTCTTGTGCATCCCTGCCTCACGAGGAGTCATCGGCGGGTCGTCGTCCAACCTTGAATAATCCAAGAGAGTGACGGCACGTGAGCCCCTCCAGGCGGCTTCCTCACCACACCGAGCCGTCTGCCCAGGGGGCCGGGAGGGACTACGGCCTTTCGAGGACCACCCGTGTACGCGCTCAGCCAGGGCGACTTCACTCGAGATGCCGTGCCACGCGAGATCCGGCGAAGACGCGACAGACTCGTAAATGCGACCGCCTCAACCGACTCGTGGAGTCCCCTTCCTGTCACTACCAGAACGTATGATCGTCTTGCCATGGAACAACCCACCACCGACGCTCTCGCCCACGCCATCGACGGGCTTCACGCCGTCGAGAACGGCGTTCGGTTCCGGCTCCTCGAGAAGATCGTCGAGGTCGACCGCCTGGCGGCCTGGAAGGAAGACGGCGCCACGTCGATGACCGACTGGGTGGCCTTCCGCCTCGGCTACTCGCACAAAGTCGCGGCCGAGATGGTCCGTACAGCCTGGTTGCTCACCGAGCTCCCGTTGCTCGCTGAAGCGTTCTCCTCTGGACAGATCTCCTTCGAGAAGGTCGCACTCGTGGCCTCGGTGGCCACTCCGGAATCAGATGCGGTGTGGGCCGAGGAGGCGATCTCCAACAACGTGGCGCGTCTCGCATCGTGGGTGCGGGAGTCACGGCGCATGAACAGACGCGAGGCCGAGGCCAAGCTCAAGCAGCGCTACCTCAGGAAGTACTGGGACGAGCACGAGGGCGTGCTCCACCTCATTGCCCGTATCCCAGGCGCGGACGGAGCCGTGGTGGCCAAGACCATCGACCGCCTGGTGGAGCAAGCTCCTCCAGAACACGAGGACGGCACCTACGAGCCTCACGAGTCTCGGTGTGCCGATGCGCTCGTGGCCGCGTGCTCAGCCCACATCGCCGCAGACGCAGACGCCGATCGAGCCACGGTGGTGGTCCACGTCGATGCCAAAGCCCTCAACGCCATCCACGGCACCGCCACCATCGAGGACGGTCCCCTGATCGCCTCAGAGGTCGTCCGGCGCCTCTCCTGTGATGCCCGCCTGCAGCTTGTGATCGAGAGCGGTCGGGGAGAGCCCATCGGGGTCGGACGCACCACGCGCACGATTCCTCCCTACCTCGGACGGGAACTGCGACGCAGGGACCGGGGCTGCCGCTTCGGTGACTGTGGACGCACCAGAGGCGTTCAGGGTCACCACATCCACCACTACGCCCACGGTGGGCCGACCACCCTCGACAACCTGGTGCTGCTCTGTCCCTACCACCACCGCCTGGTCCACGACGGAGGCTGGCGCCTGCTCAAGGACGGAGCCGACCGCCTGCGGTTCCTGCGTCCGGACGGACGTCCACTGCGCATCCGTCCGAGCCCGCTGCGACCTCACCTGAGAGAGCGCATGTTCGGTCCACCGAGATCGAGGGCCGGTCCGCAGAGGAGATGAGGCAACACACCTACGTCCGGCGCAGGTAGGCCTCAAGGCGTGGACGAGGACATTCCGCAACCCCGCCGGTAGGTCAATCGCTTTGGCGTTTCTTATCTAGCCGGGCTCGTGCAGTCTCCCAGGAGTCCGAGTCCTCAGGATGCAGTTGGGCATGTAGCACGCCGAGCTCGTCCTCGAGGCCCTCGATCCGGCTGAGCAGCGCTTCGTATCGCTCGGGGCTCATCAGAACTGCCGCCGGCCGGCTATGTCTGATCAGGAGGATGTTTCGCTCCCCGAGCGCGCCCACGATTTCCTTCATGCGATCGCGTGCTTCGGTGATCGGCACCATCGTAGTAGCTGTAGTGAGGGTCACTTGGTCGTCACCTCCTTCCCCAGGCCGTTGACATGTGTTCACGATACCTCATGAACGTACGGTTGACAACCCTGAATTCCCACGTCTTGACGTCAGGATAACGTACATTAGACCGTAAGGATGTATCAGGTGAGGTTGGCCCGCAAGGCCGAGAAGCAGCTGCTGAAGCTCTCGGACGACGGATACCAGAAGGTCACGAGGGCCATCGACGCGCTCGTGGAGGATCCGTACGCGGGCGCGAAGAAGATGCAGGGAGAGTTCACGGGCTGGTTCCGGAAGCAGATCAGTGGCGAGTACCGCATCGCGTACACCATCGAGGAGGAAGAGGTGAAGGTCGTGGAGGTGGTTTGGGTCGGCGGTCTTGAGAGACGCCTGTACGGCGCACAGCCTGGTTGCTCACCGAGGCCCCGTTGCTCGTTGAAGCGTTCTCCTCAGGACAGATGGGAAGCGGCGGCCCTTCGGCTGGCCGGGTCGCGTGGTCCTGATGGGGACGAGCAAGCGGTCTAACTAGGGAGCATAAGCCGGTCTAAAGCGGTAGTGTGTTGCGATGGAAGTCGAGTACGTCAGACGTATCGCCGACCACACGGTGCCGGACCTCCTGCGGACGCTGCCGGCCGTGCTCATCGTCGGGCCGCGGGCGACGGGAAAGACGACCACGGCCCGCCGTTACGCGAAGAGTGTGGCGAGGCTCGATCGTCCGGCGGAAGCGGCGGCGTTCGCTGCCGATCCCGATGCGGCTCTGCGCAGCTTCGAGGAACCGGTGCTGCTCGACGAGTGGCAGGCAGTGCCGGACGTCTTGGGAGCCGTGAAGCGTGCGGTAGATGACGACAGCAGACCCGGGAGGTTCATCCTCACGGGTAGCGTTCGAGCAGATCTCGACACGGCGATGTGGCCCGGGACAGGTCGAGTAGTTCGGGTCCCGATGTTCGGCTTGACGATGCGCGAGATCACCGGCGTGACGAGCCGAACCGCCCTGGTCGATGCCCTGGTGGAGGGTGATCCTCTGCGGCTCGTTCCTGATGACCCCGCGCCGGATCTGCCGGGCTACATCGAGTTGGCACTGCGTGGAGGCTTCCCCGATGCCGTGCTCAAGCTCGCAGGGCCGGACCGCTCTGTCTGGCTCGAGAGCTACCTGGACCAGCTGCTGACGAGAGATGCCGCCGAGTCTTCCGGGCGGGATCCGTCCAAGATGGCGCGCTACTTCGAGGTCCTTGCGCTCAACTCGGCCGGCCTTGCCGAGGACAGGACGATCTACGAGGCGGCCGGCATCGATCGCAAGACTGCCGCCGCCTATCAGCAGCTCCTGGCCAATCTCCTCGTGCTCGATATCGTCCCCGCGTGGCTCACGAACCGTCTGTCGAGGCTCGTGAAGGCGCCGAAGCGTTACATCATCGATCCGTCGCTGGTCGGAGCTTCCCTGCGCTTGGACCTGCTGGGGGTCATGCGTGATGGCGACTTGATGGGCCGGCTTCTCGACACATTCGTCGCCGCACAACTCCGTGCCGAGGTAGTGCTAAGTAAGACGAGGCCACGCTTGTACCACCTCCGCGAGAGGAACGGACGCCACGAGATCGACCTCCTCGCGGAGCTCGGTGGCGATCAGATCGTCGCCTTTGAAGTCAAGGCGACGGCGGCTCCGTCAGAGGACGATGCCGGGCACCTTGCTTGGTTGCGCGATTCACTGGGGCCGCGGTTCTTGGCGGGGGCCATCCTGCACACCGGGCCTAGGGCTTTCCCGCTCTCGTCGAAGATCACCGCTCTTCCCATCGCTTCCCTGTGGGGACATCACCACGAGACGTAGCGGATGGTTGCGACGAATCACATCGAGCCGAGGAGCGTCTTGGCGTCGCAGCGCGAGCCCGGCCGAGCTACTGGATCAGCTCGACGAGCTTGAACATCGGCAGGTAGAGCGAGATGAGGATCCCGCCGACGACCACGCCGAGGATCACGATCAGGATCGGCTCGATGAGCGACGTCAGAGCGTCAACCGTGGCATCGACTTCGGAGTCGTAGAAGTCGGCCACCTTCTCGAGCATCGTGTCGACGTTTCCGGTCTCCTCCCCCACCGCGAGCATGTTGGTGACCATCGGGGGGATGACCTTGTGGCGCGACAACGGCCGGGCCAGGCTGTCGCCCTGGCGCACCGACACTTCGACGTCCTCCACCGCCTCCGTCACCATCCGGTTACCGGTGGTTTCCCTCGTGATTTGGAGGCTCTGGAGCACCGGAACACCCGACTTGAGCAGCGTGCCGAGGGTGCGCGACATGCGCGACATCGCGACCTTACGGAAGAGCTCGCCGAAGATCGGGATCCGGAGCTTGAAGCGGTCCCAGACGCGGCGTCCGCTATCGGTGTTGATGTAGCGCTTGAAGGCGTACGCGGCAACGCCCATCAGCGGAAGGACGAACGCGAAGTACTTCCGGAGCACGTCACTCAAGAACAGCAGAACCCTCGTCTGCAAGGGCAGAGTGCCGCCGAGGTCTGAGTAGAGCTGCTTGAACGTCGGGACGATGAACAGCAGCATCGCCAGCACGATCACGAAGACCAAGATCGCGACCATGACCGGGTAGGTCATCGCCGAGCGGATCTTGTTGCGCAGCCCAACCTGCTTCTCCAGAGTGTCGGATAGGCGCAGCAGCACCACGTCGAGCGCGCCGCCGGCCTCACCGGCTTTGACCACGGCGACATAGAGAGGCGAGAACGCCTTGGGGTGTTTGGCCAACGCGCCGGAGAATGACGATCCGGCCTGGACGTCGTCTCGGATCTCTACCCACGTCCGAGCGAGCGGCTTCGAGGTGGTCTGCTCAGCGAGCACCGACAGCGAGCGCATGAGCGGCAAGCCGGCGTCGATCATCGTCGAGAGCTGACGCGAGGAGACCGCGATGTCCTTGAGCGAGATGCGGTCGCTGAGGAACGGGATCTTGATCTCGGTCTTGAGACCACCGCCCTTCTCGACCTCGAGGTGCAGCGGCGTCCAGCCCTGCTCGCGCAGGCGGGCGACGGCGCCGCCCTCGGAATCGGCGTCGAGCACGCCGGTGCGAGAGACGCCTTTGTCGTCGAGCGCGCGGTAGCCGTACTCAGCCAACTCGTCTCACCTTTCCCGCTTGTCCGTTGCCGGTTGCTGCTCCCGCGCCCGCTCGGCTTCCCGTCAGGCGCGTGAACTCCTCGACGTTGTGGCAGCGCTCCCGCGCCTCGTCGAAGGTGACCACTCCGTGTTTGACGAGCTCGGAGAGTGCGGCATCCATCGTCTGCATGCCGAACTGCCCGCCCGACTGCATCACCGAGTAGAGCTGGTGCGTCTTGCCCTCGCGCACGAGGTTGCGCACCGCCGGGGTGACGATCATGACTTCGGTCGCCACCGTACGTCCCGTTCCGTCTGCGGTCTTGAGCAGCTGCTGGGAGACGATAGCCTGGAGCGATCCCGAGAGCTGCACACGGATCTGCTGCTGCTGGTGCGGTGGGAAGACGTCGACCATGCGATCGACGGTGCTGGCGGCGTCCTGGGTGTGCAGCGTGGCGAAGACGAGGTGGCCGGTCTCGGCGGCCGTCACGGCCATCGAGATCGTTTCGAGGTCACGCATCTCACCGACGAGGATCACGTCGGGGTCCTGGCGAAGAACGTGTTTCAGAGCGTTGGCGAAGCCGTGGGTGTCCATCCCAACCTCGCGCTGGTTGACGACCGCCTTCTTGGACGCGTGGAGGAACTCGATCGGGTCCTCCACGGTCATGATGTGGCACGCGCGTTCGCGATTGACGACGTCGACCACGGCAGCGAGCGTGGTCGACTTGCCGGAGCCGGTCGGGCCGGTGACGACGACGAGCCCGCGCGGCAGGCGTGCGAACTGGTCGATGACCGGCGGCAGCCCGAGGTCCTCGACCGACTTGATGGCGAAGGGGATCAGACGGAAGGCAGCGCCCAGCGACCCTCGCTGTTGGTAGATGTTCACCCTGAAGCGGGCCTTGCCGGGTAGCGAATAGGCCAAGTCGAGCTCGAGGTTCTGCTCGAAGACTTCGCGCTGCTTCTGGGAGAGCATCCCGTAGACGATGCGCTGAAGCCCCTCGGGCTCCATCGCCGGGTAGCCCTCGATACCGATGAGCTCGCCGTCCATGCGCAGCGTCGGGGGCAGCCCGTTGGTCAGGTGGAGGTCGGAAGCGTTGTATTCGAGGACGAGGCCGAGCACCTCGTGGAGGTCGATGAGCTCTTTCTCCGAAGCGTCGAGGCCAAGGCGACCTGCGCCCCGGCTCTTCTTCGGGCCTCCATCGGCAGTCCCGTAGACGTCGTCGATGGCTTTGGCGATGGCGGCCTTGCTCGCCTGGACGGCCTCGACGGCCACGCCTACCTGCATCGCGATCTCGTCGAGGGCCGAAGCGTCATGCGGATCGACCATCGCCACGAGAAGCCTGTCGCCCTCGTATCGCACGGGGATGGCGGCCAAACGGCGGGCCACGGCTGGTTCCAGCGACGCAGCCGCGACGGAGTCGGGCCGCTCGGTTCCAAGATCGATCTTTCTTGTCAGGTCTGCAGCGTCAGGCAACGACACGGAGTACCTCCTCTACGCTCGTCATGCCTTCGAGCGCTTTGCTCAAACCGTCCTCGCGCAGCGTCCGCATACCTTCGGCGATCGCTGCTCTCTTGATGTCTTCGGCCGCTCGGTGCTCTACCGTGAGGGCTCTGATCGAATCGGTGACCCGGAGCACCTCCACGATGGCCAGGCGTCCACGGTATCCCGTGCCCGAGCAGGCGTTGCAACCGACCGGGCGGCGCAGCAGCGGGATGGGGTCTCCGGGCGACCACGGGAAGCCGTTGGTCTCGAGGATCTCCTGCGTGGGCTTGTACGTCTCGGCGCACTTGGTGCACAGGCGCCGGCCGAGCCGCTGGGCCACGATGCATTGCACCGCCGAGGCCACGAGGAAGCTCTCGACGCCCATCTCGATCAAGCGCGTGACGGCCGATGCCGCGTCGTTGGTGTGCAGCGTCGCGAAAACGAGGTGGCCGGTCAGCGCGGCTTCGATGCCGATGGCGGCGGTTTCGTGGTCGCGCATCTCACCGACCATCAGCACATCGGGGTCGGCACGCAGGATCGAGCGCAGGGCATTGGCGAACGTGAGTCCGGCTCTCGGATTGACCTGGATCTGCGAGAGCCCGGGGATGCGCGCCTCGACGGGGTCCTCGACGGTCACGATATTGCGCGTCGGCGAATTGATCTCCTCGAGAGTGGCGTACAGCGTGGTCGTCTTGCCCGATCCCGTCGGGCCGGTGAGCAGGACGGCCCCGTACGGACGGGTGATGGCGTCGCGATAGGTATCGAGAGCCGATCCGCTCAGGCCAAGTTCACTGAGGTCGCGCACGGTCGTGTTGGCGTCGAGGATCCGCAGCACACACTTCTCGCCCCACGCCGTCGGCAGAGTCGCGACGCGGAGATCGACGGTGCGTCCGTCGACATTCACGGAGACGCGTCCGTCCTGAGGGACACGTCTTTCCGAGATGTCGAGATCGGACATCACCTTCAGCCGCGAGATCATCCCGGCGTGCAAGCTGCGACGCGTGTGCATGGCCTCCGTCAGCACACCGTCGATGCGGAACCGGATGCGGATATCGCCCTGCTGGGGCTCGATGTGGATGTCGGAGGCCCGCTGCTGCACAGCGCGCGTGATGATCCGGTTGATGGCCTTGACGATGGGGGCCTCGTCGGCGCCGAACTCGTGCTCGTCGAGCGATTCCTCTTCGGTCTCGGCGGCCTCTTCGAGCAGGGTCTCAGCTGAGCGATCGAGCTTGTCCAGGCGGCCGATCATCTCGTCGATCTCTTCCGGGCGCGCGACGAGCACGTCGAGCTCGCGTCCGGTTGTGGCTCTGAAGTCGTCGAGGGCGATCACGTTGGCCGGGTCGGCAACGGCAACGACGAGAGCCTTGCCGGAGAATCCGAGCGGCACGGCTCGGTGCCGGCGCACGAGCGCGTGTGGCACGAGCCCCCATGCGCTCGGGTCGACCGGATATTCGCTGAGGTCGTCCAGGTATTGGTAGCCGAGTCGCTTCGCGAGCTTCTCGAGGTCGACGGGTGCGTCCGGGGCAGCCTTCGGCACCCGGCGCGGGGGCCCCGAGCGTGTCGGAGGCTTCAGGACGTCGGGCATCGCACTCGTTCCCCTCGGAGGCGGGCTCACAGACTGATGTCGGCCCCCGCGGGGGCCGGATGAGTCGTTCTTAAGCCTGGTTGCCGCCGGCGGCCCGGCCTGCCGCCTGGACGGCCGCGGCGTACATCACGTCTATCGGCCCTGCGGACCCGAAGAGCAGACGCCAGGCTTCGGCGGCCTGGTGGACCAGCATCCGCAAGCCGTCCTCCGCTCTGATCCCGGCGGCGCGGGCCGCGTGGACGAGCGGCGTTTCGCCGGGGACGTACACGACATCGAGCACCGCTTTGAGGTTCTTGCCGGCGGCCGTTCTGAGGGCACCAACGTCGAGCACGGTCGTCCTTCCGTCGAGCCCGACGGATGTGGTGTGGACGACGAGATCGAAGTCACCGATCGCCTGCCGGACGTCGTCCCATGCGACGGTCCGTTCGCTGAGTGCCGACGCTCGTCCGTCCGTGCGGTTCGCGACGGCCACGTCGATGCCTTGCGCGTTCAATGCATGGACGGCCGCGCGAGCCGCTCCCCCGGCACCGAGGACGAGAGCGGTACGCGCGTCCACATCGAGCGCCGCGATCGCCTGCGTCACCCCGTGCACGTCGGTGTTGCCGCCGAAGATCTTCTCGTCGGGGCCGAGGACGAGGACGTTGACCGCACCTGTTGCTTCAGCGACCTCCGAGCGATCTGTGCAGATCTGGTACGCGGCGAGCTTGTGCGGGATCGTCACGTTGAATCCGCGGGCGACCCCGGCCATGCCGTGGACGAAGGCTGCGAAGCCCTCAGGTGGCACGTCAAAGGCGAGGAAAACGGCGTTTCGTCCGGCGTCCCGCAGCGCCGGGTTCCAGAACGCCGGTGACAGCGAGTGCGCGACGGGATGGCCGACCAAGCCGACCAGCTCGGTGCGCGCGTCCGGGAACGATTCCATCAGTGGACCTCGGCCATCAGTGGACCTCAGGAGGGCGCTTCTGCTTCAGGCGTTCGAACTCTTCGGGGTCGTTCGTGAAGCCGTGGCGGCCGGACGGATCGATCACCACGTAGTAGATGGCGTCGATGTCGGCCGGGTTGAGCGCCGCGCGGATCGAATCGATGCCCGGGCTCGCGATCGGCGTCGGCGGAAGTCCGTCGATGAGGTAGGTGTTGTACGGAGACTCACGGCGCAGGTCGGCTCGCGTCGGCACTTTGTGTTCGTCGAGTCCGTAGAGCGCGGTGATGTCGATCTGCAGACGCATGCCTTTCGCGAGCCGGTTGTAGATCACGGCCGCGACCTTCGCACGGTCCTCCGGAACGCGTGCTTCACGTTCGATCAGCGACGCGATGATCAGCGCCTGGTAGCGCGAGATCTTGCGCGCTTGTGGATAGGACCAGTCGAGGTCGTTCGTGCGCGCTTCGAACAGGCGGACCATCCGCTCTGCCGCTACGGCCGCCGTCTCAGCTTCGCCGACGAAGTAGGTCTCGGGGTAGAGGAAGCCTTCCAACGTCGCGACGTTGCCCGGCTGCATCGACGCACGGACACCCCCGTTGGTCGCCGCCGCGAGGAACGCATCTCGCCCGATCTGTGTCCGCGCACCGACGCGCTCGGCGATCTGTCTCACGGAAAAGCCCGGTGGGATCGCCACAGCCGTGCCCTTCTCGATCGGCGCGCGCGAGAGCACGTCGAGCGCCCCTTGCACGCCGAGGCCCCTGGCCATCTCGTAGCGACCGGCTTTGAGCTTTCCGTCCATCCCGCGAACCTTGACAGCGATGCGGAACGCGAGGGTCGAACCGATGACGTCCTTCTCGGCCAGCATCTCCGCGACCTGAGTCGTGGTCGCGCCGCTCGCGATGGCGATCTCGATGCGTTCACCCGGTGCCGGACGGTTGAACCAGAAGAACGCGCCGGCCCCGGCGGCAAGCACCACGACCGCAATGACGGCGGCGGCCAGCTTGCGGATCGTTTTGCGGATCCGCTTACCGGTCAATGGCGCCGCCGGCTGTCGAGGAACGCCTGAAGCACGATCGCGGCGGCGACCTTGTCGACGACGCCCCGTTGCTTCCTGGCCGGCATGCCACCGACACGCATCGCGCGCTCGGCCTCCTTCGTCGATAACCGCTCGTCGAATGGGGACACCGGGATGCTGAGCCGTCCCTCGAGCGTCTTCACGAACTCCTCGGCGGCTCTGGCTTCGATGCCCTCAGAGCCGTCCATCCGATAGGGGATGCCGACCACGACCTCGTCGATCTCGAGATCGCGGACGCGGGCGGTGATGTTGTCAACGGCGTCGGCGCGCGGCACGACGTCGAGCGGCTGAGCGATGAGACCACCGGGGTCGGAGAGCGCAAGGCCGACACGCACCGATCCGAGATCCACTCCCAGAACCCTCAAGTCAACAGCTTCAAGAAAGAAGCCTCTCCGCGTCGCTCTTCGCGGCCGCCAGCGCAGCATCGAGGCCAACCGGGCGCCGCCCACCGCCCATAGCCAGATCGGCCTTGCCGCCGGCGTTGCCTTCGATGTGTGCAGCCGCCGCACGCAACAGCTCGCGCGCGTCGATGCCGAGGCTCTTGGACGTCGCGGCGACGATGTTCGCGCTCTCGCCGCTCGTCGTCCCGAGGACGACAACGGCGTCCTTCAGTTTGTCTCGCAGGGTGGCCGCCAGTTCGCGGAGGACATTGGCGGCTTCCGGACGCTTCGCGACCACGAGCTTGCCCTTCGGCAGGTCCTGCGCCTGCCCGACGAGCTCGTCGACTGCTTCGGACAAGCCGGAACGCTGCTGGGCGCCGAGCTGCTTCTCGAGGGCCTTTTGCGTCTTGACGAGCCGCTCGATGCCGGCCAGGAGCTCGTCCGGCGGCACCTTGATGAGTTCGGCAGCGCGCTCCCGCTCGCGAAGTCGCGTGTTCACCCACTTCAGCCCTTCGAGGCCGGTAAGCGCTTCGACGCGACGGATGTTCGACCCAACGCTTCCCTCGCCGAGCACCTTCACGAAACCGATGTTGCCGGTAGCGGGCACATGGGTTCCGCCGCAGAGCTCGTACGAGTAGTCGCCGATCTGCACGACGCGCACGACGTCGCCGTACTTCTCCTCGAAGAACGCCATCGCGTGATACTTGTCGATAGCTTCGCGATAGCTCGCCTCGAAGGGCGTGACTTTGTCGTCGTCGGCGATGCGCCGGTTGATGGTCTCTTCGATCTCGAGCAGCGAGTCGGGGTCGACGGCGGAGAAATGGGAGAAGTCGAAACGGAGTCGTCCGGGCTCGACGAGGGACCCCATCTGCCGGACGTGCTCACCGAGGGTGTTGCGCAACGTGTGATGCGTCACATGTGTGGCGGTATGGGCCTGCTCGGCCCCCGTGCGCAAGTTCGGATCGATGTGCAACTCCATCTCGTTACCAACCCGGAGCTCCCCGTCGGTCACGAGAACGCGATGCAGCACCGCAGTACCGAGCTTCTGCGTATCGAGAACCTCGGCCTTGCCGTCGCCGGACGTGAGGAAGCCGCGATCGCCGATCTGCCCGCCGCCCTCCGGGTAGAACGGCGTACGGTCGAAGACGACGTCGGCTTCTTGTCCCGAGGTGAGGGTGCTCACCGTTTCGACGCCCTGCACCATCGCCACGATCGTGCCCGTGGCGTCGAGGTTCTCGTAGCCGAGGAACTCCGTCGCGGCCACATCGAGCCGCGCGAGGCCGCCCGTGCGCATCTTCGCGGTCTCGCCAACTTCGCGTGATCGGTTGCGCTGCTCGTCCATGAGTCGCTCGTAGCCCGCGATGTCGACGTCGAGTCCGCTGTCCAGTGCAACGTCCTTGGTGATGTCGAGAGGGAACCCGTATGTGTCCTGGAGCTTGAAGGCAACCTCGCCGGGCAGGACGTGGCCGTCGCGGGAACGCGCCTTCTCGATGGCGCCTTCGAGGATGCGCAGACCCATATCGAGGGTCTGCGTGAAGCGTTCTTCCTCTCGGCTCGCGAGCAGGCTGATGCCCTCGGAGTTGCGGGCAAGCTCGGGATAGACCACCCCGAAGCGTTCGATCACCGCTTCACACATCGACGGCAGGAGCTTCTCGGTCACGCCGGCCAAGCGGGCTTTCGTGATCGCGCGGCGCATCACGCGGCGCAGGATGTAGCCGCGGCCCTCGTTGCTGGGCGTGACGCCGTCGGCGATCAAAAAGGCCGCGGAGCGCGCGTGGTCGGTAAGCGTGCGCAGCAGGCGCTCGTCCGCCTCGCTGTGGCCCCGTTGCTTGCCGGTGAGTGCCGCGGCGCGTTCGAGGATCGGCATGAACAGATCCGTGTCGTAGGCCGAGGCGGCGTCCTGAAGGACGGTCGTCAGGCGCTCGAGCCCGAGCCCCGTGTCGACGCTCGGCGCCGGAAGCTCGCGGACGATCTCACCCTCATCGTCGATCTCGTACTGCATGAAGACGAGGTTGTAGATCTCGAGGTAGCGCGTGTCGTTGCGAGCCGGTCCACCTTCATCGCCGTACACGGGACCTCGGTCGTAGAAGAGCTCACTGTTGGGACCACCGGGACCGGCCACGCCCATCGTCCAGAAGTTCTCTTCCTTGTGGCGGTTCAGCCGGTCGCCACGCTCCGCTTTCGGTGTGCCGAGGCGCTGGATCCGTTCCGCAGGGATCCCCGTTTCCGAGAGCCAGAGCTGCTCGGCCTCGTCGTCGTCCTCGTAGACGGTGGCCCACAGACGCTGCGGGTCGAGACCGAACTCCTTGGTCACCAGCTCCCACGCCCAGCCGATCGCTTCCTTCTTGAAGTAGTCGCCGAAGGAGAAGTTGCCGAGCATCTCGAAGAGCGTGAGGTGCGTCTGATCGCCGACCTCGTCGATATCCGTTGTCCGGAAGGACTTCTGCACGCTCGTCGCACGGGGCACCGGCGGCGTCTCGGTGCCCAGGAAGTACGGACGGAACTGCACCATCCCCGCGGTCGTGAGCATCAGATTCGTCTCCGGCGGCGGGATCAGGGACGACGACGGATAGACCTTGTGTCCACGCGCTTCGAAGAAGGACAGGAATGTACGGCGTATGTCGTCGGCAAGCATGATGAGTAAGGGTACCGGCGTCGGAGGCCGCCGCTACGGCTGTGGCGTGACCTCGAACCCGAGTGCAAGTGCGTTGGCTCGAACGCGCTCGTCGAGAGACAGCATGGAGATCGTTGGCTCTGCGGTGCGGACATGGAGCGCGGTGGCCAGGTGCAAAGCATCGAGGGACCGCACCGGCTCGATGGGCATCGGCCGGCGCGCGCGGTCCACGACCTCGGAGACGAGCTGGATGATGCTCCAATGCTCCGATGCGCCGTCCAGTGCTTCGCGGCGCTCACGCGCTTGAGCAGCAGTCACGCTGCCGAGATGAACACCGCGATGAAACGCCCGGTCGACCTCGACCAGCGCAAGCTCAGACAGGAACACCCGCGTCTGCGAGCCGAGGACCTCGAGCACTCGTTCTTCCTCGGCTTCGGCGAGAAGCCAGGCCAGGATCGCGCTCGATTCCGCGTAGACCGTCACCGTTCTCCGCGTTCGGCGTCGAGCAGTTGTTGGGCGGTGCCCGGAGGTGCGATCGGTGGAAACCTTCGATACACGTCCGGCCTGTTGGGGAGCCCCAAGCGCACATCGCCCTGGCCGACAAGCTTGGCGAGGCCGGGTGAGAGGCCCTTCAGGGCGGAGCGGCCGGGCGGCGCCAAGACGGCGACAACTTCGCCGCGATCGGTGACGAGCACCTCCTCACCAGCTCGAACCAGACGGATGTACTCGCTCAGCTTGTTCTTGAGCTCACGGATCCCCACAGCGTGCATAGTTCCAATGTAGCGCTTTGTAGCTACATCGTCGAGCGCCTGCTGGTCGCCGGCTTGCGCTTGGGCGGCGGCGAGACCGTGTCCGGCGACAGATCCGGCGAACCGCCGATGCGCGCGAACGGGAAACCGCCCCAGAACAACGTCGGATAGATGATCCCGGCCGCGACTCCGCCGATGATCGGCCCGAACAGGTAGACCCACCAGTCGTCCACAGCGCCGGCCACCGCCGCGGGGCCGATGTATCGCGCAGGGTTCAGACCGACCCCGGTGAGGGGGCCGAAGGCGAGAACCATGGCGCCGAGGGTTGCTCCGATCGCGAATCCACCAACCTTCGGCCCCCGTTCGTCGATGCCGGTGCCCCAGACGGTGAGGACCAGGAAGAACGTGAGCAGCGCCTCGATGAGCAGGCCCTTACCGGACGAAACCGTGAGCGCCGGAGTCCCGATGTTGGACGCGCGCCACACGCTTTCCGCGAACATGACGCGAAGCGTGATCCCCGCGGCGAGCGCCCCGAGCACCTGACACGCCACATAGCCGAGCGCGTCCGCGCTCGAGATCTTGCGGCCGATCCACGCGGAGATCGTCACGGCCGGGTTGAAATGGGCCCCCGAGACCGCAGCGAAGATGCAGATCGTTCCGCCCAATCCGAAGGCGTGCGAGAGACCGAGCCCGATGGCCCCGAAGTCGCTCGCGAGGATCACCGACCCACCGATGATCGTGACGAACATGAACGTGCCGACGAGCTCACCCGCCCACGCTTGCAGGCTCTTGGTCACTACGTCCTCCCTCGTACAAGGCCGGGATATACGACCGGGACAAACGGCCGCGTACCGTCTATCAGAACCTCGGGGGGTGAGTCACTCCTCTCGACGCGATGAGCCTGGTCGACGCGATTAGCCTGGTGACCGGATGATCGGCGACAGGTTCCGTCTCGACGACAGCGCGGCCGTGGTCACCGGGGCCGGACGCGGCATCGGTGCCGCCACGGCCGTCGCACTCGCGCAGTCGGGCGCCGACGTGCTGATCTCCGCGCGCACCGAGGAGCAGCTGAACGACGTTGCTGCCCGCATCGTTGCCGCCGGACGCCGCGCCGTCACGGTTGTCGCCGACCTCAACGATCTCGACGCTGTCGCCGGCCTCGCGACCGCCGCGATGGACGCCTTCGGACGCCTCGACGTCGTCATCAACAATGTGGGCGGCGCATTGCCGCGTGCCTTCCTCGACACCTCGCCGGGATTCCTCGAACGCGCCCTGCACTTCAACGTCACGACCGCTCACGCCCTGACTCGCGCAGCTGTGCCGTTGATGCTCGCTGGCGGCGGCGGAGCCGTGGTGAACATCTCCTCGGCCATGGGACGGCTGTCCGGACGGGGCTTCGTCGCATACGGCACGGCAAAGGCTGCACTCTCGCACTACACCCGCCTGGCTGCGGCCGACCTCGCGCCACGCATCCGTGTGAACGCGATCGCCGTCGGATCGATCGGGACGTCGGCGCTCGATGTCATCGTGCAAGACGAAGCACTTCGGACCGCGATGGAGAACGCGACACCGCTCCGACGTATCGGTGAGCCCAACGACATCGCAGCGGCTGTGGTCTACCTGGCCTCGCCGGCCGGTAGCTACATCACCGGCAAGGTGCTCGAGGTCGATGGCGGGATCGAGCAACCCAACGCCGACCTCGGCATGCCCGATCTATGAGCGTCGAGATCGGGCTCGAAGCAACGGTCGAACGCACCGTGACCCACGACGACACCGCAACCATGCTCGGATCGGGCGACGTCGGCGTGCTCGGAACACCGGCCGTTGTCGCGTTGTGCGAACTCGCGGCCGTCCACGCGGTGACGGGCAAGCTCGGCCCCAACGAAACCACCGTCGGCGTCCACGTCGACATCGAACACCTCGCGCCGACGTTGCCCGGCACGCACGTCAAGGCACACGCGCGCGTGGGAGGTGTCGAAGGACGCCGGATCTCGTTTCGGATCGAAGCGTCCGATCCCGCCGGCGTGATCGCACGTGGCACGCACGTGCGCGTGCGAGTTGACCGTAAGGCCTTCATGAAAACCGCCGAGCAGCGCTGATGCTCGAGCTTTCCCTCGAAGCGTTCGAATCGCTCGTCGCCGACGCGATGGACGGGCTCCCCGAGCCATTTGCCTCACATCTCGACAACGTGATGGTCGTCGTCGAGCAGGAGCCGCGACCCGATCAGATCGCTCATCTCGCTCCAAACGGCACACTGTTCGGCCTCTATGAAGGTGTGCCACAGACCGAACGCGGACAGGGCTACACGTTCGTGCTCCCCGACAAGATCACGATCTTTCGGCGTCCGATACTGAGTGCCTGCGACGATCTCGAAGAGGTCACCGATCAGGTCATCACGACGGTGATCCACGAGATCGCGCACCACTTCGGCATATCGGACGCCCGCCTCGTTGAGCTGGGCTGGGACTAGGCCAGGTTCGACGAACGGGGATAGGCGTCGCTCGGATCGGTCAGCACGTTCAACAGGTAGGGCACGCCGCTGTTGCTCGCGCGGTCGAAGGCGTCGGAGAGTTGTGACGCTTTCTCGACGGTCTCCCCAGCTCCACCGAACGCCTCCACGATCTTGTCGTAGCGAGTGTCCTGGTTGAGGTCGGCCGCGACGTCGTATCCGTAGATCGCCTGCATCGGGTGTTTCTCGAGCCCCCATATCCCGTTGTTGCCGACGATGATCACGACGGGAAGCTTGTGGCGAACGAGCGTGTCGACGTCCATCCCAGAGAAGCCGAACGCTCCGTCGCCGGCCATGAGCACGATCTGTTTGTCCGGGTGAACCACTCTCGCGGCGATCGCGTAGCCGAGGCCGAGGCCGAGGCATCCGTACGGACCGGGATCGAGCCACGACCCCGGCGTGAAGACATCGACGAAGCGTCCCGCGTAGGACACGAAGTCGCCGCCGTCGCCGATCACGATCGCGTCGCGGTCGAGCTTCTCCCGAAGCAGACCGTAGACACGGGGAGGATGGATCGGGTGAGCCTCCGAGTTGAGATCGGCCTCATCGGCGGCGCGCCTCGCAGTTTCTTCGGTCTGGAGCACGGAGACCCACGCCGTCCGGTCAGGGTGATCGCCGGCGCGGCCGACCAGCCCTATGAGTTCGCTCAGCGAGTTGCCCCAGAGCGCGGCGTCGGGCGAGGCGTGCTCGCTGATGCCTTCTTGCGAATCCTGGATGTGCACCGTCTTCGCCTCACCGAAACGGCCGAAGCCGAGGCGGAAGTCGAGCGGTGTGCCGATGACGATGACGACGTCGGCTTGCTTCAATGCGAGCGATCGTGCTCGTGAGAAGCACAGCGCGTGGTCGGACGGAAGACACCCGCGTCCCATCCCGTTCGGGATGACGGGGATCTGCCGTGACTCCGCGAGCTCGCGCAGCGCTTCCTCGGCACCATTGAGCCAGACGTCGGTTCCCGCAACGATCACCGGACGCTCGGCGCGCGCGACGAGCTCCTGCGCCTTCTCGGGGTCGCCCCCGTAACGGAAGTCGGCCGTGATCGCACGTTGCTCGGGGATCTCCGCATCGGTGGGAACGAAGAGCGCGTCCATCGGGAAATCGAGGAACACCGGCCCCCGGTGGGGTGCGGTCGCTGCCCAGATGGCGTCGTCGAGCACCTGTGGGATACGCGCCGGGTCGGCAACGGTTTGCGCCATCTTCGTCACGCTCGCGACGATCGGGATGTGGTCGAGCTCCTGGAGAGAGCCGGTGCCCCAGCGTCTGTGCGGCGCTCGTCCACCGAGGACGAGCAACGGTGATCCGTTGAAATGCGCGGTCGTGATCGCGCTGACCGCGTTGGTGACTCCGGGCCCCGCCGTGAGGCACGCGACGCCGAGGCCGCGTGTGAGCTTGGCGTGAGCCTCGGCGGCGAAGGTTGCCGTCTGTTCGTGACGGACGTCCAACAAACGGATATCGCGCTTCACGCACCCGTCGTAGATCGGAAAGATGTGTCCGCCGGACAGCGTGTAGATGACGTCGACGCCGCGCCGCTTCAGAACCTCCGAAGCGAGCTCTCCTCCGTTAGCGTTCATGGCGTTCCCGTTCATGGCGTTCGCGCTCATGGTCCGTCATGCTACCGTTCGGTCGAGGGAGGTGGAGCAGTGCGCAAGATCACCATCGATTGCGACCTGTGCGGGGTGCGCATCCCGATCGATCAAGGCAAGGAAGCGCTGATCAAGAAGGGGAGCAACGACTATCACCTCTTCGACCTGTGCTCGCGTTGCCTCGACGACCAGCTCCAGAACGCCGCCTCCGTCAACGACACCGAGGGGTTCCGGCAGCGAGCAGCCGCCCTGATCTCTCGCCGCGACAACACCGTCCCTGAACGCAAGCCCGCGACCTAACCGGGCCGGGCATCATGGTGCCCGTGGGCCCGTAGCTCCGGTGGTCAGAGCAGCCGACTCATAAGAGTCCGGGCCTGAACCAGGCTCTCCGAGGACGCGTGGATCAACTTGCATCCGAAACGACCGAATCGAGGGTGCGGGTGGTCCTCAGGGGAACCGCACGGTTCGGAGGGTGTTCGTTGACGCTGATCAGCTTGAGTGGAAAGACATCAACGTGGACCGCGGGTCACGCGGTCCGCCACCCCGTCGACGCCGTGAAGAGGGTCGCTCGGTTATTGCCACGTGGGTGGACACTCACCGACGAGGCATGGCGCGGTCGCCACCGCAGCATCCTTGCCGTCCTCTGGCTGCATGTGCCCGTCGTTGCCGTCTTCGGTCTGCTCCGCGGCTTCCCGGTACCGCACGTCCTCCTCGAAGCGGGGGGCCTCGCGCTTCTCGCCATCTTCGCAAGCACATCGATGATCTCGCGCCGAAGCAAGACGGTCTTCTCGTCACTCGGCTTGATGACGGCGTCTGCCGTTCTCGTCCACATGTCCGGTGGATCGATAGAGATGCACTTCCACTTCTTCGTGATGGTGCCATTGGTCGCCCTCTATCAGGACTGGACCCCCTTCTCCGTCGCGATCGGCTTCGTCGCGCTCCATCACGGGATCGCCGGAACGATCGATCCACAGTCGGTCTTCAATCACCAAGCGGCATTAAACCAGCCGTGGAAGTGGGCGGCCATCCATGCGCTGTTCATCACGGGGATCAGCGCCGTGTGCCTCACGACATGGGCACTCCTCGAAAGCGCCCTGAAGCGCGCGAAGGACGAAGCCCGGGTGAAGAGCGAGTTCCTCTCGGTGCTGACCCACGAGATACGGACGCCCCTCACGTCTGTCATCGGCTACACCGGCCTCCTCGCCGACGGTGATCTGTCCCACGAGCAGCGCAGCTTCGCTGACGTCATCGTGCGGAACAGCGACCATCTGCTGACGCTGATCAATGACATCCTCGATTACTCCAAACTCGAAGCGGGACGCCTCACTCTTGAAGAGAACCCGTTCGACGTACTCCACTTGATGGACGACACGATCGGGATCGTTGCCGATGCAGCGGAGAAGAGAGGTCTCGTGCTCTCGAGCGTCTGCGAGAACTCCGTTCCCCGCGTCGCCATCGGCGACAGCGGACGCATCGCGCAGGTGCTCCTCAATCTTGTCTCGAACGCCGTGAAGTTCACCGAACACGGTGAAGTTGTCGTGCGATTCACAGGACGATCTCTCGGCGACCATCGCCATGAATTGACGATCGCCGTCAGCGACACAGGGATCGGTCTCGATCAAGACACGGCCGCACGCCTGTTCGACTCTTTCACCCAAGCGGAAGCATCAACGTCGCGCCATTACGGCGGCACCGGGCTCGGTCTCGCGATCAGCCGACAGCTCAGCCACCTGATGGGAGGCGACATCTGGGTGGAGAGCGTTCTCGGTGAGGGTGCCACGTTCTACGCGACGGTCGTCGTGGGCGAAGGCACGCCCGAGCCGAAGCGTCACGAAACCGCGAACAGCCACCTGCGCGTGCTCGTCGTGGGCGACGAGGACAAAGGACTCATGGAGTACCTCAGACACTGCGACACAGCGCCGCGGACGGCGACGGCCGCTGAGGCACTCACTTGGGCACGGACGGGACAACGGTTCGACGTCATCATGCTGTCGTCAACAATCGACCGCGCCGCGGCCGACCTTGCGATCAGTCTCCGAGCGCTCCATTCACCACGCAACGTGCACATCGCCCTGGTCGGCGTGTCGAACGATCTGCAGGAAGGCAAGAAAGTCTTCGACACCGTGCTGCGTTCACCCATCCGTCAATCACACATCTACGACATGCTCGTATCTCTCGTGGTCTCTCCCGAGGATCCACGTGACGTCGCGAGTTCGGAGACGGAGAAGCTCGCTGACCAGATGCCGCTCCGGCTCCTGGTCGCCGAAGACAACCACGTCAATCAGAAGGTGCTGCTCTCGCAACTACGCCAGCTCGGCTACGAAGCAGACGTTGTTGCCAACGGCGCTGAGGCTATCGAGGCAGCCACGCTGCGCGAGTACGACGTGATCCTCATGGACGTCCACATGCCCGATATCGACGGGATCACTGCCGCTCGCGCGATCCGCGACCGATCAGCCGCACACCGTTCGACGATCGTCGCCGTCACCGCCGATACGACGCGCGAAGCCCGTGCTGCATGCAGCGCCGCAGGGATGGACGGCTATCTGACCAAGCCGATCAAGCTCGCCGAGCTCGCGATGGCGCTCTCGGCCGTTGTGAAGAAGAACGCGGCCGCCTAGAACCGCTCCCTCTGCCGGCCCATATGCTCCACGGAGCATTCGGGCCCGTAGCTCAGGTGGTCAGAGCAGCCGACTCATAATCGGTTGGTCGATGGTTCGAGTCCATCCGGGCCCACCAGCGCAAACGGTAGTTTGTCCCTCTGCGACCTGCGAGAACGTTTCCTCACCGTCCCGCACACACTCGCGTCGTTTGGCGGCGACTTTCCCTCTCTGACGGGACGCAGACGGGACGGGTTAGGCCTCCCTTCAGAGCGCGGACATGCCTTGTCGCAGCTTCGCCATCTTCGTCCGGGTTGTAAAACGGCAGTCTGTTTCGGATCGCGCTGCCGACCCCACACCCATCGCGGTGCGAAGGTCCGTCTCGTCGTGACCGTCGCTATCGACGTGTGGCGCAACTGATGTGGGACCACGCGCCCAAGCCCCGCGCGCTCCGCGGCGAGCCGGACATACATCCACACCGTGTTCGGCGAGACGTACGTCTTCGGCGAAACGTCCGGGGAACACCCACGGGAACGGTCGGTCTCAAGCCCACGTAGCGCAGGCGCGAAACGGCGCTCCAAGATGCTTCAGAAGGTCAACGCGAACCATCTCGACCATCAAGCGCAGCGCGACATCGGCGAAGCCGTGACGAACCTGTTCTAGACGGACGGATGTTGTCACGAGTCCTGAGCGCCTGACGGATCGATTCGTGACGAATATGCCTAGCGAGGAGGCTGCGGCTCCGTCGTCTGCACCTGCTCTTGGACGAGCCGAATCATCTCCCCGGGCTCGACCCGCAGCGCCTGCGCCAGCCTGAAGAGGGTCGTGAGCGTAGGCGACCGCTCGCCGCGCTCGAGCATTCCTACGTGGGGCCGCACGAGCCCACTCTGCAACGCGAGCTGTTCTTGTGACAGCTCTCGCCGCTCGCGGAGCTCCCGTAACACGTTACCGAAGGCGCTCTCCGGGGAAACGGGGGACCGCTTTCTTCCCGGGCACATGGCCCCCAAGGTTTGGGTAAGTTGACGTGCGGTGCGACATACGTTTGTATGTTGGCAGGGAGGGCAAAGCGGTCGCGACTCGACCCGCCCCACCAAAACCAGTATCTCGGGCGTCCCAAGCTAGAAGGGAGCAGGATGCGGCAGCGCGCACGATCGTTACCGGCATGCGTTCCCTGACGAATCGAGTTCTGTCGCACGTTTCTGGACAAAAGACGCCCCGCTCACGTGGGCCATAGAGGTAGGGAAAGGGAGAAGACAATGCACCGCATGCGCAGGTACTTAGTTGCAGTAGCCGCACTGATCCTGGGAATGAACGCTGCGCTCACCCTGCCGGTCCAGGGCGGAGTGACGCCGGACCCATCCACGCATTGCAGCGACGGCATCTCAGGAGGTCCCGAGCACCCGATTCTCACCACTCCAGTCACGATCGCCTACGAGCTGGGGGCGCCCACAGGGCCAGCGGGTGCACCAACTTATGTGCAGGTGTGCTACAGCACGACATCGGTCGGGGACGGCTCGCCGACCCCCGCCGGTGGCAAAGTGATAATCCACTTTCCCTGGTCGGCCGACACGCCCGGGGTGTACTGTCGCAGCGACGCGGGTGCCGTCGTGAAGCCCAACTGCGACACCTACGAAAGCCTGATCGCCCAGGACCCCAACCCGTCCAGCACGGGACAGACCGTCTCCGGTCAGATCGTTACACCGGCCGGCACCGTCAATGTCTTCCAGACGGGGGCCGAGGCGGGCAACGTCACGACGCCGGGCGGCGGCGCGACGAGCACGGCGGGTCTGGGCAACACCTGCTTGTGGGTGCTCGGAACGCAACAGTTGCCGACGTGCACTTCAGTAGTGGGAGCCACCGTGTCCAACGCCGACCTGCCCCAGGTCTACGGCGGCATCTGCGCCGTGCAACAGGGGAACACCTGCGTCGTCGGCGCGCCGGGAGTCCAAGTCGGCGGCGACACATCGAATCCGACGGTCAATGTGGATACGCCGCTCGGGCCTGTCCCCGTGAACGTACCCTGCGTCCGGGCTATTCAGACCGGGGCAGTCGTCGTCTTGTGCTGAGCGTGACGGCGGTAGGCTGAGGGAAATGATGATGCCCCACCTGCGGACGCTCGGGGCGGTCGCCCTTGTCTTTGCGATGTCGTGCGGGACCCCGACCGCCCGGCTCTCCGAGCTCGCCTCAGATGAGGCGAGCGCGGGAGCCAACCCCGAAGCTTCCGCAGGGATCGTGGAGGGGGACAGCTCGTCCCCCTCCACCTCGGCCTCTTCGTCCGGCAAGACGGCTGGCATGCCGCGCGTCGTCCGCGACGCCCACGGCGGAGCCATCTTCGAGGAAGCAATCGGAGTCGGTCCGTTCACTGATGCAGGAACGAAAGCCGACGAGTCGGATGCGACCTCCGGGCGCGAGCACCCCTCATCCGGCGGAAGCGCGACCTCCGCGCCCGTGCAACCGCCGCCGGGAGCGAGCACGGATCATCCAGATCCCACGCCGCCACCCTCATCCGGCGGAAGCGCGACCCCCTCGCCCGAGCAGCCGCCGCCGCCGCCTGGAGGGACTGCTACCCCCACCCCCCAACAGCCGACCGCCGCCCCCACTACTCCTGCTCCGGCCTCAGGTCCCAAGTGTCCCAATCCTAAGACGTGTGACATCTACCAGTTCATCGAAGGGCCGGGTGAGAAGGGCTGGCGCCCCAACACACATGGGTGCTCGGGCGGGATGATCTGCATCCGCTACTCCATCAACTCCACCCGGCCCCAGGGCGGCTCGATCAGCGCCGACCAGATCAAGGACGCCATCCAGGCTGCGCTCAAGATCTGGTCCTCCGCCAGCCCCAAGCTCCAGTTCATCTACCTTGGGACCACGACCCGCGAACCGAAGCAAGGCGACGGCTTTACCGACTTCGCGCTCGGCAATAACGTCATGTACGTGAGTGACGCAGATGGCTACGTCCAGGAAGCCGACATTCTTCGGGCTCCGACCGACTTTGGGAACGCTTGGAGTTGGGACCCCTGCGCACAGCGCGACGAGTCCTGTACTCCAACGGGAAAGGGCACCACCGACATCCAAGATAGAGTTACCCACGAGCTGGGCCATACGCTAGGGCTTGCCGACCTAAGCCAGAACGACGCCCGGGAACTCACCATGTACCCGGCGGGACCGGCCGACCGTCACCGCAACACCCTCGGTCTCGGCGACGTCCTCGGCATCCGCAAGCTCTACCCCTGCAACTGTCCCCTCCCGCCCATCTACGACCCATAAGCCGGACCGTCGCGCTGATGCGCGAACCCCCTCACGCTCAATGGATCAGATCGCGCGGAAGGCCCCGCAGTCTGCGCCGTCAAGGCCTACTGCCTAGATTCCTTCGAGGTCTAGTTGGGGCCCCGTCGCCGAGCAGTCGAACGACGATGTCGCCCTGTCCCATGACCTACTCCTGACTCTGCAGCTTCGCTCTGGACAGAGTGCGGAGGAACGCGGAATCGGCACGGACGCGCGCTTCGTGCGTGACGTCTCGTTTGATCTTGAGTTCCTCGATCTGCTCGCTGAGCGGCGCGGCGCGGCGCTTCTCCTTGCGTGAGAGCCGCTGACGATGCTGGTCGATGTATTGCATGACCATCACGCCGGGAACCTCCACCCCGAGAGCGATGGCTTCCCGCATGGCTTCGTTGAATGCGTCGTTCGCTCGCGTCGCCGCATCGAGCGCCGCGTTCGCGATCGCGGTCGCGGCTTGCACGTCCGGGTGCGCCAGCGCGGGGTCGGGTGCCTCCGGCTCCTGCGGCAGGTACCGCTTACTCACGTCCTCAATCAACCCCCATTGGGCACAAAACAGCCCGAGTTCCACGTTGCGACAGCCTCGGCCCCCTTGACCGCATCGAGGACATGTCCCGTTCATCACCACAGGGCCATCAGACACCAGCATGGGGCCCAGGGCCCTCATCTTGTTGCGCGTCGGATTGAGCATCGGCTCTCCCTATTCCAGGCCGTGTCGTTTGACGAACGACGCAGCGAATTGGTTGCAGTCGTCTTCGATCTTGCTGCCGGCGTGGTGTCGGCACTCGTGCGCCACCACGTAAGCGATCCTCGCCCGGGATCGATCACTCCGAATCCACACGACGCCCGTGTTCCATTCGTAAATGCCGTCGGCGTCGCCCGGATAACACGTCCCCGGCCAATCGCCGTCGTATTCGTCGGCGTAGGCGCGCTCGGCATCCGAAGCGGGGGTCATTAGTCGGATGTTCTTCGGCAGCCCGGCATCGAGATCGCGGCAGGCGCGCGTGGCGACGGACCACACGAACGAGTGCATGCTCTGCGGCGCGTCGCGCTCCGCGTACCACTGCATCATGTGCGCGTGAAACCTGTGGCGCTCTTCGGAGAGCGCCGCCATCGTCGCGGAGCGCTCAAATTTCGCCTTTTCGAGCGCGAGGTCGCGCGCGAGATGGTCGCCACAGATCGAGTCGCGGATCCGCTTTAGTTCTGCTTGTGCTCGCGCATCGATGCCCGCGGACTTCGCGACGAGCGTTCGCGTGCCGACGCCGGCGCCACGCAGGACGGGAGAAACCTCTTTCACGTCGATCTTGTGGAGGAAGTTCACGGATCGGCCATTCATCTTTCCGGGCTTCGAGATGACGTTTTCGAGCGAGTACGACCACTCCTGCAACGAGCCGAGTTCACGCACGACGTGGAACGTGTCGCGGCCGTGAGCGGTCTCAAGGAAGAACCTGCCGTCGAGGATCGCCTCGTCTCCCGTCTCGCGAATCGTGCCCTTCCCGACCGGGAGCATGCCTTGCCAGCTCTGATGGCCATATGCACTGATGACGGCTTCCGCACCGTTGCGAAACGCGCCCGGCAATGTGACGTCGCCATCGGAGTCGATCACGTTCAGGGTCGAGAACACGGCTTCGACCTCGCCGCGCAGATCGCTCTTGATTCGGATGTCCTTGAGTTGCTTTTGCATGGTTGTCCTCACTTCGTCAGGCCGCGCCGCTTCGCCTCGGCCTCGATGAGTTGCCGGTCGAAGTACCAGCGACCGCCGACGCGTTGTCCACCGAACTCCGAAGCGCGCTGTCGCGCGCGGCGTGGCGAGACGTCAAGCATCGTCGCCGCCTCTTCCGAGTCGAGGTGGCGCGATGCATCTATCTCACACAACCATCCTCGCCCGGTTTCCTCGACGGAAGCGGTCGCGGAAATCCGGCACGCGTCGGCGACGATCTCGCGCAAGTCCGCGAACTCGGCGATGTCCTCACGCGTCTTCAGCCTCGACGCGATCTCGTCGAGCGCAACCGCCACTATCACGAGACTGCGGCCCTCCAGCACGACTGCGGGCCCGGCGACGGTTCGCGCGCCCATCAGACCCCCCCGACGAGCTCGTCATAGATGCGTTTGCTGATATCCGGGTGTGCGATGCGCATTCCGACCGCCTTCCTGCGCGTCGCTCGGTAGGTCTCCCGATCGAACGCGTCCGTCCCGAAGAAGAGACGCTCGAAGCCGTCAAGAAACACGGCGGGGTCTTCGGACCGGGCCCAATCCGGTAGGTCGGCATCTGATCTGGGCTGTTCGACACGAGCCGCCGTGGCTCTCTTGGGGACCGCCATCAGGAGGCCCGCCGTGGGTGAGCGCTTCGCGGCTTCGGTCCGGTCTTCGAACCGCGTATCGCTTGATTGCGGATCGACTCCGGTGTGGCCCTGATGCCGAGCTGCGCCACCGTGCGCGCGAAGTACAGACGCGCTCGGTTGCGGATGTCGATGGCCGGGTGTTGCTTGGGTACGCCGTAGCGGTCGTTGACGATCGACCCTTCGCGCCTCAGGGTCTCTGCGGCACCGTCCTCTTCATCCAGCGCGACGAGGGCCGTGCGAAACAACTCGACCTCGGCCGACGACAGCTCGTATTCCACGAGCACTTGCCTCCAAAGTCGCTTGGAGCGCGCCGACAACGCCGTGGGTGGCTTAGGGCTTGGCATGGCTCTCCTTCTCCCCTTCAAAGGGGTTTGGCAGTTCAGAAACCTCCGAGAGAGATTGGGACGGGTCCTGCTGCGCAGGCCCCGTCTTGCGAGGCACACCCCTCCCCCGGGGGGGCGGGGGGCCTCGCCGCGCTTCCTCGATGGCTACTCGGCTACTTCCGGTGCATGGAAGACGAACCGTTCGGCGCATCGAGGGCAGGTGGCGAGCCGTCCGTCTTCGGGGTCGGTGATCAACACCTGAACGTCCGAGCAGCACGAGTCGTTCGGGCACATCACGACGTAGACGTGACGTTCATCGCTCACGTGTCGCCGATCTCATCGTCGCGTCCTCGCCGCAGTACCGACACTCAGGATCCGAGCGGCCGGCCACGTGCTCCTCGGTGTGCCGACGGGCCGCGAGCCTTTCGTCTTCGTCCGACGAAGCGGCAGCAAGCGCGCGCTCTCGGGCCAGACGTCCCGTGGTCGTCAACGGTTCGGCCTGGCCGTTCGTCGAAGACACGCCGTCCTCTAACTCTTTCTCTCTAACTCCAACCTCTAACTCGGGTGCCACATCTGCTACCGGTGCGGTTGTAGATGTGGCACCGCCCCTGTTCAAATCTGGAACCGCTTCGCGTTTGACCGGTCCCCCTTCTGCCACCGGTATGCCTATGCCGCAGAACCGCCCTCCTTCGATTCCAATGAGCGGTGTCACATCTGCTACCGGTATGCAGAGTTGGTAATGGCTGCTGCGGCCGGCGCGTCCCGGCGCTCTTCCGTGACGATCGACCTTGAGGTACTGGAGCTTTTCCAGACGCTGAAGGCTCCTCAAGACCGAATGCTTGCTGCGGTTGAGGAACTTGGCAACAGTCCCGACGGACGGACTGCAGGGGCGGTCTTCGCCGTCGCCCCATAGCAGAAGCGCGGCCCACACGACCTTGTCCTGATCCGGAACGCGAGGATCGGCGAGAACTATCGCAGGCACCTTCGACCACCTGCCGTCACTCGGCCGTGTACGTGGGCCCGGCGACGACCAATCGCGGTTGATCCGACTTCCGTTGGTGCGGGAGGACGCCACGTCACGAACCAACCCCGAGCGCGTGCCGTGCCGTCGCCGTTCCTGTCGGTCGGTGGCAGTAGAATGGCGTGGAGAGGTTGAGTTCTCGGGGGTCCCGTGTCACGACGGGGCCCCTTTCTTTTCGTGGTTGCCACTCCCACGGCGGGACCTCACGCACCGATTCCGCAACGCGGCGGCGCGCCTCACAGCAGTCCGAACACTTGTGTCCGTCGCAGGCGACGCAGTACGGCCGGTCGGTCGGTGTCCCGCAGCTTTCACACGTCGTCTCCATGTGTTCCGTCTCCTTGAGGGCGAACGATTCGTCGCGCATTCCGACAACTCGGACTTTGCCGATCCCCAGTGGTTCCTCTCGCATCAGGAGATCGATGAAGCGGCGGGCTCTTTCGAGCCGGTAGAGGAAGAAGCTCACGCGTTCGCGTGCTTCGAGGCCACCTTCACTTTTCGTTCGGCGTTCCACCTCTGTACGTCTGTCTCGTCGTAGCGGGCGTGTCGGCCGATCCGGCTGTACGGAGGGCCTTCCTTGCGATGCGCCCATCGTTCGAGCGTCGCAACAGGAACCTGCAAGAGCTCGGCCACTTGCTGGCGTGTCAGTAACTGATTCATCGCGCTCGCGATTCGATACTCGTGCGTGTACTCCTCTGGCTGGCGGTCAACGCCAAGGGTCTCCTCCTTGGGAGATCGATCCGGACCTTTTAGGGAGTAGCCGCGCGTCCCCGGCCGTCACCGAGGGCCCCCGCCCTGTTCTAGCGGGAGGGAAATTTCTCACCGCGGTACCTCCGCCCTCGGCCTTCGCGATGGCCGTACGCGGGATCTTCTTGCGTCCGGCTCGGGGCTATGAGGTCGCGACACACGACCTACACCCGAGCGGGATAGAGCCTTACGGACGGAGGTATAGCACGAACCGACGACAATCTAAGCGCAGTGTGGACAATTAGCGCAGGCGTCCGGTCGCTGGGGGGCGCGATACCCCCTCCCACACCACAATCTCAAAGTTTCCGCGGCGGAAACGGGTCGAGGAAATTAGGTGCCTCGATTCCGATGAGCCAACGGTGGTACAAAGCGAACGCTAGTGTCCCCCGTCGGGCCCATACTCCCTGCACGGCGAGAGGAGGCGTGAATCATTGGCTCACATCCAAGACAAGCGCAAGGTCGGACGCGGTTGGGTAGCCCGATACACGGACCCTGCCGGCCGCGAACGCTCCAAAGCCTTCGCCAAGAAGAGCGAAGCTGAACACTGGATCACCGACAAAGAGGGCGCAAAACTGCGGCAGGACTGGATCGATCCCGACCGCGCGAAGACACCGTTCGGCGAGGTCGCCGCCCGGCACATGGCCACGGTCGCGCACGTGAAGCCGAAGACGCTTCGGGGGTACGAAACCCTGCTCGCAAAGCACGTGCTCCCCCGCTTCGGTGAAACGCCCGTTGGGCTCATCGACACACTGGCCGTACGCGAGTGGATAGCCGACCTAACGACATCTGACCCGACGACATCTGGCCTCAGCGCATCGTGGACGCGCCAGGCGTACCGTCTGCTCGCCGCGATCATGCAGACGGCCGTCGAGGGCGGCTACGTCGCGCGTACGCCGTGCGTGAGGGTGAAGCTGCCAAAGCTGCCGGACCACGACATGCTCGTGATCGCACCAGAAGACCTCGAACGGCTCGCGGCCGCGGCCGGTCCGGATGGGCTCGCTCTTCTGACGCTTGGGTACTCGGGTCTGCGGTGGGGCGAGCTCGTCGCCTTGCGTCGAGAGCGCTGTCACATCCTTGCGTCCCGGCTCGAGGTCGTTGAGAACGCCGTCGATCTGGACGGCTCGGTGACGTTCGGCTCGCCCAAGGGAAACGAACGCCGCATGGTGGCCATCCCTCGCTTTCTCGCCGACGCGCTGGGGGCGCGTCTGGCCGATCTGCCCAAGGATCCCCGCGCGCTCGTCTTCTCGGCCCCCGATGGCTCTCCGCTCCGCCACTGGAAGTTCTACCGACAGGTGTTCAAGCGCGCCGTGGGGCTCGCCGAGCTCCCGTCCGCGCTTCGCATCCACGATCTTCGGCACACGTGCGCGAGCGTGCTCATTCGCGATGGCGCGAGCATCGTCCAGGTGCAGAAACAACTCGGGCACAAGGACGCGAGCACGACGCTTCGCGTCTACGCGCACATGTGGCCGGACGACCTCGATCGCGTCGCGGACGTGCTCGAAACCGCGCGAAACCGAGCGCTCGCGGCCGCGCCCGTCAACGTGGGACGGGACACAGACGGGACGGCGGTCGTCGGCCTAGAGCAACACCGCAGGTCAAGCCGCACATAGGCCCGCGTCGTCGCCCGACTCATAATCGGTTGGTCGATGGTTCGAGTCCATCCGGGCCCACAACACAGCCACGGGCGCCCCCGGCCTACGAAACAGCTGGCTAACCGCGGAGTTCCTCGACCGACAGGCCGAACGAGTCGGCGTCGAGCTCGCCGCGCTCGAGGATCGGGCGCACCCGTTCCTCGAAGAAATCGACCGCGCGTTGCGTCGCGTCCTTGAACCTCGTGTCACCCGACTCGGTGAGCACGGTGTCGTTGTTGGTAAGGCCACGAGTGATCGACCGGATCCCGGTGAGCTCCTCGGCGAAGATCGCCGTCAGGTCGCCGAGAGCATCGCGCAGCGGCGCGTGGCGGATCGCGTCGGCGTGGCTGCGCATCCGCTTCACCAACCCGTCGAGCGCGCTCTCCGACTCGCCGGCCGCGATGCGGAACATCTGCTCGGCCTTGGCGAACTTCTTCGCGTCGGTCTCCGACTTCCGGGAGCCGAGGACAGTGGCAAGATGATCGTCGCGGTACTGCTGCACTTCGAAGTTCCATTGATCGACGTCACCGGCAAACCGTTCGACGCCTTCTGCGACGTCTGAGCCGAACACGCCGAGTGAGCGGTCGAGCCTGCTCTGCGCCGTCCGCATGACCGACGGCTGGTACGCGAGTGCGACGCCCAAGACGAGCAGGACAAAGCCGACGAAGACGCTGATCGCCACAGAGCGGCGACCGGCATTCGGTCTCGGCCCGGTGCGCAGCAATGCGAAAACGATGATCGAGGTGGCGCCGCCGATGAAGATCGGCAAACCGCGGATCTCGAGCAGCGCAACGCGTCCGTCGCTCGTGAGCGAAGCGACAACGGCAGCGATGCCGAGCAACACGGCCCCGACGAGGAGCGAAACGACAAGGTGCACGGCGAACAACGCGCCGATGGCCGCCGGCGATGCGCTGTCTACAACCGTGGCCGGACGCCACGTCGTCGCCCCTACCGGCTCTGGTGTCAGCTCCTCCATCGGAGGAGCAGGCGCCGGAGCAGGCGGAGGAGCAGGCGCCGGATCGTCTTGCCATCGGAGCCGGCCGGAGATGCCGGCCCGGCCCTGCGAGGTCGCGGTCTTCAGATCCTCAGCGCGCGTGACCTGCGAACGCGGGCGCGGCGGCGGCGGATCAACGGCGGGAACGGGTGCCGGCGCCGGGACGTCCTCCGCCTTCGACGCTTCGCTCTTGCGCGCGGCCTTGGCTTCTCGCCGGGCGCGCCGACGCTCGGTCAGCGGTGGTTTGCCTCCGCCGTCCCAGAGCTCGCTCAGGTCCTTGTCGTCGGGAGGAGCGATGGGTGTGACGTGCGACCCGGCCTCGAGCTTGGTTCCGCAAGCGTCGCAAAAGCGCATACCGGCTTCGACATCACGGTTGCAGTTGGGACAGGTTGTCTTCTGATCCATGTCGTTTTTTTGGACGTCCCGGCAGACCGGGTCCCCGCGAATTCAGCGTAGCCGAAGGGTATTCGGGTGTCCGGACACCTACAGTTCGGGAGGTCATGGATCGGGTAGGGCCGGGGGTTAACCCCGGCCCTCCCACACCACCGGACATGCGGG
>CAZFOB010000026.1:0-41985 GCA_964520325.1 uncultured Actinomycetes bacterium | reverse complement strand
TCGGCGCTGTTCTTCCCGTCGTGCTTCGGTTTGTGGCCCTTCTGCCAGCCCATCAATCAGGGCTCGTGCTGCCAGGGGTAGTAGGCGTAACCGTGAAGGATCGACGTCTTCACCCAGATGATCTGCTGATGGTTGAGGACGTCGAGCTCGCCCCATGCCATAAAAGCGCCCGATGATCTCGTCCGACGGGTGGACGAGGTGATGGGGAAAGGACCGGGGAGACGCGATATATCTTGACTCGGCCGAAAGACGCGATATATCGTGACTCCTCATCCACGGAGGAGGGACGCCATGAGCCGCGGGCCGAAGGAACTCTGGAAGGTCGAGGACGAGCTTTCAATCGACTTGAGCGATGTCGATCGGGTCGTCGTCCGGGTCGTCGCCGGTGAGGTGACCGTGACGGCGGGATCGGTAGCGCACATCGACGTTCGCCGTGAAGGCGGAGCCGACGTGACGGTGGAGCTCTCAAACGGGACGCTCTTCGTCACGCAGCCCGAGCCGGATCTTGCGCCGATCGGCCGGTTCTTCAAGTTGGTCACCGAGAATCGTCGTCACCGCTGCACGGTGGCCATCACCGCTCCGCCGGGCGCCGAGATCGAATTGACGACGGTCTCGGCCGACGTCGTTGCGTCCGGATTCGACGGTGGTTCGAAGATCAAGACGGTGTCCGGCGACATCACGCTGTTGTCCCTCAAGAACGAAGTGAGCGTGATGACGGTCTCGGGGGACATCGAGGCCAAGGACATCGCAGCGGGACTCAAGCTCAAATCCGTTTCCGGAGACATCACGATCGTCGACGGTGCGTGCCGGTGGGTCGACGCGAAGTCGGTGTCCGGCGACGTGCTCCTCGACCTCGACCTCGACCCGACGGGTACCTACGACGTGTCGACAGTGTCCGGCGATGTTGCCGTACGCACCACGACCGAGCCCAACGTCAGCGTCGACGCCACATCGGTGTCGGGAAGTCTCGTCACCGATTTCGGTTTGCACTGGAACGCCAAGCCCGGCCGTAGGAACATCTCCGAGACGATCGGGACGGGCGGTGCGCGGCTGTGGGTGAAAACGGTCTCCGGTGACCTGCGCGTGCTTCGGGGCCGGGCCGCGGCGTGAGCAAGCTCTTCGGCCACGGCGATCTTCGTCTGTGGCTGCTCAAGCTGATCGACGAGCGGCCGCGTCACGGGTACGACATCATCTCCGGCCTCGAGGAGCAGTTCCTCGGCCTGTATTCGCCGTCCCCCGGAACGGTCTATCCGCGACTGTCCGCACTCGAGCAGGAGGGCCTGATCGAAAGCGACGGTGAGGAGGAAGGCCGCAAGGTGTACCGGCTCACCGATCGCGGACGCGAAGAACTCCGCCTTCGCTCAGAAGAGCTCACCGCGCTCGGACAGCGCCTCACGCGTTCCGCAAAGGACATCGCACGTGAGATCAAGAACGACGTGAAATCGTCCGTGCGCGATCTTCGCCTCGAGGTCAGGCGGGCGGCGATCGAGGTCCGGCGAGACGAACGACGCGCGGGTCGCACGGCGAGGGACGTCACGCAAGAGGCGCGAGATGCTGGGCGCATCGGCCGCGACGCAGCTCGCGCGGCGCGGGATGCCGCGCGAGACGCATCGTCGGAGATCAGAACGATCTGGCGCTCGTTGCAAGCCGACCTCGATGGCTTCGTGTCGGACGTGGTCTCCGCCGCGCGGCGGCACGACCTCGATCACGACCGCCTCGAACGACTGCGCGCGGCGCTCCGAGAGGCGCGCGCGTCGATCGTCGAAGCTCTCGATGGCCGGGAGAAGGCGCCGGGAGAGCGAAAAGAGGACAGCGCGTGACGACGGGCGCGCCGGAGGCGCTCCGAGACGTGGGGCTCCCGACCTCGGTCTAGTCTTCGCGGCGTTCTATCTCCTCGCGCAGCGCGCCGAGCTCTTGGATCGCTGTGAGGTCCTTCGGACGACCTGCCGCCCGTTTCATTCGGATGAGATCGTCGAGTGCGACGACCCGGATCGGGATGCCGTGGATCTTGGCGTCTAGCGCGTTCTGCTCGAGTGACTCGAAACCCACTGTGCCCGAGGGCGTGCCGAGGCAGTCGAGCGACCCTGCATCCGTCACGAAGGTGAAGCTGTCTCCAGCCTCGAATGTCGAAGCGTCGAGCAGGACCGGGACGTTCTCCGGCGCTCCGCGAAGCCGCGCGTGGAGCGTGCGAAGTGCTTCCGCCAGGCGTTCGAGATTTGTGCGATCGCGGGCATAGCAGATGTCCATGTCTCGCGTGATCATCAAAGACCCGTGCAGATTCGCCGCGAGACCACCGATGAGGACGAACCGGACGCCGGCGTCGGTCAGCGTGTCGAGCGCGAGTTTCGGATCGAACTCGGGTTGGTCCATGTGACCGACTCCTGAAGGCTGCGGAGGTTTCGTGCGGCCGCGACCGCGAGGTCGAAGCGCCGCGTGTGATCGAGCTCTAGCGTCTCGCGGATGCCCGTTCGGTCGACTCCCTCCCCGAGCCTCGGCATGGCCTCGAGCTCCTCACCGCAGGCGGAGAGGAGCTTCGCGATGGTGCTCATTCGCGGGTCGACGGAGCCGGACTCGACACGGGCGATCGTCGATTGGGGGACGCCTGTTCTCTCGGCGAGCTCGCGCTGGCTGAGGCCGGCCCGGCGCCGAGCCTGTCGGACGCTGTTTCCGATGTTCATAGGTGCATGATAGCAGAATCGCTATCAAGTCGATGGTGACTATGCTATCGGAGGGTCAGCTTCCGCCGGCGGCGACCAGTGCTTCGGCTTCGTCCTCGCGGCCGAGACCGTCCTTGCGGGCCTCGATCTTGGCGACGTCGGTCTTCGGGACGACCGCGAAGAAGCTCTGTGACTCGCGAAGCCAATCGTTGAGGATCTCGTTCGCGAGCTTGCTCTGCGTGTAACGCACGTGAGTCTCGACGAATTCGCGGACGATCTCGAGCTGGTCGCGATTGGCTTGCGCGACACTCACGAGCTCGGTGTTGACCTTCGAAGGCAGCGCGTGTGTTGGGTCGTAGACGAACGCCTGGCCCCCGGTCATGCCTGCGCCGAGGTTGATCCCGACGGGGCCGAGGATCACGACCCAGCCGCCGGTCATGTACTCGCACGCGTGCATCCCGGCACCTTCGATCACGGCGAGAGCGCCGGAGTTGCGTACCGCAAAGCGGGCACCGGCCGCGCCGGCGCAATACAGTTCTCCGCCCGTCGCGCCGTACAGCACGGTGTTGCCCATGAGGACGGGAGATCCGGCGTCATCGGGCGGCGGCACGATCACGATCCGTCCACCGTTCATCGACTTTCCGACGTAGTCGTTGGCTTCGCCGACGAGTGTGAAGTCGACGCCGGATGCGAGGAAGGCACCGAAGGACTGTCCGGCAGCTCCGACGAAGCGGACGCTGGCTTCACCGGGAGGCGACTCCTCGCCGAAGTGGTAGGCGATCTCACCGCCGAGCTCGGCCCCCACGGTTCGGTCGGCGTTGGTGATCGGGTAATGGAGCACCGCACGGCCTCCGGTGCGCACGGCGAAGATCGCGTCTTCCTTCACGCGTCGTCCGAGCTCGGAGCGTGCACGCTGCATCGCGATGTGCTCCACGAATCGCGTCGGGGAGTCGCTATCGGTGCGCGCGTCGTTCAGGAGCCATCCGAGATCAGCGGAATCGGCACGCGGCTCGCCGGTCACCTTGCGTTGGAGCAGATCGGTGCGACCGATCGCTTCGTCCATCGAACGCAGACCAAGTGATGCGAGCATGCGGCGCACTTCCTCGGCCACGAAGAACAGGTACGCGGCCACCATCTCCGGCGTGCCCTGGAACTTCGCGCGGAGGTCGGGACGCTGCGTGGCGATGCCGACCGGGCAGGTATCGCGGTGGCAGGTGCGGACCATGATGCAGCCTTCGGCCAGCAGCGGCGCTGTGCCGAACGAAAACTCGTCGGCGCCGAGCAGCGCGGCGATCGCGACGTCGCGTCCGGTGCGAAAGCCTCCGTCGACGCGCACGCGCACGCGAGAACGAAGTCCCTCGGCGATCAACGTCTGTTGGGTCTCGGCGAGCCCGATCTCCCACGGCAGGCCGGCGTTCTTGATCGAGGACAGCGGCGACGCACCCGTACCGCCGTCGGCGCCCGACAGCATCACAACCTCGGCCAGTCCTTTCACGACACCTGCGGCGATCGTGCCGACTCCGGTCGTCGCGACGAGCTTCACCGACACGTCGGCCCGCGGGTTGACCTGCTTGAGATCGAAGATGAGTTGCGCGAGGTCCTCGATCGAATAGATGTCGTGATGTGGCGGCGGGGAGATCAACGAGACGCCGGGCTGGGTGTGACGCAGTCGTGCGATCTCGGCGGACACCTTGTGGCCGGGAAGCTGTCCGCCTTCACCGGGCTTGCTGCCCTGTGCCATCTTGATCTGTAGCTCGTCGGCACACGACGCGTATTCGGGTGTCACGCCGAATCGCCCCGAAGCCACTTGCTTGATCTTGCAGTTGCGGTCGCGATCGGAACCCTTGGTGCGGAAGCGGTACGGGTCTTCGCCGCCTTCGCCGGTGTTGCCGCGGCCACCGACCATGTTGAACGCCATGGCGAGTGTCTCGTGAGCTTCGCGCGAGATCGCTCCGTGCGAGATAGCACCTGAGCTGAATCGTTTACAGATCTCGGACGCCGGCTCGACCTCTTCGATGGGGATCGCCTCGGCGGCAAAGACGAACTGGAGTAGATCGCGCGGCGTCGACGGTGGCCGCTCGTTGACCAATGCGGCGAACACGTCGTACTGCGCGTCGTTCTCCGACTTCACCGCGGCGCGCAATGCATGCGCGGCCTTCTCGAGGTCGGCCTGCCTGCGGTTCGTGCCCGAGCCGACGACGTCCTGCAACGCGCTGACGACGTCGGGGTTGGCCATGTGGTACTCGCCGCCATGCCTGTGCTTGATGAATCCGGTCGACGGGAGCCGCGCCTTCTGTTCAGAGGAGGAAGCGTCGCCGTACCCGTGCGCGTGGCGTTTCACCGCGTCTTCACCGAGCTCGGCCAAGCCGATGCCCCAGATCGTCGAGAACGTGCCATCGAAGCAGAGCTCGATCACCTCTCTGCCGAGACCATAGGCTTCGAAGATCTGCGCTCCACGATACGAATCGACGGTGGAGATGCCCATCTTCGACATGATCTTGAGGACGCCGTCCTCGATGGCGTAACGGTAGTTCTCGAGGGCTTCGGTCACCGGGAGTCCGTCGACCATCCCCTTGGACGCGCGATCGGCGAGGTGCGCGAACGTCAGCCACGGACAGATGAGGTCGGCGCCGTAGCCGACGAGGCACGCGAAGTGGTGCGTCTCGCGCGGTTCGCCTGAATCGCAGACGATCGATGACTGCGTCCGAAGTCCCGCGCGAACGAGCCTGTGGTGCACCGCACTGATGGCTGCGAGGGAGGGGATCGGGACGCGCTCGGCCCCCGCAGCGCGGTCTGAGACCACGAGGATGGCCACGCCACGACCGACGGCGTCCTCGGCCTCGGCCCCGATGCGACGCAACGCCGCTTCGAGGCCGGCGGGTCCGTCACCAACCGGGAACGTCGAGTCGATCATCGCGACGTCGCCGTCGCTCGCTGCACCCCAGGGGGACGCATCGACGAAGAGATCGTCCACGGCCTGCTGGTAGACGACGAACGACTCGTACTCGAAGAGATCGGCGGCTTGCGGCGTTTCGGTGAGCAGCGCCGCACGCGGACCGACGAGTGTGCGCTTCGACATCACGAGTCGTTCCCGGAGGTGGTCGATCGGCGGGTTGGTGACCTGCGCGAAACGCTGCTTGAAGAAGTTGAACAGAGGACGCGCAAACGTCGTCAGGAATGGCGCCTGCGTGTCGTCGCCCATCGATGAGGTCGGCTCCTTGCGGTACTTCGCCATCGGCTCGACGATCACTGTGATCTCTTCTTTGGTCACACCGAACGCAGCTTGCCGCGCGACGATGTCTTCGGGGACGTCGGCGTGCGGTGTTCCGTTGCTGCGCGTGGTCAGACGCTCCGACCATTCGGCGAAAGGCCCGATGGAGGAGATGAAGCGCTTGGTCGTCGCGTCGTCCTGCACCTGCATCTCGAGCGTCGGATCGACGCAGATGATCTCACCCTCGGAGAGCTTGCCTCGTTTCACCGCGCCGTGGCCGGCGACATCGACGGTGCCGACCTCGGAGCTCACGATGACGAGTCCGTCTTCGCAGATCTGCGTGCGAAGTGGACGAAGCCCGTTGCGATCGAGCGTGGCTCCGACGCGCACGCCGTCGGTGAAGATGAGACCGGCCGGACCGTCCCACGGCTCGACGAGACACGAGTGGTAGCGGTAGAAGCCGCGCAGATCCGCGGAGAGGTCGTCCTTGGTCTCCCACGAGTCGGGGACGAGCATGTGTGCGGCGTGACGGATGTCGCGTCCACCGCGCACGAGCAGCTCGAGTGCGTTGTCGAGCATCGATGAGTCGGAGCCGGTCGTGTCGATGACGGGCTGAAGAAGGTCGGGCGGCGCGAGATCAACTGCGCCGAGACGCCCTTCGCGCGCACGCATCTGGTTGATGTTTCCCTGGATGGCGTTGATCTCGCCGTTGTGACAGAGGAAGCGGAACGGCTGAGCGCGCTCCCACGTCGGCATGGTGTTGGTGGAGTAGCGCTGGTGGAAGACCGCGAAGGGTGCTTCGAAGTCGTCCCGGCCGAGGTCGAGGTAGAAGTTCGCGATCTCCGGCGCGGCGATGAGTCCTTTGTAGACGATCGTGCGGAACGACCAGGAGGGGAAGTACACCTCGAGTCCCCGCTCCGCCGCGATCTTCTCGGCGCGCCGGCGAGCACGGAACGCTCGGCGCTCGCGCTCTTCGGCGTCGTCGGTGTCGGTGGTGAACAGCAGGTGGAAGATCCCGGGCTGAGCGGCTCGCGCGAAGTCGCCGAGTGCGCGCGGATCGACCGCAACGTCGCGCCATGTGAGATCGCTGAGCGCTTCGGCACGCGCGGCCTCCAGAACGAGCTCTCTGATGGCCCCGTCGTCGCCTCCGCGAGCGAAGACCACGGCCACTCCCCGGTCGCCGAACACCTTCGGCGGGATCGGGAACAGCAGACCTGCCCCGTCGCCGGTCTTGGCGTCGGCGGCCACAGCCCCCCGGTGGACCACCCGGCACAGGGCGCCGATGGCGGCTTCGACGATGGCGCGGCTCCGGCGTCCTTTGGCATCGGCGACGAAGCCGATGCCGCAAGCGTCGCGCTCGGCTCGGGGGTCGAATACGTAGGCGTTGGCCATCTCGGTGATCCTCGGCTGTGTCCCAACGTCCGATGGAAAAACAAAACGACGCCCGCAGCCCCGACTCGTGGGGACGCGGAGCGCCGTTGCTCCGAGAGCAGGATACCGGGTCAGAAGGACTCGCGGAAGCCCGCCGGCGGTGTGGAGCGTCTAGGCGCAGCGGGTTTGGAACTGTTTGCGGGTCGTGCGTCCGGCCTTGTCCTCGACGGCGACCTCGAGGTTGTGATCGCCCGGAGTAGCCGCCTGCGTGTAGGTCCCGGAGTTGGCGTTTCCGCTGATGGGCCCGCCGCGGACGACCTTGCCGTCCGCATAGACGGCCAGCCAGGAGAGCTCCGTCCCGCCGGCCGAATAGGAAAGCGTGACCGAGCCACCACTACAGCTGCTGCTGCCCGCCAACGTCGGCCCGCTTCCGGTTGGGACCGCGGTGGCCGCGGCGCTCGACGCCGGAGCCACCGTTGCCGCCGCGGTGGGCAGAGGTGTCGCCGGAACCGGCGTCGCTGTGGGCTTGGGCGTCGGCTTGGGCGTCGGAGTTTCCGGGATATCAACTTGGACGACGTACGGGCGCGGCGTCGCCTCTGTCGTCGGGGAGGCCGAGGTAGCAGCCCACAACGTCTGGCGAGCTCCCGCGAAGCCGGCTCCGACCATCAACAGGCCGGTGATCGCCGCGCCGACGGGCCACAAACGCGGACGCCGCCGGTCGAGCTCTTCGAACGGGCGCGGCTTCCAGGCCGCCCACGGGTCGTCGGGGTCGGAGGATTCGAGGTCTTCGACGATGAGATCTTCACGGGACGGCCGGCGTGTGAGGCGCGCGCCGAACAGCGTCATCGATGTGACGGCGACTCCAACGGCGACCAGCACGGCCCAGACCATGGCATCCGACTCTACCATCAGATGCCACAGTAGCTAACGGAACTTAACAGAAGCCACTGACTGCACCGATCCTCAGACGGCGATTTCACGTCCGTCGGCTCCTGCGCGTTCTATGAGGACGTGCTGCCATCATCGCTACCGCCATTTCAGGTGTTCATGGACGAACATCGAGACGACGTCTGGCGCTTCGTGGTCGCCGTCGCCGGTCGCCAGGATGCCGACGACTGCTTCCAGGAGACCTTCCTCTCTGCCCTCGCTGCGTACCCGAAGCTGAAAGAAGCCAAGAACCTCAAGGGCTGGGTCATGACGATCGCCTTCCGAAAGGCCGTCGACTCCCATCGGAGCAGGCGCCGCCACCCGGTGCCGACCGACGCGGTGCCCGAGATCGCAGGCGCGGCCGCCTGCCCAGCGGATCGAGGTGTGGACGACGAGTTATGGAGTGCCGTCCGAACGCTTCCGCCGATGCAGCGAGCCGCCGTTGCCTACCGGTACGTGAACGACCTTCCGTACGCGGACATCGCGAAGGCGTTGTCGTGCTCGGAGGATTCGGCTCGCCAGAACGCACGTATGGGATTGCGCAGGCTGAGAGAGGTGCTGAGCGAATGATCCAGAACCGCCTCAAGCGCGCGGGACGCGCGCTGGTAGGACAAGACGCAAAGGCGGCAGACCGCTTCCTTTCGGCTGCCGCCGATCTGATCGACGTTGCGTACGCGAGGATCGATTCGCCGCTCGGCGAATGGCTCGTCGCGGCGACGCCGCGCGGACTGATCCGCGTGGCGTTTTCGATGGAGTTCGACGACGTGCTCGACGAGCTGAGCGAGAGGGTGTCACCTCGAGTGCTCGAAGCGCCGGCGAAGCTGGACGATCTGCGACGTGAGTTCGACGAGTACTTCGGGGGCAAGCGTCGGGACTTCGATGTGCCGCTCGACTGGTCGCTCGTGAAGGGGTTCAACCTCAAGGTGCTCCGCGCGACGGCGAAGATCCCGTTCGGGAGCGTCTCGACCTACAAGGACATGGCCACGAAAGCCGGGAGTCCGCGCGCGGCGCGCGCCGCAGGAAACGCACTGCACAACAATCCGATCCCGCTCGTGGTCCCGTGCCACCGGGTGCTCCACAGCGACGGCGGACTCGGAGGCTACGGGGGAGGCCTACCGATGAAGGAGTACCTCCTCAAGCTCGAAGGCGCCTTGGGCGAGTGATCACCTGACGTAGGTGCGCGTGCGGTTGACGGTCTTGAAGCCGAGCTGTCTGTAGACCTCGCGCGGAACCGGGTACGCGTCGTCGCCGCGGGGGTGGATCACCACGTGCGTGGCGCGGAGCTCGGCGAGACGGTGGATCGCTTCAGCGCAGACGGCAGACGCGAGACCGAGCCGTCGGTGCGCTGGGTCGGTGCCGACTGGTTCGATCTCGGCGGTCGACGTCATGGGATCAAGCCATGCGATGCAGCACGCAGCGAACGTTCCGTCGGGAGCGATGGCAACGAGGTCGAGGTCCTCGTCGTACGGCCATGTTGAGCGAACCGTTGCGTAGGTTCGTGCCGTAAAGCCGGAGGTCCACTCGCCGGTCCCACTCGCGGGGACGGTCCACGCGGCGGCGTGCACCCGGACACGCTCTTCGATGTCACCGTCTGTGACCGAGCGGACCGTGTACCCGCCGGGCAGGACGACGGACGACGGTTCGGACGTCGTTCGACGCATGTCCAGACTGAAGCCTGCGTCGTTGCTGAGCCTGAACCCTGCGGCGAGAAGGGCGCCGCGCAACGCATCGTGACCGTCGGGGATCGTCGCACTGCCGGCACCGGCCTCGATGCCCCACATGACGACGTCACGTGCGAGTTCGCCAGCGGTCGCATCGAGGTGCGCGGATAGATCACCGTCCGCGACGAACGCCCAGGCCTCGGCGCGGTGGTTCGTCCCCCATAGATGGGCCGCGAACGGCGCGACCGCGGACCGCCATCCCCACGCGATGCCGCCCGGGTGCCAGAACGAGATCGGCGACCAGTTCCGGCTGCTCAGCGCCTGGATCAAGCGCAGGTCGCGCCTCTGTGAGGTTCGGAGGTAGTCCCAGCTGTGCATCGATAGACGCTAAGCCCTCCGGACGGTCGGCCGACACCCTTACGTGAGACGCCACGCGCTGTGCTTCGGGCTGTTCGTGGTCCTGCTTGCCGGATGCGGTCGAGCGCCTGCATCGCCGGACGTGGATCAGCCCCTGCTCGCAACCGATCGGCTCTTGACGTCGGAGCCGGGCGATGCGGTCGTCGCGCCGGCCTCGCCGGCGCTGCGGTCGTTCGGCGTCGTGCGCGCTTCTCCGCGAGAAACCACGGCCCCTCCCAGAATGGCGAAGATCTCCGATGTCCCGTACATCCAGACCGGTCCGCGCGGATCGATCGGCGGACGGATCACCGACTCGAACGGGAGCCCGGTGTCCGGCGTGTGCGTGATGACGCGTGACGCCGACGACCTCAGCACGCTGGCCGGAGCGGCCGGTCAGTACGTGACCGATCTCACCGGCGCCTACCGGCTCGACGGGACGCCGTCCCGTGTGCTGGTCCTCGTCGATACGACATGCGGCCCCGGCGCGGGGGATCACACCTCGGCCTTCTACAGCGCAGACGACGTGCAACCTCTGGTCGTCGACGTGACCGACATCGGAGCAAGCGGCGTCGACATCGTCCTTGCACGGAAGGGACGTCTGGCGGGAACGGTGACCGGTTTGCTCGGTGCGCCGCTGCCGGGAGTGTGCGTTGAGGTGACGGCCGCGGGCGAGATCATCGCCACCGAGCTCACGGATCTTCTCGGTCACTTCGACGTCAAGGTCGACCAAGGTGCCTTTGATGTCGAGTTCGATCCGTGCGCGATCCCTCTCGATCTCGGTGAGTATCTCGGCGAGTTCTACGACGACAGCGCATCGGCCGCGGCAGCCAAACCTGTGTCGGTGCTCTCCGGCAGCGTCGCGAACATCAGCGCACAGCTGGGGCAGCCTCCTCTGCTGCCGTAAAGCGGGCTACCAGGTGTCGATCGATGGACGCTTCTTCCCGGTGCGCGCTGCGGGTGGTGGCACCGAACGCAAAGCTGACGCGATCCACCGTCGCGAGTCCGCCGGATCGATCACATCGTCGATCTCGAAGTGGCTCGCGGTATTGAGCGCCTTTCCGCGTTCGTACGATGCGGCGACCATCTGATCGAAGACCTTCTCGCGTTCAGCCGGATCCTCGATCGCTTCGAGCTCCTTGCGATAGCCGAGACGCACAGCACCCTCGAGCCCCATGCCGCCGAACTCGCCGGTCGGCCATGACACGGCGAACACCGGTGTCTTGAAGCTGCCACCGGCCATCGTCATCGCTCCGAGCCCGTAGCCCTTCCGGAGCACGATCGTGAAGAGGGGCACTGTGATGTTGGCGCCGGTGACGAACATGCGCGACGCGTGCCTGACGAGCGCGGTCTTCTCGCTCTCGGGGCCGACCATGATCCCAGGTGTGTCGCAGAGCATCAGGATGGGCACGTCGAACGCGTCACACAGCTGCATGAAGCGCGACGCTTTGTCGGCGCCGGGTGAGTCGATCGCGCCGGCCAGGTGCGATGGGTTGTTCGCGATCAGACCGAGCGGACGTCCCTCGACGCGGATGAGCGCGGTGACCATCCCGAAGCCGAAGCCGCGGCGCAGCTCGAGCACCGACCCGGTATCGGCGAGCAACGGGATCACCGCTCGGACGTCGTAGGCCTTCAAGCGGTTCTCCGGGATGGCCGAACGCAACAGCCGCTGGTCGGCGCATCCCCACGCGCCCACCGGTCCCTGGAAGTACGACAGATACCGCTTCGCGACCCCGACCGCCTCTGCTTCGTCCTCAACCTCGATGTCGACGACACCATTGTTCGTTTGGACGTCGATCGGCCCGATGTCGGTGGGTTCGACGACGCCGAGACCTCCGCCTTCGATCATCGCCGGGCCACCCATCCCGATGTTCGAGTTCTTCGTTGCGATCACCACGTCGCAGCAGCCGAGCAGCGCGGCATTGCCGGCGAAGCAGAAGCCCGAGTTGATGCCCACGAGCGGCACGAGTCCGCTGAGCTTCGCGAAGAGATGGAACGCCATCGTGTCGAGGCCCGCAACGCCGGATCCGTCTGTGTCGCCGGGACGTCCGCCGCCGCCTTCGGTGAAGATCACGATGGGTAGACGTTGCTGTGCGGCGAGCTCGAACATGCGGTCCTTCTTGCGGTGGTTCTGCATGCCTTGAGTGCCTGCGAGCACGGTGTAGTCGTAGGACATCGCGATGCAGCGGGACGACTCGTCGCCGAAGAGATGACCGTTGACGCGCCCGAGACCGCAGACCAGGCCGTCGGCCGGTGTGCGGTCGATGAGGTCGTCGATCGAGCGGCGCCTGCGCTGCGCCGCGATCACCAGTGGTGCGTACTCGACGAAGCTCTCGTCGTCGCACAGGTCGTCGATGTTCTCGCGCACCGTCCGCTGGTTGGACGCGCGACGTCGCGCCACAGCTTCTGGCCGCGCTTCATCGAGCGTCTTGGCGTGACGCGCGAGCACCTCGGCGAGGTCGGGCCGGATCGCATCGGGATCGGCGGCGGCGGGACCGTCGATCGTGGCCGCAGCGACGTCACTCGGCTCGATCGTGGCGAGCCGCTGTCCCTCGTTCACGAGCTCGCCTTGGGCGACCGACACCTTCTTCACTACGCCGCTCGTCGGCGCAACAACGTCGTGCTCCATCTTCATCGACTCGAGGACGACGACAGCGCTACCGCTCCGCACGAGGTCACCCTCGGCGACGGCGATGCGCACGACCGTGCCCTGCATGGGTGAGGTCACCGCGATGGGCTTGTCGGCCACGAACCGACCCTAGCGCGTTGGACTACAGTCGAGCCTCCGAGGAGGGGAGTGTGATGACGCGGATAGCCGAACGGCACAGATGGAACGAGGCGTTCGAGTGGGAACCGGCAGCCGGACCGTTCCGCCGGCTGACCGAAGACCAGGCCCGCAGCTACGACGAGCAGGGGTTCTTCGTCTTCGAGGACGCATTCGATGCAAGCACCGTCTCGGAGATCCTCGCCGAGATCGATCCGCTCGAGGAGAAGTCGACGGAGTGGCTGCGCAGTAAGGGCGGGAGCGTCCTCATCTCCGACGCCGACGCGATCACGTTCACGACGCACTTGGTGAAGACGTCGCCATACCTGAAAGACCTTGCTTCGCGGGGCGTGCTCGCCGACATCGCGCACGACCTGTGCGGTCCGGCCGTCCGGCTGTATTGGGACCAGGCCGTCTACAAGAAGCCGGAGAAACCGCGTCCGTTCCCGTGGCACCAGGACAACGGCTACGCGTTCGTCGAGCCCCAGCAGTACCTCACGTGCTGGATCGCATTGACCGACGCGACCGCGCAGAACGGATGTCCGCTCGTCGTTCCCGGTCTGCACAAGCACGGCACACTCGATCACTGGTGGACCGACTATGGGTTCCAGTGCGTCGAGGATCCGGCCGATGTGCAGGTCGCCGAAGCGAAGGCGGGAAGCATCGTGGTGTTCAGCTCGCTCACGCCACATCAAACGGGTCCGAACACGACAGACGCCGTACGCAAGGCATACATCGTGCAGTACGCACCGGACGGCGCGATCATCTCGCGTGACGAGAAGGGCGAGCGCGTCACGACCGCTGCGGACGAAGCCGACCGCCAGTTCCTCATCTCATGACCGACACGACCTCGTTGCCGATGCTCGACACGCTTTGCGACGTTCCTGCATCGACGATCGCCAACTACCGCCGCGATGGACATGTCGTGTTGCGCGGTGTGTGCTCGGACGACGAGATCGCCACATTCGGACCGGTCATCAAGGACGCAGCGTTCCGACACAACAAAGAGACGCGCCCGCTCGAAGAGCGCGAAACGTACGGGAAGGCATTCCTGCAAGTGCCGAACATCTGGCGCAAGGACGAAGCCGTCGCGAAGTTCGTGCTCGCGAAGCGGTTCGCGAAGATCGCTGCCGATCTGCTCGAGGTCGACACGGTTCGCATCTATCACGACCAAGCAATGTTCAAGGAAGCCGGCGGCGGACGAACGCCGTGGCACCAGGACATGTACTACTGGCCGCTCGATACCGATCGCACGATCACGATGTGGATGCCGCTCGTCGACGTACCGCCGGAGGTCGGGAGCATGCTCTTCGCAACGGGTTCGCAGCGGCTGGGTTTCCTCGGTGAGTACGAGATCTCCGACAGCTCCGATGCGGCGTTTTCCGCGATGCTCGCGGAGAAGGAGCTCGATGTGGATACACACGGCGCGCTCGCCGCGGGGGACGCGACGTTCCACGACGGCTGGATCCTGCACGCTGCGCCGCCGAACCCAACAGGCAATCTGCGCGCGGTGATGACGGTGATCTACTACGCCGACGGGTGCAACGTCGTCGATCCGATCCCGCCGTATCAGCAAGCCGACCTTGCCAAGTGGTTGCCGGGCTGCGAGGCCGGGTGCCCGGCTGTGAGCTACCGCAACCCGGTGGTCTGGCCGCCGACCGAGTAACGACCCTCGGCTACTGCGTGCTGAGCGTGAGGAGTGCGTGCAGTCGATCGATCGCCGCCGGTTCGCCTTCGACCTCGATATGACCATCGCTCGGCGCCGAACGGTGCCAGAGCCAGAACAGCAACGGAGACGGCGAGCCGCTCACCCGGACGGTCGCTGTCGGGACGTCCACGGGACGAACGACTTCGACGCCACCGATCCCGATCTTCGCGAGCCATCGATCATCGCCGGTGTCGACGAGCACGGTGTCGCCGTCGGCCGGCTCGAGCACGACCTTGCACTCGGCCGCCCACTTGGTCGTCGGGAACGCCACGAAGAGATCGAGCAGCTCGGCGATGCCGTCGATCGCAAGCTCCCGATCTGCCGGTGTCGGATCGCCCACGGCGAGTTCGGCGTCGCGCCGGTGGATCACCGTCTCCTGTGCCATTCGCCTGATCCAGAACCCCACGGTCTGATCCGGGTCGTACCACGTCCCCGAGTGATCGGACGGGTCGTGAGTCGCGAACATCTCGGTGAGCTTCGCGTACGCATCTTCGAACGATGCCAACGGTGTCTGGCCCGACAGGTCTGGCGGCCACTGCTCCGGCTCACGCCCGAGCTCGGTGGACGCCACTTTGTGCAGATAGACCCGGGCCGTGTGCTCGACGAGATCTTTGACGGTCCATCCGGGACAGCTCGGGACGGGCGCCCCCAGGTCGACCCCCGACAAGACGTCGTGCATCCGACGGTAGTCGGCATCGAGACGGTCGAGCAGCGTTGACGGTTTCACCGGAGACACACTGACATCATCGCGTTATGCGGTGCTCGCTTCGGGATACGGGCGGCGGCGCACTCGCACCGCCACCCGCGGTTCGTTATCCGGCTACTCGTTCTCGTTGCCGTCGTCGACGCCATCTTCAACTTCTTGGCCGACCACGTTGAATCTCTTGTCCAGCTGGACGTCGACTTCCTTGCCGTCGTCCCGCGTGACTTCCACCTCGTAGTAGCTTTCCTCGTCACCTTCCTCGGTGCCGGTCACGCGCCCTTCGCCAACGTGATCGAGGGCAACCTGACTTGCGCGATCGAGGTTGCTTCCGGTGATCGGCTTCTCGTTCTCAGCGGCGTCCTTAGCCTGCTCGGCGGCGTCCGAACCACCGGACGCGACGGCTACGCCGGCGCCGGCGCCTGCGACGGCGATGATGCCGGCTGCGATGAGTGCTTTCGTCTTGCCTCTCATGTGTTTTTCACCTCCTCGTTCTCCATCGACGGCATCATGCCCGGCCGTTGATGAGACGACGATGAGCCGCCGATGAGCGCAAGCAACGTCCTACTCGACCAGCGACGGGATCATCACCGGGAACGGGACGTCCAGCACCTCGTCCACATCGCGCTCCGGGATGGGCTCGTCGGTCACCGTCGCCTGCCTGATCCGGTCGAGGCGGAAGACCCGGCCACCGTCGCGCATCCGGCACCAGCCGATCAGGTACCAGCCGTGGTGAGAGCTGAACAGCCCCTGCGCCTCAACGGCGCGTGAGGACTCCTGTCCGTAGCGGTCCTCGTAGAGCAGGTCGACGACCTTGTGGCGCACGACCCCTTCCTCGATCGCGCGCATGACGGCGGCGTCCGGCTCCGGCCGGGGGGCGACCCGGATCCGAGTGGCCAGTGCTTCGGCCTCCGCGGCTTCGGCGGAGGCCATCACCGCAGCCAGCTTCATCCGCGCGCTCCGCGCAGCGTGGGCGAACGGCATCGGACCAGCAGCGGCCAGGGCCGTGGCCAGGGCAAAGGCTTCTTCGGCGGTCAGATTGAGCGGGGGCAGCGTACGGCGCGGATCGAGCGCGTAGCCGCCGCGGGGTCCGCGCTGCGACCAGATGGGCACGCCGGCTTCCTGCAGCGCCAGGACATCGCGTTCGATCGTCCGGACGCTCACCTCGAACCGCCCGGCGAGCGCACCGGCCTGCAGCATCCGGGGGGAGCGAGCGCGAAGCTCTTCGACGATGGCGTACAGCCTGTCGGTGCGGTTCATGAGTTGGCGACATCCTATTGTCCCATTCCCGACATGGGGCTGTCGGAAAGTGACTGTAGGGTCGGCACATCCGAAGAGGGGAGTTACTGAAGGGGCTTGTTCCAGTCACTACAACGTCGATCAAGGAGGGCAGGATGATCCGGCACGTGTCTGGTATCGCGGAAGTCGTAGTGGACGTCGAGGCGGCGGCTGTGTTCTACGAGTCGCTCGGCCTCGAGGTCGACAGGATGATGGCCGACTACGCGTTGGTGAAGGTGGACGGTGTCCTGCATTTCGGTCTGTGGGCACGCGCGCACGCCGCCGAGTCGACGTACGGCTCTCGGGACCTCGCCGAGCGGGTGCCGCTCGGCTTCACGCTCGGGCTCGAGGTCGATTCCGTCGACGGTGGCGCATCCGCTGTGAACGCCACGATGGTCCGCGGCGCGCAGGACGAACCATGGGGACAGCGCACGCTGCGCTTCACCTCACCGAGCGGTGCGCTCTGCGAGATCACGGAGTCGCCAGGACAACGCGAGCTTCAGACCAACGTCACGCCGAAGGCGACGGAGGTCGCGTCGGCGTGACCCGGTTCACCGTCCGCACTTAAGGGTCCCGGAACTGCTGGATCTCTAGCCCTGGTACAAACCGAGGTCGTTCCCGCTCGGGTCCTTGACCTGAGCGACGCGTGGCATCCCGGGCTTGTCCATCGGCCCGTGAACCTCGGTGGCGCCGGCAGCGAGCGCCTTCTTGTACGTTCCGTCGAGGTCCTCGCAGAAGAACCCGATGTTGACCGTGCCCGCGCGGCTCGGATCCGTGAACAGCTGCATGAGGAAGAAGTCGTCGCTCGGCCACGTTCCGAAGTTCGTCTGGTAGTGATGGGCGACCTCGCCTTCATGGGTCTCGCCCTGAAATTCGACGTCGAACACGTCTTCGTAGAACTTCTTGTCGCGCTCGGCGTCGTTGCTCGCCACATTGATCATCACGATGCGGTTCCCACGTACCTCAGGCACGGTTACCCCTTTCTCGATGTACTCGTCCAAGGTTTCGATCTGCGCCGACAAGACCGTTCCGCGTTCGGCGAGCCGATCCCGGTGGTCGAGGAGAACCGCGCGCACGCACTCCTCGTCTCCGGCGTCCAGCACGTCCTTGATCTCGTCGATGGGCAGGTCCACGGCCCGGAGCGCGCGGACCATGCGAGCAAGACGCACCTGATCGCGGTGGTAGTAGCGGTAGCCGGTGCGCGCGTCGACGTCCGCCGGTGCGAGGACGCCGACCTCGTTGTAATGGCGCAGCGCCGGGACCGACAGTCCGGACAACATCGCGAACGAGCCGATGCTCAGCAGGTGATCGGTGCTCATGTCTGGAGCATGCACTCTCCGGTAACCGGAGAGTCAAGGCCTCTCGGTCGCTGTGGTTCAATCGGCCCATGCCGCATACCCGTGATGAGCTCGTCGCGCAGCTGCGCGCACTCGGCGTCGAGCCGGGCATCGTGTTGCTCGTCCACACGTCGTTCCGCAACACCGGTCCGGTTCAGGAGGGGCCCAGCGGCTTGATCGACGCACTCCTCGAAGCGATCGGGCCCGAGGGCACGCTCGTGATGCCGTCGTGGACCGACGACGACGACGAGGTCTTCGAGCCGGACAGCTACGACGTGACCGAGCATCTCGGCGTCGTCGCCGACACGTTCTGGCGCCGCGACGCCGTGTTGCGCGGCGATCATCCCTTCGCCGTCGCGGCCACCGGCCCGCTGGCCGACGAGATCGCCGGCGCGCCGCTGGTGTTGCCTCCGCACGCGCCCAACAGCGGCGTTGCTCGTGTCTGCGACAACGACGGTTGGGTCCTTCTGCTCGGCGTCGATCACGATGCCGACACGACGATCCACCTCGCCGAGCTGACGGCTGGAGTGCCGTATCGCGTGGCCAACTTCATCACCGTCCTCGAGGACGGTCGAGCCAAGCGCGTCGACTACGACGAGAACGACCACTGCTGCCAGAACTTCAACCTCACCGGCGATTGGTTGCGCCGTCGCGGTCTCCAGAAGGACGGAACCGTCGGCAACAGCGATGCGATGCTGGCGCGATCGCACGACATCGTGGCCACCGTGGTGGAGGAGCTCCAAGGCAACCTCTGCCGGCTCCTTCACCCTCGAGGCAGCGATTGCTCTGAGTGTGAGCGGGCGTGGGGCAGCGTCGATCACCCGTAGAGCAACGTCGTTGCCGATCCGCGAACTTACTCGTCGAGCGTCTTGCCCGTCTCCAGAAGGGACTTGAGGTCGGACAGGATCCAGTTCCAGCCGCCGCCGGCGTTCTCTTGCCACGGGCTGGCGACAGCCTCGGCCATCATCGGAGCGTTCTCCAACTGGTCGTGGACGACGGTGAGTCTCGAGATGCCCGGACCGGCTTCGATGATCTCGTAGGTCAGCCGGCTGAACCCTTCGGCGACGTGTTCCTCGCTGAACTTGAATCGAGTTCTTCTATGTGTCGCCGCTCGAGGTTCGAGACGCCCTCCAGGTGTTCGAAGGTGAACACCTACTCGAATTTCGTGAGCATGCCGACGCGGAGGATTGGCGTGCGTCCCGCAAGACTCGGGAGGTTCAGTCGGCTTCGCTCAGTATCGGCTCGCCTCCCAGCGAACGTCCGCATCCGGCTTAGTGACTCATGCTACAGTATGTGCATGTCCCTGTCACATCGCCTACAGGTCCTCATCGACGAAGCGCGCTGGCGCCGGCTCGAAGCCGCGGCTGAGCGTCGCGGCGAATCCGTTGCGGCGCTCGTTCGTGAAGCCATAGACCAGGCTTTCCCCGATCCGTCCTCAGACCGCCGGCGAGCCGGCGAGCTGCTGTTGTCTGCCGAACCGATGACGGTCTGCGACTGGGCCGAGATGAAGGACGACCTCCTCTCGAAGCGAGCAGGCAAGCTCGGATGAGACGATTCCTCTATGACACGAACATCTTCGTGTACGCGGTCGGACGCGACCATCCGCTCCGAGATCCCTGCCGACGCATAGTCGAGCTCGCATCGACCGACCGGCTGGCCGGGGAAGCAAGCGTCGAGCTGTTGCACGAGTACGCACACGTCCGAGCCCGGAGCACGAGAGATCGCGCGAGCGCGGTACGCGAAGCCCACCTGATCGGGACACTCTGCACGCTGCATCCCGTGATGCTTTCCGACGTCCGACTCGCGCTAACCCTCTTCGATGGACATCCGTCGCTCGAAGCGCGTGACGCAGTGCATGCAGCTACGGCCTTGAACCGTGACATCGACGCCATCCTCAGCACCGACAAGGCTTTCGACGACGTGCCCTCCCTAGAGCGCATCGACCCTTTGGAGGTCGAGCGCCTGCTCGACTAGATCTAGTCGCGGCGTCGGGATGCAACGTCCGCAAGCGACGGGTTGACCTGCAGTGATCTTGTTGTTTTCGTACACCCGAGGGGGTGACCTCATTCATCACAACCACGAGGCCGCAGGTTCGAGTTCTGCCGCGCCCACGAATCTCGGAAGCGCTGACTGTGGAACTGACAGCCACTGTTACGACGACATGGCGTCAGTTGCGTCAGTCGCGCGGCAAGCTCATTTCCTCCCGCCCTAGTTCGGTCCGGACTTCGAGGCGTGGACAACTTGGTCGCCTCAGCTGAGCGGTCTTGGTGACTCGTCCCGTTCGCGCGAAGAAAGCGGTGCGCCCGAACTCCCACGTCGCGCTGCCACGAGGAACGAGGCGATCCACAGCAGGGCGACCGCCGCAAGGATGCCGTAGATAAGGTAAGCGAACCACGCGTCGCCGGACTTGGTCTCCCGAAGCAGGAACTCGGTTTCGTTAACGAACGGTCCCTTGCGGTCGACGGCGGGAACCTCGGGCTCACCGATGGCGGGGTCGGCGGGCAATCGGATCGGGAACGCATTCATCTCCGCACCACGGTGCAGTCGAACGATCACCTTCCCCTTTCCTTCGATCGGAACGGGACGATCGGTGATGAATGTGCCCGGCCCGGTTGGGTCCATCTCGGCCAAGACGAGCTCTCCGCCCTGCCAGGCGATGGTTTGGAACCACCTAGCGTCGTCAGCGGCATCGGGCGGGTCGAGACGGACCTCCACGTCGACGCGCCCACGACCGGCCTCGATCACGCGGACGTCCGCCGTCACGTCACCGACGGGTCGCGGCATCGGCCAGGCGAGGGTCACGAGGATGGCGATCGACGCCACACCAACCGCCCAGCCCGGAAGCTTGAGGTGCCCCGGTTCCCGCGCCACGGCCCTGCCGAACGCGGCACCGACCACCGCCGCACCGGTCGCTGCCAGCACGCCGAGGATGAGGGCGTCCGGAAGAAGGTTCGTCGTCCACGGTTGGTATGCGCCGCGGTTGTAGACGAACTCCGTCGCGAGCCCGACGGTTCCGACGGCTAGGCCGGAGGCGAGCGCGAAGCGCAACCGACGCTGCGTGCCCAGCACCAACGCGACGAGCTCGACCATGACAGCCGACCCGATGTAGATACCACCCTCGCGCGTTGAGACCGGCCCGGAGGTCCCCCCATCGCCCAGCAGATCCGTCATGGATAGCAGGAGCGAACCGACCACGATTCCGACGACCCACCCGCGCCCGAGCACGATGCGCATGGCGACGTACCCGAACCCCGCAGCGATGCACAGGATCACCGGGTGGAACAGCTGCTGGAACTGCGGCACGCCGAAGCTGAACTCCCCGAGCGCGGACACGAGTCCCTGCGAGGTCAGCCACGCCGCGACGACGTGGACACCCCGCGCGCGGCGCGAATCGGTCGGCGCAACGCCGGCCTCCGACAGGATCGACCACGATGCCATCCCGCTGAACGATGCGCCGAGGATCATCAGCATGTGCGTCGGGCTCCACATCGTCACGTCGATCCCGTACTGGCGATGCCACAGCTCGTCGAGCGGGAACCCACTCACCGACGCTAGGCCGAGCGCGGCCAGCGGCAACATCGACCACGGGACGGTCAGTCCTTTCCATCGCACACCCACGCGTGCGTTGGAAACCGTCGCGAAGACGATCCCGACGAATGCAGCGAACAGGATGAAGAGCAGCCCGGAGACGATAGAGGCGTGCGGCGCGGTGAGTAGCTCGTCGTCGCGCCCGTAGGCGATGTGCCAGGCGACGTCGCTGTAGAAGCCCTGGCCGGCGACGAGCAATCCGAACAAAGCCGTACCGATCGATGCTGCCGCCCATCCAGGGAATCCCATGATCCGCTCGATCGCGTTCGAAGACCGGCTTGCCCACACCTCGAAGGGTCCTCGGGCGCCGGCCGACTTCTTGCCCCAGGCGAACAACGAGATAGCGATGACGCCGTACCCGATCGTCAGGACGATCAAGGGAGTCCACGAGGACAGCCCGGCGGCCGAGGCGGTTGGTGCCCCCGCCTGAGCGGACGCGATCAGCATTGACTTCCTCCCCAGCGCCATGTCGATGGCGCACCTACTCAAAGTAGCCTACCATCAGTAGGTGGCGCAAGAAGCGGTCCTCGACGACGTCAGGTCATATCGCCACGGCCGCGTGCCACGAGAGGTGCGATCTCGCCAGATCCTGACGGTGGCCGAGGAGCTTTTCATCGAACGTGGCTACCGCCACGCATCGATGGACGAACTAGCCCGACGTGTTGGGGTCTCCAAGCCGGTCGTCTACGAGATCGCGGGCAGCAAGGAGTTCATCTATCGCGCATGCGTATCCAGGTGGGCCGACGAACTCGCTGACTGCGTACGATCGGCGGTTCACGGCGCAACCGGCGACCGGTTACACGCCGGCGCGCTCGCGTGGTTCACATTCGTCGCGAGTCACAGGCAGCGCTGGTTCATGCTGATCTCGAGCGACGACCGTCCGTCATCCGATGAGATCGAGCAGGTGCGACGCCGCCAAGCCGACCTCGTCGTGGAGCTCGTCGCCGAGACGATCCCCGGTCTGCTCGACCGACGCCCAGTGGAGGCGATCGCATGGGCCATGAACGGCGCGTTCGAGTCACTGGCGCTGTGGTGGAACGAAAATCCCGATATCCCAGCCGAGACGATGGCTTCCTTCGTCACCGATCTTGTGACGCCAGGGATCAGCGCGCTGACGAGACTCGGCCATCTGTCGATCAGCCGCACCTAATCCAGCGCGGGGTCCTTCGGGAGGTCCCAGGATCCGCTTGCCCAAGATGTTCCGCTGAACCTCTGCGGCCACCCCAGATCGTGTTCGATCGGTTGCCAAGGAGTTGCCTGGTCCATGCCGACGCGGACGCCCGGCACCGCCGTGGTGGGCGATAATCACTTCTCGTCCCGAAAATGAAAGGCAATGATGGACCTGTTCGAATCCAAGCACTTCGAGGTCGAGACTTTCGAGCTCGACGGCAAGACCGAGGGCTACGTCCGCGGCGGTCGTCACCTCTTCAAGAAACTCCCTGAGGCCTTCGAAGGCATCACGCAGATCGGCGTGATCGGTTGGGGCTCCCAGGGCCCGGCCCAGGCGCAGAACCTCCGCGACTCACTCGAGGGATCCGACATCAAGGTCGTGGTGGGGTTGCGTCCGGGCTCCTCATCAGCAGACGAGGCGCGTGCGGCGGGCTTCACGGAGCACAACGGCACGCTCGGCGAGGTCTTCGACGTCATCAAGAGCTCCGAGCTCGTGCTGCTGCTCATCGCCGATGCCGCCCAAGCGTCGCTCTATCCGAAGGTCTTCGAAGCTTTGAAGCCCGGGACGACCCTCGGACTCTCGCACGGCTTCCTGCTCGGCGTGATGAACAACGAGGGCGCCAAGCTCCCCGCCGGGATCAACGTGGTCGGCGTGTGTCCAAAGGGGATGGGTCCGTCGGTGCGCCGGCTGTACGAACAGGGACGCGAGATCAACGGTGCCGGCATCAACTGCTCCTTCGCCGTTGAGCAGGACGTCGACGGCCGTGCGACGGATATCGCACTCGCGTGGGCGATCGGACTCGGTTCCCCGTACACCTTCCGCACGACACTGACCTCCGAGTACAAGTCGGACATCTTCGGCGAACGCGGCATCCTCCTTGGTGCGGTGTGGGGGATCGTGGAGTCGCTCTACCGCCGCTACACCTCTCAGGGCGCGTCGCCGGAAGAGGCGTTCGTCCGCTCGTGTGAGTCCATCACCGGACCCATCGCGCGTGCCATCTCCTACGACGGGATCATCGGTGTCTACGACCGTCTCGACGATTCGGAACGCAAGATCTTCGAGCAGGCCTATGAGGCGGCGTACGCGGCAACCGAGCCCGTGCTCGCCGAGATCTATGACGATGTCGCGTCTGGGGCAGAGCTGCGCTCGGTCGTCGATGCCGGGGAGCGTCTGAAGCGGCATCCGATGCCGCCCATCGAGGGCGCGCGCATGTGGCGCGTGGGTGAGAAGGTCCGCTCGCAACGCCTGACGCGCGAAACGCCGCTCGATCCGTTCACGGCCGGCGTGTTCTGCGGCGTCACGATGGCTCAGATCGACGTGCTCGCCGCGAAGGGTCACCCGTGGTCGGAGATCGCGAACGAATCGGTGATCGAAGCCGTTGACTCGCTGCTTCCGTACATGCACGCGCGCGGAGTCGCGTACATGGTCGACAACTGCTCGACCACGGCTCGTCTCGGCACCCGTAAGTGGGCTCCGCGATTCGACTACGCGCTCGAACAGCAGGCGTTCACGGCGATCGATACCGACGACGGCGGCACGGCGGCCGGACATCGGTTCGCCGAGTTCGAGAAGCACACGATCCACGACGTGCTCAAAGCGGTTGGAAAGATGCGGCCTCCGGTCGATATCTCGGTCGTCTAAGACGAACCAGCCCTGGGAGGGGATCTATGAACGGAGAGCGGCTGAGCCCACTGGACGCGTCGTTCCTGCATATCGAGGACGACGTCAGTCACATGCATATCGCATCTGTTGCGATCTTCGAAGGCCCGCAACCCGACTTCCAGAAGATCGTCTCGATGGTGAACGGCAAGCTTCCGCTCGTCCCTCGCTACCGGCAGGTGGTGAAGTTCGTCCCGTTCGACCTCGGTCGTCCGGTGTGGGTGGACGATCCGCACTTCAACATCGACTACCACGTCCGTCACACCGCGTTGCCCGCGCCGGGCGGCGAAGCCGAGCTTCGAAAGCTCGTCGGACGCGTGATGGCCCAGCAGCTCGACCGCGGGAAGCCCTTATGGGAGATCTGGGTCGTCGCCGGGCTGGAGGACGGGCACTGGTCGATGATGTCCAAGACCCATCACTGCATGGTGGACGGTGTATCCGGGACCGACCTGCTCGCGCTGACGCTCGACGTCTCGCCCGAGGGAACCGATCCGCATCCGGACGACTGGAAGCCGAAGGTGCAACCGAGCGGCGCCACGCTCGCCGCGCAGGCTCTCGCCGAACGGGTGCGAAGCCCGTACGAGTTCGTTCGAGGCTTGAGAAGTGTCACGCGAGTGCCGCGCCAGGCGGCCGCGGCCGCCTCAGACATCGCCAAGGGCATCGGTGCGATGCGCGGACTCATCGCACCGACCGAGTCCTCGACGCTCAACGGACCGATCGGTCCGCATCGCCGGTGGGCGTGGGCATCGACGACGGTCGACGACATCAAGCGCGTGCGCAAAGGCACCGGTGCCACGTTCAACCCGACATTTAACGACGTCGTTCTCGCGGCCGCAACGAAAGGCTTCCGCGAGCTCTTGCTGTCGCGCGGCGAAACGGTGGAGCGAGTGGTCAGGACCTTGGTCCCGGTCTCGGTTCGTCCGCGTGATAGCGCGGGCAAGGCGGTCGGTGACGGATCCTTCGAGAACAAGGTGTCGGCGATGTTCGCCGAACTGCCGGTGAGCATCGAGAAGCCTCTTGAGCGCCTTCAGGCGATTAGCGAGCAGATGAACGGACTGAAGGAATCGAAGCAGGCTGTGGCAGGCGAGGCGCTGACGTCGTTGGCTGGATTCGCGCCGCCGATGCTGCTCGCGCTCGGCACGCGGATCGCATCGCGTGCGCCGCAGCGCAACATCAACACGGTGACGACCAACGTCCCTGGTCCGCAGGTTCCTCTATACGCCGCCGGACGCCGGATGCTCAAGGCTTATCCGTACGTTCCGCTCGGTGGTCAGATGCGGTTGGGCGTCGCGATCTTCTCCTACGACGGCCAAGTGACCTTCGGTGTGACCGGCGACTACGACACCACGCCGGACATCGACGTGCTCTGCTGCGGCATCGAGCTTGGGATGTCCGAGCTGCTCGAGGCGTCCGCGTAGTTGGCCGAGCGCCCATGGGCTCCACTTGTGGCGTTGGTCGTCGACGCGATCCGCGCCCGCCTGCCGTGGCGCGAGCACGACAAGTCGCAAGCGGGGATCACGTCGAGCGCCGAGCACCGCCGCGAGCTTCTCGCCAACCTCGGGAGCAACGCGTACCTGCGTATGCAGATCGCGAAGCTCCGCTCGCGATTCGCTCCCGAAGAGAAGAAGAAGGAGCTCATGGAGCAGGCGATCGTGAAGACCGCTCAAGACGCCTACGAGGTTGTCGGGAACATGAAGGGCGTGATGATGAAGGTCGCCCAGTTCGCGAGCTTCGAGCCGGGCGTGCCCGAAGGCGCCCGCGAGGAGCTGAAGGCGCTCCAGGCAGCGGCACCGCCGATGACCTACGAACTCGCCGCCGAGTGCATCGAGCGCGAGCTGGGTGGACCTCCCGAGACGGTCTTCGCGCGGTTCGACCGCGAGCCGATCGCGTCGGCTTCCATCGGACAGGTGCACCGCGCCCGGACCCACGATGGTCTCGACGTCGCCGTCAAGGTGCAGTACCCGGGAGTTGACGACGCCATCCGCGCCGACCTCGAGAACGCGGGCGTCTTCGTGAAGATGATCGAGACGATCGACGCCGACGGTCCCGACCGCGCGCCGATCCTCAACGAGGTCGCTGCGCACGTCGCTGAAGAGGTGGACTACCTGCGCGAGGCGATCAACCAGAAGTGGTTCGCCGAACGGTACCGTGGCCATCCGGTCGTCAAGATCCCGGAGGTTGTCGACGAACTGACGACTGCACGCGTGCTCACGACCGAGTTCGTCGAGGGCCGCGGGTTCTACGATGTCCTCGACGACGCGCAAGCCGATCGCGACAAGATCGGCGAGATCATCTTCCGTTTCGCGTTCACGTCGGTGCTAGTCGACGGCGTCTTCTCTGGAGACCCACATCCCGGCAATTACCTGTTCATGGACGACGGCCGCGTGTGCTTCCTCGACTTCGGTCTGGTCAAGCACATGGACACCGACGAGCGCATGCTGATCCGCGCGCCGATGGAGGCGATGGTGAACGGAGATGTCGAGGCCCTGCGTGCGGCTCTTCTCAGCGTCGGGGTGCTCAAGGAGGACGCAACGATCGAGGACGACGACCTGTGGTTGGTCTTCGAGCAGATCCTCGGAGCGGTCAGCGAGGACGCATCCCACAAGTGTTCGTTGGAGCGTTCGGGTGAACAGCGGGGCGAACGCCGGCGTGACCTTCGTGGGCAGCTCGAATTCACCGCGCTCGTGGTCTTCTTCATGCGCTACCGGCGCGGGACGTGGTCGGTGCTTGCGCATCTGGGGGCCGAGGGCAACTGGCATCGCATGTTGCGTGAGGTGCTGTACGGCGAGGCGGCGTCTACCGAGATCGGCACCACATGGGCCGATGCGACCGCACGCGCCTAAATGACCTTCAGGATCCCGGTCATCCCTGTTTGGTAGTGGTTGTTCACCGAGCAGTAGTAGCGGATCGTTGTCCCCACCTTCTGCGTGATGAGCACGTTGATCGCCTTCGGACCCTTGTTCGCCGGCACGAACCCGATCCGCTTGCCCGATGGCTTCCCGGTCTCCAGGTACACGTTGTGTCCCGTGCACCCGTCGATCGAGTCACAGAAGCTGTCGCGGTACACCCATGAAACGTAGCTGCCCCGCTTGACGTTGATGATCGCGAGCGGGTTGTCGGCGACCGGCGCGTTGTCCGACCGCAGGTAGCCGGTATCGAACGGTGAGCACGACATCGCCTTGCAATAGCGGAAGTTCGAGATCGTCAGCTTGAGCGTGGCGGGCTTCTTGGTCGCGGCTTCAGCGGGCACCGATCCGATCAGTGCGCCGACAACGGCGATCACAACGAGGAGCTTCTTCATGCTGGTGCCCCGCCTGCCCCAAGCGTGCGTCCTGCTGTGGCAACTGCGGTGCTCACGAGCTGGTTCGCTTCGTAGCGCTTGCGGGTCAGCGCGCGCTGCAGCTTTCCCGACGGCGTCTTCGGCAGGGAGCCGGGAACGAGGAGCACAACGTGATGCGCGGCCACGCGGAGCGCTTTGCGAACTTCGGTTGCGATCTGGTTGGCGAGGTTGGACGCTTCCTCGCCGGACAGGCGAGTCTCGGCGATCACGACGATGCCCTCACGTGCTCTGCGCGCGATGCCGAAGGCGACGGCGTTGCCCTTTCGTACACCCGGGATGCGATTCGTTGCGCGCTCGGCGTCTTCCGGATAGAGATTGCGTCCGCCGACGATGATCATGTCCTTCAGTCGTCCCGTGATGTACAGACCGTCGGGGCCGATGACGCCGAGGTCACCGGTTCTGACCCATCCGTCACGGATCGCTTCCGATGTTGCTTCAGCGTCGTTGTAGTAGCCGAGCATCATGTGTTCGGTCTCGAGCCAGATCTCCCCGACGAGGCCGTCTGGCAAGGTATCTCCCGCCGGCGTGCGGATCGCGATCTTCACGCCGGGGATCGCGTAGCCGACGGAGATGAGCGGCCGCGCGCCGTCGATTTCGGCTGAGCAAGGCTCGGCGACGCCTTCTTCGGCGAGGCGGCGTCCGTCGACCCACCACGGTGGCGGACGTTTCGCGGGCGCTGCAACGCCGAGCGTTCCTTCCGCCAAACCGTAGACGCCGATGAGAGCGTCGGGGTTGAACCCGTAGGGTGCTGCCGCGGCTGCGAACTGCTCCATCGTCTCGCTGTCGACCGGCTCTGCTCCGTTGGCGGCGCAGCGCAACGTGGACAGGTCGATCGGGTCGTCGTCGTTCGCGATGTTCTTCAGTGCGCGCGCAGCGAGCCCGTACGCGAAGTTCGGTGCGGCCGTGATCGTGCAGCCGTATCTGGACATCGCCTGCACCCAGCGCTTGGGTGAGGCGATGAACGTTTCGGGCGGCATGAGGTGGGTTGCCATGTCCACGATCAACGGCCAGAGCGTCAGGCCGATCAATCCGAAGTCGTGGTAGAGCGGAAGCCAACTCACGCACACGTCATCCGGAGTCATGTTGACGTGATCGCGCGCGGCGAACGCATTGGACATCAGCGTCCTATGCGAAAGCACGACGCCCTTCGGGCTCGCGGTGGACCCCGACGTGAATTGGATGAGCGCCGGCGTGTCCGGATCGAAGTCGGCGAGAGGCAACCCGGAACCGTGCCCGCGAAGATCGTCAAGGCCAACGAGCTGCGGCGCGATGCCTTCGAGCGGGATGAGCGTTCGGACGACCGGATCGGCTGCGAGCAATGCGATCTCGGCCTTGTCCGCGCGTGAGGAGATCTCTTCGACGAGCGCTTCGACGGAGGTGATCCGCAAGGGGACGGCGAGCGGAACGGCGATCACGCCGGAGCTCCAGCATCCGAAGATCGTCGCGACAAGGTCGGGGGAGGTCGAACCGAGGACGCCGACACGGTCGCCGGCCTTGATGCCCCGGTCGCGCAGTGCGCCTGCGGCGCGCTGCGCGGCGTCCGCCAGGTCACCGAACGTCCACCGCGCCGATTCGCCTTCCTCGGAGAGGAAGGCGACCCCGCGCGGACTCGACCGGCGGAGCTCGAGTGCTTCGGCGATCGTTTGCGGCTGCGTCATCCGGTCAACCTCACAACGTTAGATTCGAGTCGCCGAGCGTACACGGATGCCCGTGCATCCTGTGTTACCACGAATGCCAGCAGATTGCGTACTCGAAACACCACGTATTCGATCTTCGAGGAGGCCGAGACCGCCTCCGCGTTGGTGATCTTGACATCGAGCGTCGCGGTGTAGTTCTCGTCGCCGAGCTCAGGAAGATCAGTGACGCGTCCGCTGTGTTTGAAGACGGCCTTGCCGCCGTCGTTGCGTTCCTGGGTCCATCGGCGCTTCGCGTCGCCTTCGTCGTGCTTGGCCATGACGGCACGGGCGAGCGTTTCATCCTCCATAAGGAGAAGGGAGCTGCTGAGGTAGGCCGTTCCATCCTTTTCAAGGAATGCCGACGTCGCATCTTCTGTGGCTACTTCGATATTGGCCGGTCCGATCTTGCCGCCGATGAGGACGGTGCTGGCGGTCGGATCATCCTCGTCCGGTTCCCACTTCCCGCCTGCGTCCTCGAGCGAGAGGACCGCTCCCTCGAGCGCCTCTTCGAAGAATTGGAACGGCTGCTCTTGCGGCGTCGCGGTGGCCACCGGATCGGCGTTGCGGCTGCAAGCCCCGATGACGAGGACGGTGAATGCAAGGCCGGTGACGAGCGCTCTTCGCACGCAGGCCACGCTACTCGACGAGCGCCGGGCTAGTTCGAGTAGTAGATGTCGATCGGTGTGCCTTTGTGCACGCTTGTGCCGGCTGTGGGGTTCTGGCCCTGGACCTGGCCCTTTGGGGTGGTCGAACCGGGTACCGGATACTCGTTGCGCACCACGAGACCGAGCGACTGCGCCTTCACCTTCGCGGCCGCGCGAGTCAGTCCGACGAGGTTGGGCATGTCGAACGGCCGTGGCCCCTTCGAGATGATGACGACGATGCGCGAACCCTTCGGCGCCATCTGTCCGCCGGAGGGCTGCGAGCTGACCACGACACCTTCATCGACGCTGTCGGAGAAGTCCTCGGTCGGCGCGTAGACGAACAACGCACCGGCGATGGCTTCTTGTGCTTGTGCGGCCGTCTTTCCGTTGACCTTGGGTATCGCGACGAGCTCGGGGCCTTCGCTCACGACCGCGGTGAATGCGGTTCCGCGCTTCGCGCGTTCGCGAGGGGGTCCGTACGAGATCACCGATCCCTTCGCGACGGTGTCGTGATGACGTCGAGACCCAACAATGAGGGAGAAGCCCGCTTGGTTCATCGCCGTCTTCGCCTCGTCGAGCGGCTTGCCTTTGACGCTCGGGACGTTGAACAGCTCGGGTCCCTTCGATACGAGCAGCGTGACGCGTGCGCCTTTCTTCAGCGCCGCGCCGGGGTCCGGATCGCTTCCGACGACGACCCCCTCGGCGGCGACGTCGTGGAAGACGTTGTTGATGTCTCCGACCTCGAGGCCTTCCTTCTCGACCGCTTTCTGTGCTTGCGCGAGCGTTTGCCCCTTGATCTCGGGGACCGCCGTCGGCTTCGGCATCACCGCGTAGGCCGCAACCGCGGCGACGGTGAGCACGAGTGCGATCGCGGCGACCATGTGGAACCTCTTGCGCTTGCGACGGTGCAGCCGGGTCTGGAAGGGGAGCACCTCGACGGGTTCTCCCGGCGTCGTCCGTCGGTCGGGCAGGGCATCGGTGTTGGTGAGACTCGCGTCGTTCTTCGGTGCAACGATCTCGGGTGCTGCGGATCCCGCGTCTCCGAAGGCGCGCGCGAACTCGCCGGGCGTGCTGAAACGGTTGTTCGGGTGAGCTGCGGTTGCTTTCGTAACGGCGTCATCGATCTGTAGCGAGATGCCCGGTGACAGAACGGGTTGGCGCAACCGTGCGGCAGCGACGGCTTGCGGCGTGTCGCCCGCAAACGGCGGACGTCCGGTGAGCATCTCGTAGCACAGCGCACCGAGTGCGAAGACGTCCGCGCGTCCGTCAACGTGTGTGGCTGTGATCTGCTCCGGCGCAACGTACGCGACGGTGCCGATCGGACGATCCGTCGTGAGGTTGGCCGCGTGGGGGCCGAGAGCCTTCGCGATGCCGAAGTCGACGACCTTCACGCCTCCGTCCGGTGTCAGCAGGATGTTCTCCGGCTTGATGTCGCGATGGATGATCCCCTTGGCGTGCGCATGGTCGAGTGCGGCCGCCACCCCGCTCACGACGATCCGCGCGCGCGATAGGTCGAGACGTCCGAACCGTTCGAGCAGAGTGCGCAGCGTCGACCCTTCGATGAGCTCCATCACGATGAAGAGGTCGGTTGCGCCGAACGGACTTGCGCCTTCAACGGGTGAGGTCTCGCCGTAGTCGTAGACCGCGCAGATATTGGTGTGTGACAGACGGGCGGCGTTCTGTGCCTCCTGGCGGAAGCGCTCGACGAAGGACGGATCTGCCGCGAGTGCCGGATGCATGATCTTGAGGGCCACGTCCCGCGCGAGGATCTCGTCGCGGGCCTTGTAGACGGTGGCCATCCCGCCTGAGGCCACGCGCTCATCCACCCGGTAACGGTTCGCCAGGCGTGCGCCGACATGGGGGTCGGTCCGTATGTCCAATTCGCCCATAAGCGACTAAATGCTACCGCTGTAAGTTGCTGGTGCGCTGATTGTTATATATCGAGGCTGTTGAGGGACTGGATGGCTCCCTCGAAGTCGCCTCTGTAGAAGGACACGCCCGCCTGGCAGGCCCTATAGAAAGCGGTCCCGCCAAGGCGGAACCCCTCGGCGACGCGGGTGAGAAGGAGGTTCCGCGCCTCGTCGAAGCCCTCGCCGAGCGGCGGGAGCATCGCACCGGCGGCTGGCAGCGCAGGGAGCGTGGCGAGCGGCGACTGGTACCAGTACGCGACCGAGGCATAGTTGTTCTCGAAGTTGTTCGCGTGCCCGTGCTCGATCGTCCAACGCAGCGACGATGCGAAATGGATCGGGTCGGGCACGTACCATCGGTACATCGCGACGAGGCCGTCGTAGTCCGACGACTCGACGAGGTGGAATCCCGCGTACATCGCTGCGTACTCGCTCGACGGACACGCGCCGCCGCCGAAGACCTCCTCCGATCCGGTGCCGTGGATCGATGGCGGCCAAGACTCGTTGTCGATGAAGACCATGTCGTCGCCTTCCCCGTACCAAACTGGACCCTGGATGTTCTCGACCTCTAGATGTATGCCGACCATCCGTCCTTCACCCGATGTATCGAGCGCGACGTAGTTGTCCGCGCCGTCGAGGTTGATCGCGTTGTGCAACGTGACGTTCGGCTCATCCCCCACCGCACACGTCGGTTGCTCTTGCCGGTAGGAGGCGTGGAAGCGGTGAGTGTCTTCGCCTAGACCGGTGTCATAGGTTTCGTACTCGACGTGGTACCAGAAGGCGCCGGCCGGGCCCCCGAGGATCACGGGGCCGCGGTTCTCGACCGTGATGCGGGCACCCGTGGCGAACGGCATCGGGAAGTAGGCGTTGAGCCCGTGCGACGAACCGAAGCCTGCGTTGACGCTCACCATCGCGCTCGAGAACTCGCGGATGCGTCCGTGCCCGAGACAGAAGAAGTCGCCGAGAGGTACCTCGACGCTCGGCTCATCGCTTCCGTCCCAGTAGCACCGCAGGATCGCGTTGCGGTAGTCGCGCAGGTCGGGCAGGATCATCGCGCAGTACAGATGCGTGATGCACCCGGCGCCGTCGTTCTCCATCAGCGTGGCTTCCGCGCCGGCTTCGATGCGGATGTAGTCGTTGTTCGCGCCCGACCGATCCCACGATGACGCCCGACGGGAGCGCGCCGTTCGCTTGGTGTAGAGCGCTTCGAGAGGATGCCTCACGCTCTGACGCTAGCCGTTTTGGACTAGCGTCTCTCTATGACGACACGATCTCCCTTCGGTTCCTGGCGTTCGCCGGTCACGGCGGCGTCGATCGCGCGTGGTGGTGTGGGTCTATCCGGTCTGACGATCTCGGACGACGACCTGTATTGGTCCGAGCTGCGTCCCTCCGAGGGCGGGCGTTCGGTGATCGTCCGCGCTTCCGGCGTCCTCCCGGGAGTGGACGTGACTCCGGCCGATTTCAACGCGCGCACTGCGGTGCACGAGTACGGCGGCGGTGCATGGTGGGTCTTCGGCGAAGCGATCTATTTCACCAACTGGGCCGATCAGCGCTTGTACCGCCAGGACAAAGACTCGCCCCCGGTCGCGATCACACCCGAGCCGTCGATCCCGCGAGGCCTGCGCTACGCGGACGGCGTGGTCACCAACGACGGGCGCGCGATCATCTGTGTACGGGAACGTCATGTCGCCGACCGTGAAGCGCACAACGAGATCGTCGTGCTGCCGACCGAGGGTTCCGCGGAACCGGGCGAGATCATCAGCGGCAACGATTTCTATGCCTTCCCGCGCCTGTCGCCCGACGGCACCAAACTCGCGTGGACAGAGTGGACGCACCCGAACCTTCCGTGGGACGGAACCTTCCTCTATGTCGCGGATCTGAGCTCGGACTTCGGGATCCGCAACTCAACACTGGTCGCCGGCGCGATGGACGAGTCGATCTTTCAGCCTCAATGGTCGCCGGACGGCGTCCTGCATTTCGTGTCCGACCGCACGGGCTGGTGGAACATCTACCGCTATGTCGACGGAAGTGTCGAGCAGGTCGTGGAGGCCGACGCCGACTTCGGCGTGCCGCAATGGGCGTTCGGACAGTCGACCTACGTGTTCCTCCACAACGGGGACATCGTCGCGTCCGTCGACCGCGGCGCGCGCCAATCGCTCGAAGTCATCCGTGCGGGCGGGCGTCTCGAGAGCCTCGACTCGCCGTACTCCTCGATCACGGATCTCCACGCAACGGCCGACGGTGTTGCTTTCATCGGCGCGTCGGAGACCGAAGGCTCGCAGGTCGTCAGGTTCGACGTCGGCGGTCGGATGTTCGATGTGCTGAAACGCGCGCGCGACGAGGACGTCGACGAGAAGCATGTCTCCTTCGCCGAAGCGATCGAGTTCGACAGTGAGGGCCGCACCGCGCACGCGTTCTTCTACCGTCCGAAGAACGAGGACTTCGAAGGGGCCGAGTCTGAGCTGCCCCCGTTGATCGTGTTCAGCCACGGAGGTCCGACGGGGTGCGTGCGGTCGACGCTCAACCTCACCATCCAGTTCTGGACGTCCCGTGGCTTCGCCGTCGTCGATGTGAACTACGGAGGCAGCACGGGGTACGGACGCGACTACCGTCGGTTGCTGAACGGGAACTGGGGTGTCGTCGACGTTGAGGATTGCGTCAATGCCGCGCGCTATCTCGTTGCTCGCGGAGACGTCGACGGTGACCGCTTGGCGATCCGCGGTGGAAGCGCGGGCGGATTCACGACGCTCGCTGCGCTCACGTTCACCGACGTGTTCAAAGCCGGAGCGAACTACTTCGGCGTCGCCGACTTCGAGACGTTCGTCGGAGACACGCACAAGTTCGAGTCGCGCTATCTCGATTCGCTCGTGGGTCCGTATCCCGAACGCAAGGATCTGTACCACGATCGATCTCCGGCGAACTTCGTGGACCAGATCAGCGTCCCCGTCATCACCCTGCAGGGCCTCGAGGACGCGATCGTGCCACCGTCCCAGTCAGAGCAGATCGTGAACGCGCTGCGCAAGAAGGGCATCCCCTGTGCGTACGTGACCTACGAGGGCGAGCAGCACGGGTTCCGGAAAGCCGAGAACATGATCCACTCACTCGAGTCCGAGCTGTACTTCTACGGGCGGGTGTTCGGTTTCGAGCCGGCCGACGACCTGCAACCGATCGAGATCGAAAACCTCTGAGCAGGCTCTGGGCGTTCCTGCTTTTCGTCGGCGATCAGCTTTGCTTGGCCTTTTCCGCCGCCTTGAGCTCGCGTCGCAGGATCTTGCCGCTGGCCGTTTTCGGGATCTTGTCGGTGAACTCGACCTCGCGCAATTTCTTGTACGGCGCGACCTTGCTCGCGACATGCGCCATGACGGCTTCCGCGCTGAGTTCGGCCCCCTCGCGCAGAACGACGAACGCCTTGGGGATCTCGCCGTCCGCGGTGCCGGTGTCCTTCGGGATGACGGCGGCGTCTGAGACGTCCGGGTGCTCGATGATCAACGCCTCGAGCTCGGCCGGAGCGATCTGGTAGCCCTTGTACTTGATCATCTCTTTCGCACGGTCGTGGATCGTGACGTACCCCTCTTCGTCAACGGTGACGATGTCCCCCGTGCGCAGCCAGCGGCCGGTGTCGTCGGTGACGATCGACTCTGCGGTGGCGTCGGTGCGTCCGAAATAACCCTGCATCACTTGGGGGCCCGCGACGAGCAGCTCGCCGATCTCACCGATGGCGACCTCTTCACCGGTGTCGAGGTTGACGACCTTTTGTCGAGTGTCCGATACGGGCGGGCCGACCGTGCCTTCCTTCTCGCGTCCGATGGGGGTGACGTGGGTGACCGGGCTTGCTTCGGTCATCCCGTAGCCCTGCATCACATACACGTTGTAGGTCTCGGCGACGCGCCGCGCGACGTCGATGGGCAACGGCGCAGCGCCGGACATGATGAAGCGTACGCTCGAGAGGTCGGCCCCCTCGCCGCTGTTCGCGAGCAGCAGCATCGCCGGCGGTACCATGAACAGGTTCGTCGCCTGGTACTCGTGGATCACTTCGAGGAACCGCTTCGGGTCGAAGCCGGGGAGGATCACTTGCGTTGCGCCGACGGCGAGCGCGGGGATCATCAACACCGCCATCCCGTAGATGTGGAAGAACGGCAGGAAGTTGATGAGCGTCGAGTAGCCGTCGATGAGTCCGGTTGCGATGGTCTGACGGATGTTCGACGTCAGGTTGTAGTGACTGAGCATCACGCCCTTTGGGACTCCGGTGGTCCCCGACGAGTACGGCAGCACCGCGAGGTGAGTCATCGGGTCGAAGGAAACAGGTGCGGCATCACCCGCGGCACCCTCGACGAGTCCCCACACCTCTGACGTCAGATGGAAGTTCGGTTTGTCACCCCACACCGCTTGCGCCGCAGCCGCAGTTGCATCACCGGCAAACACGACCTTCGGCTTGCTGTCACCGAACTGCTCGCCGATCTCGCGTTCGGTGTAGAGCGGATTGAGCGTCGTGACGGTGCCGCCCGCGAAGAGCGTCCCCATGAACGCGATGACCCACTCGCACGAGTTCGGTCCGACGATCGCGACGCGGTCGCCGAGACCGATGCCTTCGTCCTGCAGGTGCCGCGCGAGCCGGCGGCTGGCGTCGAGCACCTGCGCGTAGGTGTACGAGGTTCCGCCGACGCCGTCGATGAGGGCGACCTTGTCGGGATGTCGCGCCGCCGAGGCGACGAGGTCGTCGGTGACCGGCTGGACGGGGTACGGCTCGAGCGAGATCCGGGGCGAATGTTGGATGGGCATGGGTCGAGTGTGAGCGCGTTTCTCAGAGCTTGTCGAGCCAGCGCGCACCGGCCTCGCCGAACGGCTCTCGGCGCTCTCCGACGGCTTGCATCAGGAAGTCGGCCGTCGCTCGAGTCCGCTCAACGACGTCGTCCGGATAGGCGTACTTCACTCGATGCTCCTCGAACTCGTCCTCGTCGTCGAGGAACAGGTGCCCGTCGCGTTGGAGGATCACGTCGAGATCGAGATCGACCATCGTGACGTGCTCGTCAGAGACCCACCTGGCCGGGGTAGTGACATCCACGTAGATCTCAACATCGAATCTGGGTTCGTCCGCGTTGAACGACGCGACCCACCATTCGTTCTCCGGGATGAGGATCACGAAGGTGTGCGTGAAGGCGCCCTCGCCGCGCGGGCCCGTATACGGAACCGGCGGACGTCCACCGAGCCAGGTTCCGTACTCGTCGCGACCGAGGAGCTCCACAGGGAAGCGCCAGTGTTGGACGCCGCCCCACTTGCGCATGTCACAGTCGACGATCATCGGCTACTTGATGCTCGACCGATCGAACGAACAACCGAGGCGATCGGCTACTGCTGAAAGTCGCTTGTCGCCGGTCCACAGCTGCACCTCAGGCGTGAGCACCGCCGATGCCAAGAGTTGGACGTCGACGCAGCCGATACCGAGACCGTACAGCTCGTGTTCCTCGATGAGCGCGAGGACCTCCTCCGACGTGGCCATCGTTGTCTGGAAAAGGCCGTTCAGAAGTTTCAAGACCTCTGCCCGCTGGACGAGGTGGCCGAGTGCCAACTCGACGATCACCCATGGATGTGTGAGCACGCGTCCGGCGTCCAGCTGTCCAACGAGGGCGGGCTCCCCGCGCCTGAAGTGATCGACCCAGACCGAAGTGTCGACGAGGATCACGCGCGTTCGGCGCGCCGTCGGGGAGGCGCACGAAGCGTTGGCTCGCTCCCGCCCAGCAGCGCTAGTCGGCGTGCGCTCTCAAGATGAACGAGCGCCTCGAGCGCTTGCCGGACGAGTGCGCTCTTTTCCTTGGTGCCGGTCAGTCGCTGCGCTTCGGCGAGCAGTTTGTCATCGAGGGCGAGCGTGGTCCGCATCGTTGTCCTTCCGTGGAGGCACGTGGCTGATCATCAAATGATGATACAGCGCGTGCTGCCAGTTCGTTGAACGCATGACCCGCGGGTCTTCGACCCACCGACACCTCTCGAAGAGGTCTTCTCCTTTCTTTGAGGCGTGCGATCGCAGTCCAACCACTCACATCGTCCCCGGAGAAGCCCATCTCGCGTTGTTCGAGGATCTCTGTCGACGCTTCGACGCGACAGGGAATCTCGTACCCGACGCGTAAGCGCAGTGGGGTGCTGCTCCGCGCATGACCGGACTACGGTAGTCGCCATGGGCGAGATTCATCTGCGACCGCATGGCGAAGGCGTCGTCGTCCCGCACGAGGCCACGGGCGGCACGATCTCGTTCGTCGAGATGTCCATGGATCCTCGTCACTTGATCCGGGGCCACGTCCACGAACGGACCGACGTGTGGATCTACGTGCTCCGCGGTGAGGTCGGCGTCCGGGTCGGGGACGACGAAGCCATCGGCACGCCGGGCGACTACCTCCTCAAGCTGCGGGCCGTCCCGCATGCGATGTGGAACCCGGGGGCCGAGCCGAACCGCTTGATCGAGATCCTCACCCCGGGGTACGGCGACCTGTTCTTCCGCGATGCGGCCAACTTTCCATCGGAAGCGACGCAAGAGGAGTTCGAGACCATGGCCGCACGCCACGGGATCACGTACTTCGACGACTGGACTGCCGCCTTCGCACACGCTACGGACTGGTCTGAGCCGTGCTGGTCGTGATGATGGACGTCCCCCCGGGAGCCGGGAAGTCGACCCTCGGAGTAGCGTGACCCGATGTCCAACGACAAGCTTCTGCTGATCTACGACGGCGAGTGCCGATTCTGCCGGTTCGGTATGGAAGTCGTGCGCAACCTCGACCTGATGCGTGCGCTCGCCTTCTGTCCCTTCGGTCACGCGGTCGCCGAAGAGCGCCTGGCGGTGGTTCCGCTCGACGAGCGCAATGAGTCCTTTCACGCCGCGACCTCAGGCGAGGTCTTCTCAGGAACCGAGGCTGCGCGCAAGGCCCTCGAAGCCCTTCCGCTTGGTCGGATCGCGACGGCCTTCGGGTTGCACAACGCCTATCCGTTGCTCGCGCGCAGCCGGTCGCTTCTCGGGCGGTTCGTCCCCGATCGGATCGCCGTCGTGACGTGCGGCGAGAAATCGGACGCGCGAGGCAACGGAAAGATCACCTCGCTAGCAGGCGGCCGCTCCGGCCCCTTAACGTAGAGCGGTGCAACAACTCCAGACCCGTCTCGAAACCTCGTCCGAGACATTCGTCCAGAACAAGACGGACATGCTCGAAGCGATCGAGCGGTTCGAGGAACTCCTCGAGGAGGGGTCCCAGGGCGGCGGTCCCGAGCGAACCGAACGCCTGCGTGGCCGGGGCAAGCTTCCGGTAAGAGAGAGGGTCAGCCTCCTCCTCGACCCCGATTCGCCGTTCCTCGAGATCGGCCCCCTCGGCGGCTACATGACCAACTATCCCGTCGGCGGCGGGATGCTCATCGGCATCGGTGTCGTGAACGACGTCGAGTGCTCGCTGATGTTCAACGACCCCACGGTGCTCGGCGGCGCGATTACCGGCGTGGTCATGAAGAAGATCGAACGTGCGCTAGAGATCTCACGGCTGAACCGGCTCCCGCTCATCATGGGCGTCGAGTCGGCGGGTGCCGATCTGCGTGGCGGCGGGGGAGGCGGGGATCCGGACGCAGCGATGCGCCGCAACATGGGTCACTTCGCGGAGTCGGGACGACTCTTCCACGACATCACCGAGCTCTCGGCGATGCGCATCCCGACGATCTCGATCGTGTTCGGAAGCTCGACGGCCGGCGGCGCGTACCAACCGGGGATGAGCGACTACAACATCTTCATCCGCAACCAGTCGAAGGTCTTCCTCGGCGGGCCGCCGCTGGTGAAGGTGGCAACCGGAGAGGACTCGACCGACGAAGAGCTCGGCGGCGCGGAGCTGCATGCGACGAAGTCCGGACTCGCCGACTATCTCGCGGACTCCGAACCTGAAGCGATCCGTATGGCGCGGGACGTCGTCCGTCATCTGAATTGGCGCAAGCTCGGCCCCGGACCGTCGCTTCCCGCCGACGACCCGATCTACGACGCCAATGACCTCCTCGGCCTCGTGAGCAAAGACCTCAAGACAGCGTTCGACGTCCGTGAGGTCATCGGTCGCATCGTCGACGGATCCCGGTTCGAAGAGTTCAAACCCTTGTACGGACCAACGCTCGTCACGGGGTGGGCTTCCGTCCACGGCTTCCCCGTCGGGATCATCGGCAACAACGGTGTGCTGTTCAGCGAGTCGTCGCAGAAGGCCGCGCAGTTCATCCAGCTGTGCAACCAGAGCGACGTCCCGCTGCTCTTCCTGCAGAACATCACCGGATACATCGTCGGGAAGGACTTCGAGGCCGGTGGGATCATCAAGCACGGCTCGCAGATGATCAACGCGATGTCGAACTCGAAGGTGCCACACATCACGGTGATCCTCGGCGCGAGCTACGGGGCGGGGAACTACGGGATGAGCGGACGCGCATACGACACGCGCTTCGTCTTCATCTGGCCGACGGCCAAGATCGCGGTCATGGGGCCGAAGCAGATGGCCGGCGTGATGTCGATCGTCCGCCGGGGGCAGGCCGAGCGCACCGGTCAGCCCTTCAACGAAGAGGAGGACGCAGCGATCAGAGCTGTGGTCGAAGCGGGGGCCGAAGCTCAGTCGCTCGGCCTCTACGCAACAGGACGGCTCGCCGACGACGCCATGATCGATCCGCGCGATACGCGCCACGCCGTCGGTATGGCATTGTCTGCATGTCATAACGCCGAGGTGAAGGGCGCCGCCGGGTTCGGGGTGTTCCGCACCTAAACGAGGAGGGGACATGGGATCGAACGCTGACGTGGTGAAGAAGCTGTACGACGCATTCGCAACGGGTGACATCCCGACAGTTCTCGGCGCAATGGACGAGAAGATCGACTGGAGGGAGCCCGAATTTTCGCCCTACGACGACCAGATCGGTCCGGGGGCTGTTGCCGAGAACGTCTTCGGAAAGGTCATCGCCGACTTCCCGAACTTCTCTGCGACGCCGAGCGAGATCCTCGACGCCGGTGACGTCGTGGTTGCGCTGGGGACCTATCGCGGGACGTCGGCGGCGACGAGCGGCGAGCTCGACGTCACGTTCGCGCACGTCTGGCACTTCACGGACGGCAAGGCCTCGCGTTTCCGCACATACAACGACTCCCTCGGCTGGCTGAAGGCGCTCGGCAAGGCCTGAGATCGATTCGACCGGCAGCTCGGCAACGGCGCCATCTGTCTAGGATTGGCGACGTGACGATCCGTAAGCTCCTCATCGCCAACCGTGGGGAGATTGCTGTGCGGGTCCGGCGCACCGCGGTCGAGATGGGGATCAGAACCGTCGCCGTCTACACCGCAGAGGAGCGCGAGGCCGAGCACGTCTTCGGCAGCGATGAAGCGGTGCTGCTCAACGGCTCCGGCGCCGCCGCCTATCTCGACATCGCCGGTTTGATCGAGGTGGCTGTACGCGCGGGGGCCGACGCCGTGCATCCCGGCTACGGATTCCTTGCCGAGAACGCGGGGTTCGCGCGTGCCGTCGTCGAAGCCGGATTGATCTGGGTCGGTCCGCCGGCCGAGGTGATCGCGCGCATGGGCGACAAGGTCGAGAGCAAGCGCATCGCACGCGAGGCCGGCGTCCCATTGCTCGAGCCGATGGAGGCTAGCAACGTCAAGCTCCCCGCTCTGGTGAAGGCGTCGATGGGCGGAGGCGGCAAGGGCATGCGCATCGTGCGCACGCTCGAGGAGCTGGACGATGCGATCGCGGCTGCCAAACGTGAGGCCGAGCGAGCGTTCGGCGACGACACGGTGTTCATCGAGCCCTACCTCGACGATGTGCGTCACGTCGAGATCCAGCTGCTCGGCGACGGGCACGGCAATCTCGTCCATCTCTTCGAGCGCGAGTGCTCGGTGCAGCGCCGGCATCAGAAGGTCGTCGAGGAAGCACCGTCCTCGGTGGTTGACGACGACCTCCGCGAACGAATGGGGGAAGCGGCGTTGACACTCGGCCGTGCCATCGGCTATCGCAACGCAGGCA
>CAZFOB010000025.1:0-45468 GCA_964520325.1 uncultured Actinomycetes bacterium | reverse complement strand
TGAGCGTGGACATTTCCTCACCGATTCCGGTCAAAGGGTCTGACGCATTCCAGAAGCCGAGCGCCGTCCACAGCTCAAGCAAGAGGACGCCCCGTGCGGAGAGGCGGCGCCGCACAAGCGGTGACACGAATGCGCCGACGAGAAGGCACGCGCCGAGCGCCGCGGTCAGCGCGCCGATCCGGACCGACGATAGCCCCTGCCTCTTGCCGATGACGACGACGGCAAGCAACAGGCCGGGACCGATGAAGTTGCCGAGGCTAAAGAGGAACGCGCACGTCCGCAGGAACGGGTGTGTCCAGAGGAAGCGAAAACCCTCGGCAAGTCGCGCGCGCAATGGAGCGCCGTCACGCTCACGTGTTTCTTGGAACGGTGTCCGCATCGCGAGGAGCGCGACGGTCGAAAACGCATACGAGACCGCATCGAAGAGGAACGGGGCCGCGCGGTCGATCCCGAAGAGCGCACCACCGAGCGGGGGCCCGGTCAGTTGCACGGCCGCCTCGCGACCCGTTTGAGAGGCCACGGCCGCCGGCAACTGTCGGCGCGGCACCACGGCACGCACCGCACCGACCTGCGATGCGGTGAACAGAGCGGCCCCGGTGCCCTCGATGAATGCGACAAGCGGCACGACCCAAAAGACGAACCGGTCCAGAACGACCGTCGCGGCCAGTACGCCGATCGCAAGGACCCGGACGGCGTCGGCCACGATCATCAGCCGCTTACGATTGAAGCGATCGGCCGCAACGCCCGCCGGGATCAAGAAGAGTGCTGCGGGGAGAGCGCGAGCGAACGCGACGACACCGGCCTTCGCCGCCGAGTGGGTCACGCCCAGCACGAGCAATGGGTACGCGATCGACGTCGTCGACGTACCGACGTTCGACAAGAGCTGCCCAACCTGGAGCAGGACGAAGTCACGGTTCCGGCGGAGGGGAACCGAAGTCACGTGACGACGCTAATCGCGATCAGCCGCCGAGTCCCACGGTTCGGAGTCCTGCGAGTCGCGCGGCGGCTGTCTGGCGTTCGTCGTAGCTGACAAAAGCATCGAACGGAAAGACGTCGACCGCGGCAGCGATATGGACGGCGTCGAGCGCTCGCAATACCGGCTCCGCGAGCGCGCCGGCGGCGGCCAGGATGCCTCGGTCGAGTGGTCTCAGCGCCACCGCATCGATCAGCTCGCCCGCACGTTCCATCAGAAGATCAAGAGGCAGGTCGGGGTCGAACGAAGCGGCTCGCCGGATCGCGCGGGGGATCTCCGTAAGCACGAGTTCGCACGAAACGAGCTCCGCGTCGGCAAGGTAGGCGCGCAGTGCTTCGCTCTCGGGTTCGTCGATAACGAGCTTGACGAGCGCCGAGGCGTCTGTATAGAAGAGGGCCAACTCAGCGTTGGCCGCGGATCTCGTCAAGCGCGCGGCTGAGGGCGTAAGGGTCGCCCTCGAGGTGGAGCGGTTCGGGTAAGCCTCGACGGACGGGCCGCGAGACACGGCCTTCAGCAAGTAGTCGATCGAGCTCAGCCCCACGCGTCGCCGGCGGGCCGAGCTCCGCGACGGGCCGGTTTCGGTCCGTGACGACCAGTCGCTCACCTCGCTCGACGCGTCGTAGGTACTTGCTCAGGTTCTGGCGTAACTCCCCCACTCCAACCGTGCTCGACATGTACATAAAGGTAGCAGATCGAAGCAGATCGGGTGCCGCACCGTGGTGGTTGGCAGCCCGACGGTCGTTGGTCGCGATCAATTGCTGTCGCCGGCGCTCAGCAGGTCGGCGGCACGGAGGTATTCGTCGGCGGCGTCGGCCTCGCCGAACTGCGCGAGGTTGAGGCCGGACGAGACTCGCTCGATGAACGACCATTCCCAGATCGCGTTGCGATCTCTCTCCGTGGCCTGACTCAGCTGATCGCACCACGCCGCCGCGAGCCTGCAGCAGTCTCCCGCGAGCAGCTCCTCGTTCCAACCGCGGAGCGGGATCGCCAAATCATGCTCGGGCTCGGACAGGAGCCCTTCGGGATCGATCAACCTGAACTCCGTCGATCCGGTCTCTTCCTCGAGGATGTTGTTCGGGTGCGCATCGGCGTGGATGAGGACGGCGCGACCCTCGTCGAACGCGATCTCTCGACTGTGGGCATATGACAGCGCAAGCTCCACGGTGCGCTCCGCACAGGGCCGGTCGAGCTGGTGCCAGAGAGCAGTGATGAAGTCGCGGAGCCATACCGCCTTCTCGCGGCCCGTCGTCAGGGGAGCGTCCCGCACCTTCCGCCAACCCCTCGGGAGCGTTCGACCGATGACGTCCAGCTGCGCGGGAACCGACCATCCGAGCCGACCGAGCGGACGCCCGAGCCGTTCCACAAGCACCGCCGCACGCTCACGGTCGTGCATCAAGACCTCGACGTACGGCGGACTATCGCCGAGCAGGAGCGCATCGAGCTCCTGACCGAAGGCAGAGATCCCCCGGAGTCCATCTGGCAGGCCGAGCTTCAGGATAACGGGTCGGTCATCGGCGGTTCGAGCCTCGGCGAGGAAACCCGCGTTGCCGCCGGGCACACAATTCCCTACTCGGATCCCCCAATCCGCCTCAAGGTCGTCCAGCAGGTGAGGAACCTCCCGGAGCCAGCGATCACCGACGGGACCGAGCATGCGTGCCTTGCGCTGAACGGCTTCGGGCACATCGACGTCCTCATGCATGAAAGCAGGACACGGTCACTGCTGCCCGCGGCTTACGTCTGCGCGAACAAAGATGCGTACGCGGCCATGATGATCGCGGCGCCTCGATCGTCTCCGACCGTTCCCTCGCCCATCCGATTCATGACGTACGCGACGGTGAGGTGGTTCTCGAGGTCGTTGACCACGAGCGAGCCTCCCCAGCCGCCCCAGAAGCACGTCCGCTGACTGGGCAACGGGATCTCGGGGATCGGCAATCCGTAGCCGATGCCGAAACGGAGCGGGACGCCGAGAACGAGGTCGGTCCCGTTTGACTGCTCCCGGAAGATGACGTCGCCGACCTTCTCCGAGAACAAGCGCCGGCCATGCGTTTCGCCTCCGCATGACACAGCCGACTGGATGATCGCGACCGAGCGTGCGTTGCCGTGTCCGCCGGCGGCGGGGATCTCTGCGCGCCGCCAGTCGACGTCCCACGACTTCGATGCGTCGAGAAGCGGATTGATCATCACGCGCATCGGGATGCCGTCGGGGTCGGCGGCGCCGAGCTGGTCGGCGAGCGACGGCGGAGAGATCACCTTCGCGACGCGTCCGTCGCACTCAGCCGGAGTGCCGATGTGGAAGTCGGCGCCAAGCGGGCCGGCGATGTTCTCCGCGAACCACGTGCCAACCGACTGCCCAGTGACGCGCCGAACGACCTCGCCGACGAGGTTGCCCTGCGTGATCGCGTGATAGCCACTCGCGGTACCCGGCTCCCACCACGGCTCGTCCTCTGCCAGCAACGCGCAGACCTTGCCCCAGTCGTAGAGGTCCTCCAGAGTGATCGGCGTGCGCCAGCCCGGAAGTCCGGCGGTATGCGCGAGCAGATGCCGGACGAGCACGTTCTCTTTCCCGTTGGCTTTGAACTCGGGCCAGTAGTCGGCGACGGGCGCGTCGACGTCGAGCTCGCCCGCGTCGGCGAGCATGAGCGCGCACAGGTTGGTCATCGTCTTCGTGGTCGACCAGACGTTGATGATCGTGTCCTGCTCCCACGGCGTCGTCCGGGCTTCGTCGGTATGTCCGGCCCAGACGTCGGCGACGAGCTTTCCTTGATGGACGACAGCCGCGCACGCGCCGATGTCCTTCCCTGATTCGACCAGACCTGCAAGTGCGTCGCGAACGGGCTCGAAGTCCGGTTCGCATGTACCGAGCGCCAGCGTCATCGCCGTCTCCCTCTCTCGTTCTATGCCGACATGACAGCATACTCTTGCTAGTATGTCGACATGCTCAGGATTCAGATCCAGATCGAGGAAGGGCAACGGCAGGCCCTTCGCGAGCTCGCGCATGCTCAGGACAGGTCGGAGGCGGCTGTGGTCCGAGACGCTCTCGATCGCTACCTCAAAGCCGTGCCGGGGGACCATCGGCGCCGAATGATCGAGGCGCTCTCGCACGCCGGTCGGCACCGTTCAGGTTGCTCCGATGTCTCCGCTCGACACGACGACTACCTGGCCGAGGCGATCGCCCAAGAAGGATGAGCGTCTTCGTGGACACGTCGGCGTTCTATGCGCTCGTCGACGCCGACGACGACAAACATGCACGCGCGGTAGCCACGTGGCAGGCACTTGCGGACGAAAACGAGCCGGTCCTCACACACAACCTCGTCCTCGTCGAGAGCATCGCGTTGGTCCAAGCGCGCATGGGGATCCGGGCACTGCTCGATCTCGTCCCTTTCCTCAACTCCGCCGACATCACCTGGATCGGTCCGACCGAGCACGACGCGGTGCTGGCGGCGCTCATCGCCAGCCGGCGGCAGCCCATCAGCTTCATCGATCACGCAAGCTTCCACGTCATGCGCCGGGATGGCGTCCGCCGGGCGTTCGCCTACGATCGACACTTCACGCAGGAAGGTTTTGAAGTCGTGTGATCACAGAGGCGCGTGCCGCGCTTCTCGTCACGCGCTTGCTCAGGCGGAGGACGAGCGGCGGCGCAGGCGGTTCGTCGCACCCTTCGCGTGCCGTTTGGTGAAGTCGAGGGCGCTCCGCGCCCAGGTGTACTGCGTCGCGAGCACGGCCAAGCCGGCGATGACCACAAGGATCCCAGGGCCGGGGAAGACGAGCAGCACGAGCCCGAGAGCGATCAGCGCGAACCCGACAACGGTCACGAGGATCCGCTTGCCGCTGCGGCCGATCCAAGCGACGTAGTCGCTCATCTTCGACATGATGCCTTCGAAGCTACTACGCGCTCGTGAACGATGGGGAAACAATGGAGATATGACGACTGCGTTCGTCCTGGGCGGTGGTGGCCACATGGGCGCCTACGAAGTCGGGATGCTGCGTGCCCTGCTCGAGCAGGGCATCCGTGCCGACCTCATCGTCGGGACATCGGTCGGCGCCCTCAACGGCGCAGCCATCGCCTCCGACCCGACCATCGAGATGGTCGACCGGCTGCGCGAGGTCTGGCTCGGCGTGGACGAAGACCGAATCTTCGGCGGATCGCTGCTCGCAGGCGCCGCGCATTTCGTCCGCAGCCGCACGCACATGCACTCCAACAAGTCGCTGCGCGATCTGATCGGGCAGCTCGTAAAGGCCGAGAGCTTTGAGGACCTGGTCGTCCCGTTCCAGTGCGTGGCTGCGTCGATCGAACGGGCGGCCGAGCATTGGTTCAGCGAAGGCCCGCTCGCGGACGCGGTGCTCGCATCCGCTGCAGTGCCCGGTGTGTTGCCTCCGGTCGAGATCGACGGCGAACACTTCATCGACGGCGGAGTGGTCAACAGCGTCCCCATCTCCCGCGCCGTCGAGCTCGGTGCCGATGAGATCTACGTCCTGCACGTCGGACGGATCGATACGGCACTCACCGCGCCTCGAACGCCGATCCAGGTCGCGTTCGTCGCCTTCGAGATCGCGCGGCGCCACCGGTTCAACAGCGACCTGGCGTCGCTTCCCGACGGCGTCACCGCTCACGTGCTCCCGGCCGGTGAGTCGAGCAAGGTGAGCCTCAAGCAGCTGAACTATCGGGACTTCAAAGCCGTCGCGCGCCGGATCGACCGGGCGTACAAGGCGACGGCGCAGTATCTACAGGCAGATGGATAGGCTTCCGCCGAGGATCGTCCGGCGTTTGGTCATCGCGCCGTTCGCGATACTCCTCTGCCTGTCGCTGATCGCCATCTCGCCCGTCGTGCTCACCGTCGCATCGATCATCGATCTCTTTGTGCCGGGCAACTGGCGCACCGTCCGGCTGGTGACGTTCCTGCTCGGCTACATCGTGCTCGAAGTCGTCGGGCTCGTCGTGATGTTCGCGCTGTGGATCGCGAGCGGCTTTGGGGCCACGATGCGATCGCCGAGGATGGTCGAGGCGAACTACGGATTCATGCGGTGGTGGCTGGCGCGACTCGACGGCTTCTCCCGAAAGACGCTCAAGCTCCACGTCAAGATCGAAGATCCACCGACGCCACGAGCCGGTCCGATCCTCGTGTTCAGCCGCCACGCGGGCCCGGGCAACTCGATGCTCCTCATCGGGACGCTGATCGTCGGCTACAACAGACACCCCCGCATCGTGATGCTCGCGAAGCTGCAGTGGGAGCCGTTGTACGACGTCATGCTCAATCGCCTGCCGAACCGGTTCATCAGGCACGACCCGAAACGACGCGATCTGTACATCGAGACGATCGCCGAACTGGCCTCGGACCTTTCGGACAACGACGCGTTCGTCCTCTTCCCCGAGGGCAAAGACTTCACCCCGAAGGTGCGCACGCGCGCGATCGAGTATCTGCGAACCAAAGGCTTCGGGTCTTCGGCAGATCGCGCTGAAAAGATGACGCACGTGTTGCCTCCGCGACACAACGGTGTGATGGCGGCGATCGGCGCAGCACCTGAGGCCGAGGTCGTGTTCGTTGCGCATACCGTCCTCGAGGACATCGGCACGTTCAAGGAATTGTGGTCGCGCATCCCGTTCGAGCGTCCCGTCGCTGCGCGGTACTGGCGTATCCCGTCGGCCGAGATGCCGGAGGGGCGCGACGCTTGCATCGGATGGCTGTTCGACTGGTGGGAGCGCATCGACGGGTGGATCAGCGCCCACACAGTGAGCACTCCGCACGACGGGTAGGGTGAGGAGCGGTGAAGCTACCCGACGATCTACCAGAGGCGCCCTATGAAGTGGTGGCGTTCCGCGTCAACCACTTCCACCCTCCCGAAGAAGCCGAAGACGAAGGCGAAGAAGGCACCATCTTGCTCGAGATCGGCGCGCGTCTGCCGGGAACCGAGGCCGAGCTCGTCGTCCCGTTCGAGATGACCCCGGAGACGGTGATCGGACTGATCGACGAGCTCATCCATCAGTACCGCTGCCTCGAGTACGGGTTCTCCGACGAGGACAACGAAGAGACGACGTAGCTCAGCGTTCGATCAGCGTTGCCTCCGGCGCGCCCACTCCGCTTCGATGGTCTCCTTCAGATCGATGCGTCGTTGCATCAGCGCCGCCGGCTCGTCCTTGCGTTGATTCACGAACCGGACGATCTCGCGGCGCACCTGCTCTTTGACGCCACCCAATTGGTCGAGCAGTGAAGCCACCGATCCCAGTGGACGAAGGTCGAGCTCGACCTGGTCCTCTGTGACATCCGGGACCTCGATGAAGATCGAGAGGTCGTCGCTCAGCACGGGATACAGCTCGAGGGCGATGGCACCGACGGCGAGGTAGCGGTACGGCAGTCCGCTCACCTTGAGCGTGAGCGAGAGCTCGAGGTGAAGCTGTGCGCAAAATCTGAGCGTCTCGTCGTCGGCGAGTACATCGACGACGATCTTCTTGACGCTGCCGCTTCCGTTCGCCTTTACGAGGCCGCCGGCTTGGCGGATCTCGGTCTCGAACTCTCCGGCAACCACGCCGGCGAGCGTCGTCTCAACACGGTCGGCGGTCACGACGCTTTCGACGAACCGTCGTCCGAATTCTTCGAACCCGATCGTGGCCACGCCACTACACCCGCAAGCGATCTCTGAGCGATCCGAGGAACGCGAGCCGGTCGAACGCGCCGCCAAGGTCGGGGCCTAGCCACGAGGCGACGCCGGTCAGTTCGATGCGTTCGAGGTGCGGCACCACGCCGACGATCGGCGCGTCGCACAGTCTCTCGAGGGCGGCCGGGTTCGTCCGCTCCGCGAGTGTGGGCTCCGACGGGAAGTCCGAGATGACGATCCCTTCGATATGCAGCCCGCGCGCGCGGGCGACCTCGACGGTGAGCGCGGTGTGGTTCAGTGTGCCGAGCGCGGGTCTGGCGACGACAAGGATCGGCAGTCCCATCTCGCGCGCGAGCTCGGCCATCGTTGTGTCGTCATCGATCGGGACCAGCAGTCCGCCGGCTCCTTCGACGACAACGACGTCGTAGCGATGTTGCAGGTCGCGAAACCTCTCGACGATCGCCCGCACGTCGATCTCGACGCCGGCGAAGTCGGCTGCGACTGCCGGTGCGACCGGGTCGGCGAGCGCCACGCCGACGAATGCGTCGCATCCCGAGAGCATGGCCACCGTCTGAGCGTCGTCGTGTCCCTCGACGGTTCCGGTCTGCAGGGGCTTGAAGACCGCGACGCGCAGGCCCGAGGCCGCGAGCGTCTTGGCGATCGCAGCTGTGACGATCGTCTTGCCGACGCCGGTGTCGGTGCCGGTCACGAAGACGCCATTGATGCGACGTCCGTCCATTGGGGCGGTAGAGGCGCCCCAATGGACGGATGTCACCGGCAGCGCGCTCGGACGGGAGCCGCTGGTGGCCGCTGCGAACGCTTCAAGTGCTCGGTCGATCTGCTCGTCGGTATGCGTGGCCATGACGGTGACACGCAGGCGGGACGTGCCGTCCGGTACCGACGGCGGACGGATCGCCGGACAGAACACGCCGCGATCGAGGAGACGCTCCGACAACGCGACAGCTTCGCGAGCGTCGCCGACGATCACAGAGACCACTGCTGCCGCCGGCTCCCCTGCTTGAAGGCCGAGCGCGCGCAACTCGCGTGCGACGTCGTTGGCGAGCCGCCGAACACGTACGCGCCGCTCCGGTTCTCGTTGAACGATCCGGAGCGCTGCCCCGGCGGCTGCGATCGTGGCGGGCGCCGGGGCCGTGTCGAACACGTGTGTCCGTGCGCGGTTGCGGATCAAGGTCGCAAGGTCGCTCGTCGTCGCGACGTAGCCGCCGGCCGAGCCGAGCGCCTTCGACAGCGTCCCGACGACGACGGGCACCTGCCCGGTAAGGCCCAGCTCCTCGACGGCACCGGCGCCATGGGGGCCGAGCACACCGGTGGCATGAGCCTCGTCGACGACGAGGAGTGCATCGCTCCTCGCACACAGCTCGACCAAAGCTTCGAGCGGTGCGAGGTCGCCGTCCATAGAGAACACGGTGTCGGTCACCACGAATCGGCGCCGCGCTCTGGTTGCCGCGATCAGTTCAGCGAGGTGGGCGACATCGTTGTGGCGGTAGACGATGACCTGCGCCTTCGACAATCGACTTCCGTCGACGATGCTCGCGTGGTTGAGCTCGTCCGAGAAGACCACGTCCACCGGTCCGGACACTGCCGTCAGAACGCCGATGTTCGCGAGATAGCCGGACGAGAACAGCACTGCGTCTTCCGACCCCTCGAAGCGCGCCAGCTCGAGCTCGAGATCGCGATGGAGGCGCGACGTCCCGCTGACGAGCCGTGATGCTCCGCTCCCGGCCCCCCATCTCCGTGCTGCCGATGCGGCGGCCGTACGCACCCGAGCGTCGTCGGCGAGTCCGAGATAGTTGTTCGAGCACAGCAGGATGACCGACCGTCCGTCGATCTCCACCTCTGGGGCCGACGCGGTGTCGATGGTGCGCGGCTGGCGCAAGAGTCCCGCGGCCTCCCACGACGCGAGCTCGTCGCTCACCCATCTGAGCGGGGGGAGACCCCCCGCGCCCCCCCGCTTCATCTCAGCGTCACCGCATCGATCGCGTCGCGCGTCACGGCGACCAGTCGCTCGAGATCGGCGATCGGTATCGCGAGTGGCGGCATGAGCACGATCACGTCCCCCAACGGACGGATGATCACACCGTGCCTTCGGGCCTCGAGGATCACGCGGTGCCCGATGCGCTCCGATGGAGCGTACGTATCCCACTTGTCGCGCCTGAGCTCGATGCCGACCATCGTCCCGCGTTGACGGATCTCGTGGACGTGCGGATGGCTCTCCAACGGCGCGAGCAACTTCGCGAGCACCGCTTCGCGTTCGCGGACGCCGGCAACGGTGTCGCGCTCATCCATCAGGTCGAGGTTCGCGAGTGCCGCAGCGCAGGCCAAGGCGTTCCCCGTGTACGTGTGTCCGTGGAAGAAGGTGTGAAACTCGTCGTACGGCGCGAGGAACGCGTTGAAGACCTCTTGCGTCGTGATCGTCGCAGCGATGGGCAGGTAGCCGCCGGACAGGCCCTTGCCGGCGACAAGGATGTCGGGGCAGACGTCCTCCTGCTCGCACGCGAAGAAGGTGCCGGTGCGTCCGACGCCAACGGCGACCTCGTCGCAGATGAGCAGGACGCCGTGGCGATCGCACACCTCGCGTAGCTTGCGCAGGTAGCCGGCCGGAGCAACCAAGATTCCGGCGGCCGCTTGGACGAGCGGCTCGATGATGACTGCGCAGATCTCGTCGGCGCGTTCGGCCATCAACTCTTCGACGCGCTCCATGCTGCCTTCCTCCACAGGTGAAGGGGCACGGAGCGCGTCGAAGAGCAGCGGACGATACGCATCGTGAAACATGTCGATGCCGCCGACCGAGACCGCACCGAGCGTATCGCCGTGGTACGCCTCGTCGAAGCAGAGGAACGTGCGTTTGGTGCCGTTTTCGGGGGCGCCTTTGTGCCGCCAATAGCCGAAGGCCATCTTGAGGGCCACCTCGACCGCCGAAGCACCGGCCTCGGAGAAGAACACCTTCTCGAGACCGGGCGGCGCGAGCTGCGCGAGGCGCGCGGCGAGCTCGATCGCCGGTGATCCGCTCAAACCGAGCAGTGTCGAGTGCGCGACGCGGTCGAGTTGCGCGCGGATGGCATCGTCGATCTCGGGCACGCGGTGTCCGTGCACCGACACCCACAAGGACGAGACACCGTCGAGGTAGCGGGTGCCGTCGGTATCTATGAGCTCGAAGCCGTCCGCCGCCTCGATGATCAGCGGATCGTCGTCGAGCCACTGCTCCATCTGGGTGAACGGATGCCAGAGGTGGGCGCGGTCGAGCTCGGCGAGCCTGCGCGTGCGGTCGCTCGTCACGACTCGCCACGGATCAGCGCGACGGCGGCTTCCGCGTGATCGCGCACCCATTGCGCAGCCTCGTCCGGAAGTCCGGCAACCGTGTCGTCGAGGCCGCTCTCGGCTTGATCCAACAGGACGTAGTGCCCGTAGAGGCCGATCGCAAGACCCTCGAGCACTTGGCTGTCGGCGCCCTCGGCGACGGCCTGGTCGAGGTCTTCTCGCGCTCCGTCGAGCGACTTGCGGACCTGCGCGGGGAAATCCGTCGTCGCGTTGACGAAGTGATCCTTCTTGAATGCGAACACGCGCGGCAGGCTCTGCGTCACTGCATATGGAAGCTCCTCGAAATACGCGAGCGCGTCGGAGAAACCGATGAGTTCGTATGCACCACCGTCATCGAGTTGCTTCGGCTCGAGGTCGCCATAGTTGCCGAGATCGGCGTCGAGCAACGTCGGACCGTCGAGCGTGTCGATCCGAAACGTCCAGCAACAGTGGGCGCCGCCGGTGAACGTCTGGCTGGCGAGCTCGAGGCGTTCGTCACCGGTAACGTCGCCGCACCACATACCCATGATCTGCGAGTGCTCATCTTTCGCCTTGATATCGAGGACGACGTCCTTGCCGGAGACCGCCGTCAGGGTGGCCGAGTTGCCGCCGCCGCCGAGGTCGGGGCTCTGCCACAGAACGGAGTAGTCGCCGCACAGGTTGGACCCCTTCGGTTCCCCCGACCACTCTTGGATCCCGAAGTCTGGGGGGGCTGGAGTACGCGGGGTCGGTGTCGCCGACGCCGTCGTTGCCGTCGGCTCCCCGCCACCGCACGATGCGGCAAGAAGTGACGCGAGCGCGACGGCGATGAGTCGCCGCGCGCGCAACCGCTTGATGCTTCGGCACATGGCCGAAGGCTACCCTGTCGCAGCCGGGGGCCAGGGGGAGTAGCACGGCATCCGCCGTGCTACTCCCCCGGGCCCCCTACGCGCTCGAACACGTAACCAGACGCGAACTTCGTGTACGCCGCTCCCCGACGGCGCCGCCGCAGCACGGCCTCGGTAACGTCGGCAGGGGTTTTCGCAACGAGGTACGTGTCGAGGTCGTTGCGGTCAAGGCGATGCCGCTTCCCGAAATGGTCCTGGACGGTCGCGACCAGACGGAACTCGGGATCGAGGTTGGCCAGACTCGCGTCGCCGTGACCGTCATTGGCGAGCAGCCAGCCCCCTCTCTTGAGGTAACGCTTGGTCGCTGAAGAGACGAATCCCGCATACATCGAGATGACCAGATCGAACTTCTTCGGACGACCCGGCAGCGCCTGGTCGTAGTCCGCGTGATGGAACTTCACCTCGAACGGACCATTGAACTTCTTGTAGCGAGTGATGAGCCTCTCCACGCCTTCGGTATCCGCGAAGAACGCGGCCGACCGTTTATCGGTATCGACGTACGTGACCGACGGGAAGAAGAACGACGGTGCGATGTCGACATACGAGCCGGGATAGAGCACCCGCTCTATCTCGAAGGTTTCAGCTATCGCCGAGAAGAGCGGTGACCGGTCACCGACACGTTTGGCGAAGTCGTGAAAGAACGCTGCCGTACTCACGCGTCGGAAGCGTAGCGCTACGGTGAGAGGAAGCGCTCCATCGGTAGCTGCGGCTCGTAGTCTTGGCGACCGATGTCGGCGAGGGCAGCCTTGACGTCGAGCCGTGGCACCGTTTGCGGCCCCCGGCAGTACACGAAGGACGCCGCGCAGTAGTCGTCGATGCGCTCGTGGATGCCGAAGGTGGCTTCGCCTCGCTTCATCCACCCGCGTCCGGCGACGGGGTGATCCTTCTCGAAGCGCTCCAACGATCCCTGGTCACCCAAGAACGCCGCACCGATCTGCTGGATCGTCACGCGCAAGTCGCTCGAGAACATCATGGGATCCGGGACGTGCCACCGATAGAAGCCGACGAAATCGGGCATCAGGCGTGGTTCACGACGTACGTCCAGAGGCGTTCCGGCGAACGGCGCGTGATGGGCGCCGAGCCCCCATGCACTGCCGACGTAGTCCTCGAGTCCCGTCCCGCAGATCGTCGGCAGCTCGTCGTCGCCGTCCTTATAGATCTTGAGCTCGCCTTCGCCGTACCACATACCGCCGTCGTCGAAGACGCGGATGCCGACGACGCAACCGAGGAATCGCCCCGGCCCCCGGAGTCCTTCCTCGATCACGAAGTCGCGCTTCATCGTCGTCGGATTCTCACGACGGAACGAGACGTGCAGGTACGACGGCTCGACCTGGTGAAGCGTGTAGTCGATCTGGAAGTACACATCCAGAGCGCGCGGTGATGAGTTCGTGATCACGAATCGGACGCCGCCTTCGAACGGCATCGGGACGTAGGAGTTGAAGCCGCGTCCCTCCTGTGCGCTCGTCAGCATCGACGCGTACGCAACGGGACGTCCGTGCGGGAGTCCGAAGAAGTCGAGGCACGGCACTGAGACACTCGGCTCTTCCGCGCCGTTGTAGAAAACCTCGATCCACAGACCGCGCATGACCTCGGGCGGCGCAGGTGGGAACGTCATCCAGATGTGACGGACGCAACCCGGTCCGTCGATGTCGGCGAGCGTGATGGTCTGGCCGGCGTCGATGCGTCGGCTCGGAGCGCCTTTCCGTCCACCGGACTCCGAGCCGCCGGCGCCGCGTGCTCCGGTCGGGTTCTCGAACGTGACCGCGCGCGCATCGATCGACGGATCGATAAGAGAGGGATCCATCCACAAACTTGGCCACAGGGTCGACATGGCGGGAATCCTATGCGGACACCTATCCTGAACACCCGATGGCCCTGAGCACCTGATGACCGAGCTCCCAGAGGCGCGCGAGGATCTGGTCCGCGGACTCCTGCAGTCCTGCTACGTGATCGAACACTCACGCGCCGGCGTGCAAGCTCTGTGGGGGGGCGACTTCGAAGGCGATGCCGAACGCACGACGAAGCGCGCCGACCGTCTCGGTGCTCTGCTCGACGAGTTGGGCTTCCGCCGTCCGGACGAGGTGATCCCGCCGCACACGATCTGGTTCGAGTCGATGTGCGGATCCGGACCGACCGAGGTAGCGCTTGGGGCAGCGGTGCTCCACAACTTTGGCAAATGGTCTGACGTCTTCGCCGGCCCCTACCTCGCCGACCACCACGACTTCGAGGAACTCGGCAGGAAGCACACACATGTCGAGGTCGAGGTCCGGATGATGAACGAGGACGAGGCCTTCCTCCCTGAAACTGAACTCCCAGAGGGACGACGCTTCGTGATCCTCACCGACGTCCACCTCGGTTCGCGGGGTCGCGAGAAGCTTGCGCGCCGCGCCGTCGCCGAGATCAACGAGATCGCTCCTGAGTTCGTGGTGATGCCGGGGGACATGACCGAGGACGGCGAGCCCGAGCAGTTCCATCTCGCACGCGAGGTCTTCGACGAGCTCGACTGTCCGTACTACACGGTGATGGGCAACCACGACGCAGTGCAGCGTTCGACGCGTCTTGGCATCGGCGAGAAGTTCTACGCTGAAGCGTTCGGTAAGGACGCGCAGGATCACGTCATCGACTGCGGCGACCTCCAGGTAGCGCTCGTCGACTCGACCGACCCGACAGCGTCACCGTTCCCCGACTGGGACGTCTCCAAGGGAAGCGTCGGCGGCGAAGCGGCTGGGGTCGACTCTGGAGCGCTGCGTCCGGGGCAAGCCGAGGAGCTCGCGCAGCGGATCGACAGGACACGGCCCGTGCTGCTCGTCCAGCATCACGAGCTGCATCCGTTCCCCGGCTTCCCGCCGGTGAAGTTCGCGCTGCGCGAAGAAGACGCGGCTGCCGAGCTCGCCGCGCTAAAGGAACATCGGTTGGTGGGCGTGGTGGCTGGACACACGCACCGTTCGGCTGTCCTCCAGGTGGGCGACGGATCGGTCACGCAGCTCGAGATCCCGGCGCTCAAGGATTGGCCGTTCGCGTACTCGGTCGCGTGCGTGGGCGAATCCGGAGTGCAGGTCGTCGTGCGCCAGATCACCGATCGCGATCTGGTGTGGCGGTTCTCCAAGGACCTGCTGCCCATCATGCGGCGCTTCTCGCTCGGCCCCTGGGCGAACCTGAGCTACACGTTCAGCCTGTAGGAACGCTTGCTCTGAGGTGTTTCGAAAAGAAGCGCTCGGTCGCCTCGATCTCCTCGAGCGGAACTGCACTGTGCGCTCCCGGGTTGATGTGCATGGTCTTCTCCGTGGTCGCGAGCGTGTCGAAGAGCGTGAGCGCGTCGGTGCGCTGCACGAGCTCGTCGTCCCATTGCACGAGGAAGAGCACGGGGATGTTGATCGAGCGAGCGGACTGGCCGCGCGCATCGACGGAGAGCCCCATGAGGCCGAGCACGGCACAGTCGATGCGCGGCTCCGAGGCGACGAAGGGAAGACCGATCACGGTTCCCATCGACAGTCCCCAATAGCCGGTCGGTCCATCGCCGACGCCGTCGACGGTCTTGAGCGCCGTCAGCGTCTCCTGCCACTCGGTGCGCGCGGCCGTGAAGAGCGTCGCGACGTTCTCCTGTGAGCGCTCCCCCATGCGCGCGCGCAGGGTGTCGAGAGTCAGGTCAGCTCCACCATCGACGCGGTCACCGTGCATCGGTCCGTCGATGGCAGCGGCCGCGAAGCCCAGATGTCGCACGATGCGGCGCGCGAGTGAAAGGACGTTGGGCGCGCGCTTGTGCTGGGACCCGCCGTGTCCGATGAGGACGAGCGGACTGGTGCCGGTTGCGTCCTCCGGGGTCCACAGGATGCCGGGGACGATCGTCGCGTTGACGTCCAAGTCGAACCGGCGCTCGGTAACGCCCTTCGCGGTTTCTCGAGCGACCCACTCCATGTCCCCTCCTCCGATCGGTGATCGCCCATTGTGGACTCAATCAGGCCGACGAGGCGCCCGTCTACCGTAGTGCGCCCGTCTACCGTAGTGCGATGGAGGACGTCACTCTGCGATGGCGCTCGCTCGCCCGGTCGCTTGATGCTGCCGGACAGTCTGCGATCGTCCGGCCGCTCGCTCATGTCGTGCGCCGGATGGGCGTCCGCGTGCTCGGCATCGCCGGCGCCCCGGGGGCCGGGAAATCCACGATCGCCAGGTTGCTGGCCGACGAGCTGCGCAGCGAGGACGGCGAACCGCTCGTCATCTCGCTCGACGATTACTACCTCTCGAAGTCGCAACGCGTCTCGCGGGGTCTGGTGTGGCGCGGCCCGCCGGGCTCCCACGACGTCCCCGCGCTCCTCGAGGTGCTGGACCGCATCAGTCACAACGAAGTGCCCGTCACCGTTCAGCGATTCTCGGCTGAGATCGACGATCGCATCGAGGCGCATGTCATCGAGCGGTCGCCGGGGCACGTCGTCCTCGAAGGATGGGTGCTCGGTCACGACGATGACGGCTACGAGCAACTGCTGGATCGTCTCGACCTGCTGGTGTTCATCGACGTCCCCGATGAGATCGCACGAACGCGGCGATTCGAGCGTGAGGCGATCTTGCGAGCACGCGGTGCCGGCTTCTCTGAGGACGAGATGCAACGGTTCTGGGACGAGGTCCTCGCTCCCGGGATGTCACGCTGGGTGCAGTCAGCGCGCGCGTCGGCCGACCTCCTGCTCGCCACGGTTGGCGACGGCACGCTCTGCCAAGTCATCACATCGAGTCCGCTCCTGATGGCTGCGCTCGAGGGCCACCAGTAGTTTGAGGCGCACAAGGATGACGCCTGACATCGATCCCCCACATCCCTCCGCCCGGATCAGACCGCGGCGAAAGATCGTCGGGATATCCGCGGTGCTTGTGCCGTTCTCTTCGGACGAAGAGATCGATTGGCCGGCGCTCGAGACGCATATCGCTCGAACCGCCGCGGCCGGTCTGACTCCCGCCGTGAACATGGACACGGGGTACGTCCAGTTGCTCGCCGACGTCGACAAGATGCGCATCCTCGATCTCACAGCCGACGTGACGTCCGGCGCTTTCGTTGCCGGTGCGTACGTTGCGGACTCGGCCGGGGTGCATTCGATCTCGACGCGTACGTGAAGTCCGCTGCCGCCGTCGCCGAGCGCGGCGGCACACCGGTCGTCTTCCCTTCCTGGGGCCTCGGCGCGCTCGACGAGGACGCGTGGGTTGCAGCTCACGCGTCCATCGGCGCAAGCGTCGGGCGCTTCATCGCGTTCGAGCTCGGTGCGATGTTCGTCCCGTACGGACGCATCGTCTCCCTCGAGGCGTACCGCGGCTTGCTCGATGTCGGGAATTGCATCGGCGCCAAGCACTCGTCACTCAACCGGCAAGCCGAATGGGACCGCCTGGCGCTTCGGGACAAGGCCAGGCCGGATTTCCACGTCTACACCGGCAACGACCTCGCGATCGACATGGTCATGTACGGCTCCGATTACCTCCTCGGTCTGTCGACCTTCGCGCCGGACCACTTCGCCGAACGCGACCGCCTGTGGGAGGCGGGCGATGCGTCGTTCTACGAGCTCAACGATCTCCTGCAGTACCTCGGCCACTTCGCATTCCGAGCACCCGTCCCCGCATACCGGCACGACGCGGCGATGTTCCTCGAGCTCCGAGGGTGGGCGCGAAGCGACGTCACTCCCCCCGGCGTTCCCCGGCGTCCCGCGTCGGACAAGGACGTTCTCGCGGACATCGCGCAGCGACTCGGCGCACTGTGACGATCCCGCGGGTCGCGAGCCTCCGCACGATCGAGGCCTTCCGTGCGCATCTCGATCGGCTCGGCGTGCGCATCCCGGTCGACCCCGATATCGACGCCGATGGCATCCTCGCGAGCGCCGTGGAGATCCGGGACGGCAGCGCAGGCGCGTTGTCCGTCCCGAACCGATTCGCGGCGTTGCCGATGGAGGGATGGGACGGAGAGATCGACGGACGACCGACGGATCTCGTGCGGCGGCGCTGGACTCGGCTCGGGTCGAGTGGATGCGGCCTCGTGTGGGCCGAGGCGACCGCCGTGCGTCCGGACGGTCGTGCGAATCCGAACCAACTCGTGCTCAGCGCCGACACGGTCGATGACTTCGCGTCGTTGCGGTCGCTCCTCCGGTCCGATCAGGTGGTCGGTTTGCAGTTGACGCACTCCGGCCGGTACTCGCGTCCGGGGGCACCGCGCACCGCGTACCGGCATCCGGCACTCGATGCACGTATAGGCGCCGGCGAAGATGCATTGCTCACGGACGCAGAACTCGACGAGCTCGTCGACGCGTACGTGGACACCGCCGTGCTCGCGCGAGCTGCCGGGTTCGACTTCGTCGACGTGAAGCACTGTCACGGCTATCTGCTCCACGAGCTGCTGAGCGCGCGAGAGCGCTCTGGTCCGTACGGCGGCGACCTCACCGGACGCACGCATTTCCTGCGCTCGGTCGTCTCGCGCATCCGCGAGCGCGCGCCCGATCTCGCCGTTGCCGTGCGGCTGTCCGTCTTCGACTTCATGCCTTTCACGGCCGGCGAACACGGAGTCGGTGTACCGGACGGCGACGGTCCGTACGCCTACGCGTTCGGAGGGGACGGGACCGGCGTCGGCATCGATCTCAGTGAGACGCATGCGCTCCTCGAGGTATTCGAGGAGCTCGGCATCGGTCTTGTCAGCACTACCGCCGGCAGCCCGTACTACAACCCGCACATCCAACGTCCGGCGTTCTTCCCACCATCCGACGGGTACCGCCCGCCGGAGGACCCGTTGGTCGGCGTCGCGCGACAGATCGCCGCGACTGCCGAGCTTGCGCACGCTCATCCGCGAATCGTGATCGTCGGATCGGGCTACTCCTATCTCCAGGAATGGCTCCCCAACGTTGCGCAAGCGGTCGTGAGTTCGGGTGGGGCATCGATGGTTGGACTCGGCCGGATGATGCTCGCCTATCCAACGCTTCCGGCCGACGTTCTCTCGAGCAGCGGGATCCAGAAGCGCATGCTCTGCCGGACGTTCAGTGACTGCACCACCGCGCCGCGCAACGGCCTTGTTTCAGGGTGCTACCCGCTCGATCCCTTCTACAAGGAGCGTCCGGAACGCGCCAGGCTGGTGGAACTCAAGAAGGACACGAGGACACGGCTGACCTAGCCGCCGCCGTCGACGCTCGGGTTGCTAGCGTGATCGGCGCATGAGCATCCGGATCGGCGTCGCGGGCGTGGCGGGCATGGGGCTCTTTCACCTGCTTGCGTTCCCCAAGCACGACGACGTCGAGCTCACCGCGATCTGCGACGTGTGGCCGAAGGCGCTCGAGAGCGCGAGCGGTGCGGCTCCCGACGCGAAGACGTTCACCAACCTCGAGGAGATGTGCCGCTCCGGCCTGATCGACGCCGTCGTCATCGCGACGCCCAACGCATCTCACGCCGCGAACGTCCGCGCGGCACTCGAGGGGGGTCTGCACGTGTACTGCGAGAAGCCGCTCGGCGTCACGGTCGGCGAGTGCCGCGAGCTCGCCTCGCTTGCGAAGGACGTCGGACGATGCGTGCAGGTCGGCTTCCAGCACCGCTTCCAGCACGGATACGCGTCGGCGAAGCGCATCGTCTCATCGGGCGAGATCGGTGCGGTTCGCCGCGCCGACATGCGGGGGACGGACTGGTTCCGTCCGAACGCGTACTTCGCGAAACGGAAGTGGCGCGCGACATGGGAGCAGGCCGGCGGCGGGGTCCTCATGATGCAGGCCATCCACCAGCTCGACTCCTTCCTCTGGATCGCCGGGATGCCGTCGCGGATCAGCGCGCACGCATGGCGCGCTCGGCCGGGCGTCGAGGTCGAGGATGACGTCTACGCCGTGCTCTCTTTCGACGGCGGCGCGCACGGGATGCTCAGCGCGTCCACGCTCGACCCGGCCGGGGTCAACCGCCTCGAGATCACCTGCGACGCTGGTGCGTTGCGCGCCGAAGGCGAGCGTCTCCGCCGGCCACGGTGGGACGATCCGACGTCGACGATGCTCGCCGAGCGCACCGAGCTGTTCGAAGCTGTTCAGGTCGGCTGGGACGACGTCGAGCCGTCCGGCGACGCGATGACGTTCGACGAATGCGTGACCGCGTGCCACCGCGACTTCATCGACGCGATCAACGGTGAACGGAGCCCGCTCGTCGACGCCGACGAAGCCACGAAGTCGGTCGAGGTTGCGAACGCGGTTTACCTGTCCGCGCTCACCGGAGAGCCGGTCGACCTCCCGCTCGATCCGTTGGCCTACGACGACGCGTTCCGCCGGATGTGCGCCGGAGACCTTGCACTCACGGCTATCGGCGGTGCGGCCGACTGATGTTCCTCGACCCCGACGGTCTCGAGCTCGTCATCGACGACCATCGCTTCCTGCTCCACCGTGACAACCACATCGCGTTCCTCTACGCGTATCGCGGCTATGCGAACAAGCCGTACATCGCCGTGCTGCGCGGACCGTCCGGACGGAACGTCCTCGAGGACTCCCCCGGCGATCACGTCCACCACCACGGCGTGTGGTGGGGGCACGGCGACGTCAACGGCGTCGACTTCTACCTCGAAGTCCCGGCCCCCGGACGACGTCTCGGCCGCATCGAGCACGTCACGTTCGAGCAGACGACCGACAACCGCCCGCGGATCGGCTTCGTGGAGTCCCTACGGTGGATCGACGACACGGAGAACGTGGTGATCGACGAGACGCGGTCGGTCCAGCTCCACTTCCGCGACGACATGCATTACACCGTCGACCTCGACAGCACGTACTCCGCGAAAGCAGACCTCGCCTTCGGGACCACCAAGGAATCTGTTCTGCCTGGGATCCGGATGGCCGAAGCACTGACCGGCGTGAGCGGGGGCCACATCCGCGCGTCAACAGGTCAGCGCGGCGAAACGCGGATCTTCGGGCAGCCGGCAGAGTGGTTCGACTACTGGGGAGACCGGAAAGCGATCTACGGCCTCGCAGACGTGGTCGAGGGCGTCGCCGTCTTCGACCATCCGTCCAACCCGAACCATCCCAACCCGGTGTTCGTCCGCGCGTATGGTCCGAACTCGCCCTTCCAGGGACACCACTTCACCGGCGAGGCGACGCTTGCTGCGGGAGACTCGTGGCGGTATCGCCACCGGCTGGTCGTGCATTCCGGGAACACCGAGGACGCCGACATCGCCGGCAGATACGAAGAGTGGACGACAGCGACGGGCGACGCACAAAGTGCGGCGCACAGCGAACCAGGAGAGGGAGAACGATGAGCACGAACGCTCCGACGGGCGGTCCCGGTGTCTCGCCGGCGCCCGTCCATATCTCCGAGCGCGCGTCGCGCGCGACCGTCCGGCGTCTGACCGATCAGGACGAGTTCCGGTCCGTCTGTGGGATGCGACGCGACCTTGTCGGCCCGGCCGAGGACGAGCCGCTGCTTTTTCATTACATGCGGATCCACGACTCCCGGAAGCACTACCACCGCAAGACGATCGAGTACTACTACGTCACCGAAGGCATCGGAGAGATGGAGCTCGACGGCGAGATCGTTGCGATCAGCAAAGGCGACATGATCGTGGTACCGACCGGGGTGTGGCACACATCGCGTCCGACAACCGACGACGAGCTCCACATCCTGATCTGCGCTTTGCCGCAAGGCGTCGAGCCGGGCGAGGTCGACTCGCACTACGAGTGAGCAGCACTCACCTCCTCGCCGCTTCCATGGCGTGGATGGACGAACTCTGGGACGACAACGCCGGCCTGCTCTATCGGCGGGACCGGCACATGACGAGGGAGACCGCGTGGTACGCGCTCGGCCTCCTGCAACGCGGGACCGACGGCGACGTCGAGCGCGCGCACAGAGCATTGGGTCGCGTGATCGACAACCAGTTCGAAGCTCCCGGCTCGCCGTTCGACGGCACGTTCCGCCGCGCTCCGCAGGAGGCCGACCCTCCGGACGATCCGGTGATGTGGATCCACTACGACCCCAACTGGAGGCAATTCATCGGAACGACCTTCGCCATGATCTGTGACCGCTTCGGTCGCGACCTGCCGGCGGCACTCGAGACGCGCATGCACCGGTCGATCGCCTTGGCTGTCGATGGCGAGCCGCCGGACCGCGTCTCACCGAGCTACGCCAACATCGCCTTGATGAAGGCGTGGCTCGACGCCTGGTCGGGCCGCGAAGAGATCGCGGACGACTTCGCGCAAGACATCGCAGCGTGCTTCAACGAGCACGGCGCGTTCCTCGAGTACAACTCACCGACGTATTACGGGATCGACCTCTTCGCGCTGGCGCTGTGGCGGACGTCGACCGAAACCCTCGCGAAGCTGGGAGCTGAGATGGAAGAGGCTCTGTGGCGGGACATCGCGCGCTTCTATCACGCAGGACTCCGCAACGTGTGCGGACCGTACGACCGCGCATACGGCATGGACATGACGTCTCACGCAACGCCGCTCGGCTTGTGGATCTGGTCCGTCGTGGGGGCCGAGCTGGCACCGTTCCCCGACGTGTCTCGACACTTCAGCCATCCGCACGATTTCTGCTTCGCGCCGTGTGTCGCCGCGTTCGAGACGGACGTACCCGATGACGCACTTCCGCATCTCACCGCGTTCCGGGGCGAGCGGACGATCGAGCAGACGATCACCAAGGATCCGCCTCGCGTGGCGACGGCGTGGCTCGCAGATGACGTGATGTTCGGCGCCCAGACGGGTCCGGCCAGCGGGATCGGGTGGTTGCAACACCACCACGCGACGATCCACTGGCGCCGTGACGACGGATCCATCGGATGGGCTCGTCTGCGCCCTGACGTCAACGCGGACGCGTCGGCCGCGTCCGGTGAACTGCAGATCACGACCTCGACCACACGTCCGATCACATTCGACATACACCCGGCGCCTCAGCTCGAGCACGCAGGATGGTCGTCGGACGGCATCGTCGTGATCGTGGAGACCGATGCATCCGCAGCTACGCTCGAAGAAGGCGGAACCATCGTCTACGGGCCAGCACCGGGAACAACGGACTTCGCGATCCGCATCGGCTGCTGACAGCGACGCTCGGGGTACACTGCGGTCCGCACGGGCGTGTGGCGCAGCGGCTAGCGCACCTGGATCACAACCAGGGGGTCGGAGGTTCGATTCCTCTCACGCCCACTCCGAAAACCGCATCTGACCTGCGGTTTCCCACTTGCGCTGTCGGCACGTCGCTGTAGTGTCCGTCCTCTTGCCGTTGAGTTGCCGTTGAACGCGAAGGACGTGATGCAGTGATGCGCGGTAGTAAGCGACGACGCTCTATGCACGCCGACACCTGGGAGCTGCAGGCCTACGACAGCGCGAAGAAGCGCTACCGGTACAAGACGGTCAAGGCCGACAGCGCGCGTGAGGCAAACAAACTCCTCGCGGCCTTCGTGACCGAGGTGGACGCCGGTCGTTCGACCGATGCGCCCGCTCGCCTACTCCTCGAAACCGTCTGCGAAGAATGGCTGGAGACGAAGCGGTTCAAGTCTCCGAAGACCCGCGACAACTACGTGTGGGCGATCTCCCACGTGAAACGAGAGCTCGGGATGATGGAGATCCGCGCCGTCGGTCTCCGCGAACTCGAGGCCTTCTACCGGAAGGTCGAGCAGCGCCTATCGGCGAAGTCGATCAGAGCCGTTCACAACGCGCTCCGCCAGACCTTCGACTACGCGCAGCGCGCCAGGTACATCAACCACAATCCGGCGCTCGACGTGCGGGGCCTGCCCGAGATCAACGCCTGGAAGGTCGATGCGCCGACCGTCGAGGAGGTCAATGCCTTCCTCACCGCCGTGCGCGAGACGAAGAGCCCGATGTGGTACGCCTACACGGTCCTCGTCGCGTCGACCGGAATGCGTCGCGGCGAAGCCTGTGCGCTGAAGTGGGGCGACGTCGATCTCGATGCGCGCGAGGTGCGCATCGAACGGGTGGCCATCGACGTCGATCACATCGGCAAGCTCATCAAGGACTACCCGAAGACACGCGGCTCGATCCGGACGATCAAGGTCGACCCGATCGTCGCCCGGATCCTCGGCGAACAGCGAGATCGACTGGAGCAGGCTCGGGCCGGCGTGGCCACCAAGACGCGCGTCGAGGCTTGTTACGTGTTCTCACCCGACCCGTTCGGCGAGGACTTCCTGGGGCCGTACTCGGTGTCGCAGATGTTCCGGCGTGTTCGGATGCATCTCGAGGAGAACGGCGTTCACTGCCACCGGCTCCGTCACTTCTCAGCGACACAGGCCGTGCTTCAGGGTGTCCCGATCACCGAGGTCATGGGCCGGCACGGCTGGACCTCATATCAAACCGCGATGAAGTATCAGCACTACACCGGGGCCCGTGACGACGAAGCCGCGAGAGCCGTAGCCTCGGTTCTCGACCTTCACGCGGCAGACGATCCGGCGTAGGCCGCGTTGGCTGGGCCGCCTAAACTCGAAAGGGGTTCGAAGCGTTCTTAGCTAATCACTCGGTACCAATAGATGCACGTCGTTTGAGTGTCGCGAGATTTCGGCAGCCTGGCCTGGGCAAACGTTTTGGGTGCCCATGGTGCCCTTTGTGGTGCCTAATTTCGAGAGCATCACGACTTCACCGCGTAAATCGTCCACGTGCGTGGCACGCCCTTCAGCCTTCCTTTTCGGGCGCGCCAACTGATGTGTGAGTCCACACACTCGAGCGAACCGAACCCATTAAAGATCGGGAGCTCGCTCGGGGGCCGAACGCCCGTGCAAGCGCCCTGCGAAAGGGCCAATTCGGCGCGGTGGAGTGTCAGTTCAGCGCCGCTCGGCGTGCTTCGATGTCGCGGAGGAACGCGTCCTTGTTGCGAGGAGAAATCATGACGGATCGCCCACGAGCATAGTCGATTCGAAGTCTGTCGAACGACAGCGCCGGACTCGACAGCGGGTTCCGAGTCGGCTCTATTACGTTTATCTCTTGCAACGGCACACGCCACCGCAACGGTCCAGCACGAATCAACAATTCCCTGTCAGAAAGGATGTATCTAGTTGATACGCCGAGCCAAACCGGAACTCCCACGGTGGCGATCGGTACAAGGGCTGCGCCGAGAAGCCCTCCCGTTCCTGAGGCGCGCAAGCCCTGCGAAATTGCAAAGGCAGAGACTGCCACGGCGAGCAGCAAAGCAAGGTATACTCAAGGGTCGACCTTCGATGAGTAGATCCTCACTTGCATACGAAACCTCGCATGCAACTGCTCGGCGCCTCGATCATGTGATTCGTCACGTCGGATCATCAAGATCCTCTCTTCCACCCCACTTGACTGGAGCTCTGGTCTCGCCCTCCCAGTAGACCGAGCGTAGCAAACCAATGGAGTACAACCTTGGGCATCGGCTTCACCAAGCGTGCGGGGTCGACTGGGCGTAGTGGACCAGACAAACAGAGGAGCACCAGCGCGGCGTACATGGTGACTGTAAAGCTTGGCAACTGGATAAAGATGAGGATTGCCGTATGCAACCCAACTCCGAGCAGAAACAGGAATCGCCGCCGAGCGCTGCTAAACAACAAACTAAGACCCAGCGCGAACTCGACAATCAGTGGCCACCAAGTCATCCCGGCAGCTATCGGCCACCAGGCAACAGCTCCGAGCGTCACGGATCGAAGCCAGCCCGGTGGACCAAAGATAGGGTCTTGGAACCAGTACCAGATCGCGCTTCCCTCTGCCCACTCCGTTACACCCAGCTTGGCAAGCGAGCTGTGAAAGTACACAGCAGCAATTTGCACCTGACACACGACAAGAGCAATGCATGCGATTGACTTGACGGTCGGGTTTAGCCGCGGAGGCACCGACCAGTGAAAGGGGCGCGAATCGAGCAGACCGATCGGCACGAGAAGTAAGGTCAACACGGCGGTCAACTGATCTCCTCCGTCGACAATGATCAAGGGCTGCGCAAGGCTGAACGAGATCCACCAGTGCGGCAGAACTGTGAGCCGAGGTCGCCAACCGGAGAGGACGACGAGGAGAATGACTATCGCGATCCAACGCCCGGCTTCAGCGCCCCTCACGTCCAATGCGCAGAACAACGAAAGCGCCCGAACCCCGCCACAGAGAGCATCCTTCGCCGCTTCATCCTGGGGGGAGGGCAGTGTGACGGCCTTCAAGAGAACAGACGAACTGTTAGACGCGAGTGTCGAGAGGGAACCTAGCGCGAGAAGACTCCGACCAATACCCACCATCGGATTAATCGGGTCGCAGCGCAACGACCAGCGTTGAAACCCAGACCAGTGCTCGTGGGCTAGCACCGTATAGAGACCCGTACTGTCATTGAGGGTTGTTCTCCGGGCTCAACTAGTGTCCGTTCTGTCTCCTCGAGCGGCGCTGTAACGCTCCAGCCAGATTCCGTACTCATCGTCGGCGAACATTGCGAGGGTCTCGCCGCCGGTGGGGGAGTATCGCTCCCCGAAGCGGCCGTACAAGGAGCGGAGCGCGTCCTTGCCGGTGTAGTCTCCCGCGAAGCTGTAGCGCCCAGGTACATGCACTACGACGTCGTCGTGGAAGAGCGCGAAGTAGCCCTCCATGTCACCGTTGGCGAATGCCTCGTCGGACTTGCGCAGTGCCTCGAGGTTCGGATGCGTCATAGCTCACCCCTTCCTTTCACATCTGACGACCTAAGAGCCTGGTCCGCCCAACGACTCTTGCTGCTGAGCCGCGCGAGCGGAGCTCGCGTCGGCTCCTGCAGCGAGTTGGACGGCATCTTGATGTCTGCCCGTTGGATTGGCCGCCACAACCGACAGCCGCAGCCTCTAACCCCAGAACTCGTCGAACCTGTACAAGTCCTCAGGGAATATCCAGACCTCGGTTATCTTCCCTCCTTGCACGTGGTAAACATTCGCCTGATTCCAGTCGGCCTTCCGGCCGCCCCGCTCGGCGCTCAGGCGAATCAATGCCACTGCGTGCTCCCCTTCACCAAGAATCTCATGCACTTGTGGGGTTAGCGTGCCTCCTGACAGCTCCTGGAGCCTCCCGAAGAATCCGAAGAAGCCCTGTCTGCCTCTGTGGTCTCCCGCGAGCGCCGTTCGCCCTGGGCAGTGGATGACGATATCGTCCGCCATCAAGGCCGCCATCCCCTCGGCGTCCTTCTTCGCGCCAAGTTCCAAAGCACTCGCCACGACGTCCTTGGAAGTGCTCATGTTCACTCCCCTCCTGTTCGCTCGATAGTGATCCAGAAGTCCGCGGGCCAACCAACGCGAGACCTTAGCACTAGCAACAAGCGAAGGCTTGTCTCTGACCGATGAGCAGCATGCTGCCAGGGCTCGGGCTCGGGGCGACCACGACGAAGCGCAGACTGCTGATAGTTTCTGCGCATGCAGACGCGATGGAGTGCCGGATGTCCGGCACTGGCCTGCACGGGTCGGCCAAGCACGCACTGACTGAGTCTCTTATCCAGTTCAGTCGCGTGCTGCGCTGACCCGCGCGGATGGCGCAGCCCCAGAAGAGGTGTCCTTTCGCATGCAACCATCAGACGACCGCTCAGCAGTCAATGCAGCAATGCACGTGCGCGTCCCAGAAGATCTCGTCGCGTGGCACCTCAAGTTGTACGGGCAAGCGACACGCCCCTGGATCGACGCCGCGCCCGGCGTGGTCGAGGAACTCCTCAGACGCTGGGGATTGCGAGTCGACGGGTCTGCGACCAACGGTTCGGTCTCGTTGATCGTGCCGGTGGTGCGTGAGGGCGGCGTTCGCGCTGTGCTGAAGCTGCCGCCGCAGATCGAGGAGAGGTTCAGAGGCGAGCCGATCGCGTTGCGGGCCTGGAACGGCAACGGCGCCGTCCGGTTGCTCGAGCACGACCCTGAGACCGGGTCGATGCTGCTCGAGCGGCTCGACGCAACGTCATCGTTGGCAACCATTCCGGACGACATGGAAGCGTTCCAGATCGTGTCGGAGTTGCTGGCACGGCTCACCGCAATTGCCGCGCCGCCGGGCCTGCCCCTGCTGTCCGATATGGTCACGGCGTCCGGCTCGCAGATCGGCTTTGAATATGGCGCAGGGACTCTCGATCGCGTCCAGTCTGCGCTACGGCGGTCCTTGCCGGATTTGGAGCGCTCGCTGCTCGTCCAATGCTCCGCTGCGTTGCGCGAGGTCCTCCCCGAACCAGGGGATCGCCTCCTGCACGGGGACCTCGGCCCCGGGCCGGACGTCCTCGCGTCCGGACCCGATGATCCGAGAGGACCGTGGCTGGCGATCGATCCCCACCCCATCGCCGGCGATCCGTGCTTCGACCTCCTTCCCGCCCTGCACGGCCGCTGGGACGACGCCGTCGCCACCGGCGATGTACGTCGTGCCGTCCAACGACGGTTCGACCTCATGACCGAGGTCGTTGGCCTCGACCGGAAGCGCGCGAAGGCATGGACCCTTGGCCGCGTCTTGCAGAGCATGCTGTGGGACATCGAGCACGACGCCAACGCGTTGTTTACCGAACACGAGGCCGACAAGACGATCGCGCTCACACTGCTGGCGCGGCGCACATGACCTCCACACGCGCAGTCCGGCTCGGGTACCTCCCTCCCAGCAGAGCGCCCAGAGCACGCGCCGATCTGTCTGAACCACATTCATGAGAGCAACGGAACGCGGTCTATCGGCGGACGACGGTGACGGTCACCCTGCGCCGAGAACGGTGCTGGCGGCGGCGCGTGCCGATCGCGTCAGCATGCACGGCGGCGATACGGATCAGACCCCTTAGTAGATGAATAAGTGGTCTGATCCGTCTCACCGGAGCTACCGTGGCCACTTTCGACGAGAGGAGGCCGCGTGACCGAGGCTCCGAAGCGTGCCCGACGTGTATCTAAGTACCACCCGATTCTCGTCCCGACCGTCGAGAAGCTGCGGTCGGCGCGCCCCTTCGACGGATTCGTGAGCGCTGGCGGGTCAGGCTACGTCCAGATGAGAGTCGCTGTCGGGTAGAAAGGTCGAGCGCTCAGCTTCCTGCACCACCTCTTCCGTGCCGCCGAGGAGCGCGGGTGGAAAATCGAACCGGAGCCGAAGGGTCGATGGACTGACGGTCACTGAGTGACCGTCTGGCCTAGTTGCACTTCTCTCGCGCGGCCGGGGAAACCAGCCTTCAGGCAGTTTGCTTGCTCATCGACCACAAGAGGAAGGGCCCCTTGTCGTACTCCATCTCTGCTTCAAGCGACATGCCGATCTTGCTTGCGACCCCGATCGACGCGGAGTTCTCGGCCTCGATCATGCAGATGAGCCGCGACAGTCCCAACCGCCCGAACGCGTACTCGACGATCGCGCGCGCCGCCTCTGTCGCCAACCCCTGTCCCCAGTAGGGCTTGGCTAGCAGGTAGGCGACCTCCACTTCAGGACGGTCTTGCAATGTCCAAGGCAGCAACCCGCAGCGTCCGATGAACTCGTTTCTTGCTTTGTGGACGGTGGCCCAGAGGCCCAACTCTGGGTGAGAGGGATGTCCGTTGAGGAACCATTCGAGTTCTTCTTTCGTCTCCTCGTAGGTCAGTGTGCCTTCCGGGAAATACCGCCGGACGTCTGGGTCGCGGTAGAGCACGAAGAGGTTGTCGAGATCGTCGGGAACGAGGTGCCTCAGGACGAGCCGTTCCGTTTCGAGGATCTTGCTCATGTCTTCACCCCCTCGTCTGTCGAAGCGCTAGGCGGGAGGCACAAACGCGGTCGTGCCGGTCGCAAGGCGGACCCCATGGAGGTTGGTCTTCGACTTCATGGAGGCGATCGCCTTCGTGAGGTCGCAGATGTGGCTGGAGGTGTCGTGGCCCAAGGCACCGAGGACGCCGAGAGCGCGGCCATTTGCATCGAGAACGGGGGCACCCAGGTCGGCGCCACACAGCTCGTCGGAAGTCGGATCGCATTCGTAGTTCCCATTGGCCGGCAACACCATCTGGGCGTAGTGCGTCCACCCGCCGTTCGTGTCACCGCGCAACGGGTGGACCCTCTGCGCCTCGTCTGCGTACGCGACGTTCGTGTCGACAGGCGAGGTGTCGAGACCGACCTTCGGCGACCGGTCGGTCGAACCGGACGGCGACGCGAAATTGCCATAGGAGTACACGGGGTTCCCCGTCTTAGAGCGGCCGCCTCCGCTCGTCGGGCCGCCCCAGAACGGGACGGACGGGTTGACCTTGCCGTTGTCGACGTTGTCGAGCCGTACGAGGGCGAAGTCGTTCGGATGGCCGCAGCAACCCACGACCCCGGAGTCGTAGACGATCGTCCCAGGTCGCGACGCGCCTTCGATCTTGACCTTCGTGCCCCACGGGGGCGCGCAGGTCGCACCCAGCCCGAGATAGACGTACCGGGAGTCGTAGAACACGAAGTTCGCGGTGCACGCGGACACGCGGACGCCGGGATGGATCTTCGCTTTCGATGCCGGCGCCCAGCGCGGGGCAGCTTCCGACGATGGAGTAACGACTCCAACGGCGGCCATAACAAACACGCAAACGACGACGATACTTCTGCGGATCATGGCATCTCCTTTGTGCGTCCAGAGAAGAACGGCTCGGTTCCCTTGGCGAGCTGGATCGCGTCGAGGTTCGTGTAGGCCTTCATGTGCTTCAGCGCCTTCGCGAGATCGGTAACGCGGTTGGACGTGTCGTGCGCCCACGAGCCGAGGATCCCGAACGCACGGCCGCGCGCATCGAGGACGGGGCTCCCCAGGTCGTCGCCACCGAGTCCGGAAGTCTCCGCGTAGTAGTGCGAGGTGGCGGGCAACGCCATCTGCGCGTAGTGCGTCCACCCGTCGCTCGTCCCCCCGGGCCGGCCGGATCCCATCGCCCACGCCGTGGTGTTGATCCCGTACTTCGGTGATCGGTCGGTCGTCGCGGACGGCGATGCGGAGTTGCCGTAGGCGTACACCGGGGTTCCGAACGATGAGGCTCCTCTACCCGCGGTCGGGCCGCCCCAGAACGGGACGGAGGGGTTCACCTTGGCCTTATCGGCGTTGTCGATCCGGACGAGGGCGAAGTCGTTCGCCCCAGCCCCCGACGTGGTCCAGGAGTTGTAGACGACCTTTCCCCATCGCGACGCGCCTTGGATAGCGACCTTCGTGCCCGGCTGCCCCGAGCAGTTCGCCGCCTGTCCGAGATAGACGTACCGGGAGTCGTAGAACACGAAGTTCGCGGTGCAGCGCGTGCCACCCACGCGCGTCTGCACGCCCGGGTGGATCGTCGCCTTCGACGCGGGGGCCCAGCGCTGGGCCGTCTGCGCCGGAGCTGCCGTTCCCACGACAGCAGCGGCCAGCGTGCAGACAACCATCAACGCGATTCGGCTCGGCTTCATGTCGATCCCTCCCTTGTTCCGTGGTCGCCCCCTGTGGCGACGTCGGCTCACTGTCGTCCGGCGGGGGGTCGTTGACACGGAGGCAAGCCCGCGAGTCGGCTGGGGAGCGGCCCTCGACTCTGCCCGGGGTTCTGCCTGACAAAGGTCTGCTTTCGGGGGGGTGCGCCGGGGTCCACCCTGACCTACGGAGGGGGGCAACCCCGAGGGGGCGAGGGATACCGCGAAGTACAGGCGATAGTCCTCCTTGCGCCGACGTCGCTGCACCGGCGAGACGAGCTTGTTGCGAACGAGCGCTCGATAAACCGAAGCACGCGACGGAACGACATCGACACCGGCATTCTCGAGCTCGTAGACCAGGCGCCTCGGTCCCCACCGCGGTTGCTTGCGTCGCATCTCGCACAACAGGGCCTCGACTTCGACCGGCAGTGCGGGCAGCTCTTCGGTCGATGCGAGCGAGGCCGCCTCAGCTGAGCTGCTGGGCCAGTCCGACGATGATGCCCTCAAGGCCGCGGACATAACCCATCAGATAGCTGGGGTCCTCGATCTCCGTCACCTCGCCCACGAGTTCGGCGCCTTTGGTCTTCAGTCGAGCTACTACGTCTTCGATGTCGTCGACAGCGAACATGGTCCGTGCGATTCCCAGCGTGTTCACCGGAGCGTTCTGCGGATCACGTCTGACCGCCGGGCGGCGCGAGGAACTTGTCCAGCTCGAGTCGGCCATGGCCGTCTGGGGTCCGCATCATGGCAATCTCGGACCGGCCACCGTCGAGCCCGACGATACGGTCCACCCAACTTCCCTCGACTGTAGAGCGGCCTTCTAGCTCCATACCAAGTTCGACGAAGAACGCGATAGCAGCTTCGAGATCCTCGACGACGAGGAGGACATTTTCCATCCGCAGAGACATCGTCAGGGTGCTAGAGCGGCGGCAAGAAGGGTTCCGTCCCCTTCGCGAGCCGGATCGCGTCGAGGTTGGTCTTGGCCTTCATGTACGCCATCGCCCTCGGGAGATCGGTGACGTGGTCGGTCGTGTCGTGCCAGGGATGCCCCAGGATGCCGAGGGCGCGGCCACGCTCATCGAGCACCGCGCTCCCTTGGTCCCCGGAGATCCCCGGCGCCACTGTGTAGATGTTGTGGATCCACACCCCGTCGCCAGCGCGCAACCCGCAAAGGGAGAAGCCCGGGGGAGGGACAACATCAAGCGGGCATCCGTCCGGCGATTGGGTGGTTGTATCGATGCCGACTCTCGGCGACAGCTGGTTGACCCCCGCGGGCGATTCGGAGCCGTCCCACGGATCGTCCTCCCAGGTGTAGACCTCGGAGTTGCCGTAGGTGTAGACCATCGCCCCGAGCGACGAACGCCCGCCGTCCCCGACCGGACCTCCCCAAAACGGCACCGAGGGGTTGACCCTGCCTCTGTCGACGTTGTCGATCCGGACGAGAGCGAAGTGGTTGCCCTCGATCGTCTCCCCCACGCGCTCCATCGTGAGCAAGGAGTTGTAGACGAGTCTCCCCGGGCGCGATGCTCCCTCGATCTTGACCGGCGTCCCGAGCGGCAGTGCATCCGAGCACCAAGGCGCTTGGCTGAGGTAGACGGCGCGCGCGGTGTAGAAGACGAAGCCTGCCCTGCACTGGCTTCCCCCCGACGTAAACGTCCGGACGCCGGGATGGATCGTCGCTTTCGAGGCGGGAGCCCAGCGGGGTGCGGCGTTCACGGTTGGTGCGGCGGTTGCAACCACTGCAGAAACGATCAGAGCTGCTAGCCAATGCGGTCTTGTTCTCATGTCCACCTTCCTTAAGGGATCCGGACTGGTGCGTCGGGAAGCGCTGGTGGCGCGAAGGACGTCGTCCCCTTCGCGAGCTTGATCGCGTCGAGGCTCGTGTTGGCCTTCATGTAGGCCATCGCCTTGCGCAAGTCGGTGACGCGAGTGGCTGCGTCGTGTGCCCACGATTGAACGAAGCCGAGGGCACGCCCTCGTGCATCGAGCACCGCGCCACCCATGTCTCCATCCATCCCTGGGGTCAATATGTGGACGTAACGGGTCCATCCGTTGCTGCGTCCGGAGTCTCTGAAGATGAAGTTGTACGGTTGCATCAACGTTGAGCTCGTATCGATGCCGAACTTGGGCAGCAGCCTGTTCACATCGGTGCTGTAGCCGTAGGAGTAGACGGGGCTTCCGAACATCGACCGTGCTCCGTCACCGGTCGGACCACCGAAGAACGGCACCGACGGGTTCACCCTGCCCTTGTCATCTTTATGGATCCGCACGAGGGCGAAGTTGTTCATGGATTCCCCGCCGTATTGACCGAGGCGCCACATCGTGAGGCGGGAGTTGTAAACGACCGTTCCACGGCGCGTGGCGCCCTCGATGTCGACCAGGGAGCCGAGCTCGCCCGTACAGCTCGCTTCCTGCCCGAGGTAGACGGCGTGCGCGTCGTAGAAGACGAAGTTGGTGGTGCACGGGGTGATGGTGGGCGCGCTCGTCCGGACGCCGGGATGGATCGTTGCCTTCGATGCGGGGGCCCAGCGCTGGGCCGTCTGCGCCGGAGCTGCCGTTCCCACGACAGCAGCGGCCAGCGTGCAGACAACCATCAACGCGATTCGGCTCGGCTTCATGTCGATCCCTCCCTTGTTCCGTGGTCGCCCCCTGTGGCGACGTCGGCTCACTGTCGTCCGGCGGGGGGTCGTTGACACGGAGGCAAGCCCGCGAGTCGGCTGGGGAGCGGCCCTCGACTCTGCCCGGGGTTCTGCCCGACAAACGTCGGCGTTCGGGGGGTGCGGCGGGGGTCAACCCTGACCTACGGAGGGGAGCAACCCCGAGGGAACGTGGGATACCGCCAAGTACACTTTGCTTCATCGGACCCTCGCGGGGAGGGAGACCGCGAACAATCCATCGGCCTAGTGAGGAGCCTGTCTTGTCCGGACCTCGGAACAAGAAGGCGCGATCGTCGCAGCGATCCACTCGATCGGCGCCCGTGGAACCACAGCTCAGCGTCCTCATCGTCGACGACCATCCGTTGTGGCGTCAGACGATCAGCACGCTGATCGAACGGTCCGGTGCGGCAAGTCAGGTATTCGAGGCCGGCGACGGCTCGGAAGCCGTCGAAGCCGCGCGCAACTGGAAGCCGGACGTCGTGCTGATGGACATGGCGCTTCCCGGTATGCACGGGCTCGACGCGACCCGCGAGATCATCGGCGCGAGTCCCGATACGCGGGTCCTCGTCCTTTCATCGAGTGACGACGAGAACCAGGTCATGGACGCGATGCAGGCCGGTGCCGCGGGTTACCTGTTGAAGACGGCGGGCCCGGCCGAGATCCTCGACGGATTGCGCCGCGTGCACTCCGGGGAGCTCGTACTTCCTCCGTCTCTTGCCAAGCTCGTGCTCGAAGAGTTGCGCGGTGGCGGTCGTCGCGGATCGGCGGGTCCGCTCGCACGACTTACCAACCGCGAACTCGACGTCCTTGCGCAGATGGCCGAGGGTCACACCAACGAAACGATCGGCAAGTCCCTTCATCTGAGCCCGAAGACCGTCGAGACCCATGTCACGTCGATCTTCAGCAAGCTGGGTCTCGACCCGACGGCCGGGGGCCACCGACGCGTGCTTGCGGTCATCGCGTACCTCGGTTCGGTTAAAGGAAGAACCCCGCAGCAGGCCAAGGGCTGACCCCGATGCGCCCGGCCCAAGCCAAGGCCACGATGGACCCATGTCCAAGAGGAGGGGCGACATGGCCGGGCTGTCCATCATGAGGCTGATCGAGCGACCACTACGTCGTTCACCAGCGCTGACCGTCCGAACGACGATCGCCGCGTGTCTAGCACTCCTCGCCGTTGCCGTCGGGCTCGGGTTGCGCGGACCGAACGCGTTTTCGCGGTCGGCACCTGGCGACACCACGACGTTCGATTATTCCGCGTTGGATGCGCGCTTCGGTTCGCTGCGCAACGACTACGCGAGCGCGGTCCTCGGCTGGGGAGCGACGGCCCCGTCTGAAGTACGGGCGGCGGGGTCGATACCCGGGGCGCCCGAGGCCGCGGCAGGAGTCGATGTGATCCATCGGTTCACCAACGACGACTTCGAACACGCCTACAACGTGACGGGCCTACCGGTCAACGCGCGTACGGATACGACCGGCGCAACGAGGCAATCCGGCGAACCCGGGAGCTGCCATCCCGCCGGCGGGACCATGTGGTATCGCTACCGGCCACGCACGCACCTCGCTCTCCTCGCGAACACGTTCGGGACACCACATTCCACGTCTCTGGGTGTGTACAAGGGCACATCACGTCGGGCGCTCGAGCTCATCGGGTGTGACACGAACGCCCTCGGCAACGCACAAGTGGGCTTCCGTGCGACGAAGGACACCGCGTACTACTTCCAGTTGACGCCGACGGTGAAGGGCGGCGCGGCCGTCTTCGGACTGTCCGCCGTCGGCCCGACGACGATCGAGTCGGTATCGCCATCCGGGAGTCCAGCCGATCAGCCCGCCGTGAATCGCCCGAATATCTCGGCAGACGGCCGGTACGTCGCCTTCATGTCCTACGCGCACAACCTCGCGCCGACCCCACCGCGTTGCGGCGACGCGAGGTACTGCTTGTCGCTGTACCTGCGGGACCGCCTTACGGGAAGGACCTCGCGTGTCGCCACGCAGGGTTCCTCTCTCCCTCCCGACGGTCAGGTCGGCGTCAGCCTGACACCCTCGCTGTCCGCAGACGGCCGCTACGTCGGGTTCTCCGCGCACTCTCTGGTCGAGTTCGGCGACTACGAAGGGTACCGTGGGCCCTCGGATGCCGAGCGCCCGGCGGAGAATGCCTACCTGTACGATCGCGTCACCGGTCGCGTCGAGCTGGTTTCCCGGAACTCGGCGGGAGAGCCTGCTCGGCGGAACCCCGCCGTCAACTTCGCCGGACCGATCGGGGGTTCCTCGATCCCGTCGGTCTCCGCCGACGGCCGTTACGTCAGCTTCAACTCCGACGCCGCCAACCTCGGCGGACCGATAGAGCCGCAAGGTCTCAACGTGTACCGCCGGGACCGGATCAAGGGGATCACTCGCCTCGTCTCCACCGACGGAACCGGCGAGCCCATGGGAGGCGAGAGCTGCGCCGGCAGCGGCCGGAACATCTCCGGTGACGGCCGATATGTGGTGTTCAGGAACCGGCCTGCAGGGCTACCGGAAACGCAGGGCACGGCTACGGACGGGCACCGTGTGTACCTCTGGGACGCCGAAACCGGCCGGAGCCTGCTTGTCTCGAAGGTGCCTCAGGGTCGGAGGCCTGCGGGTAGCTACTGCCCGGCGATCTCGATGGACGGGAGCCGCGTCGGGCTGGTTTCTCTCGACCCGTTGGTCCCCGAGGACACCAACGGAGCGCCGGACGTCTATGTGTACGAGGTAGCCACCGGGCGCCTTCAGCGGATCTCGGTCACCCCAGCCGGCGAGCAGAGCTACGACCCCAACTACACAGGAAGGGAGCAAGGCTTCCTTCGGCGCGCGGTGAACCTGTCAGCCGACGGTCGCTTTGTCGTCTTCGACTCCGCCGCGCCGGACCTGGCGCCGAGTGCCGTGGGGAGCACGCGACACTCGCCCAACATCACGCGGGTCTTCCTGCACGACATCCTCACCGGCGCTACGGTCCTCGCGTCGGTCTCATCGACCGGAGAGCCACTCCCAGGAGACAGCCACATGCCGTACATCTCGCCCGACGGGAGGTCGGTTGTCTTCCTGAACCTCGGCGTCTCCGGCCAGCGAGAAGTCATGGTTCACCAGTTGCGATGACGTTGCGCGGTTGGGCGAGGTCACTCAAGATGCCGGCACGTTTTCGCGACCTGCCCATCGTTTGGAAGCTCCTGCTTCCATTCCTCGTCTTGCTGATGGTCGTTGGAAGTGGCGGCGCGTACATCATCGTCCGTGACCTTTCGTCCAAGTCCGCCGCCGCACTTGGCGAACAGCTCACGCTCCGCGCTCTCGATGCGCGTTCGCTCATACATGACCGAGAACTCGATCTGCTGGAGTCGGCGAACTATGCGACCAACCAGCAGGGGATGATCGAGGCGCTCGCTTCCGAACAGCCGCTCACGGTCGGAGAGCTGCTGCGCTCGGTGGTCGCGTTGAAGACCGATCTCGCGCTGGTGGCGGCAACGAACGAACGTGGCATGGGCGTCTCGGAGCTCGTCCGTTCGGGCTCGGAGGCGACGCCGGCGTCGGGTACGCAGTGGTCGGCCTTCGCGCCGGTCCGTCAGGCGCGCGAACGCGAGGCGAAGGCGTCAGGGTTCGTGCGGGTCGGCGACCGGGTGTTGATGGTGATGGTCGCACCGGTGTGCGGCGGAGCATCGCCGTGTGCGCCCGTCGGTTTCGCCATCGTGGGCATCGACGCGGCGCAGATCGCTCGGGAGATCGCGAGCGCGACGAGCGCGACCGGTCGCGGAGCTCAGGACGTCGCTATCTACGACGATCACGGCCGAACCCTGACCTCGACCGGGGAAGCACCACCTCCCGTCCGGCTAGTTGAGACCACCCAGATCCAGCACCGAAGGACGCGGGTCGGCGGTGACGACGTCGCGACGGCCTACGCCGCGTTCACGCTGGCCGGGCGCCGAGCCGGAGCGGTCGCGGTCACGATCCCCGCCGGCACCGCGTTCGGATCCGTCGGCGGGCCTGCGCTCGGTCTCGTCGGGTTGCTCGTCCTCGCAATGGCGGCGGCGATCGGCCTTGGGGCAGCCGTTTCAAGGCTCATTCTCCGCCAGCTCAGAAGCTTGGTCGACACGAGCCGCGAGTTGGGGGAGGGCAAGCTCTCCGCACGTGCCCCCGTGCTCTCCGAAGATGAGCACGGCGAGCTGGCGCTGGCGCTGAACCGCATGGCGGAGCAGGTGGAGGCCGCCCACGAGACTCTCGAGCTTCAGGTCAACCAACGGACTGAGGCCATCCGGCGGTTGCTGCAAGACCGGACTGAGTTCTTCGCCGGCCTCAGTCACGAACTCCGGACCCCGCTCGCGGTGATCCTCACGCAGGCGGACATGCTCGTCGGAACCAACGGCAGCCGCGCAGCACGAGGCGAGGCGAGCGAGACCATACGGGCGTCCGCCGGGCAGGTGCTCGATGTGGTCAACGACATCCTCGATCTCGCTCGAGCGGAAGCCGGATCGATCGACGTTCATCTTCGGCCCGTGCGGCTTCCCGAACTGCTGAGGGACATCGAGCCGATGCTCGTCCGGCTGGGAGCGGCCTCTGACATCGAGGTCAAGACCCGGCTTCCCAGTCGTCTGCCGATGGTTGCCGCCGATGCCGCGCGCCTGCGCGACGTTTTCGTCAATCTCGTAGACAACGCGATCAAGTACACGCCCCCCGGTGGCAACATCCAGATCTCAGCCGAGCTCGAAGGCGGCGATGTTCGCGTTTCGATCGCCGATACGGGAGTCGGCATTCCATCCGAGATCGGAGATCGTGTGTTCGAACCGTTCTATCGCGTGCCCGGGACGCGTCCGCAAAGAGACCAGGCCTCGAGCGGCTTGGGTTTGGCGCTTACGCGCCGGTGGGTCGAGGCGCAGGGTGGAACGATTACCTGGACCCCGAATCCTGGCGGCGGAACGGTCTTTGTATTCACGGTGCCGGTCGCACGGACCTCGGGCCGTTCTCCGTCCGGCCGCGGCCGAACCCGAAGTGGAATAGCGCGACGTTCTGGACGACCCGCGGTCGACAGAGTTCGGTCGCGTGGTGTGTCGAAGCCGTCTGACGACTAACGAGCTCCAGCTGCGTATTGAGCTGGCCCGCCTCGCTGCAGCTACATCAGCAGGTCAGCCAGGTCACGAAGCAGGTTCGAGTAGTCACGATGAGACGGCCGGTCCTTCCGCGCAAAGAAGATTGCGTGGATTGCCCGCGGACTGGCCGCGGGCCGAGCCACACACGGAGGTGGACCGGCCGTGGAGAGCAACGTTACGCACATCGGCTTGGACGTGCACAAGGACTCGATCGCCGTGGCTGTGCTTCGGTCCGGCGAGCTCGAGCCCGATCAACGGGTCATCGCCAACACCCCCGAGGCGCTGCGCAAGCTGATCGCACGGCTCGATCGTTCGTCGCTTGTCGCCTGCTACGAAGCTGGACCCACCGGCTATGCCGTGCAACGACTCCTGGCCGAACTCAAGGTGCCCTGCGACGTGATCGCGCCGACGCTCATCCCACGTCGAGCCGGCCAACGCGTGAAGACCGATCGCCTCGACGCGCGAAACCTCGCTCGTCTTCACCGCACTGGCGAACTCACACCGATCAGGGTGCCGACACAAGAAGAGGAAGCGATCCGCGATCTGATCCGGGTGCGCGAGGACCTCAAGGACGACCGCCGGCGTATCCAACAGCGCATCAAGTCGTTCCTTCTCCGCCACGGCCGTCGGTGTCCGGATCACCGTCGAGGATGGTCACGCCGCTATCTCGAGTGGGTGTCCGCCCAGCGATTTGAGCACGCCACTACTCAGCTCGGCTTCGAGCATCTGCTCGCAGCCCTCCACACGCGCACCACGCAGCTCGATCTGGGCGACATCGAAGGTCATGTTGGGACTCGGCCCACGGTCGACTCCTCTCTGGGTGGTTGCATGATGGACACTAGAAGCGAGGCTGGGTTCGAACAAGAGCCAGTCATCCCCATAGCGGTCATGCCCCCGCGAGCCGAGTCTGACGGGCGACTGCGAGGACTCGGCCGTCGGGTGCCCACATGGTGGCGTCCTCGACAGCGAACCCTTCGTCCGACAGCGGTGAGTGACAGGAGAGGTAGACGTACTCGCCAGCCGGTACGGAAGGCTCGCCGGTGGCGAGATGCACGACGTACTCGATGGTCGCCGCTGGGACCGGGCCGTTCGTGCGGCTGAAGACCGCGGGCGGGAGTAGGTCGCACATCGTGACCAGCCAGGCCGCGTCGATCGGTTCGCCCTGAAGTGGCCGCAGCCAGGCCGCTACCCGCGCCTCGTCCGCTCCGCCGAACAGGACGACGTCGGGGTCGACACGCACGTCGGCGTTTTGGAAGTGCCCGACGCCACCGGAGGACGCAAACCGCGGGGTGTCGCCGGGGTCAGCGTCTCGGGGCTGGACGTAGTCGTCGTAGGCGAGGCCTGGTCGAGTCGTCGAGCTGGCGGCGTGGGCGACCTGCAGCACCCGTCCCTCTTGGAGCAAGCGGGCGCTGGTGGTGGTCATCGACTTGCCGGTGCGCTCCACAGTCACCTCGATGTCGACCGGTCCCGGACGAGGGATGGAGGCGAACTGCGTGGCGAAGCTCCGCAGGGCACGCGAAGAGTCATCGACAGCCGCGGTCATGGCGTTGGCGACGATGGCGGCGGTGTAGCCGCCGTGGATGCCGACGAGCGAGGCCCACCGCTGCTGCAACTCGGCGGTGAATGAGCCCGGGCCAACGCGAGTGACGGCGGTGTCGTCGGAGAAGCTCATGCGACCTCGGCCGGGGCGGGTTCGACCGGGACAGAGACGGTGGTCTCTGCTGGTCGGCGGTGGAACGATGAGATGGCGGCCGAGCCGAGGGCGGCGCCGGCGCCGATCAGCCACGCGATGCGGAAGCGGTGCATGGCTTGGTCGACCGACGATGGGGTGCCGACGATGGCGATGAGCAGGGCGACACCGAGCACGGCCCCGATCTGGCGGGCGGTTTGGTTGATGGCGCCGCCGGTGCCGAAGCGCTCCTGGGGCAGGCCCGCGACGGCGGCGGCGCTGAGCACGGGGAACGACAGCGCGACGCCGACGCCGACCAGGAGCGCCCCGGGCAGCCAGTCCGTGAGGTAGGCGGCGTCGGCGTCGACGGTCGTGACGTAGAAGAGCAGCCCGGTCGCGAAGGTGAGGCCGCCGGCAATGAGCACGGGTCCGTACCCGACGCGTGCGGCGAGTCGTCCGCTCGGGCCGCTGAGCGCGGCGACCACCAGCGGCCCGGGGGTGATCGCCAGCCCCGCCTGCAAGGTCGAGTACTCCCACACCGAGGTCAGGAACAAGACGTTGGCGAGCAGCATCCCGAAGAAGCCGATCGAGTAGAGGAACGTGGAGGCGTTGGCGAGCACGACGGTCCGGGACCGGAACACGTCGAGGTCGATAGCCGGTGCTTCGTGGCGGGTTGACCGGCGGATCGCGATGGGGGCCAGCACCGCGGCGGCCGCGAAGGAGCCGACGACGCGAGAGCTGGACCAGCCCCAGTCGCCGCCCTGGGTGATCGCCAGGGCGAGGGCCGCCACCGCACCCGAAAGCAGCCCCACACCGACGAGGTCGGGAACTGGCCCGCCGACGACGGATTCGGGCACCACGCGCCGGGCGGCGATTCCGGCGACGAGCGCGACCGGGAGATTGACGAAGAACGCCCAGCGCCACCCGCCGGCGTCGATGAGGACCGAGCCGAGCGACGGGCCGGTGGCGACCGCAAGCGCGGACACGCCGCCCCACATCGCCACCGCCTGGGCTCGCGCCGCCGGAGCGGTGGCAGACAGCAGCAGCGCGAGCGAGGCCGGCATCAGCAGTGCCGCCCCGATCGCCTGGACGACGCGCCCGGCGATGAGCAGCCACGCCGAAAGCGCAATGCCGCACAGCAGCGACCCGACGGTGAAGATCAGCAAGCCGAGCAGGAAGATGCGCCGGCGTCCGGAACGGTCGGCGATGCGGCCGGCCCCGAGGAGCAGCGCGCCGAACACCACGCTGTAGGCGGCGAGCACCCACGACAGCGTGGCCGTCGAGACCTCCGGGAAGGACTCGCTGATCGAGGGGAACGCCACGTTCACGATCGACAGGTCGAGAGCGACCATGAACGCCGCCGCGACGGTCACCGCGAAGACCGGCCACGGGATCCCCGACCGTTCGAGTTGCTTCATGAACGGTCTGCTCGACGCTCAAGCACCGCGACAGGGATCTGAAGGTCGGTGAAGTGTTGAGCCGAGAAGGTCGACCCGCTCGAGACCCAGGGCGCGGATGAAGGCGACGGCGTCGTGCGCCATCGCCTCGACGGTCTTGGGCGTGGAGCCGCCCGACGCGCCGACGCCCCGGTTGTCGAAGGTGATGACCCGGTGCTGCGCCGCGATGCCGTCGATGACTCGGGGGTCCCAGTTGTCCAAGACGGCGGCAAGGTGGGTGAGGAAGACCACCGGGACACCGGTCGTCGGACCGAGCTCCCGATAGGCGAAGTCGACACCGCCGACCGAAACCGTGCGGGTCGACGCGACTTTGTACGACGTCGCCAGCTGCTCGCTGTGCTCGTGGTCAACCCTCGCTGCTGCTGTCATCGGGGGCTCCTCGCTATTGAAGTATGGTCCTACTATAATAAGGTTCGCAGAGAAGTCAATGTGTCGTTGGACAAAAGGAGGGGCGTGTGGCCCGGTACGGCAAGGAACACAAGGAAGCGAGCCGGCGGCGGATCGTCGAGGCGGCCGGTCGGCGGTTCAAGCGCGACGGGATCGACGGCTCCGGCATCGCAACGCTCATGGCCGACGCCGGTCTGACCAACGGCGCCTTCTACGGGCACTTCGCGTCCAAAGAGGACCTCGTCGCCACCACCGTCGCCGACCAGCTGCGCGAGCAGCGCGAGAGCTACTGGCAGCGGCCCGGTGCCAGCGTCGGGCAGCTCGTGCGCGAGTACCTCTCCGTCCGGCACCGCGACGACCCCGAGCATGGCTGCCCCTCGGCCGCCCTCCTCGACGAGATCGGTCGCTGCGCGGCCTCCACGAAGCAGGCCTACACCGAGGGCGTGCTCGGCATCGCCGACGAGATCGCGGCCCGCCTGGCTCCCAACGACCCCGCGTCGGCGCGGGCGACGACGCTCAGCCTCTTCGCCCTGCTGATCGGCACTCTGCAGCTCTCCCGCGCGCTCGCTGATCGGCAGCTCGCCGATGAGGTGCTCGAGCGGGGCATCGAGAACGCGTTGGCGCTTCTCTCTGAGTAACGCGTTGTCGACCGGTATCGGCTCCGGCAGATCTGTCACATCTTCCGACCCGGCTCCGGTTGATGGGCGACACCGGCTCCGGGTGATCTGTCCATCCGGTCCACTTGTGCTCGGTCGAGCTAAGGAGGACATCGCGAGGAAGCAGTTCGGCAGGCCTCGCGGGTAAGTGCCATCGTAGTTGCGATGCGATGGAGCGAATTCGAACGCGAAGCGCCTGAGCTTGCGTCGATCGGCCTTCGGAGCTTCGAGCGCTACGAAGTGATCCTCTTGGCGACTACCAGGCTCGATGGGTCGCCTCGACTATCGCTCGTTACGCCCCTACTACTCGATGATGCTCTGCACGTAGCAACGCGAGCCGGAGACGCGAAGACCAAGGACCTAGAGCGGGACTCCAGATGTTCGATCCACTCTCTCGTGTCGCACCGAACCCATGCGGACAGAGCGTTCACCGCCGATGCGTTCGCGCGACCTGTCGACGACGACGCGAGGCGCGGACAGCTACTCGAACGCGCGCGCCGACCCGAGATCTCGTGGTTCCCGGACTCGATCCACGAAATCGACATCGTCTCGGCCCATTCCGTCGGCGGGGCTCCGAAACCGCGCCTGGTCTGGAGGGCTACGGGTCACTGACCCTTCGAAGGTGGATCCCGGTCGCTAGCCTGCGTCGATCATCAGCCGTCGGCGGACGGTTCAGTGATCCATTGCACGAGCTGAATGACGATGCCGTTGGGATCGGTCACCTGGAAGTACCGCTCGCCCCATGGCTCCGTCTCGATCGGCGTTGTGATGGGGACGCCTTCCTCCTGGACACGTGCGTACTCTCGGTCGATGTCGTCGACGACGAAGGCGATCAACAACCCGTCGGCACGATTCCCCCGCATGCTCTCGGGCTTGAAGCTCGCGAGTCCCCTGCGTAGGAAAACGAGGTTGAAGCCGACGTCAGGTCGAGCGAGCGAGACGAAACCGTCGGCGGACATCTCCTCGGTGAACCCAAAGTGCGCCTTGGCGAAGTCGGCAGATGCCGTGACGTCGTCGACGTTCAGCGAGATGGCGGACGCGGTGACGTTCATCGAGACCTCCCGGCGGTTGCGAGCGACATGCGAGACCTTATCGACGATTCCAGTGAGCGTGCCGTCATCGAGGGCGAGCACGTTGTCGGTGTGCAGGTCGAGGTGGACGAGCCCGCTCGTCGGGAACCATGACGGCTCGGCGTCGGCGCCGTCCGACTCTGACGTCCGCCCGCGAAGCTCAGATGCGTAGCCACGCGGCATCGGAGATGGGTCCCACGTTCAAATCAGGTCTGAGAGGTCTCGGTAGTCGCTTTACTCGGTGACTTCGGTTGATGCTTTCCGCTCCCTATCTCCGATTCGGATAATCATGCGGGTCGTGAGCGGCTAGTGTATTGCCTACGAAGTAACTGGACATAGGCTCGTCATCTGAATATGCTCTGTTCGTGTTCGAGCCGATCCCGGCAACACGCGTGTCAAAGTCCCAGCGATCAACGCTCGAGTCGTGGATCCGGGCCAAGACGATTGAGCAACGCGTTGCTCTTCGCGCTCGGATCGTGCTCGCGTCTGCCGATGGGGTATCGAACCGTCAGATCGCCGCGGATCTCGACGTGACGCGGACCACGGTCATCTTGTGGCGCACCCGGTTCGCCGAAGGCGGCTGCGACGCCCTCGTCGAGGACGCGCCGCGGTCGGGCCGGCCGAAGACCATCACCGCCGAGCAGATCGCCTGGATCGTGGACGAGACGCGCAACACCACACCACCGGATGCCACCCACTGGTCGACGCGCTCGATGGCCGAGCACGCCGGCGTCTCGCCAGAGGCTGTGCGCAGGATCTGGGTGGCGCATGGCCTCAAGCCGCATCGCGTGCGCACCTTCAAGATGTCCACCGATCCGGACTTCGTGGCCAAGCTGCGTGACGTGGTCGGCCTCTACCTGGCCCCACCCGACCGCGCCCTGGTGCTCAGCGTGGACGAGAAGAGCCAGATCCAAGCCCTAGACCGCACCAACCGTCACTGCCGATGAAGCGCGGCCGAGCCGGCACCATGACGCACGACTACAAACGAAACGGCCTGGTCACCCTGTTCGCCGCGCTCAACGTGGCCGACGGGACCGTCATCCACCGATGTTCAGCGCGCCACCGACACGAGGAGTTCCTGGCCTTCCTCAAACAGATGCAGCGAGAGACGCCGAGGCACCTCGATCTGCATCTGATCGTCGACAACTACCGCACGCACAAGCACCCGACGGTCAACGCCTGGCTCGACAAGCACCCTCGGTTCCACCTGCACTTCGTCCCGACCAGCTCGTCGTGGCTCAACCTCGTCGAGCGGTTCTTCGCCGAGATCACCCGCAAGCGCATCCGTCGTGGCAGCTTCCGCAACGTAGGCGAACTCACTTCGGCGATCAACGACTACATCGCTCACAACAACCAAAACCCGACACCTCTTGTCTGGACCGCGAAGGCCAATCAGATCCTCAAGAAGGTCGCTCGGTGTCGAGCGACTTTAGAGGCGGCACACTAGCTGCTTCACCTCCTTCTGTGTTGTTCGAGGGATCGATTTGATCAGCACCCCG
>CAZFOB010000024.1:50076-50158 GCA_964520325.1 uncultured Actinomycetes bacterium | reverse complement strand
AGGATGGCGCTTCGGCGCCTCCCGATAGACAGGATGGCGCTTCGGCGCCTCCCGATAGACAGGATGGCGCTTCGGCGCCTCC
>CAZFOB010000024.1:0-49976 GCA_964520325.1 uncultured Actinomycetes bacterium | reverse complement strand
CGAGAGAAAGGAGGCGAGGTGTCGGACTGCATCTTCTGCCGCATCGTGGCGCGTGAGATACCTGCCGATGTTGTCCACGAGACAGACCTCGTGCTCGCCTTCCGTGACCTCAATCCCCAGGCCCCAACGCATGTGCAGATCATCCCGAAGAAGCACGTTCCTCACATCACGAGCTTCGAGACGTCGCAGGACACTCCTTGGCTCGTCGAACTGATCGAGACCGCCAATCTGATCGCGCGATCCGAGGGTCTCGACAAGGGGTTCCGTTTGGTCATGAACAACGGCCCGCTTTCCGGCCAGAGCGTGTTCCACGTCCACCTGCACGTCCTTGGTGGACGTCGGATGGGCTGGCCCCCAGGGTGACGATCGGTGCGAAGGGTCACGGGTATACTTCAGCGAAATCGAAAGGTCCACAGCGATTGTCACGCCAGGTCAAGATCCTGGTTCCCGGGGAAACGCACATCGTCAACCTCGTGGGCCAGCGCGACGAACTTCTTCGGCAGATCGAAGGGGAGTTCTCCTCCGACATCCTCGTTCGTGGCAACGAGATCACCATCACCGGACACGATGAGGATGTCACACATGCTGCCACCGTCTTCGAAGAGCTTCTCGCCCTGCTGGGCCAGGGCCAGACCCTCACGACGGATTCCGTGGACCGCGCGGTCAAGATGGTGAAAACCGATGGTGGACCGCGTCCCTCCGAGGTCATGGGCGACACGATCGTGGCGATCCGCGGGCGTCCGATACGTCCGAAGACCGCCGGACAGAAGCGCTACGTCGATGCGATCCGCGACAGCACGCTGACGTTTGGTATCGGTCCGGCTGGGACCGGGAAGAGCTACCTCGCCGTGGCCATGGCCGTGAAAGCATTGCGCGACAAGGAAGTGTCGCGGCTCGTGCTGACTCGTCCAGCCGTTGAAGCGGGGGAGCGTCTTGGGTTTCTTCCCGGCGACATCGCGCAGAAAGTGGATCCGTATCTGCGTCCGCTCTACGACGCGCTCTACGAGATGCTCGAGCCAGGAGCCTACGGCCGCCTCGCCGAGCGCGGAACGATCGAGGTGGCGCCGCTGGCGTATATGCGCGGGAGAAGTTTGAACGACGCGTTCATCATCCTTGATGAAGCGCAGAACACTACGCCCGAACAGATGAAGATGTTCCTCACGCGCATCGGGATGCGGTCGAAGGCGGTCGTGACGGGTGACGTCACCCAAGTCGATCTTCCGGAAGGCCAGCTGAGTGGCCTTCATGTCGTGCAGGACATCCTTCGCGGCATCAAAGGTCTCGAGTTCGTGTATCTCGAGGCAGTGGACGTCGTCCGGCACAGGATCGTTCAGGACATCGTCGAGGCTTACCGCGTGTTCGAAGAGGCAAACCCCAAGGGTCGTCGATGACGTCGATCGCCATCGACGTCTTCGTCGCCAATGAACAGAACGAAGTTCCCGTCGACGAACACCGTCTCGTCTCGCTCGTGCGGATGGCGGCCGTCGAAGAAGGCGTTGAGCCGGGTGCCGAGGTAACGGTGCTTCTCGTCGATCGTTCGGCGATGGCTTCCCTCAAAGAGAAATGGCTCGGCGAAACTGGACCGACGGACGTGCTCGCTTTTCCGATGGACGAGCAGGCTCCTGAGGAGGAGCCGTACGTCCTCGGCGACATCGTGATCTGCCCCTCAGTCGCCGAAGAGCAATCGGCCACTGAGGGCAAGAGCGTCACCGATGAGGTCGATCTGCTGCTCGTGCACGGGTTCCTCCATCTGCGCGGCTACGACCATGTGAAGCCGCAGGACGCGCGAGCCATGCGTCATCGCGAGCGCAAGATCCTGGCCGAGTTTCGGAGGAAAGCAGCGGAGTGACCACCGGCGACTGGTGGATGATCGCGATCATCGGCGTTCTCGTCGTGCTTGCTGCCGTATTCGCTGGGGCGGAGACGTCGTTCTCGAAGCTGACGCGCGTGCGTGCGTTGCACCTGCAGGATCAGAACAAGCGATTCGCGAAGTACGCGCTGTTGATCACCGACGATCCACCGCGTTACATCAACCCCATCCTCCTCGCCACGCTTGCAACGCACGTCTTGGGCACAACCCTTGCTGCTGCGCTTGCTATCCGACGATCCGGTGACGCCGGCGAGTGGATCGCAACCGTCGTCATGACGACAGTGCTGTTCGTGTTTGCCGAAGCCGTCCCGAAGACATCGGCTTTGCAGCACTCGGACGCCTGGGTTCTTCCGCTGGGTCCATTTGTCTACTGGCTCGGCAAGATCGTGCACCCGCTGACGAAGATCCTCATCGGCATCGCGAATCTGATCCTTCCGGGCAAAGGTCTGTCGAAGGGTCCGTTCATGACCGAACGGGAGATCCGTCACATCGTCGACGTCGCCGAGGAAGAGGAAGTGATCGAGGAGCAAGAACGGGAGATGATCCACTCGATCTTTGAGCTCGGCGACACCCTCGTGCGGGAGGTGATGGTGCCGAGGCCGGACATGATCGTCGTCGAAGTGAACTACACCCTGACGGCCGCGACCGAGCTTGCGGTGAAACACGGCTTCTCCCGGATCCCGGTCTACGAGAATGAGCCGGATAACATCATCGGCGTTCTGTACTCAAAGGATCTCTTTCGTCCTCTTCGGGGTCTCGACGATGGCGTGCGATCGCTCCGCGACGTGCTCAGGGAGCCGTACTTCATCCCAGAGACGATGAAGGTCGCCGATCTCCTCCGCGAGATGCAGAAGCGACACGTGCATATGGCCATCGTCGCCGACGAGTACGGCGACGTTGCCGGGCTCGTCACACTCGAAGACGTCCTCGAGGAGATCGTCGGCGAGATCACCGACGAGTACGACGTTGAGGAGACCCACATCTCCGCCGTAGGAAGCTCGAGCTGGCGTGTGCTTGCCAAAACGCCGATCTGGGAGTTCAACGAGCACCTGAAGGCGGCGTTATCGGATGACGAAGCGTGGGACACCATCGGCGGTCTCGTCGCGTCGAGCCTCTCGAAGATCCCGGAGCCGGGCGATTCGGTGAACTACGACGGGTTCCTGCTCAGGGTTGAGCGGGTACAGCAGCGGCGGATCGGCACGATCCTCGTCCAGCGCATCAACGACGAGGGAACGCTCCACGCATAGCGATGGAGATGGACTCGAGCTCGGCCAAACTCCCGAGGGTTACCGTTCGGGCTTCGTCTGCATCGTCGGGCGCCCAAACGTCGGGAAGTCGACGTTGCTGAATCAGATCCTCGATAGCAAGGTCGCGATCACTTCCGACCGCCCGCAGACCACGCGCAATGCGATCCGCGGTATCCGCACAACCCAGCAGGCTCAGCTCATCTTCGTCGACACTCCGGGCTTGCATAAGCCGCAGAGTGCTCTCGGGATAAGTCTGAATCGCGTGGTACGCCGAACACTCGGCGAGGTGGACGTCGTTGTGTTCTTGGTCGATGCGCTCGAAGGTGTAGGTGCTGGTGATGCGTTCATCGTGAACGAGCTGAAGCAACGCGGGACGCCGGTCGTCGTGGTGCTCAACAAGATCGATGTCAGCTCACCAGCTCAACTCGAAACGGCGCGACGGCGGGTTACCGAGGTCTGCGATTGGATCCCCTTCGGGGTGTCTGCGAAGACCGGCGCCGGTGTGGACGACCTCGTGACCCACATCTCAGGGCTTTTGCCCGAGGGGCCGCTGTACTACCCGCCCGACTCGGTCACCGATCAGCCGGAACGTCAGATCGTCGCCGAGCTCATCCGCGAAAAGGTGCTGCGACGGATGCGGGAAGAGGTCCCCCATTCGGTCGCGGTCGTCGTCGAGGACATCGAGTCGGTCGACGACCGCTTCGAGATCTCGGCCACGATCTATGTCGAGCGCGACTCGCAGAAGGGGATCGTGATCGGCAAAGGCGGTCGCGTGCTGAAGGACGTTGGTACAGAGGCACGCCGCGAGATCGAGACGCTGCTCGGAAGGCACGTGTACATCGATCTGCGCGTGAAGGTCGAGGCCGACTGGCAGCGGCGTGACGCGCTGATCGCGCGTTTCGGGTACGGGGAGTGATCCGGATCGAGCGAAGCGAGCCCCCTGACCGGATCGAACGAAGCGAGTCGACGTGGAGGTGGCTGACCGGAGTCTTGCTCGCTGTGGCCGGCGCCGGCGCTGTGGTGACCGCGGCCGACGGCAGCGTCGTCGGACGGGTGGCCGGGGTGTTCGCCGCCGCCCTGCTCGGCCTCGTCGCCGTCAACGTCGTCCGCAAACAGGTGTGGGCGTACGGTTCGGCGTTCATGCTGGGCTTGTGTTGGCTGTGGGCGGTATCCGCGCTGCTCGTCGCGGGGTCGCTTCGCACGTTTGAGTTCCTTCTGTGGCTAGCCTGGTCCCTCGTGGTGATGGTCGCAAGCGTAAGGAGCCGGACGCCGGATGCCAGACCAGGATGGAGCGAAGCGACTCCCAAAGAAGGATGGAGCGAAGCGACTCCCAAAGAAGGATGGAGCGAAGCGACTCCCCCGGAAGGATGGAGCGAAGCGACTCCCAAAGAAGGTCTACACCCGAAAGGGTGACGACGGCACCACGCAACTGCTCTTCGCCGGAAAGGATCGCGTCGCGAAGTCGAGTCTCCGCGTGTGCGCGTACGGCGAAACAGACGAAGCGGTCGCCGCTCTCGGGCTCGCCCGGTTCGAGGCGATCGATGATGGGCAAGCCGACGTCGCGGACATCGTTCTGCAGCTGCAGCGTGAGCTCTTCGTGCTGGGCGCCGAGCTCGCGACCGATCCGGTGGACGCCGGTCGGCTCCAAACAGGCGTCTCGCTCGTCGGCTCCGAGATGGTCGATCGGCTCGAAGCCCTGATCGATGAGCTGAACGCCCAGTACGATCAGCCGAAGGATTTCATCGTCCCTGGGAACACGCGCCTCGGCGCCGCGATCGACCTGGCGGCGCGGGTGATCCGCCGCGCCGAACGGGCCGTCGACGCCCTGGCGAGGACGGAGGTCGTGCGGTCGGAGGCGCGGGCTTACGTGAACCGCCTCGCCGACCTCGTCTGGGTGCTCGCACGGTACGCCGAGCGCCAAGAGCGCCAACCCCGGCCCCGTTCGGGCTGACAATAGACGGGTGACCCAGAGCATCGGCCTCTATCGCGCTCAGGGCATCGTCCTGCGCGCGATCCGCCTCGGCGAGGCCGATCGGATCGTCACGTTCTTCACCCAGACCCATGGTCGCGTCCGGGCTGTGGCCAAGGGCATCCGGAAGTCGAAGTCGAGGTTCGGCGGACGCCTCGACGCGTTCACCCATGTCGATCTGCAGCTCTACAAGGGACGAAGCGACCTCGACATCGTGACGCAGGCCGACATCATCGCCCGCCCGCGCCGGATCCGGGCCGAGTACGCGTCGTTCTGCGCAGCAGCTGCCGTCGCCGACGCCGTTGACCGAACAACGCCGGAGCGAGAGCACAACGTCCGCACGTTCTTGTTGTTGCGGTCGGCGTTGCAGGCCCTCGAGGACGGCGCGTCCGACCCACCACTGCTCGCGTACGCGTTCCTTGCGAAACTCAGCTCGATGGCCGGGCTGCATCCAACGCTTACGGCGTGCGTGGATTGCGGATCAGACGACCTCGTCGCGTTCTCTCTACGGCGCGGTGGCGCAGTGTGTGTGAACTGCGTGGAGCGCGCCGACCCGAAGACGAGCACCGAGCTTCTCGGAGCCTGGTCGGCTCTGCTCGACGATGAGTGGACCGACCTGCGCCAACAGAAGATGCCGATCGCCACGTACCGTGAGCTCGGGGGACTGGTGGTCGCTTTCGTCCAGTGGCACACGGAGAGCCGTTTCCGCGCGTTCGGTTTGCTTCCCTCGGCGTTTCACAACGAGTCGGGATCGAGCGAAGAAGCTGTGGAGAGCGCCGTACACTGACCGCTGTGAGCCACCCCAAGCTCGATCGCGGACGGCTGCCTCGCCACGTCGGGATCATCATGGACGGCAACGGCCGCTGGGCCAAAGCTCGTGGTCTTCCACGGACGGAGGGTCATCGCGTCGGCATCGGCGAGTCGGTGGCAGATGTCGTCGACGGCGCGCTCGAGATCGGCCTCGCGAACCTCACGCTCTACGCGTTCTCGACTGAGAACTGGCGCCGACCGTCCCCCGAGGTTCGCTTCCTCATGACGTTCAACCAGCAGTGGTTGCTCGAGCAGCGTGACGGTTTCAACGAGAAGGGCGTCCGCGTGCGCTTCATCGGACGGCGCTCCGACCGCCGCGTGCCGCGCAAGCTCGTGGCGCTGGCAGAAGAAACCGAATCCATGACGTCGTCCAACAAGAAGCTCAATCTGACGATCGCGCTGAACTACGGGGGCTGGGCCGAGATCGTCGACTCCGTGAGGCATCTCGCGAAACTCGTCGATAAAGGCGAGCTCGATCCCGAGAAGATCACCGAGAACCACATCCGAAAGTACTTGTATGCGCCGGAGCTGCCCGACCCCGACCTCATCATTCGCACGTCCGGCGAGAAGCGGATCTCGAACTTCCTGCTGTGGCAGGGTGCGTACGCGGAGCTGTTGTTCTCCGACGTGCTGTGGCCGGACTTCCGCCGTGAGCAATTGTTCGCGGCCATCGCCGAATATCAGCGCAGAACGAGGACCTTCGGCGGAGTCGAGTAAGCGCCTTAAACCGGACGCAGCTGCTCTTCGAGGTAGGAGACGAGCTCCTTGATCGGAAGACGCTCCTGCGTCATCGTGTCGCGCTCGCGCACCGTCACCTGCTCGTCCTCGAGGCTGTCGAAGTCTACGGTGACGCAGAACGGCGTTCCGATCTCGTCGTGGCGCCGATAGCGGCGGCCGATCGCACCGGCGTCGTCGAAGTCGACCATCCAATGGGGACGAAGCGACGATGCGACGTCACGCGCGAGCGGACTGAGCTGCTCATTGCGCGAGAGCGGGAGCACGGCGGCCTTGATCGGCGCAAGGTCGCGATGGAGCGCGAGGTAGGTGCGCTTCTCGGTCTTGCCCGAGGCGGCAACGGCTTCGTCCTCGTGGTAGGCGTCGATGAGGAAGGCCAGCGTTGCACGGTCGGCGCCCGCCGACGGTTCGATCACATAGGGGATGAACCGTTCGTTATTGGCGTCGTCGAAGTACTGCAAGTCCTTGCCCGACTTCTCCTGGTGCGCCTTGAGGTCGAAGTCGGTTCGGTTCGCGATGCCCTCGAGCTCGCCCCAATCGGTGAACGGGAAGGCGTACTCGATATCGACCGTGCGCTTGGCGTAATGAGAGAGCTCGTCGGCGGCGTGCTCGCGCACTCGCATGTTGAGCTCCGACAGGCCGTAGCGCAGGTACCAGGCTTTGCGCTCGTCGATCCAGGTTTGGTGCCACTGCTCGTCGAAGCCCGGCTTGACGAAGAACTCGAGCTCCATCTGCTCGAACTCACGGGTGCGGAACGTGAAGTTGCCGGGCGTGATCTCGTTTCGGAACGCCTTGCCGATCTGAGCGATGCCGAAGGGGATCTTCATGCGCGAGGTCGACTGGATCTGTTTGTAGTCCACGAAGATGCCTTGCGCGGTCTCCGGACGCATCCACACAACCGCGCCCGAGTCCTCGACGGGGCCGGCGAACGTCTTGAACATGAGATTGAAGTTGCGCGGATCGGTGAACTTGCCCTGGCCGCAGTTCGGGCAGTTGGGGCCCTCGAGATGGTCGGCCCTGAAGCGCTGGTGACAGTTCAGGCACTCCACGAGGGGGTCGGTGAAGACGTCCACATGGCCGGAGGCCTCCCAGACGCGGGGGGAGAGCAGGATCGCCGAGTCGAGGCCGACGACGTCGTCGCGGAGCTGGACCATCGAGCGCCACCATGCGCGCTTGACGTTGTTCTTGAGCTCAACGCCGAGCGGGCCGTAGTCCCAGGAGGACCTGAGGCCACCGTAGATCTCGGAGTTGGGCAGGACGATGCCCCTGCGCTTGCACAGGTTGACGATGGTGTCCATCGAGACCTTGCTCATGGCCCGCCAGGATATCGGAGGAAACGAGGCTGTTCAGGCGTGGCAACATAGAGACTTCCGTTTCGCCCAATGAGTGCGGGCGTGCAGGGTCAGGAGATCTGATGGCCAAGAACGCTGCAGAAGTGCTGAAGTCGGTACCCCTCTTCCAGGACCTGTCGAAGGGCGAGCTCAACGACATCGCGGGCGCCGCCCGTGATGAGCTCTACTCACCTGGTCAGGACATCGTGACGGAAGGGGAGTCGGGCGGCCCGTTCTTCCTCATCACCGAGGGCAGGGCCGACGTTCTCGTTGGCGACAAGAAGATCAGCGACCTCGGTCCGGGGTCGTATTTCGGTGAGATGGCGCTGTTCGAGGGCGGAGCACGCGGCGCGACCGTGCGCGCCGAGACGCATGTGAAAGCGCTTGCCATCAGCTCTTGGAACTTCCTCGCGATCCTCCAAGACAACTGGGAGATCACCAAGAAGGTTCTGGCCGCGCTCACACGTCTCATCCGCGAACTCGAACGAAAGGCGTAGAGACGTGGCGAGAAGGAAACCATCAGGCCCGCGGCGCAAGACGTCCCCGCGGCGTGCGACAACACGACGCGCGCCGGCACAGCGTCCGCCCAAAGCGACGCCGATCGCGACGCGACAAGCGAAGAGAGCAACGATGACCAAGCGCGTCCCAGGCCCGAAAGGCCCGAAAAGCAGGAAAGGCTCGAGGGCCAAGCTCGTCTACGGCTTCAGCGAAGGCAAGATGGACATGAAGTACCTGCTCGGCGGAAAGGGAGCGAATCTCGCCGAGATGACCAACCTCGGTCTTCCCGTTCCCGGTGGCTTCACGATCTCGACCGACGCCTGCCGGAGCTACATGGCGACCGGCAAGATCCCGGGCGGCCTCATGGACGAAGTCGCCAAGCACCTTGCGTCACTCGAGAAGAAGGTGGGACGCAAACTCGGCGACGCCGGTGACCCGCTGCTCGTCTCCGTGCGTTCGGGCTCGATGTTCTCGATGCCCGGGATGATGGACACGGTTCTCAACCTCGGGATGAACGACAGCTCCGTCAAGGGGCTCACGAAGCAGACCGGCGACGAGCGCTTCGCGTGGGACAGCTACCGGCGGTTCGTCCAGATGTTCGGTAAGACGGTGATGGGCTTGTCCGGTGATGTCTTCGAGGACGCTCTCGACGAAGCCAAGCTCAAGCGCGCCAAGAAGATGAAGATCAGGGCCGGCGAGATCAAAGACACCGATCTGACCGCCGACGACCTGCGGCGCGTCGTCGACGAGTTCAAGTCGATCATCGAGAACCAAACCGGCAAGCCATTCCCGCAGGATCCATCCCGTCAGTTGCGCGCCTCGATCGAGGCCGTCTTCAATTCTTGGAACAATCGCCGCGCACAGGAGTACCGCAGGCAGGAGGGGATCGACGACGCGCTCGGCACTGCCGTGAACGTCCAATCGATGGTCTTCGGCAACAAGGGCTCCGACTCGGGCACCGGCGTCGCCTTCACGCGCGATCCCGCCAGTGGCAAGTCCGGCGCGTACGGAGACTTCCTCATGAACGCTCAGGGTGAGGACGTCGTCGCGGGGATCCGTACCCCAGAGCCACTGTCGGCGCTGCGAAAAGTGAACAGGAAGGTGTACGAGGAACTCCTGGCGATCATGCAGCGGCTCGAGAAGCACTACCGCGACATGTGCGACATCGAGTTCACCATCGAGCAGGGCATCCTGTTCATGCTCCAGACCCGAGTCGGCAAGCGCACGGCGCCGGCTGCGGTGAAGATCGCCGTCGATATGGTCGGGGACAGCCTCATCACCAAAACCGAAGCGATCGGACGCGTCACGCCAGATCAGCTCGACCAGCTACTGCACCCCCAATTCGATCCGGGCGCCAAGGCGGACGTGATCGCCAAGGGCATCAACGCCTCCCCGGGGGCCGCGGTTGGCAAGGTCGTTCTCGATGCGGACACCGCTGTCGAGTGGGCGGAGCGCGGCGAGAAGGTCGTGCTCGTCCGCGACGAGACCAACCCCGACGACGTCCACGGGATGTACGCAGCGGAGGGCATCCTCACCGCGCGTGGCGGCAAGACCTCGCACGCGGCAGTGGTCGCCCGCGGCGCCGGCAAGCCGTGCGTGGTCGGAGCCGATGCGCTGCGGATCGACTACGCCGCCAAGAGGTTCGAGGCCAACGGACGCACGATCAAGCAGGGCGACGTGATCTCGCTGGACGGGACGTCCGGCGTCGTGGTGTCCGGAGAGGTCAAGCTCGTCGAGCCGAAGCCGTCGAAGGAGTTCTTGACCCTGCTGACATGGGCCGATGGATTTCGCAAGCTCGGTATCAGGGCCAACGCCGACACCCCCGAGGACGCCAAGCGCGCGAGGCAGTTCGGCGCGGAGGGCATCGGGCTCGCGCGTACGGAGCACATGTTCCTCGGCGACCGGCTGCCGATAGTCCGTCGGGTGATCCTCGCTGAGAGCGACGCCGAACGGGAGATCGCGCTCGAGGCGTTGCTGACCCTTCAGCGCGGTGACTTCGTCGGGATCTTCAAAGCGATGGACGGCTTGCCCGTCACGATCCGCCTGCTCGACCCGCCTCTGCACGAGTTCCTTCCGAAATCGAAGGAGCTTGCGGTGGAGCTCGAGGGGATGCGGATCGCCGAGCAGATCACCCACCTCGGTGCGATCTCGGAAGCATCAGCAGAGCGTCGCAAACTGCTCGCTGCGGTCGAGCGGCTCGAAGAGTCCAACCCGATGATGGGTATGCGTGGCTGCCGGCTCGGTCTTGTGCTGCCGGGTCTGTATCGCATGCAGGTGCGCGCGATCATCGAAGCCGCCGTCGAATTGAAGAAGAAGGGCGGCAAGCCGGGCGTCGAGATCATGATCCCGCTCGTCGGGATCCCCAAGGAGCTCGAGGTTCTTCGCGCGGAAGCGGTTGCTGTGGCCACCGAGGTCATGAAGGCAGCCGGGGTCAAGGTGCCTTATCTCGTCGGCACGATGATCGAGGTCCCCCGCGCGGCGCTGGTCGCCGCCGAGATCGCCGAGCACGCGGAGTTCTTCTCCTTCGGGACCAACGACCTGACGCAGATGACCTACGCTTTTTCGCGCGACGACGCGGAGGGCAAGTTCCTGTCCGATTACCTGGACAAGAACATCCTCGAGGTGAATCCTTTCGAGTCTCTGGACCGCACCGGCGTCGGCCGTCTCGTCGAGCTCGCGACGCGCGAGGGACGGCAGGCCAACCCCAAGCTCAAGGTCGGGGTGTGCGGAGAGCACGGTGGAGACCCTTCTTCGGTCGAGTTCTTCGCCTCGGTCGGGCTTGACTACGTGTCCTGCTCTCCGTTCCGGGTTCCGATCGCGCGTTTGGCAGCGGCGCAGGCGGCGATCGGCGGGGTGCAAGCCGCGAGCAAGTAGCGCCCCCGGGACACCCGGCGACCGCTCCGACTATCGTGCTAGGCGTGGCAACCACGGTGGCGATCGTCCTCATTCTCGCGGGCATCGGCTTCATCGCTATCGAGCTCTTCGCGCCGGGCTTCGGTGGCCCGGGAACAGCCGGCGTGGTGTGCTTCGTCGTGGCGACCATGCTCTTGATCGACGACCGGACCGACGTCGCCATCCCGCGAAGCGCAGTCATCTCTGTGGCGATCGCCGGAACCGTTGGAATCGGGATCGTGACCGTGATCGCGATCCGTCTGCGCGGGACTCCGGCGCAGACGCCATCGAAGGTGCTCGGGGAGATAGGGATCGCGACATCCGACCTCGACCCGGTTGGGACCGTCCGCGTGCTCGCCGAAGAGTGGTCGGCAGAGTCGGGAACGGGGCGGATCGAGGCCGGGACGCGAGTGAAAGTGGTAGCCGAGCGTGGGCTCACGCTCCGCGTCGATCGTTTCTCGGGGGAGGTTTAACGGTGCTGCCGATCATCTTCGTTGCTGTGATTCTCATTCTGGTTCTGATCATGCTCGCCACGGCGATACGGGTCGTCCGTGAGTACGAGCGTCTGGTGTTGTTCCGGCTCGGCCGGAGTCTGGGCCTTCGAGGGCCGGGACTCGTCCTGATCTTCCCGATCATCGACCGGGTGGTAAAGGTGGACCTCCGGGAGTCGTTCCTGGAGATCCCGCATCAGACCGCGATCACCAAGGACAACGCGTCGATCTCGATCGACTTCGTGATCTTCAACAAAGTCGTCGACCCCGTCGTCACCGTGCTCCAGGTCGAGGACTTTGCGGGGTCCGCTCAGAATGTCGCCACAACGACGCTTCGTTCGGTGGTTGGCGACATGTCACTCGACGATGTGCTTGCCAAGCGCGACGCGATCAACGAGCTGCTCCGCACCAAGCTCGACGAGATCACCGAACGGTGGGGCGTCAAGGTCACCAATGTCGAGATCCGCGAGGTCATCCCGCCGCCGATTGTCCTGGAGGCGATGACGCGTCAGATGTCGGCAGAGCGCACGCGCCGCGCCCAGGTCACGGAGGCGGAGGGTCAGCGCGAAGCCACCGTGACCGTCGCCGAAGGCGACAAGCAGGCCCAGATCCTCACCGCCGAAGGCGAGCGGCAGGCCGCGATCCTCACGGCCGAGGGACGCGCGCAAGCCCTCGAGACGGTGTTCGCGGCGGCCAGCCGGATCGACGCGAAGACGATGGGCCTGCAGTACCTCGACGCGCTGACGGCTCTCGGCGCCTCTGAGTCGACGAAGTTCGTCATCCCGATGGAGTTCGCGAACATCCTTGCCGGCATCGCCGGTTACAACCGTGAGGCGTTCGCCGGCGGCGCCGAGACGTCGTCTTAGCCGGGCTGTCGGCGGCCGCTCGTAGAGTCGGACGTGGGGGAAGGCCATGAGCCCGGTTCCACGTGTCCAGACTGAGGAGATCGAGGCCGCGACCCTCGCGGGCTGGGCCACGCTCTCGGCGTCCAGCAAGGGACGGGAGCGCCCTGAGGAGCCCGATCGGTTGCGGGCGTGCTTCCAGCGTGACCGCGACCGGATCCTGCATACCAAGGCCTTCCGCCGCCTCATGCACAAGACTCAGGTCTTCCTCGCTCCCGAGACAGACCACTACCGCACGCGTTTGACCCACACCCTCGAGGTCGCCCAGGTCGGACGCACGATCGCCCGCGCGCTGCGCTTGAACGAGGATCTCGTCGAGGCCATCTGCCTGGGCCATGACATCGGACACACGCCCTTCGGCCACGTTGGCGAGGAGGCGCTCGGTGAGGCGATGGGTCGCCCCTTCGAGCACAACCGTCAGTCACTCCGGCTCGTAGATGAGTTGGAGGACGATGGCCGAGGCTTGAACCTGACGTGGGAGGTGCGCGACGGGATCCTCAATCACACGTGGCGCATGCCGGAGCCGCAGACCTCTGAAGGCATGGTGGCGCGGTGGTCCGACCGTATCGCCTACATCAACCACGATGTCGACGACGCGATCCGAGCCGGCGTGCTCGTTGAGCGCGATCTGCCGGTTGCTGCGAAGGACGTCCTCGGTGGCACGTACGGTGACCGCCTGAACACGATGGTCGCAGCGATGGTCGACGAGAGTGCGATCGCCGAAGGGATCGCGATGCCCGCCGACGTCACAGAAGCGATGGCTGAGCTTCGTGCGTTTCTCTTCGAGCGGGTCTACCTCGGTCCGGCCCGTTTCGAAGCGGAGAAAGCGGGACGAGCGCTCCAAGAACTCTGTACGCACTACCGCGCGCACCCCGAAGATCTGCCTTCAACCGAGTCGAGCGACGACCCCGACCAGCGCATCATCGATTACGTCTCCGGCATGACCGATCGGTTCGCCCTCCGCGCGTATGCTGACCGCTTCCTTCCCCATGGCATCCACTAGGCCACGAGGTATCGAGTGAGTCCGAGGTTCGTCAACGACGACATCGACGAGGTGCGCGAGCGCGCCGACATCGTCGAGGTCATCGGCGATCACGTCCGCCTGCGCAAAGCCGGGCGCGACTGGAAAGGACTCTGTCCCTTCCATCAGGAGAAGACACCGTCCTTCACGGTGAACCCCGAGAAGGGCGTGTATTTTTGCCACGGATGTCACGAAGGCGGGAGTGTCTTCACGTTTCTCGAGAGGGTCGAGAGCCTTTCGTTCGGTGAGGCCGTCGAAGCCCTCGCGCAGCGGTACGGCGTCCAGTTGCGTGAGTTCCAGCAGGGACGCAAGACCCCATCACCACGAGCGCGGCTCTATGCGCTGCAGGACGCCGCCGTCGAGCGATACCAGGAGTTCCTCGCCGCGGGTGACGCCGAGCCGGTGCGGGCATACCTCGAGTCGCGCGGTATCACGGCGGACCTCATAGAGAAGTACAAGATCGGATTCGGTGGCTGGCGACGTGACGCACTTGTGGCGATCATGCTGCGAAACGGATTCAACGGCGACGAGCTCCAAGCGTCCGGCCTTGCCACGCGTGAGCAAGGAGGCATGCGCGATACGTTTTTCGGACGCGTGCTGTTCCCGATCTTCGACCCGAGCGGCCGCGCGGTGGGGCTCGGGGGCAGGGTACTTCCCGACGAGCACCGCGGCCCCGGGGCACCAGACGGACCCAAGTATCTCAATAGCCGCGAATCCCAAGTCTTCAAGAAGTCGCGGATCCTCTACGGCACCAACTGGGCCCGAGTCGATGTCATGCAGCGCAAGCGCCTCGTTGTGGTCGAGGGCTACACCGACGTGATTGCGCTGCAGGCGTCCGGGATCGGCGAGACCGTCGCCACCTGCGGCACGTCGCTCACCGAAGACCACATGAAGGAGATCTCGACGCGCTTCGGCGATGTGCGAGTCGTCCTGTGCCTGGACGCCGACGCAGCTGGCCAAGCGGCGATGTCGCGGGAGCGTACCGAGGAGCTTGCCGGCGCCTATTCACCCGGGGGTGACGTCCGGGGCCTGGGGGTCGCTTCCGGCGGGACGTGGCTTCCGGTGGGACGCGGGTGGCTGCCCGAAGTCAGCGTCGCCAACCTGCCGGAGGGAAAGGACCCAGCCGACTTCGTCCGGGCGGAAGGGCCGGACGAGGTGACGCGAGTGATCGACAACGCGGTGCCGTTGATCGAGTTCCTGCTCCGAAGGGCCCTCGAGGGGGCGGATCTCAAGTCGCCGGATGGACGTGCGCGTGCCGTGCGTGCCGGCATCGACGTCCTCAACCAGGTTGGCGACTCGCTCATGCGTCACGAATACGCACTGTGGCTGGGCGATCGCACCGGCATGGAGTCTTATGAGATCGGCCGCGCCCTCGAGGCGGCCGGACAGAAGGCACCGCGAAGGCGTGCACCCGGCGGGCAGGCCGCACCTGCCGCGGTTGCGCTCTCAGGCTCCCACCGCATCGAACGTGAGTCACTCCGGGCGCTGCTCGCGTTCGGCTCGTTGTTGACTGAAGAGTTTTCTGGTGACGACGTCGCGCCGTCCGAGGACGACTTCAGCTTGCCGTTACACCGGTCGTTGTTTCGCTTGATCGCCGCCGAGGCGTCAGAGCACGGCGTCATCGATGTTGCGCGAATGACGTCGCGTCTCCAGGACGCCGACGTGCGGCAAGTGATAAGCGAGCTGTCCGTCGGTGAGACTCCCGACCGCAACGTGGCCGTCGATACGCTTTCGCGCTTGCGGGTCTCCACCCTCGAGCGGCATATAGTGGAGCGGAAGTCGCGGCTCCGAGCGTTGGACGCCGACCGGGATGCGGCCGCGTACGATGCACTGTTCGAAGAATTGCTCGAACTCGAGAAACACAAACGATCTCTTTCGGCGGGGTAAACATGGGTCAGGCTGAGGGGCCAGGGGACCTCCTCGAGCGCGTCAAGCTCGAGAGCGAAGAACTCCAAGAGCGTCGCGCTGCCCTCGAAGCGATCGAGGAGCCCGACGAGTCGGAGCTGCAGGCCGAAGATGCTCCCGATGAGACGGAGCTCCTCGAGGCCGGTCGCGTCAAGAAGTCGGTTCTCAACAAGGAGGATGCCGAGACGGCAGACTCGATCCGTCTCTACCTCCGCGAGATCGGACGCGTACCGCTGCTGACCGCAGCCGACGAGGTGTCTCTCGCCCAGCGTATGGAAGGCGGCCTCGAGGCGATCGCCAAGCTCGGAACGGCCAACGGCAAGCTCACCGAGGACGCACGCGACCAGCTGCAGCGCACGACTCGTGATGGTGGGAACGCGAAGGACCATCTGATCGAAGCAAACCTGAGACTCGTGGTTTCGATCGCCAAGCGCTACATCGGACGTGGCCTCGCGTTCCTCGATCTGATCCAAGAGGGAAATCTCGGCCTTATCCGTGCCGTTGAGAAATTCGACTGGCGCCGCGGCTTCAAGTTCTCGACCTACGCGACCTGGTGGATCCGCCAGGCCATCACGCGGGCGCTCGCCGACCAGTCCCGCACGATCCGTATCCCCGTCCACATGGTGGAGACGATGACCCGCGTCGGGAAGGTGCAGCGGGAGCTCGCCCAGCAACTCGGACGCGAGCCCTTGTTCTCCGAGCTCGCCAAGGAGCTCGATCTGCCCGCCGACCGCGTGGCCGAGATCCTCAGGATGGGACTCGACCCGATCTCGCTCTCGGCTCCGGTCGGTCAGGAGGAGAACTCCAACCTCGGTGACTTCCTCGAGGACGAAGATGCCGACCAGCCCATGCAAGCAGCGGTGCGCTCGTTGCTCAACTCGTACATCGGCGAATTGCTCGACGAGCTCGGTCCCCGGGAGCGTGACGTGATCGAGATGCGTTACGGCCTCAAGGACGGCCAGCCACGCACGCTCGAAGAGGTGGGGAAGGCGTTCAACGTCACGCGAGAGCGCATCCGCCAGATCGAGACTCGCACGCTGGCTCGCCTGCGTCACCCCACCAAGATCCGCAAGCTCGAAGATCTGATCGAGTGAGGGTTCCCTTAAGAGAGGCCTAGTCGGGCCGATACCTCCGCGACGCTCACACGGGCGCAACGGAGGTGAACTGTGACGCGGAACGCTCGCGTTTCGCTGGCCAAGAAGGTCGCAGTCGGCCTCCTTTCGTTCGTTACTGTCGCCGCCGTGGCGTTCGCGTTTTTCGGGCGTGGCCCCGAAGCGGGCAGCATCACACCTGGAAAGGGCGGATCCTCGAAGACCGATTCGTCCGAGCAAAGTGGTCGGAGCAACGACACGCCGGGCTCGGCGAGCTCGGCGAACGACGATGTAGAGCCGTCGAGAGCACCGTCGAAGACCACAGCGTCGTCGGTTCGTTCGACGATCCCTTCACCGACGAACCGTCCGGCCGCTGGATCATCGGGCGGATCCGGGATCCCGCTCGTGGACGACGCGACCGAGGTCGTTGAGGGTGTTGCGGATCAACTCGGTGAAACGGTCGACGGCGTGACCGACGCACTGGACGATGCTGGGACCGACCTCGAAACCGTCACTGAAGATGTGCTGGAGCTCGTCGAAGACGGTGTGCCGCTCGAAGAGGCCGTCGATACGGTGCTCGATCTGCTGCCGCTGCCGTCGCTTCCGCCGATCGTGCCGATCCCGTTGCCGTAGCGGCTGCTGTTTGCTCGACAGCTGAAGTCACCTTTCCTTCGAGTCGTTGACTGCTACCCTCGTACGGCACCCGTTCCGGGGTGGCGCAATTGGCAGCGCGGCGGACTGTTAATCCGTAGGTTGTGGGTTCGAGTCCCACCCCCGGAGCTCCCTGAGCAGGTCAAACTCTGTTTGTCACTACCACCCACTAACGTTTGGATGCATCTGGATGCGGAATGCATCCAGCTGTGCATCCAAAACGGGAGGTAGTGAATGGGGATCCAGTACCGCGGCTACGTGATCGCATCTCACGGGCGACGTTTCCGCATCCAGTTGCGACCGCGCCCGATCGTTAGGGACACGATCGGGGCCGCAAAGGAGACGCTAGAGGACGCCGCTTACCGCCGCAGGAGTAGGACGAGGTGATCGCGGAGCTCGTCCAGCCGGTCGAAGCGTGCGCTCCTGGCGCGGCGACGTCGAGTAGGTCCCGGACGAGCCGCTGTCTGTGGTCACCATCCCGGTGCTCGCGCTCCGGGCCGGCGCCGCGCTGGTGCGCGGGGACGAACCTGCGCGACCGCGCGAGTTGCTGCAGGAGGCGATCGCGATCTATGAAGGTGTTGGTGCGCTCCGCGATGCCCGGCGCGCCTCAGAAGCGCTTGGCGGCGGCGACGCCGGCGGACGTAAGGTCGCCAAGCGTCGCCCCGTCTCCGGATGGGGGAGTCTGAGCTCGACCGAGCTCCGCGTGGTCGCTCAGGTCGCGGAGGGCCTTGCCAATGCGGCGATAGCCGAGAAGCTGGTCGTGTCTCGCCGCACCGTCGAGACCCACGTGTCTCACCTCTTCAGGAAGCTCGGCGTGACGTCCCGCGTCGAGCTGGCCCTGCTCGCTTCCCGAGAGCTCACCGCAGCAGAAGTTCAGTAGCTGCACTGACGACTTTCCGTCCGTCCCGCACCACACTCCGGGTGCAAGAGGGGGATGGCCCTCCTCAACCGATACAGGTGCGGACAGCGACGTGGGAGGAATGATGAATCGGAAGCTGCGAGGGATCCTCACCATACTGGCTCTCTTCATGGCGGCCTTCGGCGCAGGCAATGGAGTGCGCGCAGCTCAGACCGCGGCGGGCATCACGGGCACGACGCGACAAGTCACCACGAACGCCGCGCCTCAGCTCGACCCCACCATCTCCGGCGACCTCGTCGTCTACACCGACCAGCGCAACGGCGGAGTAAACGACGACATCTACTTCACCGACCTCGCGACGGGCGTGGAGACCCAGGTGACGACCGCGGACACGCCGCAGCGCCTGCACGACGTCAGCGGCGGCCGCATCGTCTACTCCGATCTGTCGCCGCCGGTCGCCCGCGTGTTCGTCTACGACGTGGCGAGCGCAAGCCACACCCTCATCGCCGCGACCAGCGATAGTAACCCGCGGATCGACGGCGACATCGTCGCCTTCGAGCGCGGGTACCCCGGTGCCGACATCATCGCGTTCGATCTGGCGACCAACACCGAGATCGTCGTCGCGAATACCGACGCGGTGGAGACGAACCCGTCGGTGAGCGGCACCCGCGTCGCCTACGAGCGTCACGCGACCGCCACGTCGCCCGGCGACATCGTGGTCTACGACCTCGCGACGAACACAGAGACCGTCATCGCCGGGACCGCGGCCGACGAGCCCCGGCCGGACATCGACGGCGATATCGTGGTCTGGAACTTGGTCTCGCCGAGCGGCGACCTGGACGTCGCGATCCACAACCTGTCGACTGGCTCAACGCAGGTGCTTGCGCGGCCCGGCGACCAGCAGTGGACCCATGTGTCCGGCCGCGTCGTCGCCTTCGACGACAACAGCGCCGGCAACCGGGACGTGATGCTCTACGACATCGATGGCGGCGCTACGATCGCCGTGGCGACCAATCCAGGAATCGACTTTCTGAACGACATCGACGGCAACCGTGTCGTCTACGCGAGCAACGTCTTGGGGAATTTCGACATCTGGCTGTACGAGTTCACCGTACCCGCCGCCGATTCCATCGCACCGACGATCACGGTCACCACGCCGCCCGACGGCGCTGTGTACACGCTGAACCAGACGGTCGCTGCCGACTACGCGTGTGAGGACGAAGCGGGCGGATCGGGTCTCGCGTCGTGTGTCGGGACGGTGGCCGGCGGCAGCCCCATCGACACGACTTCGGTCGGTACCAAGTCGTTCGCCGTCGATACGACGGACAACGCCGGCAACACGGCCTCAGCCACGAACAGCTACCGCGTGATCTACGATTTCGCGGGCGCCTGAGGCTTCCAGTCGCCGATCAACAACCCGCCAACGGTGAATACGGCCAAAGCGGGCAGCACCATCCCGGTCAAGTTCCAGTTGCCGGACGGCCAGGACGGGTTCCTGTCCGACCTGAGCGCTGTTGCGTCGCTCCAGGCCCAGCAGGTCTCGTGCGGAGACTTCACATACTCTCCGAGCGACCCGGTGGAGGAAGTCGCCACTCCCGGTAGCAGCGGCCTGAGCTGGGACAACGGCCAGTACCAGTACAACTGGAATACCGCCAAGACGCAGAAGGGCAAGTGCTACGTCTTCATCCTGACCCTCAACGACGACAGCGTGTACTACGCCAATTTCTCACTGCGGTAGTCAGCCAGGAAGCCGGCAAGTGAGGCCGGTCGCTAACAGCGAGGCCGCCGGCGTCATGCGTTTTCGGGACGGTTATTCGTTACCCCTTACTCCCTCGGCGCTGAATCGTTTCACGCAGGTCGGTGGCCCGCCTCCCGGCTCTGATCGTTCTTGACTGGGAATGGAGGGCATCGTCAGCTTCATCTGCGAGCATCGGCTCATGGCCGAGCCGGTGCTCCGCCCGAAGGAGTGGCGCCACAGAAAGCTCTTGAGCGAACACGGTTTCGACAAGCTCAGAGGGATCGACTGCACAGCAGCAAAAGTTCAGTAGATGCACTGACGACTTTCCGCCCGTCGCGCACCACACTCCGGGTGGAGAGGGGGATGGACCTCCTCGACGGAGCAAGAGGAAAGGGACGGTGGTGGGGATGAGATCGAAGCGTCTAGTGGTTGTCGTCAACGCGGTCGTGCTGTCGCTGATCGGCGGAGCGGTGGCTTTTGGTTCGATCCCGGCCAGCGACGGAACGATCAGCGGTTGCTACCAGAAGTCGTCCAGATTGCTCCGCGTGATCGACGCGGCGGTGGAGACATGCGGGCAGAACGAACAAGCGATCTCCTGGGCACAGACAGGCCCGGCGGGTCCGCAAGGCCTGGCCGGACCTCAAGGAGCGACCGGAGCGACCGGGCTGCAGGGGCCCGAGGGATCGATCGGGCCTGAAGGATCAGCCGGAGCAACCGGACTGCAGGGTTCGACCGGAGCCACGGGCACACCGGGCGCTGTTGGAGCAACGGGAGCGACCGGTCCTCAGGGAGACCAAGGCTCACCGGGCGTGGTGTCCTTCTACTCGGAGTATGCCCCCAGGGTCGAAATCGCGCCCGGCAATGTCGGAGGCCACACCGCTCGGTGCTTGTTTGGAGATGAGGTTGTCGGGGGCGGTTACCGCGTCAGTGATACGTCTCTTGTCGTGATCACTTCTAGTGCAATCAACGGTAATGGTGCAGGCAGCGGCGGCAACGACGGCTGGACCGTATCTGCGGTGAATCGAGGTGACGCACCAGACCCCCACATCCTTGTCGAGGTCAGGTGTGCGGACCTCGGCTAGACCGAAACTCCACCGCATGAGCCCCGGGCGGGGCCTGCGAGCACCCTTCCGCAGATGTGGACGGCGTCGGCTTCCGAGCCGACGCCGTCCCCGGTGGAACGCCCGGCCGGGCAGTCGACCGGACGGGGTGAAACTCCCCTACTGGGCTTGTGGCAGCCGTTGTACGTCGACGCCGGCGCTATGCTCCGCGGGCCACCGGCCGATCGACCAGGCGCCGAGATGGTCCATGCCGAACCGGCGCATGTTGGGCCAGAGATCTGTCCCCTGGACGCTGCCGGCCGGAGGCTTGACGCCGAGCTCGTCGAGGTCGTCTTCGATGCATCTCAGGGTTCTGCGGACGTGGACCGGGAGTGTTTTCTGCGGCAAGTCCCCCGCTCGTTCTTCGAGGGCCACCAGCTCACGCGCGACGTTTAGCAGCGCCGTCCAGTTCGGGCGGACGTCGGGCAGCTCACCGACAAAGGTCCGCAGCTCGCAGGAGCGGGAGAGGGAGTAATAGAAGCGGTTGCCTCTCGCACGAACAGAGAGCACGCCGGCCCGTTCGAGGGTGTCGCACTCATCGGCGACGTTTCGCTTGGTGTAGCCGGTGGAACCTGCGAGCCGGGCCACGCTCATGGACGCGTCGCGCTCGGACAGGAAGCAGCGGAGAACCTCGGTGCGGGCTCCGACACCGAACATCGCCCGCAGACGCACCCAGGTCAAGGAAGGCCGGTCCAGGGGCGGGAGTATCGACCGGCCGGTGACGGTGTAGCGACGCGGCCGGGTTGCCGCGGGCCAGCTGATGCCGGCATGCGCACCGACGGTGGCGGCGAATTCGCCGAACACCTCTCGCACGTCGTCGGGCTGGTTGCGCTCGAGGTTCTTGAGCCGCGCCCTCGACACGTAGCGCCAGTTCCGTACGCACCAGTCCGTGGCTTCGTCCCGAAGTCGCGGATCCGCATCGCCGAGCCACGCCGTGAACAGGATGAGCGGCTCAGGATCGATCGCCCAGTTGCCGTGCGTAGACGTCCAGCCAGAGACGCCAAGTTCTGTCCAGGCGCCTGAGGCGAGCGCGAGCGACTGCGCGGCGAACGTAGCCGCCGGCCGACGCCGCCTAGAGGTCGGCATCGGACACCTCCACCCCGAGCAGACCGAGGATGCGACGCAGCTCGCCCTCGAACCCGGGCGACGGGTCGTGGGTCCGAGTCCACCGAGCGGCCTCGAGCAATTGCGCTGGCGTCGGTGTGAGGGCGCGGAGGTCGGTGAAGTGTTTGCTGCGTTGGCCCTGATCGACGGCAGCGTAGAGCTTGAAACAGACCAAGTCCTCTCGGGCGGGAAGGTGCACCTCGAGTGCTCCGTAGGTCTTGACCGTCACTCGGTCCTCGAGCCCAGGCGGAAGTCCGAAGTCGATCAGGTCTGCCGGTCCGGAGTTGAACCATCCCTCGCCGAGCCCGAGCGCGTCGCCTACCTCACGCACCGCCAGGACGAAGAATCCTGGAAGCGGATCGGCCTTGGTGTACCCCGCGGGCGATGAGAAGCCGACCACATCGACGTCGGCGGTCGGACGCTCGACCACGCCGAGCAGGAGCAGGCTTCCGCCGCCCACCACCAGCACCCCGATGCGCTCGCCGCGCTCGTCCAGCAGCGCGCCGAGCGCTGCCAGCGCCTCTTCGAGCCGCTCACGCTCCATCATAAACGTAAGTATAACCCTCTCGATACGAGAATATAATATGCTCGAATATCGAGCATGAGAGCCTTCGATCCGATCCCCCGAACGGCCAGCTTCGAGCAGATCACCTCGGCCAAGGTCGGCTGCGGGAACTTGGTGTCGGAAGGCTCCGACAGCCTCGAGAGCTACTCGGGCTCCTCTGGTCTGCAGCACATCGGCGACGGCTACTGGCAGGTCAACTGGATAACGTCCAAGTCGTGGCGTCGACGACCCCAGGGACCGTGGCGTTCGCCGAGACGCTCGTCGTGTCTCGACGCACCGTCGAGACCCAAGTGTCCCACCTTTTCAGGAAGCTCGGCGTGACGTCCCGCGTCGAGCCCTGCTCGCTTCCCGAGAGCTCACCGGAGCAGAAGTTCAGTAGCTGCACGGACGACGTTCCGTCCGTCCCGTACCATCCTTCGGTGCAAGAGGGGGATGGGTCTCCTCGATCGAAAATGAGAGAGAGGAGACTTCGAAATGAGGGTCCCATCGTTGTCGGATCCGCGACGCACGTTCTTTGCTCTCCTGCTTGTCATGGCCGCGACGGTAGGGACCCCATGGGTCTCGCCCGCGATCGCGGTCCCTGAGGTGAACTCGACCCGCGATGCACAGAGACTCGGTGGCCGACTGCCAAACATCATCGAGGAGGTCCCGAAGCACCTCGCCATCCAGAACACGAGGCAGAAGGAGTATCTGCGATTCTCGACGACCCACTGGAACTTCGGAGACGGGCCACTCCAGATCCGAGGCGGCGGTCAGGTAGCCCCGTGCAACGTAAACGGCGTTGCCTTCGACCAGTGCACCCACGCCACGCAGGAGATCTTGAACGCTGACGGCGAGATCGTCGCGACACACGACGCCGGTGTGGCCGTTTTCCACGAAGCTCACAACCACTGGCATCAAAACGATGTTGCCAACTTCGCCGTACGCAGCTCGCTCGACGGCGCGCCCGTTGGAGGAGCGGTACTCAAGACGACTTTCTGCCTGATCGACTTCGACAAGAGCGACTCGGTCCAACAGAACAGCACCCGTGTGTACTGGGAGTGCAACGGTGACCTCCAGGGCATATCGGTCGGCTGGGGCGACGAATATCACCACTCCACCGAAGGACAGGAGCTGGACATCACTGGGCTCCCCGCAGGCGACTACTACCTGACGATGGACGCCGACCCCGATCAGAACTGGCTCGAGACGAACGACAGCGACAACCGCTCATGGGCGAAGTTCCGCCTCTCGCGCACAGGCGCCAACCCGGAGGTCACGGTCCTCGAATCTTCAGGCTACGAAGGGAACACCTCCAACAAGTAGACGCCACGTACCCGTGACCCTCGAGGGATCAGAGCGTCCGTAGAGCTACTGAACTTCGGCGGCCCCCAGCTCCCTGGAAGCGAGGAGAACGAGCTCGACGCGGGACGTCACGTTGAGCTTCCTGAACAGGTGGGACACGTGGGTCTCGACGGTGCGGCGAGACACGACCAGCTTCTCGGCGATGGCCGGGTTGGCAAGGCCCTCAGCGACCTGAGCGACCACGCGGAGCTCGGTCGGACTCAGGCTCCGCCATCCCGAGACGGGACGGCGCTTCGCGACCTTACGTCCGCCGGCGTCGCCGCCCAGAGCCTCGGACACTCGCCGGAGGTCGCGCAGTGCGCCGAGGCCTTGGTAGATATCCGCCGCGTCGTCGAGGAGCGCGCGCCCCTGCGTCGCTTCCTTGCCCTTCATGAATGCCGTGCCGGCCTCCAGGCAGGCCGCCGCGAGCTCGAGCGGACGTCCGGCGCCGCGGAGAGTTTCCACTGCCTCATAGAGCGTCGGCTGATCGGCCTCGAGCATGCCTCGACAGAGCAAGGCCGTCCCCGTCATCGAGCGAGTCTCCATGGATCTCGCATACAGCTCGACGGCTTCCACAGCACGGCCGGCTGCTGCGCGGTCACCTTCGGCGAGCGCCAGCCTGACGTACATCGGGCCGAATTGCCGCAACACGTTGCGGATGCCGTTCTCGTCCGCGAACGCCCACGCGCCGCGCATGATCGCTGCGGCTTCCTCTGGGTTCCCCGCATCCTCGGCGAGCAACGCTTGCGCCTGGACGATCCACGCCATACCGACCTGGGGTCCCGTCAGCGCGAGCTCGGCCTCACACAGCGCGAACTCACGCTCACATCCGGAGATGTCGTCGCGATGAAAAGCTATCTGCGCCAAAACGCCGTGCGCGAGTGGTCCGAAGAGCGTTGAATCGATGTCGTCGAGGATTGCATTCGACGTCTCGAGCTCAGCGACCGCATCGTCCCAGTCGCCTCGTGCGAACTGCACTGTGCTGAGCAGCCCGTGATAGCACGGAAGGATCCAGGACACACCGTGCATCTCGTCGAGTCGGATCCCTTCACGGATGACGTCGACGGCTTCGTCAAACAGGTCGACGTCGCCCAGGGCAAGGCCGAGGAAGAAGCGACCGCCGTACCGGTGCGTCTCGCCAAGGAAATCGTCGTCCGCGATCCGGACGGCCTCCCGACCAAGGTCGACCCCGGTCTTGCCGTCGCCGCGCACGACGGCAAGCAAGCTGGAGACACCGATCGCGACTCCTCGCGCGCGGGGGTCGTTCGTCGTTTCGGCATCCGCCACTGCGGCTGCGATGAACCCCTCCGCACGGTCGAGCTGACCCGAAACGAGACTGGCCAGCGCGGCTTCGGCAAGGAGAAGTCCGCGGCCCGACCCCGGGCCCGCCGCGCATGCCTGCACGAGCTGCTCGACGGCCTCGGCGATACGTCCGCGGAAGAACAAAGCTTCACCCAACGAGGCACGAACGTCCACGGCCAGCTCGGCATCGCGGAGCTCAGCGAGCACATCGGAGGCCAGAGCGGATGCCTCTGACACCCGTCCCGCCCAGACCAGCGCCTGCACGCGTTCTGCTTGAACCTCGTCGAGCGCCGGATCAGATTGCTGGAGCAGTCCGACGGCCTGCTCCAGCATGTCCGCTGAGAGCGTCGGCGATCGCTGCGCCTCCTCTGCGGCAGCCCTTCGCAGCCAGGAAACGGCTTCACCATCACCCGGCTTGGCCGCGCGGGCAAGCTGCGCCGCGACCCGTCGTGCCGGCGCGCCGGCGGCGGCCAGAGCACGCGCAACATCGCGGTGCGATCTCCGGCGAAGAGACGCCGGCATGTCGCTGTACACGGCGTCGCGTACGAGGTCGTGACGAAAAGCGAGAACGTCTTCGTACTCTTCGAGGACGCCGCCTCGGATCGCCTCCTCGATGATCGGGACGAGTTCGATGGCGGGCCGACCGACGATCGTCGCAAGGTCGATCGGATCGATCGACCCTCCGAGCAGCGACGCGAGTCGAAGCATCGACCGCGCGTCATCGGACAGGTGCGAAACGCGGCCGAGGATGGTGCGGCGGAGGTCCCGCGGTACGTCGTGCGATGCGAGTTCGCCGAGGCCACTGGCGATGATCTCGGTCACGAAGAACGGGTTGCCGCGAGCCGAACCGACGAGCGCGAGGAGCTCCGGTGTCACCGTCTGCGTCATCAATCGATCTACGAGCTCGACAACGGACGACTCGTCGAGCGGTTCGAGGAAGACGCGTTCACCCTCGGCCCCCATCGTGTCGGCCAATGCCTCGAGGTCGACGTACGACGCCACCGGTCGAGTCCCGGCGACGAGCCCAAACGGGGTTCGAGCGCTTCGCCGCACGACCGCCCGGAGCACGCGAAGCGACTCAGCGTCCGCCCAGTGCAGGTCATCGAGAACCAGAACGATCGGAGCTGCGTCCACGGCTTCCTCGATAAACGTGACGAACCAATCGATGACCGCAAGGCGACGGTCAGCTGCAACAGACGTTTGGCGAGCGATGAGCGCCCTGAGGTCGCCGGCAGCGCGGTCGGCTCGACTCTCGACGGCGGCGATCAGCAGGCCGTACGCGTGTGCTTGCTCATGCACATCGCCCGCTGCAGCGAAGACGTTGAACCCAAGCTCCGTCGCGAAGTGTGACGCCTCGCGTAGCAGCCGCGTCTTCCCGATGCCTGGTTCGCCCTCGAAGAGGAGGAGCTGGCGCCTCGATGCGGCATGTTCGAGCCCTTCGTGAAGCGTGGCAAGCTCTTCGTCGCGCCCGACCAGGACAACGTCCGTTCCCTGCTGCAAATGCCTGCCCCCTCTGACTTCCCGCGCTCTCAGGTTAGTCCTCCGCGTTGTTGACGGTCGTCCGCGTGGCCCCTTAGATCGAGCGCATCTCGCGTAGGCGTCGTTTCGGCCCCCGGGGAGGCGCCTTCGATCCGCCGATCTTCAGCAGACGCGACGCGCGTCCGCGATGAGGACGGAACGGCTCGAGCAACTCGAGCATCGCATCGTCGTCTCCACCGCGCTTTCCGGTGAGTGTGTACACCACGATCCCGGCCAGCCAGTAGTCGCCGACGGCCACCGCGTCCGCATCGGCCCACGCCGCTTGCGCAACCTTCGCGGACGTCCATGCTCCGATGCCGTCGAAGGCTTCTAACCGCGAACGTCCGAGAACCGACGCCTCTTCGACGCGCCGAGCGCGCGACGCGAGCCTGCGCACGATGTCGGTTCGCTTCTTCTCCACACCGAAATCGTGGAAGCGGTAGTACGGCTCGCCGGCAAGCTTCTCCGGCGAGGGCGGCAGGCGGACGACCGCGTCCTGCCCTGGTGCTTCTTCGCCCCACGACCAGACCATCCGCCGCCACGCTTCGTGTGCCTCGTGCGACGTGACCTTCTGTTCGAGCACTGTCGGCACGATCGCTTCGAACACCGCCGACGTCGCGATCATCCGAAAACCCTGCATCCGCCGATCGAGTTCTCGAACGACTGGGTGAGCTCGCGCGTCCCAGCCGCTCAGGTCGTCGCGGGCTCCGAGAACGTCGGGCGCCGCCGCGATCGCGTGCTCGGCCCCCGGACCCCACGCCCGCACGGCGATCTCGTCGCGGAGCTGCTCGTAACACACGGTGGCCGGACCGTCAGGAGTGCGCGTCGCGCGCCAGACACAACCATCGCGCACCCGGACGCTGGGGTCGCCGCCGCCGTGGCGCAGCAAACCGAGCGACAGACGCAGATCGATCGGCAGGCGCGGCCGGACCAGGGTGTGGAGTGCGCTCACCGACGGCACGCTACCAGCCGATCCGGACGTAGCATCGTCGGGTGCTCCGACTCGACCACGTTGTCCTCGCCGTAGGTGATCTGGACGCAGCCGCTGCTCGCCTTCTCGACGAGCACGGACTGGCGAGCGTGCCGGGTGGTAGCCACGATGGCATCGGCACGGCCAACCGCATCGTTCCTCTCGGCCAGACATACGTTGAGCTCATGGGTGTGACGGATAGGGACGTCGCCGGGCGCAACACGTTCGGGCAGTACCTGCTCTCCTTCCTGGAAGGCGGCGACCGTTTGCTCACCTGGGCCGTTGCGACCGACGACATCGTGCTCCACGCGAGGCGCATCGGGGCCTCGCCGGATCCGTGGACGCGCACGCGTCCCGATGGTGTCGAGCTCCAGTGGCGCTTGGCCGGTGTCGAGGGCGCGATCGCCGACCGTTCGCTTCCGTTCTTCATCCAGTGGGACTGCCCGGCCGAAGAACACCCGGGCCGTGACCGCGTGCAGCATCGCATCACGCCACGCGCCATCGTCGACCTCGAGATCGGGGGCAGAGCCGCGACGATCTCCAACCGCCTAGGGGGCGCACCTCTGCCGCTGACTGTCGTCAAGGGCGATCCGGGTCTGCGTTCGGTGACGATCTCTACTTCCGAGGGCGAGATCGTGCTCACGTGAGCCCGTCGCGTCTCCACGCCCCGATGCGGATCGGTACCTGCCTCGTGCGAAACCGTTTGTATCGGGCGCCCGTTCTCGAGGGGGCCGGTTCCGGGCCGGATGCCACGAAGGTCTACGTGGAAGCCTTCGAGGCCAATGCGAAAGCCGGAGTCGGGCTCATCATCCAAGGCAACTCATGTATCTCCGAGGACGGGCGTTCCGCGCCGGGGATGACGCTTGTCGACACGCGGGAGCGGATGCTCGCGCTCGCACCGGTGGCCGAAGCGGTGCACAAGTGGGGTTCGCGCATCGTCATACAGCTCGGCAACGCAGGGATCTATGCGATGGAGGGGTGGCACGCGGGCTACGCGAAGACGCGCACGCGTCCGCTCGCGGCCGTGTCCAAGCCGAGGATGCACATCCGCCCGGCGCTCATCGGAACACCGCTTCGCGTGATGACCGGCGGCGACATCCTCGACTTCGCGGAGCGTTTCGGGACGGCCGCGATGTGGGCGCGGGAAGCGGGCTACGACGGTGTCCAGCTCGCGTCCGGCAACGCGAAGCTCATCCACCAGTTCCTCTCGCCGTATTACAACCGACGCAACGACGAGTGGGGCGGGAGCGTGCGCAACCGCGCGCGCATCCTCGACGTGATCGCGCAGTCGGTCCGTCGGCACGCCGGGGAAGACTTCCCGTTGTTGGTCAAGATCACCGTTGAAGAGGAATCTCCGCCGTTCTCGCCGCGTGGGAGCTTCGAGGACGGTCTCGAGCTCTGCCGCCTTGCCGAAGCGTTTGGGTACGACGCGATCACTCCCGTCGGGTTGTCGATCTTCCCCCACGCGTCGCTCTGCCGCGGGGACGATCCGTCCACCATCCTCGACGTCGACTCGATCAAGCGCCGATTCGAAGAGGCGCTCGGCGGCTCGAAGCTCAAGATGGCCGTGTTGCGATGGGGATACAAACGCGGTGCGCGGCAGTATCCGTTCCGTCCGGTATGGAACCGGCGGTACTTCGCCGCGGCCAAGCGCGCGGTAAGCATCCCCGTCTTTGCCGTTGGCGGCATCCGTCGCCTGGACGAGATCAACGACATCCTCGAACGCGATGATGCCGACATGGTCGGTATCGGTCGTCCTTTCTATGCCGAACCCGATCTGCCCCGACGTCTGCTCCAGGGCGACCTCGCGGAGGCGCTGTGCGAGAACTCGAACCGGTGTGTCCCGCCGCAACAGCTCGGCCTGAAAGCTCGCTGCTATAACCCGAACGTCGCCAAGAAACGCGCAGCGCGCACGCAAGCCGAGTCCGGTTGAAGAGCTGTATCGCGCTCTCGGCTGCCCTCGCGAGCCTCGCGTTGGCGTTGCCTGTGCGCGCCCAAGAGCTGCCGGTGATCGAGATCGAAAAGGTACCCGCTCCGATCGTCCGGCTCCTCGAGGACTACTCGCGCGCGTGGCAGAGCAAGGACGGCACATTGCTCGCATCGACCCTCAGCAGCGGGCTTCGGTCTGCCGAGGTCCGGTCGCTTGGCAACGCGAAGGACGTCCCATTCACGTCGTTTGTGGTGCGTGCGACCACGCAGTACTCGGGCAACCTCGCCGGCCAGCGCGTGCTCGCCCGCTACAAACAAGCCGAGGATGTTGCGACCTATCCGATCATCGAAGAGTCTCGGATCGGAGCGGAAACTCAAACGTTCTTCGAGGATGGCGCGTTCACGTTCGTGCGCAGCGGCGGTGCCGGCGCCTACGACGGCTGGCTCCTGGCCGCCAAGGACGATCTCGACGTGATCGGCTTCTTCTCGCCGTACCACCTGTGGGACGACAAGCCCGTCGCGGTCCTCTCGAGCCGGCGCTTCACGATGATCACCCATCCGGACGTCGCGGATCGACTGCGTCCCGTGCTCGACGACGCCGAGGCCGGCTACGACATCGCAGCGAGGTTCTGGCCGGACAACAGCCGCGATCACCTGGTGATGGTGGTTTCATCCACCACGGCCGAGCTCGGACGGGTCCTGCACGAGACCGTCGATCTTGCGAAGTTCGTCGCCTTCGTCGGCGCCGGCGCTACACGGGAACGCGGTTGGGAACCGACGGGGCCGCGGATGTTCGTCCAGCTTTCACACCTTGACAACTACGGACGCGACGGTCGGCTCGAAGTCTTCGCTCACGAGCTCGTCCATGCAGTCACGCGGGACGAGTCGGGCCCCGAGGTTTCCTCATGGATCGAAGAGGGTCTCGCCAATCTCGGCGGAGGTGATGGCGGACGGCAGCGCGTCGTGCTCGGCGGCCCGGTCCCCGATGCCTTCCCAACCGATGACCGCTTCGTCACGGGGCCTGTGCGAGAGATCCAGGGGATCTACGACCAGGCGCAGGCCGCCATCCAGGTACTCGACGCGAAGTTCGGACGCGCGGGCTTGATGAAGTTCTACGGCGAGCTCGGAAGTCGAAGGGTCGTGCCGGGGACCGAGGAGTACCACATCCGTGCGGCCGTGCAAGAGAGTCTGGCGTGGGGCTACGACGAGTGGGTCGCGGCCTGGCGCAAGGAACTCAGCCCCCGGTAGGCCGTATCCGATTACCATTCCACGACCATGTGGCCACGACCATGAGCAAGCTCTTCGCCGACATCGCGCCACCGGAAGCTTTGATCGCGCGCGTCGGCGACCAGCTCGTCGATCTCGCGCGCTTGGTCGATGACTTCGGAGAGAGCAGCCCGGACTTCCCGGCCCCCGACGACCCTGACGCGCTCCATGTGATGCGGCATTCAGCCGCACACGTCATGGCCCAGGCCGTCCTTGCGCTCTTCCCCGGTTCGAAGTACGCGATCGGACCGGCGGTATCCGAAGGGTTCTATTACGACTTCGACCTCCCGCGACCGCTGACCGAGGAAGACCTCGCGGCGATCGAGACCGAGATGAAGAAGATCGCCGTCGCCGACCAGCCGTTCGTGCGTGAGGTGGTGTCTCGACAAGACGCGATCGATCTCTTCAGCGGCGAGCTTCCGCAGCCGTACAAGGTGGAGATCCTCACCGGCGGCGACGAAGACGGACAGGTGAAGGTCGGCGAGACCGTGACGCTCTACAAGAATGGGGGCGTCTTCACGGATCTGTGTCTCGGCCCCCATGTGCCGTCGACATCACGCATCGGTCACGTGAAGCTCTTGCGGACGTCGGGGGCGTACTGGCGTGGGGACGAAAGTCGGCCGCAGCTTCAGCGCGTATACGGAACCACCTGGCCGACCAAAGAAGCGCTCACCGAGTATCTCGAACGGTTGGAGGAAGCCGAGCGACGCGATCACCGAAGGCTCGGACGCGACCTCGACCTGTTCTCCTTTCCGTCTGAGCTCGGCGCAGGCCTCGTTGTGTGGCACCCGAAGGGTGGGATGGTCCGGAAGATCCTCGAGGATTTCTCGCGCGACATCCACATCGAGAAGGGCTACGAGATCGTCGCGTCTCCGCACATCGGCCGATCGGTGCTCTGGGAGACGTCGGGGCACCTTGCAAAGTTCGCCGACAGCATGTTTCCGCCCATCAAGGCCGAAGAGGGCGACTACTACCTCAAGCCGATGAATTGTCCGTTCCATGTGCTCATCTACAAGTCGAAGACGCGGTCATACCGCGATCTTCCGCTGCGGTTCTCGGAGCTGGGCACCGTCTACCGCCACGAGCGGTCTGGTGTGCTGCACGGGATCTTCCGTCCGCGTGGTTTCACTCAAGACGACGCCCACATCTTCTGTACTCCGGATCAACTCGTTGACGAGATCCGCGGTGTTATGGACTTCGTCGTCGACTTCTACGGCGTCTTCGGGTTGACGGACGCAGTCGTGCACCTGTCCACCGTCGACCCCGACGCGGCCATCGGTAGCTCGGACATGTGGCGCCAAGCCGAGTCGGCGCTCCGGGAGGCCCTCGATGGCTCACCGTTCGTCTACGACGTCCAGGAAGGTGAGGGGGCTTTCTATGGACCGAAGATCGACTTCGATTACCGGGACGCCCTCGGCCGCCTCCACCAGTTGACGACGATCCAATGTGACTTCGCGCTGCCCGAGCAGTTCGGTCTCGAGTTTGCGGGTGCCGACAACGCGGCGCACCGACCGGTGATGGTGCACCGTGCCCTGTATGGATCGGTCGAACGATTCCTCGGCGTCTACCTCGAACACACCGCGGGTGCTCTTCCACCGTGGCTCGCGCCAGTGCAGATGCGAGTGATCCAGATGCGCGACGCTGATACCAGCGGACTCATGGCGCGACTGAAGTCGGAAGGCTTCCGCGTCGACCTCGACGACGCGAACGAGACCATGCAGAACAAGGTGCGCCGCGGTTCGATCGAGAAGATCCCGTGGTTGCTGATCGTCGGCCAGCGCGAGGTCGACTCCGGCACGGTATCGGTGCGGACGCGCTCCGGCACCGACAACCGCGGCGTGCCGCTGGAAGACTTCATCGCCGCAGCGCACGAAGCAGTGAATACGCGCCTGCTCGACGTGGGCTGAGGTGTTCAACAAGGCAACCCCGCGGCGTACGAGGGACGCGCTGGCTCAGTGCTTCGCCGCCGCGGCCTTCTGCTTCTCGGCATCGTTGACGACGCTCTGCTGGAGGTGCAGCGGCATCTCTTCGTAGTGCGAGATCTCCATCGAGAACGATCCGCGGCCTCCGGTGATCGATCGGAGATCGATCGCGTAGTGCGCCATCTCGGCCGCGGGAGCCTGCGCGCGCACGATCTGGTGGTTCCGGATGTCCGGCTCGGTTCCGAGCACCCGTCCGCGCTTGGAGCTGATGTCACCCATGATGTCGCCCATCAACGAGTCCGGGATGCGGATCTCAACGTCCACCCACGGTTCGAGGAGCGTGAGGGTGGCGAGCCTGCAGGCTTCCTTGAAGCCGATCGACGCGCAGATCTTGAACGCCATGTCGGACGAATCCACGGAGTGGACCTTCCCGTCGAAGAGTGTCACCTTCACGTCGACGACCGGATAGCCCGCGAGCACGCCTTCGATCAGCGCGCCCTGGATCCCCTTGTCGACCGATGGGATGAAGTTCTGCGGGATCGCGCCACCGCTGATCTTGTTGACGAACTCGTAGCCCGCACCCTCCGGCTGCGCTTCGACCTCGAGATGCGCGACGGCGTACTGACCCTTTCCGCCGGATTGCTTGATGTAGCGCGACTCGTGTCGTGCGTTGCCCTTGATCGTCTCGCGGTAGGGGATCCGAAGCGGAAATTGCTCGACCTCCATCCCGAACTTCCGCTTCATGCGCTCCATCACGACGTTCAGGTGCGCTTCGCCGAGCCCGGACATCACGGTCTGATGGGTCTCCTGACGCCGCTCCACCCTGAGTATCGGGTCCTCTTCGATGAGCCGTGCAAGCGCATGCATCAGCTTGTCCTCTTCGCCGTGTGACTTGGGTGCGATGGCGATCGAGAGGGCGGGCTGTGGGAACGACACCTTCGGCAGCACGATCTGCGCTGCGGCGTCACACAACGTGTCCCCGGTGTGCGTATGTGCGAGCTTCGCGACGCCGCCGATATCACCGCACACGATCTCCGGTGCGTTCACATGCTCCTTGCCGACCATGTAGAAGATTTGGGCGATGCGCTCGTCGGCGTCCGACGTCGTGTTCTGGACGTGGTTGTCGGGGCGGAAACTTCCCGAGAACACGCGGAAGAGCGAGACCTTCCCAACGTAGGGGTCGGAGATCGTCTTGAAGACGAATGCGCAGAGCGGTTCAGACGGCGATGGCGCCCGCGTGACTTCGTCCGGCTCTTTCGAAGGGGCGCCCGATGTGGACCTCCCGACGATCGCCGGACGCTCGAGCGGCGATGGAACGAGGTTGCAGATCTCGTCGGCGATGAGGTCGATGCCGACGAGGTGAGTCGCTGAAGCGATGAGCACTGGTGCGGTCGAACCGGCGGCCACCGCTTCGGCCAGCCCGACCGCCACTTCCTTCTCGTCGAGCTGTCCCGTTTCGAGGTACTTCTCGAGCAGTGTGTCGTCGGCTTCGGCGGCGGCCTCGACGACGCGTCCCCGGTACTCGTCGACCTGAGCTTGGAGATGCGCGGGCACCTCGACCGTCGATCCCTTGGGGTTGTTCCGGTCGTAGGTCTCGCATTGCATCTCGAGAAGGTCGATGACTCCCTTGAAATCACGCTCCTCCCCGACGGGGAGGTGCAGGGGGAACGGCTTGTTGCCGAACCTGTCCTTGAGTTGCTGGAGCGTGCCTTCATAGGACGCTCGCTCGCGGTCGAGCTTGTTGATCACGATCAGGCGCGGCAGGCCCATGTCCTCCACGATGTCCCAGATCAGCTCGTGCTGGACCTCGACGCCGTCGACAGCTGAGACCACGAAGATCGCGGCTTCGACCACGCGCAAGGCCGAGACCACGTCACCCACGAAGTCGGCGTAGCCCGGACAGTCGATGATGTTGATCTTGTGCCCGTTCCATTCGATCGGCGCGAGGCCGAGCGAGGCTGAGATCTGGTGGTTGTGCTCCTCGGGCTCGTAGTCGGTGGCCGCTGTGCCATCCTCGATCTTCCCCATGCGCGTGGTGGCGCCCGAGAGGTACAGAAGGGCTTCTGCGACCATGGTCTTACCTGCGCCGCCGTGGCCCACCAGGGCGACGTTACGGATGGCAGAGGGCTCGTATTGCCTCACGGAGCCGTCATTATAGGGGCCTGCCTTTAGGCGATTGGCAAGTCCGCATCCCGGCGCGTGAAGCCCCGAAAGGAACCTGTGCTCGACGCGAAAGCCCGCGAAGCCCTCAAAGGCGTCTCCGATGTCACCGGCCGTGCGCTGACGAAAGTCGGCTTCACGGCGAACAGCCTCACGGCGCTCGGGGTCGTCGCCACCGGTGTCGCGTCGTGGCGTATCGCCGATGGGGCGTTCCTCGCCGGGGGACTGATCCTGTTGGCCGGCGGCTTTCTCGATTTCTGTGACGGCGCTGTGGCGCGGGTGCGCGGCACGTCGTCGACGTTCGGTACCTTTCTCGACTCGGTCACCGATCGATTCTCGGACACGTTCGTGTTCTCTGCGCTCATCTGGTACTACTTCCAGCACGGTGACGAACGGATCGCCGTCGTCGCGCTAGCGGCCTACGCGAGCGGCTCGATCACGTCATACATCCGGGCGAAGGCCGAATCGCTCGGCTACGACTGCAAGGTCGGCATCCTCGAGCGAGCGGAGCGCCTCATCCTGCTGTGCGCCGGCCTGATCTTCGGCCTGGTCGAGATCATGCTGTGGGCCGTGGCGGTTCTCGGTGCGGTCACGGTGATCCAGCGACTCGTACACGTGAGCCGGCAGAGCCGCGCCTCTAGTGGTACGAACACGTCGCAGGCGTGTTCATGAAGATGCCCGATGCGGCGTACCTCCTCTACCGAACGGGACGCACGATCGCGTCCCTGCTTCCGGACGCCGTGGCGTTCCGCGGCGCAGCGCGCATGGGCACATTCGCGGCGGGGCGCAACGAGCAGCGCCGCGAGGTTGTGAGGCGAAACATCAAACGTGCTGCCGGCGACGTCGACGTTGAAGCGTTGATCGACGAGGCGTTCCGCTCCTACGCGCGCTACTGGGTCGAAGCTCTGCGATTGCCCAAGCCGGGGCTTGCCGAGATCAAGCGCAGGACGACGTCTGAAGGACTCGAGAATCTCTCGCGATATCTCGATGCGGGACAGGGCGTCATCTTCGTGACGCCCCACGTGGGTAGTTACGACGTGGCCGGCGCATGGCTTGCATCCCAGGGATGGCGCGTGCTCGCGGTCGCCGAAGAGCTCGAACCGCCGGAGCTCTTCGACATGTTCTGCGGGCTGCGTAAGGCGGCCGGTGTGGACATCGTCCCGGCCGGAAAGGGTGCTTCGGCGCGAGCGCTGCTGAAAGGTCTTCGCGGAGGCGCCGCGGTCGGGCTGATCGCCGACCGGGATATCGCGGGCTCCGGGATCGAAGTCGAGTTCTTCGGAGAGAAGACGTCCCTTCCGAACGGTCCGGCGGTGCTTGCGCTACGCACCGGCAGTCCGTTGGTCGTCGGGGCGCTCTATCAGCGTCCCGGTGGCCGCTACCACGGAGTGTTCCTCGACCCGATCGACGTCGTTGAGGGGAAGTCGGATGCGGAGCGCGTACGAGCACTCACAGAGCAGACGGTCCGGCAGATGGAAGAGCTCATCAGGCGCGACCCGGGTCAGTGGCACCTCTTCCAGCCGAACTGGCCGTCCGACCCCGGCTACCGTTGGAGCTAAGATGCACGTCGCCCTGATCAGTCCCTATTCGATGTCGCGTCCCGGCGGTGTTCAGGAGCACACCCGTGGGCTCGCTCTTGCGCTTGTTGCTCTCGGCCACGAGGTCACGCTCTTCGGCCCAGAGCTCCGCGGCGAGCAAGAGCGCCTGGACGACGTGGCAACGGTGTCGCTGGGGCCGGCTGTGGACATCCCGGCCAACGGGTCGGTCGCGCGGCTCGGCATCGACCCGCGGATGCTCGTGCGCTTCGACCTCACCCTCGACGCGGCCGACGTCGTGCATTGCCACGAGCCTTTCCTGCCTGCGTCGATCGCCGCGATACTGCGCCGCCCGAAGAACACCGCGGTGGTTGGCACCTTCCACGCGGCCGCCGAAAGATTCTGGCCGTACGCGCTCACGGCGCCGTTGCTGCGGCGCTTGTCGAAGCGTCTCGATCAAACGACGGCCGTCTCACCAGAAGCGCGGCGGCTCGTTCGGCGTTACGTCAACGTCGATCCCGAGATCGTTCCCAACGGTGTCGATGTCGAGGTCTACGAGAAGGCGGAAGCCGACGAATGGGCGTTGCGTCTCGGCAAGGTCGTTCTGCTCGTCGGTCGCGTCGATGCGCGAAAAGGGTTCGACGTCGTCTGCAAGGCCTTCGCACGGGTCGCTAAAGATCAACCGGACGCTCACCTCGTTGTCACCGCGACACCGGGACAGCTCCCGGAAGCCGCACTCAGCGAACGGATCCATTGCGTCGGCGTGGTCGACGAGAGCCGCAAACTGGCGCTTCATCGCGCGGCCGACATCGTGTGTTGCGCGTCGACAGCCGGAGAGTCGTTCGGCATGGTTGTGCTCGAAGGACTCGCCGGCGCATCCGCGGTTCTTGCATCGGACATCAAGGGCTTCCGTTACGCCGGGGGGGATGCTGTGACCTACGTAGCCCCCGGCGATGTTGATGCATGGACGTCAGCGCTCCGAAAGATGCTGGCCGACGATTCCGAACGTGAGCGGCTGGCTGCGCGCGGCCCCGAGCGCGCACGAGGATTCGACTGGTCGCGCATCGCGGAGCAGACGCTGCACGTGTACGAGCGCGCGCTCGACGCCATCTGATGGATCTCTTGCTCGATGTCGCCCGTGCCGTTCGTTCTGCGGTGCTGCCGCATCTTGGGAAGCCTGAGCTCCGCGGCTCCGAGAGTGTTTCGGTCGGCGGCGACCCGACCTTCGGCATCGATGAGCTCGCCGAGGACGCCGCCAATGAGGTCCTCGAGGCTGCGGTTGGAGACGGACTCGCCTGGTACACCGAGGATCGTGGGCTCGTCGAGCGCGGAGATCCCAAGCGGCTCCTGGTCATTGACCCGATCGACGGCACGAGACCGGCCGGAGCCGGACTCGAGGCTGGGATGGTCTCGATCGCCGCCGCGCCGTACGATCGCGACGCACGGCTCGGTGACGTAGACGAAGGGCTGATCCTCGGCATCAAAACCGGGACGCTCTTCCGTGCCAAACGTGGACAAGGACTCCGGATCATCGACGCCGGCGAAGCGCGTGCTCCATCACCGAGCGGGAAGACGTCGCTTCACGGCGCGTTCTTCGTCTACGGCCTTCGGGGACGCCCGACCGTTCCATCGGCCCTCATGCTCGAGGGGCTGATCGACGGCAGCGGAGTCAGTGGCGGGAGCTTCGACCTCGGCTCTGCAACCTTCGGGATGACCGGCGTGGTGACAGGACGCTTCGATGCCTACGTCGATCACGGCCAGCGGATGATCGACGACGTGCCGCAGACGCGGTTGCTTTTCGAGAAGATCGCCAACGGAGCGGTTCTCAACAACAATCCGTACGATGTGGCCGCAGCGAAGCTCATCTGCGAAGAGGGAGGATGCGTGGTGACCGACGCATCCGGAAGCACCTTCGACGACCTCCCGATCCTCGGTTCCGGCGCCGACTACTGCGTGTCAACCGTGGTCTCCGCGACACAGCAGCTCCACGAAGCGATCATCGGCGCGCTCGACCGGGGCATCGTCAGGATGCGCGACCACGTCGAGGTGGCGTGATGTCCACGCCGACCGAGCCGCGGCGGTTCGTCAAACGCCGATGGCGTCGTCCGGAGCGTATGACGCTCGACCATGGACCGGTGGTGCGCCGCAAGGATCTCGGCGTCTCCGAACCGCTACCACTTGAGACCGAGCTCGCTCGGCGTACGAGCCGCAATCAGATTCAGGTGCTGCTCGCCAGCTTTGCCCTGCTCTGTGCGATCGAGGGGTTGATCGTCGGTCTTGTGACCGGGCGCGGATGGATCGTGGCCGTCGCATTCCTCGCTTTCGGAGCCCTCTACTTCGTTGTGGCGCGTGAGTTCGGCGACAGCTGGATCGTGAGGACCCTGCAAGCGACGGAGGTGGAGGTTCCGCGCGTCTTGCGTCTGGCCGCGAGCGAGGCTCGCGTCGCGGGGATCCCCTCACCGCGCGTTCTCGCCGCGCCGGGCGACGTCCCGAACGCGCTCTCGTTCGCACTGCGCCGTCGCTGGATCGTCACGACGACGGCGTGCTCCTCGCTTGACGAGCTTGCGCTTGAAGCTCTTCTCGCGCATGAGATCATCCATCTGCGCGATGGCGAGTCGACCGTTGCGTCGCTCTACGTCGCGCTCGCCGGCGGCCCCGATCTCGTCCTTCGCGGTGCCGGCGCGCTCGCGTTCTTGTCCGTCCCCCTGTGGCCGGCTGCCCTCGCGCTGCGAGCGGTGCGAAGCATCATCCTGAGGGGCGACCGCGAGCTTCGCGCCGACGTCGCCGCCGCGATGCTCACGCGCTATCCCCCCGGCCTGGTCGACGCCCTCCGCGTATGCGGAGGCCGTCCCGCCGGCCTTCGCCTGATGGACGCCTTCTGGTTCGTCGCTCGCGACGCCGGCCGGGCCCCCGAGGCCGATGCCGATCGCAGGGCGCAGCTCGTCTCCGAGATGTAGCCCGCTCCGCTGCATCACCGCCGTACCATAGGCATCCACCCGATAGGAGGAGTTCGATGGAGCGCGGCACGGTTGCGGTCAAGCGTGGTCTGGCGGAGATGCTCAAAGGCGGCGTGATCATGGACGTCACCAACGCTGAGCAGGCGAAGCTCGCGGAGCAGGCCGGCGCCGTCTCGGTCATGGCCCTTGAGCGCGTGCCGGCCGATATCCGCGCAGAAGGCGGTGTTGCCCGTATGGCAGATCTCCGCAAGATCGAGGAGATCGTCGGCGCCGTCACGGTCCCTGTGATGGCCAAAGCTCGCATCGGACACTTCGTCGAAGCCCAGATCCTCCAATCGGTCGGCGTCGATTTCATCGACGAGTCCGAGGTGCTGACACCGGCCGACGAGGCGCATCACATCGACAAGTGGGCCTTCACGGTGCCCTTCGTGTGCGGTGCGACGGACCTCGGCGAAGCGCTGCGTCGCATCTCAGAGGGTGCGGCGATGATCCGGACGAAGGGCGAGGCCGGCACGGGCAACGTGGTCGAAGCCGTCCGGCACATGCGCTCGGTGAGCAGCGCCATCCGAGCTCTGACCACGCTCCGCCCGGAAGAGCTCGCTTCGGCGGCCAAGGAGCTGCGCGCGCCGCTCGACCTGGTGCAGGAGGTGGCCGGTTCCGGGAAGCTTCCGGTCGTAAACTTCGCCGCCGGAGGTCTGGCGACGCCGGCGGACGCCGCGCTCATGATGCAGCTCGGGTGCGAAGGGGTCTTCGTCGGATCGGGGATCTTCAAGAGCGATGATCCCGAGAACCGTGCACGCGCGATCGTCGAAGCCACGACCTACTTCCAGGATCCGGACGCCGTCGCGCGGGCTACGCGCGGCCTCGGTGAGCCGATGCGTGGTCAGGAGATCAGCACGCTCGAGACGCGGCTCCAAGACCGCGGCTGGTAGGTGGCATTCGCGGTTGGCGTCCTCGCTCTGCAGGGTGACGTACGTGAGCACATGGGTCTGCTATCGGACATCGGGGCAATCGCGCGAGAAGTCCGCACGCTCGAGGATCTCGAGCAGATCGATGCGCTCGTTATCCCCGGCGGGGAGTCGACGACGATCGGGTTCATGCTCGCCGAGCACGACATGATCGAGCCGATGCGCAAACGGATCGACGATGGCATGCCCGTGCTCGGAACGTGCGCCGGCGCGATCCTCCTCGCGAGAACGATCCTCGGGGGCGAGGAGCAGAACCGCTGGCCGAGCATCGGTACGCTCGATATGTCGATCCAACGCAATGCCTACGGACGTCAGGTCGACAGCTTCGAGGACGACGTCGATGTGAAGGACGTCGGCTCGATGCACGCGGTCTTCATCAGGGCGCCGGTGATCTCCGCGGTTGGCCCAAGCGTCGAAGTGCTAGCCGAACACCGAGGCGGGCCGATCGTGGTGCGGGAGGGCAACACGATCGCCGCGACGTTCCATCCCGAGCTCAGTGATGAGCCGGGCCTCCACCGTCTATTGATGGAGGCGATCACGTGAGGCTGGACCGCTTGACCCCGATGCTCTTGGCAAAGGACCTCCAGCAGACGATGACCTATTACACGGAGGTCCTCGGGTTCACCGTGACAGGCACGATGGGTGAACCACCGGGGTTCTGTGCTGTCGAACGAGACGGTGTGCAGCTGATGTTCGTGTGGGAGCCGCCGCACGAGCATGCGCCGGGCGAGGAGCACGACCACGATCCTGCTCTGACCGGCGTCCTCTACATCTATCCCGATGACGTCAACGCACTCCATGATGAGATCGCAGCGCGCACCGAGCTCTGTGAACCGCTCGGCGACCGTGAGCACGGCATGCGAGAGTTCGCTGTCATGGACCCCAACGGCTACCGGATCCGGTTCGGCAAGTGAGTGAGATCCGGGAGACGTGGGGGAAGTACGCCTCGGCCTTCGCCGCCGAGGGCACGAAGGCCGAGGACAGAGACTCCATCCGCCGCCTGGTCGAGCTCTGCGACTTCCCAGAAGGAGCGCTCGTTCTGGACGTCGCAACAGGCGCCGGCTACAACGCATTCGCGTTCGCCCGCGCCGGATGCCGGGTGATCCCGAGTGACCCGACGCACGAGATGCTCATCGCGACTCGTGAGGGGTGGAACCAACGTTTCGGTACTCCGGCCGTCCCACTCGTCGAGTCGTGGGCTGAAGTGTTGCCCTTCGCAGACGACTCACTCAACGGGGTTGTGGCGCACCGCGCTCCGCACCAGTTCGCCGACGCCCAGGCGTGGGCCGATGAAGCGTCGCGGATCCTCAAGACAGGCGGTGTGTTCGCCCTCTCGGATCAGTCGCCGCCGGACGGATGGGAGGAGTGGCACAACGAGCTCGAACGCTGGCGAGACCCGACACACGAGCGTGCGCGCAGTCCACGTGAGTGGAAGGAGATCGTCGAGAACGCCGGGTTCGCCGTGCGGGCGTCCGACGTCGTCTACCAGTCGCACGACGTCACCGACTGGTTCGAGCGCGTGGACTGTCCACCCGACCGCCGCGACCGGGCCCTGCAGATGCTCAAGGACATCCCGAGTGACATCAAAGAGATCTACCGCCCACAGACCTACGATGGTCGCCTGCATATGCGCACGCCGCAATGCGTTTTAGTGACCAGCAAGGGCTAGCATCTAGACATGTCCGGACATTCCAAATGGGCGAGCATCAAGCACAAAAAGGCGATCGTTGACGCCAAGCGCGGGAAGCTGTTTGCGAAGCTGATCCGAGGCATCGAGGTCGCCGCGCGAGAAGCCGGGACGTCCAACCCCGCCAACAACATGACCCTCGCAGCGGCGATCGACCGTGCGAAGGCCGGCCGTGTCCCTGCCGACACCATCGAACGTGCTGCCAAGCGGGCCGCCGGCGAGCTCGGCGACGATGTGAAGTATGAGCGCGTGACGTATGAGGGTTACGCCCCCGGAGGTGTAGCCGTGCTCATCGATGCGCTCACGGAGAACCGCAACCGCACGGGCGGTGACATCCGAACAGCGCTGACACGAGCTGGCGGCAACCTCGGTGAGCCCGGCTCCGTTGCGTGGATGTTCGACCGTCGCGGGCTCATCACGGTCGTCGGGAAGAGCGAGGACGACGTCCTCGCCGCTGCGGCCGAAGGCGGTGCTGAGGACGTCCGCCCGGCCGACGATGGACGCTTCGAGGTCGTGACCGATGTTGCGGCATTCACCAGCGTGAAAGACGCTCTTGCCGCCGCCGGTATCGAGATCGAGAGCGCCGAGCTCACGATGCTTCCGCAGACGACGGTCGAGCTCGACGCGTCAGGCGCGCGTCCGGTGCTCAAGCTGCTCGACCTCCTCGACGACCACGACGACATCCAGAACGTGTACATGAACTTCGATGTCCCGGACGAGGTGCTGGCTGAAGTTGGCTAGCTCGACCAGCCGAACCTGTTGAAGGCGAGTACGCCCCACAGGTTCACGAGCACGCAGACCCCGATGATGATCGTCCTCCCGGTGCTCAGCCGTTCACGCATGCCCGATGCGGTGAGCAGCAGCAGGCACGGCAACGCGTCCATCGCGAAGCGGTAGCCGAACTGAGAGAACCCCACCGTCCCGTGCGTCACCAGAGGCACCGCCACCAAAGCGAGCGCAACGATCGCGGCGATGTTGCGCGGATCCAATCGCGCTCGCAGCGCGTAGAGCCACGCCGGTGTCGTGACCACCAACGCCACGCCGACGAACTTCGGGAAGAAGAACGGGAACCGATCCCGGACGTTCGGGAACTCGTAGAAGATCGCGCGAAGATGGCGCGGGACGTACGTGACGTCGAAACGGCCGCGTGCGAACCACCACTCGCCGAGGTACTGCGTGTGATAGTAGCCGCGATCGAAGATCGTGCCGTAGCGCGCGGCGTTGTACCAGACGTAGCCCGATGCGCACAACGCGACCGTGGATCCGAACCACATGGTGCGCTCGACGTTGTGACGGCGGAGCCGCATGTCTCCGTCGAGTGCGAGGTAGAGGTAGAGCGGCGAGATGAGGAACACGGGCAGGCGCGAGAGACCGGCGAGGCCGACGCACAGACCTATGAGCCATGCGCGTCGTTTCCCCGTCGCTTCGGCCATCCCGGCCGCGAGGAAGAACACCGCAGAGACGTGGGCGAACGACCAAAGTCCGCCGTCGGATGCGAGCCACCAGAGATTCGTCCCAAGCGCGACGAGTAGCGTCATCGCGAACGCGAAGCGGACGTCGGTCCACAAGCGACGCGCCGCGGTGTAGATGAAGCCGATCGCCAGGGCTCCGACGCCGCACGACACAAGAACGTGATCGGCTCCCGTTCCGAAGATCGCTACGAAGGGAAGCAGAAACAGCGTTGGCGCCGGAGGGTCGATGACGTACGAGCGGTTCCCGAACTGGGCGATCTCGAGGAATGGCGGGGAGTCGACGAGGTGCAGTCGACCGTGCAGGAAGGCATCGGACAACAGGACGTATTGGTTGTACGGATTGTCCGCGCGTCGCGTGACCGCGTAGATCGCGAAGGCAACAGATGACACGAGCACGGCCTGCACCCACAGATGTGCGACGAGGAAGGTGCGCAGGCGGTTCAGAACGTCCATTTACCGACCGCGTAGCGCGAGAAGAGGGCGACCTGCAGCGCTGTTCCTCCCACAACGATGGGAATGAACACGCGCTTGGATCTCGTGAGCTGGGCTCCGACGACGAACAACGGATAGAGCACGAGCAGGTACCGAGGAAGGCTGATGAGCCATGCCGTTGACAGGATCAGGACGAACCCACTCCACGCATAGAGGGTGTCTGCGACCCGCAGACGTCTCACGGCGATCACGAGCAACGACAGCGCGAACGCGAACGCGACCGTGCGTCCAACGAAGATCAATGTCCGGGTCGAATCGTTGGACCCCTCGAACATGCCCCGCACGCCGTCGATGATCGACTGCCACGGCGGGACGGCGTGCTGAAACCAATGCATCCGTTGCACCTCGAGGAACCACAGCGGATCGTTGTGGACGAGCTGATTGATCGCGAGATAGATCAGAAGCCCGGTCCCCGACGCTGCGACCCATGCCAGCCTTCTGCCACGGTCTGCGATGCCCAAGCGTCCGCGCATCGCTTCGGCGATGAGGGCTGGTAGAAGCGCGACTCCCGTGACGCGCGTCCCCGTCGCGAGGGCTCCGGCCAGTCCGCTGCGCGCCCACCGGCCGGTGCGGGCCGCGTAGACGGACGCGAGCACCGCGAATAGGAAAAGCGCTTCGCTGTAGGGAGCAGCCAGGAAGTACGCGGTCGGGAACGATAGGAGCAGGACGACGGCCCGCCACGCCTCCTCCTCGGAGCGATCGAGGGCGACGATGCGATAGAGGAGCCACGTCGCCCCCACGCTTGCGAGAAACGACACCGCCAGTCCGGATGCCACGAGATCCCGCGCGAGCACCGAGACGATCCGCACGGCGAGCGGGAAGAAAGGGAAGAACACGATGAACAGGGGATCGTCCGGAGGGGGGGTGCCGGTGCGGTAGCCGACCTCGGCGAGGCGCAGGTAATGGTTGGCATCCCATCTTCGCCAGAGCTCGAGCGCGTTGGACAAGACGGGCTCGCCGTGCAGCGTTAGGGAGACCACTCCGACGATCTCGAGGGCGACCCGAACCCCAATACACAACAGGACGATCTGCCAGAACACCCTTCTCGCCGATGACACCCGTGGATTCTACGAACGGCAAGTTCGTGGCTCTTGTCACCTGCGGCCCATAGCCTCGGCAGATGCGAGTGCTGGGCCTCGACCCCGGCTTGACCTGCGCCGGGTACGGGCTGGTTGAGCGGAAGGATGGACGCATCAGAGCCGTCGACTTCGGGGCGATCCGCACAGCGCGGGGCGCGGTTCCCGGACGTCTGGCTGCGCTGCACGATGCGCTGGTACTTCTCATGGAGAAACACCGCCCAGACGCGGTCGCGGTCGAACGCGTCCTCTTCAACGCGAACGCCAGGACGGCGATGTCGGTCGGGCAAGCCGCCGGTATCGCTCTGCTCGTCGCCGAGCAAGCCGGATGCGAGATCGCGGAGTACACCGCCAACGAGGTCAAGCAAGCCATCACCGGATACGGACAAGCCGACAAGAAGCAGGTCGCCATGATGGTGGGGCGTTTGCTCGACCTCGACGCGCCGCCCACGCCGGCCGACGCGGCCGATGCGCTGGGGCTCGCGATCACCCATGCCGCCGCCCGTAAGTTGAGAAGGCTTGCCCAGGGTGCTTGAATTCCTCCGCGGTCACATCGAAAGCGTTACCGAGGACGCCGCCGTGCTCTCGATCGGTGGCGTCGGTTTGCGCATCGAGATGCCAACGGCCGACCTCGCGAAGATCAAGGGCGACGTGACGGTGCATACCGTCCTGCTCATCAAAGACGAGAATGTGCACGTCTACGGATTCGCCACCGAGCGCGGACGCGAGCTGTTCCGGTTGCTCACGAGCGTGTCTGGTGTCGGGCCGAAGGTGGCACTCGGGATCCTTTCGTTCCACACCGCGCACGCGCTTGAGCGGGCGATCGCGACGAGCGACCACGGGGCATTGGGCCTCGTCTCAGGCGTCGGCAAGAAGACCGCCGAACGCATCGTCGTCGAGCTGCGCGACACGATCGGTGTCATCGCGGATCCGGTCGTCACGACCACCGGGAAGGCGTCACCCCTCGCCGAGGTTCGCGAGGCACTCAAGGGTCTCGGCTACACAACTCAAGAGATCCAAGCTGTGCTCGGCGGGTTGCCGCCGGACGGCGACGCACCGACGCTGCTTCGCCACGCACTCCGTGCACTCGGACGTTCGGACAACGTCGGAGCCGACCGATGAGCAAGAACGGCAACGGGGCCGAAGAGCAACCGCGCGTCCTCGAACCGAGCCTCACGCCCGACGACGCCGAGTTCGACAAGAGTCTTCGTCCGCGCACGCTCGACGAGTTCATCGGGCAAGGCGAGGTCAAGGAGCACCTCGCGATCGTGCTCGAAGCTGCTCGCAAGCGCGGTGAGACGTGTCCTCATCTTCTCTTTACCGGCCCCCCCGGCCTGGGCAAGACGTCCCTTGCCCACATCGTGGCCGCCGAGATGGGGGCGCAGATCCGCGTCACGAGCGGTCCGGCGCTCGAGCGTCCCGGCGACCTGGTGGCGATCCTGTCCAACCTCGAGCCGGGCGACGTGCTCTTCGTCGACGAGATCCACCGGCTGAGCCGGACGGTCGAAGAGGTGCTCTATCCGGCGATGGAGGACAACGCCGTAGACATCGTCCTCGGCAAGGGCCCGGCCGCACGAACCATGCACTTCCCGCTGGAGCCGTTCACTCTCGTCGGAGCCACCACTCGCACCGGCATGATCACCGGCCCCTTGCGCGACCGGTTCGGCTTCCTGTCCCGGCTCGACTACTACTCGACGGAGGAGCTCACTCTCGTGGTCGAGCGCTCGAGCCGGCTGCTCTCGTTGGAGATCGAGCCGGCCGGTGCGCGTGAGATCGCTCGCCGCGCGCGCGGCACGCCGCGCATCGCCAACCGCCTCTTGCACCGGGTCCGAGATTTCGCGCAGGTGCGAGCCGACGGACACATCACGGCCAACGTCGCCGACGACGGTCTCGCGATCTTCCATATCGACCCGCTGGGCTTGGACCGTATCGATCTCGCCATCCTCAGGAACCTGTGCCAGGTGCACGGTGGTGGCCCGGTCGGCGTCAGTACGATCGCGATGTCGGTGGGAGAGGAGCCGGAGACCGTCGAGGACGTCTACGAGCCGTACCTCGTCCAGCAAGGGTTCATCGCCCGCACTCCTCGCGGGCGCACCGCCACCGAGCTGGCCTGGCGTCATCTCGGGCTGACCCCGCCGGAGAGGCGCGGCGATCCCGTCCAGCGCCTGTTCTGACTGAGGAAATACGCCGGCCGGCCGGGTGGTTGTTACGCTTGAGGGACTATGGCGAGAAGATCACTGGAAATCACCCAAGCTGCTGAGCACATCTTCACCCTGACGTCACGCGCGGCAGACAAGGTCCGCGAGCTGGCGGCGCAGGAAGGCAACCCCGATGCGGCGCTGCGACTCGAGGTGCAGCCCGGCGGCTGCGCCGGATTCCGTTACGGGCTCTTCTTCGACACCGACATCGTGGCGACCGACCTCGTAGACGAGATCGACGGCGTCAAGATCGTGTCCGACCCGATGTCGGCTCCGTATCTCAAGGGTTTGGTCATCGACTGGGCCGAGAGCCTCAACAAGTCGGGGTTCGTGATCGAGAACCCCAACGCGCAGAGCAGCTGCGCCTGCGGCGAGAGCTTCCAGTAACGACGAGCGGCGCAATGGTGCGACGCTCAGCGGAACCAGAAGGCCGACGTTGATCGCCGAGGGGGCCGAGGCTCCCGGGTTCGACGCCGACTCGACGGGCGGTCGGTTCCGATTGAAGGACGCTCTCGAGGCCGGGCCTCTCGTGCTGTTCTTCTACCCCAAGGCCGCGACCCCGGGGTGCACCGCCGAGGCGAACGAGTTCGAGGCATGGTTCGATCGGTTCGAGGAACTCGGAGTTCGACTTGCCGGCTGCTCGGTCGACTCGTTGGACGACCAGAGATCCTTCGCCGCCAAGCACGGAGGTTTTCGCTTCCCGCTGATCGCCGACCCTGATGCGGCGATCGCCAAGGCCTACGACGTCCTCAAAGAGGACCGGGAGCTCGCCCGGCGCGCGACGGCGGTCATCGGTGAGGACGGCCGGGTGTTGAAGACCTACCCGGCGGCCCCGATCACCGGCAAGGGACACGCCGAAGCCGTCTACGGTCACGTCGAGGGCCTCTTCGCATGAACGAGACCCGCGAGCTGCCGATCTATGACGCAGATTGCGATCTCTGCGTCGCTCTCAAGCTCACGCCCTGGCTGTACGAGGACGAGGAGTGCTGGGTGGCCGAGTGCATGATCTGTGACACACCGATGATCGTCTGGCGACCGCACGGTATGCCCGATGACCTCACGGAGAAGCGCCTGATGGAGCGGCTTGGAGCGGTAGCCGACGAGCACTACGGAGCCAAAGGCTGGTGGGCCGACGGTCACCGGCGCAACATCCCAGATCATTGGCACTGTCACGCGCGCCCGGCCGGCGGCTTCTTTGGAGGCAATCGCTAGCCACACGAGCCGGGCGCTGCTGTATGCTCGCTCCGCCCTCAAACGCGAGCCTCCCGGCTTGCGCGCAAGGGCCGCAGGAGTACACTAGGTGGTCGTCGCTTCCCTCCTGATCTTGTGGCAGGGAGTGACCCCAAGATTCGATGTTGGCTTTCGGGCCGCTGCTCCTTGAGAACTGCATAGTGCGGGTGAATTCGAGGGCAATCGTCAATAATCCTGACCCTTGTAAGTGAAATCCATTGTCCCGGTGAAGAGGAGCGCTCCTGCTCGATCGCCGGGACGGCTGGATTCAACCCAACAATGAGAGCTCGAAGTCTTGAGTTTTCCCATGGAGGGTTTGATCCTGGCTCAGGGCGAACGCTGGCGGCACGCCTCATACATGCAAGTCGAGCGATCGGCGGTGGAGAGCTTGCTCTCTGCCGCACGGAGCGGCGAACGGGTGAGTAACACGTGGGTAACCTGCCTAGAAGACGGGGATAACTCCGGGAAACTGGGGCTAATACCCGATATCCCCATTGGATCGCATGGTCCGATGGGTAAATGGTTCTTCCGCTTCTAGAGGGACCCGCGGCCTATCAGCTTGTTGGTGGGGTAACGGCCCACCAAGGCTATGACGGGTAGCCGGCCTGAGAGGGTGTTCGGCCACACCGGGACTGAGACACGGCCCGGACTCCTACGGGAGGCAGCAGTAGGGAATCTTGCACAATGGGCGCAAGCCTGATGCAGCGATGCCGCGTGAGGGATGAAGGCCTTAGGGTTGTAAACCTCTTTCGACAGGGAAGAAGCCACCGGTCACGGTGGTGACGGTACCTGTAGAAGAAGCCCCGGCTAACTACGTGCCAGCAGCCGCGGTAAAACGTAGGGGGCAAGCGTTGCCCGGATTTACTGGGCGTAAAGCGGGTGTAGGCGGTTCATTAAGTCAGGCGTGAAATCCTACGGCTCAACCGTGGAACTGCACCTGATACTGGTGAACTTGAGGACGGTAGAGGTCGGTGGAATTCCGGGTGTACCGGTGAAATGGGCAGATATCCGGAGGAACACCAGTGGCGAAGGCGGCCGACTGGGCCGATCCTGACGCTGAGACCCGAAAGCCAGGGTAGCGAACCGGATTAGATACCCGGGTAGTCCTGGCCGTAAACGGTGCGAACTAGGTGTGGGGGGCCTCACGGCCTTCCGTGCCGAAGCTAACGCATTAAGTTCGCCGCCTGGGGAGTAC
>CAZFOB010000023.1:0-50753 GCA_964520325.1 uncultured Actinomycetes bacterium | reverse complement strand
CCATGGCGGATCGCCATTTCTGACGACCTCTCACTGTTACCAGTGAGGTCGGACTGTGTCATCACCCTCGCTCTGGTGAACGAGGGGCCAGCGTGCAGTCTCTACGGGGTTCGAATCCGCCGAGGAATCAGCTTGTAGCTGAAACCTCTTAGTAGATGAGGTCGAATGACCTCCTCCAGACGACCGAGACTCGAAGCCTTGACGTAGATGATCCACCCACGTTTGTTGCTTCGAATGGTCGTCGCCAGACCGTACTTCTCCTTCAGCACCCCCTCCAGACGCCTTACCTCCTCGAGCGAGAAGTTGTGAGTCTGGAAGGTGACGCCCGCGTAATCGGCAGCTCCGTCGTCCATGAACCAGACGGCGAGTGCCAACGGGGTCAGATGCTCAGCGATCGTCACTGGCACGACCTTCCTTCCGCTCTGGTAGAAGCGAAAGTACCAATCGCTAAACAGTGGGTTCGTTCTAGTTGCGAACTGGAAGCACGGGTAGCCACGCCCATTGAGTTGCTGATCAAATCCATGAAGGGACATCGAGACGAACTCTCGAAACGTCTCGTACTTGAATTCAACCAGTTCTTTGTGCGCAGCCTTGTGCTTCACATGGAGCCGGTGATATCTGCCGTGCTTCGCAAGGCATCCGTCACCAAGAACCGTTCCCGCTAGAACTGATCGCTGCGTAAAGGAAAAGTCCGTCAACGAACTCGAACTTCCCTCGGCGTTATCCATCACCTCTCACCTCGGTTTTCACCTTAGTGACTAGGTGTGACAGGACTTTCACCGATACAGCTGGTTTAGTCACGAGGATTACTCCCCGAGAGGACTAGATATGTGCTAATCCTGTTTGCTCCCCCAGCTTTCGCGCCTCAGCGTCAGAACAGGCCCAGAGAGCCGCCTTCGCCACCGGTGTTCCTCCTGATATCTGCGCATTTCACCGCTACACCAGGAATTCCGCTCTCCCCTACCTGCCTCTAGCCGACCCGTATCGAATGACCTCTCAGAGTTGAGCTCCGAGCTTTCACATCCGACGCGATCGGCCGCCTACGCGCGCTTTACGCCCAATAAATCCGGACAACGCTCGGTCCCTACGTATTACCGCGGCTGCTGGCACGTAGTTGGCCGGACCTTCTTCTGCGGGTACCGTCACCGTAAGGCTTCGTCCCCGCTGAAAGTGGTTTACAACTCGAAAGCCTTCATCCCACACGCGGCGTCGCTGCATCAGGCTTGCGCCCATTGTGCAAGATTCCCTACTGCTGCCTCCCGTAGGAGTCCGGGCCGTGTCTCAGTCCCGGTGTGGCCGAACACCCTCTCAGGCCGGCTACCCGTCATAGCCTTGGTGGGCCGTTACCCCACCAACAAGCTGATAGGCCGCGGGTCCCTCTAGAAGCGGAAGAACCATTTACCCATCGGACCATGCGATCCAATGGGGATATCGGGTATTAGCCCCAGTTTCCCGGAGTTATCCCCGTCTTCTAGGCAGGTTACCCACGTGTTACTCACCCGTTCGCCGCTCCGTGCGGCAGAGAGCAAGCTCTCCACCGCCGATCGCTCGACTTGCATGTATGAGGCGTGCCGCCAGCGTTCGCCCTGAGCCAGGATCAAACCCTCCATGGGAAAACTCAAGACTTCGAGCTCTCATTGTTGGGTTGAATCCAGCCGTCCCGGCGATCGAGCAGGAGCGCTCCTCTTCACCGGGACAATGGATTTCACTTACAAGGGTCAGGATTATTGACGATTGCCCTCGAATTCACCCGCACTATGCAGTTCTCAAGGAGCAGCGGCCCGAAAGCCAACATCGAATCTTGGGGTCACTCCCTGCCACAAGATCAGGAGGGAAGCGACGACCACCTAGTGTACTCCTGCGGCCCTTGCGCGCAAGCCGGGAGGCTCGCGTTTGAGGGCGGAGCGAGCATACAGCAGCGCCCGGCTCGTGTGGCTAGCGATTGCCTCCAAAGAAGCCGCCGGCCGGGCGCGCGTGACAGTGCCAATGATCTGGGATGTTGCGCCGGTGACCGTCGGCCCACCAGCCTTTGGCTCCGTAGTGCTCGTCGGCTACCGCTCCAAGCCGCTCCATCAGGCGCTTCTCCGTGAGGTCATCGGGCATACCGTGCGGTCGCCAGACGATCATCGGTGTGTCACAGATCATGCACTCGGCCACCCAGCACTCCTCGTCCTCGTACAGCCAGGGCGTGAGCTTGAGAGCGACGCAGAGATCGCAATCTGCGTCATAGATCGGCAGCTCGCGGGTCTCGTTCATGCGAAGAGGCCCTCGACGTGACCGTAGACGGCTTCGGCGTGTCCCTTGCCGGTGATCGGGGCCGCCGGGTAGGTCTTCAACACCCGGCCGTCCTCACCGATGACCGCCGTCGCGCGCCGGGCGAGCTCCCGGTCCTCTTTGAGGACGTCGTAGGCCTTGGCGATCGCCGCATCAGGGTCGGCGATCAGCGGGAAGCGAAAACCTCCGTGCTTGGCGGCGAAGGATCTCTGGTCGTCCAACGAGTCGACCGAGCAGCCGGCAAGTCGAACTCCGAGTTCCTCGAACCGATCGAACCATGCCTCGAACTCGTTCGCCTCGGCGGTGCACCCCGGGGTCGCGGCCTTGGGGTAGAAGAACAGCACGAGAGGCCCGGCCTCGAGAGCGTCCTTCAATCGGAACCGACCGCCCGTCGAGTCGGCGTCGAACCCGGGAGCCTCGGCCCCCTCGGCGATCAACGTCGGCCTTCTGGTTCCGCTGAGCGTCGCACCATTGCGCCGCTCGTCGTTACTGGAAGCTCTCGCCGCAGGCGCAGCTGCTCTGCGCGTTGGGGTTCTCGATCACGAACCCCGACTTGTTGAGGCTCTCGGCCCAGTCGATGACCAAACCCTTGAGATACGGAGCCGACATCGGGTCGGACACGATCTTGACGCCGTCGATCTCGTCTACGAGGTCGGTCGCCACGATGTCGGTGTCGAAGAAGAGCCCGTAACGGAATCCGGCGCAGCCGCCGGGCTGCACCTCGAGTCGCAGCGCCGCATCGGGGTTGCCTTCCTGCGCCGCCAGCTCGCGGACCTTGTCTGCCGCGCGTGACGTCAGGGTGAAGATGTGCTCAGCAGCTTGGGTGATTTCCAGTGATCTTCTCGCCATAGTCCCTCAAGCGTAACAACCACCCGGCCGGCCGGCGTATTTCCTCAGTCAGAACAGGCGCTGGACGGGATCGCCGCGCCTCTCCGGCGGGGTCAGCCCGAGATGACGCCAGGCCAGCTCGGTGGCGGTGCGCCCGCGAGGAGTGCGGGCGATGAACCCTTGCTGGACGAGGTACGGCTCGTAGACGTCCTCGACGGTCTCCGGCTCCTCTCCCACCGACATCGCGATCGTACTGACGCCGACCGGGCCACCACCGTGCACCTGGCACAGGTTCCTGAGGATGGCGAGATCGATACGGTCCAAGCCCAGCGGGTCGATATGGAAGATCGCGAGACCGTCGTCGGCGACGTTGGCCGTGATGTGTCCGTCGGCTCGCACCTGCGCGAAATCTCGGACCCGGTGCAAGAGGCGGTTGGCGATGCGCGGCGTGCCGCGCGCGCGGCGAGCGATCTCACGCGCACCGGCCGGCTCGATCTCCAACGAGAGCAGCCGGCTCGAGCGCTCGACCACGAGAGTGAGCTCCTCCGTCGAGTAGTAGTCGAGCCGGGACAGGAAGCCGAACCGGTCGCGCAAGGGGCCGGTGATCATGCCGGTGCGAGTGGTGGCTCCGACGAGAGTGAACGGCTCCAGCGGGAAGTGCATGGTTCGTGCGGCCGGGCCCTTGCCGAGGACGATGTCTACGGCGTTGTCCTCCATCGCCGGATAGAGCACCTCTTCGACCGTCCGGCTCAGCCGGTGGATCTCGTCGACGAAGAGCACGTCGCCCGGCTCGAGGTTGGACAGGATCGCCACCAGGTCGCCGGGACGCTCGAGCGCCGGACCGCTCGTGACGCGGATCTGCGCCCCCATCTCGGCGGCCACGATGTGGGCAAGGGACGTCTTGCCCAGGCCGGGGGGGCCGGTAAAGAGAAGATGAGGACACGTCTCACCGCGCTTGCGAGCAGCTTCGAGCACGATCGCGAGGTGCTCCTTGACCTCGCCTTGCCCGATGAACTCGTCGAGCGTGCGCGGACGAAGACTCTTGTCGAACTCGGCGTCGTCGGGCGTGAGGCTCGGTTCGAGGACGCGCGGTTGCTCTTCGGCCCCGTTGCCGTTCTTGCTCATCGGTCGGCTCCGACGTTGTCCGAACGTCCGAGTGCACGGAGTGCGTGGCGAAGCAGCGTCGGTGCGTCGCCGTCCGGCGGCAACCCGCCGAGCACAGCTTGGATCTCTTGAGTTGTGTAGCCGAGACCCTTGAGTGCCTCGCGAACCTCGGCGAGGGGTGACGCCTTCCCGGTGGTCGTGACGACCGGATCCGCGATGACACCGATCGTGTCGCGCAGCTCGACGACGATGCGTTCGGCGGTCTTCTTGCCGACGCCTGAGACGAGGCCCAATGCCCCGTGGTCGCTCGTCGCGATCGCCCGCTCAAGCGCGTGCGCGGTGTGGAACGAAAGGATCCCGAGTGCCACCTTCGGCCCGACACCAGACACGCTCGTGAGCAACCGGAACAGCTCGCGTCCGCGCTCGGTGGCGAATCCGTAGACGTGCACATTCTCGTCTTTGATGAGCAGGACGGTATGCACCGTCACGTCGCCCTTGATCTTCGCGAGGTCGGCCGTTGGCATCTCGATGCGCAAACCGACGCCACCGATCGAGAGCACGGCGGCGTCCTCGGTAACGCTTTCGATGTGACCGCGGAGGAATTCAAGCACCCTGGGCAAGCCTTCTCAACTTACGGGCGGCGGCATGGGTGATCGCGAGCCCCAGCGCATCGGCCGCGTCGGCCGGCGTGGGCGGCGCGTCGAGGTCGAGCAAACGCCCCACCATCATGGCGACCTGCTTCTTGTCGGCTTGTCCGTATCCGGTGATGGCTTGCTTGACCTCGTTGGCGGTGTACTCCGCGATCTCGCATCCGGCTTGCTCGGCGACGAGCAGAGCGATACCGGCGGCTTGCCCGACCGACATCGCCGTCCTGGCGTTCGCGTTGAAGAGGACGCGTTCGACCGCGACCGCGTCTGGGCGGTGTTTCTCCATGAGAAGTACCAGCGCATCGTGCAGCGCAGCCAGACGTCCGGGAACCGCGCCCCGCGCTGTGCGGATCGCCCCGAAGTCGACGGCTCTGATGCGTCCATCCTTCCGCTCAACCAGCCCGTACCCGGCGCAGGTCAAGCCGGGGTCGAGGCCCAGCACTCGCATCTGCCGAGGCTATGGGCCGCAGGTGACAAGAGCCACGAACTTGCCGTTCGTAGAATCCACGGGTGTCATCGGCGAGAAGGGTGTTCTGGCAGATCGTCCTGTTGTGTATTGGGGTTCGGGTCGCCCTCGAGATCGTCGGAGTGGTCTCCCTAACGCTGCACGGCGAGCCCGTCTTGTCCAACGCGCTCGAGCTCTGGCGAAGATGGGATGCCAACCATTACCTGCGCCTCGCCGAGGTCGGCTACCGCACCGGCACCCCCCCTCCGGACGATCCCCTGTTCATCGTGTTCTTCCCTTTCTTCCCGCTCGCCGTGCGGATCGTCTCGGTGCTCGCGCGGGATCTCGTGGCATCCGGACTGGCGGTGTCGTTTCTCGCAAGCGTGGGGGCGACGTGGCTCCTCTATCGCATCGTCGCCCTCGATCGCTCCGAGGAGGAGGCGTGGCGGGCCGTCGTCCTGCTCCTATCGTTCCCGACCGCGTACTTCCTGGCTGCTCCCTACAGCGAAGCGCTTTTCCTATTCGCGGTGCTCGCGTCCGTCTACGCGGCCCGCACCGGCCGGTGGGCGCGCAGCGGACTGGCCGGAGCCCTCGCGACGGGGACGCGCGTCACGGGAGTCGCGCTTCTACCAGCCCTCATCGCCGAAGCGATGCGCGGACGCTTGGGCATCGCAGACCGTGGCAGAAGGCTGGCATGGGTCGCAGCGTCGGGGACCGGGCTTCTGATCTATCTCGCGATCAATCAGCTCGTCCACAACGATCCGCTGTGGTTCCTCGAGGTGCAACGGATGCATTGGTTTCAGCACGCCGTCCCGCCGTGGCAGTCGATCATCGACGGCGTGCGGGGCATGTTCGAGGGGTCCAACGATTCGACCCGGACATTGATCTTCGTTGGACGCACGGTCGCGTTCGCGTTCGCGCTGTCGTTGCTCGTGATCGCCGTGAGACGTCTGCGGGTCGCAGACACCCTCTATGCGTGGAGTGGGTTCGTCCTGATCCTGTCAACGGCATGGCTCATCAGCCTTCCTCGGTACCTGCTCGTGCTCTATCCGTTGTTCGTCGTCGGAGCCCAGCTCACGAGATCCAAGCGCGTGTTCATTCCCATCGTTGTGGGAGGAACAGCGCTGCAGGTCGCCCTCTTCTCGCGCTACGCGGTCGGTAAATGGACGTTCTGAACCGCCTGCGCACCTTCCTCGTCGCACATCTGTGGGTGCAGGCCGTGCTCGTGTCATCTGTTGCCTTCGCGATCTACGCGGTCACGCGACGCGCGGACAATCCGTACAACCAATACGTCCTGTTGTCCGATGCCTTCCTGCACGGTCGACTGCACCTCGTCGACTCCCCGCCATTCCTCGAGATCGCCCAGTTCGGGAACCGCTCGTACGTCATCGACCCTCCGGCGCCAACGCTGTTTCTGCTTCCCTTCGTAGCGATCTTCGGAACGGGAGCCGATCACGTTCTTGTGTCGTGCGGCGTCGGAGCCCTGGCGATCGGCTTCATCTACACCGCGGCGCGTCGCTTGTGGACCGACGTCCGCTTCGCGTTCGCGATGACGCTACTCGTCGCGCTTGGGACGAATCTCTGGTGGCTCGCATCCGACGGCGGACTTTGGTCGTTCGCCCACGTCTCTGCGGTGTTCTTCCTCGCGGCCGGGATGGCCGAAGCGACGGGGAAACGACGCGCATGGCTCATAGGTCTGTGCGTCGGCCTCGCCGGTCTCTCGCGCCTGCCCGTGTTCCTCATCTCGCCGCTCTACCTCTACCTCGCACTCGACGGAGACATGCGGCTCCGCCGTCACAACGTCGAGCGCACCATGTGGTTCGGATCCACGGTCGCGTTGTGCGCATCGGGCTACGTCTGGTACAACGCCGCGCGCTACGGCACGATCTTCGATCGCGGCTACTATCACACGCAGTACCTCGGCGAGTGGTGGTTCGCACGCGGCCGTTTCGACGTCACGTACGTCCCGCGCCATCTTCGCGCGATCTTCTACGAGTTCCCGAACGTCCGGGATCGGTTCCCGTTCTTCTTCCCGAAGTTCGTCGGCGTGGCGTTGGTGGTCACGACACCGGCGTGGCTCTACGCGCTGCGAGCGCGATTGGATCCGCGCAACATCGCCGCGATCGTTGCGCTCGCTTTGGTGGCGGTGCCTCTGGTGACGCACGGGACGGTGGGGTTCTCTCAGTTCGGCTACCGCTTCGCGATGGACGCGTTGCCGTGCCTGCTGCTGCTCACCGCATCGGGCATGCGTGAACGGCTGAGCACCGGGAGGACGATCATCATCGGGGTCTGCGTGCTCGTGAACCTGTGGGGCGTACTCGCCTTCAACAGGTTCGGCTGGTCGAGCTAGCCAACTTCAGCCAGCACCTCGTCCGGGACATCGAAGTTCATGTACACGTTCTGGATGTCGTCGTGGTCGTCGAGGAGGTCGAGCAGCTTGAGCACCGGACGCGCGCCTGACGCGTCGAGCTCGACCGTCGTCTGCGGAAGCATCGTGAGCTCGGCGCTCTCGATCTCGATACCGGCGGCGGCAAGAGCGTCTTTCACGCTGGTGAATGCCGCAACATCGGTCACGACCTCGAAGCGTCCATCGTCGGCCGGGCGGACGTCCTCAGCACCGCCTTCGGCCGCAGCGGCGAGGACGTCGTCCTCGCTCTTCCCGACGACCGTGATGAGCCCGCGACGGTCGAACATCCACGCAACGGAGCCGGGCTCACCGAGGTTGCCGCCAGCTCGTGTCAGCGCTGTTCGGATGTCACCGCCCGTGCGGTTGCGGTTCTCCGTGAGCGCATCGATGAGCACGGCTACACCTCCGGGGGCGTAACCCTCATACGTCACGCGCTCATACTTCACATCGTCGCCGAGCTCGCCGGCGGCCCGCTTGGCAGCACGTTCGATGGTGTCGGCAGGGACACGGCCGGCCTTCGCACGGTCGATCGCCGCTGCGAGGGTCATGTTGTTGGCGGGGTTGGACGTCCCGGCTTCTCGCGCGGCGACCTCGATGCCTCGGATCAGCTTCGCAAACAGCTTCCCGCGCTTGGCGTCAACGATCGCCTTTTTGTGCTTGATGCTCGCCCATTTGGAATGTCCGGACATGTCTAGATGCTAGCCCTTGCTGGTCACTAAAACGCATTGCGGCGTGCGCATATGCAGGCGACCATCGTAGGTCTGTGGGCGGTAGATCTCTTTGATGTCACTCGGGATGTCCTTGAGCATCTGCAGGGCCCGGTCGCGGCGGTCGGGTGGACAGTCCACGCGCTCGAACCAGTCGGTGACGTCGTGCGACTGGTAGACGACGTCGGACGCCCGCACGGCGAACCCGGCGTTCTCGACGATCTCCTTCCACTCACGTGGACTGCGCGCACGCTCGTGTGTCGGGTCTCGCCAGCGTTCGAGCTCGTTGTGCCACTCCTCCCATCCGTCCGGCGGCGACTGATCCGAGAGGGCGAACACACCGCCTGTCTTGAGGATCCGCGACGCTTCATCGGCCCACGCCTGGGCGTCGGCGAACTGGTGCGGAGCGCGGTGCGCCACAACCCCGTTGAGTGAGTCGTCTGCGAAGGGCAACACTTCAGCCCACGACTCGACGAGTGGGACGGCCGGAGTACCGAAACGTTGGTTCCACCCCTCACGAGTCGCGATGAGCATCTCGTGCGTCGGGTCACTCGGGATCACCCGGCATCCGGCGCGGGCGAACGCGAATGCGTTGTAGCCGGCGCCTGTTGCGACGTCCAGAACGAGCGCTCCTTCTGGGAAGTCGCAGAGCTCGACCAGGCGGCGGATGGAGTCTCTGTCCTCGGCCTTCGTGCCCTCGGCGGCGAAGGCCGAGGCGTACTTCCCCCACGTCTCCCGGATCTCACTCACTTGCCGAACCGGATCCGGTAGCCGTTGGGGTCCATGACAGCGAACTCTCGCATGCCGTGCTCACGGTCGCCGAGCGGTTCACAGAGCTCGGTGCGCGCTGCGATCTCATCATGGAGTGCGTTGACGTCATCGGGATAGATGTAGAGGACGCCGGTCAGAGCAGGATCGTGGTCGTGCTCCTCGCCCGGCGCATGCTCGTGCGGCGGCTCCCACACGAACATCAGCTGCACACCGTCTCGTTCGACAGCACAGAACCCCGGTGGTTCACCCATCGTGCCTGTCACGGTGAACCCGAGGACCTCCGTGTAATAGGTCATCGTCTGCTGGAGGTCCTTTGCCAAGAGCATCGGGGTCAAGCGGTCCAGCCTCACGTGATCGCCTCCATCAATAGACGGTGGAGGCCCGGCTCATCACTGAGCTCGGGATGGAACGTCGCGGCGATCGTGTTGCCCTCCCGCACCACGATCGGCCCGCCTCGGTGTTCGGCTAGCACTTCGACGCTTGGGCCAACCGCGGAGATCACCGGCGCCCTGATGAAGACCGCGTGCATCGAGCCGACGTCCTTCACATCGACGTCGTCCTCGAAGCTGTCGACCTGACGTCCGTAGGCATTGCGTTGGATCGACATATCGAGCGTACCGATGCTCGGCCAGCGGTTCTGCTCCTCGCCCCCGAGGATCGTTCTCGCGAGGAGGATCGCGCCGGCGCACGTTCCGAGCACGGGCATGCCATCGTCGATCCGTTTGCGCATCGGCTCGATCATGTCGTGCTCGGCGAGCATGAACCCGATCGTCGTCGACTCCCCGCCGGGGATAACGAGCGCATCGATCTGCTCGAGATCCTCGAGCGTGCGGACTTCTCGCGCGATTGCCCCGATGTCCGATAGCAGACCCATGTGCTCACGTACGTCACCCTGCAGAGCGAGGACGCCAACCGCGAATGCCACCTACCAGCCGCGGTCTTGGAGCCGCGTCTCGAGCGTGCTGATCTCCTGACCACGCATCGGCTCACCGAGGCCGCGCGTAGCCCGCGCGACGGCGTCCGGATCCTGGAAGTAGGTCGTGGCTTCGACGATCGCGCGTGCACGGTTCTCGGGATCATCGCTCTTGAAGATCCCCGATCCGACGAAGACCCCTTCGCACCCGAGCTGCATCATGAGCGCGGCGTCCGCCGGCGTCGCCAGACCTCCGGCGGCGAAGTTTACGACCGGAAGCTTCCCGGAACCGGCCACCTCCTGCACCAGGTCGAGCGGCGCGCGCAGCTCCTTGGCCGCCGAAGCGAGCTCTTCCGGGCGGAGCGTGGTCAGAGCTCGGATGGCGCTGCTCACCGAGCGCATGTGCCGGACGGCTTCGACCACGTTGCCCGTGCCGGCCTCGCCCTTCGTCCGGATCATCGCCGCACCCTCTGAGATGCGACGCAGCGCTTCGCCGAGGTCCGTCGCACCGCACACGAAGGGCACCGTGAAGGCCCACTTGTCGATGTGATGCGCCTCGTCGGCCGGTGTCAGCACCTCGGACTCGTCGATGAAATCGACGCCGACCGATTGGAGGATCTGGGCTTCGACGAAGTGTCCGATGCGAGCTTTGGCCATCACAGGGACCGTGACGGCGCCGACGATCTCCTCGATCTTGCGGAGATCTGCCATACGGGCAACACCGCCTTCTGCGCGGATATCGGCCGGCACGCGCTCAAGGGCCATGACCGAGACGGCGCCGGCCTGCTCCGCGAGCTTCGCCTGCTCAGCGTTGGTGACGTCCATGATCACGCCGCCTTTGAGCATCTCCGCCAGACCACGCTTGACCGCAACCGTGCCGCGCTCCATCGAACTCCTCCTATCGGGTGGATGCCTATGGTACGGCGGTGATGCAGCGGAGCGGGCTACATCTCGGAGACGAGCTGCGCCCTGCGATCGGCATCGGCCTCGGGGGCCCGGCCGGCGTCGCGAGCGACGAACCAGAAGGCGTCCATCAGGCGAAGGCCGGCGGGACGGCCTCCGCATACGCGGAGGGCGTCGACCAGGCCGGGGGGATAGCGCGTGAGCATCGCGGCGGCGACGTCGGCGCGAAGCTCGCGGTCGCCCCTCAGGATGATGCTTCGCACCGCTCGCAGCGCGAGGGCAGCCGGCCACAGGGGGACGGACAAGAACGCGAGCGCGCCGGCACCGCGAAGGACGAGATCGGGGCCGCCGGCGAGCGCGACGTAGAGCGACGCAACGGTCGACTCGCCATCGCGCAGATGGATGATCTCATGCGCGAGAAGAGCTTCAAGCGCAAGCTCGTCAAGCGAGGAGCACGCCGTCGTCGTGACGATCCAGCGACGGCGCAGTGCGAACGAGAGCGCGTTCGGGACGTCGCCCGGCGCGGCGAGAACGCGCGGTGAGGGGATCCCCGCGACGCGAGCCTCGCTCGCGGCCAGACGCAAGACGCGCGGAACCTCCACCTCCGTCGCTTGCAGGGTCCTCACGATCCAGCTGTCGCCGAACTCACGCGCCACAACGAAGTAGAGGGCTCCGAAAGCGAGGAATGCGACGGCCACGATCCATCCGCGCCCGGTCACAAGACCGACGATCAACCCCTCGATCGCACAGAGCAGGGCAAAGCTGGCGAGCAGCACCTGAATCTGATTGCGGCTCGTACGCCGAGCGAGCTCGGTCTCAAGTGGTAGCGGTTCGGAGACGCCGAGATCCTTGCGGCGCACCACCGGTCCATGGTCGAGCGTCATACGCTCCGGACGACGCCATCGGCGTTTGACGAACCGCCGCGGCTCGGTCGGCGTGGACATCACGCCACCTCGACGTGGTCGCGCATCCTGACGATGCCCCGGTCGAGCGCGCCGATGATCGCTTCGTGGAGCTGCTGTGTCGCGGAGACCACGGTTGACACGCAGTAGTCGGCGCCGGAACCGAGGATCGGGAGGTCGTCGAAGGTGCTTCCGGATGCGTCGGTCACCACGCATCCTCCCTCTTCGCAGATGAGCTTCGCTGCGGCCACATCGTACGGATTGTTGTTGAGAACCGCTCCGTTGGCGATCTTCTCGAAAAGCAACCGCGTCTGCGGCACGTCGTCGATCATCCGCTGGCCGTGATCGACGTAGGCATCGAAGCGTCCTGTCACCACGCCGGTCATCCCGAAGGTTGCAGAGCCGAGGTCGAAGCTCCCGCCACTGACTCCGCTGCCGTCGATCAGCCCCTCGAGCATGAGGGCCGATGGAACGGTCGGGCGTCCCCGAAGGCCGTAGACGAAGAACGCGCCGTGAAGCGACGTCTTCCCGCTCGGTGATGGAGCACGCGCTTCGCCGGCGTCGATGATCCGGAGTCCTTGTCCACGTTTGGCACGGAAGAGCGTCCCGGTTTTGATGCCGAGGATCAGCCCTTCGTCTACGTCACCGAGCCGTGCGTCGCGATCGTACGGCGCGGCGGCGATCGAGACCATCCCAGCCTCGAGTCCGGCTCCGGCCGGTCTCGTGCCGTCGATCGGGTCAATGACCAGGAGCCGCTTGGGATCTCCGCGCTCGACGAGCCCACGATCCTCGGTGTACCAGGCGAGTCCGTCTCCAACCGCAGCCTCGAGGACCTCATTGGCGGCGTCCTCGGCGAGCTCATCGATGCCGAAGGTCGGGTCGCCGCCGACCGAAACACTCTCGGAGCCGCGGAGCTCAGGCTTCCCAAGATGCGGCAGCACCGCAGAACGAACGGCACGGGCGACATCGAGCAAGAGATCCATCAGATGGCGTCGAGCGCGCGCTCGTACACGTGCAGCGTCTGCTCCGCGATGCGCGACCAGTCGAATCCTCGTGCGCGCTCGGGGCCGCGCGCAGCCAGCCGCTCACGTTCGGAATCGTCGGCCAGCATCTTTCGGAGCGCTGACGTCCATGCATCAACATCGCCGGGGGCTACGTAGGTCACAGCATCCCCCCCGGCGTAACGGAAGCCCTTGATGTCCGATGCAAGAACCGCGGATGCGCCGGCGAGTCCTTCGAGCACAACCATGCCGAACGACTCTCCGGCTGTCGACGCGCAACACACGATGTCGGCCGCGCGATGAAGCGCCAGTTTGCGGCTCTCGTCGACCACGCCGACGCAATGGATCCGTTCGCTGAGTGCGGCTTCCGGGAGCTGTCCCGGTGTCGCGGTGACAACGAGGTGAGCGTCCGGTTGATCTTTAGCGACCCGTGCGAAGGCCTTGCAGACGACGTCGAACCCTTTTCGCGCATCGACGCGACCGACGAGCAGAACGACCTTGCCGAGACGCAACGCCCATTCGTCGGCTTCCGCCTTCTCGTAGACCTCGACATCGACACCGTTGGGAACGATCTCGGGATCGACGTTGACGTAACGCCGAACGAGCCGCCGCGCTTCTGGTGAGACGGCCGTCGTTTGATCGAGACGCTTCGACAAGCGCCGCAGCAACGGCGCCGTGAGCGCGTACGGCCAGAATCTTTCGGCGGCCGCGTGGAAGGTGCCAACCACCGCGGTGTTCTTCGGGCGGCGCAGTATCGCGGCGATCGACGCAGGCAGGAAAGGCTCGTGGCAATGCACGACGTCGGCCGCGTCGAGGGTGAGGTCGAAGCGCACGAGCATCCGCGGGTCGATGCCGAGCCGCGCGACCGACCCGTTGGCCGGGATGTCCACAGCCGGCCCCAGCGACACCGTTGCCACGTCGTCCAGGCGCTCTTGCTCGCCGCGGAGCTCTGGGCCGAAGAGCGTGACCTCGTGGCCGAGAGCAACAAGCGCAAGAGCGAGCCCACGGGTGTGCTCCTGAACACCGCCGGGACGCGACATCGAATAGGGACTGATCAGGGCGACGTGCATCTTAGCTCCAACGGTAGCCGGGGTCGGACGGCCAGTTCGGCTGGAAGAGGTGCCACTGACCCGGGTCGCGCCTGATGAGCTCTTCCATCTGCCGGACCGTCTGCTCTGTGAGTGCTCGTACGCGCTCCGCATCCGACTTCCCCTCAACGACGTCGATCGGGTCGAGGAACACTCCGTGGTAGCGGCCACCGGGACGCTGATAGAGCGCCCCGACGACCAACGGACTGCCGGTGCGTAGCGCAAGCACCGCCGGACCGTTCGGAAGGGACGTCTTCTCTCCGAAGAACTCGACTTCGATCCCGGAGCCCGCGATATCCCGGTCGGCGATCAGCCCGACCGCGGCGCCTCCGCGAAGACCTTTCAGCAGCGCTCGCGCCGAAGCACCCTTTCCGGCCGGGACGATGTCCACACCGGCCGCCTTACGCAGCCCGCAGAACATGTCGAAGAGCTCCGGCGGTTCGAGCTCTTCGGCGACCGCGAGCACGCGCCATCCCTGGGATGCAAGCCATGCGCCGGCCACGTCGTAACTACCCACGTGGGGCGTCACGAAGATGACGCCCTGTCCCGCATCGAGATATCGCGAGAGATTCTCGAGTCCTTCAGACGTCGTCCTGCGCTTGATCTCGGCAAGCCCCGGCTTGGGCAATCGCAGAGCTTCGACCCAGTAGCGCGCGTAGGAGCGGAACGCCTCGTCGATCAACGCTTCAACGTCGACGTCGCCGGCAGCACGTTTGATGTTTCGCCTCACAACCTCGCGGCGCTGCTCGTTGCGCCCCGCCGCGAATGTGCCCATGCGCGCTGCGCCGCGGAACGCCACGGCGTCCGGAAGCAGGGACGCGATCGTGCGTCCCGTTCGGTAGAGGAGGTACGCCGCATCGGGCATCTTCATGAACACGCCTGCGACGTGTTCGTACCACTAGAGGCGCGGCTCTGCCGGCTCACGTGTACGAGTCGCTGGATCACCGTGACCGCACCGAGAACCGCCACGGCCCACAGCATGATCTCGACCAGGCCGAAGATCAGGCCGGCGCACAGCAGGATGAGGCGCTCCGCTCGCTCGAGGATGCCGACCTTGCAGTCGTAGCCGAGCGATTCGGCCTTCGCCCGGATGTATGACGTGATCGAGCCGCTCGCGTAGGCCGCTAGCGCGACGACGGCGATCCGTTCGTCACCGTGCTGGAAGTAGTACCAGATGAGCGCAGAGAACACGAACGTGTCCGAGAATCGATCGGTGACCGAGTCGAGAAAGGTACCGAACGTCGACGACGTGCCGCGCACCCGCGCCACAGCGCCGTCACAGAAATCGAGAAAGCCGCCGGCCAACAGGATCAGTCCCCCGGCGAGGAACGCCCCATCGGCGATACGCCACGACGCGACACCGGTGGCGACGACCCCGAGCGCCGTGAGGCTGTTCGCCGTGAAGCCGACTTTCGTCAGCGCACGGCCGGTGACATCGGAGACGCCTTTGAGGGCTTCGCGGGCTTTCGCGTCGAGCACAGGTTCCTTTCGGGGCTTCACGCGCCGGGATGCGGACTTGCCAATCGCCTAAAGGCAGGCCCCTATAATGACGGCTCCGTGAGGCAATACGAGCCCTCTGCCATCCGTAACGTCGCCCTGGTGGGCCACGGCGGCGCAGGTAAGACCATGGTCGCAGAAGCCCTTCTGTACCTCTCGGGCGCCACCACGCGCATGGGGAAGATCGAGGATGGCACAGCGGCCACCGACTACGAGCCCGAGGAGCACAACCACCAGATCTCAGCCTCGCTCGGCCTCGCGCCGATCGAATGGAACGGGCACAAGATCAACATCATCGACTGTCCGGGCTACGCCGACTTCGTGGGTGACGTGGTCTCGGCCTTGCGCGTGGTCGAAGCCGCGATCTTCGTGGTCTCAGCTGTCGACGGCGTCGAGGTCCAGCACGAGCTGATCTGGGACATCGTGGAGGACATGGGCCTGCCGCGCCTGATCGTGATCAACAAGCTCGACCGCGAGCGAGCGTCCTATGAAGGCACGCTCCAGCAACTCAAGGACAGGTTCGGCAACAAGCCGTTCCCCCTGCACCTCCCCGTCGGGGAGGAGCGTGATTTCAAGGGAGTCATCGACCTTCTCGAGATGCAATGCGAGACCTACGACCGGAACAACCCCAAGGGATCGACGGTCGAGGTGCCCGCGCATCTCCAAGCTCAGGTCGACGAGTACCGGGGACGCGTCGTCGAGGCCGCCGCCGAAGCCGACGACACACTGCTCGAGAAGTACCTCGAAACGGGACAGCTCGACGAGAAGGAAGTGGCGGTCGGGCTGGCCGAAGCGGTGGCCGCCGGTTCGACCGCACCAGTGCTCATCGCTTCAGCGACTCACCTCGTCGGCATCGACCTCATCGCCGACGAGATCTGCAACCTCGTTCCATCGCCGCTCGAGCGTCCGGCGATCGTCGGGAGGTCCACATCGGGCGCCCCTTCGAAAGAGCCGGACGAAGTCACGCGGGCGCCATCGCCGTCTGAACCGCTCTGCGCATTCGTCTTCAAGACGATCTCCGACCCCTACGTTGGGAAGGTCTCGCTCTTCCGCGTGTTCTCGGGAAGTTTCCGCCCCGACAACCACGTCCAGAACACGACGTCGGACGCCGACGAGCGCATCGCCCAAATCTTCTACATGGTCGGCAAGGAGCATGTGAACGCACCGGAGATCGTGTGCGGTGATATCGGCGGCGTCGCGAAGCTCGCACATACGCACACCGGGGACACGTTGTGTGACGCCGCAGCGCAGATCGTGCTGCCGAAGGTGTCGTTCCCACAGCCCGCCCTCTCGATCGCCATCGCACCCAAGTCACACGGCGAAGAGGACAAGCTGATGCATGCGCTTGCACGGCTCATCGAAGAGGACCCGATACTCAGGGTGGAGCGGCGTCAGGAGACCCATCAGACCGTGATGTCCGGGCTCGGCGAAGCGCACCTGAACGTCGTGATGGAGCGCATGAAGCGGAAGTTCGGGATGGAGGTCGAGCAATTTCCGCTTCGGATCCCCTACCGCGAGACGATCAAGGGCAACGCACGACACGAGTCGCGCTACATCAAGCAATCCGGCGGAAAGGGTCAGTACGCCGTCGCGCATCTCGAGGTCGAAGCGCAGCCGGAGGGTGCGGGCTACGAGTTCGTCAACAAGATCAGCGGTGGCGCGATCCCGCAGAACTTCATCCCATCGGTCGACAAGGGGATCCAGGGCGCGCTGATCGAAGGCGTGCTCGCGGGCTATCCGGTCGTCGACGTGAAGGTGACACTCTTCGACGGGAAGGTCCACTCCGTGGATTCGTCCGACATGGCGTTCAAGATCTGCGCGTCGATCGGCTTCAAGGAAGCCTGCAGGCTCGCCACCCTCACGCTCCTCGAACCGTGGGTGGACGTTGAGATCCGCATCCCGGACTCGTTGATGGGCGACATCATGGGTGACATCAGCTCCAAGCGCGGACGGGTGCTCGGAACCGAGCCGGACATCCGGAACCACCAGATCGTGCGCGCGCAGGCTCCCGCGGCCGAGATGGCGCACTACGCGATCGATCTCCGATCGATCACCGGAGGCCGCGGATCGTTCTCGATGGAGATCTCGCACTACGAAGAGATGCCGCTGCACCTCCAGCAGAGCGTCGTCAACGATGCCGAGAAGCAGAAGGCCGCGGCGGCGAAGCACTGAGCCAGCGCGTCCCTCGTACGCCGCGGGGTTGCCTTGTTGAACACCTCAGCCCACGTCGAGCAGGCGCGTATTCACTGCTTCGTGCGCTGCGGCGATGAAGTCTTCCAGCGGCACGCCGCGGTTGTCGGTGCCGGAGCGCGTCCGCACCGATACCGTGCCGGAGTCGACCTCGCGCTGGCCGACGATCAGCAACCACGGGATCTTCTCGATCGAACCGCGGCGCACCTTGTTCTGCATGGTCTCGTTCGCGTCGTCGAGGTCGACGCGGAAGCCTTCCGACTTCAGTCGCGCCATGAGTCCGCTGGTATCAGCGTCGCGCATCTGGATCACTCGCATCTGCACTGGCGCGAGCCACGGTGGAAGAGCACCCGCGGTGTGTTCGAGGTAGACGCCGAGGAATCGTTCGACCGATCCATACAGGGCACGGTGCACCATCACCGGTCGGTGCGCCGCGTTGTCGGCACCCGCAAACTCGAGACCGAACTGCTCGGGCAGCGCGAAGTCACATTGGATCGTCGTCAACTGGTGGAGGCGGCCGAGGGCGTCCCGGTAATCGAAGTCGATCTTCGGTCCATAGAAAGCCCCCTCACCTTCCTGGACGTCGTAGACGAACGGTGAGCCATCGAGGGCCTCCCGGAGCGCCGACTCGGCTTGGCGCCACATGTCCGAGCTACCGATGGCCGCGTCGGGGTCGACGGTGGACAGGTGCACGACTGCGTCCGTCAACCCGAAGACGCCGTAGAAGTCGACGACGAAGTCCATAACACCGCGGATCTCGTCAACGAGTTGATCCGGAGTACAGAAGATGTGGGCGTCGTCTTGAGTGAAACCACGCGGACGGAAGATCCCGTGCAGCACACCAGACCGCTCGTGGCGGTAGACGGTGCCCAGCTCCGAGAACCGCAGCGGAAGATCGCGGTATGACCGCGTCTTCGACTTGTAGATGAGCACATGGAACGGACAATTCATCGGCTTGAGGTAGTAGTCGCCCTCTTCGGCCTTGATGGGCGGAAACATGCTGTCGGCGAACTTTGCAAGGTGCCCCGACGTCTCCCAGAGCACCGATCGGCCGATGTGCGGAGACGCGACGATCTCGTAGCCCTTCTCGATGTGGATGTCGCGCGAGAAATCCTCGAGGATCTTCCGGACCATCCCACCCTTCGGGTGCCACACAACGAGGCCTGCGCCGAGCTCAGACGGAAAGGAGAACAGGTCGAGGTCGCGTCCGAGCCTTCGGTGATCGCGTCGCTCGGCTTCCTCCAACCGTTCGAGATACTCGGTGAGCGCTTCTTTGGTCGGCCAGGTGGTTCCGTATACGCGCTGAAGCTGCGGCCGACTTTCGTCCCCACGCCAGTACGCCCCCGACGTCCGCAAGAGCTTCACGTGACCGATGCGTGATGTCGACGGCACATGGGGGCCGAGACACAGATCCGTGAAGACGCCCCCATTCTTGTAGAGCGTCACGGTCTCGCCGACCTTCACCTGTCCGTCTTCGTCGCCGCCGGTGAGGATCTCCACCTTGTACGGCTGCGGAAGCTCGCCGCTGAAGAGATCGATCGCGTCTTGTCGAGACACCACCTCACGCACGAACGGCTGGTCGGCGACGGCGATCTTCTTCATCTCGGTCTCGATCGCCGCGAGGTCTTCCTCGGTCAGCGGTCGCGGGAGGTCGAAGTCGTAATAGAACCCTTCGGATACCGCCGGTCCGATCGCGTACTTCGAACCGGGGAAGAGCGCAAGGACGGCCTGGGCCATGACGTGTGCGGCTGAATGCCGCATCACATGGAGCGCGTCAGGGTCGTCGGGGGCCGGGAAGTCCGGGCTGCTCTCTCCGAAGTCATCGACCAAGCGCGCGAGATCGACGAGCTGGTCGCCGACGCGCGCGATCAAAGCTTCCGGTGGCGCGATGTCGGCGAAGAGCTTGCTCATGGTCGTGGCCACATGGTCGTGGAATGGTAATCGGATACGGCCTACCGGGGGCTGAGTTCCTTGCGCCAGGCCGCGACCCACTCGTCGTAGCCCCACGCCAGACTCTCTTGCACGGCCGCACGGATGTGGTACTCCTCGGTCCCCGGCACGACCCTTCGACTTCCGAGCTCGCCGTAGAACTTCATCAAGCCCGCGCGTCCGAACTTCGCGTCGAGTACCTGGATGGCGGCCTGCGCCTGGTCGTAGATCCCCTGGATCTCTCGCACAGGCCCCGTGACGAAGCGGTCATCGGTTGGGAAGGCATCGGGGACCGGGCCGCCGAGCACGACGCGCTGCCGTCCGCCATCACCTCCGCCGAGATTGGCGAGACCCTCTTCGATCCATGAGGAAACCTCGGGGCCCGACTCGTCCCGCGTGACTGCATGGACGAGCTCGTGAGCGAAGACTTCGAGCCGACCGTCGCGTCCGTAGTTGTCAAGGTGTGAAAGCTGGACGAACATCCGCGGCCCCGTCGGTTCCCAACCGCGTTCCCGTGTAGCGCCGGCGCCGACGAAGGCGACGAACTTCGCAAGATCGACGGTCTCGTGCAGGACCCGTCCGAGCTCGGCCGTGGTGGATGAAACCACCATCACCAGGTGATCGCGGCTGTTGTCCGGCCAGAACCTCGCTGCGATGTCGTAGCCGGCCTCGGCGTCGTCGAGCACGGGACGCAGTCGATCCGCGACGTCCGGATGGGTGATCATCGTGAAGCGCCGGCTCGAGAGGACCGCGACGGGCTTGTCGTCCCACAGGTGGTACGGCGAGAAGAAGCCGATCACGTCGAGATCGTCCTTGGCGGCCAGGAGCCAGCCGTCGTAGGCGCCGGCACCGCCGCTGCGCACGAACGTGAACGCGCCATCCTCGAAGAACGTTTGAGTTTCCGCTCCGATCCGAGACTCTTCGATGATCGGATAGGTCGCAACATCCTCGGCTTGTTTGTAGCGGGCGAGCACGCGCTGGCCGGCGAGGTTGCCCGAGTACTGCGTGGTCGCACGCACCACAAACGACGTGAATGGGACGTCCTTCGCGTTGCCAAGCGACCGGACCTCGGCAGACCGAAGCCCGCTGCTGAGGGTCGATGCGAGCAATGTGCCGTCCTTGCTCTGCCACGCGCGCGAGTAGTCCTCGAGGAGCCGGACGATCGGAGCGGGTACCTTTTCGATCTCGATCACCGGCAGCTCTTGGGCGCGCACAGGCAACGCCAACGCGAGGCTCGCGAGGGCAGCCGAGAGCGCGATACAGCTCTTCAACCGGACTCGGCTTGCGTGCGCGCTGCGCGTTTCTTGGCGACGTTCGGGTTATAGCAGCGAGCTTTCAGGCCGAGCTGTTGCGGCGGGACACACCGGTTCGAGTTCTCGCACAGCGCCTCCGCGAGGTCGCCCTGGAGCAGACGTCGGGGCAGATCGGGTTCGGCATAGAAAGGACGACCGATACCGACCATGTCGGCATCATCGCGTTCGAGGATGTCGTTGATCTCGTCCAGGCGACGGATGCCGCCAACGGCAAAGACGGGGATGCTTACCGCGCGCTTGGCCGCGGCGAAGTACCGCCGGTTCCATACCGGACGGAACGGATACTGCCGCGCACCGCGTTTGTATCCCCATCGCAACACGGCCATCTTGAGCTTCGAGCCGCCGAGCGCCTCTTCGAATCGGCGCTTGATCGAGTCGACGTCGAGGATGGTGGACGGATCGTCCCCGCGGCAGAGCGACGCGTGGGGGAAGATCGACAACCCGACGGGAGTGATCGCGTCGTACCCAAACGCTTCGGCAAGGCGGCAGAGCTCGAGACCGTCCTCGAAGCTCCCACGCGGCGAGAACGGCGGAGATTCCTCTTCAACGGTGATCTTGACCAACAACGGGAAGTCTTCCCCGGCGTGCCGACGGACCGACTGCGCGATCACGTCGAGGATGCGCGCGCGGTTGCGCACGCTCCCGCCCCACTCGTCGTTGCGTCGGTTGTAATACGGCGAGAGGAACTGGTGGATGAGCTTCGCGTTGCCGGACGCGAGCTGGACACCGTCGTAGCCCGCTTCCCGCGCCCACATCGCGGCCGTCCCGAAACGCTCCGCGAAGTCGAGGATGTCGCCGCCGGTCATCACGCGAAGCGGTGTTCCGATGAGCGCCGGGCGGATGTGCATCCTCGGCTTGGACACGGCCGCGAGCGGACGCGTGCGCGTCTTCGCGTAGCCCGCGTGCCACCCCTCCATCGCATAGATCCCTGCGTTGCCGAGCTGTATGACGATGCGCGAACCCCACTTGTGCACCGCTTCGGCCACCGGTGCGAGCGCGAGCATCCGCTCCCGCGTGTCGACAAGCGTCATCCCCGGCGCGGAACGCCCGTCCTCGGAGATACATGAGTTGCCTTGGATGATGAGCCCGACTCCGGCTTTCGCATTGGCCTCGAAGGCTTCCACGTAGACCTTCGTGGCATCCGGCCCGGAACCGGCCCCCTCGAGAACGGGCGCCCGATACAAACGGTTTCGCACGAGGCAGGTACCGATCCGCATCGGGGCGTGGAGACGCGACGGGCTCACGTGAGCACGATCTCGCCCTCGGAAGTAGAGATCGTCACCGAACGCAGACCCGGATCGCCCTTGACGACAGTCAGCGGCAGAGGTGCGCCCCCTAGGCGGTTGGAGATCGTCGCGGCTCTGCCCCCGATCTCGAGGTCGACGATGGCGCGTGGCGTGATGCGATGCTGCACGCGGTCACGGCCCGGGTGTTCTTCGGCCGGGCAGTCCCACTGGATGAAGAACGGAAGCGAACGGTCGGCGATCGCGCCCTCGACACCGGCCAAGCGCCACTGGAGCTCGACACCATCGGGACGCGTGCGCGTCCACGGATCCGGCGAGGCCCCGATGCGCCTCGCGTGGAGCACGATGTCGTCGGTCGCAACGGCCCAGGTGAGCAAACGGTCGCCGCCTTCCAGGAAGGAGAGCAGGTACTGCCCGAACGTGTTGCGCCCGGCGACGTCCCTATCCGTCACACCCATGAGCTCAACGTATGTCTGGCCGAGAGGAACGATGCGGTTGGCCGTGCCGATGCCATCGTGGCTACCACCCGGCACGCTCGCCAGTCCGTGCTCGTCGAGAAGGCGAGCAGCGGCTGCGTCCAGATCACCTACGGCGAGGACAACGTGGTCGAGTCGGAGCACCCGACGATGCTACGTCCGGATCGGCTGGTAGCGTGCCGTCGGTGAGCGCACTCCACACCCTGGTCCGGCCGCGCCTGCCGATCGATCTGCGTCTGTCGCTCGGTTTGCTGCGCCACGGCGGCGGCGACCCCAGCGTCCGGGTGCGCGATGGTTGTGTCTGGCGCGCGACGCGCACTCCTGACGGTCCGGCCACCGTGTGTTACGAGCAGCTCCGCGACGAGATCGCCGTGCGGGCGTGGGGTCCGGGGGCCGAGCACGCGATCGCGGCGGCGCCCGACGTTCTCGGAGCCCGCGACGACCTGAGCGGCTGGGACGCGCGAGCTCACCCAGTCGTTCGAGAACTCGATCGGCGGATGCAGGGTTTTCGGATGATCGCGACGTCGGCGGTGTTCGAAGCGATCGTGCCGACAGTGCTCGAACAGAAGGTCACGTCGCACGAGGCACACGAAGCGTGGCGGCGGATGGTCTGGTCGTGGGGCGAAGAAGCACCAGGGCAGGACGCGGTCGTCCGCCTGCCGCCCTCGCCGGAGAAGCTTGCCGGCGAGCCGTACTACCGCTTCCACGATTTCGGTGTGGAGAAGAAGCGAACCGACATCGTGCGCAGGCTCGCGTCGCGCGCTCGGCGCGTCGAAGAGGCGTCGGTTCTCGGACGTTCGCGGTTAGAAGCCTTCGACGGCATCGGAGCATGGACGTCCGCGAAGGTTGCGCAAGCGGCGTGGGCCGATGCGGACGCGGTGGCCGTCGGCGACTACTGGCTGGCCGGGATCGTGGTGTACACACTCACCGGAAAGCGCGGTGGAGACGACGATGCGATGCTCGAGTTGCTCGAGCCGTTCCGTCCTCATCGCGGACGCGCGTCGCGTCTGCTGAAGATCGGCGGATCGAAGGCGCCTCCCCGGGGGCCGAAACGACGCCTACGCGAGATGCGCTCGATCTAAGGGGCCACGCGGACGACCGTCAACAACGCGGAGGACTAACCTGAGAGCGCGGGAAGTCAGAGGGGGCAGGCATTTGCAGCAGGGAACGGACGTTGTCCTGGTCGGGCGCGACGAAGAGCTTGCCACGCTTCACGAAGGGCTCGAACATGCCGCATCGAGGCGCCAGCTCCTCCTCTTCGAGGGCGAACCAGGCATCGGGAAGACGCGGCTGCTACGCGAGGCGTCACACTTCGCGACGGAGCTTGGGTTCAACGTCTTCGCTGCAGCGGGCGATGTGCATGAGCAAGCACACGCGTACGGCCTGCTGATCGCCGCCGTCGAGAGTCGAGCCGACCGCGCTGCCGGCGACCTCAGGGCGCTCATCGCTCGCCAAACGTCTGTTGCAGCTGACCGTCGCCTTGCGGTCATCGATTGGTTCGTCACGTTTATCGAGGAAGCCGTGGACGCAGCTCCGATCGTTCTGGTTCTCGATGACCTGCACTGGGCGGACGCTGAGTCGCTTCGCGTGCTCCGGGCGGTCGTGCGGCGAAGCGCTCGAACCCCGTTTGGGCTCGTCGCCGGGACTCGACCGGTGGCGTCGTACGTCGACCTCGAGGCATTGGCCGACACGATGGGGGCCGAGGGTGAACGCGTCTTCCTCGAACCGCTCGACGAGTCGTCCGTTGTCGAGCTCGTAGATCGATTGATGACGCAGACGGTGACACCGGAGCTCCTCGCGCTCGTCGGTTCGGCTCGCGGCAACCCGTTCTTCGTGACCGAGATCATCGCCAGTGGCCTCGGCGAACTCGCATCGCACGACGTACCGCGGGACCTCCGCCGCACCATCCTCGGCCGCGTTTCGCACCTGTCCGATGACGCGCGGTCGATGCTTCGACTCGCGTCGCTGCTCGGAGGGTCGATCGATCCGATCGACCTTGCGACGATCGTCGGTCGGCCCGCCATCGAACTCGTCCCGATCATCGAGGAGGCGATCCGAGGCGGCGTCCTCGAAGAGTACGAAGACGTTCTCGCTTTTCGTCACGACCTCGTACGCGACGCCGTGTACAGCGACATGCCGGCGTCTCTTCGCCGGAGATCGCACCGCGATGTTGCGCGTGCTCTGGCCGCCGCCGGCGCGCCGGCACGACGGGTCGCGGCGCAGCTTGCCCGCGCGGCCAAGCCGGGTGATGGTGAAGCCGTTTCCTGGCTGCGAAGGGCTGCCGCAGAGGAGGCGCAGCGATCGCCGACGCTCTCAGCGGACATGCTGGAGCAGGCCGTCGGACTGCTCCAGCAATCTGATCCGGCGCTCGACGAGGTTCAAGCAGAACGCGTGCAGGCGCTGGTCTGGGCGGGACGGGTGTCAGAGGCATCCGCTCTGGCCTCCGATGTGCTCGCTGAGCTCCGCGATGCCGAGCTGGCCGTGGACGTTCGTGCCTCGTTGGGTGAAGCTTTGTTCTTCCGCGGACGTATCGCCGAGGCCGTCGAGCAGCTCGTGCAGGCATGCGCGGCGGGCCCGGGGTCGGGCCGCGGACTTCTCCTTGCCGAAGCCGCGCTGGCCAGTCTCGTTTCGGGTCAGCTCGACCGTGCGGAGGGGTTCATCGCAGCCGCAGTGGCGGATGCCGAAACGACGAACGACCCCCGCGCGCGAGGAGTCGCGATCGGTGTCTCCAGCTTGCTTGCCGTCGTGCGCGGCGACGGCAAGACCGGGGTCGACCTTGGTCGGGAGGCCGTCCGGATCGCGGACGACGATTTCCTTGGCGAGACGCACCGGTACGGCGGTCGCTTCTTCCTCGGCCTTGCCCTGGGCGACGTCGACCTGTTTGACGAAGCCGTCGACGTCATCCGTGAAGGGATCCGACTCGACGAGATGCACGGTGTGTCCTGGATCCTTCCGTGCTATCACGGGCTGCTCAGCACAGTGCAGTTCGCACGAGGCGACTGGGACGATGCGGTCGCTGAGCTCGAGACGTCGAATGCAATCCTCGACGACATCGATTCAACGCTCTTCGGACCACTCGCGCACGGCGTTTTGGCGCAGATAGCTTTTCATCGCGACGACATCTCCGGATGTGAGCGTGAGTTCGCGCTGTGTGAGGCCGAGCTCGCGCTGACGGGACCCCAGGTCGGTATGGCGTGGATCGTCCAGGCGCAAGCGTTGCTCGCCGAGGATGCGGGGAACCCAGAGGAAGCCGCAGCGATCATGCGCGGCGCGTGGGCGTTCGCGGACGAGAACGGCATCCGCAACGTGTTGCGGCAATTCGGCCCGATGTACGTCAGGCTGGCGCTCGCCGAAGGTGACCGCGCAGCAGCCGGCCGTGCTGTGGAAGCCGTCGAGCTGTATGCGAGATCCATGGAGACTCGCTCGATGACGGGGACGGCCTTGCTCTGTCGAGGCATGCTCGAGGCCGATCAGCCGACGCTCTATGAGGCAGTGGAAACTCTCCGCGGCGCCGGACGTCCGCTCGAGCTCGCGGCGGCCTGCCTGGAGGCCGGCACGGCATTCATGAAGGGCAAGGAAGCGACGCAGGGGCGCGCGCTCCTCGACGACGCGGCGGATATCTACCAAGGCCTCGGCGCACTGCGCGACCTCCGGCGAGTGTCCGAGGCTCTGGGCGGCGACGCCGGCGGACGTAAGGTCGCGAAGCGCCGTCCCGTCTCGGGATGGCGGAGCCTGAGTCCGACCGAGCTCCGCGTGGTCGCTCAGGTCGCTGAGGGCCTTGCCAACCCGGCCATCGCCGAGAAGCTGGTCGTGTCTCGCCGCACCGTCGAGACCCACGTGTCCCACCTGTTCAGGAAGCTCAACGTGACGTCCCGCGTCGAGCTCGTTCTCCTCGCTTCCAGGGAGCTGGGGGCCGCCGAAGTTCAGTAGCTCTACGGACGCTCTGATCCCTCGAGGGTCACGGGTACGTGGCGTCTACTTGTTGGAGGTGTTCCCTTCGTAGCCTGAAGATTCGAGGACCGTGACCTCCGGGTTGGCGCCTGTGCGCGAGAGGCGGAACTTCGCCCATGAGCGGTTGTCGCTGTCGTTCGTCTCGAGCCAGTTCTGATCGGGGTCGGCGTCCATCGTCAGGTAGTAGTCGCCTGCGGGGAGCCCAGTGATGTCCAGCTCCTGTCCTTCGGTGGAGTGGTGATATTCGTCGCCCCAGCCGACCGATATGCCCTGGAGGTCACCGTTGCACTCCCAGTACACACGGGTGCTGTTCTGTTGGACCGAGTCGCTCTTGTCGAAGTCGATCAGGCAGAAAGTCGTCTTGAGTACCGCTCCTCCAACGGGCGCGCCGTCGAGCGAGCTGCGTACGGCGAAGTTGGCAACATCGTTTTGATGCCAGTGGTTGTGAGCTTCGTGGAAAACGGCCACACCGGCGTCGTGTGTCGCGACGATCTCGCCGTCAGCGTTCAAGATCTCCTGCGTGGCGTGGGTGCACTGGTCGAAGGCAACGCCGTTTACGTTGCACGGGGCTACCTGACCGCCGCCTCGGATCTGGAGTGGCCCGTCTCCGAAGTTCCAGTGGGTCGTCGAGAATCGCAGATACTCCTTCTGCCTCGTGTTCTGGATGGCGAGGTGCTTCGGGACCTCCTCGATGATGTTTGGCAGTCGGCCACCGAGTCTCTGTGCATCGCGGGTCGAGTTCACCTCAGGGACCGCGATCGCGGGCGAGACCCATGGGGTCCCTACCGTCGCGGCCATGACAAGCAGGAGAGCAAAGAACGTGCGTCGCGGATCCGACAACGATGGGACCCTCATTTCGAAGTCTCCTCTCTCTCATTTTCGATCGAGGAGACCCATCCCCCTCTTGCACCGAAGGATGGTACGGGACGGACGGAACGTCGTCCGTGCAGCTACTGAACTTCTGCTCCGGTGAGCTCTCGGGAAGCGAGCAGGGCTCGACGCGGGACGTCACGCCGAGCTTCCTGAAAAGGTGGGACACTTGGGTCTCGACGGTGCGTCGAGACACGACGAGCGTCTCGGCGAACGCCACGGTCCCTGGGGTCGTCGACGCCACGACTTGGACGTTATCCAGTTGACCTGCCAGTAGCCGTCGCCGATGTGCTGCAGACCAGAGGAGCCCGAGTAGCTCTCGAGGCTGTCGGAGCCTTCCGACACCAAGTTCCCGCAGCCGACCTTGGCCGAGGTGATCTGCTCGAAGCTGGCCGTTCGGGGGATCGGATCGAAGGCTCTCATGCTCGATATTCGAGCATATTATATTCTCGTATCGAGAGGGTTATACTTACGTTTATGATGGAGCGTGAGCGGCTCGAAGAGGCGCTGGCAGCGCTCGGCGCGCTGCTGGACGAGCGCGGCGAGCGCATCGGGGTGCTGGTGGTGGGCGGCGGAAGCCTGCTCCTGCTCGGCGTGGTCGAGCGTCCGACCGCCGACGTCGATGTGGTCGGCTTCTCATCGCCCGCGGGGTACACCAAGGCCGATCCGCTTCCAGGATTCTTCGTCCTGGCGGTGCGTGAGGTAGGCGACGCGCTCGGGCTCGGCGAGGGATGGTTCAACTCCGGACCGGCAGACCTGATCGACTTCGGACTTCCGCCTGGGCTCGAGGACCGAGTGACGGTCAAGACCTACGGAGCACTCGAGGTGCACCTTCCCGCCCGAGAGGACTTGGTCTGTTTCAAGCTCTACGCTGCCGTCGATCAGGGCCAACGCAGCAAACACTTCACCGACCTCCGCGCCCTCACACCGACGCCAGCGCAATTGCTCGAGGCCGCTCGGTGGACTCGGACCCACGACCCGTCGCCCGGGTTCGAGGGCGAGCTGCGTCGCATCCTCGGTCTGCTCGGGGTGGAGGTGTCCGATGCCGACCTCTAGGCGGCGTCGGCCGGCGGCTACGTTCGCCGCGCAGTCGCTCGCGCTCGCCTCAGGCGCCTGGACAGAACTTGGCGTCTCTGGCTGGACGTCTACGCACGGCAACTGGGCGATCGATCCTGAGCCGCTCATCCTGTTCACGGCGTGGCTCGGCGATGCGGATCCGCGACTTCGGGACGAAGCCACGGACTGGTGCGTACGGAACTGGCGCTACGTGTCGAGGGCGCGGCTCAAGAACCTCGAGCGCAACCAGCCCGACGACGTGCGAGAGGTGTTCGGCGAATTCGCCGCCACCGTCGGTGCGCATGCCGGCATCAGCTGGCCCGCGGCAACCCGGCCGCGTCGCTACACCGTCACCGGCCGGTCGATACTCCCGCCCCTGGACCGGCCTTCCTTGACCTGGGTGCGTCTGCGGGCGATGTTCGGTGTCGGAGCCCGCACCGAGGTTCTCCGCTGCTTCCTGTCCGAGCGCGACGCGTCCATGAGCGTGGCCCGGCTCGCAGGTTCCACCGGCTACACCAAGCGAAACGTCGCCGATGAGTGCGACACCCTCGAACGGGCCGGCGTGCTCTCTGTTCGTGCGAGAGGCAACCGCTTCTATTACTCCCTCTCCCGCTCCTGCGAGCTGCGGACCTTTGTCGGTGAGCTGCCCGACGTCCGCCCGAACTGGACGGCGCTGCTAAACGTCGCGCGTGAGCTGGTGGCCCTCGAAGAACGAGCGGGGGACTTGCCGCAGAAAACACTCCCGGTCCACGTCCGCAGAACCCTGAGATGCATCGAAGACGACCTCGACGAGCTCGGCGTCAAGCCTCCGGCCGGCAGCGTCCAGGGGACAGATCTCTGGCCCAACATGCGCCGGTTCGGCATGGACCATCTCGGCGCCTGGTCGATCGGCCGGTGGCCCGCGGAGCATAGCGCCGGCGTCGACGTACAACGGCTGCCACAAGCCCAGTAGGGGAGTTTCACCCCGTCCGGTCGACTGCCCGGCCGGGCGTTCCACCGGGGACGGCGTCGGCTCGGAAGCCGACGCCGTCCACATCTGCGGAAGGGTGCTCGCAGGCCCCGCCCGGGGCTCATGCGGTGGAGTTTCGGTCTAGCCGAGGTCCGCACACCTGACCTCGACAAGGATGTGGGGGTCTGGTGCGTCACCTCGATTCACCGCAGATACGGTCCAGCCGTCGTTGCCGCCGCTGCCTGCACCATTACCGTTGATTGCACTAGAAGTGATCACGACAAGAGACGTATCACTGACGCGGTAACCGCCCCCGACAACCTCATCTCCAAACAAGCACCGAGCGGTGTGGCCTCCGACATTGCCGGGCGCGATTTCGACCCTGGGGGCATACTCCGAGTAGAAGGACACCACGCCCGGTGAGCCTTGGTCTCCCTGAGGACCGGTCGCTCCCGTTGCTCCAACAGCGCCCGGTGTGCCCGTGGCTCCGGTCGAACCCTGCAGTCCGGTTGCTCCGGCTGATCCTTCAGGCCCGATCGATCCCTCGGGCCCCTGCAGCCCGGTCGCTCCGGTCGCTCCTTGAGGTCCGGCCAGGCCTTGCGGACCCGCCGGGCCTGTCTGTGCCCAGGAGATCGCTTGTTCGTTCTGCCCGCATGTCTCCACCGCCGCGTCGATCACGCGGAGCAATCTGGACGACTTCTGGTAGCAACCGCTGATCGTTCCGTCGCTGGCCGGGATCGAACCAAAAGCCACCGCTCCGCCGATCAGCGACAGCACGACCGCGTTGACGACAACCACTAGACGCTTCGATCTCATCCCCACCACCGTCCCTTTCCTCTTGCTCCGTCGAGGAGGTCCATCCCCCTCTCCACCCGGAGTGTGGTGCGCGACGGGCGGAAAGTCGTCAGTGCATCTACTGAACTTTTGCTGCTGTGCAGTCGATCCCTCTGAGCTTGTCGAAACCGTGTTCGCTCAAGAGCTTTCTGTGGCGCCACTCCTTCGGGCGGAGCACCGGCTCGGCCATGAGCCGATGCTCGCAGATGAAGCTGACGATGCCCTCCATTCCCAGTCAAGAACGATCAGAGCCGGGAGGCGGGCCACCGACCTGCGTGAAACGATTCAGCGCCGAGGGAGTAAGGGGTAACGAATAACCGTCCCGAAAACGCATGACGCCGGCGGCCTCGCTGTTAGCGACCGGCCTCACTTGCCGGCTTCCTGGCTGACTACCGCAGTGAGAAATTGGCGTAGTACACGCTGTCGTCGTTGAGGGTCAGGATGAAGACGTAGCACTTGCCCTTCTGCGTCTTGGCGGTATTCCAGTTGTACTGGTACTGGCCGTTGTCCCAGCTCAGGCCGCTGCTACCGGGAGTGGCGACTTCCTCCACCGGGTCGCTCGGAGAGTATGTGAAGTCTCCGCACGAGACCTGCTGGGCCTGGAGCGACGCAACAGCGCTCAGGTCGGACAGGAACCCGTCCTGGCCGTCCGGCAACTGGAACTTGACCGGGATGGTGCTGCCCGCTTTGGCCGTATTCACCGTTGGCGGGTTGTTGATCGGCGACTGGAAGCCTCAGGCGCCCGCGAAATCGTAGATCACGCGGTAGCTGTTCGTGGCTGAGGCCGTGTTGCCGGCGTTGTCCGTCGTATCGACGGCGAACGACTTGGTACCGACCGAAGTCGTGTCGATGGGGCTGCCGCCGGCCACCGTCCCGACACACGACGCGAGACCCGATCCGCCCGCTTCGTCCTCACACGCGTAGTCGGCAGCGACCGTCTGGTTCAGCGTGTACACAGCGCCGTCGGGCGGCGTGGTGACCGTGATCGTCGGTGCGATGGAATCGGCGGCGGGTACGGTGAACTCGTACAGCCAGATGTCGAAATTCCCCAAGACGTTGCTCGCGTAGACGACACGGTTGCCGTCGATGTCGTTCAGAAAGTCGATTCCTGGATTGGTCGCCACGGCGATCGTAGCGCCGCCATCGATGTCGTAGAGCATCACGTCCCGGTTGCCGGCGCTGTTGTCGTCGAAGGCGACGACGCGGCCGGACACATGGGTCCACTGCTGGTCGCCGGGCCGCGCAAGCACCTGCGTTGAGCCAGTCGACAGGTTGTGGATCGCGACGTCCAGGTCGCCGCTCGGCGAGACCAAGTTCCAGACCACGATATCGCCGTCGATGTCCGGCCGGGGCTCGTCGGCCGCGGTCCCGGCGATGACGGTCTCTGTGTTCGTCGCGAGGTCGTAGACCACGATGTCGCCGGGCGACGTGGCGGTCGCGTGACGCTCGTAGGCGACGCGGGTGCCGCTCACCGACGGGTTCGTCTCCACCGCGTCGGTATTCGCGACGACGATCTCGGTGTTGGTCGCCAGATCGAACGCGATGATGTCGGCACCGGGGTACCCGCGCTCGAAGGCGACGATGTCGCCGTCGATCCGCGGGTTACTATCGCTGGTCGCGGCGATGAGGGTGTGGCTTGCGCTCGCCACGTCGTAGACGAACACGCGGGCGACCGGCGGCGACAGATCGGAGTAGACGATGCGGCCGCCGCTGACGTCGTGCAGGCGCTGCGGCGTGTCCGCGGTCGTCACCTGGGTCTCCACGCCCGTCGCGAGGTCGGTGAAGTAGATGTCGTCGTTTACTCCGCCGTTGCGCTGGTCGGTGTAGACGACGAGGTCGCCGGAGATGGTGGGGTCGAGCTGAGGCGCGGCGTTCGTGGTGACTTGTCGCGTCGTGCCCGTGATGCCCGCCGCGGTCTGAGCTGCGCGCACTCCATTGCCTGCGCCGAAGGCCGCCATGAAGAGAGCCAGTATGGTGAGGATCCCTCGCAGCTTCCGATTCATCATTCCTCCCACGTCGCTGTCCGCACCTGTATCGGTTGAGGAGGGCCATCCCCCTCTTGCACCCGGAGTGTGGTGCGGGACGGACGGAAAGTCGTCAGTGCAGCTACTGAACTTCTGCTGCGGTGAGCTCTCGGGAAGCGAGCAGGGCCAGCTCGACGCGGGACGTCACGCCGAGCTTCCTGAAGAGGTGAGACACGTGGGTCTCGACGGTGCGGCGAGACACGACCAGCTTCTCGGCTATCGCCGCATTGGCAAGGCCCTCCGCGACCTGAGCGACCACGCGGAGCTCGGTCGAGCTCAGACTCCCCCATCCGGAGACGGGGCGACGCTTGGCGACCTTACGTCCGCCGGCGTCGCCGCCGCCAAGCGCTTCTGAGGCGCGCCGGGCATCGCGGAGCGCACCAACACCTTCATAGATCGCGATCGCCTCCTGCAGCAACTCGCGCGGTCGCGCAGGTTCGTCCCCGCGCACCAGCGCGGCGCCGGCCCGGAGCGCGAGCACCGGGATGGTGACCACAGACAGCGGCTCGTCCGGGACCTACTCGACGTCGCCGCGCCAGGAGCGCACGCTTCGACCGGCTGGACGAGCTCCGCGATCACCTCGTCCTACTCCTGCGGCGGTAAGCGGCGTCCTCTAGCGTCTCCTTTGCGGCCCCGATCGTGTCCCTAACGATCGGGCGCGGTCGCAACTGGATGCGGAAACGTCGCCCGTGAGATGCGATCACGTAGCCGCGGTACTGGATCCCCATTCACTACCTCCCGTTTTGGATGCACAGCTGGATGCATTCCGCATCCAGATGCATCCAAACGTTAGTGGGTGGTAGTGACAAACAGAGTTTGACCTGCTCAGGGAGCTCCGGGGGTGGGACTCGAACCCACAACCTACGGATTAACAGTCCGCCGCGCTGCCAATTGCGCCACCCCGGAACGGGTGCCGTACGAGGGTAGCAGTCAACGACTCGAAGGAAAGGTGACTTCAGCTGTCGAGCAAACAGCAGCCGCTACGGCAACGGGATCGGCACGATCGGCGGAAGCGACGGCAGCGGCAGCAGATCGAGCACCGTATCGACGGCCTCTTCGAGCGGCACACCGTCTTCGACGAGCTCCAGCACATCTTCAGTGACGGTTTCGAGGTCGGTCCCAGCATCGTCCAGTGCGTCGGTCACGCCGTCGACCGTTTCACCGAGTTGATCCGCAACACCCTCAACGACCTCGGTCGCGTCGTCCACGAGCGGGATCCCGGATCCGCCCGATGATCCAGCGGCCGGACGGTTCGTCGGTGAAGGGATCGTCGAACGAACCGACGACGCTGTGGTCTTCGACGGTGCTCTCGACGGCTCTACATCGTCGTTCGCCGAGCTCGCCGAGCCCGGCGTGTCGTTGCTCCGACCACTTTGCTCGGACGAATCGGTCTTCGAGGATCCGCCCTTTCCAGGTGTGATGCTGCCCGCTTCGGGGCCACGCCCGAAAAACGCGAACGCCACGGCGGCGACAGTAACGAACGAAAGGAGGCCGACTGCGACCTTCTTGGCCAGCGAAACGCGAGCGTTCCGCGTCACAGTTCACCTCCGTTGCGCCCGTGTGAGCGTCGCGGAGGTATCGGCCCGACTAGGCCTCTCTTAAGGGAACCCTCACTCGATCAGATCTTCGAGCTTGCGGATCTTGGTGGGGTGACGCAGGCGAGCCAGCGTGCGAGTCTCGATCTGGCGGATGCGCTCTCGCGTGACGTTGAACGCCTTCCCCACCTCTTCGAGCGTGCGTGGCTGGCCGTCCTTGAGGCCGTAACGCATCTCGATCACGTCACGCTCCCGGGGACCGAGCTCGTCGAGCAATTCGCCGATGTACGAGTTGAGCAACGAGCGCACCGCTGCTTGCATGGGCTGGTCGGCATCTTCGTCCTCGAGGAAGTCACCGAGGTTGGAGTTCTCCTCCTGACCGACCGGAGCCGAGAGCGAGATCGGGTCGAGTCCCATCCTGAGGATCTCGGCCACGCGGTCGGCGGGCAGATCGAGCTCCTTGGCGAGCTCGGAGAACAAGGGCTCGCGTCCGAGTTGCTGGGCGAGCTCCCGCTGCACCTTCCCGACGCGGGTCATCGTCTCCACCATGTGGACGGGGATACGGATCGTGCGGGACTGGTCGGCGAGCGCCCGCGTGATGGCCTGGCGGATCCACCAGGTCGCGTAGGTCGAGAACTTGAAGCCGCGGCGCCAGTCGAATTTCTCAACGGCACGGATAAGGCCGAGATTTCCCTCTTGGATCAGATCGAGGAACGCGAGGCCACGTCCGATGTAGCGCTTGGCGATCGAAACCACGAGTCTCAGGTTTGCTTCGATCAGATGGTCCTTCGCGTTCCCACCATCACGAGTCGTGCGCTGCAGCTGGTCGCGTGCGTCCTCGGTGAGCTTGCCGTTGGCCGTTCCGAGCTTGGCGATCGCCTCGAGGCCGCCTTCCATACGCTGGGCGAGAGACACCTCGTCGGCTGCGGTCAGCAGCGGTACGCGTCCGATCTCGCGGAGGTAGAGACGGATCGAGTCTGCCGTCTCGGCATCCTCCTTGTTGAGAACCGACTTCTTGACGCGACCGGCCTCGAGGAGCTCCGTCTCATCGGGAGCATCTTCGGCCTGCAGCTCCGACTCGTCGGGCTCCTCGATCGCTTCGAGGGCAGCGCGACGCTCTTGGAGTTCTTCGCTCTCGAGCTTGACGCGCTCGAGGAGGTCCCCTGGCCCCTCAGCCTGACCCATGTTTACCCCGCCGAAAGAGATCGTTTGTGTTTCTCGAGTTCGAGCAATTCTTCGAACAGTGCATCGTACGCGGCCGCATCCCGGTCGGCGTCCAACGCTCGGAGCCGCGACTTCCGCTCCACTATATGCCGCTCGAGGGTGGAGACCCGCAAGCGCGAAAGCGTATCGACGGCCACGTTGCGGTCGGGAGTCTCACCGACGGACAGCTCGCTTATCACTTGCCGCACGTCGGCGTCCTGGAGACGCGACGTCATTCGCGCAACATCGATGACGCCGTGCTCTGACGCCTCGGCGGCGATCAAGCGAAACAACGACCGGTGTAACGGCAAGCTGAAGTCGTCCTCGGACGGCGCGACGTCGTCACCAGAAAACTCTTCAGTCAACAACGAGCCGAACGCGAGCAGCGCCCGGAGTGACTCACGTTCGATGCGGTGGGAGCCTGAGAGCGCAACCGCGGCAGGTGCGGCCTGCCCGCCGGGTGCACGCCTTCGCGGTGCCTTCTGTCCGGCCGCCTCGAGGGCGCGGCCGATCTCATAAGACTCCATGCCGGTGCGATCGCCCAGCCACAGTGCGTATTCGTGACGCATGAGCGAGTCGCCAACCTGGTTGAGGACGTCGATGCCGGCACGCACGGCACGCGCACGTCCATCCGGCGACTTGAGATCCGCCCCCTCGAGGGCCCTTCGGAGCAGGAACTCGATCAACGGCACCGCGTTGTCGATCACTCGCGTCACCTCGTCCGGCCCTTCCGCCCGGACGAAGTCGGCTGGGTCCTTTCCCTCCGGCAGGTTGGCGACGCTGACTTCGGGCAGCCACCCGCGTCCCACCGGAAGCCACGTCCCGCCGGAAGCGACCCCCAGGCCCCGGACGTCACCCCCGGGTGAATAGGCGCCGGCAAGCTCCTCGGTACGCTCCCGCGACATCGCCGCTTGGCCAGCTGCGTCGGCGTCCAGGCACAGGACGACTCGCACATCGCCGAAGCGCGTCGAGATCTCCTTCATGTGGTCTTCGGTGAGCGACGTGCCGCAGGTGGCGACGGTCTCGCCGATCCCGGACGCCTGCAGCGCAATCACGTCGGTGTAGCCCTCGACCACAACGAGGCGCTTGCGCTGCATGACATCGACTCGGGCCCAGTTGGTGCCGTAGAGGATCCGCGACTTCTTGAAGACTTGGGATTCGCGGCTATTGAGATACTTGGGTCCGTCTGGTGCCCCGGGGCCGCGGTGCTCGTCGGGAAGTACCCTGCCCCCGAGCCCCACCGCGCGGCCGCTCGGGTCGAAGATCGGGAACAGCACGCGTCCGAAAAACGTATCGCGCATGCCTCCTTGCTCACGCGTGGCAAGGCCGGACGCTTGGAGCTCGTCGCCGTTGAATCCGTTTCGCAGCATGATCGCCACAAGTGCGTCACGTCGCCAGCCACCGAATCCGATCTTGTACTTCTCTATGAGGTCCGCCGTGATACCGCGCGACTCGAGGTATGCCCGCACCGGCTCGGCGTCACCCGCGGCGAGGAACTCCTGGTATCGCTCGACGGCGGCGTCCTGCAGCGCATAGAGCCGCGCTCGTGGTGATGGGGTCTTGCGTCCCTGCTGGAACTCACGCAACTGGACGCCGTACCGCTGCGCGAGGGCTTCGACGGCCTCACCGAACGAAAGGCTCTCGACCCTCTCGAGAAACGTGAAGACACTCCCGCCTTCGTGACATCCGTGGCAAAAATACACGCCCTTCTCGGGGTTCACCGTGAAGGACGGTGTCTTCTCCTGATGGAAGGGACAGAGTCCTTTCCAGTCGCGCCCGGCTTTGCGCAGGCGGACGTGATCGCCGATGACCTCGACGATGTCGGCGCGCTCGCGCACCTCGTCGATGTCGTCGTTGACGAACCTCGGACTCACTCGATACCTCGTGGCCTAGTGGATGCCATGGGGAAGGAAGCGGTCAGCATACGCGCGGAGGGCGAACCGATCGGTCATGCCGGAGACGTAATCGATGATGCGCTGGTCGGGGTCGTCGCTCGACTCGGTTGAAGGCAGATCTTCGGGGTGCGCGCGGTAGTGCGTACAGAGTTCTTGGAGCGCTCGTCCCGCTTTCTCCGCTTCGAAACGGGCCGGACCGAGGTAGACCCGCTCGAAGAGAAACGCACGAAGCTCAGCCATCGCTTCTGTGACGTCGGCGGGCATCGCGATCCCTTCGGCGATCGCACTCTCGTCGACCATCGCTGCGACCATCGTGTTCAGGCGGTCACCGTACGTGCCACCGAGGACGTCCTTCGCAGCAACCGGCAGATCGCGCTCAACGAGCACGCCGGCTCGGATCGCGTCGTCGACATCGTGGTTGATGTAGGCGATACGGTCGGACCACCGCGCCACCATGCCTTCAGAGGTCTGCGGCTCCGGCATGCGCCACGTGTGATTGAGGATCCCGTCGCGCACCTCCCACGTCAGGTTCAAGCCTCGGCCATCGTCCTCCAACTCATCTACGAGCCGGAGTGACTGACGGTTGTGCTCGAAGGGGCGACCCATCGCCTCACCGAGCGCCTCCTCGCCAACGTGGCCGAAGGGCGTGTGTCCGATGTCATGGCCCAGGCAGATGGCCTCGACGAGATCCTCGTTCAAGCGCAGCGCGCGGGCGATCGTGCGTCCGACCTGGGCGACCTCGAGGGTGTGGGTCAAACGCGTGCGGTAGTGGTCTGTCTCGGGAGCGAGGAAGACCTGAGTCTTGTGCATGAGGCGGCGGAAGGCCTTGGTATGCAGGATCCGGTCGCGGTCACGCTGGAAGCACGCCCGCAACCGATCGGGCTCCTCAGGGCGCTCCCGTCCCTTGCTGGACGCCGAGAGCGTGGCCCAGCCCGCGAGGGTCGCGGCCTCGATCTCCTCAGTCTGGACACGTGGAACCGGGCTCATGGCCTTCCCCCACGTCCGACTCTACGAGCGGCCGCCGACAGCCCGGCTAAGACGACGTCTCGGCGCCGCCGGCGAACGCCTCACGGTTGTAACCGGCGATGCCGGCAAGGATGTTCGCGAACTCCATCGGGATGACGAACTTCGTCGACTCAGAGGCGCCGAGAGCCGTCAGCGCGTCGAGGTACTGCAGGCCCATCGTCTTCGCGTCGATCCGGCTGGCCGCCGCGAACACCGTCTCGAGGGCTTGCGCGCGTCCCTCGGCCGTGAGGATCGCGGCCTGCCGCTCGCCTTCGGCGGTGAGGATCTGGGCCTGCTTGTCGCCTTCGGCGACGGTCACGGTGGCTTCGCGCTGACCCTCCGCCTCCGTGACCTGGGCGCGGCGCGTGCGCTCTGCCGACATCTGACGCGTCATCGCCTCCAGGACAATCGGCGGCGGGATGACCTCGCGGATCTCGACATTGGTGACCTTGACGCCCCACCGTTCGGTGATCTCGTCGAGCTTGGTGCGGAGCAGCTCGTTGATCGCGTCGCGCTTGGCAAGCACATCGTCGAGTGACATGTCGCCAACCACCGAACGAAGCGTCGTTGTGGCGACATTCTGAGCGGACCCCGCAAAGTCCTCGACCTGGAGCACGGTGACGACGGGGTCGACGACTTTGTTGAAGATCACGAAGTCGATCGAGATCGACGCGTTGTCCTTGGTGATCGCGGTCTGATGCGGGATCTCCAGGAACGACTCCCGGAGGTCCACCTTTACCACCCGGTCGATGATCGGGAAGATCAGGACGAGTCCCGGCCCTCGAAGGCCCAGACTCCGGCCGAGCCGGAACAACACCAGACGCTCGTACTCACGGACGACCCGTATCGCCGTGGCGAGCATGATCAGAACCAGAATGAGAATCACAGCAACGAAGATGATCGGCAGCACCGTTAAACCTCCCCCGAGAAACGATCGACGCGGAGCGTGAGCCCACGCTCGGCTACCACTTTCACTCGCGTCCCGGCCTCGATCCGCCCCGTTCCCGACTCTGCCGACCACTCTTCGGCGAGCACGCGGACGGTCCCAACCGGGTCGAGGTCGGATGTCGCGATCCCTATCTCCCCGAGCACCTTCGATGGCGTCTGCGCCGGAGTCCCGCGCAGACGGATCGCGATCACGGTCACGATCCCGATTCCAACGGTTCCGGCGATCGCCACAGAGATGACTGCGCTTCGCGGGATGGCGACGTCGGTCCGGTCGTCGATCAAGAGCATGGTCGCCACGACGAAGCACACCACGCCGGCTGTTCCCGGGCCACCGAAGCCCGGCGCGAAGAGCTCGATAGCGATGAAGCCGATGCCCGCGAGAATGAGGACGATCGCCACCGTGGTTGCCACGCCTAGCACGATAGTCGGAGCGGTCGCCGGGTGTCCCGGGGGCGCTACTTGCTCGCGGCTTGCACCCCGCCGATCGCCGCCTGCGCCGCTGCCAAACGCGCGATCGGAACCCGGAACGGAGAGCAGGACACGTAGTCAAGCCCGACCGAGGCGAAGAACTCGACCGAAGAAGGGTCTCCACCGTGCTCTCCGCACACCCCGACCTTGAGCTTGGGGTTGGCCTGCCGTCCCTCGCGCGTCGCGAGCTCGACGAGACGGCCGACGCCGGTGCGGTCCAGAGACTCGAAAGGATTCACCTCGAGGATGTTCTTGTCCAGGTAATCGGACAGGAACTTGCCCTCCGCGTCGTCGCGCGAAAAAGCGTAGGTCATCTGCGTCAGGTCGTTGGTCCCGAAGGAGAAGAACTCCGCGTGCTCGGCGATCTCGGCGGCGACCAGCGCCGCGCGGGGGACCTCGATCATCGTGCCGACGAGATAAGGCACCTTGACCCCGGCTGCCTTCATGACCTCGGTGGCCACAGCAACCGCTTCCGCGCGAAGAACCTCGAGCTCCTTGGGGATCCCGACGAGCGGGATCATGATCTCGACGCCCGGCTTGCCGCCCTTCTTCTTCAATTCGACGGCGGCTTCGATGATCGCGCGCACCTGCATGCGATACAGACCCGGCAGCACAAGACCGAGCCGGCAGCCACGCATACCCATCATCGGGTTGGACTCTTCGAGCCGCTCGACCGCAGCGAGCAGTTTGCGACGCTCTGCTGATGCTTCCGAGATCGCACCGAGGTGGGTGATCTGCTCGGCGATCCGCATCCCCTCGAGCTCCACCGCAAGCTCCTTCGATTTCGGAAGGAACTCGTGCAGAGGCGGGTCGAGCAGGCGGATCGTGACGGGCAAGCCGTCCATCGCTTTGAAGATCCCGACGAAGTCACCGCGCTGAAGGGTCAGCAACGCCTCGAGCGCGATCTCCCGTTCGGCGTCGCTCTCAGCGAGGATCACCCGACGGACTATCGGCAGCCGGTCGCCGAGGAACATGTGCTCCGTACGCGCGAGCCCGATGCCCTCCGCGCCGAACTGCCTCGCGCGCTTGGCGTCCTCGGGGGTGTCGGCGTTGGCCCTGATACCGAGCTTGCGAAATCCATCGGCCCATGTCAGCAGGGTCAAGAACTCCTTCGACGGCTTCGGCTCGACGAGCTTGACCTCTCCGGACACCACGACGCCGGACGTCCCGTCCAGCGAGATCACGTCGCCCTGCTTGATCGTGCGTCCGTTGGCCTCGAACCTCTTGGCGGCGTAGTCGATCCGCAGCGCATCGGCTCCGACCACGCACGGCTTGCCGGCGCCGCGGGCGACCACTGCCGCGTGCGAGGTCTTGCCGCCACGCGCGGTGAGGATGCCCTCCGCTGCGTACATCCCGTGGACGTCGTCGGGGTTGGTCTCGTCGCGGACGAGCACGACCTTCTCGCCGCGCTCCGCCCACTCGACAGCGGTGTCCGCATCGAGAACGACCTTGCCAACCGCGGCCCCCGGGGAGGCGTTGATGCCCTTGGCGATCACGTCCGCCTTGGCGCCCGGATCGAATTGGGGGTGCAGTAGCTGGTCGAGCTGATCTGGCGTGACGCGTCCGATCGCTTCGGTTTTGGTGATGAGGCTGTCCCCGACCATATCGACGGCGATCTTCACCGCAGCCGGCGCCGTGCGCTTGCCGACTCGGGTCTGGAGCATGAACAGGATGCCCTGCTCGATGGTGAACTCGATGTCGCACATGTCGCGGTAGTGCTTCTCGAGCCGCTGCATGATCGCCAGGAGTTCCTCGTACACCTTCCTGTTCACTTTTCGCAGCGCCGACAGTGGCTCTGGGGTACGGATCCCCGCGACGACGTCCTCACCCTGAGCGTTCATGAGGAAGTCTCCGTACGCGCCGGACTTGCCACTGGCGGGATCGCGCGTGAAGGCGACGCCGGTGCCCGAGTCGGAGCCCTTGTTGCCGAAGACCATCGATTGGACGTTCACGGCAGTGCCGAGCGCGTCGTCGATCCCCTCCTGCCTGCGGTACTCCTGTGCGCGGCGATTGTTCCAAGAATTGAAGACGGCCTCGATCGAGGCGCGCAACTGACGGGATGGATCCTGCGGGAATGGCTTGCCGGTTTGGTTCTCGATGATCGACTTGAACTCGTCGACGACGCGCCGCAGGTCGTCGGCGGTCAGATCGGTGTCTTTGATCTCGCCGGCCCTGATCTTCATCTTCTTGGCGCGCTTGAGCTTGGCTTCGTCGAGAGCGTCCTCGAAGACATCACCGGACAAGCCCATCACCGTCTTACCGAACATCTGGACGAACCGCCGGTAGCTGTCCCACGCGAAGCGCTCGTCGCCGGTCTGCTTCGTGAGCCCCTTGACGGAGCTGTCGTTCATCCCGAGGTTGAGAACCGTGTCCATCATCCCGGGCATCGAGAACATCGAGCCCGAACGCACGGAGACGAGCAGCGGGTCACCGGCGTCGCCGAGTTTGCGTCCCACCTTCTTCTCGAGTGACGCAAGGTGCTTGGCGACTTCGTCCATGAGGCCGCCCGGGATCTTGCCGGTCGCCATGTAGCTCCGGCAGGCGTCGGTCGAGATCGTGAAGCCACCGGGAACGGGAAGACCGAGGTTGGTCATCTCGGCGAGATTCGCTCCCTTTCCGCCGAGCAGGTACTTCATGTCCATCTTGCCTTCGCTGAAGCCGTAGACGAGCTTGGCCCTCGAGCCTTTCCTGCTTTTCGGGCCTTTCGGGCCTGGGACGCGCTTGGTCATCGTTGCTCTCTTCGCTTGTCGCGTCGCGATCGGCGTCGCTTTGGGCGGACGCTGTGCCGGCGCGCGTCGTGTTGTCGCACGCCGCGGGGACGTCTTGCGCCGCGGGCCTGATGGTTTCCTTCTCGCCACGTCTCTACGCCTTTCGTTCGAGTTCGCGGATGAGACGTGTGAGCGCGGCCAGAACCTTCTTGGTGATCTCCCAGTTGTCTTGGAGGATCGCGAGGAAGTTCCAAGAGCTGATGGCAAGCGCTTTCACATGCGTCTCGGCGCGCACGGTCGCGCCGCGTGCTCCGCCCTCGAACAGCGCCATCTCACCGAAATACGACCCCGGACCGAGGTCGCTGATCTTCTTGTCGCCAACGAGAACGTCGGCCCTGCCCTCGGTGATGAGGAAGAACGGGCCGCCCGACTCCCCTTCCGTCACGATGTCCTGACCAGGTGAGTAGAGCTCATCACGGGCGGCGCCCGCGATGTCGTTGAGCTCGCCCTTCGACAGGTCCTGGAAGAGGGGTACCGACTTCAGCACTTCTGCAGCGTTCTTGGCCATCAGATCTCCTGACCCTGCACGCCCGCACTCATTGGGCGAAACGGAAGTCTCTATGTTGCCACGCCTGAACAGCCTCGTTTCCTCCGATATCCTGGCGGGCCATGAGCAAGGTCTCGATGGACACCATCGTCAACCTGTGCAAGCGCAGGGGCATCGTCCTGCCCAACTCCGAGATCTACGGTGGCCTCAGGTCCTCCTGGGACTACGGCCCGCTCGGCGTTGAGCTCAAGAACAACGTCAAGCGCGCATGGTGGCGCTCGATGGTCCAGCTCCGCGACGACGTCGTCGGCCTCGACTCGGCGATCCTGCTCTCCCCCCGCGTCTGGGAGGCCTCCGGCCATGTGGACGTCTTCACCGACCCCCTCGTGGAGTGCCTGAACTGTCACCAGCGCTTCAGGGCCGACCATCTCGAGGGCCCCAACTGCCCGAACTGCGGCCAGGGCAAGTTCACCGATCCGCGCAACTTCAATCTCATGTTCAAGACGTTCGCCGGCCCCGTCGAGGACTCGGGCGCGGTTGTGTGGATGCGTCCGGAGACCGCGCAAGGCATCTTCGTGGACTACAAACAGATCCAGTCGACCTCGCGCATGAAGATCCCCTTCGGCATCGCTCAGATCGGCAAGGCGTTCCGAAACGAGATCACGCCCGGCAACTTCACGTTCCGCACCCGTGAGTTCGAGCAGATGGAGCTCGAGTTCTTCGTCAAGCCGGGCTTCGACGAGCAGTGGCACCAAACCTGGATCGACGAGCGCAAAGCCTGGTACCTGCGCTACGGCCTGTCGGAGCTCAACATGCGAGTGCGCGAGCACGCCGCCGACGAGCTCTCTCATTACGCCAAGCGCACGGTCGATATCGAGTACGCCTTCCCGTTCACCGATTGGGGCGAGCTCGAGGGCATCGCGAACCGAACCGACTTCGACCTCAAGGCGCACCAGGAGAAGTCGGGCAAGGACTTGCAGTACTTCGACGACGCCAATAACGAACGGTTCATCCCCTATGTGATCGAACCGTCGGCGGGCGCCGACCGTGCAACGCTGGCCTTCCTCATCGACGCCTACCACGAGGACGAAGCCGTTGCCGCCTCGGGCAAGACCGAGAAGCGCACCTACCTCGCGCTCCATCGCGACCTTGCGCCGATCAAGGCCGCCGTGCTCCCGCTCTCGCGCAATGAGCAGCTCAGTCCGCTCGCGCGTGACGTCGCATCGTCGCTTCGTCCCCATTGGATGGTCGACTTCGACGACGCCGGTGCGATCGGCCGCCGCTATCGGCGCCACGACGAGATCGGAACGCCGTTCTGCGTCACCGTAGACTTCGACAGCCTCGAGGACGAGCAGGTGACGGTGCGCGAGCGCGACACGATGACGCAGGAGCGTCTTCCGATCAAGGAGCTCGTCTCCTACCTCGAAGAGCAGCTGCGTCCGGTTTAAGGCGCTTACTCGACTCCGCCGAAGGTCCTCGTTCTGCGCTGATATTCGGCGATGGCCGCGAACAATTGCTCACGGCGGAAGTCCGGCCACAGCACGTCGGAGAACAACAGCTCCGCGTACGCACCCTGCCACAGCAGGAAGTTCGAGATCCGCTTCTCGCCGGACGTGCGAATGATGAGGTCGGGGTCGGGCAGCTCCGGCGCATACAAGTACTTTCGGATGTGGTTCTCGGTGATCTTCTCGGGATCGAGCTCGCCTTTATCGACGAGTTTCGCGAGATGCCTCACGGAGTCGACGATCTCGGCCCAGCCCCCGTAGTTCAGCGCGATCGTCAGATTGAGCTTCTTGTTGGACGACGTCATGGATTCGGTTTCTTCTGCCAGCGCCACGAGCTTGCGCGGCACGCGGCGGTCGGAGCGCCGTCCGATGAAGCGCACGCGGACGCCCTTCTCGTTGAAACCGTCACGCTGCTCGAGCAACCACTGCTGGTTGAACGTCATGAGGAAGCGAACCTCGGGGGACGGTCGGCGCCAGTTCTCAGTCGAGAACGCGTAGAGCGTGAGGTTCGCGAGGCCGATCTCGAGCGCGCCGTCGACGACATCTGCCACCGACTCGCCGATGCCGACGCGATGACCCTCCGTCCGTGGAAGACCACGAGCTTTGGCCCAGCGGCCGTTGCCGTCCATGATGATCCCGACGTGGCGAGGCAGCCGTCCGCGATCGAGCTTGGGGTGGCTCACAGCGGTCAGTGTACGGCGCTCTCCACAGCTTCTTCGCTCGATCCCGACTCGTTGTGAAACGCCGAGGGAAGCAAACCGAACGCGCGGAAACGGCTCTCCGTGTGCCACTGGACGAAAGCGACCACCAGTCCCCCGAGCTCACGGTACGTGGCGATCGGCATCTTCTGTTGGCGCAGGTCGGTCCACTCATCGTCGAGCAGAGCCGACCAGGCTCCGAGAAGCTCGGTGCTCGTCTTCGGGTCGGCGCGCTCCACGCAGTTCACACACACTGCGCCACCGCGCCGTAGAGAGAACGCGACGAGGTCGTCTGATCCGCAATCCACGCACGCCGTAAGCGTTGGATGCAGCCCGGCCATCGAGCTGAGTTTCGCAAGGAACGCGTACGCGAGCAGTGGTGGGTCGGACGCGCCGTCCTCGAGGGCCTGCAACGCCGACCGCAACAACAAGAACGTGCGGACGTTGTGCTCTCGCTCCGGCGTTGTTCGGTCAACGGCGTCGGCGACGGCAGCTGCTGCGCAGAACGACGCGTACTCGGCCCGGATCCGGCGCGGGCGGGCGATGATGTCGGCCTGCGTCACGATGTCGAGGTCGCTTCGTCCCTTGTAGAGCTGCAGATCGACATGGGTGAACGCGTCGAGGCGTCCGCCGAACCTCGACTTCGACTTCCGGATGCCCTTGGCCACAGCCCGGACGCGACCATGGGTCTGGGTGAAGAACGTGACGATCCGATCGGCCTCGCCGAGGCGGATCGCGCGCAGGACGATGCCCTGAGCGCGATAGAGGCCGATGCTCTGGGTCACCCGTCTATTGTCAGCCCGAACGGGGCCGGGGTTGGCGCTCTTGGCGCTCGGCGTACCGTGCGAGCACCCAGACGAGGTCGGCGAGGCGGTTCACGTAAGCCCGCGCCTCCGACCGCACGACCTCCGTCCTCGCCAGGGCGTCGACGGCCCGTTCGGCGCGGCGGATCACCCGCGCCGCCAGGTCGATCGCGGCGCCGAGGCGCGTGTTCCCAGGGACGATGAAATCCTTCGGCTGATCGTACTGGGCGTTCAGCTCATCGATCAGGGCTTCGAGCCGATCGACCATCTCGGAGCCGACGAGCGAGACGCCTGTTTGGAGCCGACCGGCGTCCACCGGATCGGTCGCGAGCTCGGCGCCCAGCACGAAGAGCTCACGCTGCAGCTGCAGAACGATGTCCGCGACGTCGGCTTGCCCATCATCGATCGCCTCGAACCGGGCGAGCCCGAGAGCGGCGACCGCTTCGTCTGTTTCGCCGTACGCGCACACGCGGAGACTCGACTTCGCGACGCGATCCTTTCCGGCGAAGAGCAGTTGCGTGGTGCCGTCGTCACCCTTTCGGGTGTAGACCTTCTTTGGGAGTCGCTTCGCTCCATCCTTCCGGGGGAGTCGCTTCGCTCCATCCTTCTTTGGGAGTCGCTTCGCTCCATCCTTCTTTGGGAGTCGCTTCGCTCCATCCTGGTCTGGCATCCGGCGTCCGGCTCCTTACGCTTGCGACCATCACCACGAGGGACCAGGCTAGCCACAGAAGGAACTCAAACGTGCGAAGCGACCCCGCGACGAGCAGCGCGGATACCGCCCACAGCCAACACAAGCCCAGCATGAACGCCGAACCGTACGCCCACACCTGTTTGCGGACGACGTTGACGGCGACGAGGCCGAGCAGGGCGGCGGCGAACACCCCGGCCACCCGTCCGACGACGCTGCCGTCGGCCGCGGTCACCACAGCGCCGGCGCCGGCCACAGCGAGCAAGACTCCGGTCAGCCACCTCCACGTCGACTCGCTTCGTTCGATCCGGTCAGGGGGCTCGCTTCGCTCGATCCGGATCACTCCCCGTACCCGAAACGCGCGATCAGCGCGTCACGCCGCTGCCAGTCGGCCTCGACCTTCACGCGCAGATCGATGTACACGTGCCTTCCGAGCAGCGTCTCGATCTCGCGGCGTGCCTCTGTACCAACGTCCTTCAGCACGCGACCGCCTTTGCCGATCACGATCCCCTTCTGCGAGTCGCGCTCGACATAGATCGTGGCCGAGATCTCGAAGCGGTCGTCGACCGACTCGATGTCCTCGACGACGACCGCGACCGAATGGGGGACCTCTTCCCGCATCCGTCGCAGCACCTTTTCGCGGATGAGCTCGGCGACGATCTGACGTTCCGGCTGATCGGTGACCGAGTCGGGCGGGTAGTACAGCGGCCCCTCGGGCAAAAGCCCTGAGATGTGGGTCACGAGGTCGTCCACACCGGCGCCGGTCTTCGCAGACACCCCGAAGGGGATCCAATCGCAGACCTCGGTAACCCGCCGTCGCGCCGTTTCGAGTTGAGCTGGTGAGCTGACATCGATCTTGTTGAGCACCACGACGACCGGCGTCCCGCGTTGCTTCAGCTCGTTCACGATGAACGCATCACCAGCACCTACACCTTCGAGCGCATCGACCAAGAACACAACGACGTCCACCTCGCCGAGTGTTCGGCGTACCACGCGATTCAGACTTATCCCGAGAGCACTCTGCGGCTTATGCAAGCCCGGAGTGTCGACGAAGATGAGCTGAGCCTGCTGGGTTGTGCGGATACCGCGGATCGCATTGCGCGTGGTCTGCGGGCGGTCGGAAGTGATCGCGACCTTGCTATCGAGGATCTGATTCAGCAACGTCGACTTCCCGACGTTTGGGCGCCCGACGATGCAGACGAAGCCCGAACGGTAACCCTCGGGAGTTTGGCCGAGCTCGAGTCCATCTCCATCGCTATGCGTGGAGCGTTCCCTCGTCGTTGATGCGCTGGACGAGGATCGTGCCGATCCGCCGCTGCTGTACCCGCTCAACCCTGAGCAGGAACCCGTCGTAGTTCACCGAATCGCCCGGCTCCGGGATCTTCGAGAGGCTCGACGCGACGAGACCGCCGATGGTGTCCCACGCTTCGTCATCCGATAACGCCGCCTTCAGGTGCTCGTTGAACTCCCAGATCGGCGTTTTGGCAAGCACACGCCAGCTCGAGCTTCCTACGGCGGAGATGTGGGTCTCCTCAACGTCGTACTCGTCGGTGATCTCGCCGACGATCTCCTCGAGGACGTCTTCGAGTGTGACGAGCCCGGCAACGTCGCCGTACTCGTCGGCGACGATGGCCATATGCACGTGTCGCTTCTGCATCTCGCGGAGGAGATCGGCGACCTTCATCGTCTCTGGGATGAAGTACGGCTCCCTGAGCACGTCGCGGAGCGATCGCACGCCATCGTCGAGACCCCGAAGAGGACGAAAGAGATCCTTTGAGTACAGAACGCCGATGATGTTATCCGGCTCATTCTCGTAGACCGGGATCCGGGAGAAGCCGTGTTTCACCGCAAGCTCGGTCGCGGCCGTCAGGGTGTAGTTCACTTCGACGACGATCATGTCCGGCCTCGGCACCATCACCTCCCGCACGAGGGTGTCGCCGAGCTCAAAGATCGAGTGGATCATCTCCCGTTCTTGCTCCTCGATCACTTCCTCTTCCTCGGCGACGTCGACGATGTGACGGATCTCCCGTTCGGTCATGAACGGACCCTTCGACAGACCTTTGCCCGGAAGGATCAGATTCGCGATGCCGATGAGGATCTTCGTCAGCGGGTGCACGATCTTGCCGAGCCAGTAGACAAATGGACCCAGCGGAAGAACCCAGGCGTCCGAGTGCTGCAAAGCCGATGTCTTCGGGACGGCTTCGGCAAACACGAACAGCACTGTCGTCATGACGACGGTTGCGATCCACTCGCCGGCGTCACCGGATCGTCGGATAGCAAGCGCAGCAGCAAGGGTTGTGCCCAAGACGTGCGTTGCAAGCGTGGCGAGGAGGATGGGGTTGATGTAACGCGGTGGATCGTCGGTGATCAACAGCGCGTACTTCGCGAATCGCTTGTTCTGATCCTGCAGGTGCAACGCACGCACGCGCGTCAGCTTCGAGAACGACGTCTCCGCCCCAGCGAATACGGCAGCAAGCACGACGAGAACGCCGATGATCGCGATCATCCACCAGTCGCCGGTGGTCACTCCGCTGCTTTCCTCCGAAACTCGGCCAGGATCTTGCGCTCGCGATGACGCATGGCTCGCGCGTCCTGCGGCTTCACATGGTCGTAGCCGCGCAGATGGAGGAACCCGTGCACGAGCAGCAGATCGACCTCATCGGTGACGCTCTTGCCCTCAGTGGCCGATTGCTCTTCGGCGACTGAGGGGCAGATCACGATGTCGCCGAGGACGTACGGCTCCTCCTCAGGAGCCTGCTCGTCCATCGGAAAAGCGAGCACGTCCGTCGGTCCAGTTTCGCCGAGCCATTTCTCTTTGAGGGAAGCCATCGCCGAACGATCGACGAGAAGCACCGTTACCTCGGCACCCGGCTCAACGCCTTCTTCGACGGCCGCCATCCGCACGAGCGAGACGAGACGGTGTTCGTCGACGGGAACTTCGTTCTGTTCATTGGCGACGAAGACGTCGATGGCGATCGACGTCATCGACGACCCTTGGGGTTTGCCTCTTCGAACACGCGGTAAGCCTCGACGATGTCCTGAACGATCCTGTGCCGGACGACGTCCACTGCCTCGAGATACACGAACTCGAGACCTTTGATGCCGCGAAGGATGTCCTGCACGACATGAAGGCCACTCAGCTGGCCTTCCGGAAGATCGACTTGGGTGACGTCACCCGTCACGACCGCCTTCGACCGCATCCCGATGCGCGTGAGGAACATCTTCATCTGTTCGGGCGTAGTGTTCTGCGCTTCATCAAGGATGATGAACGCGTCGTTCAAACTTCTCCCGCGCATATACGCCAGCGGCGCCACCTCGATCGTTCCGCGCTCGGCGAGGCGGCCGTAGGCTCCTGGCTCGAGCATCTCGTAGAGCGCGTCGTAGAGCGGACGCAGATACGGATCCACTTTCTGCGCGATGTCGCCGGGAAGAAACCCAAGACGCTCCCCCGCTTCAACGGCTGGACGAGTCAGCACGAGCCGCGACACTTCCTTGTCGCGCAATGCTTTCACGGCCATGGCCACGGCGAGGTAGCTCTTCCCGGTCCCAGCCGGACCGATACCAAACGTCAGCGTGCTGTCGCGGATCGCATCGACGTAGCGCTTCTGTCCGGCGGTCTTCGGACGTATCGGACGCCCGCGGATCGCCACGATCGTGTCGCCCATGACCTCGGAGGGACGCGGTCCACCATCGGTTTTCACCATCTTGACCGCGCGGTCCACGGAATCCGTCGTGAGGGTCTGGCCCTGGCCCAGCAGGGCGAGAAGCTCTTCGAAGACGGTGGCAGCATGTGTGACATCCTCATCGTGTCCGGTGATGGTGATCTCGTTGCCACGAACGAGGATGTCGGAGGAGAACTCCCCTTCGATCTGCCGAAGAAGTTCGTCGCGCTGGCCCACGAGGTTGACGATGTGCGTTTCCCCGGGAACCAGGATCTTGACCTGGCGTGACAATCGCTGTGGACCTTTCGATTTCGCTGAAGTATACCCGTGACCCTTCGCACCGATCGTCACCCTGGGGGCCAGCCCATCCGACGTCCACCAAGGACGTGCAGGTGGACGTGGAACACGCTCTGGCCGGAAAGCGGGCCGTTGTTCATGACCAAACGGAACCCCTTGTCGAGACCCTCGGATCGCGCGATCAGATTGGCGGTCTCGATCAGTTCGACGAGCCAAGGAGTGTCCTGCGACGTCTCGAAGCTCGTGATGTGAGGAACGTGCTTCTTCGGGATGATCTGCACATGCGTTGGGGCCTGGGGATTGAGGTCACGGAAGGCGAGCACGAGGTCTGTCTCGTGGACAACATCGGCAGGTATCTCACGCGCCACGATGCGGCAGAAGATGCAGTCCGACACCTCGCCTCCTTTCTCTCGGGAGGCGCCGAAGCGCCATCCTGTCTATCGGGAGGCGCCGAAGCGCCATCCTGTC
>CAZFOB010000022.1:0-53589 GCA_964520325.1 uncultured Actinomycetes bacterium | reverse complement strand
TCTCCTTGGCGATCGTGACGCCGTCGTTGGTGATCGTGGGGGCGCCCCACTTCTTCTCGAGGACAACGTTGCGGCCCTTGGGGCCGAGGGTGACACGTACCGCGTCGGCCAGCTTGTTCATGCCCTCTTCGAGCGAACGCCGGGCCTCGGCGGAGTACGAGATGGTCTTTGCAGGCATACCTATTCCTCCCTGGAGAAATGTCCGATTAGCACTCTAATGATACGAGTGCTAACACGCGCCGGGGGCGAGTGTCAATCTGAACCGGGCTGAACCGGGCTAGAACCGGGCTGAACCGGCAGATCCGCACGGAGTTCGTCCTGCATCAACGAGTCCTCATCGACACGGACAACCGCCGGCGACTGCCCTGTGGAGCCGCCTGTACCGCTCGGCGGCCGCTAGCCTTACACCGTGTCGGGCAACGCTGGCCTCCTGTTCTGGGGAGCGCTCGCCGCCGTCCTTGTCGCCGTCGTGTTCCTGCTGCTCGCTCTGCGCGAGAACCGCTCACTCACGCGCAACCTCGAAAGAAGGGTCTCCGAGCGCACCGCAGAGTTACAGCACAGCGAGGAGCGTCACCGTTCGCTCGTCCAGAAATCGACAGACGTCATCACCATCGTCGGTCGTACCGGAGTCATCACCTACGAGAGTCCGGCGAGCGAACGTGTCTTCGGCTACGCGCCGCAGAGTGTGGTCGGAAGAAGGTTCGTCGACGTCGTCCACCCCGATGATCGTGACGCGATGGACGCTTACCTCGAGCGGTTCATGGGACGCGACGGGGAGGCGCCGGTGGTCGAGTGGCGCATCCGTCACGGCGACGGCACCTGGCGTTGCTGCGAAAGTACCGGGACGAATCTCCTGGACGATCCGTCGGTCGCCGGGTTCGTGCTGAGCACGCGCGATGCCTCGGAGCGCAAGGAGCTCGAGCTGCAGTTGCGTCATGAGGCGTTCCACGATCAGCTGACCGGCGCAGCCAATCGCGCCCTGTTCCGAGATCGGGCCGAGCACGCTCTCAAGTCAGCGGCACGCAACCGCAAGCCGGTCGCCGTGCTGTACTGCGACCTCGACAACTTGAAAGCCGTCAACGACACGTACGGACACAACGTCGGCGACTTGCTCCTTGCCGCAGTCGCGGAGCGGTTCGCCGCGTGCGTGCGCGCCGAGGACACGGTCGCGCGGCTGGGGGGCGACGAGTTCGCGCTCCTGCTCGTCGACTCTGGAGGTGAGGGTGCGGTCCGCGACGTCGCCGCCCGGCTCCTCAGCTCGCTCAACGAGCCGTTCGACCTCGATGGCGCGGCGGTCCGTTCGACGGCCAGCGTCGGCGTGGCTCTGTCCTGGGGACGCCACGAGGTCGATGAGCTTCTGCGCAACGCCGACCTTGCGATGTACGCCGCGAAGAACCACGGCAAAGCCCGCTACGAGCTCTTCGAATCGGAATCCCACACCGGTCATCGTCCAGAGAACGGCTAGCCTGCGGGAATGCGCGTCGCTGTCGGCTTCGACCATCGTGGGTTCAGCGTCAAGGACGTCGTGGTGTCCGTGCTGTCGCAAGCCGGACACGACGTTGTCGACTGCGGGACGTTCTCGACCGACCCCGTCGACTACCCCGACCTCGCGCGGGCGGTCGGAGAGGCCCTGCGGACGGGCCGGGCCGACCGGGGGGTCCTCGTCTGCGGCTCTGGCGCCGGCGCGGTGATCGCGGCGAACAAGATGCGCGGCATCAGATGCGCGAGTGCTCACGACACCTACACCGCACACCAGATGGTCGAGCACGATGACGCGAACGTCCTGGCTCTGGGGTCGGGGATCGTCGGCATCGAGGTCGTGAAGGAGATCGTCACGACCTTCATGGGCGCGGTCTTTCAGGGTGCGCAACCGGGTGGCGAGCGGTACCAACGCCGCCTCGACAAGGTCGTGGCGATGGAGACCGACTTCTGACCGACGGTCAGTCCAGACCAGCAGCGCGGACGTACGTTCTCTTACGCTGTGTGATTCATGCTCGCGCCTTCTATCGGGGCACACCCCCAAACCCCCGGGCGGCCGCTGCTCGATCGGCGTCCGGTTCAGAACGCGTTCATCGCCGTGGCGCTTGCCATCGCGGTGTTCATGCTCAGCCCGCCGACCTCCCCCGTGCTCTCGAGCACCGGAGGAAGCTTGCCGTTGCTCAAAACCACGCAAGAGGGACCGGCCGAAGCGCTGACCGTCGGCCCGCTCCCCGAGGGGTTCACACCCAAGCGGCGGCCTCCTCCCACGCAGGCCCGCGGCATCCTGATGACCGGCTACACCGCCGGCGGCAGCCGGTTCGACGACCTGGTGGAGATGATCGACCGCACCGAGCTCAACGCCGTCGTCATCGACATCAAGGACGAGCGCGGCGAGATCTCATGGGTCCCACGTTCGGAACAGGCGCGCATAGCTGGGGCCGGAGTGAGGAAGATCGTCGACCCCGTCGCAACGATCCGGGGGCTCAAGCGCAAGAACATCTACGTGATCGGTCGCATCGTGACCAACCAGGACTCGATCCTTTCGAAGGCTCGCCCCGACCTTGCCATCCAGGACACCAAGGGCGGCCTGTGGAAGAACGTCAAGGGACTGACCTGGCTCGACCCGTACTCGACAGAGGCTCAGGACTACAACATCGCCCTGGCCATCGAGGCCATCGAGCTCGGCTTCGATGAGATCCAGTTCGACTACATCCGTTTCCCCACCGACGGCGACGCGACGCGCATGTGGTTCCCCCACAAGGACGAGCGCCTGCCCCACGCGGTGATCCATGACTTCCTCGTGCGGGCCCGGGAACAGATCGTGCCGCGCGGGGCCTACCTGTCGACCGACCTCTTCGGTCTGGTCGCGCTGGTCTCCGACGACCTCGGCATCGGTCAGAAGCTCGAGCTGATCGCGAGCGAGGTCGACTTCGTCTCGCTGATGCTCTATCCATCGCACTACAACCTGGGCGAGTACGGCATCCCCGATCCGGAGAAGGATCCGTACAAGACGGTTTCGCTCTCGCTCAAAGACGCCAAGCGGCGCATCGAAGGCACTGGGGCGAAGCTCCGGCCCTGGCTCCAGGACTTCAGCATCCGCGTGCCGTACACACCGGTCGAGGTCCGCAAGCAGATCGACGCCGCCGCCGACCTCGGGATCAACGAGTTCCTCCTGTGGAACGCGCGCAACAAGTACCAAGAGGACGCGCTCAAGTCGACCTTGCGTAAGCCGCCCGAGTAGCGCTGCGCCGGCGCATATACGGTGGGCGCTGTGACTCTTCATCCGGGGGCGTGGATCGCTTGGCTCACATCGATCTGCGTGTTCGCCTTCGTGGTGACCAATCCGCTGTATCTCGTGCTCACTCTTTTAGCTGTGCTCGTCGTGCACCTGTCGTTTCCACCCGACGACTCTCCGCTCGGACGAGCCGTTCGCGTCTTCTTGATGGTCGGGCTCGTGCTCCTGGCCGTTCGCGTGCTCTTCATCGGATTGCTCCCGAATCCCGGTAGGACGACGTTGTTCGTGCTGCCGCAGTTGCAGACCCCACGGTGGTTCGGTGGCCTCGAGCTCGGGGGCCCGGTCTCGGCCGAGGTGCTGGCCGGAGCGGTGAACGAGGGGCTGCGCTTCATCGTCGTGCTCGTTGCATTCGGAGTGTTCAACGCCCGTGCCGATCTGACCGGCTTGCTGCGCACGGTGCCGCCGGTCTTTCGCGACGTCGGCCTCATCGTCTCGATCGCCGTTGCGTTCGTCCCCGGGGTGATGCGGACGCTCCGCGACGTCCGCGACGCGCAGCGGTTGCGCGGCGAGTGGGGATTCCGCCGGCTCGCGCCGACGCTGGTCGTCCCGGTGCTCGGCCTGTCGTTGGAGCGCGCGTTGCTGCTCGCCGAGTCGATGGACGCACGCGGATACGGGCGAGGCGGCACAACACGTGCTCCCATGATGGGGCGGGTCTTCATGTGGAGCGGACTCGGCCTTCTCGTGCTGTCCATCACCGGCTGGATCTGGGGGCTGCGCGTGGTGGGGGGGATGGCTGCGGCCCTGGGGGCCGCAGCACTGGTGACGGGCTTCCGTCTCGCGTCGTCGGCTTCGCCGACGACGCGACTGTCCACACGGCCGGTCGCTCGCGTCGACGTGCTGGTGATCGTCGCTTCGGCGCTCGCACCGATCGGGGCGGCCGTCTTGGCCGGAGCCGGGGCCGACGTCTCCTACGATCCGTTCCCGGTGGTGACGTGGCCGGCATTCGCATGGACGATCGCAGCCGTCACCGCGCTTTTCTGCTCGCCGGCCGTTCTAGGGGCCAGGACGTGATCCGTTTGCGCGGTGTGACGTTCACGTATCCGGGAGCTGCGGCGCCCGCGCTGCGCAACGTCGACCTCACCGTGGCCGAAGGCGACCTGCTGCTCGTGGCGGGCTCGTCCGGAAGCGGCAAGTCCACCTTGCTCCGCGTGCCGATGGGCCTCGTGCCGCATCACTCCGGCGGGGTCTTCTCCGGACGCGTCGAGATCGGTGGCGCCGGTGGCATCCAAGACGTCACCGGGGTCCCACCGCGCGAGCTCGCCGGACTCGTTGGGTTCGTCCCGCAAGATCCCGAAGCGCACGCGACGGCCGATCGCGTCATCCCCGAAGTCGCCTTCGCGATGGAGAACCTCGGCGTTGCTCCACTCACGATGCGCAAGCGCCTCGAGGAGGTGTTCGATGCCCTCGGCATCGCCCATCTCCGGACGCGGAGCCTCGAGACCCTGTCCGGCGGCGAGCGCCAGCGAGTTGCGATCGCCGCCGTCCTCGTGGCGCAGCCTCGTGTGCTCGTCCTCGACGAACCCACCTCGGCGCTCGATCCGCAGTCGGCAGAAGACGTCTTCAACGTGCTCGCGCGACTGCGCGACGAGCTCGGCCTCACGATCGTGTGCGCGGAGCACCGCCTCGAGCGCGTCGCGTCGTTCACCGACCAGGTGTGTTTCCTGGGGGGTCCGGGGGTCTCCCAGGAGATGACGGCTGACAACGAGCTGTTGTGTGGGTCGCCGCGCGAGGTCTTCGCTCGGTCGGCGTTCGCTCCACCGGTGTGCGTGCTGGGACGCCGGCTCGGCTGGGATCCGCTCCCACTGACCGTGCGCGAAGGGCGCCGGTTCGCGGCCGGACTCACGATCCCCGCGCCGTGCGTCCCGAACCGTTTGGCGGACGGCCTGTCGGCCGATCCGGAGCCGCGCGAGGCCGTCATGCGCATCGACAAACTGCGCGTGTCGGTAGGCGGACGGGACGTGCTTCGCGGCGTCTCGCTCGCGCTTGCGCGCGGCGAGATCGCCGCCCTGGTCGGTCGCAACGGCGCCGGCAAGACCTCGCTGCTGCGAGCCCTCGCCGGCCTCATCACCCCGTCGGGTGGCTCGATCGTCCTCGACGACGACGTCGTTGACGGACGGCGCGCACTGAAGGAAGCATCACGACGCGTCGCCTACGTCCCGCAGCGGGCCGAGATGTTGCTGTTCCGCGACACCGTCCGTGCGGAGATCTCCGACGAGGGGTGGCTCGCGCGACTCGGCCTCCAGAACCTCGCCGACCGCCATCCCTGGACGCTGTCGGCCGGACAACGGCTGTGGGCCGCACTCGGCACCGCGTTCGTCCGCTCCCCGGACGTCTATCTGCTGGACGAACCGACGCGCGGTCTCGACCCGGCCGGCAAAGATCGCCTTGCGCAGATCCTTCGCGAGAAGGCCGACGACGGTGCGGCTGTGCTGCTCGTCACCCACGACGTCGAGCTCGTGGCACGCGCCGCCGATCGGGTCCATCTGCTCGCCGAAGGCGACATCGTCGCATCGGGTCCGGTGCGCGAGGTGCTCGGCGAATCGCTGCTGTTCTCCTCGCAGACCTCGAAGGTGATGGGCGACCCACGCTTCCTGGTCCCCGACGACGTGTTCGCGGCCATGCGCACATGATCGCTTTCCTCGTCGCCAACGTCCTCGGTGTCGCCGCCATCGCGTGGCCGCTCGTCCTCGGCGTCACAGTCGCGTCGAGCGAGGCTCAAGCGCACAGCTTCGACGCGCCGATCGTCGTCGCGTTGCTCGTCCCGCTGCTGATCCTCGTCGCGATCGATGCGGCCAAGGGCGCGCCTGGATTCGGAGCAGACGCGCGGCTCATCGCGCTGCTCGGCGCCCTCGTCGCCATCAACGCGTTTCTGCGCATCCCCAAGGGCCCGACCGGCGAGGGACTGATGTTCATCCTCCCGATGCTGGCCGGTTGGTACATCGGCGCGCGCTTCGCGTTCTTGCTCGGCGCGTTCTCGATCATCGTCTCGGCCGTGCTTACGGGTGGTGTCGGTCCGTGGCTGCCGTTCCAGATGTTCGCGCTCGGCTGGGTGGGGGCCGGTGCCGGAGTCGCGCAGAAGCTCACGCGTGGACGGCTGCCGGTCCTCGTCCTCGGCGTCTACGCATACGCGTCCTCGATCGCGTACGGGTTCGTGATGACGCTGTGGTTCTGGCCATTCCTCGGCCAAGGGGGCCCGCTCTTCTACTCGAGCGGCCTCACATTGCCCGAATTGCTCACCCATTACGTCCGCTTCTACTCGGTCACATCCCTGCCCTGGGACACCGGACGGGCGGTCCTTGCCAACGTCCCGATCGTGATCGTGCTCGCCCGTCCAGTGGGAAAGCTGTTCGGACGGATCAGGGACCGTTTCGCGCCGGAGATCGTGTACGCGTAGTTTTGTACGACGGGCGGCGCGCAGCGACGCCCAGCGAAAATAAGAGGGATGACACGGGAGGACGCCCATGGCCTGGGATTTCGAGACAGAACCTGAGTTCCAAGAGAAGCTCGACTGGATCGAGGACTTCGTCACCAACGAGATCGAGCCGTTCGAGACCGCGATGTGGGCGGGAGGCATCCCGCGGGAGAAGATCCGTCCGCGCATCGACGCCTATCGCCAGAAGGTCAAGGACAACGACCTGTGGGCCTGCCATCTCGGCCCCGACCTCGGCGGCAAGGGCTACGGCCAGGTGAAGCTCGGCCTCATGAACGAGATCCTCGGACGCTCCGGCCTCGCGCCGCGCATGTTCGGCGCACAAGCTCCCGACTCCGGCAACGCCGAGACCATCGCGCACTACGGCACCGACGAGCAGAAGGAGCAATGGCTCAAGCCGTTGCTCAACGGCGAGATCTATTCCGCGTACTCGATGACAGAACCCCACGCCGGCGCCGACCCGACGATGTTCAAGACGCGCGCCGAACGCATCGGCGACGAATGGGTCATCAACGGCGAGAAGTGGTTCACCTCGGCCGGCGACCGCGCCGACATCCTGCTCGTCATGGCCGTATCGAATCCGGACGTCAGTCCCTACGACGGCACGTCGATGTACATCGTCCCGCGGCACACGCCCGGCGTGAACCTCGTGCGCAACGTCGGGACGGGAACAGAGAAGCTCGGCGGAGGTCACCACGCGTACATCCGCTACGAGGACGTCCGCATCCCGGCCGACAACCTGCTCGGGCCGGAGGGCAAAGCGTTCGCAGCCGCGCAAACGCGCCTTTCCGGCGGACGCATCCATCACGCGATGCGTTCGATCGCCACGCTCAAGAAGTGTCTCGACATGATGTGCGAGCGCGTGCTCTCGCGAGAGACCAAGGGTGAGCTGCTCGCGAACAAGCAGATGGTGCAGGAACAGATCGCCGACACATGGACTGACGTCGAGATGTTCCGCCTGCTCGTCTTGCAGAGCGCATGGAAGATCGACCGCTACAAGGACTACCTCAAGGTCCGCAAGGACATCGCAGCCGTGAAGGCGCGCTTACCGAAGGTGCTCATAGACACCGTCCATACCGCGATGCACATGCACGGCGCCCTCGGTGTGTCCAACGAGATGCCGTTCGCGCAGATGTGGATGAATGCTCCGACGATGGGCATCGCCGACGGTCCGACCGAGGTCCACAAGGTGACGGTGGCGAAGGAAGTGCTCAAGGACTACACGCCGCACGAGGGCCTGTGGCCCAGCGAGCACATCCCGACCAAGCGCGAAGAAGCGCTGCGATGGGCCGCCGAGCACGTCGAAGTGGAGGTCGGCAACCGCTAGGCGTCTCTCGTTAACGGTTCTGCGGAACCTCTTGCCCGCTCAGCGGCAACCGGGTTCCGCAGAACCATCTCCGCGCGTGTTTGGGAGCCTGACCCGCGCGAAACCGAGGCGCAGACTCCCAACGCAGTTCCGGCGCCCACTTGACCTTCGATGCATGCCATTTACCATCCATATGGATGGCACCAGCTGAACGGGCGGGACCCGAGGACGAGAAGATCACCATCAACCTTGGTCCAGTCGACCTCGGCCGGATCGACCTCCTGGTACGCGAGGGCGTCTTCTCCAGCCGCACCGACTTCATCCGCGACGCGATCCGCGACCAGCTCGAAGACCAGAAGGCGCTCGTCGACGACGTCGTGACGCGCAAGGAGTTCGTTGTTGGCTACCTCTCCCACGAAAAACGCGATCTCGAGAAGGTTCGAGACGAAGGCGTGAAGCTGCGGGTCAAGGTCGTCGGGATGTACCGGCTCGGCGAGGGAATCACGACGGACCTCGCCGCTGCCGTCTTCGGCGAAGTGACGGTGCTCGGTTCGGTCAAAGGACCGAAGGACGTCGTCGAGTGGATCAAGAACGGACGGGGGGATGGGTCATGACCGTCAAGATCGGTTGGAGCAGCACGCGTCCTCGGCCTTTCCGTACTGGCCGGTTCATCAGAGGTATCGGGCTGTTCCGCTACATGCGGATCAAGGACAAGGCAGGCCGCTTCTTTGGCATTGGGGCATTCACGATCGGTCGGTCGGAACTCGAAGACATGCTTGCGCACGGTCAGCGGTGGACCGTCCACATCGTCGGCACGCTCCGATTCAAACCCGACGTAACGCCCGAGTTGGCAGGTTCGACCATCAGCGAACTTCGCGTGACTGGACCGCTCTTCGCAACGTGCGAGCTGAAGAAGAGTCTCGGCAGTTAGTCCGCGATCGCTTTCAGCGCGACGGTCTTCGACGGCTTGAGTCGCACGAGCATCTCGCCTTCGACCGCGTTACGACGTCCGTAGATATCGGCGTTGTCCGAACCCATATAGCGCGCGGCGATGCGAGTCGACCATGGGAGCATCTCGTCGAGGTCTTCGGATAAAGACACCACACCGTCCACCCGGACGTAAGCGAACGGCGGCTCTTCGTCGTCCACCACCATCGACACGCGCGGATCGCGACGCAACGCACGTCCCTTCACGGTGGTACGTCCGGTGTTGAACACGATCGCGCCGTCGTCGTCCAGCACGAACCAGATCGGCGCGACGTGCGGTGATCCGTCCGGACGAACGGTCGCGAGCTTGCCGGTCTTCGTCCCCGATGACAGAAACGCGCGGATCTCCTCGTCCGACATCCGTGCGGACATCGGGTTTAGCCGATGCGCTCTTTGATCGACGCGAGGATGGCTGCTTCGTCGTAGCCCATGTTCTTGTCGAAGATCTCCTCGCCGTTCACGCGGATCTTGAAGACGCCCTTCTCGCCGGTGACGAGAGCGACGGCGCGCAGCTTCTGTCCGAACTCGGTGAGGATCGCGCGCTGGGTGTTGATGGCCTGCTCCAGGTGTCCGCAGGGGACGCAGTACTCGACTTCAACATCCGTTGGCATAGCGACCTCCTTAGTTCACAGGATAGATGCGCAGGTCACTGTGACGCGCGATGGCATCGAAGTCGCTGTCGTTGTGCAAAAGTTCAGCCCCTGCATGGATAACCGGAACGGCGACAAGACAATCGCTGAGCTTGCGGATCGTCTCACCATTGCGACGACAGCTGCGATAGATGGACGCCGCTTCCTCGTAGTCGCCCAGCCCCTCGAGCGGCAACACCGGGAAACCAAGCAGTTGAGAACGCAGCTCGTTGAGATGCCGCTCCGACCGAGCCCCCGCGAGGACTTCGAGAACCACTTGCTCGGTAACGGCTATCTCTGCTTCCTCTGCAAGTAGCCGCATGAGGATGAGGTCGACCGAGCTTTCCGTTCGACGCAGCATCTCGATCCATGCCGAGCTGTCAGGGACGATCACCACTCGATGTCGCGCGTTCGCCGCATCTCGTCGAGATCGCCGTCCCAGCCGATACCGCGAAGGGCGAGCATGCCTTTGTGCGGATCGCTCGATATCAGCTTGCGAAGGGCAAGGTCAACGGCTTCTCGCTTCGTACGCAATCTGTAGATCTTCATCACACGCCTGATCAGCTCGTCATCGATGTCGATGTTCGTCCGGCTCATATACACCAGCATACACCTTGATGTGTATAGCTTGACATCTACGAACATCTGTTCGATTCTGGACTGCTCGGCCGACGGGCGAAAAGGGACGGATGACGGATCAGCTGGCGGCTCTCATCGCGCGAAGTCCCGGGCTGCAGCGCGCCTCACGACTGAACCCGATGCACATCCCGGTGCTTCCCGCCTTCGAGTCACTGCTCCCCGAGCGAGGCTTGCGTCCCGGATCGATGACCTCGGTGAGCGGGATCGGCGCCACCTCCATCGCACTGGCACTCATCTCCAAGGCCAGCGAGAACACGTGGACCGCCGTCGTCGGCATGCCGGAGCTGGGCTTACGCGCGGGGGCCGAGCTCGGTCTCGACCTCGACAAGCTCGTGATCGTCCCCGACCCGGGCAAGCAATGGACCGATGTGCTCGCCGCGCTCGTCGACGCATTCGACGTCGTGTTGGCACATCCATCTCGCACACGCGACGCGCGCAAGATCGCCGGACGCGTGCGCGAGCGCGACGCTGTGCTCGTCGTCGTTGGGGCGTGGCCGGAAAGCGACGTCCGCATCGAGACGACGTCGCCGGTATGGCACGGCATCGGTCGCGGACACGGACATCTCGCCGCAAGAACACTCGAGGTGTCTGTATCCGGGCGTCGCGCGGCTGCACGTGGACGATCCGCGACGTTGTGGCTCCCCGATGTCGAGGGCGATATCCGGATAGCAAACGACCCCGTGGTTACGAGACTTCGAAGTAACCGGATAACCGGATGATCCGCACGCTTGCCATCGGCTGCCCGCGGTGGGCGATCGTTACCGCCGACCTGCCACCGGAGCTCCCGGCCGCCGTCTTCCTCGCCAATCGCGTGGTGTCTTCGTCGCCAGAAGCACTCGCGTTCGGCATCAAGCGCGGCATGCGCCGCCGGGACGCGCAGTCGCGCTGTCCGGAACTCGAGGTGCTCACGCACGACCCGGCCAGAGATGCGAGGACCTTCGAGCGCATCGTGACGATCGTTGAATCGTTCGCGCCGCGCGTTGAGGTAGTGCGTCCCGGATTGTGCGTGGTCGCTTCTCGCGGACCCGCTCGCTACTTCGGCGGAGAAGAGGAGCTGCGCGAGCAGCTCGCTTCCGCAGTGGACGACACGATCGAAGTCATGCGCACGCATGCGGTACACGTCGACGACCGCTGCCGCACCGGTATCGCCGACGGACCGTTCGCCGCATCCCTGGCTGCAGCGCGCGGACGAGTGATACCGCCGCTCGGCAGCCCCGCGTTCCTCGCACCGTTGTCGATCGATGTCCTGGACAGGCCCGATCTGTGCGACCTGCTCAAGCGTCTCGGCATCCGAAACCTCGGCGAGCTCGCTGCGCTTCCCCGTCACCGCGTCGTCGCGCGCTTCGGCGTCGACGGAGAGATCGCCCACCGGCTCGCTTGCGCCCACGACGACCGGCTGCTCGAACCGCGCGCGATCCCACCCGACCTCATCGTCGCGCGCGAGCTCGACCCACCGGCGCACCGCGTCGACGTTGCGATGTTCGCAGGCAAGGCCGCGGCCGACGAGCTCGCAGAGCGCCTGATGACGCTCGGTCTGGCGTGCGCGAAGCTCACGATCACCGTCACCACCGAGCACGGCGAGGAACGCTCACGCACATGGCGTTACTCGGCCGCCTTCACACCGGCGGCCATCGCCGAGCGCGTGCGCTGGCAGCTCGAGGGGTGGCTCGCAGAGGGCGCGCAGCTGTCCGGGGGCATCTCGATCGTGCGGCTTTCGCCTGAGGACGTCGGCGCGGCCACCGGCGCGCAGATCGGTCTGTGGTCGAGGCGCGGTGATGCCTCCGATCGGGTGCGTCGCGCGATCGCGCGCGTGCAGGGACTGCTCGGACAGCGCGGTGCGCAGCAGCCGACGCTCTCCGGTGGACGCCACCCAAGCGAACAGGTGAGCCTCGTCGCGTGGGGCGATCCGGTTTCGCCGGCGCGTCCAGGACTGCCGGGCAAGGCAACCGTCGCCGGTCCGGTAGAAGTCGAGATGCCACCGTGGCCGGGACGACTGCCGTCACCATCACCGTCGATCGTGCACCCGCGCCCGATGGAGGCCGAGATGGTCGACGCTCAGGGCGAGCAGGTCGCGGTGTCGTCGCGACTGAAGCTGAGCGCCTCACCGACGCGCGTGAGGATCAACGGTAAGAGGTGGAATGACGTCGTGAGCTGGGCCGGTCCGTGGCCGGTGAACGAACGATGGTGGGACTCCGGCGAGAATCACCGTCGTGCGCGATTCCAGATCACACTCGCCGACGGTTCGGCGCACCTGATGTCACTTGAAGGAGACCGCTTCAACGTTGAAGCAACCTACGACTAACTGGACGATCCGGTCGATCACTCGTGCCGATGCCGAAGACATCTCGACGTGGCGCTATCCAGAACCCTATTCGCTGTACGACGCCTCTCCCGACGACGTCGAGGTGCTGCTCGATCCCGCGAACGACTACTTCGCTGTTGTGGACGACAACGGCAGGCTCGTCGCTCACGGCTGCTTCGGTCAGGACGCACGAGTGTCCGGCGGCATATACGCACACGACGCGATCGACTGGGGAACGGGGATGCGTCCCGAGATCACCGGAGCTGGGCACGGCCTTGCGTTCATGGAGCTCGTGTGCGGCGAGGCGCGCAAACGCTGGCCGGGCAAGCCGCTGCGCACCACGGTGGCGACGTTCAACGAACGCTCCGCGCACGTCATCCGCAAGATGGGATTCCAAGAGGTGGAGATCTTCGTGAATCCGTCCGGGCGCGAGTTCGTGGTCTTCCTCGAGCGCTGAGTAGCATCGGGGTCCACGGATCACGGGTCACGAAACACGGGCCACGAAAACAGGAGGGACCATGAGCATTCAAGAATTCGTACGGGACGTCGGCAAGAAGGTCGGCCCGATGGGCGCTGCTTTCATGATGAGCCCGAGCACCGGCGCGGCCGGTGAGACCGCCGGACTCGACTTCATGTCGTACTACGTTCTCGGACGCGGCGGCGTGCTCGGCGACGTCGACGGCAAGACCGCCGCCGACGCCTTCCACTTCTTCAACCCTGAGCTCGTTGCGAGCACATGGGACAAGGCGAAGGCCGGCCACGATCCGAAGGTGATCGCGAAGCACTACGAGCAAGCGTGTGCCGTTTGGGGACGCGAGAAGCTCACCGACGTCGACGGTCTCGGTGAGTTCACGAAGATGACTGAGCGGGTGGCACAGAACCACGAACCGACCCCGTCGTCGGCGTTGTTCGCCGGCTGGCGCGAGATGTCGCTGGCCGACGACCCTGCCGGACGCGCAGCCGTGCAGTGCGCCCTCGTGCTGCGCGAGCTTCGTGGCGGCGCGCACATCGACGCGGTCAAGGAGGTCGGTGTCGAGGCGAAGAACGCGGTGGCCGGAAACAGCCCGTACATGTATCAGCTGTTCGGCTACACCGACGAGATGCCGGACGCCGAACCCTTCAAGGCGAAGCTCGAGCAAGCCGAGACAATCACCGACGAGTCGCTCGCACCGGCGTTCTCTGTCCTCAGCGACGCCGAGCGCGACAGATTCGGATCGATCCTGGCGGCGATCGCAACGAAGGCCGGCGTCTAGAGACGGTCGACGTCCTCGGGCTCGATATCGGCGACCTTCGCAAGCGCCTTCCCGAAGCGCTTGCGCGATGCCCGCTTGGCTCGCTCCTCGAGGTAATCCTCCGTGAGAAGAGCGGCCACCTTCTCTGCTGCGGCTGAGCTGATGAACTGATTGATAGATATGCCCTCTCGCTTGGCGAGCTCGGCAAGCTTGCGGTGCAAGGACTCTGGAAGTCGCAAACTCAACGTGCTCATCACGGTCCTCCGATCTCGTGAAGGAAATCGCTCGGACTCAACACCCGGACCCCGAAATTCGCAAGCTCATCGAAGTCGCTCCGATTGTGGGTCACGACCGCATCGCAGCCCGCGGCGATCGCCGCCTCTGCGACCATGTCGTCTTTCGGTCCCTGAGGAGCGGCCGCCACAAGAGGAAGATCGGATGGCGCTTCGCAACGACGCACATTGTAGTCGACGTCTGCTGCCATCGGCCCTGGTAATCGATCGCTCCCGTTCGTTCGATCGCTCGACGCTATCTGGTCCGTCACCGCGGCGTCAGGACGCAGAACTCATTGCCGTCTGGATCGGCGAGGACGACCCACGGAACGTCTCCCTGACCGATGTCGACGCGCGTTGCACCATGTGTCAAGAGGCGGTCGACCTCGGCCTGATGATCTTCGTCGGCCGGCGGCGGAGCCGGATCAACGGAAGCCCTGACGACGGATCATGAGCTCGCTGGAAAGCTTCCAAGGATTCGACGTCATCACTTCGAGGGTTGGCCGCACCCAGCCCTCGAGGACGTGGCCACCCACCGTCGACCCGTCACGTTTGCTCAGGACGGCGTGAAGATGCATTTTTGGCAATTCCTCGTCGCGTGTGATGCTCCCCACCAATGAAGCGACTTCCGTCTGCTCCTCGACCGCGATCTCGAGGTACCCCTTCGTTTCGGTATCGAAGAATCCCAAGGTGGCCCGACTGAAGCCACCGATCGCTGTCAGCCGGCTACCGCCCAAGGCTTGTTCGTCGGCAAGCTCCGTCAGGTTGCGGATCACTTCATCGTCCGGATCGAGTACGGCAACCAAGGTGCGCTCGCCAGCGCCGTCGATCTCCTTGGTCCTCATGAGCCACGGAACTGATCGAGTCGATCGTGAAACAGAGTCGAGGCGATCGACGCGCGCCGAGGCTGACCGCGCAGGAAGGCCTCAGCGAACCCCTTCGCCTGCTCGTACCGGATCTTCGGCGGCATTGGTGGCTCGTCGGGATTGACGACGACGTCAACGAGCGCCGGACCCGCAAACGCAAGTGCGTCGCTCAACGCTTCCTCGAGCGCGTGAGAATCCTCGACGCGGATCGCTCGGCCCCCGCACGACTCCGCCCACGGGGTGAAGTCGGCCGGTCGCTCCCATCGCACGCCGTGCTCGGGAAAGCCGAGCGCCATCTGCTCCCAGAGGATCATCCCGAGACATCCGTTGTTGTTCACCACGACCGTGATGGGCAACTCGTATCGAGCCGCGGTCCAGAACTCCGCCATGAGCATCGCGAAGCCGCCGTCGCCGACGTAGGCGATCACTTGACGTTCCGGATTGGCGATCTGCATGGCGATTGCGTACGGAAGGCCGCAAGCCATCGAGGCGAGGTTGGAGCTGAGGTAGAACTCGCGCCGTCCTCGGATGTCGAAATGGCGTGCCGCCCACGTGGCGATCGTTCCCGAGTCGGCGCACAGGATCGCGTCGTCGGTTGCGAGACGATCGATCGTTCGAGCGAGGTATTGCGGCTGGATCGGCGTCCGGTCACCATTCTCGAGCGCGGCCATATCTCGTCGCCATTCCCGCATCTGTTCCTGCAGGCCCTCCAGGAAACGGCGCTCGGTCTTGGGGTGAAGATGCGCAAGGAGCTCCCGGAGCGTCGCTTTCGCGTCTCCGATGAGGGGAAGCTCAGTGGGAAGACGGTTGCCGGCCCGAGTCGGATCCATGTCGATCTGGACGACGCGCGCCTTCTCGGGAAGAAATGCCGTGTAGGGGAAGTTCGTACCCACCATAAGGAGTGCGTCACAGTTATCCATGGCTTCGAGGGACGGTTTGGTGCCGAGGAGACCAATGCCACCGGTAACGTTCGGGTGGTCGTCGGGGACGACGGCCTTTCCGGGAAGTGTCTTCACCACGGGAGCGCCGAGAACCTCGGCGACGGCAAGCACCTCTTCGGCCGCTCCACGTGCGCCGACGCCAACGAGCATCGCCACACGTTCTGCCGTGTTCAGCAGTTCCGCCGCCGCATGGACTTGATCCCTCGTTGGCACGACGGACGCGGGAAGATAGATGGCAGCCGTGTCCGGCGTGCGCGCGACACCGAGGCCGCCCTCGAAGGGCACCATGTCGGGATCGGCCTCCTGGATGTCGACGGGGATCGTGATATGCGACACCGACCGACGAGACAAGGCCGAGCGCACGGCCAGGTCGACGAGCGTCGGTATCGACGCGGGAACGGCGACCCTCACGTTGTAGTCCGCGACGTCCTCGAAGAGGTGATCGAGATGGACCTCCTGCTGGATACCCGTCCCAAGCTGCGTCGTTCCCTGCATCCCGGTGATGGCTAGGACGGGAACGTGATCGAGCTTGGCGTCGTAGAGCCCGTTGAGGAGGTGGATGCCCCCAGGACCCGAGGTCGCCAGGCACACGCCGAGGCGACCGGTTTGTTTGGCGTAGCCGCTCGCCATGAACGCAGCAGACTCCTCGTGGTGGACGAGGACGAACCGGACGTCTTCCTTGTGCCGGCGAAGGCCCTCCATGATTCCGTTGATTCCATCGCCGGGCAGGCCGAAGATCGTGTCTACACCCCAAGCTACGAGGCGCTCGACGAGGGCTTCCGACGCGATCTTCTTCATGGAGCTTCGTTCAGCCAGTCGCGTTCGTCTGATCGGCGATCGTTCCTGCGCATTCGTCGTGCCCGCATCCGCAGACGTCTTCCTCCTGACCTGCGTGCTCCCGGCAATAGTCCCCGCAGTACTCGCCTTCGGTCGCGGCACACGTGCAGAGCTCGTGCGCGCAGCGCTCGGGTGCTTCGGTCATGTTATTTCCTCCTCTTAGTTAGGCCGACTTTCCGTGCTTAGGGAAAAGGTCCGTTTCGGACTGATGCCAGACCGGGTGATCGGTGCTCGTCTCGACGTTGAATCCGTAGTCAAACACGAGCGAACCACCGAGTGCTGCGCCCACGATCACCAGAACGCCGGCTACGACGGACAGGACTAACAGATAGCCGGGGGTTGACGAGGCTTCCCACTCGTTGAGCCAGCGAAACGCGATGTTCGCGAGGACGATGAGCGTGACGACGATCATGGTCCAGGCATGCGCATTGACGGTTCTCCGAACCTGGGAACCTTTTTCGGTGGTGCGCCAATCCATGAAGCCGGTAAGCGCGGTCACCAGCGACACCGCTGCGCCGCCAATGAGAACGAAGGACGCTGTCCGGTAGAAGTCACGCGCCCAGGTCTCATCCTTCCCGATGAACGAAATGAGGTCGAAAGCTGCGACAAAGACATATGCGGCGATGGGGATATCGGTCAGCGGAGGATGGAAAGGCTTCCCGGCGAAGCCACTCAGACCTCTACGATCTCGCCCTCGCAAGGACAACGCGGGTCGGAAGGAGAACAAACGCAAGGCAGCCTCCCCTTCTCAAGGACAAATTTAAGGATCGCCAGCAGCGGGTAGTTACCCAACCAAGGTGACTTCTATGTCAGACGGTGTTCGTTCCCTTGAACCACGTCCCCTGAACGTCTTTGCTCTGGATTTTGAAGACCCGAATCTTCGGGATACCCCACGTCGCTGACCGTCCACCGCGAGTCAGAAAGGCTGTGATGAGCCCGCGCGTCGTCGTCGTCACCGGGGCCTCCGCCGGTGTTGGGCGAGCGGTCGTCCGGATGTTCGCGGCGAAGGGTGACGATATCGCGCTCATCGCGCGAGGCAAGGAGGGACTCGACGGTGCACGTGAGGAAGTAGAGCGAGCTGGCGGAAAGAGCCTCGTGCTTCCACTGGACGTCGCGCATGCAGAAGCCGTCGAGGATGCCGCAAGCGAGATCGAAGAGCGCCTCGGCCCGATCGATGTGTGGGTGAACAACGCGATGACGGCCGTACTCGGGATGGTCGTTGACACCTCGGCTGAGGAGTTCCGGCGGGTGATCGAGGTGACCTACCTCGGATATGTGCACGGGACGCTCGCAGCCCTTTCCCGGATGCGGCGCCGGGATCGCGGTGTGATCATCCAGGTGGGTTCGGGCTTGGCCTACCGTGCGATCCCCTTGCAGGCGTCGTACTGCGCAGCGAAGTTCGCGGTACGCGGGTTCACCGACTCGCTGCGATCTGAACTTCGGCACGAGGGTAGCAATGTTCGCCTCACGATGGTGCAGCTGCCCGGGCTCAATACCCCTCAATTCGAATGGGTCCACACGACTCTGTCTCGTCATCCGCGTCCCGTTCCTCCCGTTTACCAGCCGGAGGTTGCCGCCCGAGCCATCGCCTGGGCGGCCAAACATCCCAGACGGGAGCTGTGGGTCGGCGCTTTCACGCCGCTCATGATCTGGGCCGACCGTGTCGCGCCGGGTCTCGTCGATCGCTATCTCGCACGAACGAACATCACGGCCCAGCAACTCGACCGTCCGATCGACCCGCACCGAGAGTCCTCTCTATGGAAGCCGATCGAGGGTGATCGCGGCGCGCACGGGATCCTCGATGACGAGGCGAGGGGCACGAGCATCCAACTGTGGCTGGCTACCCACCGGCCATCGCTCACCGTGCTTACACGCACGAAGCGCGGCGAGGCGAAAAGGTCCGGACGCCCGAGGAAGCGATCGCCGTCCTCTGGACGCGACCGGCGCGAGCCGATAGCGCGTCGCAGCGCATTCGCCGGCGGCGGAAGCGACGAGCCGGGGCGCCAGATGGTCGAGCACCACCACATGGCCCGCTGGGTTCAGCCCGTCCTCATGGTGATTGCGGCGTGGCTCGCTAGCAGTCCTTTCACGTTCGGTTATCGCAGTACGCCGCTCGCCGTGAGTGACTTGGCAACGGCGGGGGTACTCGTCACCCTCGCGTGGATCTCGTTCAAGGGAGGCGCGTGGGCCGGCTGGATGATCGGTGGCGTTGGGATATGGCTGCTCTTGGCTCCTCTCGTGTTCTCGGCCCCCACCGCGGCGGCCATGGCGAACGATACCCTCGTGGGCTCGCTCGTCATCGGGTTCGGCATCCTCGTGCCGCACGGCATGGCGATGGAGGGTCCCGAGATCCCTCCGGGCTGGTCCTACAACCCGTCGACGTGGACGCAGCGCGCCCCCATCATCGCGCTCGGCCTACTGGGGTTCGTGATCTCCCGCTACCTCGCCGCCTTCCAGCTAGGCCACATCGAAGGCGTGTGGGAGCCGTTCTTCGGTACGGGAACAGAACGCATCCTTACCTCAGAGGTTTCCAAGATGTTCCCGGTCTCCGACGCGGGTCTCGGCGCCGTTGCCTATGCACTCGAGGTGCTCATGGGTCTCATGGGCGATCATCGCCGGTGGCGGACGATGCCATGGATGGTTGCCGGCTTCGGGATCCTCGTGATCCCGCTCGGGGCCGCTCAGATCATCCTGATCATGCTTCAGCCGATCGCCGTCGGGACGTGGTGCACGCTCTGTCTCATTTCGGCCGCGGGGATGTTGTTGATGATTACCGTGACCATTGACGAGGTCGTAGCGATGGGCCAGCTGCTCGCCGCTCAGCGCCGCCGTGGCGTCGCCCTGTGGCATGCCTTCTGGTACGGCGCGAATCTGGACGGCGAAGATCATCCAGGCCCGGCTCGTCGCCAGACGAGCCGACCGTCAGCCGCGATCTGGGGCTCTTCGTCGCCATGGAACCTCATCGCGGTGACCGCAATCGGTGTCTGGCTCCTCGTCGCGCCGTCGGTCTTCGGCACGATCGGCCTCGGAGCCGATAGCGACCACCTCGTCGGCGCCCTCGTCGTCACCAGTACGGTGATCGCGCTCGCCGAGCCTGTTCGGGCCCTGCGCTACGCGAACCTTCCGCTCGGCTTGTGGCTTGTGCTCAGCGCGTTGCTACTGAGGGTGCCATCTTCAGCACGGGCGAGCGACATCGTGGCGGGCGTGGCCATCTGTGCCCTGAGTCTTCGCCGCGGCCCGATGCGTGATCGGTACGGAACGTGGGAAGCCTGGACGCGTTGACGACGAGCCTGGAGGCCGACCCGATGAGGGTCGCACGGATCCAGGAGGAGCTGTCGCGACACAGCCGCAGGCTGGGTGGTGTTGCAGGTGGCGTCGCCGTCGGCATGGTTCACGTCGCGATTACCCACGGAGACGGTTGAGGAGATCTTTCTGGGACCACCGGGCACGGACAAGACGCACCTGTCCATCGCTTTTTGCTCGGCGTGGTCACCCGCGTGGCCTTCGCCACTGCCCACGATTGGGTTCAGCGTCTGGCGGCCGCCCAGCGAGCAGGGCCACTCGCTTCCGGCTGATTGCGCCAGATTTTCGCACGGCGGAACGCAGGCGCCCTATAACGACCGCCGACCGCCTTCTCCATCGCTTCGGCGAAGCCCGAGGCAGAGGCTCCGCAAGCGCGGAGTACTTGCTTAGGGGAATCAGCGCGCAATTGCTTGGGTACCGCAGAACCGTACCGCGGGTGTGTTCAGTGCGGCGGAGGGTCGCTGGCGGGAAAGGAGTCGGCTCCAGCCTTGTCGATGACGTTGTCGTCGTGCTCGATCGCTATCCGGGCGTTACAACGTGGACAGCATTCGACCGGCTCTGGCGAGATCAACGCGCAGTTAGGACAGACCCGGGCGGCTGTCGCCTTTTTCTTCTGGGCCGACACGTGTTTGTTCGTCACGATTTGTCGTTCCCGATGGGGGTGCCGGATAACCCTCCCAGGAGTGGGGTATCAACCTGTCGTCGGCGATCAGGAGGACAGCCATGGCCGGGAGCTTCGAGATCATTGCCGCGTTCCACGACGAACGTCGCGCCAAGCGCGTCGCCGACGACCTTGCATGCCGGGGCTTGCCGCGATCTCACCTGAAGCTCGTGAAGCCGAACGAGCGCGGCGACGTCAGAGTTGCCGATATGCGCGCGGAGGGGATGGCGGAGGAGATGCAGGACGAGGTCACTCATAGCATGGCCGGTCCGGGCGTCGGATTGATGACGTCCGTACAAGCCAAGGGTGCCGCGATCGGGACGATATTGGGGGCGCTCGTCGGCCTGCTCATCGGGCTTGCCGTCGGTGCCATCTGGGGGTGGGGGATCGAATCGGCGATCTCACCCGTCGGACGGCTGTTGATCACCGCTGCGTGCTTCGGCGTTGGTGGCGCGGTTGCCGGAGCCGTCGCCGGCGGCTCCATGAATCCCAGCGCCGAGGCGGCCGAGCATCCAGGGAATATCGAGGCGGCTGATCATCCAGGGAAGATGATGGACGAGAGTCGGCTCGCTGGCGAGCTCGATACCCTCCTCGAGGTGCGCGTGAACGATGAGAACGAAGCATCGATGGTCCTGCAGGTGCTCGAGAGTGCCGGAGCCGAGCGTGTGAACGCCGCCGACGAGCAAGGTCGGCCCTTTCTGCCCGAGCACGACCCATCGGGTTATTGAATCGACGGGCCGCCCGCGAGTGCCTGCTTCGCCAGCGATTGCGCGTTCGAGGGATGGGCATACCAACCAGAGAAAAAAAACGACGCCCTGAAAGCCCCTGGCATGCAGGTTGTGTTGGGCGGCAGAGGAGGGTTGAGGGAAGAGCGCTGGCGGGAAAGAAACACGGCCCCAGATGCGACCCGAACCATGACGAGGTGAGGTGACCCCCGTTGTAAAAAGCGGGGTAGGGTCGGAGAACGCCCAGCCGAGCGGAAGGAGCCGCCATGCTCTCGATGACGAGCAGTGCTGCCAGCGCCCTGGACACCATCGAGAACAACACGGTGTGCCTGAAAGCTTCGTGGTCCGCGTTTTTCCGAACCCGACCACGGACGGCGGGATGAGATTCTGGAGATCGACATCACCTTTAAGCCTGAGCCCGCCGAGGGCGATCAGGTGGTGGAGACCGAGGGCACAACGCCCTGCGTGGACCCGGAACTCGCCGAGCCCCTCGCGGACACCGTTATCGACGCAGAACAGACACCGCAGGGGCCAGCACTAATCCTCCGACGTTAGGAGGTGCCCAAGACGAAACAGGACAGTTGACAGCAGACCGATGCCGAAAGGTGAGTGTGATGGCCACGAAAGTGAGCGAGGTCATGTCGATGGATCCATTGAGCTTGCGTCCCGATGCACCGATCATCGATGCGGCCAAGGTGATGCAGGTTGCCGATATCGGGGACGTCATAGTGAATGACGGGAAGGGTATATGCGGAATCGTTACCGACCGTGACGTTGTCGTGCGGGCGATCGCGGAAGGAAAGGACCTCGCGAACACTCCACTGAGCGACATCTGGAGCCAGGAAGTCGCGACCGTGTCACCAGAGACCTCGATTCAGGCCGCTGTTGATCTGATGCGGCAGAAGGCGATCCGGCGCCTCCCCGTCGTGGAAGCCGGGAAGCCCGTCGGGATCGTGTCGATCGGGGACTTGGCTGTGGGCCGCGACCCGAACTCGGCACTCGCGGACATCAGCGTCGCGGCGCCCAACAAGTAGGCGCATCTCTAGTGGGAGAACCGGCTGCTCGTCGCGCCGGATCCCTTGAGGCTTATCTGGCCTCGGGAGGAGGAGTATTCGGATGGCTATGGATGGCACCGAGGGAATCCTCAGCTGGTCGACCGTTCGGTCAAACGGGCACGCGCAAATCATTCTCCAAGGGGAAGTCGACCTCAACGTCTGTCAGACACTCAGCCAGATCCTCGACGAAGCCAGCGATGCGGGTGTCCTTGTCATTGACATGAAAGACCTTGAATTCATCGATTCGTCGGGCATCCGATGTCTGCTCGATGCCAGGTCGAGGGTAAACGACCGCGATGCTTGTCTGATACTTCGCTGCCCGTCAGAAGCGGTCCGACGAGTCTTGGCCGTGGCTGGTGTCGAGGAAATGTTCACAATCGAGGGTTGATCGATGACGAAGCGCAGTCGAGCTCACCGTGATGCGGTTGTACGTGGTGTCACCAGGCTTGACCGACTCGATGCCTTCGCACGTCATCGCGGAAGGTTGTCGACGATGACGGAAGTGTGGGTTCGGATCGTACGACGACACTTGCCTCCACAATCGCTGGTGCGCGGTCGCAGATCTCTTGCGGTCCTGATGTGGCAGTGCACGTCACTGCCGTGAAGAAGTTTGTCGACGCTGGCTTCACGCACGTCGCTCTCGTCCAGGTCGGTGCAGATGCGCAGGACGCATCCTTCGACTGGGCGTCGAAGGAACTCTTGCCCGAAGTACGCAAACTCAGCGGCTGACGCCGAGTGTCATTCGATGTGTGGGCCGTGGGACCATGTGTGTGCGGTGATCGTGTGAGCTCGTGACGATGACCGCCGCAGCTCCCAAAGGATGGGCCCGGCTCCGGTGGCTCGGACCCGGCTTCCTGTGGATGGTCTCGGCGGCCGGTTCGGGCGAGCTGCTGTTCACGCCGCGGGTGGGCGCTCTGTACGGGTATTCGCTGCTCTGGGCGCTGGTCATCACCGTATCTCTCAAGTGGTTCGTGAACCGAGAGGTCGGTCGCTTCGCGGTCTCCACAGGCACAAACCTCGTACAAGGCTTCGCAAGCCTTCCCGGTCCGCGAGGGTGGGCGGTGTGGGCGATCGTAGCGCCGCAACTCATCGTCGCGGTCGCGACGATCGCCGGGCTGGCCGGGGCGGCCGCTTCGGCCCTCGTGCTCGTGATTCCGGGCGACATCCGTCTATGGGTCATCGCGTCCATCGGTGCGTCGACCGCTCTCGTTGTCGGGGGGAAGTACAAAGGCGTCGAGCGGGTGGCGATCTTCTTCGCGCTGGCGCTCGGGGCGGCGTCGGTCGCCGCAGCGTTGTCAGTTGGGCCGGATGTGCCAGAGCTCGCACGCGGACTCGCGCCACGGATATCGGACGATGTCGAGATCGCAGAGGTTCTACCGTGGCTCGGCTTCATGCTCTCGGGCGCAGCAGGCATGGTCTGGTATTCGTTCTGGATCACCGCCAAGGGCTACGGTCGGGGTGCTCGCGAAGATCACGAGGCCGATCAAGAGGTACGCAACGAGCATCTGCGCGGGTGGATCCGCCAGATGACACTCGACAACACGATCGCCGTGGTCGGCACGCTCGTAATCGCTCTCGCCTTCTTGATCCTCGGTGCCGAGCTCCTACGTCCGGAAGGCCTCGTCCCCGAGGAGGAACGGGTGGCGAGCGTGCTCGGGCGCTTGCTCGGCGACGTCTGGGGACGAGCGGGCTTCTGGTTCATGATCCTCGCGGTGTTCGTGGGTTTCTGGGACACCCTGCTTTCCGATCAGGACGGGTTCGGCCGTATGTTCCAAGCCGGAGCCCGGGAGCTGCGCGACGCGCTGCATCTCCCGGAGGTTTGGCTTGACGGCGACCGCTTCCAACGTTGGACGGTGATCGGCTTGTTGGCGGTCGCTCCGACTGTCCTCTACCTGTCCACTGGCGAGCCGGTCGGTCTTCTCAAGCTGGCAGGTGCGATCGAGGCTATCCATATCCCCGTGGTCGCGATCCTCACGCTCATGTTGAACCGCACGCAGCTCCCGCGCGTGCTTCGTCCGGGACCCGTGGCGATCACCGGGACGTTGGTGGGGGCGCTCTTCTTCCTCGCCTTTGCTGCGTTCTACGCATTCGGGTTGTTCTAGGCGTCGGCTCCAAGGTGCTATTTGGGCTGGTCACGGCCCTTCCGAGTTTCGTGGTTCTCGCCGCGGGTATCCGGGCACAGAGGAGGTGATTCGCGTGGCATCGACCAGGCAGCGTCAGGCGGCGCGGCGGAACATCCGCAAAGCGCAGACCGCAGCGAGGAGTAAGCGAACCATCGCACATCTGCCGGCTTCGGTCCGAAGCGATATGGGCAAGCAGGCCGCTGCGTCACGTAAGCGAGCGGGCAAGGCAGGTCACGCCCTAGAGGACCGGACCCGGCAGCAGATCTACGAGGTAGCGAAGAGAAAGGAAATTCCCGGCCGCTCGCGGATGGGGAAATGGGATCTCATCGACGCGATACGTCAGGCCGGATAGCCGCACAACACAAAGAGACGGGAGCAAGAAATGTCCAAGCTCGTATCGGAAGTAATGAGTACGCGTCCCGTAACGTTAAGCGCTGACTCATCGGTGGCGGATGCAGCCAAAGCGATGCGCGACTCCGACATCGGCGACGTGATCGTGCTGGACGGAAAATCCATATGCGGCATCGTCACCGACCGCGACGTCGTGGTTCGAGCCGCCGCGGAGGGTCGCGATTTGGCAACGACATCGCTCAGTGAGATTTGCAGCAAGGAGATCACGACGGTGTCGCCCGAAACTCCGATCGACGATGCCGTCGACATCATGCGAAAGAAGGCCATCCGTCGGTTACCGGTCATCGAGAACGATCAACCTGTGGGGATCGTCTCACTCGGAGACCTCGCCGAGGACAGAGACCCCAAATCGGCGCTCGCGGACATCAGCGCAGCGCCGGCCAACGGATAGCAAGCACCGATGGAGTCTCGGCTGTCCGAGGCCCGGTCAACGCTTCGTGCCTACGTCGCGGCCGGAGGCGGCCGCGGCATCGGGCGCGCTCGGAGCCTCGGGCCTGACCGTGTCGTAGAGCTGATCTCCAAGAGCGGGCTTCGCGGCCGTGGCGGTGCGGGATTTCCCACGGGCACGAAATGGAGGTCGGTTATCGACGTCCCCGGGCAGCACTTCGTCGTCGCCAATGGAGCTGAAGGAGAACCGGCGACGTTCAAAGACCGCTTCCTGATGCGCCGCAACCCTTACGCCGTCCTCGAGGGGCTGGCCATTGCGGCTCGGACGGTGGGTGCGACGACGGCGTACGTGGGACTGAAGGAGGAGTTCACCCTCGAGGAGGAAGCCATCGTTCGAGCAAGCACCGAGATGCGGGATGGCGGGATCCTCGAAGGGCTCACCGTGGAGATCGTCCGTGGCCCCGATCGGTATCTGTTCGGCGAGGAAACGGGGATGCTCGGCGTGATCGAAGGCCGTGGAGCGTTCCCGCGAGAGATCCGTCCGTTCATGCAGGGCCTCTTCGGCACCGCGTCGGTGCCGAACGCCACGCTGGTCAACAACGTCGAGACACTTGCGAACGTGCCGGCGATCGTGTCGCTCGGCCCGGACTGGTTCAGATCCACAGGCACGCCGGATTCGCCGGGCACGATGCTGTTCACCGTCGCCGGTGACGTCGCGCGCGAGGGCGTGTTCGAGCTGCCACTCGGAACGCCGCTGGCTGAGCTGGTGAACGGATGCGCGGGCGGAACACGCCACGGCGGGGCGATCAAGGCCATCGTTCCCGGCGCATCGAGCACGGTGATCGGCCCCGAGCAGCTCGACCTCCCGCTCGACTTCGACGCGATGCGCCGTGCGGGCACAGGACTGGGTGCCGGCGGTTTCGCGGTTTTCGACGAATCGGCGTGCATGGTCGAGGTCGCGCGGCACTATTCACGCTTCCTGCACGTCGAATCGTGCGCACAGTGCCCTTCGTGCAAGCTTCATTCGGGTGGGATCAATGAGATCATCACGGCTCTGCACGATGGGGTCGGCGACGCGGGGAATCTCGGAGAGGTGCTCGCACACGCCGATCGGGTCACTGACGGACAGAAGTGCGCGCTGCCCACCGGCACCAAGCTGTTGACCTTGAGCCTGGTCGAGTCCTTCGCGCGCGAACTCGCATCCCACGTGTCCGGAACGTGCCCGTCGCCGCGCCCGATCGCGTTCCCGAAGCTGGTGGATTACGACGAGGAGGCCGGTCGGTTCCTATACGACAAGCTCTACGAGACGACGAGCCCCCAATGGACGGAAGGTCCGGTGCCGACGAGAAGCGTCGAAGAGTAGCCCGATAGGCAAGGTGAGCCATGGCCACGTGCGAAGTGTGTGGGAACGATTACGACAAGTCGTTCGAAATCATCCGCAAGGATGGCAACGCCCACGTGTTCGACAGCTTCGAGTGTGCGATCCATGCCCTCGCGCCCACATGTGGCCATTGCGGATGTCGCATAGTCGGACACGGGCTTGAGTCGAACGATTCCATGTTCTGCTGTGCCAATTGCGCCCGGCTGTCAGGAGAGTCTGCACTTCGCGATCGGGCGTGACGAGGGGAGAGGCGATGCCACAGAAGAAGCACCTACGAGGTGTCGGCAAGAAGGAGCAGCGTCAGTACGAGCACATCAAGGAGAGCGCCGAAAAAGAGGGTCGCTACGGCAAGCGCGCCAAGGAGGTCGCGGCGCGAACCGTGCTCAAGAAGCACAAAGAGAAGGGTCATCGAAAGGGTGAGTAGTACGTGCTAATTGAGAAGAAGAACGGAGAAGCGGCATGCCTGAGAAACGACCGAACGTAAAGAACGAAACCATCGCTCTCCGGGCTCACAGTGGCGCATCCTCGTCTCCACGCCAGACGGCGTAGCTGAAGGGACCATCCTTATGTTCCGAGTGGAAGGTGCGGGACGTCGTCGGCCACCTCATCCGGCTCTGGGATTACTACCGGCAGTTGTCCTTCGGGTGGGCCCTGATCCGCTACGGCTTCCGGGTTGACCGCACACTCTCGCTTAGCGCTCAACGGGTCAGCCGGCGCGCCCCGTCCCGCAACTCGTCAACGAACTCGAGAATGCTCGGTACGAGGACACCTTCGTCTATCGCTTCCACCCTCAGCCTCTGTACGCGCTTGCCGAGTGGATCGTGCACGGCCAAGACATCCGTCGCGCGCTCGGTCTGTCAGCGACATTCGATCCCGAGCACCTCCTCGCGATTGGGAACGTCGCGCAGAAGTGGTACACGTGGGGAGCGCGCAAGCGCCGCCTTTCCCAGCGGCTGGAAGCGACCGACGCCGAGCGCGACAGATTCGGATCGATCCTTGCGGCGATCGCAACGAAGGCCGGCGTCTAGAGCGCAGCGTTGTTGCGGCGGATCATCGCGACCATCGGTTGCAGGCCGACGGCCTCATAGAACGGCACGAGTTCCTGGTCGCACGTGAGATCGACGCCGTGCAGGTGCTCGAGCTCGCCAAGCAGCACGCGCATCATCTGCGTTCCGATGCCGGCATGGCGTCTGTCCGGGTGGACTTCAACGAAGGGGATGTAGGCGAACATCCGGCCGTCCGAGTACGCATGCGCGAAGCCGACAACGTCGTCGTCCGACCCATCAGTAGCGACGGCAACCACGACGATGTAGCTGCCGCGCAGCAGGACGTCGATCGCGTCGTCGCTCGGACGCTTCGGCCACTCGTTGAAGAACGCGTGCAGGTGGGCTGAATCGAGCCACCCGGGATCGGCGATGTAGCGGACGCCGTCCCGCTCGAGCACGACACGTCCAGGTGAGGCTTCGCGGCGCAGGCGCTCGATCGCTTGGTCGATCGAAACGGGATCCTTCGGCGGATCGACCGGGATGAAGTAGCCGACGAGCGATCCGTGTCGTTGCACGGCGAGCACGTCGTCACCGGCCAGGAATCGCGTGGCGTTGTCCCGAAGTTCTCTGATCCCAACCCTCTTGATCATGTGACCACTGTATGACCACATCCCTGATCCTGCTCTTGATTACGAACATGTGTTTGCATACGATACCCAGCCCCATGAGCTTCAGCAACGGGCCGCGATCGTGGAAAGAGATGCACCACGTACTGTCGGACGGACGTCCGAGACCCATTCCCGATAGGCCGCCGGGGGCGGAAGGTGATTCCCCGGCCTGGTCGCGTAAGCGCCAGCCGTACCAACCACCGGCGAGCATCGCTCGCAGCAACGACACCGTTCCGTATGCAGAGCTGCACTGCCACACCGCGTATTCGTGGCTTGATGGCGCGTCGCATCCCGAGCAGCTCGCGGAAGAAGCAGCACGGCTTGGCCTCGATGCGCTCGCCGTCACCGATCACGACGGGATGTACGGGATCGTCCGGTTCGCCGAAGCCGCGCGCGCCGTCGGACTGAAGACGATCTTCGGCGCCGAGCTCACCGTTGGAACCACCCGGATCGGTAACGGCATCGCCGATCCGGAAGGCGACCACCTCGTCGTGCTTGCGCGCGACCAGTTCGGTTACGCACGTCTGTGCCGCGCCATCTCGCTCGCACAGCTGCGCGGTGAGAAAGGACGTCCCGTGCACGACATGCGCGAGCTCTCCGAGCTGTGCGGCGGACGCTTCGTCGTGCTCACCGGATGCCGCAAGGGCGCGGTGCCTCGGGGGCTCGTCGAGCGCGGCCCTGCGGCCGCGCGCGACGAGCTGCAACGCCTGATCGACGCGTTCGGCCGCGACAACGTCGCGGTCGAACTCTGGGACCACGGCGACCCGCTCGATTCCCATCGCAACGACGCTCTCGCGCAGATCGCGGCGTACGCCGACGTCCAGATCGTGGCGACGAACAACGTCCACTACGCAACACCATCCGATTACAACCTGTACACAGCGATGGCGGCTGTGCGCGCGCGACGATCGCTCGATGAGATGGACGGCTGGCTCCCTCCGGCCGCCACAGCCCACCTGCGCTCGGGGGCCGAGATGAAGCTTCGCTTTGCGCGCTACCCGGGCGCCGTCGAGCGCGCAGCGGAGCTCGGCCTCGAGTCCGCCTTCGACCTGCGCCTGATCGCGCCGACCCTGCCGCCCTACCCGGTGCCGCTCGGCGAAACGGAAGCGACGTTCCTCCGGCAGATCACCTACGAAGGCGCATTGAAACGGTACGGACCCCGCGAGACCGAACGTGTGCCCGGTGCGTGGGCGCAGATCGACCGGGAGCTCCACGTCATCGAGCAGATGAACTTCCCCGGTTACTTCCTCATCGTCTGGGACATCGTCGAGTTCTGCCGCCGGTCGAACATCCTCTGCCAGGGACGCGGCTCGGCCGCCAACTCCGCCGTCTGCTACGCGCTCGGCATCACCAACGCCGACGCAGTCGCGCTCGGTCTGCTCTTCGAGCGGTTCCTCTCGCCGGCGCGAGACGGTCCGCCGGACATCGACGTCGACATCGAATCCGACCGCCGCGAGGAAGCCATCCAATACGTCTACCAACGCTACGGACGCCACAACGCCGCGCAGGTCGCCAACGTCATCACCTACCGGATGCGTGCGTCGGTCCGTGACGCGTCGAAAGCGCTCGGCTACTCGCAAGGACAGCAGGACGCCTGGTCGAAGCTCGTCGACGGCCGGGGGTTCGGGGGTGTCCCCCGATATGAAGAGGAAAACGACATACCTGCTCCGGTCGTCGATCTCGCACGGAGCTTCGAGAACCTCCCGCGCCACCTGGGGATCCACTCGGGCGGGATGGTGCTGTGCTCTCGTCCGGTGATCGAGGTGTGTCCAGTCGAATGGGGACGCATGGAGAACCGCACCGTCCTGCAATGGGACAAAGACGATTGCGCCGAGGTCGGCCTCGTGAAGTTCGACCTCCTCGGTCTCGGGATGCTCTCCGCGCTGCACGAAGCAGTGGACATCGTGCGGGAAGTCCACGGAGTCGACATCGACATCGCGATGCTCGAACAGGACTCCGCGGTCTACGACATGCTCTGCGAGGCCGACACGATCGGCGTCTTCCAGATCGAGAGCCGCGCGCAGATGGCCACGCTCCCGCGTCTGAAACCGCGCACCTTCTACGACCTCGTGGTAGAGGTTGCGCTCATCCGTCCCGGGCCCATCCAGGGCGGTTCGGTGCACCCGTACATCCGTCGTCGCAACGGGCAGGAGCAGATCACGTACCTCCACCCGTTGCTCGAGCAGTCGCTCAAGAAGACGCTCGGCGTCCCACTGTTCCAGGAGCAGCTCATGCAGATCGCCATCGACGTCGCCGGCTTCTCCGCCGCCGACGCGGACGAGCTGCGCCAGGCCATGGGATCGAAGAGGTCGCACGAACGCATGGACCGTCTGCGCGGACGCTTCTACGACGGCATGGCCAAGCGCGGCATCACCGGAGAGATCGCCGACCAGATCTGGGACAAGCTCGACGCCTTCGCCAACTTCGGCTTCCCCGAGAGCCACTCGGTTTCGTTCGCATACCTCGTCTACATATCGGCCTGGCTCAAGCACCACTACCCCGCCGCGTTCTGTGCCGCGCTGCTCAACGCGCAGCCGATGGGCTTCTGGTCGCCGCACACCCTCGTCGCCGACGCGAGACGACACGGCGTGATCGTGCGCAACGTCGATGTGAACGCGAGCGACTGGAAAGCAACAGTCGAGCCGGCCACGCCGCAGCGTTGCGGAGACGCAGCCACGCCGGAGCGAAGCGGAGACGCAGACGGCGCACTTCGTCTCGGTCTCGGCTACGTGCGATCGATCGGAACCGAGCTTGCGAAGACGATCGCGCTCGGACGTCCCTACTCAGACGCCGTCGACGTCGTCACGCGTGCGGGACTCACGAAGCTGCACGCCGAAGCGCTGGCAACCTCCGGAGCGTTCTCATGCTTCGAGCCGTCGCGCCGGAAGATGCTGTGGACGGCCGGCGCCGCGGCGAACACAGGTCAGGGCACCCTCCCCGGGATGACCGTCGGCGGGGAAGCGCCGGATCTGCCCGAGATGACCGAGATGGAGACCGCGGCCGCCGACCTGTGGTCGACGTCGATGATGACCAACGGCTCACCGATGGAGTTCGTACGTCCACGCTTGGCCGAGCGAGGCGTCCTCACCGCAGTTGACCTGAACACCGCGCCGAACGGACGCCGGGTGATGGTGGCCGGCGTGGTGACGCACCGACAGCGTCCCTCGACGGCGCAAGGCGTCACGTTCCTCAATCTCGAGGACGAGACCGGGCTCGTGAACGTGATCTGCTCGGTCGGCCTGTGGCGCCGCCAACGCCGGGTCGCGGTCTCGGCGAAGGCGATGGTCATCACCGGACGGTTGGAACGCGCCGAAGGCGTGGTCAACCTGATCGCGCAGCGGATCGAAGCGCTAGACCTCAGTCTTGCGACGACGTCGCGGGACTTCCGCTAACCCGACGAGCGGCTATCGGTCAGCTTCATCCGAGGTCGAGGACACCCTCTCGGATCGGACGCTTGTCTTCGATGTACTTCTTCGGGTTGCGTCCGTCGACGTTGCCGAGCAAACCGAGCACTGAATATCCGAGCAGCTCTTGCAGCTTCGGATCGAGGTCTTTTACGATCTCGCGCGGCACGCCGAGCACGTGGTTCTCCTGCGGACGCACCCATCCAGCGCAGAACTCGAGGATCACGCCGAGGCGCGGATGAATCGTAAGGTTCGCGCCTCCGCCGTGGTAGATGCTGCCGACGAAGAGCATCACCGAACCAGCCGGCATCACAGCCCGCACCACGGTCGATCCGGCGCTCGGCTTCTCGTCGATCCACTTGTGACTCCCGGGGATCACCACGGTCGCGCCGTTGTCCTCCGTGAAATCGTCGAGCGCCCACATCGTGTTCACGACGAGCTCGCGATGGGGGCGCGCCACTGGATACACACCGTCGTCTCGGTGGACCGGCTGCGCCTTCTCGCCTGGGCCGATCGAGATCCCGACGGGTGCGCTGAGCTGGAACCCCGGCCCGAGCACCCGCTCGAGCACGCCGAGGATCAACGGATCGATGGCTTGCGCGTCGAAGGTGCGCGTCTTCGCGAACACCGCGTAGATGCGCTGCGTGGCGAATCCTTCGAACTCGTTGCGACCCGTCGGGTTACTCGCAAGGATGCGTTCGAGGTCGGCTCGCTTGGTCGCGACGTCCTGCAGGGACAGGTAGTTCTCGATGACGGCAAAGCCATCATCTTCGAGCTGACTGGCAACCTGGTCGACGTCCGGCATGTCGCGCAAGATTACGCTTTACCTATGGACGACCGTCGTGCCTTCGAAGCGCTGCCGCGCAGGGCCGATGCGCCCTCTGGGTCGGATGAGGCGCGGCAAACGACGCTAGCGCGGCCCAGGATCGGCGGACGCGCGTAGGCGACTCCCGATCAACGACTGGACCCACGTCTTACGAGTTGTCAGATCGGCCTTCGTGAAGCGGTAGGGAACCCAGCCCACCGCAACGAACTGGTTCTGCCTAACGCGGTCTTTCTGGAACTCCACTCGGCTCCCATGGTGACCCCAGCTGTCGAGCTCGATGGCGATACTTGCTTCGGGATACGCGAAGTCGACAGTCGCTACGAACGATCCGTCCTCCCGTCGGATCTCGTACTGCTGGACCGGCAAAGGGAGTCCGGCGTCCTGAATGATCCGAAGGAAGTCGGTCTCGAGCTCGCTATCGGTGAGGTCATTCACCGATCTGTCCACAACGAGCTTCGCGATCAAGGACACGCCGCGAACACCCGGGACGCTCACCGCCCGCAGCCTCCGTCCGATCGTGTCGAGCGTCACCAGACCGCGTCGAATGGCATCGTCGAAGGTGACCTCCAAACGCCGGCGGCCCATCACGGACGCCAGGTCGAACAACGTTCGAGCAACGCTGGTTACGGGGATCCCAGCGATGGAGGTGCGGTCCCCATCGATGAAGCGCCGAGGACGATGAACGTCGACTCCGGCTAGCGAGATCCCCCGTCGATCGAACAGCATCACCTCGAGGCGACGCGATGGAGAGAATCCGTCCAGGCCGTGCAAAGCGGCGGCAGTCCGATGAGAGGCAGACGCGTCCTCGACTGCGAGAGTCGCCGCCAGCACGCGCGACTCAAAGCCCAAGGGTGCACCGGCGATCGCATACACGCCGTGATGGAGGCGTCGCCAAGTTCCGTTGGCGACTCGGCGCTGGATCGCTGATCGCGAGAATGCCACGGACAGCGCCTGCGCATGAGAGAAGACCGCGTACTGCCTTTCGGCGATCGCAGCGATCGCGAGACCCCGGACCGACAACGGCCTTCCCTTCGATCAGGGGAAGATTCGATTCGATCGGGGGAAGGCAGCCATCAAAACACGAGGCAACGACATCTCTCTGGTCGCGACCATCGCGTCTGGGCCGGATAGAGTTCGCTCTTCAACACGCACGCGTCCCCAACGCGAAATCCACGCAAGTCAGCGTCTGGGCCGGACGGGCGTCGGAGAGCGAGCTCAGTCCGGCCCAAAGCTGTGAGTCGAGCCGGGCACGACCTCAGAGCGGACGGACTAAGCGGTCGGCACTTCCGTCTCACCGATGTAGCCCTCGCGTTCGAGGTACAGGATGATCTCCTGCGCGGCTTCGTCCGGGCTGAAGTCGGCTGTGTCGATGACGATCTCGGCGTCCTCCGGACTCTCGTAGGGGTCGGAGATCCCGGTGAACTCCTTGATGACACCGGCGCGGGCCTTGGCGTACAGACCCTTGCGGTCTCGCTCCTCGCAGAGTTCGATCGAGGTCGCGACGTGCACGAGGACGAACCCGCCGCCCGGCTCGACCATCCCGCGCACCTCCTTGCGCACCGAATCGTACGGAGCGATCGGAGCGCAGACGGCGACCCCGCCGTTGCGCGTGACGAGCGCGGCCGTCCAGCCGATACGGCGGATGTTGATGTCGCGGTGCTCCTTACTGAAACCGAGCTCGGACGATAGGTGCTTGCGGACGAGATCTCCGTCGAGCATCGTCACCGGACGTCCGCCCATCTCGAGCATCTTCACCATCAACGCGTTACCGATCGTCGACTTGCCCGAACCCGACAGTCCCGTGAAGAACACGGTGAAGCCCTGCTTCGCGCGAGGCGGATACGAGCGGCGAAGCTCCGCTGACACTTCGGGGAAGGTGAACCACGACGGGATGTCGAGGCCCTGGGCGAGACGATCGCGCAGCTCGGTTCCCGAGATGTTGAGGGTGCGCGAGCCTTCGGGGACTTCGTCCACGGGGAAGTACGCCGACTTCTCCTCGACGTACACCATCATCTGGAACGGCACCATCTTCACGCCGAGCTCTTCCTCGTAGCCGCTCAGCAGCTCCTGCGCGTCGTACGGACCGTAGAACGGCTTACCGGACGAATCGTTGCCCGGGCCGGCGTGGTCGCGTCCGACGATGAAATGCGTGCAGCCGTGGTTCTTGCGGATGATCGCGTGCCACACCGTTTCACGCGGACCGGCCATGCGCATCGCAAGCGGAAGGAGCGACAGCTTCGCAGTGCCACGCGGGTAGTGCTGCGCGAGCGCTTCGTAGCACCGGACGCGCGTGTAGTGGTCGACGTCGCCGGGTTTGGTCATGCCGACGACGGGATGGACGAGCAGGTTCGCACCCTCTTCCGTTGCAGCACGGACGGTCAGCTCGTAGTGCGCACGGTGCATCGGGTTACGCGTCTGGAATGCGACGACCTTGCGCCAGCCGAGCTTGGTGAACTCGGCGCGCAGCTCGGCCGGTGTCGCACGCAGATCGCGGTAGTCGTAGTACGTCGGTGCTTCGATGCCTTCGAGGCGCCCGGAAACGTACACGGGGTTGGTGCGATTGAGCACGTGCGCGACACCGGGGTGAAGCTCGTCGGCCGTGCCGTACACCTTCTCGGCCTCGAGGTCGCGATCCGGCGTCCACTTCTCGTCGACGTGCAGGACGGCGAGCATCGTGCCCTCAGGGTCGCGCAACGCGAGCGAGACGCCGTCGGCCAGGCCGGCCGCGAACTCCTCGGGAAGGTCGAGCACGACGGGGATGGGCCACAGCGTGCCATCGACCAGTCGCAGATTCTCGACGACCGAGTCGTAGTCGGCTTTGCCGAGGAAGCCCTCGAGCGGCGAGAACGCGCCGCTCATGAGCATCTCGAGGTCGCAGAGCTGGCGCTCGGTGAGGTCCCAGGAGGCCCAGTCGCGCGACTGCTTCTTGAGCTCCGTTGCGCGGTCGCCTTCGACGATGAGGTCCTTCAGTGAAGCTCCCGCACTTCCGATGGGGCCGTGCGGCGCGATGAGGTGATCGGTCACAGTCGATTTCTCCTTGATCGTGCGGAACGACCAGCTTAGTGCTTGGTCGGCGCTTGAACCGAAAGCGTGCCCCGCCCCGTATCTCCTCATGACCGGGCAAGGGCTGACTCTCTGGTGTGCGTTTCGACCCGTCGCGAGCGCAGTATGGCTGTGAGCGAACCATGAGGAGAGGGAGGTAGACGTGGCGGAGAGCGTGTACAAGATCATCGAGCTCGTTGGCACGAGCACGGAATCGTGGGAGAAGGCAGCATCCGCGGCCGTCAAGCTGGCATCGAAGTCGTTGCGCGATCTTCGAATCGCGGAGGTGTCCGAGCTCGACCTTCAGATCGAGGATGGAAAAGTCAAGGCATACCGCGCGAAGGTCAAGGTTTCCTTCAAGTTCGAAGGCAAGGACTGAGGGATCACCTCGCTCGGACCGGCAGCTTCCTTGCATCACCGTTGCCGTCACCGTTGGTGTGGATCCCACATTCTGCCTTGTCGAAACCGTCCCATCGTCCGGCGCGTTCGTCCTCGTCGACGTTCGCCTTGCGCGTGCACGGTGCGCAGCCGATCGACAGATACCCGGCGTCGTACAGCGGGTGCGACGGGATGTTGTGCTGACGCGAGAACTCCTCGACCTGTGCGCGCGTCCAGTGCGCTTGCGGGTTGACCTTCCAGATCACCTTGCCGGACTGAAGCTCCTGGATCTCGAAGATGTTGGTGTTCACCCGAGTCGGTGACTGATCGCGTCGCACGCCGGTTGCCCAGCCCCCGAGGTCTTCGAGTGCCGATTCCATCGGGAGCACCTTGTTGAGGTAGCAGCACTGATCGGGATCGACGCGATAGAGCTCGGGATGGATCTCCTTCTCCTGACGCTCGCGGGGCAGGGTCGGCTTGGTGTTGATGACGTCGAGGCCCCAGTCTTTGACGAGGCGGTCGCGGAACTCGAGGGTCTCCGGGAAGTGGAAGCCGGTCTCGAGAAACAGCACGCGCACGGGGTCGACCACTTCGCGCGCAAGGAAGATGTTGACGAGACCGCCGATCTGGAAGCTTGTGCCGATCGCGAAGTCCGGGACGTACTCGAACGCCCACGCGAGGATCTCGCGCGGATGCGCACCCTCGAACCGCCGGCTCAACTCGGTGAGATCACCCGGATCCGGGTGGTACTCAGCGAGAGGCAGAGGCGAGCTTGTGTGCGAAGCGTTCGCGGCTGTCATGTCACGCTGTGCGGCGCGCAAGCGCCGCACGTCGCTGATCTCTGTTGTCATCGGGTCGGATCTCCTCACTCGAGATGGGCTTGGGCCCAACACGCTCGAGTCCCTTGGATGCGTTCTGAGCTAGTTCGTTAACAGCTTTGACGTCCAACGCATTCAGCCACTCGCCGAACGTGCCGTAACCGTTGCGTTGTTCGCGGTACACACGAAGCACGCGCTCCGCGAACGACGCGAGCTCATCCGCCCGCAGGCGAAGGCCCTTCACCTTGCGTCCGAACGCCCTCGGCTCGCCGAGGTGTCCACCGAGGTGGACGTTGAACCCCTCGAGCTTCTCGAACTCGCCGTTGCCGTTGATCTTCTCGGTGACGAGCACGCCCATGAAGCCGATGTCGGCGAGCTGGTAGCGGGCGCAGCTGTTCGGGCAGCCGTTGACGTTGATGCGGATCGGCTCGTCGAAGTCGGGGAACCGTTTCTCGAGCTCCGTGTAGAGCCAGTCGGCCCGCGCTTTGGTCTCGACGATCGAGAGCTTGCAGAACTCGATGCCGGTACACGCCATCATCCCGGCGCGATACGCGGAGCTGAACACCGGGAAACCGAGAGCCTCGAGTGAGTCCATCGTGGCGGCGAGGCGCTCGTCGGGGATGTCGAGAAGCACCATCTTCTGCTGCGCGGTGGCGCGAAGGCGTCCCTGACCTTCGCTGTCGGCGAGATCAGCTAGTGCGATCAGCTCGGTTCCCGTGATGCGGCCGTTGCGCAGAGCGAAGCCGAGATAGTTCTGCCCGTCCTTCTGTCGTCCGACGCCGGTGTGATCACGATGGACGCCACCGTCGTCCGAGACATTCGGCTTGGCGACAGGGCCGTCGGCAAGCTTGTAGCCGAGGTACTTCTCCTCGAGCACACGGCGGAAGAGCTCCGGCCCCCAGTCGGCCATCAGGAACTTGAGCCGCGCCTTGTTGCGCGAGCGCCGGTATCCGTAGTCGCGGAAGATCGACGTCACGCCGATGAAGACGTCCTCGCATTGCTCGGGCTTCACGAACACGCCGAGCCGCTCGGCGAAGTGCGGAGTGGACGACAATCCGCCACCGACCCACAGGTCGTAGCCGATCGATCCGTCGTCCAACTGATTGCCGACGAAGGAGACGTCGTTGGCCTCGTGCACGGCGCACTGATGGCGGCAGCCGGTGACCGACGGCTTGTACTTACGCGGAAGGTTCGAGAACTCGGGATCGCCGACGATGCGGTCGTTGAGCTGCGTGATGAGGTCGGTGCCGTCGATGATCTCGTTGGCGTCAACGCCGGCGAGCGGGCAGCCGAGGATGTTGCGCGGCGTGTCGCCGCACGCTTCGGTGGTCTGCAGCCCCACGGCTTCGAGACGTTCCCAGATCTCCGGGACGTCCGGAAGCTTGATCCAGTGCAGCTGGATGTTCTGCCGGTCGGTGATGTCGGCGACGTCGTGGCCGAACTCCTGAGAGATCGTCCCGATCGTTCGCGTTTGCTCCGAAGTGAGCACGCCGCCCGGGATCCGGATGCGCCACATGAAGTAGCCGTCCTCTTCGGGGCGCTGCGTGTACAAGCCGTACCACCGGAACCGCGAGCGCAGGTCGGCGACGAAGATGTTCTCGACACTCGTGATCTCGCCGCGCTTCCACTGCTCCGCGTAGTCGAAGATGCGGTCCTTGACGTTGATCGGGTTGTCGTCCCGCTTCATCTGCTCCGCTGCGTTGAGCGGCTCTTTGTAGCCGAGGCCCCACTGGCCCTCTCCGCCGCGCTTCGGACGCGGGATCTTGAGGTCGGTCATATCTGGAACACCAGGTAGGACGACTGGTCCAGTTCGGCTTGGCGCGCGATGAGGTCGGCGAGGCTTACGCGTGCGAGCCGGTCGCGGATCGTGATCTGCATGTCGAGCCACAGCTCCTGAAGCGCAGAGTGAGCCTGGCTCCGGGCGTCGTCGTCGAAGGGGTCGAGGCAGGCTTGCGTCACGACGGGCCCCTCGAGCGCTTCGACGACCTCGCTCACCGTGACGGTGGCCGGGTCACGGTGCAGCCGCACACCTCCGGCGGCCCCGCGCTGACTCTCGATCAGGCCGGCCTTACGCAGCTCGGCGAGCACCTGCTCGCAGAAGCGCTCTGGGATCTTCTGGCGCTCGGCGACCTGGCGGCAGGGCACGGGTATCCCCTCGTCCCGACGGGAGCCGAGCTCGATGAGGGCTCTGAGGGCGTATTCGGTCTTTTGGGAGAACCTCATGTGCAATATAATCACCCATAAGCCGTGTGTATTTCAAGTGGACGAATCCCCTCTTGCAGGTAGGGTATGACCATGGAACCGAAGAAGATGACGATCATCGCCTGGTCGGGCACCCTCGACAAGGCCTGGCCGACCCTGATCCTTGCTACCACCGCGGCCGCCTCGGGCATGGACGTCGCCGTCTTCTTCACCTTCTGGGGCCTGCGGATCCTCCAGAAGAACACCAAGCGAACGACTGGAAAGAACTGGAAGCAGAGGATGCTGTCGGTCTTCAACCGCGGCGGTTCGGATCACCTGGGCCTCTCGCAGCTCCAGATGGCCGGGATGGGGCCGATGATGATGCGCCAGCTCGCGCGCGAGTACAAGGTTGCCGAGCCGACCGAGCTGCTCGAGATGGCTCAGCAGCTCGGTGTGAAGCTGTGGCCCTGCCAGATGACGATGGACCTCATGGGTCTGTCCCGCGACGACTTCATCGACGGACTTTCCGACACCGTCGGTGCCGCAACTGCGCTCGCTCGCATGAGCGAATCGGAGATCAACCTCTTCATCTAAGGATCGCTCCGATCAGCCGGCCGCAGAGCCGCCGGCGACTGCGGGGATGATCGAGACCTGCTCGCCGTCCGCGACCTTGGTGTCGAAGCCGTCCATGAACCGGATGTCCTCTTCGCCCACATACACGTTCACGAACCGGCGAAGGTCGCCTTGGTCATCGCACATGCGCTCCTTGAAACCCGGGAAGAGCGCTTCGAGGCTGTCGACGATCTCGCGGATGGTCGAGCCTTCTGCATCGACTTCGGCCTGCTGGTTGGTGAGCTTGCGCAGCGGCGTCGGGATCTTGACCTTGACGCTCAAAGCTTGGCCTTTCCGTTCGGGATCAGTCCGAGCTCGACCTTCTCTTCGAACTCGTCCATGCTCGCAGTGATGGTAACCGCGGGCTGAGCGCGGCCCGAAACGGCCTCGATGGTCTTCAGCCCCATCCCGGTGATCATCGCGACCACGCGCTCGCCTTTGGCGAAGGAACCCGACGCCGCGAGCTTCGCGAGCACACCCACGGTCACGCCACCGGCGGTCTCCGCGAAGATGCCCTCGGTGCGAGCGAGCAGAAGGATCGAGTCGACGATCTCTTCCTCGGTGACGGTGTCTGCGCGTCCGCCGGTTTGGCGTATGGCTTGCAACGCGTATTGCCCGTCGGCGGGGTTGCCGATCGCGATCGACTTCGCGATCGTGTTCGGTTTCTGCGGACGCACGTGATCGACGCCGGTGAGGAAGGCTTCCGCGACCGGCGAACATCCAAGCGCCTGCGCACCGTGAACCTTGGTGTGAGGTTCGGCGGGCATGAGCCCAACCCTGTGCAGCTCTTCGAGTCCCTTGCGGATCTTCACGAGCTGCGAACCCGAGCCGATCGGCACGACCATGTGCTCCGGATAGCGCCAACCAAGCTGCTCGACACATTCGAACGCAAGCGTCTTGCTGCCTTCGGAGTAGAAGGCGCGGATATTCGTATTCACGAACGCCCACTCGTACGCGTCGGCGACCTCGGCGCACAGGCGATTCACCTCGTCGTAGTTGCCTTTGATCGCAACGATCGTGCCGCCGTAGACCGCGGTTGTGACGATCTTCCCCGCCTCGAGGTCGGACGGCATGAAGATCACCGACGGCATACCGGCCTTCGCCGCGTGCGCAGCAACGGAGTTGCCGAGGTTTCCCGTCGTTCCCGCGGCCGCCACCCGCATCCCGAACTCTTTGGCCTTCGTGAGCCCAACCGACACGACGCGGTCCTTGAACGAGAATGTCGGATTCACGGTGTCGTTCTTGAGCCAGAGATCACTGATACCGAGCTCCGCCCCCAGGCGCGGAGCCGGCACGAGCGGGGTGAAGCCGGCACCGAGATCGACGCGGGGCGTATCGGCCGAGATCGGAAGCAGATCGACGTATCGCCAGATGGAACGCGGACCCGCCGCGATCTGCTCCCGGCTGATGTCCCGGTCGATCTTCTCGTAGTCGTAGTCCGCCTCGAGGGGGCCGAAGCAGTACTCGCAGACGTGGATGGGCGCGACGTCGTAGGTCCTCGCGCACTCCCGACACTTCAGCTGCTTGATGTCCGCCAACTCACGCTCCTGGCTCATCGTCCCCATCGCGGGACGGCGTTAGCACCTCGCTTCCCGGGCGAATCAACTCCCAGGTCACCGGTTGCCGGGGCTTCGACGGGCCGGTCCCTCCACCCCTCTTGATGAACCGAAAGACCATGAAACCAGATATAGCTCAGTCGGGCAACGGCGGCGCCCGGTCCGGAAGATCCGCCGGCCCTTCCGGGAGGTCCGGCAGAACGGCAGGGCGCTCGTCGGAGCGTGCGGCCTCGAGGTGAGGGGGACCACGTTCGCTCAGCTGTTCCTCGAAGGCGAAGACCTCCTCTCCCCAGGGCACGCGGGTTCGCCAGAGGTGCGCGGCGATGATCTTGAGAGACGCCATGATCGGCACGGCGACGAGCATCCCGAACAACCCGGACAGCGTCGCCCCGGCCGTGAGCGCGAGCATCACGGTCACCGGATGCAGCTGCACGCTCCAGCGCATCACGTTCGGAGAGATGAAGTGGTTGTCGATCTGCTGCACGGCCGTGAGCACGACGACCACGAGCAGGATCTTGATGGGATCGCCCAGGGTGGCGGCGATCAGCATCGCGGGAACCGCTCCGACGAACGGACCGATGAGCGGAACCAGGTTGAACACTCCCGCGATGAGGCCGATCACAGCCCAGTAGGGCAAACCGATGATGCGGAGTCCGATCGCCGACATCACGGCGACGACCAACGCAACCATGAGCTGTCCGCGGAAGAAGCCGCCCATCGCCGCTGCGATAGAGGCCGCAACCTTGCGCGCTTCGTCCCGCTTCTCGGGCGGGACCAGGGAAAGGGCCGAGCGGCGCAGGCGCGGCAGGTCGATGAGCAGATAGAACCCGAGCACGAGCCCGATCACGATCAATGCGACGGCTGAAGCCGCCGACCGAAGGAATCCACCAACGCGCCCGACGAGGTCGGCGACAAGGTCGGAACGGCCGCCGATCCACTCTCTGATGTCGAACTCGGCTCCGAACCGCCGGGTCAGGTCTTCGCTGACGTCATGCGCGAGATCACCCGCACGGTCGACGGCAACGGGAAGATCCTTCGCGAAGTCCTGCCCCTGATCGACGAGGACGGGGATCAGCAGCGCGACGGCGGTGGACACGACCGCGATCAGCACGAGGAGCGAGAGACATCCCCCGTACACGCGCTTGACCCCACGGGCCTCAAGCAGCGAGACGAGCGGGTTCAGCATGTAGATCGTGATGAGCGCAACGAACAGCGGCGGGAAGAGCTCCTTGACCTGAAGCATCGCCCAGAGGGCGGACAAGACGAGCAGCAGGACGCCGATCGTCGACCATGCGATGATCCCCCACCGCCTGAACCTCTCGACGGTTGGCGGGCCTACCAGATCGGGCATAGCTGTTGGGTACTCATAGGATTGGCGCGCGACCCAGCCATCGTAGTTGACTCGGCCGCTACCGAACTCAAGGAAAGGTCCCAGATGCGCACCGTCGCCGTTTGGCCGAGACAGATCGAAGAGTTCCACGGCATCGTCACCGACGACGTGATCGCCGACCTGCAGAAGATCGGCAGCGATCACAATGGACTTCGCGTCCTGCACATCAACTCGACCGAGTACGGCGGCGGCGTCGCCGAGCTCCTGCTCGCCCAGATCCCTCTACTGCACGATCTGGGGATCGCCGCGCAATGGGGAGTGATCGACGGGAACGAACGGTTCTTCGAGATCACCAAGTCGGTCCACAACGGTTTTCAGGGCAACAAGGACCTGCCGTGGGAGCGGGCGATGGAGGTCCACTACCTCTGGACGGTCGAACAGAACCTCGCCGCGCTCCCCGAAGGCTTCGACATCTGCGTCGTCCACGACCCGCAGCCGATGGCGATCCCGTACATGCTCGGCAGCGACCGCACGCGCGTGGCCAAGAAGTGGATCTGGCGCTGCCACATCGACTGCGCCGACCCGCACCCCGGCATCTGGAACTTCATCAAGCAGTTCCTCGAGCCCTACGACGCGATGGTCTTCACGATGAAGCAGTTCGTACAGCCCGAGGTTCCCGGAGACCGCGTCGTGATCTCGGCTCCCTCGATCGATCCGACCTCACCCAAGAACTCAGACCTCTCAGACGTCACCGTCAAGGACATCTGTCGCGGCTACCACGTCGATCCGCAGCGTCCGATTCTCGCGCAGATCTCGCGATTCGACCCGTGGAAGGACCCTCAGGGAGTCATCGACGCGTACCGCATCGTGAAGGAGAAGATCCCCGACGTCCAGCTCGTCCTCGCCGGATCGCTCGCACACGACGATCCCGAGGGACTCACCATCTACGACGAGCTCGTCAAGCAGCAGGGCGATGGTCAGGACATCGTGATCCTGTCCAACTTCCAGCAGGTCGGCAACACCGCGATCAACTGCTTCCAGCGCGCCGCCGATGTTGTGATCCAGAAGTCGATCCGTGAAGGTTTCGGACTGACGGTGGCCGAAGCCGCATGGAAGGGCAAACCGGTGCTCGGGGGCCGGGCCGGTGGCATCACACTTCAGATCGACGACGGACGCACCGGCTATCTGGTCGAATCGATCGAGGAGACCGCACAGAGGTCGATCGAGCTCCTTGAGGATCCGGAGAAGGCTCAGAAGATGGGCGAGGCGGCGAAGGAGCTCATCCGAGACAACTACCTCACGACCCGGGAGCTCGGCGACTGGCTCCAACTCATCGCAGACTTAGTGCGTGTCTGAGAACCTGCTCGTCTTATCCAATCGCGGCCCGTTCACCTACGGAGGCTCCGTCGACGCGCCCATCGCACGCCGGGGTGGCGGGGGCATGATCGGTTCGGTCGCCCAGGTCATCGAAGGCACCGGTGGCACGTGGATCGCGGCGGCGATGAGCGATACCGATCGTCTGCTGGCTCAACGATTCACAACCGGACGGGAACAGGACGGCTTCACCCTCCGGCTCCTCGACATCCCGTCAGGGTTGCAGCACCTCCATTACGACGTCTTCTCGAACGAGGTGCTGTGGTTCCTCTTCCACTACCTGTTCGACGCCCCGCACTCGCCGACGTTCGACGGACTCTTCGGCAAAGCCTGGGACGGCTACCGGAAGGTGAACGAGCTCTACGCGCAGACTTCGATCGATTCGTCCGGCAGCGCGGTACTCATCCACGACTACCACCTGATGCTCGCCGGGAGCTTCGTGCGCAAGAAGAGCCGGAGCAAACGTCCGTTGATCTACTTCCACCACACGCCGTGGTGCGAGCCGGAGTACTTCTCGATGCTGCCGGACGAGGTGGCATCAGAGCTGCTCGTTGGCATGCTCAGCTACGACGTCGTTGGCTTCCACGCTCGGGCGTGGGCCGATGCGTTCCTCCGATGCTGCCAACGCTTGGTTCGCGGCGCCTCGGTAAGTAGCGACGAGGTGACCTTCGGTCGCCGGACGACACGGGTCATCGTCGCGCCGGTTCCGGTCGATGCGGAACGGTTGCGCAAGGAGGCCGACGATCCGGCGACGCGTTCGTGGGTGACCTCGCACGATGAGCTCCGCGCCGGGCGCAAACTGCTACTGCGTGTCGACCGCATCGATCTGTCGAAGAACCCTCTGCGCGGCTTCCTGGCGTTCGAACATCTCCTCGAGCGCAGTCCGAAGCTCGTGAACGAGGTGCTGTTCCTCGCGTTGCTCTACCCGTCACGACTAACCGTCGAGCGATACCAGCGTTACTACGGTGAGTGTCTCGACGTCGTCCGCCGGATCAACGAGCGCTACGAAAAGAAGATGGACGCCACCGTAGGTCCGGTGCACTTGCTCTTCGAGGACGATTTCGCGCGATCGCTTGGAGCCATGCGTCTGTACGACGTCCTGCTCGTGAATCCCGTCTACGACGGGCTGAACCTCGTGAGCAAGGAAGGCGCCGTCGTCAACGATCGCGCCGGCACCGTCATCCTGTCGCGCAACGCCGGAGCGTTCGAGGAGATCGGGACTGCGGTCGTGCCCGTGAATCCCTTCGACGTGCCGGCAACGGCCGATGCGATCGAGTTCGCGCTCGAGCTTTCGGGGGCCGAGCGCATGAAGCGCGACAAGAAGCTCAAGCGCCTGGCCACCAAGTCGACGCCGACCGAATGGCTCGACAAACAGCTCGCTGCGGCCGGCCTTTCTAGGCGCTGAGCACTTCACACGCGCAGCGCATGCCGGGCGTTCGAGCGAGTCGCTCGTCGGCGGTGACAAAGACCGTCTCGAGAGCTTCGGCAAGAGCAACGTAGACGGCGTCGTAGGTCGTGATGTTCTCGCGCAGCTCCCAGGTGCGCGCGAGGAACGGCGCGTGGGGATAACGATGGAGGCGAAGGTCCCCGAGGTCCTCGATAGCCTGCGCAGCTCGCCTGCTGCTCATCGCGCGGGAACGCACATTCCGGCGCAGAGCCGAAGCGATCTCGAGATCGATCACATGGGGAACATGGAGATCGGTGTCGGCAAGAAGACGAGCACGAGCGGCGTCTCCGAACTCTGCCTCGCCAACCAGTGCCGTAACTACAACGCTCGCATCGACGACGATCATTGCCCGCGATCCGCTCGAACGCTCCGAGCGGCCTGCTTGAGCGTCAAACTTCCCCCCCGGCTCTTGGCTCTATCGAGCACCTCCGCGAGCGTTGGCCGACTAGCGAACTCCGTGACCTCGCCGAGGAGATACTCGGACAACGAAAGTCCGGCTGCGGCGGCCCGGGTGCGAAGCGTCCGATGGATGTCGTCGGGTACCTCTCGGATCTGCACGTTCTTGCTCATCGGACAACTATACATCCAATTCACGTGTGACTCATGCATTCGCAATGCGCCGTTAGTCCGGCGACATGCCGACGCCATCGAAGACGCGCTCGAGATGCCGGGAGGCGAGCGAACGAAACGCGACAAGGCGCTCGAACGTCTGATGACGAGGTCGACACCGTCCGAATGGCTCGACGCACAGCTGGGTGCCGCTGGGCTCTAGAGAGTCTTCCGGCCGACGCCCCAGATACCGCGCTTCGTCAGCTTCAGCGGGACGTCGACCTGCTCGGCGCGTTGCGCGGCCTCCTCTTTGGTGAGCTGCGGGAAGTAGTGCGAGTAGAGGTAGTCGCGCACGGTAGCCCGGTCGGGGAAGTCGAAGAACGGGAAGTCCCACTCGGTCAGCTCGACCTCGCGGAAGTGCTTGAAGAGCAGATCCGGGATGTCCTCTGCCGCGAAGGAATCTTCCTCGCCCTTCGGCGTGACATGTGCGAGCTCCGGACAGTCGTACTTGCTCGGCGCACACGTCCCGAACCATCCGCTCGGCTCGAGCACGCGTTTGATCTCCTCGACGACACTCTCGGGTTCGGTGAAGAAGTACAACACGTAATTCGCGACGACACCCGGCATGCTCGCGTCGGGGAATGGCAACATGAGCGCGTCGCCGAGAAGCCGAGCGCCGTCGGTCTGCTTCAACTGCTCGATCGACCGATCAAGACCGATCCAGCGCCCGGAGTACCCGTCTTTGAAGAGCCCAGGACCGCAGCCGACATCGAGGACGAGCGGCACTCCGTTGTCCTCGAACCATCGCGCGACGTCGACGGCGGTGTCGTGCGGTGGCCCGAACCGCTCCAAAGCCTCGGCACTCCACAGTCCGGCGAGTGAAGGACCCTTGTCGTCCTGGACGGCCGGGTCGTCGAAGTCCTTGTCGATCCTCTTCTTCATGCCTTGGTCTTCTTCATGCCTTGGGGTCGCGATTCGACGAATCCAGCCGCGCTGAAGTCTCCATCGAACGCAAGCGCTTCACGCACGCGCAGGCGCCTCATCAGCATGAAACTGCTCGCGTCGACGAACGAGTACGAGCGCTCGTCGTGGCGTCGCAGCCAACGCCAGGCCTCGGCAACGACGTCCTCGTCGATCGTCCGGATGCTGATGTTCCTCGTGGCGGTTACGGAATCGATGAACCGCACAGCCTCGGGGTGACCAACGCGTCGGCGAAGGAACGTCCACGTCTCACCGAGCACGAGATCTGTCGTGGTGAGTGGTCCGGGACCGGCTTCCCACAGTACCCGAGCGTCGGCGTGATGTTGGTCGCCGGCGACGGTCAGCGCGACCCAGAAGGACGTGTCGACGAATCGCACTCGTAGATCACCTCGTCGATGTCATCCACCTCGGCCTCGAATGCGCCGATCAGTTCCCGCATCGGATCCGCCGTTGCGCCACCGAGGAGGTCACGCACGAGGCGGCGGATGATCGCGGCTTTCGACGTCTTCTGACGTGCCGCTTCGACGGACAGAGCTTCGTCGAGGTCCTCTTCGATGCTGATCTGGAGACGCTTCATCCATGCATGATACATCACGAACCTAACGCTTACATCATGCCTACGAACCGACCTCCCTGAAGGCGCTCGAGGCGGCCTCGACGGTCTGTTCGATCTCTGTCGTGCCGTGGGCGAGCGACGGGAACCAGGCTTCGAACGGCGACGGTGGGATGAGCACGCCGCGAGCGCGAAGGCTCCGATGGAAGCGCGCGAACGCATCCTTGTCGCACTCGCTCACCTCCGTGAAGTTCCTCGGCACATCGATGCCGAAGAACAGGCTCAAGAACGTGCCCGCGCGGACAACACTCGCGTGCACGTCGGCGGCCTTCGCAGCAGTAACAAGCCCATCCGCGAGCGTTCCGGCGACCGCTTCCAGCCGTGAGTAGTCATCGGAGGTCACCGCAGCGAGCACCGCGCGTCCCGCCGCCATCGCGTGTGGGTGCGCCGCGTAGGTACCGGCTTGGTACACGGGCCCAACCGGCGCGAGAAGGTCCATGAGGTCGGCGCGGCCCCCGACGACGCCGATGGGCAAACCCCCACCGATGACCTTGCCGAACATCGTGAGGTCGGGGCGGAGGCCCAGCGCCCCCTGAGCACCCGCTTCCCAGACGCGGAACCCCGTCACCACTTCGTCGAAGACCGAGATCGCACCGCGGGTGCGGGCGAGGTCGATGAGATCTTCCAGGAAGCCCGACTGAGGAACGACGACACCCATGTTCGCGGCGATCGGCTCGACGAAGACGCACGCAACTCGCTCTCCATGCTCGGCGAAAGCCGCGCGCAACGCGTCGCCGTCTCCGTACGGCAGCACGATCGTGTCGGCGACGCTTCCGCGCGGGACACCGGCCGCCATCGGCACTCCGAAGGTCGCCACGCCGGAGCCGGCCTTGGCGAGGAAGTTGTCCGCGTGTCCGTGGTAGTTGCCCTCGAACTTCACGATCACGTCGCGCTCCGTTGCTGCCCGCGCTATGCGTGCTGCCGTCATCGCCGCCTCGGTGCCGCTGGTGAGGAATCGCACGCGCTCGATACTCGGGACACGATCGACGATCGCGGTGGCGAGCTCCACTTCGTCAACAGACGACAACCCAGTCGCTCCACCACGCGACGCTGCAGCCGTTACCGCATCGGTGACCCGGGGATCGGCGTGTCCGAGCAACACTGAGCCGAATCCCTGGATGTAGTCGATGTAACGGTTGCCGTCGGTGTCGACGACGTACGCGCCTTCGCCACGCTGCGCGAAGATCGGGTCGCCCCCGACGGCCCCGAACGCTCGCGCCGGAGACGACACGCCGCCGGGGATGACACGCACCGCCCGTTCGCGGTTGCTCCCCATCTGATCGCTCAAAGGCGGTCCGCGATCTCCTTGGCGAAGTACGTGATGACGAGGTCCGCCCCAGCGCGCCGTATCGCCGTGAGGTGCTCGAGCGCGACACGGTTGCCGTCGATCCATCCGCGCTCGGCGGCCGCCTTCACCATCGAGTACTCACCGGAAACGTTGTACGCGGCGACCGGCACGGTCGACACGGTTGCCGCCGCACGGATGACGTCGAGGTAGGACAGAGCCGGCTTGACCATCACGATGTCGGCGCCTTCCTCGATGTCGAGGACGACCTCACGCAGCGCCTCGCGGACGTTGGCGGGGTCCATCTGATAGCCGCTGCGGTCGCCCTCGCTCGGTGCGCACTCGGCCGCCTCCCGGAATGGACCGTAATGTGCCGAGGCGAATTTCGCGGCGTAGGCCATGATCGCGGTCTGCTCTGCTCCGGCGTGATCGAGCGCGTAACGGATCGCCGCGACCTGGCCGTCCATCATCCCGGACGGTGCGACCAGGTCGGCCCCGGCTTCAGCCTGGGCGATCGCGGTGCGTGCGTAGAGCTCGAGCGTCTCGTCGTTGTTGACGATGCCGTCTTGCAGGACGCCGCAGTGTCCGTGGTCTGTGTACTCGCACAAGCACAGGTCGCCGATGAGCACGGCTTGGTCGCCGAGCTCCTCGCGAAGCACGCGCAAGGCCCGTTGTGCGATCCCACGTGGGTTGTAGGCATCAGAGCCCGCACCGTCCTTGATGGACGGGATCCCGAAGAGCATGAACGCATGCACGCCGCGCGACGACAACTCGCGAGCTTCCTTGGCGAGCGACTCGAGTGTGTGCTGCGCGATCCCGGGCATCGAAGAGATCGGTTCGGGCTCGCGGATGCCGTCCTTGACGAAGAGAGGCGCGATCAGATGCCGCGGCAGGACGTCGGTCTCGCGCAGCAACGACCGCAACGCGGCCGTGCGTCGCAACCTTCGGGGGCGTTCCTGCGGGTACGGCACGCTTTCCTTCCTCGCTGGGCCTCGCTGGGCCTCGCTGGGCGCCGCACGGTTGCGTCGCCCGTCTTTCCTTTCTCGCTGGGCGCCGCACAAGGGCGCGCCGCCCGTCGTCTAGGGTCGCACAGCCGCCATCAACGCGTTGACTAGACCCTCAACGGTCGCCACGCCGGCTACGGTGTCGACCTTCACGCCCAGCTCCCGCGCAACCTCAGCGGTCTTCGGGCCGATGCAGCACACGATGCACCCCTCAGGTGGAGCGCCCCAAAGCTCAACGAAGCTGCGGACGGTGCTCCCCGATGCGAACACCACAGCGTCGACGCCGATGGCGAGCGCTTCGCGTCCGGCCGCTACGGATCCGTCGTCGGTCACGGTCTTGTATGCCGCGACGGCATCGCACTCCCAACCCTGCGCCTCGAGCGATGCGCGCAGATCGCCAGGGGCGTCTTCGGCCTGCGGGATCAAGATCCGTCCGGCACCGCTGCCGAGAGCCTCGGCAAGCGCTGCCGCAGTGAAGGTGGGCGGGACGAGATCCGGCTCGATACCGCGCAGCCGCAGCGCGTCGGCCGTCGCCGGCCCGACGGCGGCGACGAGATTGTTCGCAAACGCACGGGTATCACGTCCGACGAGGCGATCCCACACGACCTCGACCGCGTTCACGCTCAGAAACGCCACCCACCCGTAGTGATCGAGGCGAGCGATCGCGTTGTCGAGATCGTCGTAACTCGTCGGCTCGACGATCTTGATCGCGGGGAACTCGAATGTCTCGGCACCGGCCTCACGCAGCAAGCCCGAGAGTCTGCCGGCTTGCGTGCGCGCGCGTGTCACGAAGACACGCTTGCCGGCAAGTGGTCTTGCGCCGAACCAGTCGAGACGCTCAGAGAGCGCGGCGGCGCTGCCGACGATAAGGACGGCCGGCGGGACGATGCCGGCTGTGGCTACGGCATCCGCGATCTTCTCGAGCGTCGAACGCACAACCCGCTGGGTGGGCAATGTCGCCGACGCCACGACGACCGCCGGAGTGTCTGCTGAGCGGCCGGCGCGGATCAGCTCACCCGCGATCGCATCGAGCCGCTCCGTCCCCATGAGGAAGACCGCGCTCGGTGCACGAGCGAGCGCGTCCCAATCAAGAGCGGTCTGCGTCTTCGTCGGATCCTCGTGGCCGGTGGCGATCGCCACCCATGACGCATGATCGCGGTGGGTCAGCGGGATACCGGCGTAGGCGGGGCCCGCGATCGCGGAGCTCACGCCGGGGACGATCTCGAAGGACACACCGTGCTCGGCGAGCAGCTCCGCTTCCTCGCCGCCGCGTCCGAAGACGAACGGGTCGCCGCCCTTCAACCGGACGACCGTCCGGCCCGCCCTTGCTTCTTCGACGAGCAGATCATCGATGCGTTGTTGTCCGGCCGCGCTCTGTCCTGGACGTTTGCCGACGTCGACGAGCTTGGCCTGGGGGCTGAGCTTCAAGAGATCGGGGTGGACCAGGCGGTCGTAGGCGACGACGTCTGCGCGAGCGAGGAGCTCGGCTGCTCGGACGGTGATCAGCGACGGGTCGCCCGGACCGGCACCGACGATGTACACCCGTCCACTCGAAGAGGCTGGTTCCGTACTCACGTCGTCGGACTCACGTGGCTTGCCCGCGCTCAGGCGATATCGACCCAGGCGACGCCGCAGCCGACGCCGTTGGTCTTGATCGATTCGATCATGCCGCCGCCCGCCGAGATCGCATGCAGGACGCCGTCGTCGGTCGCCACGTAGATCCATCTGCCCGAAGCGTCCCAAGCCGGAGAGGTGCCGCATGCTTTCCCAGCGCCGAGCGGCTTGAGCGCCGCCCCACCGGCAGCGTCGACCACAGCCAACGTGAGCTCGCCGTCGTCGGCGAGGAGCACTGCCGCGCGTTCGCCGGACGGATCGAAGCTCGCACCGATCGCGCGGCCGCTCGTCCGAAGTGGTGTTCGCTCTTCGCCGTTCCACAATGCCGGCCGGGACGCATCCACGACGGCGCGGGTCGTGTCCGGGGATACCGCCAGAACCTCCTTCGCAGAACCAAGACGCAAGGTCCGCCGCGGGCCACCGACGGTGCGCACGGTTTGCCCAGTGCGCAGGATCGCTCCGGCCTGGGTCTGGATGATCTCCTCAGCGTCGCCCGCCACCTTGGCGGACACGCTGTCAACACCGACCGTCCATCGAGTGACCTCACCGCCCGCGCGCCGGATGACAAGCTCGGTCTCCGAGAGCCAGGCGGCATGGGTGCCAGGGATCCAACCATGCGATGGACGCCGGCCGTCCCGGCTGTACGGTGCAAACGCCACCCAGCCTCGGCCGTTGGCGGTCACCACCACAGCGACGCTCCGACCAAACGTGACCATGCGCGTCGCGACGTGATCGCCGGGCTGAAACGGCGGCGAGAACCGCGCGCGCGGCGTAACGGTTCCTGAGAACAGGTCGTGCAATGCGATGGTGCTCACGCGGTCGCGCGAGGAGATGAGATAGGAGACCGAACCTTTGATGTCCTCGAACACGAGCTCATCCGAGGACGGAAGCGATTGGACGGTCGGCGTCGGGATGCCGACATCGCCAACGCGGCCGAGCAAGAATCCCGACGCGAAGACCAGCAGCACGAGCGCTAAGGCGAGTGGTCTCGCCGACGACTGGCGCGGTGGGGCATTGAGGCGCTCGAGTGCCTTCAGATAGCGCCGCGAGACCTTGATCGAGCGCAGACCGGGCACTGCGTGCAGGGTGTCCTCCGGTGATTCGCCTTCGCGAGCGATCAGGCGAACGCCGCATCGCGGGCAGGCCGGGCCCTCGGGGAACGTCTCGTCGCAGCGAGGGCACCAGGGCATGGCACCAAGCCTACGCGACGGCGTAAAACCCGTACTACGTGAGCTTGTTGGCGAGGTCGAGTCCGACCGATTCCGGGTCGGTCCCGCGGGCTTGGGCCCGCACCAGCTTGCCGGCCACGAGGAATCCGTCGAGCACGATCTCGTCACGTTCGAGACGCGCCCAAGCCCCCAGCGGCACATCACACGAGCCCTCGACGATCCTCATGAACGCACGCTCGGCCTCAACGCATCTGCGCGTGGGCGCATGGTCGGCACCGCCGATCCAGGCGAGATCGGCGCCGGCGCGCGATGCGAGGGTCTCGATGGCGATCGCGCCTTGTCCGGGAGGCGGGACGAAGGTGAGCGGATCGAGCCACTCGGTGATCTCGTCGGCTCGGTCGAGACGGACGATGCCGGCCGCCGCGAGGATCGCGGCGGCGACATCGCCGTCGGCAACCTTGCGCAATCTCGTGTCGACGTTGCCGCGAAGCGGCACCGTCGACACGTCCGGCCGCAAACCGGCCAGCAGCGCTTGGCGCCTCACCGACGACGTTCCGATGACCGCACCGGAGGGAAGTTCGGCGAGCGTCAACCCGTCGCGCGAGACGAGAACGTCCCTCGCATCCTCACGCTCGAGGATCGCCGCCAGCACAAGCCCGTCGGGCTCCGCCCCCGTGAGGTCCTTGAGACTGTGCACCGCGACGTCGATCTCATCATCGAGTAGCGCCCGCTGGAGCTCCGCCGCGAAGATCCCCTTGGGACCCAACTCGTTGAACGGACGCACCTTGTCCCGGTCGCCCTTGGTCGAGATCGGAACCACCTCGAAATCAGCCGCGGCGCCCTCGAATGAGGCATCGGTGGTCCGGCGCAATGCCTCGATCGCGATGTCGGTCTGCCGCAATGCGAGTGCGCTGCCGCGCGTGCCGATGCGCACGCGGTTAGACATCCCACGACCGTAAGGTGTCAAGCTGCGGCCTCCTTGAAGGCCGGC
>CAZFOB010000021.1:0-56575 GCA_964520325.1 uncultured Actinomycetes bacterium | reverse complement strand
GCCGCCGTAGCCGCCCGTGCCGCCGTAGCCGCCCGTGCCGCCGTAGCCGCCGGTGCCGCCGTAGCCGCCCGTGCCGCCGTAACCGCCGTCACCGGCAGTGCCGCCGTCGACACCCGGGTCGACCTGGACACTCTGGTCGGCTACCGCGTGCGCGGTCGAGTCGGGAGATTGGATACTGGCGGCGATGGCGGTGATCGGCGTGTCCACGCTGGCGTTCGCCGCGACGTCGAGGTCCATTGGTTCGGCCGCGTCGACCGCCAGGTCGAGGACGGAGTTGAGGTCGAGGACGGAGATGACCTCCTTGTCGGGAAGTCCCGTGCCGGCCTCAGCGGCCAACTCGTCCTGCGAAAGTGGGGTGCGCTCGAGATTGCTCATCGTCTCCTCCGTCTCCTAGTCGGTGACCGATACGCAGAAGGCCATGAGAGCCTTCCTTCGCAATCCACCGTGCCTCACGATCAAGGACCTCACCTATCGATGCGATGCCTGCGTGGTCACCGAGGGCAGGAAGGACATGCCCTGAAAGGTCACCCTTCAAACCGCGTTCCTCGCGTTGCTAGATGACCTTTTCAGCGACGTGGCCTGACCTCGCGCCTACCCCAAAGCGGTACTTCGACCACGCGAGTTGACCCGCCTCGTCGCGCGTTCTGGGACACGCTCGCCTCGGTCGTGCTGCACTCAGAGCCTTCTCAGGAGCGGTGGTCGTGAAGGCCCCGGTCCCGACACCGAAGCCGGCAACTCCGCAGCCCGCACCCCGGTGACACAAGCGCCGGCACCGGCACCGGCGCAGCCAACGGAAGCTCCGACCGAGGCACCCGCGTCGGCGTCGGCCTCTGCTGAAGCGACACCAACGCCGACGTCGACCCTCGGAACCATTGAGCCGTTCGCCGTCGACGACACCGGCGGCTCGAACACCGGTCTTCTCGTCGGAGCGATCGTGGGTGGCCTTGCGCTTGCCGGCGCGGCCGGTGGGCTCGTCTTCGCCCGTATGCGCCGCCCGGCTTTGCACCGCAGAACTGGACCTCGATCGCTACTCGGGTTCGCGGCCGCCGATCTTCTCCGTGACCGCGGTACACGCGTATCGCAAACGCTCGGCGTAGCGCGGCACCTCGCCGGCGGCGATGTCGCCCTGGAAACCGATGAGGAACATCGCCAGTGAGACCCGTCCGTGGTTGTCGAAGATCGGCGCGCCGATGTGATTCAGCCGATACGTCGACGAGTGGTCGAGCTCGATGAGGGCATATTCGTCCACACGGATGCTGCGGACGTTGTCCTCGAGCGTCCGCGGCCGGGACTTGGAAGCGCGCTCGCCCTTCTCCCGTGGCGGGATCGGCTCACCACCGAGGCCGAGCGAGTACCCACGCGCCCGCACGGTGTCGACGGCCTGGCGGTAGCGCTGGATGTCGGCGTTGCTCGCCTTCGGCCCCACCTTCGCGAGCCACCGGTCGATGTCGCTCTGCGACGACCACGCGACGAAGACCGTGCCGAGCGGGGGCGCGAGCGGAAGACGCTGGCCCGGCTCCACCTCGATGCCGAACGGACGCCGAGAGCTCGTGCGCGTGATGATCACGATCTGATCCTCGATCGCCGTCGACGCGACGCAATCGAGACCGAGCTCGGTCGACATGGCCTCCATGTGCGGGAGAGCGAGCTGCACGGCCGGATTGGCCTCGACGGCTGCCCCACCGAGAGCAACGAGGGCCGGGCCGAGCCCATATGTCTTGCGCTCCTCTTCGCGAAGCACGAAGCCCGATTCGGTCAGTGCGCCGAGGATCGCGTGCAGGGTGGCCTTGTTCAGCTCGGTTGCGCGTGCGATCTCGGACAGCGTGTAGCGAGCGTCCGGATGCGCAGCGAGGAAGTTCAGGACGGCGATCGAACGCTCTACCGCGGGTGCGCGACGCGCCATCTCAGAGGTTCATCGGGTAAGGGAATTTGACGCCGACGCCGCCGTCGACCACGAGCGTCTGTCCGGTGACGTAGCCGGCAAGTTCGGACGCGAGGAAGAGGATGCCCGACGCGATGTCCTTCGGCTCGGCTACGCGACCGATGGGCGCATTGCGCGACTGACCCTCGCGTCCCTTCTCCCCGAGCACCTGCGAGATGCGCGGGGTCCACACGACACCTGGCGCAACAGCGTTCACCCGTATTCCGGACGGACCGAGCTCGACTGCGAGCGATCGAACCCACGACATCAACGCGGCCTTCGCGGCGCCGTACGCGGCATGGCGAGGAGCCGACGAGATCCCGCTCACGGAAGCCACGAACACCATCGATCCGCCATCAGTCATCGCTTTAGCCGCAGCCTGCGAGAACACGAACGCGTGACGAAGCACCATGTCGAACGTCCAGTCCCAGTCCTCGTCGGACGTCGCGACGGCATCGCCGTAACGCGCCATCCCAACGATGTCGACGAGCCCGTCGATGCCGCCGAATTCAGAGACACACGTGGCGATCGTTTGCTCGGCGTCCTCACGTTTGGTCGCGTCGGCCACGACGTAGACACCGTCGACCTCGGCCGCTATCTCTTTCGCGAGGTCCTCGCGGTTGTCGACACACACGAGCTTGGCTCCGACCGATGCAAGTGCATGCGAAGCTTGGCGTCCGATGCCCTGTCCGGCCCCCACGACGACGATCCGCTTCCCGTCGAGCCGCAGCAGACCCGGATAGTCCGGTACTGGCGTGTTGTCGGTCGACGTCATGAGAGCTAGTCGACGATCGACGACAGGGTGGCGTCGTTCGGGTCCGTCTTTCCAGTCCTTTGGCCGGTCACCCGCTGCGTCACTTGGATGCCGTCCTGCTCGAGGGCCGGGATCACGTGCGTGCCGAGCAATTCGATCGTCCGCATGATCGAGGCGTGCGACAGAAAGCCGAACTGCACGTAGCAGATCACCTGATCGACGCCGAGCTTCTCGTACTCCTTGAACTTCGCGTAGCACTGGTCGGGATCTCCGACGATGATCATGTGCGCATCGTTGAACGCCTTCGGGTTGAGCTCGCCGGCCGCGTGCTTGGAGAGCATCGGGAAGAGACGGTCCTTCTCCTCCTGCGAGAAGTGCGGGAACTCCCATTCGAGCGTGAACTCGGAGAGATGCTGGTACCACCACCACACGGAGTCCCAGATGCCGTTGCGCTCGGCGCGCTCGAAGGTGTCCGCGCAGTGGACGAGCGTGTACGCGCTGACCTTGTTGGTGTGCACCTTCGTGAGCGGCTTGGTGCAGTTCTTCTGACCCTCGCGGTAATCGTTGATGTGGTCGGCCATCTTCGACAGCGGCTGCATGATCGCGAACGACAGCAGACCGAGCCCCATCTCTCCGGCCTGACGCGCGCTTCCCGAGGAGACGGCGGCTTGCCATGCCGGCGGGTGCGGGTCCTGCATCGGCTTCGGTGTGACCATGCGGCGCGGGAACTCGAGGAAGTCGTCGTGTCGCTCGTAGTACTCGGCCCCCCACATGTCGACGACGGTGCGGGCCGTCTCGTACATGTCGTCCTTCGAGGTCTCGGTGTTCACACCGAAAGCCGTCTGCTCCATCGGGGTCGACCGTCCGATCCCCCACTCCACCCGGCCACCGGACAGGATGTCCACTGTCGCAACCTTCTCAGCGACGCGGGCCGGGTGGATGAACCCCGGCGGACAGAGCGTGACACCGAAGCCGAGCCGCAGATTCTCCGTGACCTGACTGAGCGCTCCAAGCACCACCTCGGAGGACGGCGAATGCGAACGTCCCTCGCGAAAGTGGTGCTCGACCGCCCAGATCGTGTTGAACCCGAACCGATCGGCGAGCTTGATCTGCTCGAAGGCCTCCTTGTAAGCACGCTGCTCGTGCTCGCGCTGGCCGTACGGATGAGGCTTGTCGCCCCACGGCTTCGGAACGTCGATCTCGTAGAGCAGGTCGAGCTTCATCGAGGCCTCCTGGCTGTTTGCTAGAGCAAATCTCTGGTCCAGATAGGAAACACTAGACCGAGGCCGCGGGAGCTGTCAAGAGGCGGGCTCGGGATGATCCACAACGTTCGCGGGCGCGAACGGGTCGGGCACGCCGCGTTGCCGGCGGATCAGAGCAGCGCGGCCAGCGCGTCGAGGGTGCGCTTCGGCTCGTAGAACGGCACCCCGACGAACTCCGTCGCCCCGGCCGCAAAGACTTCCTCGATCTGCGCCCTGACCGATGCAGCGTCTCCGGCGATGACCACATTCGCAGGGCCCTCGGCCCCCTCGCGATCGAGCATCGCGCGATACGAAGGAAGGTGCCCGTAGATCGCGAACGCCCTCGACGCGAGCTCGCGGGCCGCGCCGATGTCCTCCGTCACTGCCACCGGCAGAGCGACGACCACGCGCGGCGCCGGTTTGCCGGCGGCGCTCGCAGCTTTCGCGATGGTCGGGGCGATGTGCGAGCCGACCGTCTGGTGGCCGGTCATCCAGGTGATCGTGCCGTCGGCGAGCGTGCCCGCGATCTCGAGCATCTTCGGACCGAGTGCGGCCACGAGCACGGGTGGCGCCGGGATGTCCGCCCCACCCTGGAGCCCGACCATCGACTTGAGCGTGGCCCCTTCGAAGGAAACCGACTTGTCGCGCAACAACGGCATCAGCGCGGACAGGTACTCGCGCATGTGCCGCGCGGGCTTCTCGAAGGAGATCCCCCACATGTTCTCGACGACGACCTTGTGCGACAGACCGATACCGAGCGACAGGCGCCCACCGGTGGCGGCCTGCACGGTGAGCGCCTGCTGACCAAGCGCACTCGGGTGGCGCGGATAGGTGGGGACCACAGCCGTGCCGAGGTTGATCCCGGCAACTTCGGCCCCGGCAACAGCGAGGGCCGTGAGCGTGTCGAGCCCGAACACCTGCGGGGCCCAAGCCGAGCCGAAGCCGGCATCCTTGACCGAACGGACGTCCTTGATGAAGTCGTCCAACGAGTGAGAGTCGATGAAGACGCCGATGTCCCCGAGTTTCGTCATGGCCCCAGCCTAGGGACCGAGAGAACCGAACCGCCATCTCGAGCGTTCACCCTGACGTAGCAGGCTTTACCGGCTTGCACGACCGGGCGAACCCGGGTATCAATCACTTGACTCGTCGTTCAAGAAACGCCTAGTCCCGGGGAGGGAACTTGGCGGCAAAAGGAATTGGAGCCACGGGAGGCCGTGGCCTGCAGGACTCGGTCGATCGACTTGCCGACGCCTTCGAGAAGATGGCCGACCGGCTCGAAGCCATCGAGGGCAATGGCAACGCCCATGGCGCCGGCGACGATCCCGTCATGCGTCACTTCCGCCGCTGGATGCCCTTCTACGCACTGATCGCGATCTTCGCGCTCTTCATCTTCGTCATCCCGACCAAACCGAACAGCGACACAGCGCAGCAGGCCGCCGCCCTGACGCAAACAGACTCGAACCTGGATCTGAGTGACCCCGGTTCGGTCGACGGCGATGGAGCAGTCACGGACGGCACGCCGGTGCAGGGGTCCAGCGGCGTCGACAGCGCCGGCTTGACCGACGACAGCGCGAAGCCGGGCACGGCTACCACGCTTCCCCAAGTGAAGCAGTTCGATCCGCTCGCGTGGACGGCGAAGGGAAAGACGCGCGGCAACTTCGACTGCGCCAAGGGCGTCCGGCAGCTGCCGTGGTCCCGTTACGCGGTGCCCTGCTACCCGGCATGGACGGGCAACAACGGCGGGGCCACCACGCGCGGCGTCACCGCCAAGGAGATCGTGATCGTCAACCGCGTCTTCCCCGAGTCGGCGAGCTCCCAAGCGACCGCGGCGTTCGTCGCCGCGGCGGGGTTCGCGTCGCCGGAGGAGTTCCGCGCGACGCGCGAGAAGTTCGTCGAGTACTTCAACAAGGTCTTCGAGCTGTGGGGCCGCAAGGTCAAGTTCATCCGTTACGAATCGGAGAATGGCGACTCGACCAACGAAGCGCTCTCGAAGGGCAAGGAGGGCGCCTGCGCCGACGCCACCGCGATCATCAGCAAGTACAAGCCGTTCGCGGTCATCGGTGCGGGCGCGACCGGTGTCTTCGGTGAGTGCTCGGCCGAGCGCAACATGATCACGTTCGGCGCCGGGGCGTACTACCCGGAGAAGTGGTACCGCAAGTATCACCCCTGGCTCTTTGCCGGTGTGATGGAGTGTGAGCGCATCGCCCACATGAACGCCGAGTACATCGGCAAGCGCCTGGCGAACCGGCCGGCCAAATGGTCGAAGGACCTCCTGCTCGACAAGAGCGAGCGCGTCATCGGCCTGATCGTGCCCGACAACGACCAGTACAGCCACTGCGTGGATATCGCCCAGCGCGAAGGCAAGGAGAAGTACGATGCCGACATCGCGAGCCGGTACAACTACCAGCTCGACATCACGCGCCTCCCCGACGAAGCCGCGAACGCGATCGTGCAGTTCAAAGCCGCCAATGTCACCACGATCTTCCTGGCGACCGATCCGTTGATCCCGATCTTCCTCACGCAATACGCGCGCGGCCAGGAGTACTTCCCCGAGTGGATCCTGAACAGCGCGGGCCTCACCGACGTCGAGCAGTTCGCGCGCCTGTGGGACCAGGAAGAGATCCAGTGGAGCCTTTTCGGCATGAGCCAGCTCGGCCCGCCCGAGCGCATCCTCGGCCCCAAGGGTGAGGGCACGACCGCCTACAAGAAAGCGTTCGGCACGGACATCCCGCCGGGCACACAGACCGAGTACTACCTGACGATGGGACTGTTCTCGATCCTGCAGGCCACCGGTCCGGTGCTCACACCGCTCAACATGGCGGCCACCTACCCGCGACTGCCTGAGGGCGGAGCACCGGAGTATGAGGTCGGCCGCTCGTCGTACGCGACGAGTCCCACCGGCGGCCCGGGGTACGACCACACGGGCGTCGACGACATGCGCGAGATCTACTGGCTGTGCACGAACATCGGGGGCGACGCCGAGGGGTCCAGCCGCTGCAACGCGCCGAAGGCCTACGACGGCAAGGGCGGGACCTACGTGTCGACCTACGGAGGCAAGCGGTTCCTGCCCGGACAGTTCCAGAGGGGCGACCCACCGGTCTTCAAAGAGAAACCGTAAGTCCGCTAGAACTCGCGGATCAGCTCTTCGACGAAATCGCCGAATCGTCCGGAGCGGATGGTGGACGAATCGCTCGGTAACACGATGGCCCCCATGTTGTCCCGGGAGGTCGTGTCCCCGTAGTCGGAGAACTCCCAAGACAGCGTCATCGTGAACGCGTTGACCCTGTCCTTCTGCTGGCGCATCACGAAGCGAACCGCGCGCACATATCGCTCGGAGTCGATCCAGACATCGACCGGGAAGTCGTCCTCCTGGATCCCGTACGTCGCGAAGAGCCGGTTGACGCCCTCCTTGCGATCCTCGTCCTTGATCTTCGTCACAGCCGCGTCGGGTGCGAGGCGCGCGGTGTAACGCGTCGTCATCACTCCGGCCTTGTTGCCGCTCCCGGCTTCGCGCACGCTTCCGGTCAGCACGCCGTCGAGGAGCTCGAGGGCAAGGACAGGTGAGATGAGGCCGACGCCGACGGCCAGTCGCCGGTCGTTGTTGTCCAAGTCAACCCGCGGCTCTGCTTCGAAGTCGAACTTCGCCCACGTCTTGGTACTCCGGCCTATCGACGACTTGCTCCGCTGGAAGTAGACGACCAGATCGTCGAAGACGGCCTGAGCCTTCCTCGGAGCCGACTCGACCATCAGCGCGCGCCGCATCGCGAAGTCGGCCGCTCCCGAGCTCCGGACGACCAGCGGCGTGGGCTTCTGACGGATGTTGGTCTCGATCGCTTCGATCGCGACCGACTGGCGTATCGACGCCGAGCCAGCGGCCAGCGCCTTCTCGAAGCCGTCGCGCATCGACTTCGCCCAGTCCTCACGGGGGCCGAGGCTGCACGCCGAAGCCACCAGGATGCACGCGAGCAGAACGACAACAGGTCTTCTCATCGAGCACGGGTCTTGCGGCGCGGCTTGGGTCGCCGGCCGACCGACGCTTTCCGTAAGCCCGGTCCTTCGATGATCTCGTCGTAGGCGCTCGTCCCGAGGTACGACTCGACCACGTGGGGATCGTTCAGCACCTTCTCGACGGGACCGTCGGCTATCACGCGACCGAGGTCCATCGCGATGATCCGGTCGGCCAGTCCGGAGATCAGCGGCACGTTGTGTTCGACCACGATGATGCTTCCGTCCATGTACTCGCGTACACGGCGCAGCAGGGGGCCGAGCGCTTCGGTCTCGCGCTGCGCTATGCCCGACGAGGGCTCGTCCAGCAAGAGCACGGACGGACGGTGAGCGAGGATCGTCGCGATCTCGACGATGCGCCGCGAACCCGTTGAGAGCTCGGACACGAACTTGTCACGGAAAGCTCGCAAGCCGAGGAGATCGATCAGGTCTTCCGTACGCCGGCGCACGTCCCGTTCGGCGTCGCCCACCACCGGGAAAGCGAAGATCGCGTGGATCGTCGACCGCTCGGTGATCGAGCGTTCGAAAGAGACCTGGATGGTCTCGAACACTGTGAGCGACGACCACAGCCGCGCGTCCTGGAACGAGCGGCCGAGTCCGTTGCGCGTCCGCGCGTTCGCAGGCCAGCTCGTGACGTCCTTGCCCAGGATCTCGACGCGTCCACCGTCGAGCGAGGCGAACCCAGTGAGCAGGTCGAAGAGCGTGGTCTTACCGGCACCGTTCGGTCCGATGATCCCGAGGATCTCCCCCTGGCGCAGCTCGAGATCGACGCCGTCGACCGCGATGATGCCACCGTACCGCTTGGTCACCCCGTCCGAACGCAACACGACCTCTTCGGTGATCCGAGTCTCGGCATCGTCCACTTCGACGTGCGCCGGCCCGCCGTTGTCGTCGCCAGCGACCGCAGTTGCTCCCTTGAGGAACACGGCCCGCAGGACGTCCGGACGCTCGAGGAGATCGGCGGTGGGGCCGGAGAAGCGCACCTCGCCCTTCTCGAGGAAGATCGCGCGCTGAGCCAGCTTGAGTGCGATGTTCACCGATTGCTCGACGAGCACGATCGTCGTCCCCTGAGCGTGGATCGTCCGGACGATCTCGAGCAGCTTCTCGACGATCGTCGGTGCGAGCCCGAGTGTCAGCTCGTCGATGAGCAACAGCTTCGGCCGGGAGATGAATGCCTGTGCGAGCGACAGCATCTGCTGCTCGCCACCGGAGAGATCGCCCGCGTGCTGCTCCCACCGTTCCCGGAGCACGGGGAACTGCTCGAGGATCCGCTCCGTCGCCTCCGTCACTCGCTCGGTGTCACCCCGGTACATCCAGCCCGCGATCCGGATGTTCTCCTCGACGGTGAGCATCGGGAACACGGCCCGGCCCCCAGGGATCTGCGCGGTTCCGAGACGCGCGATCGCCACCGGATCGGCGTTGGTGATCACGCGTCCGTCGAACAGCACGGTGCCTCCGACCGTCGGCACGATCCCGGAGATCGCCTTGAGCAACGTCGACTTCCCCGCACCGTTGGTCCCGAGAAGCGCCACGATCTCGCCGTCGTCCACGTCGAAGTTGACGCCGAAGAGCACCTGCACGCCGTCGTAGGCGACGTCGAGGTCGCGGCAGATGAGCAGCTTGCCCGTCCCCTCCTGGCGGCTGGCGAACATCTCGGCTTGCGCACGCGCGGACAGACGGATGCGCTCGATGTCCCCCTCGATCGTCCAGCCGCCGGAGGAGATAAGGAAGGCTCCGATCAGGTAGATGGGCACGATCATGAGAAGGCCGGCCCTGATCCCGAAATTGTCGCCGAGGGCGGCGACGACTGGAAGGAGCGGTGCCCCCAACAACAACCACAGGTTCCCCGTCGCGAAGCCCAGCGTGCGCATGTGCGGCGGGATGACGAACGAGATCACAGCCAGGAGACCGGGGAGAAGCATCGCCCCCATGAACGCCGCGATGAAATGCCCGGCGATGGCCACCGGCAGGTTCGGAGCGACGGCGAGCAGGACGATCCCTGCGGAGACACCAACTGCAGACACGGCGATGAGCTTCATCGCGAGACCGGCGCTTCGCGCGACCACACGCTGCATGAGCGATCCGCCCACGATCAGCGCCACGAAGGCTGCCACTTCAGCGGACGAGAAGATCACTCCGCGCGCCAGAGGGCCGAGGTTGAACTCGTCGTTGTAGAAGGTGCTCAGGAAGATCGCGAGCCCGAACAACGACACGGTGAAGAAGGGCAACGAGAAATAGATGCGCTTGGCCGTGCGGCTCTGCGACAAGATGCGGAACGTCTCGGCGAAGCCGGGTGGGTCGTCCTCGATCTCAGCTACAGCCGCATCCGCACCAGCCGCTAGTCGCTCGTGGACGCCGCGCTTCGGTTCTTTGAGACGAGTGCCGAGCAACACGAAGATCGCCGTCGGGATGGCGAAGAGCACGAACGGCGTCCTCCACACGAACCACGTTGCAAGCGCTCCGGCCGTGATGGGAGCAACGAACTGTCCGAGCCGGTTCGCGAAGTTGTGCGCGTAGAAGACGCGCACCCGCGACTCGGGAGGGTAGTAGTCGGAGAGCAGGCTGTTGTGAGTGGCGTTGAAAAGCCGTCCGAGCGCGGCGCCGAGGCGGCCGATGACGAGAACGGGGATGCTCCAGGCCAGGCCCGTCAGAACGCTGAACCCACCCCAGATGGCCGCGCCGATCACCGCGAGGTTCACGCGGTTGCGCCGGTCGCCGTAGTAGGCGATCGGGAGCTCGAGGAGCAACGACATCGGGAGGATGAGCGTCACGATCAGCGTCAGCGCGACGAGCGACACGCCGAACCAGTCGCGGATCTCGGGGACGAGCACTCCGAAGGCCACCCGGTCGAGCTCGTCGACCGCGTTGAGGCCGAAAAGCACGACGAGCGGGAACAACGGCGCCGGCGCCGTGATCCGGCGCGGGTCGAACCGCCCCGGGGGTTTCTGAGGCGGGGGTTTCTGCGGAGACGCGGGCTCACCAACGACCTTCTGCACCGGTTGGTATGGCTTGCGCCGGCTCGTTTTCGCCATCCCCTATCCCCGGTCCCGCGCGACGCGTTCGCGCGACCTGGACGCGCCGCTGAGCGAGAGCAGAGCGGACATATCGACCTCGGCCTCCGCTGTATCCATGCGGACGTCGGCGAGCAGGCTCGGGACGACGAGTCCGCGTCGCCGGGCGATGCGCCGCAGGATCCCGTCCCGCAACGAGTACATGACCCCACCGAGGCCTTCGGGCAGGAACATCAACAGGATCAGGATCCCGAACCCCGACGCAAGGAGCTCCCAACCCGCAGGCAGGAAGAACTCGGCTCCCCGCACGTACGTGGCGCCGAGCAGTGCACCGGGAAGCGAGCCCAATCCTCCGATCACGACCATCGAGAAGAGCCTGACGCTGACCTCCGGATCGAACGAGCCCGTGAACACACCGTTCTGGTGAACGGCGTACACAGCTCCAGCCAGCCCGGCGAGCGCACCGGACACAACGAACGCCACGAGCTTCAACTTCGTGGTGTCGATGCTGACGCTCTCGGCGGCCAGCTGGTTGTCGCGTACCGCGATCAGCGCCCTGCCGGTGCGCGACCGTCTCAAGTTGTAGGCGACGAACAACGACAATGTCAGGGCCGCGAGCGAGAAGTAGTACACCTTCCAGTTCTCGTCCAGGGGGATGCGCCCCCAGAGCAGGGGGGCCTTGATCGAGTCCTGGACGAACCACGGGAAGTACCTGTCCTCGAGGAAATAGCTCCCGGACGTCACCGCGAACGCGAGCGTGGTCACGGCGAGGAACGGGCCGGAGATCCGAAGGGCCGGAAGCCCGATGATCAACGCGACGACGGCCGACAGAACGATCCCGACGATCATCGCGGCAAAGAAGTCCCAGCCGTGGCGGCCGTAGAGCACGGCTGTTGCCGCTGCGCCGAACCCGACGAGCGCGAACTGCCCGAGTGAGATGTGCCCGGCCCACCCCGTGAGGATCACGAGCGAAACGGCGACGATCCCGTAGATGAAGAGCAACCCGACGAGCTCCTCCTGCGCGGGGTCCGCCCACACCGGGATGGTCAGGACGAACACGACCAGCACGGCGCGCAGCACCCGCTGGCCGATCCGCACCTCCGGCAGATCACGGAGCTCGGCCGGGATGGGACGGACCTCGCGGATGGCGCGCCACGTCGCGATACCAGTCTCTGCCGCTCGCGAGAAAAAGCCGCGCTGCAGGAGGAGCGCAGCGAGGATCACGAGCACCAGGAACGCGTCTGAGATGACCGAGTTCGAGGTCGTCCAGATCACCGAATGCTCGAAGATCCCGAGCGCGAGGGCCGCCACCACGACCCGCGGGAGGCTCTCCATACGTCCGATGACGGCCGCAGCCAACGTCCGCAGCAGAAGGAAGTTTCCCGATCCCGTTACCGACGTGAACGACGAGAACCCGACGATCGGCGTCCGGAGGATCGCCGCGATCGCCGAGAGCGAGGCCGCGATCGACCACACCGCGACGTGTAGGTAATGGATCGGGACACCCAGCAGGTTCGCCCGGTCGGAGTTCTCCGCCGCGGCGCGGATCGCGATGCCGAAATCGGTGTAGCGAAGGAACGCGCCGAGCGCCACCATCACGACCGGGACGACGAGCATCGCGAGCACGTGGTCGCCCCTGAACAGCACGGGAAAGACATTGAAGCTCATAGTGAACGGGGTCTCGAACGTGCGCCCGGCCGGCTGTCCCTCGAACAGGAATGAGATGAGGAGAGACATCCCGGCTAGGACCTGTGAGATGCCGATCGTCGCCACGGCGAGGATGAGCCGTGGCGCCCGGCGGAAGCGCCTGATGATGAACACGTAGATGATCGCGCCGAGCAGCGTCGATGTCACGAGTCCGATCGAGACCGCGAGGAAGTAGTTCCACGCGAACTGGAGCACGAACTGGATCGCGATCACGGCCGCGATCCCGCCGAGCTCAGCCTGGGCGAAGTTCACGACCCGATTGGCGCGGTAGATCAGCACGAGGCCGACCGCGGTCAGGGCGTACAGGGAACCGAAGACCGCCCCGAGGAGGATGATCCCGACCGGCAGACCCCGCGTGAGGACGTTGTCGAGGATCACCCACAGGAGAAGTGCGCCGAGGCAGAGGGCGGCCCGTTGCACCCACACGGCCTGCCGCTTCCACGCCGCGTCGTACCAGCTACGAGCGTTGTCCAGCACCTGGGACAGGACCCCTCCCGCTCCCCTTGACTACAGAGTCAAGAGTGTACGCAAACCGCTTCGTCTATCCCAAAGCCTCAGGCCAAGCCGTCAAGGAAGCTCAGGAGCGCGGTGTTGAACGCCTCCGACTTTTCGATGTTGGCGGCGTGTCCGCCCCCTTCGATGAGTGCGAACTCGGCCCCCGGGATCTTCTTGGCCATGTACTCGCTCGAACCGATGAAGGGTCTGTCCTCGCTCCCGACGATGACGAGCGTCGGAACGTCGATCTCGGTGATCGCTTCCATCACCCGCGAGTCCTGCTGCGCGAGCATCCCGCGCGATGCGTGCGCGAGCGCGATCGGCGACCGGTGTTGCGCGTCGCTCACCTCAGCACTCGCCTTCTTCAAGATATCGAGACCTCGCTCGCTGATGCTCTTGGCAAACTTCTCGGCCATCTCGTTCCATTTCCCGCGCGCCTCGGCGTCGCGGTACCCGGGACCCGAGCCGAACAGGATCAGCGCCCGGACGCGCTCCGGACGTTCGATGCAGAAACGCAGGCTCGCGTAGCCGCCGAGCGAGTGTCCGACGAGGACGGCTCGCTCTTCGCAGAGATGGTCGAGAAGCGCGGACATGTCACCGAGCAGAAGCTCGTGCGAGTACTGGGCGGGGTCGTCCGGGACTCCGGAGTCGCCGTGCCCACGCAGGTCCCAGGTGATCATGCGGTACGTGGGCTCCAGAGCGGGGCGCTGCGGCTCCCACATGCGCCGAGACGCTTGGTAGCCGTGCGTGAACAGAACAGGCGGGCCGGCGCCGCAGGCGTCGTACCCGAGCTCGATGCCGTTCAGGGTCTCTGTTGTCATGGTGCGAGTGTCATGGTGCGAGAGCCTACGGGAACGGTCAGCGGCCAACGAATCGGCCGCTGCGCCGCTCGCCGACCGACTTCATGCCCTCGCGGGCGTCCTCGGTTGCGAACAGCTCGGCCTGCTCGGCGGCTTCGTGCCTCGTCGCCTCGCGGACGCGATCGGCCAGTCCGGCGCGGAGCGTCCGGTTGATCGAGCGAATGGCCAGCGGTGCCCCACTCGCGATCTCCGAAGCGAGCTCGAGAGCTCGTGCGCGCACCTGATCCTGAGGCACGCACTCGTCGGCCATGCCGAGGGTCGTCGCTTCGTCGCCCTTGAAGCGACGTCCGGTGAGCAGGACGAGCGCAGCGTTGCGAGCTCCGATGAGCTCGGGCAGGGTGACCGACAGACCGAAGCCCTGGTGGATGCCGAGCTTGACGAAGTTGGCCGAGAATCGCGCTTCCGGACACGCGATGCGGAAGGTTGCCGTCATCGCGAGGCCGAGCCCGCCGCCGACGGCAGCACCGTGCACGGCAGCGACAACGGGCGTCGCGACGGCGCACAGCCGCACCGCCTGCGCGTACAGATCCTCGGACGTGCCACCTGTGCCCGCGGTCGCCGGATCTGCTCCCCGGCCCGAGCCAGGGCCCGAGCCACCGAAGTTGGCGCCGGCGCAGAACGACTTCCCCTGCGCAGCAAGGACGATCGCGCGGACGTCCGTTCCAGTATCAAAACCTTCGAACGTGTCGGCGAGCTCCTTCACCTGCGCGACCGAGAGGAAGTTGTGCGGCGGGTCCTGCAGCTCGACCAGCGCAACGTTGTTCTGGATCTCGATACCGAGGCTCACGCGCCGAACGCTAGCATGTCGCGTCATGGCCTTTCGAAAGGGCGGGATCCGTGCTGTTCTGTGGGACTTCGGCGGCGTCATCACCACGAGCCCGTTCGAAGCATTCGCACGCTACGAGCGCGACAACGGTCTGCCCGCCGATTTCATCCGCGGTCTCAACGCGGCCAACCACCACGAGAACGCGTGGGCGCGCTTCGAGCGCAGCGATGTGCCCTTCGACGAGTTCTGCACGCTCTACGAAGCCGAAGCCGCAAACGCCGGACATCCCATCGACGCTCGCGCGGTCATCGGCTGTCTGTCCGGGGACGTCCGTGGTGAGATGGTCGAGGCGCTGCGTCGCATCAAGGACAACGGCTTGAAGCAGGCCTGCCTGACGAACAACTTCTTCCGCTTCGATGACGCCGACCCCGAAGGACGGGCCACACGAGCGCGCTCACCGATCATGGACGCATTCGACGTCGTCGTTGAATCGTCGGTTGTCGGTGTTCGCAAACCGGAGCCCGAGTTCTACAGGATCGCCTGCGAGTCGCTCGAGATCGAGCCGCTCGAAGCCGTGATGCTCGACGACCTCGGCGTGAATCTCAAGCCGGCCCGCGAGATGGGTATGACGACCATCAAGGTGGTAGATCCGCAGATCGCGTTGTCCGAGCTCGAAGCGGTGCTCGGCTTCCCGATGTCCTGACGCTTGGACGCTTAAAGGAACGCCGTCGGGGGCATCGCTTGTGCGATGAGGTGGAGACGCACCGGCAATACCGGCATCGAGGACCGCCGTGGACAACGGCTCGGCCCCGGCATGGCCGTCGGCGGGCTCGGCGGCATCGGGGCGCTCGTCTTCCTCGTGTTGCAGTTGCTCGGCGGCGGGACCTTCGACCCCGGCAGCCTCGACGGGTTCCCCGGGGTTGTGCCAAGCCTCGAAAACCGCGACAACCTGCCCGACAACCTGAACGATGCCCCAGACCCGGATAAGGACCTCGTCGACTTCATGGGCTTCGTGGTCGATGACGTGCAGGAGACGTGGAAGGCGACGTTCAGCGACGCGGGCCGTGAGTACGTCGAGACCAAGCTCGTGCTCTTCGAGCAAGCGACGCAGACGGCGTGCGGCGTCGGATCGTCAGAGACGGGCCCCTTCTACTGTCCGCTCGACTCGAAGCTGTACCTCGATCTCTCGTTCTTCAGAGAGCTCCGCGACCGCTTCGGAGCACCGGGCGACTTCGCACAGGCGTATGTGATCGCCCACGAGTTCGGTCACCACGTACAGAACCTTCTCGGGATCAACGACAAGGTCCGATCGGAACAGCAGAGCAACCCCGATGGCGCGAACGAGCTCTCGATCAAACAAGAGCTGCAAGCCGATTGCTTCGCCGGCATCTGGGGCCACGCAGCCTTCAACGACCGGCTCCTCGAGTCGGGAGACCTCGAGGAGGGGCTCGATGCTGCTGCGGCCATCGGCGACGACAGGATCCAGCGCGAAACAAGCGGACGAGTGAACCGCGAATCGTGGACTCACGGATCGTCGGCGCAACGCGTCGAATGGTTCAGGCGAGGTTTCGACACAGGAGCGGTCGATGACTGCAACACGTTCTCGTAGACGCTGGCTGTCGCGCCCGTCCATCGTCAAGCGCGAAGCAAAAGCGCGGCTGATCCCGGACTCGATCGAACGGATCGACCTCTCACTCTTCCGGCGCGCGGCTCGCTGGCACGCGCCGGCTCTAGATGCAACACTGCCGCCGCTCACGCGGTCGGCCAATCGCTCACTGCTGTGGGCAGGTATCGGCGTGTTGCTCAACGTCTTCGGAGGCCGCCACGGGAAGCGCGGAGCACTGCGGGGCGCATTCGGCATCGCGATCACCTCGTTCGCGACGAACATCCCGGCCAAACTGATGTGGCGCAGGTCGCGCCCGGCCCTCGATCTCGTCCCGCAGATCCGGCGTCTGGAGAAGCTCCCGACCTCGACGTCGTTTCCGTCCGGACACTCCGCTTCGGCCTTCGCGTTCGCCACCGGTGTGGCGCTCGAGAAACCGTTTATCGGCGTGCCGCTCCTTGGCCTGGCCGCGATCGTCGGGTACTCGCGCGTTTACGTCGGTGTGCACTACCCGTCCGATGTCGTGGGCGGAGCGCTTATCGGCGCGGGGATGGCGTTCGCGACGCGGCGCTTCTGGCCGGTGGCTCCGGACGAGGTCGCGCGGGCGCGCCCAGCACAGGTGTCGCGCGAGGACCGGCCCGACCCCGACGGGACGGGGCTCACGATCGTCGTCAACCCGGCAGCCGGCAGCGGCTTGCATCCTCCTCCGACCGACGAGATCCGCGAGAAGCTCCCGGGGGCCGAGATCATCGAGACCGACGAAGATCTGTCGGTCACCGAAGCGTTGGAAAAGGCTGCGGTCGGCGGACGGGCGATCGGTGTCTGCGGCGGCGACGGCACGGTCAACGCGGCCGCGCAGGTGGCACACGACAGCGGCAAGCCCCTCGTCATCTTCCCCGGCGGGACTCTGAATCACTTCGCGCGCGACCTCGGCGTCGAGGAGGTGGACGACACGGTCGCGGCGGTTGTCGGTGGCGGCGTGGCCGCGATCGACGTCGGATGTATCGCAGGCAAGCCGTTCCTCAACACAGCAAGCTTCGGGAGCTACGTCGACCTCGTGGACGCACGCGAACGGCTGGAGCGACGCATCGGCAAGTGGCCCGCCGTCTTCGTGGCTCTGGGCCGCGTGCTACGGCACGCGACCCCGGTCGATGTCGAGATCGACGGCGTGACCAAGCGCGTGTGGATGGCGTTCATCGGCAACTGCCGCTATCACCCGGAGGGGTTCACGCCGTCGTGGCGGGGTCGGCTCGACGACGGAATCCTCGACGTCCGGCTCGTTGACGGATCGTCTCCCTTGGCCCGCATCCGCTTGATCTGGTCGGTGCTGACGGGAACGCTTTCCCGGTCGAAGGTCTATACATGCACCGTTGCGCGTGAGCCCATCACGGTCAGGTCGCTGGACGGCCCGATGCGTCTCGCCCGGGACGGCGAGACCTTCTCCGGGCCTGAGGAGTTCACGATCGAGAAGTCGCGCGAGCGGCTTTCCGTTTTCGTCCCGCCGTCCGCTGACGAGTAGCCCGCTTCTTCTCCCGTCGAAGACCCCGCGCCACGATGAACGCGATGACCAACAGAACGGCCCCTCCGACCGCGGCGATCCACGGTCCCGCGCTCTTGTAAGCCTGACCGAGCAAAAGGCCGGCGCCGATCACTTCAACGATCGACAGCAGTCCCCCGATCCCGTCCGCGCGCAGGAAGTCCCGTGACGGGATATCGCCCGATCCCGCGGCCAGCGCCACGACGGAAGAGGGGAACACCGCCAGTCTCCCGAGGATCACGAGTTTCATCCCCTTGCGCTTCAGCAACTTCTGCATCGTCTTGACGCGCTCCGGCTGCAAGATCCGCGACATGATCCACGGCATGCGTCCCGACCGGATCCGGGAGGCGTACTGCCGGCCGAGGAAGTAGAACTGCCAAACGCCCAGGATCGCGAGCGGCACGGCCGCAGCAACGATCGGGACCCACCACACCTTGCCCTGGCGGATGAGGAACCCAGCTGCGAGCAAGACCTCCTTCGTCGGGCGCATCAGCACCAGGATCAGGAAGTGCTCCTTGTAGAGGAACGGAGCTAGCGGGATGGCGATGATCCCGATCACGATCCGCACGACGGCCAGCGCGAGCAGGGCCCACTGGATCCGGCCGTCCTTCCTCATACGTGCGTCACCGCCCAGCGTCTCATCGGTAGTCAACGTTTTACCCGACTGAGGCTTTGGGAACACCCATCGGTATGGACGCAGCGACCCTGCCATCGTTCGCCCGTCGTCGTCTCGACCCGGTGCAGCGATACGGTCTGCGGCTCACGCTGTTCGCGCTCGCGATCATCCTCGTCTTCGTCCCGTTCGGCTTCCTGCTCTCTCAGGTGGTGGACGAAGGTCCGATCACCACATATGACCGCGCGCTGGTCGAAGAGCTCCACGACGTGGTGCGTGACCATCCGTGGACCGTCCGGCCGCTCCAAGCGATCAGCTTCCTCGGGACACCGTTGTGGTTCTACATCATCGTCACGCCGGTGGTTGCCTACTTGCTCTGGCGAGGCCGCCGTCGCCTCGCCGCATACCTCGTGACCACAGCGTTCATCGGAGGCCTCATCGACACTGCCGTCAAGGTGATCGTCTCGCGTGATCGACCTCAGCTCGAGGACCCGGTCGCGACGGCCTTCGGCCAGTCGTTCCCATCCGGCCATGCCTTCACATCGACCGCCATCTACGGGGCCCTGCTCCTGACCTTCCTTCCGGCGATCCCGAAGCGATGGCGACCGGTTGCCGTCGCGTTCTTCGTGACACTCGTCGCTGCGATCGCGTTCTCGCGCCTGGCGCTCGGCGTCCATTTCCTGTCGGACGTCTTGGGAGGACTCGCACTCGGAGCGGCTTGGCTGTTCGCCGCAACAGCGGCTTTCAGCATCTGGCGTACCGAGCGCGGGAACAAACCCGTCGATCCGGCGCGCGGCCTCGAGCCTGAGGCCGCACGCGACCTGAAGCTGTAGCCGCAGCGTGGGGGTTAGTGGCTGAGAGAGCCGGGTGTCGTGAGAGAGCCGGGTGTCGGAATCGAACCGACGACCTGCTGTTTACAAGACAGCTGCTCTACCGACTGAGCTAACCCGGCGGGGGACCTCAAGGATAATCGTTCCCTATGGGCATCTCGACGACGACATGGCTGTTGACCGTCGGTGCGGTCGCGGTTGTCAGCGCGCTTTCGCTCGTCGGAGCGATCGCGCTGGTGGTCCGTCCACGCACGCTCGAGCGGAGCATGCTCGTCCTGATCTCCTTCGCCGCCGGAGCACTGCTCGGCGACGCATTCATCCACTTGCTCCCCGAGATCGCCGAGTCGGCCCACGGGTTCGACCTCACCGCATCGTTCTCGTTGCTCGGCGGTGTGCTCGCATTCTTCGTCCTCGAGAAGGTGCTCCACTGGCACCACGCGCACTACGCGCACGACGAAGTCGTCCACCCGGTTGCCGTCACCAATCTCGTCGGCGACGCTTTGCACAACGTCGTCGACGGGTCGATCATCGCCGCCAGCTTCCTGGTGTCGACCGAGCTCGGCATCGCCACTGCTGTGGCCGTTGTCCTCCACGAGATCCCGCAGGAGCTCGGCGACTTCGCGATCCTGGTGCGTGCGGGACTCAAGCCGCGCCGTGCGCTCGTGCTCAATGCGACATCGGGCCTCGCCGCGCTGGTGGGTGCGGTCGCAACCCTGCTCGCATCGTCGATGGCAGCAGGCGTCGAACGGATCCTCGTGCCGGCTACAGCCGGCGCGTTCGTGTACATCGCCAGCACCGATCTGTTACCGGAGCTCCACAAAGAGCCGGACGCCCATAAGTCCGCAGTCCAGCTGGTCGGGGTGTTCGCCGGTGTCGGCGTCATGACGGCTCTGCTCTTGCTCGAGTAGAACGCGGCTACCGTCTCAAAGCTTCCCGGCTGATGCCGTTGAGCTCGAGCACGCGCTGTCAGCCCATCGACCAACCGGGACGGGGTAACGGCTCTGTGCGCAGCTCCGCGTAGACACCGAAGTGATCGGACGGCCAGACGCCGTCGACCTCGTCGTCGCAGACAACGCGGCACGTGACGATCTTGCCAACGCCGTGCTCTTCGGTCATCCGCACCGGGTAACCCGCAAAGATGTAGTCGATGCGACGCTCGGGCTCGAGCGCTATCGACGCGAAGGCGTTGGTGTTGGACCACGTGTATCCCGGCCCCCCATCGCCAGCAACGCTCCACGCGTCGTAGAACATCGCGCTCTTCTGCTCGATGGTCGCGAGACCGCGCATGAACCTGATCTCGTTGCTGTCGGGCTCCGCGTTGAAGTCGCCGACGACGATGGGTGGGAAGCCCCCGCGTGGGCGCCGCTTCAGCACGAAGTCCGCAAGAGCAACGACCTGCTCCTCACGCGAGCTCCCGTCGTGCAGCTTCCAGTTGAGATGCGTGGTCGTGAAGGACACAGCTCCGAAGGGAGCGTCCACGGTGACCGACAGCGCGACTCGCCCCTCGTCGCGCGCACCTGTGGGCAGTTGCAACGCTTCGCGCTCGGTGATCGGCCACCGGCTGGCGACGGCGTTACCGAAGCTCACGCCTTCGTGCTCGGCTGCGCCCGCGTGGTCGGTCTCGTAGGGGAGGCCGTCGAGCAGGTCGGCGACCTGCTCGACCCCCTCTCCGCGTAGGGCTTCCTGGAACCCGATGAGATCGGGTTCCAGCGAAACGATGCACTCGCGAACGCGGGCCGCACGCTTGTTGTACGGCCCCATCCGGTTCCACAGGTTGAGCGTGAGGATCTTCAGCATCGGGACACCCGAACCCGGCGCAGCGTCTAGCTCGCAGCCGCCATCAAGATATGTACCGAGCACGCCGAGCCGAGCCCGATCACGTGCGTCATGCCGACCTTGGCGCCCTCAATCTGCCGGTCACCGGCCTCACCCCGCAGATGCATGGTCACCTCGAAGACGTTCGCGATGCCTGTGGCTCCGAGGGGATGCCCCTTGGAGATCAGACCTCCGGACACGTTCACCGGCGTCTTCCCGTCGCGGCGCGGGCCCCCCGAGTCGATGAACGCACCGGCTCCACCCGGCTCGCACAGACGCAGGTTGTCGTAGTGCAGGAGCTCGGCCGTCGCGAAGCAGTCGTGCAGCTCGACGAGGTCGAGGTCGTCGGGTCCTACACCCGCGAGCTCGTAGGCCTTGTCGGCGGCCTGTCGCGTGAGAGTGTTGACGTCGGGTTGCACCTGGCCATCCTCGCTCCACGGATCGGACGTCAGCACCGAAGCCGCGATCTTCACCGCACGCTTCTGCTGTTCGTTGCTGAGCGTCTTGAGCTTCGACTCCGAGCACACGACCGCCGCCGCCGCGCCGTCACCGGTCGGGCAGCACATCAACAGCGTGTTCGGATAGGAGATCATCTCCGCGTTCATCACTTCTTCGAGCGTGAACACCTTCTGGTACTGCGCGAGCGGGTTGTGCTGGCTGTGCCAGTGGTTCTTCTCGGCAACTTTCGCGAACTGCTCGAACCCGACGCCGTCGTGCTTGTGCGCGTACTCCATCCCGGCTTGCGCGAACACGCCGGGCATGAGGTTCGTGCCGAGGATGCCCTCGGTTCCCATGATCGCGCCGTAACGTCCGTTGCGCTGGTATTCGTGCTTCTCGCTGCGCGCGCGTCCGGCTCCGCCGAGCAAACCCATCTTGCCCATCTGCTCGACACCGATCGCGAGTCCCATGTCGGCTTCGCCGGCCTTGATCGTGGTGATGACGGTGCGGAGCGCCGTCGCGCCTGTGGCGCACGCGTTGGCGACGTTGTAGACGGGGATACCGGTCTGGCCGATCTGCTTCTGGATGCGCTGACCGAGCATCGCGTTGGCTTCGTAGAGCGTTCCGACACCCAACACACCCATATCGTGGATCGTGACGTCGGCATCGCTCATCGCGTCGAGCGCGGCCTGGGAGCCGAGGTCGACGGTGTCCTTGTCGGGGTAACGTCCGAACTTCATCATCGAAACACCGAGCACCCACACGTTTTCAGCCATCTGCTTGCCTCCTAAGTCACCGGCGCGAAGCCGAATGCGACGGCCTCGGTTCCGTCGTCGTCGGTTCCCGCAACAAACGTCTTCAGTTCCACCTTCATACCGAGCTTGACGTGCTCTGGGTCGGCCTCCACGTCCATGAGATTGGTCTTGACGACGCCGCCGCCGTCGAGGTGGACGACAGCCGAGACGTACGGCGTCGGGACGTTCGGCGCCGCGCGATGAACGATCGAGAACGCGACCAATTCCCCGGCGCCCGAGAGCTTCTGCTTGCCGAATTGTTGCTTGCCGGCCTTTCCACATTGGGCGCAGGCATTACGGCGGTCCCAGTAACTCGCCCCGCACCCAGCACAGACGTTGGCGACGAGATGTGGTTCACCGTCGTCGATGACGAGGTACTCCACCATCGAGATCTGCTTCCCCATGAGGCCTCCTCGGTAGCGACAGCCTGGCCCGTCAAGGGTGCCAGGCTCGCCCGGATGGCGCCATGTGCAGAACGAAGAAGGACCGCGGCGCGAGTCCGCGGTCCTTCTTCAATCTTTAGGCTTCAGTTCTTTGATCGCTACGACTTGCGGCTGTGCGGTACGAACACGGTCACGTTCGCGGTACCACCGCCGTCAAGAGGGTCACCGCACACGACGCTGATCGTGTACGTCCGTCCGTCCTTGGGCTTGGAGAGGCGTTCGGACCGAAGCTTCACGATGGCCGGGTCTGCCACTCCACCGCCGCCCGTTGCGTCCGTGATCGCGAAGTTCATGCTTTGCCGTTGAGCCCTTCTCGAACCCCTCTTCGTCGTGCGTCACGCCCGTGACTGAAAACGCCGCCAAGTCGGACGTGATCGTGACGTCATTCAGCTTGTCGGCGGCCAGAGCTTGGCCGGAGACCAGGAGACTGTCCCGGTCCCACAAGCGGTCGATCCGGTCCCTGGCGGCTGGGCTAGCCGCTCTCTCTGTTATCGCCGGTACCCCGATCGGGGGTTACGGGAACCAGACGAACGTCAGTTCGCAGCACCCGAACGCGCGGCTGCCCAGGTCTTGCCGGCCTCGACGTCCACGTCGTGCGGGAGCCCGAGTACACGCTCAGCGATGATGTTGCGCTGCACCTCCGAGGTTCCGCCACCGACCGTGAGGGCTCGGGCGTAGAGGAATCCATAGCCCCACTCACCCGGATCGGCACCGAGCGGCCCGACCTCGGCCAGCAGTCCGGCGGTTCCGGCAAGCTCCTTCGCGAGATCCATGATGTGCTGTCCGTGCTCGTCCGAGATTGCCTTGCGCACCGACGCTTCCGGGCCCGGCTGCTCGCCCCGGAGCTTCGTCATGAGCGTGCGCATCCGGACGATCCCGAGCAGCTCGCCCTCGATGTAGATCTCGGCGAGCTTCTGGCGCAGGTTCGCATCGTCGACGCCTCCCTGCGCGCGGACGAGATCGACGAGATCGTTCGCGGTTGGACCGCGTCCCCACAACGCGCCTTCACCCGACAGCGACACGCGCTCGTTCGCGAGCGTCACCTTCGCGAACTCCCATCCGCGTCCTTCCTCGCCGACGAGATTCGCGGCCGGGATCCGCACATCGTCGAAGAACACCTCGTTGAACATGCTCACGCCCGTCATCTCCTTGATCGGACGGATCTCGATGCCCGGCGCGTCCATCGGGCAGATGAAGTACGAGACGCCGAGATGCTTCGGTGCGTCCGGATCCGTGCGCGCCAGGAGGATGCCGAGCTGGGAGAAGTGCGCGAGCGACGTCCACACCTTCTGCCCGTTGATCACGTAGTCGTCGCCGTCACGCACCGCGCGCGTCGACAGGTTCGCGAGATCAGATCCGGCCCCCGGTTCACTGAAGAGCTGGCACCAGATCTCCTCGCCGGACAGCAGCGGGAACAGGTACCGCTCCTTCTGTGCCTCGTTGCCGCCGTAGACGATCGTCGGACCGGCCCAGCCGATCCCGATGGGGTTCTGGGGACGGCCGACCTTCGCGCGTCGCAGCTCCTCGTCGATGATCAACTGGTGGATGGGGTCGGCCTCGAGGCCCCACGGCTTCGGCCAGTGCGGCGCGCTGTATCCGGACTCGGCGAGCTGGCGGCCCGTCGGCTTGCGATGAGCCTCGAGGAAATTTCGGACGGTTGCCCGCCTGGGGTCGTCGATCCCGGGCAGTTCGAGGAGCTTCTCTGCGGCCGACATCCACCGATCCTGCCTCAGGACTACCGCCGACCGCCAAGCAGGCTAGACTCAAGCCCGGCAGGGGACATGAATCTGGGGGTCTATCTGTGCATTCGTACGCGGACAGGGATGGCCGCCTCGGATATAGATAGCTCATAAGCCGAGGAATCTGGAGGGTGGGAGTGGGACGCATACGGTCGGGCGGCACGAAGACGCATGTTCGCGTTGGTCGGATCTTCAAAGTAGCGCCGTTGGTCGTGGCCGGCCTGGCGGGGGCAGCGATGCTGGTCATGCCCTCGGTCAAGAGCACCACGACCTGTGTTGTGATCAGCAACGTCGGCATCGAGGTCACGGCGACCGGACCGGGGACGATTACGATCTCTCGCGATGCGGGACTGCTGGGCGCGCCGATCCGCGTGAACGGTACGCCCTGCGGGACCTTGGCGACGGTCGACACGGTCAGCGTCCGCGCAACCGGCGGCATCCACCAGCTCATCATCGACCAGACCAACGGCGGCTTCGTCCCCGGCTTGACCCCGGAGACGACGGGCACCTCTGAGATCGAGTTCGACGTCGACCTCGGTGACGCCGACGACTCGGTGACGCTCGTCGGTGGCTCCGCGGCCGACAAGGTCAACGTCGGCTCGACCGGGATCAACGTCAACTTCGACAACGACGGCGACGACATCAAGTCGCTCAACGTCGAGAGCGTCGTCGTGGACGGTCGCGCTGGCGACGACATCATCACCGGCCAGGGCGGTCTGGGATCCGGTACCGCGTCCACCACCCCGCTTACGCTCACCGGCGGTACCGGGGACGACAATCTCACCGGCGGAAGCGCCGGCGACACGCTTCAACCGGGTGTCGACAACGACATCGTCAACGGTGGCGAAGGCATCAATACCGTCGACTACAGCGATAACACCTCGGGTGTGAAGGTCAACCTGGACGCCGGCACTGCGACCGGCCACGGGACCGACGCGCTGTCGAACGTCCAGAACGTGACGACCGGTTCGGGCGCGGACGAGGTCTGGGACCCGGCGACACCGCAGCGCAACACGTTCACGCTCGGTGACGGGAACGACTTGTTCCACTCGAACGCGCTGCGTCCGAGTGGTGACGACCCCGACCCGCTGACCAACCTGTCAGACAGGATCCTCGGCCAGGGGGGCACCGACACCAGCGAATACATCAACGCTCCGCACAACTCGCCGGGCCTGACCTTCGACCTGCCGAGGAACAAGGTCACCGGCTCGGACGAGTACGACGAGAACGACAACGAGAACTTCATCGGATCGGGTGGCGACGACACGGCCATCGACGAGGACGGCCAGCGCAACGACCTGCGCATGGGTGACGGCGACGACTTCGTCCAGGCCGGTGCCAAGAAGCCAGGCAACGACGCGCCGGACGCCAACGGTCACTCCGACAACTTCGACGGCGGCGCCGGCAACGACACGGTCAGCTACGAGAACACCGAGCACAACTCGCCCGGCGTCAGCATCAACTTCCTCACCAACAAGGTGAACGGCTCGCCGGAGTACGACACGATCCCCGGCATCGAGAACGCCGATGGATCGACCGGCGACGACACGTGCACGGACGCCGACGGCGAGCGCAATGTCTGCCGCGGCGGCGAGGGCGACGACCGCTTCGAGGCCGGTGTGGCCAAGCCCGTCAACGATGCACCGGACGAGAACGGCAAGTCCGACACGTGGGACGGCGGTCCGGGCAACGACACGGTCAGCTACGAGAACACCGAGCACAACTCGCCCGGCGTGTCGATCAACTTCCTCACCAACAAGGTGAACGGCTCGCCCGAGTACGACGAGATCCCAGGCGTTGAGAACGCCGAGGGCTCGGGGGGCGACGACACGTGCGTGGACCAGGACGGCGAGCGCAACAGCTGCAGCATGGGCGAGGGCGACGATACCGTCATCGCTGGCGTGGCCAAGCCCGGCAAAGATGCACCGGACGAGAACGGCAAGTCCGACTCGTGGGACGGCGGTCCGGGCAACAACACCCTGTCCTACGAGCAGACCGAGCACAACTCGCCCGGCGTGACCATCAACCAGCTCGCCGGGAAGGTCTTCGGCTCACCGCAGTTCGACGCGATGGCGCACTTCAACCGCCTCATCGGGTCGGGTGGGGCGGACATCCTCGTCAGCGACCCGACGGTCGAGACGATCTTCGAAGGGCTGGCCGACAACGATGAGGTGCAGCTGTCGGGTCCTGTGACCAACGGCAGCCGATTCCTCATGGGCGAAGGCGTCGACAAGCTCAACACGTCGTCGATGACTGCGGCGGCCATCGACGTGAACATGCCGGCCAACACGGTGACGGCCGACGGCAGCGTCCCGGACTACTTCGACGGCGAAGACATCGACAACGGAGCGTCCGGCGCCCAGATCAACGTGGTTGCCGACGACAATGACAACGTCCTCCAGGGTGGTGGTGGCGACGACACCCTCAACGGCGCTGGCGGCAATGACACGATCCGCGGCGGTGGCGGCAACGACGTCATCGACTGCGGCACCGGCACGGCCGACGTCGTTTCGTGGGAGGACTCGCCGAACCCGGTCACAGTCACCATGTCGGACACACCCGGATCCGGCACGGCTACCGGCTACGGCAACGATTCGTTCTCCAACTGCGAGCAGGTTGTCGGCAGTCACCAAAACGACCACCTCGTCGGCGGAGACGCGAACGACAGCCTGCACGGCAGCGACGGTGACGACCTGATCGAGGGCAACAACGGCAACGATTCCCTCTACGGCGACGCCGGCAATGACCGGATCCTCGGTGGCAACAACAACGACGAGGTCTTCGGCGGCGACGGTGACGACTTCATCGACGGCGAGAACGCCCAGGACACCATCCATGGAGGGGCCGGCAACGACCAGCTCCACGGCGGCAGCAACGGTGCCGACATCGTGTACGGCGACGATGGCGACGACAGCCTGTTCGGCGAGAATGGTCCCGACACGCTCGACGGCGGGGCGGGCAACGACACGCTCGACGGTGGCGAGGGGCCGGACTCATGCATCGGGGAGACCAAGACGAACTGCGAGTCGTGACGGATAGATCGGCCGCCGGCGCCTCGGCGCCGGCGGCCGATCTGACTCCGTTCGTCCCACGCCTGATCCCCGAGTGGATGGCCGACGCGCCGGATGCGGCGCACCGCGCCATCGACGGAACCCTCGTCTTCACCGACCTCTCCGGCTTCACCGCCATGTCCGAGCGTCTGGGCGCCCTCGGCAAAGTGGGAGCCGAGGAGCTCACCGACCACCTCGACGCGATCTTCACTGAGCTGATCACCGTCGCCGGGCTGCGGGGCGGCTCGATGCTCAAGTTCGGCGGCGATGCTCTTCTGATCCTGTTCTGGGGGCCGCAACACGAGTTGCGCGCGGCCACCTCGGCCCTCGAGATGCAGGAGACCCTCGGACGGATCGGCCTGGTGAAGACCAGCGCCGGCGAAGCGCGGCTGCAGATGACCGTCGGCGCACACAGTGGTGTCTTCGACCTGTTCCTTGTCGGGCTGTCGCACAAGGCTCTCTTCGTCTGTGGCCCCGACGCCGCGACGGCGGTTGCCGTCGAGAGCAGCGCCAACGCAGGTGAGGTACGCGTGAGCTCCGAGCTCGCCGCACGATTGAATCGGCCGCTGCTCGGAGAGACATCGAACGGAAGCACGATCCTCCTGCGAGCGCCCGATCTCGCGAGCGACATCCCGGCCGTCCGGCCCTGGCCCCGCGGAACGGCGGCGGCGACCTTCATCCCGGCGATGCTGCGCTCACATCTTGCCACCGGCGTCCAGCTCGCGGAGCACAGGCAGATGGCCGTCGGATTCATCCACCTCGACGGCTTCGATGAGCTGATCGTCGAGATCGGGCCCGAGCCCGCGGCGTTGCATCTCAACGACCTCGTTACCGTGGTGCAGCAGTCTTTCGCGGCGCATGACGTCGCCTTCATCTCGACCGACATCTACGAAGGCGGCCCGAAGATCGTGTGCGCGACGGGCGCCGTCCGCACGTTCGAGAACGACGAGGAGCGCCTCCTGCGCGCGCTGCGCGACATCGTCGACTACGCAAGTCCGATCGATCTGCGAATCGGCGTGAACCGCGGTCATGGGTTCTCTGGATTCGTCGGACCGCCGTTTAGACGAACCTTCGCGATCATCGGCGACGTCGTCAACACAGCTGCCCGAGTGATGGCGAAAGCAGACGCCGGCGAGATCCTCTCGACGGCGGGGGTCCTCGATCGCAGCGAAACGCTCTTCGAGACGACCGAGCTTCCGCCGTTCGCCGCCAAAGGCAAGGCAGAGCCGCTCGTCGCTCACCGCGTCGGCGCGATCATCGGGTCGCGGGAGACCGCGGACACCGACCTTCCGTTCGTCGGACGGCAGACGGAGCTCGAACGTCTCACGAGATTCCTGTCGGAGCTGCGCGCCGGCAAGGGTTGCTACGTCGAGGTCGTCGGTGAGCCCGGCATCGGGAAGACCCGATTGGTCCATGAGCTCATCGAGCTCGCCGGAGACGTCACCGTGTCTCAGGAGCGGTGTGGCCGGTATGCCGCATCGACTGCGTACTTCCCGTTCCGCCGGTTGCTGGGCGATCTCTTCGCCGGACGGCCCTTCGACGAACTGAACCAACGCATCGAGGCCTCGGCCCCCGAGCTCGGTCCGTACCTGCCGCTGCTCGCCGTCCCGCTCGGCCTGGCATCACAGCCGACACCCGAGATCGAGCACCTGTCGGTGAACGACCGGCGCACCAAGCTGCACGAGGTGGTCACCAAAGCGATCGCCGTCCTCCTCGATGGCCCGGCCGTGTGGTTCGTGGACGACACCCACTGGCTGGATGCCGCATCCACAGAGCTGCTCCGGCACATCTCCGGCGACATCGGCCGGCTCGAGCTGATGCTCTGCACCGCACGTCGTCCAGAGGGCGACGCGATCGGCCCGGCGGAGACCGTGCTCGATCTCTCCGAGCTCGGGGGCGATGACGCGACGGAGCTCTTGCGTGCGGCAGCAACGCTCCACCTGCTTCCGAAAGAGACCGCCACGCTCCAGGAGCGCGCTCGTGGCAATCCGATGTTCCTCATCACTCTGGCGGCAGCCGTCTCGGAGGGCCAGGATCTGGAGCGACTGCCCGACTCGCTCGAGGCCGTGCTGGCTGCGCGCATCGACGCACTTCTGCCGCGCGAACGTCAGGTGCTTCGTCACCTGGCCGTCATCGGAAGCCGGTTCCTTCCGGACATCGCCCGTGAAGCGATCGACGACCTCCCCGGACCAAGCGACCCGTCGTGGGGGCGCCTTGCCGAGTTCGTCGACACCAGCGGTGATGAGTGGCGATTCACCCAGTCGCTCGTACGCGACACCGCCTACGAGGGACTGTCGTACAAGGAACGGCGCGAGGTCCACGCCCGGACTGGAGAAGCGATCGAAGCGCGGTACGACGATCCGTTCGGCATGAGCGAGCTTCTCTCACTGCACTTCCACTCGGCGGCAGCCAACGAACCGTCGCTCAAGTACTCGCAACACGCGGCCGATAAGGCCAACAGCGCTTTCGCCTTCCGCGAGGCCGCGACGTTCTTCGAGCGCTGTGCCGAGGCAGCTCGTGTCCTAGACGACCGCGTGGCGCTCGGCAACGCTCTCACAGGCGTCGGCCTAGCCGAGCAAGAACAGGGCCTGTGCTTGGAAGCACGGGAGCATTTCGAGGCAAGCCTCGAGATCAAGCGCGCACTCGGGAACCTCCAGGGCATAGCCGCACAGCTCAACAGCCTGGGTCTCGTTTCAAGACAGCTCGGCGAGCCCGAGAATGCGAACGCGCTGTTCATGGAAGCGCTCACGATCCTGCGCGACGTCGACGCCGAAGGCGAGCTCGGTGCCGTCCTCCGCAACATCGGAACGGTCGCCTGGCTGCGTGGCGAGTACGGAGAAGCCGAAAACTGGTTCGAGCAGGCGCTGGAGTTCGAACGCAGGCGCGGCGATGCGAACGGCGTAGCGTCGGCGCTCGAGGGGCTCGCCACCGTTGCGTTCGTCCGCGGTGACCTGGAACTGGCACGCGGCCGGTACGAAGAGAGCCTGCAGAGGCTGCGCGACCTCGGTCACAAGCCCGCCATCGCAACGGTCCTGAACAATCTCGGCAATGTCGCGTTGCAGCAAGGCGACAACGCCCTCGCGCGAGAGAACTTCGAGGAGAGCCTGGCTGTACGGCGTGAGATCGGCGATCGCTACGGCGTCGCGAGTGCGCTCACCAACCTTGGCACGATCGAGTACTTCGCGAAGAACTACGACAAGGGGGCCGAGCACTACACGGAGGGCCTGCGCATCTCACGTCAGATCGGCGACCAGCGCGGGATGGCGCAGAGCCTGCACAACTTGGGCGAGATCGAGATCATCCGCGGAGACCTCACGGCCGCCATCGAGCGCTGTGACGAAGCGCTCGAGATCCGTCGCACCCTCGGCGATCCGCGTGGCATGGCCGAGTCGGTCACGACGCTCGGGAAACTCGCGTTCCAGACCGGCGACGACGAGCGGTCCCGCGCGCTGTACATCGAGGCACTCGGCCTGCTCGAGCCGCTCGGCAACAAGCCGGGGCTCGCCGAATGCCTCGAGCAGATCGCGGTGGCGTGCGCTGCTGCGAGCGACGACGTGCGCGCCGTCACACTGATGGGCGCGACGGATGGCATCCTCCAGTCGATCGGCGTCGCGCGCTCGTGGGCGGGCGACGACCGCGCTGAGCTCGAGACACGTCTGCGACTCACCCTGAACGACGAGGTCTTCGACATGACGCTCGGCGTGGGCCGCGCGATGTCGCTCGAGCGCGCGTTGGAGCTCGCGCTGGCTTTCCTCCGCAACGTTGAACCCGACGAAGCCGCTACGGCCTAACGCGTCGGCCGTCGTTCGTCGGTCACCGGCCGGATCAACGCCTCTTGCGCCACCGACACACCGAGCGTCCCGTCGATCTGGTGCATCGTGCCGGCCGCCAGCCCGCGCGCACCTGAGCTCGAGATCGTGCGGAGGTCGAAGAGGATCCATTCGTCGGCGCGGATCGGACGGTGGAACCACACGGCGTGGTCGAGACTTGCCCCCATGAACCGCTCCCATTCGGCTTCTCCGGCGACCGGCACGCGGGCCGCGGATACCACACCCATGTCCGAGGCAAAGGCGAGCACGCATGCATGCACCGCCGGATCGTCCGGCAGGTCCCCGAGAGTCTTGAACCACGCGCGGCGAGTGGAACGGTAGATCCCCTCAACGGGGTCCGTTGGCCCCATCTCGCGCATATCGAACGGCATCATCGAGCGCATCCGTCCGAACATGCCCTGAGGCTCTTCGACGTCGTCCGGTCGTGGGACGTCGCCGGCGATGGGAGCGCGGTACTCTGGGCCCTCCTCGTGCTCGTGGAACGACGCGATCATGTCGAAGATCACTTCTTCGCCTTGCACGGCCGTCACGCGTCGCGATGTGAAGGAACGTCCATCGCGCGGACGCTCGACGTGCATCTCGATGTCACTTCCGGGACGTCCCGGACGGATGAAGTACGCGTGCAGCGAGTGGATCGCACGCTCGGCCGAGACGGTGTTGAGTGCCGCACGCACGGCCTGCGCGGCCACCTGGCCGCCGAACACACGCGTCCACGGTCCACGTGCGGGGTTGGGAGCGCGGAAGACATCAGTGCCGATCTCCTCGAGCTCGAAAAGGCCGAGGAGACGATCGAGCGACCACCGCTCAGGTTGTTCAGTCATCGACAAACTCCACTCCGGCGATAAAGCTCGGCCACCCTACCTGCGCCCGCCGGCCCGGCGCAGTTCCTTTTAACGGTCGAGCGGGTTGGCGCGGCCGTCGACGCGTCTGCTCGTGCGGCACTCGTCGCACGGACATCCCTCGCGCAGATCCGCCCATCGATAGATGCCCGTGCTGTGATCGTCCGACCAGTGGAAGGTCACGCCGTAGCTCCCGACGAGCTCGGCGTCGAGAACGTCGAGCTGGTCCGAGCTTGCCAGGTAGACGGGCTTGCTTTGGACACGCAGCTCGTTGCACGTCGCGCAACCGCACGAGCCACGGATCGTCGCGAGATCCCAGTGCGAGACGTGGCCGTCGGCCCACGTGATGCGAACGCCGACGTCCTTCGATGCTTCGATCTTGTCCGCGAACTCGCGATCGTCGTCGGCCATCAAGGCGGGGCGTCCCCCGTGCTCCCGGAGTTGCGTCTGCGTCTGATGTCGAAGAGTGCGATCGCCCCGGCGGCGGCGGCGTTGAGCGATCCCACTCGTCCTGCCATCGGGATCGCGACGCGATGGTCGGCACGATCGAGCACGAGTCGGGAGACGCCTTTGCCTTCGCTCCCGATCACCAGACACAAGGGATCTTCGGCCGGCAGACCGTAGATCGTCGTGGACGCCTCGGCGTCGAGGGCCGCGATCCAGACACCTCGCTTCTTGAGCTCTTCGAGTGCTTGTGGAAGGTTCGGCACTTGCGCGACGGGCAGGTGCTCGAGCGCGCCGGCCGCGGCTTTCTCCGCAGCCGGTGTGACCGCGGCGCTGCGCCGCAGCGGCAGGATCAGTCCGTGCGCCCCGGCGGCTTCGGCGCTCCGCGCGACGGCGCCGAGGTTCTGCGGGTCGGTCACGCCGTCGAGCGCGACGAGGAGCGCGGCTTCGTGCTGGGGGAGCATCCTCTCGAAGCTCGCGTACCTGAAGCTCGACGCCGACGCGATCACTCCCTGTGGGTTGCGCGTTTGTGCGCGCTCTTCGAGCTCCCGTCGCGGGATCTCGCGGATCCGCACACCCCGCTGCTCCGCAAGCTTCGTGATCTCAGCGATGGCCCCGCCGGCCTTCGAACCCGACGCGACGAGGATCTCATCGATCGGACGGCGCGCCAGCAGCGCCTCGATCACCGGCCGCCGCCCTTCTATCTGAACCTTGGCTATCTGAGTCATCAGCCGGCTCGCCTCTGGCTCACGCCACGAACCAACGGGGGCCTTCGGCGGAATCCTCGACCTGGACACCGATCGCGGTCAGGCGGTCGCGGATCTCGTCGGCTCGCGCGAAATCCTTGGCCGCGCGTGACGCCTGTCGCTGTTCGAGCAGGAGCTCGACGAGCGGACCGACGATGTCGGTGCGTGCATCGGCGATGACTTCGCAGCCGAGAACACCGAGGCCAACAACGACGGCGGCGCGAGCTTCTGAAGCGATGATGGTCTCGCCGCGCTCGATCGCCGAGTGTCCCTGTCTGGTGAGCTCGTGGAGAGCCGCCAGCGCACCCGGGGTGTTGAGGTCGTCGTCCATCGCTGCACCGAACGCCTCGAGTCGCGTCGCGACCAACTCGGGTGAGACCTCCGCTTCGGGTGCGACACGGAGGAACGCGCGAAAGCGTTCCCACACTGCCTTGGCTTCGTCGAGCGCGTCGGGGCCGTAGTCGATCTGCGAGCGGTAGTTGGCGCCGCAGAAGAAGATGCGCAGGACGTCGGCCGGGTAGTCCTCGAGCACCTCGCCGACGTCCACATAGTTCTTGAGCGACTTCGACATCTTCTCGCCACGGATCTTCACGTGGCCGTTGTGCAGCCAGTAACGCGCGAAGTCGGTGCCGTGCGTGGCCTCCGACTGTGCGATCTCGTTCTCGTGATGGGGAAAGATCAGGTCGGCTCCCCCACCGTGGATGTCGAAGAGCTGCCCAAGGTAGCGCGCCGACATCGCCGAGCATTCGATGTGCCATCCCGGACGTCCCGGCCCCCACGGCGAGCTCCATGAGGGTTCGCCCGGCTTCGCGCTCTTCCAGAGCGCGAAGTCGAGCGGGTGGTGCTTACCTGCCGCGGCCTCGACACGCTCGCGGTTGGATAGCTCGTCCAGACCGCGTCCGGACAACTTGCCGTACCCGTCGAACTTCTCCACCGCGTAGTACACGCTGCCCTCACCCGGATACGCGAAGCCTCGGTCGATGAGTGCGGCGATCATCTCGATCATCTCGGGGATGTGGCCGGCGGCGTGCGGAGCAACATCGGGTGGCAACACGTTGAGGCCCCGCATCGCGTCGTCGTAGGTACGCGTGTACCGCTCGGCCACGACCGCACTGTCGACGCCGAGCTCGTTGGCCTTGTTGATGATCTTGTCGTCGACGTCGGTGATGTTGCGGACGAAGAACACCTCGTAGCCGCGCCAGATCAGATGCCGGCGCAGGACGTCGAAGACGACGGCCGCGCGCGCGTGTCCAACATGAGGGACGTCGTAGACCGTGGGGCCGCACACGTAGATGCCGGCCCTTCCCTCGATCAACGGGACGAAGTCGAGCTTCGCCCCTCCCAATGTGTTGGTGAATCGGATGGTCATCGGCTCAACGATACGGGTGTTTCAGAGTTCGCCGAGCAGCGCGGTGGCCAGGCAGGCAGCGCCCTCGCCACGTCCGACCGTTCCGAGGCCCTCCGTCGTCGTTGCCTTCACGCTGACCCGATCGATGTCGACGCGGAGGGCCGCGGCGATGTTCGTGCGCATCTGGTCGCGGTGAGGCGCGATCTTTGGGGCCTCGAGGAGCACGACGGCATCGACGTTCTCCACGCGCAGGCCCCGATCGCTCAGGAGATGGCCAACACGCGCGAGCAGATCGATGCTCGAGGCGCCTTCGAAGGCCGAGTCGGTGTCCGGAAAATGCTCGCCGATGTCGCCGAGGGCGGCAGCGCCGAGGACCGCATCGGCGATCGCATGACTGAGCACGTCGGCGTCCGAGTGTCCGGCGAGCCCGAGTGCGTGCGGGATCGTCACCCCGCCGAGGATCAACGGTCGCGACTCGTCGAAGCGATGGACATCGAAGCCGATGCCTACCCTCACGGCCCCGCCCTCACAGCAACGCCTCGGCGACACGGACGTCGTGCGCCGTCGTGATCTTCAGATTTCGATCGTCGCCGGGGATGATGCGCACAGTCACCCCGAGTCGCTCGACGAGCGCCGCATCGTCGGTACCGTCGAAACCGTCCTGCGACGCGGCTTCGTGGGCACGCCGGTAGACATCGCCCCGGAACCCTTGCGGCGTCTGGACGGCTACGAGGGTTGACCGATCGAGCGTGTTGACGATGCGATCGTCTTCGATCTGCTTCACCGTGTCGCTCAGAGGGAGCGCCGGAGCGACGGCATCGCAGCCGTCCAGCGCGCGCAGAACCGCATCGAAGAGTGACGACGGCGCGAGCGCTCGCGCTGCATCGTGAACGAGATATGCATGGGCGTGTGGCGCGGCCGCGAGCGCAGAGGCTGCTGAGAGCTGTCGCGTCTCGCCTCCCTCCACGACGACGACGTCTGAACCAACATCGGATGCGACGCGATCGGCACGCCCCTTCGGCGCCGCGATCACGATCGAATCAACCAGCTCGGCCCCCGACGCGGCGAGAAACGCTCGGCGAAGCAACGTCATCCCGCCGAGCTCGTAGAACGCCTTTGGCCCCTGCTCACCAAGCCTCGTTCCCTCCCCGGCAGCGAGCAGAAGCACGACGCCCCTCAACGCGCTTGTTGCAGATCCGCTCCGGGTGGGATCTTCGCGAAGAGCAAACGTCCGGTGTCCTGCTGCAGGATGCTCGTCACCTCGACCTCCATGTCGGCTCCCGAGAGCTTGGCGGCGCCTTCGATCACGACCATGGTGCCGTCTTCGAGGTACGCGATGCCCTGCCCGCGCTCGCGGCCTTCGCGAACGACGCGCACGGTCAACTTCTCACCGGGGAGCACGGGAGGACGGACGAGCTCCACGAGCTTGTGGAGATTGAGCACGCCGACGCCTTGCAGCTCGGCCACCTTCGCGAGGTTCGAGTCAGATGTCACGATAGGCAGCCCGCGCCGCCGCGCAACCACGACGAGCTTCGCGTCGGGATCGGTCGTCGCGGCGGGGTCTTCGTCGATCACGCGGACGTTCGCACCGGCTTCACGCAGCGAGGCCAGCATGTCGAGCCCGCGACGTCCGCGACGGCGACGCATCGGGTCGCCGGAGTCGGCGATCCCCTGCATCTCCCAGATGATGAACGCGGGCACGCACAACGGCTGGGGCAGAAGCCCGGCCCGGTAGAGAGCGAGCACGCGTCCATCGATGGCGGCCGACGAGTCGAGGAGGCAACCGCCCGACATCCCCTGAGGAAGCGGTGTCACTCCCAGCACGCCGAAGAGTTCGAGCCGCTTGCGGACGGCCAAACGAGTTGTGAACGTCATCGTCACGAGCGCGAGGAAGGCGGCGACTGCCGCGCCGGCATAGACCGGACGCACGAACGCGAGTAGCGGCCAAGCGAAGAACATGGTGACGAGCGCCCCCACGAGAAGGCCGACGGTTGCGGCCATGATCTCCGAGGCGTGGCGGCGGGACGCGTGCTCCTCCGCACCGTGCAACGCGCGCTCGGCCCCCCGAGCGATGACACCTCCGAGGATGTAGCCGACGCCGGCGCCGAGGGCGGTCACGAGAAGCAGCGTGCTCTGGGGGCTCAAGCCGCCCAGCACCACCTGCTGCGTTGAAGCGAGCCTGTTCGCGGCCAGGACGGCAGCCATGACAACGATGAGCCGAAGAGCCTCGACCAGCATGTGTGACTTCCGTTCCGTCGGGGCCCTGAGAGAGGGTCGGCCCGCGTTAGGCGAAGCAGACCCTAGGTCAGGGCCTTCTCGAGTACTGCTTCGGCCTCTTCGGAGTCGAGCTTAAGGGCAACCGCGATCTCTCCGGACAGGATCTTCCGCGCCCGGTTGAGCATCCTTCGCTCGCCGGTGGACAGGCCTTTGCTGCGATCCCGGATGCTGAGGTTGCGAACAACCTCCGCAACCTGCTGGATGTCGCCCGTCCGGAGCTTCTCGGAGTTGGCCTTGAAGCGGCGCGACCAGTTGTCCGCGCCATCGGTCACGCGTCCTTTGCGAAGGACACGCAGCACCTCCTCGACCTGATCCTTGCCGATGAGGTTGCGGATACCGACATCCTCAACGGAGGCCGCGGGAACCATCAGCGTCAGGTCGCCTTCATCGAGCTCCAAGACGAGATAGGACTGCAGCGCACCGAGGACGTCTTTGTCCTCGATCCTCTGAATGGTGGCGACCCCGTGTTGTGGATACACAACTTGGTCGCCCACTTTGTACTTCTTTCGGCGGGCCATGAGAGTTCAGTTTACCACTGTTGTTCGATAACGGCCAACGCATCGCGAACGTGGCGTAAACGGTGTAATTCCACGCCTTCGACACACGTGATGAGATTGTGCGGGACGAACGCACGCTTGCATCCCACGTTGCGCGCTTCGGCGAGGCGCCGGTCGGATGCGACGACTTGACGGATCTCTCCGGCGAGACCGATCTCACCGAACGCAACGGCGTCCGCGGGGAACGGACTCTCGCGGAGCGACGACATGAGCGCGAGCGCAGCCGGCAGATCGGTCGCCGGTTCCAACACGTCGATGCCTCCGACCGCCGACACGTACACGTCCATCGTCTTCAACCCTGCTTCGGCGTGACGATCGAGCACGGCAACGAGCATCGGCAGGCGTCCGGCATCGACTCCGATGGCGGTGCGTCTCGGCATCGTGGCCGCAGTCGTCTGCACGAGCGCCTGTACTTCGCAAACGAACGGACGTCGTCCATCGACGGACGCCGCGAGCACAGAACCCGGAAGTCCCTCGCAGCGATCGGCGAGCAGGTACGCACTCGCGTCGCGGATGGGGAACAGGCCTTCGGACGTCATGTCGAAGAACCCCACCTCTTGTGTCGATCCAAACCTGTTCTTGAGCGCGCGCAGGATGCGCATACCGGAGGACGTGTCGCCGTCGAAGCTGAGAACGACGTCGACGAGATGCTCGAGGACGCGCGGCCCGGCCACGGCACCTTCCTTGGTGACATGACCGACCAGGATGAATGTGACGCCCCGGTCGCGGGCCGCTCGCACCAGCCGTGCGCCGCACTCTCTGACCTGGGTGACCGACCCGGGGGCGGACGGGATCTCAGGGTCGAAGACGGTTTGGATGGAGTCGACGATCACCACGCCAGCGTCGGTGGTCTCCATCGCCCCGAGGACGGCCGGCAGCCTCGGGTCGGCGAGCGTGCGGACACCGTCGGGGATCGTCCCGAGCCTGGACGCGCGGGCTCTGACCTGCTGGGGGGCCTCCTCCCCGCACACGAGAAGGACCTCGCAGCTCGTTCCGAGACAGAGTGCCGTCTGGAGGGTGAGTGTCGATTTGCCCACGCCGGGCTCTCCAGCAAGTAATACGACGCTCGCTTTGACCAGGCCGCCACCGAGCACGAGATCGATCTCGTCGACACCGGTCGGGATACGGTCGGCTGAGGCCGGATCGTGAGCGTGGAGCGGCAACGTCGCCACGTCGAGATCCGGGACGGTACGCGCGACGGTCAGGATCGGCTCCTCGACGACGGTCCCGAACTCACCGCACTCGGGGCAACGTCCGACCCATCGCGGCGTGCGCGCGCCGCAGGACTGGCAGACGGCCACGACCTTCGCTTTCACGTGCGGAGGATAGGCCCGAACACAGACAGCCACGGGCAGCGCTGCCCTCTGGAAGACTGTCCGGCAACCCATCTGGAGGAACCTCATGAGGACGAAGTTCGCTGCGCTGGCTCTGTTGCTCGCATCCTTGGCCGCAGGTTGCGGCGGAGGCAACGACTCGAACGGAGCGGCTCCCGACGAGCCCGGCGCAACAAGTTCGGGGGCCGATCAGGCCTCGTCCGATGCCACTCCGGACGTCGAACGCGCTGCGAAGGGCGAAGTGAACCGTCCGAAAGAGGGCACCTACGTCTACGCATATCGAACCGAGCAAACCAACGCTGCCGTCCCAGACTCGACGCCACGTCGCTCGAAGGCGGACTCGCAACTTACTTCGACCGTCAGCAACAAGGGCGACGTCACCACGACCAAGGACACGTCCTCAGAAGGCCCGGCGGTCTTCACCCAACGCACCCGATGGGACAACGACGGCGTCGTCGACCTGTCCGCCACGCTCGACTCACCCCAGAGCTCAGCCGGTTGCGAGTACGACCCACCACTGCAGTCGATACGACTCCCACTGAAGAAGGCGACGTTGCCGTTGCAGAAGCTCGCCGGCAAGGGCGCGTCATGCATCGGCGAACGGACCATCACTGTCGAGAAGGAAGAATCGGTGAAGGACGCTCGCGGCGTCTCGTGGCCGACCTGGCGCATCAAGATCGAGACGGTTGTGACGCAGCCCGGATTGACCAAGAACAACACGGACACCCGTTGGTTCTCACCAGACCTCGGCAAGGACGTCCGCATCGAAGGACTCGCGGAGTACCGCAACTCCGACGATGAGTTGACGATCAGTGCCGAGTCGTCGAGCGTGCTCAAGAGCTATCCAAGGACGTGACCCCCATGGGTTCAGGAAATTCTGGAAGACTGGGGAACAGATGAAGAAGGGTCTAGCACTGGTCGCCGTTGCCGTCCTGCTGTTCGCAGCGTGCGGCAAGGAGGGCGCGTCCGACGTCGCGCTCACCGATCCCGATAGCGGCGCAACCCCAACGGCGACGGTGAAGACATCGACGGCGACGACCAAGCCCGGTGCCAGCAGCGCTCCGGCGGGCGCGACGAAGACCACAGCACCGGCAGCCGCGGGCACCGCTGCCACCACCGCTCCGGCGGCCGCAGCCAAGCCCGCCGAGGGCCGTGCCAATCCGCCGAAGGACGGCACGTACGTCTACTCCGTAAGCGGAACGGCGTCCGACCCGTTCAACCCGGCTGCGCCGCCGCAGAAGTACACCGGCGAGCAGACCAACACCGTGACCCACTCCGGGGACGTCTACACGACCGAATCGACAACGAGCGAGCGTGCGGGGCGCACCACGATCCGCACGAAGCACACGACCGCCAACGTCACGATGCTCTCGCTCAAGAGCGAGACGGCGGGCGGTGAGTTCTCGTGCATCTTCAACCCGCCCCTAGTGATCACGAAGTTCCCCATCAAGCCGGAGACGTTCCCCACCCAGCAGCTCAAGGGTGAGGGCAATGCCTGTGACGGCACGCTCGACATCACGGTCGTCAAGAAAGAGTCGGTCAAAGACGCCACAGGCCGCGCGTGGGACACCTGGCAGGCGAAGGTGAAGCTGACGCTCAAGTCGGATCAGCTCACGCTCAACCAGAACGACACGCGATGGGTCTCACCTGAGCTCGGGGTCGAGATCAAGTCGGTGGGGACCACCGACGGGAAGTTCGGACCCACGACCTTCAAGGGCAGCGCGAACTCGGCGCTCAAGAAGTACCCCTCGTAGTCGGCCGCAGGCCTCGGTCCGGTTCATAATGGCTGTGGCATGTTGAAAGCCATCTCTCACGAGCCGGGCGCCGGTTGGAAAGAGCTCACCGACCTCTCGATCATCTCCAATCTGTGCGATCAGAGCGGCGCCCGGGTGTGGGCGGAGGCCGACATATCGGCGCTCACGCCGGACGACATCCGCACGATCGCCGATGAGTTCGGCCTCCACCCTCTGGCCGTGGAAGATGCGACGGGCGCGAAAGAGCGTCCGAAGCTCGAGGAGTACGAGAAGCACCTCTTCGTCGTCGTCCACGAGCTCCAGGAGAACGACGGGCAGTTGGAGCCGGCGCAGATCGCGTGCTTCGTCGGCACCCGTTTCGTCCTCGCGCTCCACGCGGACGCCGGCCGGACGATGGAGGAGGCGCGCGCACGTCTCCTGGCTTCGAAAGGAGACGTGTGGGGCGGATCGGCCTTCCTCATGCACGCGCTTCTCGATGCCATCGTCGATGACTACCAGAGCATCGCCGACGATCTCGAACGCCAGATCGAAGACCTCGAGGATCAACTTCTCACCGATCCGCGTGCGGCTGCCCAAACACATCTCTACAAGATCAAGCAGCGTATCGCGCGTTTCCGGAGGTACGTCCTGCCGGTTTCCCGGATGCTGACAGGCGTGGTCGAAGGAGGTTCATTCACCTCGTCGATCGCACTCGTCGACGGTCCGTTCGGCGCGTACTTCCGGGACGTTCACGATCACACGCTCCGCGTCGCCGACCAGGTGCACAATGTCGAAGACCTCGCGGACGCGATGATCGATCTCGTTCGCGTCGAAGCCGCGAACTCGCAGAACGAAGTCACGAAGCGACTTACGGGCTGGGCCGCGATCATCGCGGTCCCGACGTTCATCGCAAGCGTCTACGGGATGAACTTCAGACTGGTTCCCGCCGACGGACAGCTCTTCGGCTTCTGGTTCGCGATCTCGATGATGGCGGCAGCGGCCGTCGGCCTCTTCGTATACTTCAAGCGCCGGACGTGGATCTGATGGCGGAGAGGATCGCCCTTGTGCGCACGTCGCGAATGCTCTTCCCGGCCTCGAAAGCGCGCTTCGTCGTAGCACTCGCGCTCGCGATCATCGGCCCGGTCGTGTCGATCGCCCTTGGGGTGTCGGATCTCTTCGACACCTTCAGTTCCCTGCCGTTCGTCGTCACGATCGTCGTCGTCACCGGCATCGGACGACTCGGAGCCGGCCTCGTCGCCATCGTCGTCTCGATCCTCCTGCTCGACTACTACGTCGTCCCGCCGCTTCGATCCTTCAACCCGGCGGAGGTCGAGGGTGTTGTGGATCTCGCCTTCTTCCTGATGATCGGCTTCGTCGTGGCTCGACTGACCGCGCGCCAAGAGCAAGCGATCGGACAGGCCCGCATAGACCGCAACACCGCAGCGCAGGCCGAACAGAGAGCCATCGCGCTGGCATCGATCGGGCGCGCTCTGGCGGAGCCACTTGACAGCACCACGAGCCTCCACAAGGCAACCGAGATCGCCGCCAAACAACTCTGCGATCACGTCATGGTCTTCCTCAGCAACGAAGCCGGAACTCTCGATGAGATCGCGGCGGCACACGCCAACCCCAGTGGTGAAGGTCTCGTCCCTGACCTCAATGGAGATCTGAGGCACCTCGCCAGGGCGCTTTCCACGGGAGAGACGCAAGCCATCACGGAGATGGCCGTGGGTCTGCGTTCTCGTTCGGACGTGGTCGTGCCGATGCGCATCTTGGGACGCACGACGGGGGTCGTGTCATTCACTCGGACGACAAACTCGACACCGTTCAGCGATGCCGACACCGTCCTCGCCGAGCAGATAGCCGATCGGATGTCGCACGCTCTCGAGAACCGCCGGCTTTACGACGATCAGGTCTTTCTCGCCACGACCCTGCAGCGAAGCTTCCTCCCTCGCACGCTGCCCGAGATCCCCGGATTCCGGCTTGCGGCCCGGTACGTTTCCGGGTCCGCGGGGCTCGAGATCGGCGGAGACTTCTACGACGTCTTCGAGATCGGAAGAGACCGATGGATCGCTTTCGTCGGCGACGTCTGCGGGAAGGGCCCGGAGGCCGCAGCCGTGATGGCGATCGCGCGAACCGCGATCAGGACGCTCGCGCTGCACGAAAGCTCCCCCGCCAGACTCCTGGCCGGCCTGAACGACGTGCTCCTCGACCAGGTGCCCGACCACCGTTTCTGCACTGTGTGCTGCGCCCTCGTCAAGGGACGAGACGGTGTGACCATCGCGTTGGGCGGCCACCCTCGCGGATGCATCCTTCGACGAGACGGGACCGTCGAATGGGCAGGCTCGTACGGGTCGGTCATCGGCGCCTTCGCCGACATCACCGTGACCGAGACACACTTCGAGCTCAGCTCCGGCGACGCTCTGGTCATGTTCACCGACGGGCTCGATTCGCGCGGCAAAGAAGCCGAGGACGTGGCCGGCGAGATCCTTTCCGGCAAGAGTAACCAGGACCCCGAAGCCATCGTCGAGGCGTTGGTGAGCAACGCGAAGCGAGATACAACGCGGAGGCTGGACGACCTCGCGGTGCTCGTCTTCCAAGCCACCCACCCATGACGTTTCAAGCGACCGTCACCGAGTACGCGGGGGCGGTATCGATCACCCTGAAGGGAGAACTCGATCTCCTAACCGCTCCCGAACTTCGGATCGCGCTGAACCAAGCACTGGCGACCGACGCGACACTCATCGTGCTCGATCTCCGAGGTCTCGAGTTCATCGACTCGATCGGTCTTCATGTGATCCTTCAGACCGACACAAGCATGCGGGGAGGCGAAGCGCGATTCGTCATCGTCCGCGGCAACGCATTCGTCCAACGGATCTTCGACATCATGCAGCTCGAAGGACGCTTGGAGCTGGTGGACGATCCCGCATCAGTGCTTCCGCAGGGGCCTACGTGACGCCTTCGATCGCCCCCGTCATCGAAGTAGACATCGCCGCCGATGCCAACGCCCCCGGTCTCGCGCGCAGATCGCTCGAACCGGTCTTCTTGCGCACGAGCAAGGCGGCCGCCCAGGACCTGGAGCTCTTGGTGAGCGAACTCGTCACCAACGCGGTTCGACACGCCGACGTGAGCCGAACCTCGACCGTGCGCCTCCTCGTTCTGGTCGAGGCGGGCTGGATCCGAGTCGAAGTAACCGACTCGGGCGTGGGGTTCGAACCCGATCTTCCGGGGTGGGATCCGAGTCGCGATCACGGATGGGGACTTCCGATGGTGGACGCGATCGCCCCGCGATGGGGGGTCCAGCGACGCTCCGGTGAAACACTCGTTTGGTTCGAGATGTCGGCGTAAGGCTCTCGAGCGGAACCGCCGGACGTGACCGCCGCATCCCTCGCGCTCGTTCTCGTCGCTGCGTGTCTACACGCGACGTGGAACCTGTTCGCGAAGCGTGCCGGCGGAGCTGGCGTCGGGTTCGTCTGGCTGTGCGCAGCGACTGCAACAGTCCTGTATGCGCCGGTGGCGATCATCACCTTCATCGTCACGGACGCTCACCTCGACAGCACCGACCTGCTCTTCCTGATCGGCAGCGGCACGATCCACGCCGTGTACTTCACGCTGCTCCAGACCGGCTATCGCGTCGGCGACCTCTCTGTGGTCTATCCCCTCGCGCGCGGGACGGGGCCGATGCTCTCGACGATCGCCGCGATCGCGTTCTTGGGCGAGCGTCCAAGCGCGATCGCACTCGCGGGGGCCGCGCTGATCTGCGCTGGTGTCTTCGTCGTCGGGCGCGCAACCACCGGCGGCGGAGCAAAGGGCGACGCTCGAGCGGGGGTTCTCTTCGGTATCGCCACCGGCGTCCTCATCGCGATGTACACCCTGTGGGACCGTCACACCGTTGCCGTCCTCGCCGTGTCGCCGCTCCTACTCGACTGGGGCGCCAACATCGTGCGCGCGACGTTGCTGACGCCGTTCGCGCTGCGCAGCCGTCCGTCCACGCGAGAGGTTTGGCGCACGCATCGCCGTCACGTCATCCTCGTGGCGTTACTGTCCCCGCTCGCCTACATCCTCGTGCTTTTCGCCCTGACGCTCTCTCCGGTGAGCTACGTAGCACCCGCACGCGAGGCAAGCATCCTCATCGGGACGATCCTCGGAGTCCGCTTGCTCGGCGAAGGCCAGCTCCGGCTCAGACTGCTCGGCGCATCGGCGATCGTCGTCGGTCTACTCGCACTCGCCGCCGGCTAACCCGATTATTGCGGAGCTCGTCCGGACTCCATCACGCGTTTGAGCACAGCAAGAGAGGACTCCAGGTCACCTTTGTCATCCGCTTCAATTGCAGTCTCCAAGGTAGACGGGCTCGGTGCTCGGTGATCGTGCGAGCACGCCCACCAACGCTCGCGGATACAGGCGGTAAGAAGCCAAGTCGACTAGGGGCAGCCACGCGTGACCGATCTGCCCCTGATCGGGAACCGTCGGTGCGGACGGCTCGGACACGAGCGTGCACTCGAACATCAACTCGACCTGATGGACATCGCCGTCGGTCGCCGCGAACTCATGGTGCCTGCCGATGTAATCCCGTATGAAACGCAGACTCTGAACCTGGACGTCGGCCCCGATCTCCTCCCGACACTCACGACGGACAGCCTCGTGTACGGTTTCGCCGACCTCTTGGCCACCACCGGGAAGGATGAACCAATCGTCGTCATCGTCGCGCATCTTGAGGACGAGAAGCGCATCGTTCCTGACGACGATGGCCTTCACGCTCAATCTGATGCCGCTCATCGCGGGCCTAGTCGATGCAGAACTCATTGCCCTCAGGGTCTTGAAGAACGATGAAGTAACTGTCTCTATCCTGCACCGATCGAACCTTGGAAGCACCGAGCCCGATGAGTCTCTCAGCTTCCGAATCTACTGACTCTCGATCGCTGGGACTCTCAGTCGAGATGCGAACATCGAGGTGTACGCGATTCTTGGCGACCTTGGGCTCCGGAACCTTCTGGAAGAACACCCGAGGACCTTCGCCCGTCGGGTCTGCGATGAGGCACCAGTTGTCGAGGTCTTCCTCCGTCACACCGTCGGCTCGGAGGTGGTTCTGGAACGCTTCGACGTCTGGTGCTGGGTACCGGAGTGCGGCGGCCCAGAACCGCGCGAGCTCGGTCGGGTCGCCGCAGTCAAAGGTGACCTGAACCCTGCCACGTTGACCGAACGTCAGGGCCGACCCCGGCGACGAGTCAACTAGCCGAGTGCTCAAGTTGCCGTAGAGCCGCCACGGTCAAACCCACGGAGACGGCTTCAGTCGCCAGAGACAGAAGCATGAAACCGTTTGGCTCTCCATCCACGACCACGCCCACCAACCGGGCCGCACCGAGGCTGCCGATCACCAGCAACGACGCCAAGAGTCCGATCCGGACGGTTTGTGGGCTGCGGGCAGTGAGTCCAAAGAACAAGCCGATACCCAGCGCAACACCGCCGTATGTGGCGCGCATGTCGATGACGGCGCTTGGCACGATGGGCGCGCTCCCCAAGAGGAACTCGGCCAATTCCTGCGGAGCCGCCACGAAACCAAGGCCAAATCCCACAAAGAGCAAGCAATCGATCCACAAGAGAACGACTGGGAAGGTCATCGGCCGATGCGTTCTCTCACGTCGTCGCGACGTTCAAGACCGTTCCGCACGCCACCGCTCAGGCCCCACGACACGACTATCACTCTAGTAGTTCCGGCCAACGTCTCATGCGGTCGGGCGCACCGGCGAGTACTACGGCGATGCCGGGACGGTCGCGCACTCAACGCACCAACGTCACCGGAAGAGGTCGACTCTCTCGCACGTTGTCAGCTCAGTCCCGGAACAGACGAAGAGCTGGGCGGCGCGTGCGAGAGCCAGAACGAGAACACGACGGCGTCGTATGGGCGATCGCGGCCGCCGCGCATATCACTGCGCAGGGGCCGATCCGACACTGTCAACTTCTGCGGCCGTCTACGTCGATACGGAGCGTTCTAAGCTAACGATAGATGCCTGGATCTTCCGACCGGAACGGTGACCTTCCTCCTCACGGACATCGAGTCCAGCACTCAGCACTGGGACGAAACGCCGGACGAGATGGACGCAGCCATCGCGCGGCACGACCAGATCGTCGCTGAGAACGTCGCCCGCCACCGAGGAACGCTCCACGGGCCCCGTGGTGAGGGCGACAGTCACTTCGCCGTGTTCGTTCGTGCGTCCGAGGCCGTCGCGGCGGCGGTGGACATGCATCTGGCGCTGAGTCGGGAGACGTGGCCCACGGCGTCACCCCTGAAGGTGCGCGTCGCCTTACACACGTGCGAGGCGGAGATCACTCGTGGCGACTATTACGGAACCGACGTCAACCGGTGCGCTCGGCTGCGAGAGATGGCGAAAGGCGGACAGATCCTCGTGTCCCACGCGACGGCCACGCTCGCCAAGGGGCAAATGCCACGTGGAGCGACGCTTCGCGATCTCGGGACGCATCGGCTCCGCGGTCTGCGTAACCCCGAGCGTGTGTTCGAACTCCGTCATCCGGACCTTCCGGAGTTCGACGCTCCTGCGCGATCGCTCGTGGCGGGCAACCTTCCGCTGCAGCTCACGAGCTTCGTCGGACGGAAGCGTGACGTCACGGCCGTCCGCCGGCTCATCTCGTCGGAACGGATGGTCACACTCACCGGGCCCGGCGGGGTCGGCAAGACGAGGCTTGGGCTCCACGCGGCGGAGCAGTCGGTCCGACGCTTCCGAGACGGCGTGTGGCTCGTCGAGCTGGCGCCGCTAACAGACGAGAAGCTCGTCGTCCACGCGATCGCCTCGGCCCTCGAGGTTCGCGAAGAGCACGGGTTGCCTCTTCTCGCAACCCTGGCCGTGCGACTCCACGACAAGCGGTTGCTCCTGTTGCTCGACAATTGCGAGCACGTCGTCGAAGTAGTGGCAGCAGTCGCGACCGAGCTCCTCGCTGCCTGCCCCGGATTGCACATCCTTGCGATGAGCCGGGAGGTCCTCGGTGTCGCCGGCGAGTCGGTGTTCGGCGTTCCTACGCTCGACCTTCCGGCGGAGACCACCACGCGGCGCCTGTCGGTTGCTCGGCACGACGCTGTCCGACTCTTCTGCGAACGAGCTTCTCAGACGTCGCATCGGTTCGAGCTGACCGAGAAGAACGTTTCGGCGGTCATGCGCATCTGCACACGCGTCGACGGGCTCCCGCTCGGCGTCGAGCTCGCGGCGGCGGCAGTCCGGGCGTTGTCGGTGGAAGACATCGCCGACCGGCTCGAGTCGCGCCGCGCCCTGCCCTCGCGCGGTCGCCGCATCGCAGACCAGAGGCATCTCGACCTGGCGTCCGCGATCGAGTGGAGCTACGGCCTCCTCTCCGATGAGGAGCGACGCCTGTTCCGCAGGCTCTCGGTCTTCGCCGGCACCTTCTCGCTCGAAGCCGCCGAGCAGGTCTGTTCGGGGGACGGCATCGAACCCGACGCGGTGCTCGGGTTGTTGACGCGTCTCGTGGACAAGTCTCTCGTCACGGCAGGGGAAGGGCTCGGTGAAAGGACGAGATATGCATTGCTCGAAACGATCGCGTCGTACGCACGGTCGGCGCTGGGCGAGTCCGGCGAAGAGGACTTCGTCCGCCGCGTGCACCTCGCGTACTACACCGGAGTCGCCGAGCGGGTCGGGGGGCCCGAGCCGGTCGCTTCCTACTATCCAGCGCGGTTGAAGGAGCTCGCAGAAGACATCGACAACGCTCGCGCGGCGCTGGCGTGGGCCAGGTCGAACGACCCGGGGACCGGCGTCCGATTGGCGATCGCGTTCGCCGGCTATTGGTTCCTGCGCGCTGTGTCGGAAGGCCGCGCGGCCCTTGCCACGTTCTTGCCGATCGCCGAGCAGACCTCGGCGGCGCGTGCGACGACCCTCAGGATCGCCGGCGAGTTTGCCTGGCGGGAGGGCGACTATGAAGAGGCCTTCGGTCTCCAGGAGGAGGCCCTCGCGATCATCAGAACCCGCGGCGACCACGAAGTGACGGCCGGCCTCCTGGCCTCGATCGCGTTCCAGGCGGCGACGACGCGGGACACCGAGAGGTCTCTCGCCGCTCTGGATGAGGCCTTCGACGTGGTTCGCCGCCACGGGGCCGGCGACGTGGTCAAGGCGCAACTGACGCATGTGAAGGCGTACGCCACGGTCATGTTCGATCCGGCGGCCGCTCGCCCGCTCGCGGAGGAGAGCGTCGAGCGTTTCAGGGCTCTCGCGATGCCGCTTCCCCTTGGCACGGCCCTCTTCGCTCTCTCGCTCGCCTGTATCGAGAGCGGAGACCTGATTGCGGCGCGTGAAGCGGTCGCGGAGAACGTGCCCATCCGCCGGGACTTCGGCGATGTCGGAGGCCTCGCCGTTTCGATCGAAGTGCTCGCGATGATCGCCGCCGAGTCCGGTGATCCGGAGAAGGCGGTCAGACTGGCGGCGGCGGCGGTCACACTCCGCGAACAGGCCTCGTTCGCCCTCCCGCCGAGCCAGGCCGAGCAGCTCGAGCGGCACCTCGGCCCGGCGCGGGAGAAGCTCGGCCACAGGACCGCGGATCTGTGGGCGCAGGGCCGGGGGATGTCGCTCGACGAGGCCCTCGACTATGGATTCGGCCGCCGGCCGGCGCCCCGGTCGAGGCGGTCTCCCCACAGCGAGCTGACGTCCCGAGAGGTCGAGGTGGTGGAACGGCTCTCCGAGGGCCTCACGAACGGCCAGATCGCCGTGAAGCTCGGCCTCTCCGAGCGCACAGTCGACGCTCACCTCGAACACATCCGGAACAAGCTCGGCCTCCGCACAAGGGCGTCGATCGCGTCCTGGTTCGCCGAAAACGCCGAACCCGCTCTCTAGGTACCGGCTAGGTACAACCACAGATTCGGTCCGGTCTCTCGGCCCCTACGGTGCGGGCATGTCGCTCGCATATCGGCCTCCGCGTGAAGACCCGGAGCTCCGAGCCATATTGGCGAATGCCTCCGCCGCCCGCGTCCGGCTGGCGTTTCCTCGGCTGGCGTTGTCTGCTCCCGTCGACGAAAGCGTCGCCCCATCGGACGTCGTGGGCGCAGCCATCGCGATCGCGGTCCTGGTGTTTCTTGTCCTCCAGCTGGCATTTGCACAAGCGGCGGGTTCGGAGGCGGGCTCGGTACTGGATGCGCGCCGGCACGTTCGATCGGACGCGACACCTGGATCCTCCGGAGCCGTCCTGTTTCCCGTCGTTCCGGGAGCCGCCTCGGCCGCCGATGATCGAGCGATGGACGAGGCGCGCCGCAACGCGCTCTCGGCGGCGATCGCGTGCGCCGGCGTGCCGCACGATCGCAGTGACGGCGTCGACTTCATGGCCCGAGGCGTATCGGGAGGGTCGGCGGGTCTCGCGTTCGCCCTGACGGCCATCGACCTCCTCGTCGCGGGCGAAGTCACCGATGGACGGCGCGTCGTCGCCACCGGAACGATCTCGGCCGAAGGGCGGGTCGGTGAGATCGGCTCGATCGCACTCAAGGCGCAAGCTGCCGAGCGCGCAGGCGCAGATGTGTTCCTCGTTCCTACCACTCAGGTCGGTGCTGCGACAGCGGTAACGAGCAGCCTACGAGTCATAGGCGTCCGCGATCTCAACTCTGCGCTTTCATCCCTTGGATATCGCGGGTGTCGGAGTTGAAGACCGGTCAGGAGGAACGATGAGTGCTGAACACCCGCGTCTAGGTAGACGCTCGAAGCCCGCCGATCTGCGCCATCTGGCGCATGGAACCAACGCGGAGCGTCGCTACGGTGGATCCATGGAACTCAGGATCGCGTTCAGGGAGATCGAGCCACCGTCCGGGTGGACATCTGACGAGTCCACCGGGACCCGGTTGTCTTTCGGGGGATGGCTCGAGCTCATCCGATCGATCGAGGGGTTTCTGGTCCGCGAGTCGGGTTCTGTGGAGAACCCCGAAGGGACGGTGCTCCGCGATGACGGCACGCGGGGGCACCCGCAAGGGAGGGCACGATGAAGGGTAAATGGAGGATCGTGAGCACCGCTCGCGTTCGTCGCTGCCGTCAGGTCGGCCGTCGCAGATGACCTTCACGTCGCTCGTTCGAGCGACGCAGGCGACGTCCCACCCGGCGACAGCGACCGGCCGATGAGCATGAGGAGAGCAGCGAGGAGCACCGCCAACGCTATGGCGCCGAGCCAAGAACTCCTTCCGATCGACCGAGGTCCGCTCATTCCCGTCCTCCTTCGTGTCATGGCTGATGACTGAAGATGGACGACCGGAGCCGTGGGAACATCCCCGAACTCAGGTATTCGCTCGCGTTGAGCTCGGTTAAACCTGTCGCTACATCTCTGCGACAGGGCTGGTTAGAGTGCCCAGTCGACCGGGATCCGTGGGTCGGGCGTGTATGAGCAGTACGTCCCCGTCCGGATCGTCGTGTCGAAGTACATCCCGAGTGTCGGTTGGTCGATTGCGAGCTTCTGGACGGTCCGGCCGATCGCTCGGGTGATGTTGATGCGTGCGCGTTCGACGTCCGAAGCTGCCTTCCGTGATCGACCCCCGAGCCCGACAGCGGCCGACAGCTCGGCTGTGAGGGCGTCCAGCTCGGCTCTCGCACGCGCAAAGCGTTCGGGGTCGTTCCAGGACTCGGCGTCGGCGATCTCGTCCCGGAGATCTTCGACGCGAAGGCGGTCGGTCGGGCGGAGGCAGTGGTTTCAGGCACGGCCGCCGTCGAGCCTGGTGACCTGACCGCACAGGCAGATCCGACTCAGGCTCAGATGGTGGATCCGTCTGGGGATCTATCCCGAGCTCATCCAGCCGGGACGTCCCGACCAGAACGGGCGGCACGAACGCATGCACCGCACGCTCAAAGCGGAGACGACGCGTCCGGCGGCGGGGTCGCGCCACGCGCAGCAGCGTCGGTTCAACGCCTTCGTGACCGAATACAACGAGGTTCGCCCGCACGAAGCGCTGGGGCAGCGGCCACCGTCGACGCTCTACGAGCACTCGCCGCGTGAGTTCCCATCGCGTCTGCCCGACGTGGGCTATCTTCTTCGGGCCGGTGCGGCTCGGCCAATTCGACGAACGTCGCTATCGGATCGAAGACGCACGAGGCCGGCTCTATCGAAGCGGGAGAGGAGGAATCGCCCGAAACGTGTTACCTATGTGTCCGGACTGATTTGTTACCCATGTCCCCGATCACACCGATATGGATTCGGGATCGTGACCGGACGCGTAAAGACATGACAGTGATGCTCTCCGCCCTTCGCGATGTATCGCTGGTGATACTCCTCCGCGGACCAGAAGTCGCTTGCCGGCCGTATCTCGGTCCGGATCGGGGCCGCATAGACACCTGCTGCTTCAAGGGCGGCCCTTGATACGGCGGCGGCGACTGCCTGCTCAGCATCGTGATAGAAGATCGCCGCTCGGTACTGGGGCCCTTGTTCGTACGGACCTTGGTCGTCAAGCGATGTTGGGTCGTGGAGCTGCCAGAACACATCGATGAGTTCCTGGTAGGAGATTCGCTCGGGGTCGAATGTGACCTCGGCAACCTCGATGTGCCCGGTATCCCCTCGGCAAACCACCTCATACGTCGGCGCGGCGATCTTCCCACCCATGTAGCCAACGCGGCACGACAGGACACCCGGGACCGAGCGGAGGAAATGTTCGGTGCCCCAAAAGCAGCCCGCGCCGAAGGTTGCGCGCATCACTTGATCCTCCGACCTTTCGCTGCCCGCCCCGGAGTGCGCTCGATGTTGACCTGTCATCGGGCAGGCGATCCATAGTCGGCCCAACAACTTTGGCAGCTCACCCGCCGCGATCCGAGCGAAGCGAGGAACGCGGTCGGGTGCTGCTGCGAGTTGATACGCCAAGTCGGCGCTCCAAAACCACTGCGTCCTCGCCATTGCTCGAACGAAACCGGTCAACAGTCTTCCAGCCGCAGCTCTGGTAGAAGCGCTCTGCGGGTCCATCGGGCGGCCCGGTCGCAACCCAGACTTGGCTCATGCCTCGTCGGGCGGCCCAGGCCTCGAGTTCGCGGACAAGTCGCGTGCCGACGCCCTGACCGCGCCGCTCGGGAGTGACAATCATGCCCACTAACCAGGGCGAGCGATCTCGGAACTCATCGGGGTCGAATTCAAGGATTCCCACCGCGCCGATCGCGCGCCGATCTTCGTCAATCGCGACCCAGGTAACGGGAATCTCGTCGCGACCCGTTTCGCGCCGAGTGGCTTCGATCCAGAAATCGAGGTCGGCAGGTTCGGGCGGCTTGCCCCATTCGGACCATCGAATCTGACCGACCTGCGGGATGAACTCAGGAAGGTCGGCAAGCAGGCAGACTGAGACGGACTCTGGCCCGGTCTTCTCCGCACACATTTCGCTCATCACAGGTACGCCGAACGACTCTTGCAGCTGAGCGGCCGTGATCCCCGGCGCGAAGCGCCGCGCCGAGCGGTCCGCTCCTGCTGCGAGTTGGGCCGCACTATCGCGATCAGCAACGTGCTCATGAACTCACGAGACCTCTTGCGGCCCAAGCTCGTGCGACCAAGTCGATCGTTCCGTCTGTCGAGATCGGGAGCTGGGAGCGTATTCGATCGCGGAGCATGTCGCGGTGCTCATCGCTAAGCGACATCGCATACCCAGGTGCGGGTCCCTGCCCGCCGAGAAACGGGGACCAGTAGTCATCGAAGTCCCTAAAACGCGTAGGAACATCGATCGGTCGGACCTCGACCGCACCGAGCCCGGCCCGGGCAAACAGTGCGGAGAGAGGCTTCGGAGCACAGATCGGGAATCGTGGGCCCTCGTCGACCGCTTCGGGATCGAGAGCCACGGCTGCATTCCAGAAGTACCGCATCAGCTCCATCTTGCCTGCGTAGTCCCACACATACGCTGCGACAGTTCCCTCGGGCCGCACGACGCGGACCATCTCCGCCACCGCAATGGATGGGTCCGGCACGAAGTTCAGGACCAGCCCGGAGACCGCGACGTCGACGCTATCGTCATCGAGGGCTATCGATTGAGCGTCTCCGACCTCGAACGAAGCGAGTGGACTGGAAACGCGCTCTCGCGCGTAATCGACAAACCCAGCGGACGGATCAATGCCTCGAACGGTTCGGGGATCCGCAGCCTCGAAGACCACTTGTGTAAGAGCACCGGTGCCGCATCCGACGTCCAGCCACTCTCGCTGATCCGGAACAGACAGCCACGTGACGAACTCTTTCGCCACGAGTCGGCTCCATCGGCCGACATAGGGTTCGTAAAGATCCCCTGCCGCCCAATTGTCTTTGCTTTCCATCAGTGCTCAGTCATGGGGACGACTAGAGTCGGCCCAACGCTGGAGATCACCGGCCGTCTGCTGGCGGGCGCGAGCCCGCCGGCAAACGGTCCGGTGCATCGCATTGTTGGGCGCGAATCCTCATGGCCGGGAGCGAGTCCGGTCAGTCGCCTGCCAATCCCGACAGAAAGGAAACGCACTCGTCCGCCGCTTCGACATGGCAATCATGGCCCGTCGGGAGGGCTATGTACGGCCAGCCCTCGCGACGCGCCTGGGCGGCAAACGGCTCGAAAACTTCTCCGAGCCTGTAGCCTTCGGCTTTGCACGCGATGAAGGCGCGTTTGAGTCTTGTGGCCGCATGGGTCGGAAGCCTTGCGGGGCTCTTGAAGCAGGAAATCGCGAAGTCGGTCAGTTTCGTCCGCACGAAGTCCCGGTGTGGCCCCTTCTTCAGCGCCCAGAGATCAAGTCGTCCTTCGAAGCCCGGTAATCTCCATCCGTCACCGAGCTCATCGGCTTGTTGAGCGAGGGCGTCTGCTAGCCACGGCGGGAAGCACTCGAACGCCGACTGGCCGTCCTTGGGCACGAACGCGTCTACGTATACCAGCGTCGCCAGGCGCTCCGGCGCGTGTTCGGCCACGGCAGTGATGATCATCCCCCCATAGCTGTGTCCAACCAGGATAACGTTTCGCAGATCCTCGAACTCAAGTACGCCCAGCACATCCTTGACATGCGTCTCCAGGGTGATTTCGGGCTTGAGTTCGTATTGCCGAATGCCTGCGCCTGACATGGTTGGAGTGTGGACCTTGTGACCCCTCGCACGTAGTCCGTCCTCGACAAACGCCCAGGTAGACGCGCCCTGCCATGCACCGTGAACAAGTACGTAAGTCGCCATTGCTCCTCCTTTTGTTTAGCCACGAACAATCCATTGAAAGAGCCTTGCGCCCAACCCATGTCGGGCTCGGCTTCGGACCGAGCTCGACCGGGAATCCACGCGTCTGACACGCTGCTGAAAGGTGATTCGGCAGTGCGGGGGGATGACCTTTCCGCATTCTCGACTGGAAACCGGGGGTCGAGGGAATGCACGCCCTTTCCGTGGCGCCCAACGACCCTGGCGCTGAGCCGCGCGAGCGCAGCGAGTGTCGACTCCGCCGAGTATGCCGTTGTCGCGTTCGGAGTTGCGCGCTGACGCCGACGGATGATGCGCTCATGTGACTGGGAGCGTCCGCTTCGCCACCCACAACCAGTAGCCACTGATCACCGCCACCCAGGCGGCCAAGGCGAAGAGGCCCATGCCGGACGGGCCCGCGAGGACGAGGAATCCAGTGACCACGAAGCCGAGTCGGCAGATCCACCGCGGCAACAGCCCCGAGCGCCGAGCCGACACTGTGGCCGTGGCGACCATTACCGCAGCGGCCCACATGGCGTAGATGACGAGCAGGACGAAGCCGAACTGCGGGAGCAGGGCCTTCCCGGACTCAAGCATTCCCTCTGTGTCGTAAAAGCCTCCAAAGACCAATGTGAAGGGCACCGTTACGAGTGCGGCAGTTGCGCTCAGCAGGAGCGCGACGAACACCAGCCCTGAGGCCAACGAGATCAGAGGCAGGACCTCGATACGCCCATCACCGGGGAGCAGTCGCCACACGAGATGCATGAGGAACGACAGGAAAATCAACCCGGCGGCACCGAGCAATACGCCGCCGACGAGGTTGCCTGTCCGGTAGCTGGCACTGGCGAAGTACCTTTCGAACGTCGCATCAGAATCACCGAAGCTGCCGAGGAGTTCTCCAAACAGAACGGCTCCACCAATGAAGAGCACAGAGAAAACGACGCCCGTCACCGGGCCTATCCGGCTCGCTCCACCAGTATTTCTCACTCGTTGATCTTTCCAGATCCAAAACATCGGGCGAGCGTGCGCGACCGTGATCCGCGTTTCCGCCTTGAAAGGCGCGAACTGCGCCCCAACTCGTCGGCATAACGACTTCTGGCGCTGAGGCGCGAGCGAAGTTCGCGCCGCAGGCCCGGATCTTCGCTCGTCGCCTCCTGCGCCGAGTTAGCCGTCGCCACCAGCGGCCTTGCGACGCGCGAGTTGTTCACGCAGCGCGTCGTTCACGGCCTCAGGAGTCTTGAACTCGGCCGCGACATCGGGATCGAGCACGACGACATTCGAGCCTTTCGCGAATCGCTTCGCGTACGTGCCGCGAACGCCGCCACGGAAGTCATACTCCTCGCGCATGTCGTCAGTCTTCTTCATAGGTCCGTCGCTCCTGCGATGTGGCAAGTCTAGCGCTGATGATTCGAATCCTCTCTCCACGCTCTGTGAACACGACGACGACTGTCTGGCCAGCGTATGAGTGCCCCATGAGGACGAATCGGTCCTCGTCGTCAGAGTGGTCGGGGTCGGAAATCGTCAGCGATAGAGGATCGCCGAACGCGGTCGCCGCCTCGTCGAACGAGAGCCCGTGCTTGTCGAGATTCGACTGTGCCTTCTCCGAATCCCACTCGAATTCCACGGAGTCAGCGTACGGCTAACGACTCTTGTCGCTCACCCGCCGGTTGCGAGCGAAGCGAGTCGCTCGGTCGGCTGCAGCTGCGAGTTGATACGCATCCTCT
>CAZFOB010000020.1:0-63634 GCA_964520325.1 uncultured Actinomycetes bacterium | reverse complement strand
ATCGTAACTGCGCTCTGGTCCGTAGAACGACTTCTGGAGTTCACCCGCCGCGCGGAAACTCTGATCGGCTCGGTCATTCGGGATGATCATCTCGCAACCGTCATCGCAGGTCTACCGGATGTCGGGTCTGGTTCCCCGCCAATACGAGTCGGCCGGTCGCTCAAGACGCGGAACACCCATCAGCCGGGAAGGCAAGGTCGAGCTGCGAGAAGCCATCCTCGAGCTCGGCAAGGCGCTTCGTCACGGACACCCCGACTTCAAGGCATACGCGACGGAGCTCAAGGAGCGCGGCAAGCTCGGTGGTGTCATCGCCTGCGCACTCGGCAACCGAGCCAACCGTGTGGCCTTCGCGATGATCCGCGACCAGCAGCCGTTCGCCTTCGAGCGCTGGCCGACGAGAAGCGGACGGGCGCATCATGGCCGACTCGCGCCGACCAAGCCGATGTCACCCGTCCGCGCCAACACAGTGCCATCACGCACGAAGCGAGGTGGAAACGGGCCGCCACAACCCGCGTAGAGCTCCGAGGAAGATCAGCGAGCATCACGACACCGGGCAATCCGGAAAACGATGCGTGACGACTGAAGCGTCGGGTGGCGATGGGGCCGGGAGCAACGCCGAGCGAGTTATGGAGCCAGTTGCACGGACTCCGTGGCTAACATGGCGCCCGGCCCCTTCCCATCCGGGAGCGCGAACGTGGTTGTCTGGGCCGCTTCGATAGCGAGTCCGCGTATGTCAACGAGCAGCCCCAGGGAACGCAGCCCGACCCTTCGACGTCACGCGCGATAGTTCGAAAACGGGCTCCTATCAACGGGGTCTGTTCTCGCGTCTACGTTTGCGATTTGACGCGGAGCCACGGTTGTTAGCCAGCCCGCACCCACTTACGTGCTCAGTGCGTCCTTCACGGCATCAGGGTGCGTGGCGGCGACCTTGAGCAGCGCTCGAGCCGGACCTTCTGGCTGACGCCGACCTTGTTCCCAATTCTGAAGCGTCGCCACACTCACGCCGATGAGCAGCGCGAACTCCGACTGCGAAAGGCCGAGGTCGGTTCGGATGCGACGAACAGCGGCAGGCTTGAATGTCGTCTGGCGAGACGGAGCAAGTTTCCCGCGCTTGATCTTGCCCGCTTCACGAACGCTCGCCACCAACTCCTCGAACTGCGCCTTCTTCATGCCAGCTCCTCTCGCATCACGCGTCCCAGCTCCTTGGCCTGCGCCGGTGTCAGATCAGCTTGTCGACTTTTCTCGATGGCGAAGATCATGTAGATCCGGTCCGCCGACGGATCGAAGTAGTAGAAGACGCGAAGCGATCCGCGCTTGCCCCGACCGGGTTGATTCCACCGGAGCTTGCGTAGACCCGATGCTCCCTGGATGAGCGCGCCCTGCTCGGGTCGCAGCACGAGTGCGCTTTGCAGCGCTCGGTAGTCGTCATCAGGCAACAGCTCCGTGATCAACCGCGTGAACATTTTTGTCTCGACGATGACCACGACCAACTATACGCCACTGACGTATGGAAGACAAGTACCGAAGCTGGGACTGGCTAACGACTTGGGAGTTCACCCGCCGCGCGGCGAAGGTCGGGAGCGCCAAAGCGGAAGCTGTCGTTGGCGCACCGCGGATGGCTCCGTTCGGTGACGTGCATCGTCATCTGATCGCGCCAGGTAAGGAAGCGCCGCGCGGTCGGGTGCAACTCCGAGTTAGCCAGCAGGTAGATCGAGACGATCAACGTCTTCTGGCTCGATGTCGGCGACCTTGGAGAGGGCAGGCCCGGACTAGGTGCGGACGTCGACCCAGTACCGTCGTTTCGGTACCCGGCGGTCGGGCTGCGAGACGACGTCCTCGAGCACACCGCCGTTGCGCTCGATGATCAGTCGCGAGCCTTCGTTGTCGTCGTCACAGGTGATGAGCACGCGTGGCAGGCCGATCTTCCCAGCCTCGATCACCGCGAGACGGCAGATCTCGTTGCCGTAGCCGAGCCGGCGCTTGCTCGGACGGATCGTGTAGCCGATGTGCCCTCCGAAGTCGCGCAGGTAGTCGTTGAGGACGTGCCGGACGTTCGTCGAGCCCACATAGGCGCCCTCGGACACGAGCCAGAACGTACTGACTGCGACCCACCCCGGCGGGATCTCCTTTCCGCGCCTCCACGATTCGACGACTCGAACGTAGCCCTCGAAATCTTTCGTGGCGAGACGACGCTCGTAGATCATCGACTGGTCGTCCGGCGAGAACTCCGCCATCGCGACGAGGAACGTGTCGCGATACTCCGCACACGGTTGGATCAGCTCGCTCATGTCGTCGGGAGATGGTAACGTCCGGTTCCTTCCCGCAGCCTTCCCCCGGCCACGAAAGGTGGTCCGACCTTGCGTGAGGGAAGCTACGATTGCGTCCATGGCAACTGAGCCGACCCGGCGTCTGTTCACCATCGAGGACTATCACCGCATGGTCGATGCCGGGATCCTCGAGGAGGACGACCGGGTCGAGCTCCTCGACGGCGAGATCATCGAGATGACGCCGATCGGGCCCCGTCACTCGGGCCTCGTGCTGCGGCTCACTCGTCTGCTGATCGAACGTCTTGGCGGCCGGGGTGTCGTTGGTCCCCAGAACCCGGTGATCCTCGACGATCTCTCCGAGCCGCAGCCCGACCTGTACGTCTGCATCCCACGCGCCGACGACTACATGGCTGCGCATCCACATCCATCGGACATCCTGCTGATCATCGAGGTCTCGGATACATCACTCGCCTACGATCGGGGACGTAAAGCAACTCGCTACGCAGCCGTCGGTGTGCCGGAGTTGTGGATCATCGACCTTCAGCACAACGTCGTCGAGGTCCTCCGCGAACCCGGGCGGACCGGATACGCGCTCACTCTCACGCATCGCTCGGGCGAGACCTTCTCGCCCTCGGCGTTCCCCGACGTCGAGTTCGCCGTGGACGAGCTCCTCGGCTAACTCAGAGCGTCACCTTCACCGGCCCGTCCTTCAGGAACGACGTGATCACATCGGGCACCCGCACGCGATCGTTCGTCTCGTAGAGCGCGCGCACGTCCTCGAAGTTGGCGGCAGCTCCGATCGCGGCGATCGCGTCGGTGTGTTCATCCGGCGGCGGCGCATCGAGATCGTCGGTCCCCCATGCGTCCCACGGCAGCATCTCGACCTTGTTCAGCGACGCGACGTCGCGCGCGATGTTGCCGCGGATGAACCACGGGCCCCACATGTCGAGGATGCCGAACGCCTCACCATCCGCCTCACCGCTGCGGTACATGGCCCATGCGCGGCCGGCGTCGATGAACGCCTCGCGCGGGACGTCCAGCGGGTCGAAGTCCAACTTCAACGACTGCACCTGGAACGGATCGAGCTGCGCGTCGGTAAGCACCCATCGCGTGCCGTCCCACCACTCGACGACCCAGTGGTCGATGAACTTGCCAGCCTCGAAGTAGGCGCCGAAGCCGCAGCGGCCGCGCGCGGGCACACCCATGTGACGGAGCAGAGCCGTCGTCACGGTCGTGAAGTCGCGACAGTTTCCGAGCACACGCTGCTGCGGTGGACGTCCTTCGCGTAGCGGCCGTCCGTCGATCTCGAGGGCTTTGGCGATGATCCTCGAAGCTTCGCGCAGCTGGAGCTCGTCGTCCCGCTCCTCGACGCCGCCGACCTGATAGCGCTCCGCCCAGAACGGGTGAAGGATCACTCCTTGCACGAGTGTGCAGATCTCCGGGACGCCGTCGGGCAGATCGTCCACGTGCTGCGCGATCGACGAGAGATCGGTCATGCGGCCGGGGGCCGCGTAGAAATCGAGTTCGTCTACCATCCCTTGAAGTCCGGAGCGCGTCGTTCGACGAAGCTCTTGACGCCTTCTTGCGCATCGGCGGTGCCCATGTTCAGCTCCTGCGCCGACGCTTCGTCCGCGAAGGCCGCTGCCCGGTCGATGTCATGCGCGCCGTTGATGAGCTTCTTCGCAAGAGCGATGGTGCGCGTCGGCCCCGACGCGAGCAGTGCAGCCCACTCGGCAACGGTGTCGTCGAGCAGATCGGCCGGCACGACACGGTTCACCAGGCCCATCTCGCATGCGTCCTTCGCGTTCACATCGCCGCCGAAGAAGACAAGCTCCTTCGCCTTCTGGGGGCCGATGAGCCGCACGAGCAGGTAGGCGCCGCCGCCATCCGGGACGAGTCCCCTGCGCACGAACACCTCGATGAACCTCGCGCCTTCCGTCGCGATCACGAGATCGCACGCGAAGGCCATGTGCGCGCCGATCCCGGCCGCCACTCCGTCGACGGCGGCGATGACCGGCTTCTCGCAATCGAGGATCGCGCTGATCAAACGCTGGGCTCCGGTGGCGATCGTGCGGGCGATGTCTCCTTGCACGCGCTCAGGTGCGCCCTTCGGCTGCTTCGCCGCTGGGCGTGACGCGCGAAGGTCGGCCCCCGAGCAGAACGACCCGCCGCTCCCCTGGATGACGACACATCGGGTCGCCGTGTGTCCGCTCGCGGTCTCGAGGACCTCGATGATCTTGTCGCGCTGATCGGGCGTGAGGGCATTCTTCACGTCCGGACGGTTGAGCGTGATCCAGCACACTCCACCCTTGTTCTTGAAGACCAGGTCGTTCGGTCGGTACTCGTGGGGCTTGCTCACTGGGCGCCTCCGCTGCGCTGCGGCGTGGTGAAGTTCGCGATCTCTTTCGCGTAGCGGTCGAGGATGGGCAGCACGACGTCCGGACCACCGACGTCCACACCGAGCACGATCTCCTCGATCCCAAGCGTTGCGAAGTACTCGAGCTTGCCCTGGTCGGGCAGCGAGCCGAACGGGATGATCTTGATGGACGCCGGGTCGCGGCCGGCCTTCTCGTACTCGGCCTGCAGGAGGGGGAGCTTGGCCTTGATGCCCCGGCCCCCGATGGGGATCCAGCCATCGGCCCACTCGGCCACGTGCTTGAAGAGCTTCGGTCCGCCTTCGCCGCCGATGTACACCGGCGGATGGGGCAACTGCACGGGCTTCGGCCACGAGAACGACGGCGAGAACTTCGTGAACTCGCCGTCGTAGGAACCCTGCTCGTTGCACCACAACGCTTCGATGGCCTTGACGCGGTCGCGCACCATCTCGCGCCGGCGATCGTACGGCACTCCGTGGTGTTCCATCTCGTCGCGGTTCCAACCGAAGCCAACACCGAAGTCGAACCGGCCGCCGGACAGGTGGTCGAGCGTGGCGATCGTTTTCGCGAGCGCGATCGGATCGTGCTGTGCGACGAGGCAGATGCCGGTGCCGATGCGCAGCGTCGTGGTCGCAGCGGCGGCGTACGACAGCGCGACGAATGGATCGAGGCAGTTGTAGTACTGCTTGGGCAGCGGTTCGCCCATCGGCGGCGGCGTCTTTCGGGAGCTCGGGATGTGCGTGTGCTCGGGCGTCCAGAGGGAGTGGAACCCGCGATCCTCGACCTCGCGCGCGAGCGTGGACGGGTCGATCGAGTAGTCGGTGAGGAAAACGGTAACGCCGAACTTCACGCCTTGGCCTCCGCGGTGGCCGCCTTTGCCAGCGCTTCCTTGAGAGGACCCATGAGCGGCATCTCTTCCTGTCCGATCTCCTCGTCGAGACGGTCGGCGATCTGCTCCGGCGTCCAGCGTCCGTCGGTCGTCATCGATCTGATCTCCTGCGGCTGATTCCATACCGCTATCCGCGATCCGACTGCGGTGTAGATCTGTCCCGTGATGTGCTTCGCGCGATCGGACAACAGGAACACAACCATCGGCGCGACATCCTCCGCATCTCCCATCTCCGTCAGGCCGGCCGGAACGTTGTCGGACATCCGCGTGCGTGCAACCGGCGCAACCGCGTTCGCGCGGACGCTGTACCGGTGCAGGCCGAGCGCTGCCGAGCGTACGAGCGAGACGACTCCGCCCTTGGCCGCGGAGTAGTTGGCCTGCGCAACGCTTCCCTGGAACGCACCGGACGTGAACGCCACAAGTGACCCCGAGCCCTGCTTGCGCATGAGAGCCGACGCGTTGCGGAACAGCGTGAACGTGCCCTTCAGATGAACGCGAACGACTTCGTCCCATTCGTCCTCGGTCATGTTGAAGAGCATCCGCTCGCGCAGGATGCCGTGAGCGGTGACGACACCGTCGAGGGCGCCGAAGCTGTCGACGGCCGTTTGGATCACACGCTCGCCGCCCAGCATGGTGCCGACGTCATCGGCCACAGCCACAGCGGTGCCGCCGGCGTCGGTGATCTCCTTGACGACCGCATCGGCGATCTCGCTCGTCGGGTCTTCGCCGGCCATTCCCACGCCGTAGTCGGCGACGACGATCTTCGCGCCCGCATGCGCGCACGCACGAGCAACGGCGCGGCCGATCCCCCGGCCCGATCCGGTCACTGCGATCGACTTCCCTTCAAGCATCCCCAAGCGGCGCCTCCGGTTCCGGAATCAGCACGAGTCTGGATTCTAGACAGGAGTGATCGACGGCCTACTTGGTCAGACCGAACTCCGCCTTGATCTTGTCGAGTGGGATGAACATGTCGTCCGGAGTCTTATTCGCTTCATCGAGCGCGATGCGATCGCGAGCTTCTTCGAGTTCCTCGATAAGCGACTCCAAGCGGTCGATACCGATGAGCACCGCCGCCGGCCGGCCGTGGCGCATAAGGACGACGTCCTCGTCCTGGGCATCGCGAACGAGCTCCGACAGGCGAGCTTTCGCTTCACTCACTGGAACAAGCATCTATCTCATCTCCTTCGGTAGACCTCCCGGCGGCGGTAGACCTCCCAGCGGTTGCCCACACGTGCGATCCGGACGAGGCGGACAACGTCGCGCACGGTGTACACGATCCGGTAGTCCCCCTGACGGACCCGGTACTCGTCCGAACCTTTGAGCTTCTCGACGCCCGGCGGTCGCGGGTCATCGGCGAGCGCGTCCATGCGAGCAACGATCCGCCCGACGTCTCGCCTGGGGACCCTCTTCAGGTCGTCCCAGACCCTCGGCGCCACTTCAACCTCGTAGCGGTCCAAGAGAGAATAGTACCAAATTTTGGACCTATTATCAAGACCGAAAGTTTGGAGCTATATCCTGTGCTCCGATGACGGCGGCTACCATCGGGCCGGACAACATGGACCTTTCGTACACCCCGGAACAAGAGGCCTTCCGCGCGGAGGTTCGCACGTGGCTCGAGGCGAACGTCCCTGCTGTCGGGTCGGCGGGCACCGCCGAGGGGTTCGCGCAGCACCGTGCGTGGGAGCGGACGCTTTCGGCGGCCGGATACAGCGGCATCTCGTGGCCGGTCGAGTACGGCGGACGCGGCCTCGACGTCGTCCTGCAATCCATCTTCGAAGAGGAGTACCTGCGCGTCTGCGCGCCGGAGCGAGTGAGCATCGTGAGCCAGAAGCTCATGGCGCCGACGCTGATGGAGCACGGCACGGAGTCTCAGAAGGTGCGCTGGCTCCCGCGCATCCTGTCCGCCGACGACATCTGGTCGCAGGGCTTCTCAGAGCCGGGCGCAGGCAGCGACCTTGCGGCGATCGGCACGAAGGCGGAGCTCGACGGCGATCACTTCGTCATCAACGGACAGAAGATCTGGACGTCCTTCGGAGCCTTCGCGGATCTCATCTTCGTGCTCGCTCGCACCGATCCGTCCGCCGAGCGGCACGGGGGGATCTCGTTCATCGCGGTGGACATGCGGACCGACGGCGTCGAGGCGCGTCCGATCGTCCAGCTCGATGGACACGCCGGCTTCGCCGAGGTCTTCTTCACGGACGCGCGCGTGCCGGTGGAGCACGTGGTCGGTGCTGTGAACGACGGATGGCGCGTTGCGATGACCACACTGGGGGCCGAGCGCGACTCGCCTCCCCGATCCGCCACGCGCTACCTGCGCGACCTCCGCGAGCTCGTCGCGATCTGCGAGCGCCGTGGGATCTCCGGGGACGCGGCGGTGCAAGACTCGCTCGCGTCGCTCTATGTACGCGCGAAGTGCTATGCGCTGGCGACGACTCGCGTGATCACGCGCATCTCCAAGGGCGAAGACCTCGGCGTGGACGCGAGCGTGATGAAGCTCCAGTGGTCGGAGCTCGAACGCGAGATGTTCGAAACGGCTCTTGAGCTGCTGGGGCCGCTCGGTGCCGCGCTCGACGAGCCTGGTGAGGGGTTCTGGCACAACTACTGGTACGCAAGAGCGGCAACGATCTACGCAGGCACGAGCGAGATCCAGCGCAACATCGTGTCGGAACGACTGCTTGGCCTGCCGCGCGAACCGAGGGCTAGCGCGGGGGGTTCGGGGGTCTCCCCCGACCGATGAACTTCGACTTCGACGACACGCAGTACGCCTTGCGTGACATGGCGCGCGATCTGTTCACCAAGGAGTCGCCGGCTTCGCGCGTGCGCGAGCTGTGGGACGGCAAACCCTTCGACCGCAGCGTGTGGAAGACGATGGCGAAAGCCGGCATCGTCGGGCTCACGGTGCCCGAAGAGTTCGGGGGCATGGGCGGCACGGCACTTGACCTCGCGCTCGTCTACGAAGAAGCCGGACGCGCGGCGCTGCCCGAGCCGCTGCTCGAAACAACCGGTGTGGCAGTGCCGCTGATCGCATCGGCCCCCGAGCTCGCGGCGCGCTGGCTTCCGCCTATCGCGGCCGGCGATGCGATCGTCGCCGTCCAGCCCCCCGGCGAGACGCTCGTCACGTGGGGAGCCGAGGCCGACCTGCTCATCTACGAACGAGACGGCGCAGTGCGGGCGGCCGAGCGGTTCACGGCGACGCCAGTGCGCACGACCGATCCCGCTCGTCCGCTGGCCCGGGTCGAGGTCGACGGTGGTGCGGAGCTTGATGTCACCGTGTGGCACCGCGCCTTCGACAACGGCGCGTTCGGGGCGGCCGCGATGCTCAACGGTGTCGCGATGCGGCTCCTCGAGCGCACCGTGGCGTACGTGAAGGACCGCCACCAGTTCGGACGTCCCGTCGGGTCGTTCCAGGCCATCAAACACACGTGCGCGACGATGCACCAAGAGATCGAGATGTCGCGTCCCGCGGCGTGGTACGCGGCGTACGCTCTCGCCAACGATCTCGCGGGCGCGGGCGAGGCGGTGAGCGTTGGGAAAGCAGCCGCCGCAGCGACCGAGGCCTTCTGCAACACCGAGGCGCTGCAGCTCCACGGTGGCATCGGCTTCACATGGGAAGACGACCTGCACCTATGGCTCAAGCGCGGCATGACACTGCGCTCGAGCTGGGGCACGGCGCGGGAGCACCGCCAGCGCCTACTGTCTGAACTGAGCTCATGAGCGAACCTCCGTCCTCTCCCGGGTTCTGGCCGTCGTCCCACGACCTGCTCGCCGGCAAGCGAGTGCTCATCACGGCATCGGCCGGCGTCGGCATCGGGTTCGCCACGGCGCGTCGGTGCGCGGAGGAAGGCGCGACGGTTGTGATCTCGGACGTCCACGAACGGCGTCTCCGCGAATCCGCCGACGAGCTCGAGCAGCTCGTCGGTACCAAACCGCTCGCGATCCCGTGCGACGTCACGGCGACCGACGAGGTACAGAAGCTCATAGACACAGCGGTCGAGAAGATCGGCGGGCTCGACGTCGTGGTGTGCAACGCCGGACTCGGTGGCACGAGGGAGCTCGCCGACATGACGGACAACGAGTGGGACGTCGTCCTCGACGTCACGTTGAACGGAACGATGCGAACGATGCGCGCCGCGCTTGGGCACATGATCCCGCGCGGCGAGGGCGTGATCGTGACGAATGCGTCGGTGCTCGGCTGGCGCGCCCAGGCCGGACAGACCCATTACGCCGCCGCGAAGGCCGGGGTGATGGCGCTCACGCGGTGCGCGGCACTGGAAGCCGCGCCGCACAACGTCCGGATCAATGCCGTGGCACCGTCGCTGGCTGTGCATCCGTTCCTCACGCGTGTCATGAGTCAGGACACACTCGACGGTCTCGTCGAGCAGGAGGTATTCAAGCGTTCGGCCGAGGTGTGGGAGGTCGCGAACGTGATCGTGTTCCTCGCAAGCGACTACTCGTCCTACATGACGGGCGAGATCGTCTCGGTGTCGAGCCAGCACCCGTGACCAAGGTCGTCACCTCGGCGACCAACCCCGGGGTCAAAGAGGTCGTCAAGCTTCGTACCGCGCGGCATCGGCGCGAGACCGGCCTCTTCATCGTCGAGGGGTACCGCGAGATCAAGCGGGCGCTCGAGGGTGGCGTCGCGATCGAGCAGATGTGGTGTTGTCCGGACCTCTTTCTCGGCGAGAACGAGGACGAGCTGACCGACCTCGCCGAAGCGCGCGGCGCGGAGATCATCGAGGTCACCAAAGAACCGTTCGAGAAGATGTCGTACCGAGACCGGCCGGAAGGGCTGCTCGCCGTGTGCAACTTCTACGACACTTCGCTCGACTCGATCGAGCTCTCCGACGAACCGCTCGTCCTCGTCGTGGAATCGATCGAGAAGCCCGGCAACCTCGGGACGATGCTCCGCGCCGCCACCGCGGCCGGCGTCGATGCGGTGCTCGTCGCCGATCCGACGACCGACGTCTACAACCCGAACGTCGTCCGGTCGTCCATCGGCACGTGCTTCCTGGTGCCGATCGCGGTCGCATCAACCGATGAGACGATCACGTGGTTGCGCAAGAAGGAGGTGCCCATCGTGGGTGCGACGCCCGCCGCGACACTCGCCCACTGGGACGCGCCGTTACGCAAGGCCGCGATCGTGATCGGCTCCGAGCAGTACGGGCTGTCCGAGCGGTGGATCGCGGAGGCCGACCACAACGTCGTCATCCCGATGCCCGGCCAAGGCCCGATCGGGATCGACAGCCTCAACGCGGCCGCGTCCGCCGCGATCCTGCTCTTCGAAGCCGTGCGCCAGCGCTCACTCAGCGGGTAACGGAGTGTTTGCTCTGGCAAACGCTCGTTCGGTTGACGTACCGCTCGGGCCGGGTCTACCCTGGCGCCCATGGAGTTCGGCGTCTTCGTTCAGGGACACGTCCCGCGCCGCCGCCTTGCGGCCGATCCCGACTTCGAGCACGAAGCCCTCGTCGGCGACATGGAGATCGTGAAGGCCGCCGACAAAGCCGGCTTCAAGTACGCATGGGCGTCTGAACACCACTTCCTGGACGAGTACTCGCACTTGTCGGCCTCCGAGGTCTTCCTCGCCTACGCCGCCGGGGTTACCGAGAACATCCACGTCGCGTCGGCGATCTGGAACATCAACCCTCAGGTGAACCATCCCTACCGGCTCGTCGAGCGGATCACGATGATGGACCACCTCAGCAATGGACGCTTCGAGCTCGGCGTCGGGCGCGGCGCCGGACACCACGAGGTCACCGGCTTCGGCATCGAGTCGACGGATGCGACGCGCGATCCGTTCGACGAGATCTTCCCCGAGCTGCCGAAGATGATGCGCGACGCGGAGTACGAGTACCACGGCAAGCACTTGGACGTTCCGAAACGCAACGTGCTGCCCAAGCCCTGGAAGAAACCGCACCCGCCGCTGTGGCAAGCCTGCGGCAACCCCGCTACCTACGAGAAGGCCGGACAGCGCGGCGTCGGCGCCATCGGGTTCAACTTCTCCGCGGCGCCGCAGATGGCGCCGATGATCGAGACGTACAAGAAGGCCGTCGCCAACGCCGAGCCCATCGGCGACTACGTGAACGACAACGTGATGATCACGAACACAGTGATCTGCCTCGAAGACGGCGCACGCGCTCGACAGGTCGCATCGGACATGGGCAGCGGGCTTCAAGTCTCGCTCGTCTACCGCTACCACACGACGTTCCCCAAGCCACCGGGCATACCAGAGTGGCCGACCGTGCTCCCCGATCCGTCGCTTGAGGACGTCGAGAAACGCATCAAAGCCGGCTACCTACTCTGCGGCACTCCGGACGAAGTCCTCGAACAGATCAAGAAGTACGAGGACGTCGGCGCCGATCAGATCGTTTTCGGACTTCCAGTCGACATGCCACTCGATGCAGCGCTCGAGAGCGTCACGCTCTTCGGCAAGCACGTGCTCCCGCACTTCGACAAGGACCCCGTCCACCGCTCGACGAGATTCCGCGACGCCGCCGCAAGCAAGGCTTAGAGCTCGACCCAGAGCTCCTTCAGTCCGTGCAGCGTCATCGTCTGACGCCACTCCGGCTCCTCTCGTAGTCGCAGGTTCGGGAACCGTTGGATAAGTGAGCCGAGTGCGATCTGGCCCTCGAGGCGCGCGAGCGCTGCGCCCGGACAGAAGTGGTGGCCGCCGCCAAACGTGAGGTGTGGGTTCGGACTTCGTGTGATGTCGAATCGTCCTGCGTCCTCGAAGACCTCGTCGTCTCGGTTCGCGACGGCAAGCATCAGGATCCCCTGCTGGCCTTTGTGGACGTTAGTCGCACCGACCGTGACGTCGTCCAGACTCGTGCGCGCCGTGACGAGAACCGGCGGCTCGTAGCGCAGTACCTCTTCAACAGTCGACGCGATCAACGACGGATCGGCGCGGAGTCGAGCGAGCTCGTCCGGGTGCATGAACAACGTGATCATCGCGTTCCCGATGAGGTTCATCGTCGTCTCGAAGCCGGCACCGAGGACGAGCGAGACGGTCGCGAGCAACTCCAGGTCAGTCAGCCGATCCTGCTCGTCGCGGGCTGCGATCAGTGAGCTGAGCAGGTCGTCACCGGGATCTCTTCGGCGATCGTCGACCAGCTTCCGCAGGTACGCGATGAACGGTTCAGCAGACTCGAGCACATCTTCGGCGACGGGACCAAGGTCCAGGACGCTCGCGAGGTTGCGCGACGCGTCGAGGAATCGACCGTGCTCCGAGCGCGGCACGGCGAGCAGCTCGCAGATAACGCGAACCGGAAGAGGGAACGCGAAGTCGGCCATCAGTTCAACCTCTCCCTTACCATCCATCTCGTCGAGGAGTTCGTCCGTCAGCTCTTGGATACGCGGCCGAAGACGCTCGACCGTCCGCGCGGTAAACGCCTTGTTGACCAGAGCACGTACGCGTGTATGGTCCGGCGGATCCTTGAACAGCATCCAGTGCTCCATGACCTGCGTGAGCGCGGAGTCGGAGCGCTCGAAGTCGAGGAGTTCCATGCCCTCCCAGTTGTTCTGGTCGCTCGAGAAAGCAGGATCGCGGAGCGCCGTCTGGACTTCGGCGTGTTTGTTCAGCATGAAGAACGTGATCTGTCCGGACATGATTAAATCGTTCAGCGTCGTCATACCGCCTCCAAGTACTGGCCGCCCGCCACGGTACTCACGATATATCGCGAGTTGCCGGAGGGCAACAACTAACCGGTCAGGCGCGCAACCTGCTCTTCGTCGGTAGCGAGGTCGATGCACGTCCACGCCATCGCAAGTGATCCGTCGAACACTGCCTTGTCCGCCGGTGGCGTGACGCAATGGGCCGCGAACTCAGGCTGGTGATTGACGGCCGGTAGCGAATCGATCCCGATGGCTGGGTGGATGGACGGGATCGCGAGCGAGATATTGCCCATGTCGGTCGATGCGGCGCCGCGATCGATGAAGGGGCCGAGGTCGAGGAACTTCCGTCCCGCCTCTTCCGCGTTGCGCTTGTAGATCGCGGCCATCGCCTTGTCGTGGCGCATCTCGGCGTACGGATGGACGCTGTCCTCGAACTCGACGGTCGCGCCCGTCGCCAAGGCGCCGGCCTCGAAGCACCGGTTCACCTTCTCGCGGATCTCCTTGAGATCGCCGAGCGTCTTGGCACGCACCATGAAGTGCGCACTTGTGTGGGCCGGGACGATGTTCGCCGCGTCCCCGCCTTTCGTGACGATCCCATGGATGCGATCGGATTGCTTGATGTGCTGGCGCAGCATCCCGATGGCCGTCTGCGCGATCGTCAACGCGTCCGCCGCGTTGATGCCGAGCTCGGGCGAGGCCGACGCGTGCGCTTCCTTGCCCGTGTAGTGGACGTCGAAATGGTCGGCCGCGATGATCGGCAGCTCAACGACGTCGAGCGGAGCCGGGTGCACCATCATCGCGCCGTGCACACCCTCGAACGCGCCGCGCTCGAGCATGAGGATCTTCCCGCCGCCGCCTTCTTCGGCCGGCGTGCCGATCACGCTGATCGTGAGCCCGACGTCGTCCGCGATCTTGGCGGCGGCGATGCCGGCGCCGACACCCATCGCGGCGATGATGTTGTGCCCGCACGCGTGACCGACGGCGGGCAGGCAGTCGTACTCGGCGCAAATAGCGATGTGCAATGGACCGGACCCGGCCCTCGCGACGAACGCGGTTGGGATGTCGCACACCCCCTTCGTCACCACGAAGCCGGCCGCGTCGAGGTAATCGGACAGCCACTCGGACGCCTGCTCCTCCTCGTAGCCGAGCTCGGGGTTCGCGTGGATGCGATGCGAGAGTTCGATCAGCTCGTCGCGAGCCGACTCGAGCCGTTCGCGGGCACCCTGCCTGGCGTCGCTCATAGCGCGTTCTCCTTGAGGTGCACGAGGATCTCGTCCCGCACCTGATCTGGCTGCTCCTGCACGAGCCAGTGCCCGGCGTCGAGGTCGACGCGTCGGTACGGACCGGTCATGTACTGCGCGGCTCCGTCCACCGACATCGCACGGATGGCTACGTCGTCCTTCCCCCACAGCAGCAGTGTCGGCACCGACACCGAACCGAACGCCAACGGCCCGTCGAGCGCGCGAGCGTGCGACCGGCACGCGACGTAGTAGTTGAGCGCGGCCTGCAGAGCGCCCGGCTCCCCGAAGACCGACGAGTAGTCCTCGATCTCGTCTTCGGCACTCGACGTCCAGAACGCACGCATCGCCGCCGCCCCGTTGGCGGACATGCCCGCGGCCGTGTTGGGGTCGACGAACACCTTCAAGATGCCACGGTAGAACTCCTCCTCCGGGTCGTCGCGCACCGCTTCGGCGAAGGAGCGGTAGTGCGGCACGGAGAGCGCCGACCAGCTGGCGACGCGTGAGTCGTCGTTCGACACCACACCCCAACCGATGATGGCGCCCCAGTCGTGTCCGATCAGGTGGTACCGATCGAAACCCGCGGCGGCGGCGACCGCGTGAACATCCGACACCAGGTGCTCGTAGTTGTAGGCCTCGAGGTCTTCAGGACGCGCACCGGACGAGTAGCCGCGCATGTTCGGCGCGATGCAGTGGTACCCGGCCCCCGCGAGCGACTCCATGAGTCCGCGCCACATGTATGACGTCTCCGGGAACCCGTGCAGCAGGAGTACCGGGTCGCCGTCACCGACCTCTCGACACGAAAACGTCATGGCGTTGGCCTCGATCTCGCGAACCTTCACGTCCTGAGGTTAGTCGTCTGCTCGTTCCAGCCACCAAAGGAACGGAGTCCCCTCAAGTCTCGGCGCAACATCGACAAGAAATCGGGACAGGGCCGACGCAAGTTGAGACAAGGCATCACGACGATCTCTCGGGAACCTGCGTGGGTGAGTAAGGATCATGCCTGCGTGGGGTGTCTCGGTCGCCATCATCACGGCGTGCAACGTGACGAAGTCGTTCACGTCCTCGGTGACCAGCGCGCGCCCGTCGAGCGTGGAGCATGCGAGAACGATGGCGTCCGAGAGCCCTTTCAGCAGCGGGAGCTCGGCGATGGCCAGGACGTCCCGATCGGAACGGCGCAGGGCTTGCGCTACAGCCGGGTCGTGCATCTCGTCGAGAAGCAACCTCACGAACCGAGGAGCCGCTGCTCTGCTTCCCAAGCTGCGAGTTCCCGATCGGCCGCCTCCTCATTGGCCGCAATCTCAGCGTCGATCTCGGTTGCGAACTCCGCGTAGTAACGGCTCGCGATGCGCACCTGGTAAGGGGAGAGACCCATCCTGCACGAGCATTCCTCGATCCGTTCCTCCGCCGGGCCTTCGAGCGCGAGGAGCAGAGATGCGATCTGCCACACGTCCGGACCGGACGCCAATCCGGCGCGGCGTCCAGACGGACCCTCACGAAAGACGATGCCCGGATGGGCGTCCATGCGAAGCCCTTCGTCGATCAGGCGCTCGCCGAGCCCCGATGCGGACTCGCCACGGGCGGCGGCCCGGCGTCGCAGCCGGTCATGGAGCTCTTCCCGCTTCAAACGGATGGAAAGGATACTCATGAAGACATTGTATGCGACTGTCTCTTCCGCCGATCAGCCCCGAGGTAGACCCAAGACGCGCTCGCCGATGATGTTGCGCTGGATCTCGTTCGTCCCGGCGTAGATCGGTCCGGCGAGTGAGAAGTAGTAGCCGTCGATCCACGCTTTCGCCTCACCGCCATCCGGGACCCCGGGGGTGATCCCGGCCAGACCCATGAGGTCGATCGCGGTCTCGTGCATCCGCATGTCCATCAGCGACCACACGAGCTTGTTCACGCTCGACTCCGGTCCGATCTTCTCGCCCCGGCCGACTCTGGCGGCCGTCCACCACACGTACAGCCGGTATTGACGGGCCGCCATCTGCGCGCGAGCAACCGCGTCGCGGTAGTGCACAGGTTCACCGGCCTGGACGAACAACTGTTGCAATCGAGATGCCGTCGCGAGGAAGCGGCCGGGTGGGCGGAGCAGCAGCCCGCGCTCGAACCCGGCCGTGGTCATCGCAACATTCCAACCCTGGCCAGGCTCCCCGAGCGTGTTCGCCACCGGCACCCGCGCGCCGTCGAAGAACACCTCCGCGAAGCCGGTTTCTCCGTCCATCTGCGCGATGGGTCGCGCGTCGATGCCGGGCGTGGACATCGGCATGAGGACCATCGTGAGTCCGTGGTGACGCTGTGACCCCGGCTCGGAACGGAACAGACCGAACAGCCAGTCGGCCCACACCCCGCGCGAGCACCACGTCTTCTGACCAACGATGACCCACTCGTCGCCGTCAAGAGTGGCCTTCGTGCGGATGTTCGCCATGTCGCTTCCGGCGTTCGGCTCCGACCACCCCTGACACCAGACCTCGTCGCCGCTCGCCATCGCGGGGAGGAATCGCGCCTTTTGCTCCGGCGTGCCGTAGTCCATCAACGTCGGACCGAGAAGGAAAAGCCCGTTCTGGTTCACTCTTCCCGGCGCGCCGGCTCTGTAGTACTCCTCCTCGAAGATCAGCCAATCCAGAAGGCTCAAGGCCCGCCCGCCGTACTGCTCGGGCCACGAAACCACGCCCCAACCACCGTCGAAGAGCGTGCGTTCCCACATGCGGTGCGCGTCGAAACCGTCGGCTGTGTCCATAGAAGGAAGGGACGGGTGGGGGACGTTGGCCTCGAGCCAGGCCGCCGCAACCGCGCGGAACGCGTCCTGTTCGGGCGTGAATCGCAGATCCATCGCGCCGGGAGTGTATCTGACGACCCGTCAGATGCCCGTCAGGTACACCGGGGCCCGATACGCCCCGAAGTTACGTCAGGGCTACGATGGACGGCTGTGGGAATCACCAACGAGATCGCCGACGAGCAGTTCCTCGTCGACCGAGCCTATGAACGGCTCGATGCCATGACCGAGCACGCCCAGGGCTTCGCCGACCGCGCGATGGCCGAGGGCTGGAACGCCGGTCCCGAGCGCGACGCGATCGTCGAAACGGGCCTGCGGCGGGTGAAGCACCTGTCGATCGGCGACGAGCCCCTGGTCTTCGGACGTATCGACAACGAGGACGGCGCCACCCACCACATCGGACGGGTCGCCGTTTTCGACGTCGATCACGAACCGCTCGTCACCGATTGGCGCGCGCCCGCGGCCGAACCCTTCTACCGGGCGACGCCGCGCGAGCAGCTCGGCGTTGTGCGCCGTCGCCATATCTCGGTCAAGGACCGCAAGGTCGTCCACCTCGAGGACGAACTCCTCGACGCATCCAACGAACGCACCGACGACCTTGTACTGATCGGCGAGGCTGCGCTGCTCAACGCACTCCGGCGGGAGCGAACCGGACGCATGCGCGACATCGTCGAGACGATCCAGCGCGAGCAGGACGAGATCATCCGCGCTCCTCTCGAGGGCATCGTCGTCGTCCAAGGCGGGCCGGGCACCGGAAAGACCGCCGTCGCGCTTCACCGCGCCGCCTATCTGCTGTACGCGCACCGCGAGCGGCTCGAGCGCCTCGGTGTGCTCGTGGTGGGACCGAACTCGGTGTTCCTCCGGTACATCGAGCAGGTGCTTCCGACACTCGGTGAATCGGCAACGCTGTCGAGCATCCGCGGGATCATCCCCGGTATCCGCGCGAGCGCGGACGAGCCGGATGACGCGGCACGCGTGAAAGGAGATCCCCGCATGGTCAAGGTGATCGAACGTGCCGCTCGGAATCTCGAACAAGCGCTCCCCGGGCCGGTTGCGATCGAGTTCGAGGGAGCCAAACTCACGCTGTCGGTGGCGGCGAGCCGCCACATCGTGAAGATGATCCGCGAGCGCATCCGCGGCAAGCACAACGGCAAGCGAGGCGACGTCCGCGACCTGACGATCACGTACCTCTGGAACAAGTGGAAGAAGCAGCAGCGTCATTGGGCGAACCTGTTCGGTGAGGAGCACCGCGAATCCTTCGAACTGGACCTCCGGGACGACGAAACGTTCGTCGGGGCGCTCGACCAGATGTGGCCGGTGCGCACCGCCGAAGATCTAGTGAAGTCGCTCTGCACCGACGAAGCGGTCCTCGCAGCCGCCGCGGACGGCATCCTGTCGAAGGACGATCAGCGGCGCATGATCCGCATGCCTACTGACGGTGACGTTCAAGGCCATGAAGTTCATGACCATGAAGTTCATGAATGGACCGAAGCCGACATCGCGCTCATCGACGAGGCGGCACCACATCTCGGCGTGCAGAAGCGGCGGCGTCGCCGTCCGAAGATCGACGCCGAGGAACGCTACGGCATCGAACGTTTGGTCGACGAGCTCCAGGAGCTCGAGCCGATCATCCGTGCCGAGCGCCAGGCGTTCATCGACCGGCTCGTCGCACAGCGTCTCGAGCTCGAGGAGGAGGACAAGGACTGGAAGAAGCCGCCGCGCGAGTGGTTCGGCCATGTGGTGATCGACGAGGCGCAGACCCTCTCGCCGATGCAGTGGCGCATGATCGCGCGCAGGGCACCGGGCAAGTCGATGACGATCGTTGGTGACCTCGGTCAGAACGCCGGCACATGGGAGAACGCGAGCTGGGACGACGTCATCACGCAGCTTCAGCCGCCCACGTCCCGTCTGACCGAGCTCTCGATCAACTACCGCTCACCCGAGCCGATCGCCAGGCTTGCCACGCGCGTCCTCGAAGCGGCGGCGCCCGATCTCACGCCTCCCCGTTCGGTACGCACCGACGGCGACGACCCGGTGTTCCTCAAGACCAACGACCTCGTCCGCACGGCCGTCGAGGCCGCGCGAGCCGAATCGAAGCGCGAGGGCACCGTTGCCGTTCTCGCCATCCCGGCCGTCGTCGTAGCCATCCGCGAAGAGATCGGCATCCCCCTCAGCAGTGATCCTGCATCGCTCTTGGACGAACCGATAGCCGTGCTCACCGTGGACGAGGCGCGCGGCCTCGAGTTCGACGCGGTCGTCGTCGTCGAGCCGTCGGCGATCGTGGCCGTTGCCGCCGGGGGCTTGCGTGCGCTGTACGTCGCGATCACACGGGCGACCCAGCGACTGATCGTCGTCCACGAGGCGCCGCTGCCGGATCCGCTCAGCACCTGAGGAACGGCTACCCGCGAAGCGACATCTCCCGCGCCAGGACCGCAGCCACGTTCGGGTGTTTCTGCATCAGATCGCGCAAGAACGCACCGGTGAGCACGAGCGCTCGCACCTGGGTCGTCGCAGTGACCGAAGCGGTGCGCCGATCCGTCGCCACGGCGGCCATCTCGCCGACCACTTCGCCTTGGGCGATCCTGCGCACACGCCGGCCGCGAACGGATACCTCCGCGCTGCCATCCGCGATGACATACGCGTCGTCTTCGACTTGGCCTTCGGTGATGAACCGCGTCCCAGGAGCAAAGACGACCTCATGGATGTCCGCTGCCAGCGACTCGAGGGTGTCGTCGGACAACGGCTTCAAGAACGAGACGCTGCGCAAGAGCTCCGCCTTGTCCATGCCGGTGTCCGGGCCTTTGTCCATGGCGAGACAATGCTATTCCCGTTAACACCACCGTCATCGGGGGAAACGCCTGCGATGTGGAGGTTGAACTACGGTGATGGAGTGCGCTTCGACGCCTACGACCTCGGCGGGTTCTACGACGAGCTGCTCGACGCCTCGGGCAGGCCACGTCCGGGGGCCGAACCGCTCATCGACCTGCTGAGCAAGCTCCCCGAGGGCGAGCTCGAGCGGCGCCAGCAAGCCGCCGAGCAAGCCCTGATGTCGATGGGCATCACGTTTACGATCCCGGGCACGAGCTCCGGCGACGACGCGGGGGCGGAGCCCGAGGCGGGGGCCGAGCGCATCTTCCCCTTCGACATCATCCCGAGGATCCTCCCCGCATACGATTTCGACTGCATCGAGCGCGGACTGCGCCAGCGCATCTACGCGCTGAACGAGTTCATCGCCGATATCTACGGCGGGCAGAAGATCCTCGCCGATAAAGTCATCCCCGAGTTCGTCATCACCTCTGCCGCCTCGTTCATGCCGGAAGTCGTCGGGCTCGAGCCCCCGCGCGGAGTGTGGTGCCACATCACCGGCTCCGACCTCGTGCGCGATCGAGACGGCGAGTTCTTCGTGCTCGAGGACAACCTGCGCTGTCCGTCCGGTGTGTCGTATGTGCTCGAGAACCGGCAGGTGCTCAAACGCACATTCCCCGGCGTGTTCGCCGCGTCCAATGTGCGTCCGGTCGACGATTTCGCGAACCGGTTGCTCGAGATGCTGCAGGCCCTGGCACCCGAGGGACTCACGAACCCCACAGTCGTCGTCCTTACACCGGGGCCCTTCAACCCGGCCTACTTCGAGCATTCGTTCCTCGCGCAGCAGATGGGCGTCGAGCTCGTCGAGGGACGCGATCTCGTCGTCGCCGACGGCTGGGTGCACATGAGAACCACAAAGGGACTGCAGCGCGTGGACGTCATCTACCGGCGGATCAACGACGAGTTCCTCGACCCGCACGTGTTCCGTCCCGATTCGATACTCGGCGTCCCCGGTCTCATGGCTGTCTACCGCGCCGGACGCGTCGCGCTCGCCAATGCACCGGGCACCGGCATCGCCGACGACAAGGTGGTGTACGCGTACGTGCCGAAGATCATCAACTACTACTTCGGTGAGGAGGCGATCCTGCCCAATGTCGAAACCTACGTGTGCTGGGAGGACGATCAGCGCGCCTACGTCCGCGAGCACCTCGACGAACTGGTCGTGAAGACGGCAAACGAGTCGGGCGGCTACGGGATGCTCGTCGGTCCGCATTCGACGAAGGAAGAGCAGGACGCGTTCGCCGACCGCATCGAGGCTGACCCGCGCAACTACATCGCCCAACCCACCGTCGCTCTGTCGCGGGCGCCCGTGATCGTCGAGGGGCAGGTCGAAGGACGCCACGTCGACCTGCGTCCATTCGTCATGTACGGCGAGGACATCGCCGTGCTCCCCGGCGGTCTCACCCGGGTCGCCCTGAAGAAGGGCTCGCTCGTCGTGAACTCCTCACAGGGCGGCGGTTCGAAGGACACCTGGGTGCTTCGACAATGACGGGGGCTCATTGATGCTGTCCCGCGTCGCCGATTCCGTCTACTGGATGGCACGCTACATGGAGCGGTCGGAGAACATCGCGCGCTTCGTGGACGTGAACCTCCACCTCATGCTCGACCTCCCGAAGGACACCGAGCAGCAATGGGAGCCGTTGGTGAACACCACCGGCGACCGCGAGATCTTCCTCGACAACTTCGGTCAGGATTTCACCCGCGAAAACGTGATGAGCTTCTTGACCTTCGATCCCGACTACCCCAGCTCGATCCTCGGCTGCGGATACCAGGCAAGAGACAACGCTACGCAGGTGCGCGAGATCATCAGCTCCGAGATGTGGGAGCAGATCAACCGCTTCTATCTGATGGTGCGACGCGCCGCCTTCAGCGACTTCAACCTGATGCTCGCGCCGCACGACTTCTTCTCCCAGGTGAAGCTCATCGGCCACACGTTCGAAGGAGTGATGGACGCCACGATGTCCCACGGGGAGGCTTGGCACTTCGGCAGGCTCGGACGATTGCTCGAACGCGCCGACAAGACGACGCGGATCCTCGACATGAAGTACTTCATCCTGTTGCCCGACCCCACGTACGTCGGTTCGCCGTACGACAACATCCAATGGGCGGCGCTGCTGCGATCGGCGAGCGCGCTCGAGATGTACCGGAAACGATGCGGACGGATCGTCCCGCGCGAGGTCGTGGAGTTCCTGCTCCTCGACCCGGAGTTCCCACGGACGGTGCGGTACTGCGTGCGACGCGCGGAGGAGTCGCTCCGAGCGATCACTGGATCGGCACCGGGCACCTACGCCAACGCCGCCGAACAGCGGCTCGGACGTCTGCGCGCGAAGCTAGACTTCGCCGCGACCTCTGAGATCATGTCCCGCGGACTGCACGAATTCCTCGACGAACTACGGGCTGAGCTGAACCTCGTCGGCCGGGACCTCCACGACGCGATGTTCACGTTGCTCCCGGCGCCGGACGGCCAGAAGGATCAGACGGCGGCGCAGACGCAGTCGCAGGCCTCGGTGTGACCGGCATGCGCTTCGAAGGCACGCACGTCACCACCTACCGCTACTCGGCTCCCGTTTTTCTCGAGCCGCACAAGGTCCGCTTGCGTCCCCGTTCAGATCCCGCACAGGTCGTGCACGAGTTCTCGATCGACATCAAACCTCAGCCGGCCGGGATCACCGAAGCCCTCGACGCGTGGGGCAACAACGTGACCTGGGCGTGGTTCTCGGGACAGCACGACACACTCGAGATCACCACGCGCTTCGTGGCCGAACGTGTGCGTGTGAATCCCTTCGACTTCGTCGTCCCGACGACCGAAGGCACGCTGATCCCGCCGACCTATCCGTCGGACGAACGCACTGCGCTCGATCCGTACTTCCATCATGAGGAGACATGGGCCGACCCGCGATCGAGCGTCCGGAAGCTCGCCGACGAGATCGCTGAGTCGTCGGGCCGGCGCGTCGTCGCGTTCGCGAGCGAGCTCGCCCGGAGGATCCACGCCGAATGCAGGGTGATCGTCCGCCCAGAAGGTGCACCGCTCGCCGCTGAAGAGACGTTGCTCGCGGGCGACGGCTCGTGCCGGGATCTCGCGGTGCTGTACGTCGATGCGTGTCGCCACGTCGGGATCGCGTCCCGGTTCGTCAGCGGCTATGTCGAAGCTCGCCCCGTTGGGGAGCCGCGCGAACTGCACGCGTGGGCCGGCGTCTACGTCCCGGGCGCCGGGTGGCGCGGCTACGACCCGACGCAGGGTCTCGCCGTCTCCACCGGACACGTGACCGTCGCCACGGCAGCGTCGCCATCGGGCGCCGCTCCGGTCACCGGCAGCTTCAGAGCCTCGGACGTGGTGCAGGCGACTCTTACGTCGAGCATCGAGCTCGACATCTCGTCGAGTGAGATCTGCCGGGTACCATGAGCGGCCATGGGCACCCAGATCCCGGCTATCGACGGCTGGTTCACCTCGCAGGGCAGCCTGCTCGGCACGCGCTGCGCGTCCTGCGGCTCCTACTTCTTCCCGCCTGAGCGGATCCTCTGCCGCAACCCCGCTTGTACGTCCGCCGACCTAGCCGAAGTCGAGATCTCCCGGCGCGGCAAGGTGTGGTCGTTCTCCGTGAATCACTATGCCGCGCCGGCGCCCTATGTCGGCAAGGACCCGTTCGAGCCGTACACGGTCGTTGCCGTCTCGCTCGCTCTAGAACAGATGGTCGTGCTCGGACAGCTCGCCGACGGCGTCGATCCGGTGTCGCTCAAGATCGGGGACGAGGTCGAGGTCGTGATCGAACCGCTCTTCACCGACGCCGAGGGCAACGAGCACATCGTGTGGAAGTGGAGCCCGGTCACTTGAGCCGCGACGTCGCCGTGCTCGGTGTCGGGATGCATGAGTGGGGCAAGTGGGGACGTCCGTTCGTCGAGTACGGCGTGGCGGCCGCGCAGGATGCGCTCGCCGACGCCGGCGTCACCTGGCAGGACGTTGGCTTCATCGCCGGGGGCGAGACGATCCGCAACGGCTACGCCGGATACGTCGCCGGAGCGACGTTCGCACAAGCCCTCGGCTGGACAGGGATCCCGGTAGCCACCTGCTACGCCGCCTGCGCAGCCGGCGCAACCGCGATCGACATCGCGCGCGCGCGCATCCTCGCCGGACTGTGCGACGTCGCTCTCGTCGTCGGCGCCGATACCACTCCGAAAGGCTTCCTCGCTCCGACGTGGGCCGACAACGCCGCCGATCCGGACTGGCGCCGCTTCCGTCTCCTCGGCGCAACCAACCCGACGTACTTCGCGCTCTACGCGCGCCGGCGCATGGAGCTGTACGGCGCAACCGAAGAGGACTTCGCCCTCGTGAAGGTGAAGAACTCACAGCACGGACTCAACAACCCGCGCGCACGCTACAAGAAGGAGTACACCGTCGAGGACGTGCTGGCGTCGCCGATGGTGTCGGATCCTCTGCGCCTGCTGCAGATATGCGCGACGTCCGACGGCGGCGCGGCTGTCGTGCTCTCTTCGATGGACTTCGCTCGAAGCCATGGCGTCAAAGACCCAGTGCGCATCGCCGCGGTGTCGACGGTGACGCCGACCTACCCGAACACCGTCATCGAGATGCCGAACTTTGCGACCGACTCGGCTGCGACCGTTGCCGTTCCACCTCTCACGTATCGCGATGCGATCGCGGCAGCCGCGTACGAACAGGCCGGGCTCGGCCCTGACGACCTCGACCTCGCCGAGGTCTACGACCTGTCGTCGGCATTGGAGCTCGATTGGTACGAGAACATCGGCCTGTGCAAGGAAGGCGAAGCCGAGAAGCTCATCCGCGACGGCGACACAACCATCGGTGGACGAGTTCCAGTGAATCCATCGGGCGGACTCGCGTGCTTCGGGGAAGCCGTTCCGGCACAGGCGATCGCGCAAGTGTGCGAGCTCGTCTGGCAGCTCCGCGGACAAGCCACCGGACGTCAGGTCGAAGGCGCCAAGGTCGGTCTCACGATCAACCAGGGCCTCTTCGGACACGGCTCGTCGGTGATCGTGAAGCGATGAGCCCTGAGGCGTACATCGTCGATGCCATCCGCACACCGGTTGGGCGTCGCGGCGGCGGTCTGTCGCACGTGCACCCGGCCGACCTCGGGGCGCACGTCCTCAAGGCGCTCGTCGACCGCAACGACATCGACCCGCTCGCCGTCGAGGACGTCTACTTCGGTTGCGTCGACGCCGTCGGCCCCCAAGCCGGCGACATCGCGCGCACCTGCTGGCTGGCGGCGGGGCTCCCGGAAGAGGTTCCCGGAACGACGATCGACCGCCAATGCGGTTCGTCCCAGCAAGCCTTGCACTTCGCCGCACAGGCTGTGATGTCCGGAACCAACGACGTGATCGTCGCGGGCGGCGTCCAGAACATGTCGATGATCCCGATCGCCTATGCGATGACGGCGGCCGAGCCGCTCGGACACACCGACCCGTTCCGCGGATCGACCGGATGGCTGGCGCGCTACGGCGACCAGGAGGTCTCGCAGTTCCGGGGGGCCGAGATGATCGCCGAGAAGTGGGGCATCTCGCGTCTCGACATGGAGGAGTTCGCGTTGAAGTCTCACGAACGAGCACGCCGTGCCATCGCGGACAGACGGTTCGAACGCGAGATCGTGCCTTTCAGGAATACCTTGGTCGGCGAGGTTGCGGTGGACGAGGGACCGCGCGAGACGTCACTCGAGAAGATGGCTTCTTTGAAGACCCTGCCGGACTGCGAACGGTTGACGGCAGCGGTGTCGTCCCAGATCTCGGACGCGTCAACGGCCGTGTTGGTCGCCTCGGAGGAAGCGGTGCGAGTTCACGGCTTGAAGCCTCGCGCACGCATCCACCACATCTCCTGTCGCGGCGCAGATCCGATCTACATGCTCACGGCGCCGATCCCCGCCACCGCATACGCGCTCGAAAAGACGGGGATGTCGATGGACGACATCGACCTGGTCGAGATCAACGAAGCCTTCGCATCCGTCGTTCTCGCGTGGCAGAAGGAGACGGGGGCCGACCTCGACAAGGTGAACGTCAACGGTGGAGCGATCGCGCTCGGACATCCGCTGGGCGCAACAGGAACACGGCTCTTCACGACGCTGCTCCACGAGCTCGAACGCACCGGCGGACGCTACGGCCTGCAGACGATGTGCGAAGGCGGGGGCCAAGCCAACGTCACGATCGTGGAGAGGCTTTGACCCAGCCTTCAAGGCGCGTCCTCGAGCTCGACCCGGCTACCGACGTCGAGGACCCCGAAGTCGGGCGCTGGATCACCGCCCTCACGGAGACGCGTGGACGCACACACGACGCGCTCAAGGACCTCTCCGGCGAACTGATCGATCGCGAACCGCCGGGCGGTAGCAGCATCGCAGCGATCCTCTACCACCTCGCGATCATCGAAGCTGATTGGCTCTACGACGACATCCTCGATACCCAGGACACCGAATGGCCCCACGAGCTGTTTCCGGCCGAGGTTCGCGACGACGGCACTCATCTCACTCCGTTCTCTGGAGAGACGCTGGATGAGCACCTCGCCCGCCTTGCGAAGGTGCGCGAGCTGCTTCTCGGGACGATCCGATCGATGTCGAGCGATGATCTGCACGAGTTGCGTGAGCGGAAGAACTACGACCTCTCTGCTGCATGGGCGCTCCACCATCTGATGCAGCACGAGGCAGAACACCGTTCGCAGATCGGCAGCGTGCGCGAAGCGCTCGGAGCAGGTCAGGAGTGGTAACAGCGGTTCCCGCGCACGAGGCGCTCGCACGACTCGGGGAAGGGAACCGTCGGTTCGTCGCTCACGTGCGCGATTCGGACGCTGTCCTGCACCGCACGAGACGAACCGAGCTGGCGACTGAGCAGGAACCGTTCGCGATCATCCTCGGCTGTTCCGACGCGCGGGTGCCGGCGGAGATCGTCTTCGACCAGGGACTCGGCGACCTGTTCGTGATCCGCGTCGCAGGCAACATCGTCGCGCCATCGCAGGTGGGCAGTGTCGAGTTCGCCGCGGAACGTTTCGGCACACGGCTTGTGGTCGTCCTCGGCCACTCCCGGTGCGGCGCGATCCTGGCGACTCTCGAGGAGCTCCAACGGCCTACCGAGTCGCCCAATCTGCGCGCGATCATCGATCGCATCCGGCCCTCTGTCGAAGAACTCATCGCCGCCGGCGTCGGTGACCTCGATGCACTGGTCGATCAAGCAGTTCGCACGAACGTCCGAGCCTCAGCGGATCTCCTACGACACGGATCCAAACTGCTCGAGCAACTGATCCAGGACGATGGTCTTCTGGTCGTGGGCGCTGAGTACTCACTCGAGACCGGCGAGGTTGAGTTCTTCGATGGCATGCCGGAGGCCTAAGCTGACGCCATGGGCGAGCTACCCGACTACGTCCTGCGCAATCGCGCCGCCTGGGACGAGCTGGCCGCTCGGCACGTTGCACCGGCGGAACGTGGTTGGGTGCAGGACGAGCCGACGTGGGGCATCTGGGCCGTGCCGGAATCGGACGTCCACATGCTCCCCGACGATCTCGTTGGCAAGGACGTCATCGAGCTCGGCTGCGGCACCGCGTACGTCTCGTCGTGGCTCGCGCGCCGCGGTGCGAAGGTCGTCGGCATCGACAACTCCGAGGTCCAGCTCGCGACCGCGAAGCGCCTTCAGCAGGAGCACGGCATGGACTTCCCGCTGCACTTCGGCAACGCCGAAGAGGTTCCCTACCCGGACGAGAGCTTCGACATCGCGATCTCCGAGTACGGCGCGTGTCTGTGGGCCGACCCGTACAAGTGGGTGCCCGAAGCGGCGCGACTCCTCCGCCCCGGCGGGCAGCTCGCCTTCCTCACGAACTCTTTTCTCATGATCTTGTGCGGGCCGGACGAAGATGACGTCGCGGCGACCGAGTGCATGGTGCGTCCAGCCTTCGGGATGCACCGCGTGGAGTACCCGAACGACCCCGGAGTGGAGTTCCACCTGTCGCACGCCGATTGGATCAGTCTCTTCCGGCAGACCGGCTTCGAGATCGAGGCACAGATCGACGTCCGGCCGCGAGAGGACGCGAAGACGAGTTATCCGTTCGTCACGCTCGAGTGGGCGCGCAAGTGGCCGTGCGAAGAGATCTGGAAGGTCCGCAAGCGCGACTGAGGACTACGGTCCGCGGCCGGCGATGTCGATCACCGCCATCACGAAGCCCGGGAGCGCGACAACCGTGACAACGGCGACGATGAGTCGGCCGGCCAACAGCACGCGCTTGGAGCTGAGGATCTGGGAGGCCCGCATCCGACTGAGCGCGAGGGTGACCAAGACTGCGATGACGCCGCCGATGATCGCGAAGACGCCGATGGCGAACCCCGGGATGAGAAGCAGCAGCGGCGCATGAGGCACGATCTCGCGGAGTCGCTTGCCGGGCAACGGCAGACTCCTGCTCACCCGTACGGCCACGGCCTGTACGGCCATCCCCTGGACGAGCGCCATCGCGAAGAAGACGACGATCGCGAGCCACCCCGGTCCGACCACATCGAAGTCCACGTTCTCCGCACGCAATGGTTCGATCCTCGACCCGGCGACGATGAGCAGGAATGCTCCGAGAACAAGTCCGCCGAGTCGTCCGCGTGGGAGCCAATTGCGCAGGCAGAGGAATGCGAAGACCGATAGGACGGCGCCGAAGACCCCGACGAACACGAAGATCCCGATCGTCCCGCCGACGGTGATGCGGCCGACGATCTCCCCTGCTTCGGTCTCTTTACCCTGAGCTGCCGCTCCCGCAGTCGCCGCGAGCAGGCGCATCGCCAATCGCGCCGCGGGACCGACGATGAGAATCGCGGTGATGACCGTCGTCCACATCAGGATGCTCAGCATCCAGAGATAGCGCCTGACAACGATCGCGGGCCGATGAGCATCGGCACCGTCGGGAACCGGGGGTGGTCGCCAGTCGAGCGAGCCCCACCGGATGATCGCGAGGATCCCGACGACGAGCAGGGCGAGGCAGACCACGACGACCGCCATATCACCGATAGTGTCGCGGCGTCGATAGGAGAGCAAGGATGTTCACCCTGAAGCGTCCGGGCGACGAGCAGGTTGCTGCTTTCCTAGCACGGCAAGTGTCCGCGTCGCTGACCTACGCGCCCCCGGGCATCTCAAGTGGATCTCCCGTTGGCTACAACATCGACGAGTGCCGCGTGGGGATCGGGTCGGGCGGCGACACGTTCGAACGGGCGAAGGCGGCGATCGATTCGTGGGGCCCGTTCGACATCGGGTGGGCAAAGGTCTCGGCCGATCGTCTGACTCCCGAGCCGGGGACGAACGTGGCGATCCTCGTGAAACACTTCGGGTTCTGGTCGCTCAACGCATGCCGCGTGATCGAACGCATAGCTGAACCGGGCCGGTACGGCTTCTTCTACGGGACGCTCGAGGACCACGCCGAGCAGGGCGAGGAGCTGTTCACCGTCGAACACGATCCCTCGGACGATTCGGTCACCTACGAGATCCGCGCGGTGTCGCGTCCACGCGCACTTCTCGCCCGCCTCGGCTATCCCGTTTCCCGATCGCTGCAGAAGCGGTTCCGCACCGACTCCGGAGACGCGATGCGCAGGGCGACGGGATGATGGCGCCGAGCGGATCTACCCGCTCGCGAGCGCTGATGCGGCGTACCCCTTGGCCCAGCGGTAGTCGGTCTTGCCCGCCGGTGAACGGACGACCTCGTCGACCAGGCACAGATCGCGCGGCACCTTGTACCCGGCGAGCCTGTTTCGGCAATGTTCCTGGATCGCCTCGATCGTCGGTGTGGCGCCTGCGGTCGGTTTGACGACCACAACCACTCTCTGTCCGAAACGTTCGTCCGGCACACCGACGACGACGGCATCGAAGACGTCCGGGTGGTCCTTCACCACGGTCTCGACCTCCTCGGGATACACCTTCTCGCCGCCCGTGTTGATGGAGACCGAGCCACGTCCAAGGAGCTCGATGGTTCCGTCTTCGTGGACTCGCGCGTAGTCCCCTGGGATCACCCAGCGTTTACCGCCGGCCTCTATGAAGGTCTTGCCGGTCTTCTCCGGATCCTTGTGGTAGCGCAACGGGATGTTGCCCGTGCGAGCGAGACGGCCGATGCCGCTTCCTGGGGACCCCGGCTCGACGAAGTTGCCGTCGTCGTCGATCACCCTCGTCGTCTCGCCCATGTCGAAGCGCGCACCGCCGGCGTCCTGTCCGGCCGCCGTCGCCTGACGACCCATCGTTCCGGTCTCCGAGCTTCCGTAGCCGTCGACGATCATCGTGGTCTGCAAAGTGTTGGCGAGCTTCTCTTTGGTCGACGAGGACAGGACCGCGCCCCCGGAGCCGACGACGAGAAGTGTCGAGGTCGTGTACGTGCCGGGGTTGGCGGCGAGCTCGTCGGCAAGGGGACGAGCCATCGCGTCGCCCACGATGATCAGCATGTTCACGCCTTCCGTCGACACAAGGTCCCAGATCGTCTTCGGGTCGAACCGGCCCTCCGGCGTGACGACCATCTTGCCGCCACCGAAGAGCACCGAGAACAGCAGCCAGTGCGCGCTCACATGCATGAACGGTGGAGTCGCAAGCGCGACGAGGCCGGTATCGGGAAGTCGTTCGACGAGCTCTTCCGGCTCGGTCACGTAGTTACCCGCGTGGAACACGTCGCCGCCTCCCATGCCGGCGAAGAAGATGTCCTCGTGTGTCCAGATAACGCCTTTCGGCAGGCCGGTCGTCCCGCCTGTGTACGCGCAGTAGAGGTCGCCGGAGCTACGGGGGCCGAAGTGGCGCAACGGTGAAGCGGCGGCTAGGGCTTCCTCGTAACCGTCTTCGACGACGATCACATCGCGGAGTTTCGGAAGGTCGTCGCGTATGGATTCGACGCGGTCGGCGAAGCGCGCGTTGCAGATGTTGACGACGATGTCGGCGTCGTCGAAGAGGTGCTTGAGCTCGTCCTCGACGTAGCGGAAGTTGACGTTCACCGGCACGGCTCGGATCTTGAAGCACCCGAGCATCCCCTCGGCGTACTCGGTGCCGTTCAAGAGGTGGAGGCCGACGAAGTCACCCTCGCCGACGCCGAGCGACTGCAGGTGATGTGCAAGACGATTAGCGCGCTCGTCCAGCTGCGCGTAAGTCAGACGGCGATCGCCCGCCACGATCGCCTCGCGGTCGGAGGCACTATCAGCGACGAGCTCGAATAGGTCGGCGAGGTTGAAGGTGGCCACACCTTGTTATACAGATACGAAACAAGGGGAGGACGCCATGGCGATCACACCGTTCGACGACTACCCGATCCACCAGACCGTGCAGCCGATCGTCCAGCCGGCCTCGTCGGATCCGAACCACTACGACCGTTACTGGTTCAACGGCTACGACATCGACGCCGAGTGGTACTTCGGGATCGCGATGGGTGTGTACCCCAACCGCGGCGTGATCGACGCGGCCTTCAGCGTCCTGCGTGATGGACAGCAGCGTTCGGTCTTCGCGTCTGGGCGCGCACCCCTCGACCGGCGCGAGACGAAGATCGGCACGATCTCGCTCGAGATCATCGAGCCTCTGCGTGAGAATCGGCTTCGCGTCGAGGCCGATCACCTGGGCATCACCGCCGACCTGCTGTGGCGTCCCCGGACGATCGCCGTTGAAGAACAGCGCCAGACGTTACTCGCCGGGTCGCGTCCGTTGCTCGACTGCACACGTTTCACCCAGTGGGGAGCCTGGGAAGGCACGGTGCGCGTCGACGGCGCTCCCCTCGAGGTGCACCCCGAACGCAACCGAGGGACGAAGGACCGATCGTGGGGTGTTCGTCCCGTGGGCGATCAGGTCACGTCGGCCCCCAACATGGCCGGTGGTGGCGTCGCCTTCTTCTGGACCCCCGTTCACTTCGAGGACCGGTGCACGCACGCGATGCTGTTCGAACGTCCCGACGGAACGCGTCACGTCGCGTCGGCGGCGTCGATCAAGGTGCTCACGGAGGGCGCTCCGGTGTTCGGCGACGAGAGCGTCGTGGAGCACGCGCACGAGCCGCAATACAAGATCCGCTGGCGCAGCGGGACACGTCGCATGGAGGATGCAACGTTCACCTTCAACTATCCGGACGGACGGACCGAAGAGTTCACCTACGAACCACTCCTCGACTTCCAGATGAAGGGGATCGGGTACACCCATCTCGAATGGGGACACGGTCGCTGGCAGGGTGAGTTCAAGGAAGGCTCGGACGGATGGAGGTCGGACGAGCTCAACCTGCTCGACATCACGAATTTCCACTGTCAACAGGTGTGTCGTGTTCGAAATGGAGAACAAACAGGCATTGGCGTCCTCGAACAGCTGGTGATCGGGCCGCACTCGCCAACCGGGCTGGACGACTTCATGGGTGGCGCCAAGTAACCTAGAGCCCGATGCAAGATCCCCCCAAAGCGTCGTTCAATCGGCGCGCGCGGCGAGCGCTCGACTACGGTCTCGGGATCGGCATGGCCGTTCCGCGCACACTCGCGTTCGCAGGCAGCGCATGGATGCGCTCGCGCCGCGAGAACATCGCGAGCACTCCCCATCTGTCACCCGCATTCGTCGCACAGGTTGCACTCGACGAGATCGTCCTCGCTGCCATGAAGACGCCGGGACGATTCCCTCACCGCAAGGACTACGAACTCGCGCGCGAGGAGATGCTCGCGGCGTACGAGCTCTTCCGTGCGCAGGGCTGGGACGGCGACCCGAGCACCTATCACGTTGCACCGCCGCCGCCTGAGAACGTCGAGATCAGTGGCGGACTCTGGATGGGAGCGAACTGGAAGCACGTCCGCTTCGAGAGCGGATTCGATCCGTTCGTCACCGACAGCGCCCGTGCACGGTGGCTCGACTACACACCGAACGCCACGATGCACGCGTGGGTCCGTCGCACCGACCCCGCAGCACCGTGGATCGTGTGCGTCCACCCCTACGGCACCGGACGCAGCCTCATCGGCAGCTACATGTTCAACGCGAACGACTTGGGCGACGCGCTCGGCGCGAACGTAGCGATGGTCGTCCTGCCCCTGCACGGCGCACGGGGACCGGGCGCGTGGAGCCTCACTGCGTTCATGACCTACAACCCCGTCGACTTCCTGCTCGGACTCACACAGTCGGTGTGGGACGTCCGGCGATTCCTCGCGTGGCTTCGGCAGTCCAACACAGGGCCTATCGCGCTGTACGGCGTCTCCCTCGGCGCCCACGTCAGCGCAACTGTGGCCGGGCTCGACGCCGACCTCGCCGGCGTTGTCGCCGGGGTGCCGACCTGTGACCTCATGGAGGTCTTCCTGCGCCACGTGCCGGCGCGTCTCAAGCCCCGGGCGATCGAGCATCAGCTCATCAGCGACGAGACGACGGCCCTGCTGCGCGTGACCTCGCCGCTCACCTATCCCGCGCTCATCCCACGGGAACGGCTCTTCATCTACGCCGGCACCGGAGACCGGATGTCGCCGCCGTCGCAAGCCCTTGCGCTGTGGCGTCACTGGGACGAACCCGAGATCCGATGGTTCGACGCCAACCACATGGCGTTCATATGGAACAGCAAGATCAAGGAGTTCGTCGAGGAGTCCCTGCGACGCACTCTGAACCTTCCGCGCGCGGCGTAGCCTAGGCGCGTGCAGCGCCTCACCGGACTCGACGCGGGATTCCTCTACATGGAGACCCCGACGCTGCACATGCACACCCTCAAGATCGCCGTCGTCGATCCGTCGAGCGTCCCCGGCGGCTACACCTTCGCTCGCTTCAAAGCGGTTCTCGAAGAACGCTTGCATCTCCTCCCGCCCTTCCGTCGCCGCCTCCTCGACGTGCCCGGACGACTGCACCATCCCGTGTGGATCGAAGACTCGAACTTCGACCTCTCGATGCACGTCCGCCGCGTGGGTTGCCCGGCCCCCGGCGGGATGCACGAGTTCGCCGAGCTCGTCTCCGACATCGCATCACGCCAGCTCCCTCGCGACCGGCCTCTGTGGGAGATCTGGTGCGTCGAAGGCCTGGAAGGAGACCAAGTCGCGTTCGTCGCAAAGATCCACCACTGTGTCGCCGACGGCATCGCGGCTGCGTCGCTTCTCGCCAGCGTCGCCGCCGACCTCACGGGACAGCCGTCGCCGACGGACTGGCATCCCGAACAGATCCCGCACGCGTGGGAGCTGTTCCGCGACGCGGTGAAAGACCTCGGACGCGAGCTCACAGGGTTCCCAGCGCTCCTGCGCTCGACGCTGCGCAACATGGTGGCGGTGCGGCAGCGACGCAAACAGGCAGACCTCGCGCCGCCCCTTCCCTTCGACACACCGAAAACGCGCTTCAACACCGGCCTTTCGCCTCATCGGATCTTCACGATGAACTCGCTCTCGCTCGATGACGTGAAGACCGTCAAGAACGCGTTCGACGCTTCGATCAACGACGTCGTCCTCGCGATCGTGGCCGGCGCGCTGCGGTGCTACCTCTACGAACGCGGCGAGCTTCCGGACAGGCCGCTCGTGGCCGGGATCCCCGTCTCAACGGCCGCCGAGCCCGATCGCCTCGGCGGCAACAAGGTCTCCAACATGTTCACCGCGCTGCGCACCGACATCGAAGATCCGGTCGAGCGCCTGCGAGCGATCCATGACGTCACGAAAGCGGCGAAGGAATTTCACAACGTTCTCGGCTCCGAGATGCTCCGCGACTGGTCGGAGATCACACCGCCGCGTCCGTTCGCGTGGTTCATGCGGATGTACTCGAGGCGCAATCTCGCAGCTCGGCACCGTCCGCCGATCAATCTCGTGGTCAGCAACGTCCCCGGCCCGCAAGCACCGATGACGATCGCGGACGCGAACATCGTCGCGCTCTACTCCATGGGTCCGATCCTCGAGGGGATCGGACTCAACGTGACGGTGTGGAGCTACGTCGACTCCATCAACTTTGGCGTGGTGTCGTGTCCCGAGTTCGCGCCCGACCTGTGGGCCTTCTCGGATGCACTCGGCGATGAGCTCGCCGCCCTCGTGAAGCGGGCCGAGGTCGCCTGACGCTCAGCTCGCGAATCTCGAGAAAGCCGCGGGAGCTGCCGCTGGCCGACCGGCTCGGCTAACGCCGCAGACGGCCGAGCGTCGCCTCGGCCTCCTTGACGATCCGCTCGATCACGTCGGCGACGGTCGGGAGGTCGTCGATGACGCCGACGACTTGTCCGGACGCCATCACGCCGAAGTCCAGCCGGCCTTCCACCATCGCGGCGCGCAGGAGCATGGGCGTGTTCGCGGCCATGAGCATCTGACCGTAGCCCAGATCGAACGTCTTCTTCATGGCCAAGCCTTCGCGGAGCATGTCGGTGAGCTTGACGTTGGCGTAGCGCTTGTACGCCAGCGCATTGCTCAATGCCCGGACGATGGTCCTGATCCGTCCTGCGTTCTCGAGCTCGTTCACGAACGAGGTGCGCAGCACGCGATGCGGGAACCCGTCCACCTTCGCCGTGACCAGGGTGTCGGTCACCGCCCGCGCGAGATAGAACTCCTTGACCGCATCCGGCACCGTCGACTCTTGCGTGAGCAGGAACCGTGTGCCCATCGCGATGCCGGCAGCACCGTACGCCAGCGCAGCCACCAGGCCGCGCCCGTCGAAGAAGCCGCCGGCTGCGATCACCGGGACGTCGACGGCGTCGACGACCTGCGGAAGCAGAAGCGTTGTCGGAACGCTTCCTGTGTGTCCGCCGCCTTCTCCGCCCTGGACGAGCACGGCGTCAACGCCCATCTCCGCCACCTTCTCGGCGTGGCGTTTCGCGCCGATCGACGGGATGACGACGAGGCCGCCGTCCTTCAGTCGCTTCACCAGGTCGGCACGCGGCGCCATCGCGAACGATGCGACCTTCACCCGCTGATCGATGAGCAGCTTCACACGGTCTTCGATGTCGGCCGAGTCGGTGCGAAGGTTCACCCCGAACGGCGCTTCTGTGCGCTGCTTCATCTCGGCGATCGCCGTCGTGAGCTCCGCGAGTTCCATCGTCGCGCTCGCGAGGATGCCGAGCCCACCGGCGCTGGACGTCGCCGCAGCCAGTCGCGGACCGGCGACCCAGCCCATGCCTGTTTGGACGATCGGGTACTTCACGCCGAGCAGGTCGCACAGTCGGGTCTCGAGAGGGCTCACAGCACCTCGCGGATGAGCCGGAGCTCCTCTTCGGTTGGATCCCGTGTGGCCGGGATGTCGTCGGGGATCTGCAAGTCGAAACCGGTGTTCTCGATCACCTCGTCGATCGTCACACCGGGATGAAGCGAACGCACCGTCATCTTTCCATCGAGCACGCAGAGGTCGGTGACGATGCACTGAAGGTGGCCCAAGGGCGGTCCGACGCCCGAGATGAAATCGACCTTCTCCACGAAGGTCCTGGCCGAGTGCTTGGGGACCCAGTAGCTCGTTGCGTGATTGATGGTGTTGCCGGGCGCACCGCGCGAGCCGATCACCTGCACCTTCGGCCTCGCATGGTCGCCGATCGCGGACAGGTTCATGTTCCCGTCGCGATCGATCTGCACCGGCATCATGATCACGTGCCGGCGTCCGGACGACAACAGGTCGAACACGAACCGGAACGGGAACCACGACTCGACTGAGCCATCCGGCCGCAGCGCTCTCGCCTCGCCATCGGTGAGAACGATGTCCGGTTCGTTCGTCGCACGGGCGAGCTTGGCGGCGACCTGCGGCACATCACCGAACGCGCTGACGAGGATCTCTCCGGAGCCTCTGAGCGCATCGGCGAACGCGATGACGCAGTACTCGTCGCGTGTGATCATCCGACGAATCGCTCCGCGAAGGCTTTCCACGCTTCGGGGTCGGCCGCAGCCTTCGCGTACTCGGTTTGGAACGCCTCGTCGCGGTCGTAATCCGGCACGCAGCTCGTGAAATGCGCGCCGCCCGGTGCCTCGACGACGCCGTGGACGAAGATGCGCGAGATGCGAAGGGTATGAAGCGAGCCCTCGGTGAAGTCGTCGACGATCTTCTCGCACGAGACGAACGCCTTCTCGGCCGCCATGCAGAAGAGATCGTCGAAGTAGATGTCGGGACCGAGGTACTGAGCGTTGCCCTGCGCGTCCGCGCGGTTCATGTGGACGAGTGCGACATCGAGGTTGAGGGGCGGCATAGCAACGACCACGCTTTCGTCGTAGGGCGAGGCGATCGTCTTGAGCTCGGGGTTTGTTGTTAGGACGTCGGAGCCGAGTCCTGCGCGCGTCGGCATGAAGGGCAGGCGGTTCGCGGCGGCGTAGAGGCCCCACTGGAACATGCCCTCGTCGATCTCCATGACCTCGATCTCTCCGTTCTGACGTGCGGCGCGGAAGTGCGGCTCGAGGGGGATCGAGTCCATCGTCACGAAGCCGAAGACGACTTTGCGCACCTTCTTGTATGCGCACAGCAGTCCGACGTCCGGGCCGCCGTAGGACACGACCGTGAGGTCTTTGACACTGGAGCGGCACAGCGCCTTCACAAGCGCCATCGGCTTACGCCGCGATCCCCACCCACCGATCCCAACGGTCATGCCATCGCGCACGTGCGCAACGGCGTCCTCTAGTGTCGTGCGCTTGTCGCTCACTCTTTGTGGTCGACGAAGTCCTGGCGGAGCTCGTCTGAGACGTTCGTGAGGTTGAGCTCGAACGTGAAGCCCTGCTCGTACCGGTAGCTGCGGTTCACATCGACGGGGTCGATGCCGTTGAGCGCTTCCTTCGCCGCCCTGATCACGCGCGGGTGCTTCGCGGCGATCGACCGCGCGACCTCGAACGCGGCCTCGCGCAGCTCGTCGCGCGGCACCACCTTGTACACGGAGCCGTACTGATGAAGCTGCGCCGCCGTTGCAGTCTGTCCGGTGAAGAACATCGTCCGCATCATGTGCTGCGGAACGAGCCGGGCGAGATGCGTCGCCGCGCCGAGCGCACCGCGCGCGACCTCGGGGAGTCCGAACGTGGCATCCTCCGACGCCACAACGACGTCCGCGTTGCCCGCCAGGCCGATACCGCCGCCCAGACAGAATCCATGGACGGCGGCGATCACCGGGACCTCGCATTCGTAGACCGCCTTGAACGCGGCATAGCACCCGCGGTTCGCGCCGATGATCGCCTCGTGACCGGAGTCGGCCTGGATCTCTTTGATGTCGACGCCGGCGTTGAAGCCGCGTCCCTCTGCGCGCAGGACGACGACGTGGACGTCCGGGTTCCGGCCGGACGTGGTGATGACCTCGGCCAGCTCGAACCAGCCCGCGACATTGAGCGCATTGACCGGCGGGACGTCGACGACGACCTCGGCGATGTGGTCCTGAAGCGCGTACTCGATCCCCATCGGTTACTTGGCCAGATCTCTGAGGAACCCGAACTCGCTCCCCATCACCTCGGGCAGCACGCCGTTCCACTTCTCCAGGAACAGCTTCTGGAGGTAGAACTCCGACAGCGTCGCGGCCTGCGCCTTCTGGGCTTCGGCGTCGGTCTTGGACGCCTCGAGGTTGAACCGAGCGCGCGCCGCGTTCTGCTGCGCCACCTGCTTGGCTTCGATCGCTTCGGTGAACTCTGGGGAGAACTGGAAATTGGTGATCGAGAGGCCTTCGTCGGTGACGCGGATGCCGTGCGGAGACAGCCTGTCTCGCAGCAGGTCGGTCGCGACCTTCTTCACTTCGGCGCGGCTCGTGATGAGCTGCGTCGCGTCGTACCCGGCCGTCGACGCCTTGAACACTTCCTGGATCGCCGGGTCGATGAGCTTCTCCTGGTAGGCCGTCCCCACGTTCTGGTGGATCTCCGAGATCTCACCGGGCTCGAGGCTGTAGTTCAGGACGAGGGTCGCGTGGATGTCCTGCAGGTCCTTGGAAGCCGCCGTTGCCTTCGCGTCGGCCTTCAACACCTTGACGTCGTACTTGTTTGCGGTGTCGAGCGGGTTCTTGATGTGGAACCCTTCGCCGAGCTCCTGGCCGGTGACGCGGCCGAACCGCGTCATGACGGCGATCTCCCCGGTGCCGACGACGACGGTCGACGCGAAGAAGAGCCAGAGCAGGACGATGCCGCCGACGATGGCGGCCGCGATGCGTCCGATCCGTATCCGGTTTCGCCCGTCGAAAAGTACGTTGCCCCCGTCGTCCCGCTCCTCAGCCATCCCCTCACCCTTCCCAGTCGTATCTGACGCTCCGTCGGATTCTAGTGGGGCCGCCGGGTGACGCCGCGACGCGTGGATGTGCCGTGCTGAGGGTGGGTCACCATTTATGAGAAACATATTGCATAAATGACGATTCGGTGTATCTTGCGTCCATGGACTTCAGGCAGCCTGTTTCCTCACTCGTTCCCGGCGCTACGGGCCGGATCCTCGAGGTGCTCGGGAGAAGCTCGGCGGACCTTAACGCCTCCGCGGTCGCCCGGCTTGCGCGCGTCAGTCCGTCCCAGGCCTCCCGCGTGCTCCCCCGACTCGTGGAGCTCGGTGTCGCGACCGCACGACATGTTCCGCCTTCGTCGCTCTACGCACTCAACCGACGCCATCTCGCCGCTCATGCGATCGAGTTCCTCCTCGACTCTCCGGCGAAGGCGATCGATCGTTTGCGTTCGCTCGCATCTCGGGTCTCGCCCGCCCCGGCGTCCATAGCCATCTTCGGATCGGTGGCACGTGGAACCGCGACAGTTCAGAGCGACATCGACGTCCTCGTTGTCCGTCCGATGACTGTCTGTGAGGACGATGAGGATTGGAACTCGTCACTCGCCCTTTGGGCAGAGCGGGTTGGAAGCGCGACAGGCAATCCAGTGAGGATCCTCGAAGTGGACGAGGATGAACTCACGGAACGATTCGACGCCGACAGTGCGATCTGGCAGGACATCCTGGCCGAGGGTCTTACGATCGTCGGGACCGACCTTCGTGAGTACGTCTCTCCGACATGACTCGCCAGGTCCCTACCCGAAGACTCACGCAGAGCGAGGCCGTCGAGTTCTTTGGCAAAGCCGAGGAGTTTCTCCGCGCCGCGCAAGAGGCCTTGAAGGAGAAGCTGTTTACCGCTGCGTGCTCCTGCGCTGTGCACGCGGGGATCAACGCGAGCGACGCGATCACGGGCTTCGAGCTTGAGTGTCGTTCTTCCGGAAAGAATCACGAACAGGCGCTCGTCCTCTTGAAGGAGGTCGCGGGCGGAAAGCGCGCGATCACCGAGCTCACCTTCCTACTCAAGATCAGGCCAAAGGCGGAGTACGAGCCACGTCCCATCCGTCGTGACACAGCTACGAGCACTGTTGAGCGGGCCCGAAAGCTTGTAGAGATCGCGCGGCAGGCCGGCGTTCGTGCGGCAGAAAGCTAGGATGCCCTCTTAGTAGGAGTCGTTCTAGGAATACATGGGGTTCTTGCCGATGGTGTAGCCGCCGTCCACTACGAAGTCGCCGCCCGTGCAGAACGACGATTCGTCCGATGCGAGGAACACCATCATCCCGGCCACTTCCTCCGGCACGCCGATGCGCGGGATCGGATTCTTCTTGTAGTCCTGCTCGAGCTCCTCCCCTTCCCGCGCAAACGGGTTGCCCATCTGTGTGTTGATGCCGCCCGGAAGTACCGCATTGACGCGGATGCCGAACCGTCCGAGCTCGATGGCCGCGGTTTTCGTCATCCCGCGCACGGCGAACTTGGACGCCGCGTAGCTGATGACTCCTGCCATCCCCTCGATTCCGGACGTCGACGACGTGTTGACGATCGAGCCGCCACCGGCCTCGCGCATCGGACGGATCGCCGCTTTCATCCCGAGGAAGCAGCCGACCTGATTGACGTTGATGACCTTCATGTAGTCCTCGAGTGAGACCTTGTGCATCGGCGACCACATCAGCACTCCGGCATTGTTCAGCAGGACGTTGAGTTTCCCGAAGTGCTCGATCGTCGCCCGAACCGCTTCGTCCCACGATGCCTCGCTCGTGACGTCGTGGTGGACGTAGCACGCGGCGTCACCGAGCTCGGCGGCAAGAGCAGCGCCGTCGTCGTCGAGGACGTCCGCGATCACGACCTCGGCCCCCTCGTCGACGAACCGACGGACGAACGCGGCGCCCATGCCTCGCGCCGAACCCGTCACCAACGCAACCTTGCCGTCCAGTCGCCCCACGCCTGTTCGAGACATCTTGGCCTCCTGCTAACTCTCGGCGTGATTTCTGACAGGGTGTGTCGGAGGCTCACCGCCCCTTCAACCACTGCACCACCGCGCGCAGTTCCCGATCTTCACTGATCAGTTCCTCACGACAGTCCTTCGCATGACGCTCCGTCTCCGTCGCTGTCTAGATCGTACGGGTCAGGATTGTTCGGATCGTCACTGTTGTGCTCGTCGTAGAAGGCTTGGCTCTCTGCCTGGCTACTGAAGTCGGCACAGTCAACTGGCTCACCCGGTGTCGGCGACGCGGTCTCTTGTGCCGTCTCCGAAGCTGATTGATCGTTATCGGTTCGGTCTGGCGCCGAACCGTCAGTGGAGTCATCAGGCTGGGGTTCGCCGCTCTGCGTTGACGATGTGTTCGCACAGGGCTCATTGCCCGCACCGCCGTCATGGCCAAAGGCTTGATCAATGAGCCAGTCGCTTCCAACACGCCGTACCGTGTAGTCCAAACCCCAAACCTAGCGTACCTCGGTGAATAGCACCGGCATGTAGTTCGCTAAAACTCCAATACGCGCCACGTGCCCAAGTCCTCGAAGCGCCGCGATGCTTCCGCTAGTGAGTCGCAGTCAATTCACGCTCCGCGAAGGCCAAGGCGTCCTCGTAACTTCTCCGCATCCCGCGGTCTCGCGCTGCCTCGAACGCAATATCGTCCAGCTCCTCAAGGATCCGGGGTAGCCACCGTTCGTAAACGTCGCGCTCCCACGGTCGTGGCCTAACCCCCGTCCGCTGGCGGATGCGCTCGGCGGCCCCCCACACGTCGGCCCCCACCTCGAAGCGCGCGACCATCGCCGCCCACGCCGCCACCGTCTCGAAGGCGTGCGCACTGCACGTCCGCAGCACTTCCTCGAACATTCGCAGCGCTTCGGCGAGGATCTGTCCTGCGCGCCTGTAGTCCTTCTTGAGGCACAAGATGTATCCGAGCACCTCGAGCGCATGAGCCTTGTCCCAGCGCGACCCCTGCTGCCGCGAGAGGGCATCGGCCTCGATCGCCGCCTGCTCGGCTCGCGCGATGTGACGTCCGGATTCATGCCAGGCAAGGAAGATCAGCGACCGGGTCAGGGCCTCATTGCTTCTGCTTCGCCGGGCTGCAGCGAGGCTTTCCTCGTACCATCCGCCGGCCGTCTCCTCGTCTCCGAGCGCCTCACGGCAAGCGGCCCCGTAAGCGAGTGACATGGCGACTTCGTAGTGGTCGCCACTGAGCCCGGCGACGTCGGCCGCCCGACGAAACCGCTCGGCGCCGACGGCCCAGTCGGCACCCCCGAAGGCGTTCTCGCCGGCGGCGCGAAGCGCCTTCTGATGCACCTTCGTCGGTACGTCGTTCCCCGCGGGCAGAAGGCGTTCGTACCAATACTCGCGCTCGTCTCTATGTCCGAACCACGCTGCGGCGACGATCCGAAGCCCCGATGCCAGGTCCCCCGACTCAATCGACCATTCGATGGCGGCCCGTAGGTTGTCCACCTCGGCCGCAAACTCCGGAGGCGGCCACGCACCCGTCTGCGGCGGGAGCTGCGGAGCGATGTCGACCGCCCACGCCAAGTGTCGATCGCGCGTCGCGGGCACCTCGCCACTGGCGAGGAGGCGGTCCCGGCCGAATTGTCGCAGTGTCTCGAGCAGCCGGTACCGGGTGCGGCCGTCGTGATCCTCCTCGGCGATGAGGAGTGATCGGTCGACGAGATGCGTCATGAGATCGACAACATCGAAGGTCTCGATCTCCTCGTCGCTGCGGACTCGCTCCGCCGCGTCAAGCGTGCAGCCTCCAGCGAATACCGACAACCGGTCGAACAGTCTCCGCTCCGGTTCGGACAAGAGGTCGTAGCTCCACGCAACCGCGGCCTCGAGCGTGCGTTGGCGCGGAAGCGCCGTCCGTGTCCCGCCCGTGAGGAGCCGAAAACGGTCGTCGAGTCGCTCGGCGATCTCCTGTGGTGACATCGCGCGCAACCGCGCGGCCGCGAGCTCGATGGCGAGTGGCAGTCCGTCGAGACGCCGACAGATCTGTGTGACGTGGGACGAGTTGTCGACAGTGAGGTCAAAATCATCACGTATCGAGCGACCCCGCTGTACGAAGAGCCGGATGGACTCCTCACGGGCCAGCCGCTCGATGTCTTCCGCCTCGTCCGCGGCCGGTACCCGGAGCGACCGCAATCGCACGGCGACTTCACCGGGTACGTTGAGCGCCTCCCGGCTCGTCGCCAGTACCTTCAGCTCCGGACACGAGACGACAAGTTGGTGGACGACCTTTGCACACGCATCGATCACGTGCTCGCAGTTGTCGAGGACGACGAGGAGGCGCTTCGAGATCAGCTGATCCGTGAGCGTATCGATGATTGCTCGGCCGGGCTGCTCACGGACGCCGAGAGTGGCGGCGACCAGGCCCGGCACGAGCGCGGGATCGGAGAGCGGAGCCAGGTCTACGAGCCAGGCGCCGTCCGGGAAGTCGTCCAGCACCTCGGCCCCCACCTGCAGAGCCAGCCTCGTCTTTCCGACGCCGCCCGCGCCGCTGAGGGTCACGAGACGCGAGGTCGTGAGAGCTTCCCTCACGCCGCGGATGTCATCCTCACGTCCGACGAACGTCGTGAGCTGAAGCGGAAAGTTGTTGGGCATGACCGTGAGCGTCCGCGGCGGCGGAAAGTCGGCGGTCAGCTCGGGGTGCGCTAGCTGGAACAGTCGAACCGGGTGCGCGAGGTCCTTCAGGCGGTGGGCGCCGAGGTCAGCGAAGGCTACGTCCGGCCCAAGCCCGTCGGCTGAAGCCGACCGGGTCTCATCTGACACGATCACCTGATCCCCGTGAGCCGCCGAGGCGATGCGCGCCGCTTGATGGACGGCGAGCCCTACATAATCGCGGCCGTACAGACGCGCTTCGCCGGTATGGATCCCCATCCGCACGCGGACACGGCCACCAACCGGCCATTCGTGCTCGGCGAGCGCGATCTGACCCGCCAGCGCCGCCCGTACCGCCTTCTCTTCGTCGTCGAAGGCGACAAAGAACGCGTCGCCTTCGGTCGAGATCTCGTAGCCGTCGTATGCCGCCCACGCTTCGCGGAGCAGCCTGTTGTGTTCATGCAGGACGCGGTCGTAGTCATCGCCGAGGTGTTGCAACAGCCACGTTGAGCTTTCGATGTCGGTGAAGAGAAACGTGACCGTGCCCGTCGGTAGTTCGAATCCCCCCGCCATACCTCACTAGAGTAAGGGTAGGCGGCTAACCCGGCCCGTCACGGGCTCCGGTGGCACCGCGGCCTCACCCCCCAGACCGTCGCGTCGGGCAGACCCACCGTGCTTACCCCAGAGGGTCTAGGTACATAGCTTGACGGTGGTGCGCCCCACCGTCCCTACGCCAGACGCTCTAGGAACATTCCTTGACTCTCGGAACTCGTACGACTCCGCGCGCAATCTCAGCCTGATTTCAGATCCGAGCTTGGAACCCCACTTGCAACCCGACGGCTCTAGAGAGCCTCGGAACCAAGCGATGGCAGTGACGTAGCATTGGGCGGTTCACGCAGGTCAGCCCTCGAGTTGTGCTAAAGCAGCGATTTACTTGGAGGAATCGTGCAGGACAGTGTGTCAGACCGCCTCGCGGTTTCGGAGGTCCTCGACGATTACGCGCGAGGGATCGACTCTCGCGACTGGGATCTTGTCGTGTCTTGCTTCACCGCCGACGCCTACCTCGATTACACCGCGTTCGGCAGCATCAAAGGGCCGGTCGAAGAGGTCGTCGGCTGGCTCCAGAACGCCGTCTCTTCGTTCGTGATGTCCCAGCACCACATCACCAACCGCCACATCACCATCGACGGCGACGAGGCCGTCGTGTCGGCCGAACTGCTGGCCATCATGGGCATGACCTCCGGCGAGGGAACGATGTCGATGATGTACACCGGCGGTCAGTACAACGACCGCTGTGTGCGGACGTCCGACGGATGGAAGATCGCCAAGCGCACGTGCGATCGCGGATGGCTGGCGACCGCACCGGACGCGACCGGGCCGACGTCCCCCGCCTGATGGGACTACTGGAAGGTAAGACGGCTGTCGTAACGGGGATCGGCCCCGGCATCGGCCGGTCGACGGCCGTCGCGCTGGCGAAGCAGGGGGCCGACATCGCGCTCGGCGCCCGCACCGAGTCGACGCTCCAGGAGCTCGCAGAGGAGATCGAGGCCGTCGGTCGCCGCGCCGTCTACTCCCCCACCAACATCGCGGAGGCCGAAGCGTGCCAGAAGCTCGCGCAGACTGCGCTCGACGCGTTCGGTCGCATCGACATCGTCGTCCAGAACGCGTTCATGCACGGCGCCCTCGGCAACGTCGCCGACTCTGATCCGTTGGACTGGCAACGCACGTACAAGGTCAACGTCACCGGGACGCTGCAGATGGTGCAGGCGTGCCTGCCGCACCTGAAGGACGGCGCGTCGATCGTCATCACCAACTCGATGGCGGCGCGGACGTCCGACCCAAGCCCGCCCGGCTCGGCTGCCTACGCCGCGTCGAAGGCCGCGATGCTCTCGCTCGCGCGTTCACTCGCACAAGAGCTCGGCCCCCAGGGGATCCGCGTGAACTCGGTGCTTCCGGGGTGGGTGTACGGACCGTCGCTCGACCTGTACTTCGACTGGATCGCGAAGGAACGCAACTGCGCACCCGAGGACGTGCGTGACGAGATCGCGAACGAGACGGCGCTGAAACGCCTCGTCACCCCGGACGACATCGCCGGTGCGATCGTGTTCCTCGCCTCCGACCTTTCGAACGGCATCACCGGACACACCCTCGACGTCAACGCCGGGCACTGGTTCTCCCAATGACGTTCTCGGACGAATGAAGTTCTGGCATGCCCTCACCTTCATGGACCCGGCCGAGGCCATCGAGCTGGCGGTCGTCTCCGACGAGCACGGCTACGACGGCTTGTGCGTGGCCGACCACCTCTTCTCCGCGCGTGAGCTGAAGTCGAAGTACCCATACTCCGAGACCGGCGAGCCCCGCTTCGAACCGGACGCGCCCTGGCCGGACCCCTGGGTGCTCATCGGCGCCATGGCCGCGCGCACCGAACGCATCCGCTTCACCACAAACGTCTTCATCGCGCCGCTCCGCGACATCTTCACGGTAGCCAAAGCCGTCGGCACCGCGGCGATCATCTCGAACAACCGGGTCGCGCTCGGCATGGGAATGGGCTGGATGCGAGAGGAGTTCGAGCAGACGGGCCAGGACTTCGACACACGCGGCAAGCGCGCGAACGAGATGATCCCGTTGCTCAAGGAACTGTGGACCGGAGACTGGGTCGAGCACCACGGCGAGCACTACGACTTCGACGCGCTGCGGGTGCTCCCAGCGCCGTCAGAGCCGATCCCGATCTATATCGGCGGACACTCGCCGGCCGCACTTCGGCGCGCGACGGAGCTCGCCGACGGCTGGATCGGCGTCGACTACAAGCTGGACGAAGCCGAAGAGCTCGTGCGGAAGATCGGGGCCAAGTTGAAGCAGGTCGGGAGGGACGGCCAGCCGTTCGAGATCATCCTCGCGCTCTGGGCGCAGATCGATTCCAACCTGTGCAACCGCTTCGCCGACCTCGGTGTAACCGGGCTGATGTGCGCACCGTGGATGTTCACAAAGGACAACTCGATCCAGGGTCGCGTTGATGCCGTGAAACGCTACGCCGACGATGTGATCGCGAAGGTGCAGTAGGCGTTGTCGCAGACCCCCGGCCCGGAGCGTCGATCGGACACGCGCTTCAGCCTGGCCAACGAGCGAACGTTCTTGGCCTGGGGACGCACGTGCATGACGATGGTCGCAACCGGCCTCGCCGTCGCGCATTTCCTCGGTGAGGACTCGATCAGCGATCTGCCGTTGGTTGCCGGCATCGGGCTGATCGTGGTGGGGGCGCTGCTCGCGCTCGGCTCCTACGCGACCTACCGGCGAAACGACATCGCGATCACTGCGGGCGAGACGATCAAGCGCTCGGTACTGCCGCTCGTCCTCCTGGTGACGATCGGCGCGGCGTCCGTGGTCGCCGTCGCGCTCAGCCTGAGCGCCTGAGGACAGACCGAGGTTCGGAACACGGCCGCAACGGGAACGTCCTGGCAATGAAGACCGTTGGACGGCTGTTCCTCGTCGGCTACTCCTGCATCGCGTTGCTGTTCTTCCTGTGCGCGCTCGCGGTGCTCGCCTTCGCAGCGTCGGAGCTTTGGCACGGCATCAACCCCGGCGAGGCAACCGAGCTGCAAGCTCGGTTCAGCTCGGTACTCGGGGCCGTCGGGATGCTGACCATCGCCGTCGCCGCGCTCGAGCTCGGCCAAACGGTGCTCGAGGAAGAAGTGCAGCGCGATTCGCAGCTGTCCGCACCTACACGCGTCCGTCGGTTCGTGTCCCGCTTCCTTCTCGTCGTCGTTGTAGCGCTCTCGGTTGAGACCCTTGTTACGGTGTTCCAGTTGGCGCACCACGATCCGTCCAAGCTGCCGCAGGCAGCAACCGTTGGGGTGGCAGCCGCCGCGCTACTCGTCGCGTGGGGGATCTTCGTGAAGCTGAACATCGGCGCCGAGGAACTCGAGCCCGAAGGCATCGAGAAAGCCAAACGCGAGGACGAAAAGATCGATAAGGACTAGCGAAGACCTCTACTTCGGAGCCGGTTTGGCGCGGCTGCGCGTGGTCGTGCCGCGACGGGCCGGAGCGCGTTTCGGCTTCTTCGCTTCAGCAGGCGCCTCATCCGTGGGGGCTTCTGAGGTCTTCGAAGCGGGCTTGCGAGCGCTCGCCTTCTTCGGCGCGGCCTTGCGAGTACGCGTCCTCGGGGCTGCGGGCTTAGGCGTGGCGGGTTCCGGCTCACCGGCCACGGGCACTGGTGTCTGGCGCTCCTCTCCTTTCCCCTCGGGCAGCGCGGTGGCTGCGGGCACGGCCATCAGGGGGGTCCTCGGAGCGACTTCGGTCTCGCGCACTGCGGTCTTCGCTGCGGTCTTCGCCGCGGTCTTCGCTGCGGCCACCTCTGAACCCGGCAGGCGCACGACGTAGTCGCCCGATCCGTCGCTCCATTCCATATCGACGAATCCCCGGGCCTGCGCCGCCTTGCAGAACTGCAAGAACCCGCCGTAGCCGTACTTCTTCTCCGAGAAGTCGCGATGGCGCCTACGCAACTTGTTCTTCAAGCCGGGAAGGTGCTGCTCTCCCATCTCGGCGATCACATCGCGCAGCAGCTCGAAGGGTTCGTCGTCACTGGACGTGCCCTCCTCGAGGAAGTCGACGGCCGGGTCGCCGGACGCCGAGCCCGGCGAGAGCCGGATCACCTTGCGCTCTTCGAGGTTGCGCAACAGCTCACCCAGGCTCCGGAATCCGTACGCAGACTCGTCGAAGGTTGGATCCTTGCGCAGCAACGTCCGTTTGAGGCTCGACCCCAGCACCACGTCGCTCGAGCGTCGCTTCATCCCCGACAGCGTCTGCGTCACGAGCTTGCCGAGAGATTCGATGTCGTTGCCTTGCGCGCTTCCGCCGTTGGGATCGGTGGCGGCGCTGCGCTGCCGGCCTCCGCCGCGACGCTGGCCGCGGGGCGCCGGCGTATCGATGCCCTGCAAGCGCTCGTAGAAGAGGAACTCATCGCAGGCCGGCGGCAACAGCGAGGACGTCGACGCCTCGATGCCGATCCCGATCACGCGCTTGTTGAGCTCGCGGAGTTTGTGTACGAGCGGAGTGAAGTCGGAGTCGCCCGTCCCGATGACGAACGTCGTGACGAAGTCCCGCTCGTATGCGAGCTGGACGGCGTCGACGGCGAGCTTGATGTCGGCCGCGTTCTTGCGGACAGCACCCATCTTCTGCGGGATCTCGATCAGTTCGACGTGATGCCGTGTGAGCTCCCGTCCGGCGTCCCCGAACATCGACCAATCGGCGTAGGCGCGCCGGACAACCACTCGTCCGCGTTCGGCCAGCGCGTCGGCGATGGGCTTGAAGTCGAAGGTCCCGCGGAGCTGCTCGCGAGCACCGATGGCGAGGTTCTCGAAGTCCAGGAACAGACCGATCCGTTCTTCTTCCATTCCCGGGAGCCTACGACATGCTCGGTGCCGTCAGGCCGCAGACCAGACTGTCACTGCGCGGCGCTATCCTGAAGAGGCTTCCCTGGTACGCGGCCGAAAACGTCCGGAGGTCGAAGATGGCCACGAGGGCCGACCGTAAGCTGACATACGAGGACTACCTGCACTTCCCCGAAGGCGAGCGTTACGAGCTCATCGACGGGGAGGCGTGGAGGATGTCGGCACCCAACGCTCGGCACCAGGACATCCTGGGCCGGCTGTACGTGCGCGTTGCAAACCACCTCGAAGCGCGCGGCGGCGGACGGGCGTTCATGGCGCCCTTCGACGTCGTGCTCGCTTCGGGGGACGTCCTCCAGCCCGATCTGGTGTTCATCGGCGATGGCGACCTGGAGGTGCTGACCGAGGCGAACGTGTGGGGGACGCCGAGCTTCATCGTCGAGATCCTCTCGCAGGACGTCCGGCGGGACCGCGTCCTGAAGCTCCAGCGCTACGAGCGATTCGGGGTCGCCGAGGTGTGGATCGCTGATCCGGTCAGCGATCTGCTCGAGGTGTATAGGTTGGACGGACGGCGTTACGGGGATCCGGTCGTTCTGCGCCCTCCTGACGTCGCGAGTCCACTCGTGCCCCGCGGCCTGGCCATCGATCTGGACTTCATCTTCCGCCGCTAACGGCCTACTTGGCGGCGGAGGCCACGGCGTTGCCGGTGACGAGGGGCTGGTCGGCGTCGAGTTCGGCCGCCGCGATGATCTCTTCCAGGCGCCGGGGGCCGAGCCACAGCACCTCGAGCTGTTTCGCACGGCGCATGAAGAGTTGGATGTCGATGTCGAGGGTGAAGCCGATGCCCCCGAAGACCTGGTGCCCGAACTTCGCGGTCTTGCGGAACACGTCGCACGCGTAGTACTTCGCCATCGCCGCCGTGGCCGGCGTCCCCGGGAAAGGGCGCCGCTCGGCGAGTGCCCACGCCGCTTGATGCACCATCGCCCGCGCGCCGCCGATCTCGGTTGCGAGGTCGGCGAGGGGATGCGCCATCGCTTGAAAACTTCCGATCGGACGGTCGAACTGCACGCGCTCCTTCGCGTATTCGACGGAGATCTCGTGGGCCCGCTGCGCGGCGCCGATCGCGAAAGCGCCCACGGCGATGAGAGCGGGCGTCATCGCGTCCATGAACGCGTCCCAGCCGCGAGCCACGACCTCGCCCGGCGCACCGTCGAAAACGACTTTGTAGCGGGCATCGGATGCGAGAGTCCCTTCGAGTGTGAGCTTCGCGTCACCCGGGTCGACCTTGACGATCACGATGTCGTCGTTCTCACGCGCAACGACGAGAAGAGCGTCCGCGGAGCTCGCGAATGCAACGAGGATCTTCTCGCCTGTGACGGCTCCGTTGTCGTATCGCGTGCTGATGCCCTCTTCGGTATCTGTTGCTTCTGACTCGTGCCACGCGAGCACCACGGTCTCATCGGCACTACCGAGGAGCGCCGCGCCGAAGACGGCGGTGTCGATGAAGGGTGATGGCGCGAGCGCGCGTCCGAGCTCTTCGGCAACCACCGCAACCTCGATCGGAAGCCAGTCCTCGGTGAGCAGACCGAGCAGGTCCATGTCGCTCAGGGCCTTCCACAGCTCCTCGCTGTAGCCTTTGGCGTCGCCTTCCAGCGAACGGACGATCTCGATCGTGGAGTGGCGCTCGCACATCGAGCGGACGGCGTCCCGCAGGAGCTCCTGCTCTTCGGACAGCTTCAGATCCATCTCATGGTCTCCAGTCGTCGCCGCGGCGCTGCCACGGGTCGTCATCCGCGGACGTCGGCACCGCGATGCGTGCCGTGCACTCAGTCGCTACCTCACCGTCGACAGACAGCTCGATGTCGACATCGACAAAGCCGTCGTCCGACACGCCGGTTACGCCGGCGTTGAACACCAGGACGTCTCCAGCGCACACCGACTTCTTCATCTTGAAGCGCATCTTTGCGAGACGTCCCTTCGGGCCGGTCCAGTCGGTGAGGTAGCGCTCGATCCAGCCGGCTTGGTTCGGGGTGTTCAGGAAGATGTCCTTCACCTTCACGCGCTCGACCGCCCAATGGGTGTCGTGGTGCTGGGGCTGCCAGTCGCGAGACGATGACGCTCCCATGACCACATGCCGCGCTCGGATCTTCACTTCGAGCGTAGGGAGCTTGTCCCCTTTCGTGACGTTCATCGCCCGGGGCCGGGGGTGTCCCCCGAACGGTACGAGAACATCTCGTAGGTCTCCACGCCTTTGACCTCTCCGTCCTGGTTGCGGTGGGTGACGTCGATCGTCCAGAAACGCCCGGTGCCCACGCGAGTCGTCTTCTCTTCCGAGACGTCGCGGATCGTCTGCGTCGTCGTGATGCGATCGCCGTGGCGCACCGGCGCGTGGAACGTGATCTCGTTGGCGGACACCACTCCGTCGGGCAGACCGAACGCTTCTTTGAGGTCGAAATGAAGCGACAGTGGCATGAACGCACCCTCGCGTCCGGGGACGAACTGCAGCGGACGCATCCACACCGAGATCATCGACGGCGGGGAGACCTCGCAGCCCTCCTCCCAGTAACGGGGGTTCGCGTTCTCCGTCGCCTCGAGCCAGTGCAGGACGTACCCGCGCTCGCACGCGATGTCGCCGGGCGGGTCGGTGCGCTCCTTGCCGATCCAGTCCCTCACGTCGGTGCTCATCGCGCGATCAAAGGAACGAGCTGTTGGAAGCCGCCGGCGTCCTGCGTGGGGACCGATGCGGCGACCTCTTCGATGGACAGGATGGGCGCGACGCATGTATCCCTGGGCGCGAGCAGCGCCACCCACTCGTCGCGATCCTTCTTCGCGAAGGCTTCGCGCAATGCCGAGCGCACGACGTCCTGCTTGCCGTCGTCGTACTGATCCGACGCCAGCTCCGGCAGACCGAGTGCGCCACACAAGTTCCTGAAGAACTGCGTCTCGATCGCGCCGACCGAGAGCCATTTGCCGTCGGCGCACTGATACACGTCGTAGCACGCATACCCGCCGGTCAGCATCGCCGACTGCTCGCCGGTGGCCAGATACTGATCGACCTGCAACGCCATGAGGAAAAGGACGCCGTTGGTCGTTGACACGTCGAGATAGGTGCCCTCGCCCGTTCGTTCGCGGCGGAAGAGTGCGCCGAGTATCGAGATGGCGGCGTGCATACCACCGCCGGCCGAGTCGGCGACCGTCGCGCCCGGCATCGCGTTGTTCTGCGATGCGAGGTAGCCCGCGACGGCGAGGTAGTTGAGGTCGTGTCCTGCCCATGCGGCCTTAGGCCCCTCTTGCCCGAAACCGGTGATCGCCGCGTAGACCACACGCGGGTTGCGTTCGCGCACCGTTTCGTAGCCGATCCCGAGCCTGTCGGCAACGCCCGGACGATACGACTCGACGATCACGTCCGCCTCGTAGGCGAGCATGAGGAAACGCTCCTTGTCGGTCTTGAGGTCGATCTCTTCGCGACGCGTGCCGCGTCCGGCGCCGTAGCTGTGGAAGGGCGGGTCGATCCGTCCGGCCGATGCGGGAGCGATGATCTTTACGACGTCGGCGCCGAGGTCGGCGAGGATCCACGAGCAACGCGCACCCGGGCCGACCGAGGACAGATCAAGGACCGTGACGCCGTCAAGCACGGTTAGTTCTGGACCGGGAGACCGAGCCCGCGCCTCGCGATGATGTTCCGCTGCACCTCTGACGTGCCGGCCCCCACAGTCTCGAGCACCGAGTACTGGTAGTAGTTCTCAAAACGTCCGTCTATCGGCGCATGCTCGGTGCCGCGACGGAGCACACCATCGGGACCGGCGAGCGTGATGAACGACTCGGCGACGTCTTGCGCGGTCATCGAGAGCCAGAGCTTGAACATCGCCGCTTCGATGTTCGGGACTTCGCCCGCGGCGGCTTTCGAGATGACGCGGAATACGTGCATCTTGCAGGCTTCGATCTTCGTGGCCAGACGTGCGACCGTCCGGCGCACCTCTGGGTCGTCCTTCATCGGCTTGCCGTCGCGTGTTGCCGTGCGCAGGTAGGTGCGCAGGGCCTCATATTTCCGCGCGAAAGCCGAGATCGTGAAGAGAGTGAAGCGCTCGAAGTCGAGCGCTTCACTCACGTAGTAGAACCCCTTGTTCAGTTCCCCGACGACGTAGTCGTCGGGAACGAACACCCCGTCGAGGAACACCTCGTTGGTGCGCTCACCGGCCAGACACGGCATGTTGACGACCTCGATGCCCGGGGCGTTCATCGGAACGAGGAAGAGCGTGATGCCCTTGTGCTTCGGTGCGTCCGGGTCGGTACGTCCCGCCACCCAGTACCAATCGGCGAAATGCGCGGACGTGGTGAAGCGCTTCTGTCCGTTGAGGAGCCATCCGCCGTCGGTCTTCGTGCACCGCAGACTCAGTGCGGCGAGGTCGGAGCCGGCGTTGGGCTCGGAGTACCCGATCGCGAACTCGATCTCGCCCTTGAGGATCTGCGGGAGGAACTCCTTCTTCAGCCGCTCGTTGCCGTGGCGCATGATCGTCTTGCCGACGATCCCCACGCCCTTGCCGATCAGCGGCGCGCCAACGGTCGCGAGCTCCTCGTTGAGGATGTACTCGAACATCCCCGGTGCGTCCTGGCCCCCGTACTCCTTCGGCCAGCTCATCCCGATCCAACCGCGCTCGGACAGCTTCTTCATGAACTCGCGGCGCTTGGGCGTGTCCACGAGCTGAGCCATGCCCTCGCGCGTGGGGTCCATGACCTCCGCGTCGTGGGTGTCCATCAGGAACTGCCGAACCTGAACCTGGAACGCCTTCTCTCCGGGGCCGTACTCGAAGTCCACGGCAGCGCTCCTCTATAAGGGTGGGGTCTTGAGAATATCTGACGACCCGTCAGATTTCGACCGGCCCACCCGCTGCCCGTGCCGCGTCATGCCGCGCGGCTTGTACATGTTCAGCACCTGGACCACGAGCAACACCACGAGGCCGAGCCCGGGATGAAGGAGGTCGCCCCCAAGCGCGTCGAGGCCGGCGCCTTTCGCCTCTTGCGCGACGTCTGCGATCACACTCACGTCCGGCATGTGGGAGAGCAGCACGAGGGTCGCGATGACGGTGAGCCCGAATGAGATCAGGACCCAGTAATGCCGGAACAAGCCCCACTTGGTACCGAGTGCCATGACGAGCCCCGTGAGCAGCGAGGCGAGGGCCAACGGGACGATGGCGAACCAGCCCACGAGCTCCATCCCGATCCAGGCCGCACGCACCGTCCGGACGTCCTGACTGGTCACAGCCGCGACACCGAGAGCGAGATACGCGACGACCGCGCCGATCCAACCGACGGAGACCGTGAGATGCGCGCTAAGCGCGAACTTGCGGACCCGGGGCGACATGGTCATGGGTGTTGCATCTGGCCGCTGGGCACGTGGCGCCCAGGGCCGTGGCGCCCAGGGCCACCTCCGCTCAAGAGCATGATCGCGATCAGCACGGCCACAAGGAGGGCGATGATCCCGAATACCTTCACCCAACGTGGAGCGCCGATAGTCGATCCGCCGCTGGCCCTCTCGCCGGCGTCTTCTGAGTGCTGGGGGTCGGGAGACTGATCGCTCATGTGCATGCCCTCCTCCGTCGAACGAGTGACTGATCGGTTGGAGGTCAGTTTACGAGACAGTGTGTCGCTGTCAAGTTGATATGTCTTGACTAAGTTCGGTATGTATACTTCCGAAGGTGCCGAAGCTGTGGAGCGAGACCATCGAGGCGCACCGCCGCGAAGTGCGTGCAGCGATCCTGGACACCACTGCGGCACTCGTGGCGGAGAACGGACTGGCGTCGGTGACGATGTCGCGGATCGCCGATGACACCGGCATCGGACGTGCGACGCTCTACAAGTACTTCTCGAACGTCGAAGCGATCGTGCGGGCCTGGCACGAACGTCAGATCAATGACCACCTAGAACATCTCGCCGAAGTCCGAGACCGGGCCGGCGGCACCTGCGCGCGACTCGAAGCTGTGCTCGAGGCTTACGCCTTCATCGCCCACGAGTCCCGCGGGCACCACGACACCGAACTCTCAGCGCTGATGCATCGAGACGAACAGGTGGGCCAAGCTGAGCAGCACCTCCGCAACATGGTCCGAGACCTGCTGATCGAGGGCGCCAAGACCGGCAACCTCCGGGACGACGTAGCACCCGACGAGCTCGCGCGCTACTGCCTCCACGCCCTGACGGCCGCCGGCAGCCTGCGGTCTCGGGCCGCGGTCCGCCGGCTCGTCACGGTCACTCTGACCGGGTTGCGTCCCGTCAAGAAAGAGCAGTGAATGTAGACGGACGCCGGCCCAGCCACCACAACGCCAGCCGCCGGGCGCCGAGTGGCCACCCGGCCAGTGTCACCAGAGCGAAGAACGCGTCGACGGGTCCGGCCACATAAGACGCCACTTGCTCGACGAGGGATGTGAGCGCGCTGAGGACCATCGACAGCGGGACGAGCAGCGCGATCAGGAAGACGCAGGTCGCGAACGCACCCTCGTGGCCGCGCGTGCGGACGGCCAGATAGCAGCCAAGCGCCGCGCCGATGAGGCCCCCAGCACCGGCCAACGCAAAGATCAGAAGACCAACGCCGAGACACTCGAAGCCGTTCGAATCGCAGTCGAGGGTCGCCGCGAGGAGAGCAGCGGGAAGCCCGAGGATCGCGGCCCCACCGGTCGCCCCCACCGCCGCTGCGAGATACCCCTGCTCCCTCATGCTGCCGTCCACTTCGTGATACTATAGGGGGGTATTGTATTAAACGAGGGAGGTCATGATGGCCGGGTACAGCAAGGACAAGGAAGCGCTCAAGGTCCGTCTCCGTCGTATCGAAGGACAGATCCGCGGTCTGCAACGCATGGTCGACGAGGACGCCTACTGCATCGACGTCCTCACACAAGTATCGGCCGCGACCAAGGCGCTGCAATCGGTCGCGCTGCTGTTGATGGACGAGCATCTCTCGCACTGCGTCGCTCAGGCCGCGGCTGAGGGCGGGAAGGTCGCCGACGCCAAGATCGCCGAAGCGTCCGCCGCGATCGCCCGGCTCGTACGCACATGACCGATCTCCTGGTCGTGGCGATCGGCCTGCTCGTTACCGCGTTCGGCGCATGGTTCTTCTTCGGCCCCCGTCGCTCCGAGCTCGCCGAGATTCAGGACGGCGTGCAGACGGTGGACATCGTCGTGCAGGGCGCGTACTCGCCCAGTCTGATCCGTGTGCGTCAGGGCGTTCCGCTTCGTATCACCTTCGACCGACGAGAAGCGGGTGAGTGCACGTCGCAGGTCGTGTTCTCGGACTTCCGCAAGTCGTTCGACCTGCCGGCGAACGCGTTGACCGTCGTCACGCTTCGTCCGAACGAGGCGGGCGAGTTCGGCTTCGCGTGCGGGATGAACATGGTGCACGGCAAGCTCATCGTCGAACCGAATGAAGACGGCGCGGCTGTCGGCGATGGCTCCGTCGAAGACGCGTTCGAAGAGGCAGATGCCGATGCTCCCGTCGACCTCTCCGACTCCGAAGCAGCGTCGCGCAGGGCCGAAGCACGCGACCTCGTCTGGCGCCTCGCCATGAGTGCCGTGCTCAGCACGCCCGTGCTCCTCGCGATGATGGCCCACGAATTCCTCGACGCGCACTGGGTGCCGGCGCTGCTCCTCGATCCGTGGTTCCAGCTTGCGGTGACTGCGCCCGTCATGTTCATCGCCGGGTGGCCGATCCACCGCACGGGCTGGACCGCGCTCCGCAACCGAACCGCCGAGATGAACGCCCTCATCACGCTCGGCACGTCGGCCGCGTTCGTGTTCAGCCTCGTCGCGACGGCTGCGCCCGGCGTGCTGCCGCCCGGTTTGCGCGGCGTCTACTACGAGACCGTCGGCGTGATCATCACACTGATCTTGCTCGGCCGGCTGCTCGAAGCCCGTGCCAAGGCCGGTACCGGTGAGGCGATCCGCGCCCTCATCGGTCTGCAGCCGCGGACCGCACGCGTGATCCGCGACGGCGTGGAGACCGAGATCCCGATCTCCGAGGTACAGGTCGGTGACATCCTCGTCGTGCGTCCCGGTGAGAAGGTTCCCGTCGACGGCGAGATCGTGGACGGACGCTCGAGCCTCGACGAATCGATGGTGACCGGCGAGTCGATCCCCGTCACGAAGGACGCCGGTGACATCGTCATCGGGTCGACGCTCAATCAGACCGGCGCATTCACGATGCGCGCGACGAAGGTCGGCAGCGCGACGATGCTCGCGCAGATCATCCGTCTCGTTCGCGAGGCCCAAGCGTCGAAGGCGCCCATCCAGCGCCTCGTGGACAAGGTGTCGAGCTACTTCACCCCGGCGGTGATGTTCGTCGCGGTATGGACGTTCGCCGGCTGGTACGTGATGGGCCCGGAGCCGTCATTGACACGCGCGCTCGTGTCGGCGGTATCGGTGCTCATCATCGCCTGCCCCTGCGCGCTCGGCCTGGCCACGCCGCTGTCGGTCATGGTCGCCACCGGACGCGCCGCCGCACACGGCATCCTGGTGCGCTCGGCCGAAGCGCTGGAGACCGCACAGAAGCTGCAGACCGTCGTCCTCGACAAGACGGGGACGATCACCAACGGCAAACCCGAGCTGACCGACGTCGTGTCGAGCCCGCCGTTTACCGACGACGAGCTCGTCCGTCTCGTTGCGTCCGTGGAGAGGCTATCCGAGCATCCGCTCGGCGAAGCGATCGTGCGCGGTGCAACCGCCCGCGGGAGCGAGCCGACCGAAGTCACGGACTTCGAGTCGGTGACCGGGAAAGGCGTTTCCGGCAGAGTCGATGGACGGCTCGTCCTCGCGGGCAACGAGAAGCTGCTCGAGGATGCCGGAGTGGATGCTTCATCCCTCGTCACGGTCGCCGAGCGCCTGGCCGAGGGTGGCAAGACTCCGATGCTCGTAGCCGTCGACGGGTCACCGGCAGGTGTCGTCGCCGTAGCCGACACGATCAAGGAGAGCTCAGCGGCAGCCATCGCCGCACTCAAGACGATGGGGCTCGAAGTGATCATGATGACCGGCGACAACCGCCGGACGGCCGCCGCGATCGCGCGCCAGGTCGGCATCGAGCGCGTCGTGGCCGAGGTGCTCCCGCAGGACAAGGCCAGCGAGATCGGACGCATCCAGGCCGAAGGCAAAGTCGTCGGCATGGTGGGAGACGGGATCAACGACGCTCCGGCCCTCGCGCGTGCCGACGTCGGGATCGCGATCGGCACCGGGACCGATGTCGCGATCGAGGCTTCCGACGTCACGCTCATCTCCGGCGATCTTCGGGGTGTCGTCGCGGCGATCGAACTGAGCAAGGCGACGATGCGGAACATCCGCCAGAACCTGTTCCTCGCGTTCGTCTACAACACCGTCGGCATCCCGGTCGCGGCCGGCGTGCTGTTCCCGTTAACCGGATTGCGCCTGAGCCCGATGATCGCGGCGGGAGCGATGTCGCTCTCCTCGATCTCGGTTGTCACCAACGCGAACCGGCTGCGCCGGTGGAGTGCGGCGGCGCTGACAACGCCGTCCGTCGCAGACGTGGAGCCGAAGGTCGAGGTCGCGCAACCTCGCGAGATGGCGATCGATCCCGTGTGCGGCATGACCGTAGATCCGGACGGCGCGATCACACGCACCCACGAAGCCGAGACCTACTGGTTCTGCGGACAGGGTTGCGCCGACGCCTTCGAGGCCGAACCCGAGCAGTACGCCGGCGCCGTCCCGGCAGGACATCACCAGAAAGAGAGCTGACGATGAGGATGATCGGTTTGATCATGGCGATGCTTGCGTTCGCGTCCTGCTCTCAGGCCGCGGACCAAGTCACTCGGGACGCCGACCGCACCGTCGTGATCCAGATGCGCGACAACCATTTCGAACCAGACACGCTCGAGGTAAAGCGAGGGGACACCGTCGCTTTCCGATTCATGAATCGCGGCACAGCGCGGCACGACGCGTTCATCGGTGACGCGATGACCCAGAAGGGACATGAGGAGCAGATGGAGATGGCCGAGGAGCAGCATCACGGCGATGGGAAGATGGGCGGCGAAGAGGGAGCCATCACGCTGGAGCCCAACGAGACGGGAAGGATCACCCACACATTCGACGAGCGCGGCGAGACCATCATCGGCTGCCACCAGGCCGGCCACTACGACGATGGGATGGCAGTAACGGTCACCGTGACATAGCCGACGATGCGGAGACGGATGCGATGACGAAGGTCGCGATCAGTTCGTAGCGAAGCGCTCGACGAACGTGAGGACTTCTTCGGCGATCGTCTTCAGCTGAAAGGAGACCTTCTCGTCGAGCGGCTCGCCGTCGGGACCGAACGCCTTCTCCAGCGTGTTGATCGCGCCGCCGAGTGGCGTCGGCCATCCTCGCAGCGAGTGAACCATCGTCCGAAGGTGCTCGAGCGTTGCGACAACTCCCTGCCAGCCCGCACCGGTTGCGAGAAGACCGACGGGACGTCCCGCGAAGTAAGGCTGGTCGTCTTTCATCATGTCCTGCGTGTAGTCGAGGGCGTTCTTGATGAGGCCGGAGATCGTGCCGTGATACGACGACGAACCGATCACGACCCCGTCGGCGCGCCGGAGGTCCCCGATGAGCTGTTTGGCAGCGTCTGTTCGCTCTGGACGCTCCGGAGCGTAGAACGGGAGCTGCTCGAGGTCGGGACCGCTCCACAGCTTGGTCTGCGCCCCCAGCTCCTCGCAGTGCGCGAGGACGTTGCGCACCGCGAGCTCGGTTCCCGACTCGGCGCGGGTGGTTCCGCCGATCCCCACGATGAACGGCTTGGTCATAGTTGTTCGCTATTTCGAATTGACGGTCGAGATATTGAATCCTATACTCCACACGTTCATGGGTCAATCTCAGCACCCTTTCGACGTCGGCGGCAAGGTGGCCGTCATCACCGGCGCGGCCTCCGGGATCGGCGCAGCCACCGCGAAGGTGCTCGGGGCCGGCGGCGCGAAGGTCGTGTGCGCCGACCTCGACGAAGCCGGCGCGCGCAAGGTTGCCGAGGAGATCGGTGCCAACGCGATCAGCGTGGCGTGCAACGTCGCGAAGAAGGCCGACGTCGACGCAGCCGTGGATGCGGCCGTCGAGAACTTCGGCCGTCTGGACGCCATGTGCAACATCGCCGGCATCCCGCTCGACCGTTTCATCTCCGAAGCCACCGAGGACGAACTCGACAAGATCATCGCGGTGAACCTCAAGGGCGTGTTCTTCGGCTGTCAGGCGGCCGTGCGCGTGATGGCGTCGCAGGGGTCGGGCTCGATCATCAACGTGACGTCGTCCGGCATCGACGCCCCGGCCAAGCGCTACGGCCTGTACGCGATGACGAAGGCGGGCGTCGCGATGCTCACGAAGACCCTCGCGCTCGAAGTGGGACGCAACGGCATCCGCGTCAATGCGATAGCCCCCGGCGCAACGATCACAGCGTTCACGGAGCGCCATCTCGTCGGGCCTGACGGGAAGGTCAACACCGAGTACTACGACCAGTTCGTCGAATCGATGAAGAAGCAGTCACCACTCGGCATCGTCGGCGATCCCGAGGACCAGGCGTACCTGATGCAGTACCTCATCTCCGACGCCGCGAAGTTTTGCACCGGCGCGATCTGGCGCGCCAACGGCGGCCAGACGTTCAGCTGGTAGCGAGACCTTCATCAACGCAGGTGAACGTACCCGATTGGTAGCGTGAACTCACATGGACGCACGCGTCACTGAGCTTTGGCGATACCCGGTCAAGTCGATGCTCGGCGAACGGATCGACGAGACCGAGATCGGGGCGCACGGCGTCGTCGGTGACCGGTCGTTCGCGCTCGTCGACGAGCAGACCGGCAAGGTGTGCAGCGCGAAACGGTACGACCTGTGGGGCGACCTGTTCCGCTTCCGAGCCCACCTCGAACGCCCCGGCCTTGCGAGCGTGACCTTTCCAGATGGTTCAACGCACACAACCGACGAGCCCGGACTCTCCGAGCTGCTATCGGAGGTCATCGGACGACGCGTCGAATTGTCGGCAACCGCGCCCGCCGACGCGGTTTACGAAGAGGTGTGGGACGAGTCGAAGGGCACCGACATGTACGGGCCCGCCACGGGCGAGGAACATGCGGGTGAAGCCATCATCGATGTCCCCGCGTCGCTCGCTTCACCCGGCGACTTCTTCGACGCCGCAGCCATCCATTTCATGACGACCAACACGCTCGAGGAGTTCCAGCGCCGCGAACCAGATTCGCTGTTCGACGTCCGGCGCTTCCGTCCGAACATCGTGATCGAGGTCGACGGCGCAGACGGCTTCGTCGAGAACGATTGGAAAGTCGTTCGCATCGGAGGTATCGAGCTGCGGACGCTCATGCCCGTGCCCCGCTGCGTGATGACGACGCTGCCTCAGGACGACCTCCCCAAGGACTCGAACGTGCTGCGTTCGGCCGCGCGGCACAACATGCAGGACACGAAGATCATCGGCACCTTGCCGTGCGCCGGGATCTACGCGATGGTCGCGTCGGGTGGGACCATCCGCGTCGGTGACGCTATCGAGTTCGAGTAGTGCCGCCGTTCGTCCATCGGCTTCGCGTCCGGTACAACGAGTGCGATGCGCAGGGTGCGGTGTTCAACTCGAACTATCTCGTCTTCTTCGACGTCTCGATCACCGAGCTCTGGCGTGAAGCCTTCGGCAGCTACGACGCCGCTCTCGAGAAGTTCGGTCTCGACATCGTCGTGGCCGAAGCGCGTGTACGTTACCTGAAGCCCGCCCGTTTCGACGACGAGCTGGACGTCTACGTGACCGTCGAGAAGCTCGGGACAACCTCTCTCGCCACGCGCTACGACGTGTCGCGCGCCGGCGATCCGATCGCCGTGGGACATCTCCGCCACGTCTTCGTGGACCTGAAAGACGGAGGCAAGGAGCCGATCCCTCCTGACATGCGGCTCGCGCTCGAGGGGTACGGAGACGCCTCTACGCAGTGACGACCACGACGACCTCACCGGTTCCTTCCCCGGCGTACGGGTCGTAACCCTTGTAGTTGCATTGCCCGGAGTCGTATGTGAAAGACACGGTGTAACGACCTGACTTGTCGTATGACGCCTTGTAGTAGCCGGTCTTGTCGAACGGCACCTTCGTTGGCGGCGCCCACGGCCCATACCGCTCCGCCGGACCACCGCATGACGGTCCGGCGCTGAACGCGTGCTCGCCGTACACCCCCCGCGACGCATACGCCGGTCCCGTGTCGTCCCTCACCCGGATCTTGAGCACGATCTGCTCGCCGACGCGCGGAGATCGCGGAGAGAACGTGATCTCCACCGTGAGCGGTCCGTTCCGGTCTGGCTGAGGATCCCAGTAGAAGGAACCGCAGGCGGGGTCGAGGCTATTCCGGCAAACCAGACTGGGTTCCGCCGACGGATCGGCGGGACGGACGGGCGGCCGCGCTTGCGTCGGTGCTTCGATCGTAGCGCCGGGACTTACGGTCGAAGGGGACCCCGACGCAGTGAGGACTGCGCCTTCGCGACCACACGCGGAAAAGATGAACAATCCGAGACCGACTGCGGCGTGGCGCATACGTCTCCAACGTTCGAGGCGCCAGCCTGGTTTCGAGTCTGGGCCTCCCGGCCACCTGGATCTCGGCCCGCTTCCCGATTGGGCCCATTTACTTTGCTGAGCGAGGAGTTGCCGTGGCTAGGAAGCGGGATTGTCAGGCAAGCCTCTGGTCAGACCCCGTACGGCTGCTCTGGGGTTGCCGGCGGTCCGAAGCTCTCGACCTGCGGCGCATCGACCTCGACCCGGAACATCGGAGGTCACCTCATGGGCTCGTCGTCGCGGAGGGAGTCGCTCGGGCGGACGGCAAGGAGCTCGGCTCGGGCGTCGGCTCGGTCGAACTGCCCTCTCCGGTGCTCGATGGCGTCGCGGTCGGCGTCGCGGTGCTCGATGGCGACGCGGTGCTCGATCCGGCCGGCGAGTCCGTGCCGGTCGGCGACGCGGTGCTCGATCCGGCCGGCGAGTCCGTGCCGGTCGGCGACGCGCTCGGCTCACCAACCGGCGCTTCGGGGTCACTACCAGGTGCAGCTGCCGGGTCCGCACGGATGATGTCGAGGATGCGCCGCTCGTATTCGGTCAGAGCAGACTGTAGCTCGGACAGGGGTTCGCCCTCGATCGACCTCCCAAATCCGCCGATCTCCTCCCACAGCGCGGACAGCTCGGCACTACTCTGCTCGCTGAGCGGCCCCGACAGCTTCACGACCAGCTGCGTCGCCAGCGCGTACGTCACACACTCCACGCAGATGTAGTTCACCGCCCCCGCCAGGTTCTGTGGGACGACGAGGTTCGCTTCGCCGAGCACCAGGACGACCTGGAAGGCGACCGCCACCGTCCGGCAGGCGGTGCACCGCGCGAACGCGTACGCCTCGTTGGTGTTGAGCACTCCGTCGCCGGCCGCCCACACCAAGGCGAACGCGACGTCGTAGACGGTCAAACCGTCCTCGGTGTTGACGGCGAGAGCCTGGTTGTCGCCCGCCTCGGGAGCGGCCGGACGGTCGAACGGGAACACCCACGTCGGTGCCGGCTCGCCCGCCTCGGGAGCGGCCGGACGGTCGGACGGGAACGCCTGCGTCGGTGCCGGCTC
>CAZFOB010000019.1:0-65129 GCA_964520325.1 uncultured Actinomycetes bacterium | reverse complement strand
CCCGCATGTCCGGTGGTGTGGGAGGGCCGGGGTTAACCCCCGGCCCTACCCGATCACCAACCTCTTACGCGCTGCGGGTAGCGTTTGGGCATGTCGGCCCAGGTCAAGATGACCGTGTTGATCGCCGAGGACGACCGCGCCGTGCGCGAGTCGGTTTCGCGCGCTCTGACCTTCGAGGGCTACGAAGTGCTCACCGCGCCGGACGGCGCCGAAGCGATCCAGGTCGTGTTGAACGAGCGCCCCGACGCCATGGTGCTCGACGTGATGATGCCGCACGTCGACGGGCTGGAGGTGGCCAGGCGCTTACGTGCCGTCGGCGTGCGGACGCCCATCTTGATGCTCACCGCGCGTGAGAAGGTGACCGACCGCGTCGCCGGGCTTGATGCCGGCGCGGACGACTACCTCGTGAAGCCGTTCGCACTCGACGAGTTGCTCGCTCGCTTGCGCGCACTCTTGCGCCGGACGTCGACCTCTGAAGAGATCCTTCGCGTCGCTGATCTCGTGCTCGATCCGTCCACGCGCGAGGTCAAGCGCGGCGTTGAGCTTCTCGAGCTTACGAAGACCGAGTTCGAGTTGCTCGAGCTGCTCATGTCCAATGTCGGGGTCGTCCTCTCGCGAAGTCAGATCTACGAACGCGTCTGGGACTACGACTTCGGTCCGTCGTCGAACTCACTCGAGGTCTACATCGGGTATCTGCGCCGCAAGATCGGCGACCCGAGGCTCATCCACACGATCCGCGGTGTGGGTTACGTGATCCGCGAGCCCAAATGAGCCTGCGCACGCGGATCGCCGGGCTCACTGCCGGTGCTGTGGCCGTCGCCGTGCTCGTCATGGCGATCGGGACGTGGGTACTCGTTGCCCGAGAGCTTCGCGGACAGGTGGACGAGGGACTCGTGCGGCGGGTGACCTCGGCTGGGGTCCTCGGACCAGCCGGACCCAGGCCGGTCGCCGGACAGGCCGGAACCGGCGAGTACGCGCTCGACAACGCGGTTCAGCTCATCGACGCCTCCGGTCAGATCCTCGTACGGGCCACCGTGAACCAAGCGCTGCCGGTCGATGACCGCGACATCGCTGTGGCAAAAGCAAGGATCCCTTGGTTCGTCCGAGACGAGACGGTTGGAGGGGTGCACCTTCGCGTCGTGACGGCATCGCTCGTCACCGGACAGGCCGTCCAGATGGCGCGCGTGCTCACCGAGGTAGACGCGACCCTTCGCAATTTCGCACTGATCCTCGTCGGCCTGGCCGTCGTTGGCATCGCTGGCGCCACCGGAGCCGGCTATCTCGTTGCGCGAGGCGCGGTACGTCCCGTGGAGAAGCTGACCGGTGCTGCCGAGCATGTCGCACGCACGAAGCAGCTCGACGCACGCATCGACGAGCTCGATCGCGCCGACGAGCTCGGCCGCCTGGCGCGCGCGTTCAACGAGATGCTCACCGCTCTGCAGGAATCGCGCGACCAGCAGCGACAGCTCGTGGCTGACGCGTCCCACGAGCTGCGTACACCGCTCACATCGCTTCGCACCAATGTCGAGGTACTCGGACGCAACACGGGTATGTCCGAGGAAGAGCGGGCGCGTGTGCTGGTCGATCTGCGGATCGAGCTCGAAGAGCTGTCCGCGCTCTTCGGCGAGCTCGTCGAGCTTGCGACCGACGAGCGAGGTGGCGACGCCGAGGAGATGACCGATATGGATCTGGCCGAGGTGGTGAGCTCCGCCGTCGAACGCACACGCCGGCGCACGGGCCGCGAGATCACGGTGGTCGCTGAACCCTCGCCCGTACAGGGACGTCCGCTCGGTCTCGAGCGCGCGGTGACCAACCTCGTCGAGAACGCCGTGAAGTGGGGTCCGGCTGAGGCGCCCATCGACGTTTCGGTGACGGGCGGCCGGGTCGAGGTGTGCGATCGGGGGCCGGGGATCGGAGAGGTTGACCGTCCGAGGATCTTCGACCGCTTCTACCGCGCGATCGCCGCCCGCGCACTGCCCGGATCCGGCCTCGGTCTCTCGATCGTCAAGCAGGTGGTCGACGCTCATGGCGGGAGCGTTTTCGCAGGTGAGCGCGAGGGTGGGGGGGCCGTTGTCGGGTTCGAGGTCCCGGTGCTCTCAGCCGACTCTTAGGTTCGCCTCACGGTCTGCTTAGGTTCATCGGCCACATTGGGTTCGCCAGCAAGACCCATCCCCCCGCCACGAAGAGCGCGCCCACCCTCCGGGGCGCGCTCTTCCTTTGCGCCCGTAAGATGGCCGGCATGCCCACATACGCGACGTTGGTGACGAACAAAGGCGATATCCGTGTGCGTCTTCTGGACGACACGGCCCCCGAGACCGTGGCCAACTTCGTCGGCCTCGCGACGGGAAGCAAGGAGTGGCGCGACCCCGAGACCCGCCAGATGCGCAATGGCGAATCGCTCTACGCGGGGACGATCTTCCACCGCGTGATCCCGAACTTCATGATCCAGGGCGGTGACCCGACCGGCACCGGCCGGGGCGGTCCGGGATACGAGTTCGGTGACGAGGTGGACGCCGGACCGCGCTTCGACGGACCCGGCTACCTCGCGATGGCCAACTCCGGACCCGGAACCAACGGCTCGCAGTTCTTCATCACCACTGCACAAACGGCCCACCTCACCGGCAAGCACACGATCTTCGGCATCGTGGAAAGCGGCCAGGACGTCGCGGATGCGATCTCGAAGGTCGCCACCGATCGCTCCGACAAGCCCAGCGAGGACGTCGTCCTGCAAGAAGTGCGCATCCAAGATCAGTGACTACTGACGCCGACTACGTTTGGACGCGAACCATCGGCCCACACACGCGTCTGTACGAAGACGCCGAGCGCGTCTACTACGTAGGACGCAAGGCCTGCTGGGACGACATGGCCTCGCCCATGACGCGGATGCACGTCCTTCGCATCGTCGACGGCTGGTCGTACGCGCGGGGGCCCGAGCTCGACGAAGCAGCGCAGGGGCGGCTCGATCGCGCGGTCGAACATGCGAAGTCATACCCCGAGTTCGGTGACTATTACCGGATCGAGATCCGGGACAAGGTCGTCCCTCTCATCGAGAGGCTGCGCAAGCATCCGCGTCCGACGCGTCCGCTCGCTGAGCTCGTCGCGCACCTCGACGACTGCATGCGCGCGCACGCGCACATCATGGGCAACCTCCACTGGCGGATGGCGGCCGCACGGCTCTCGGCCGGGGGTGTGCTGGCGCCGACCTTCGCCTGGCCGCCCATCTACACGGAGATCACGGGACGCCCCGAAGCTGAAGCGCCCGTGCTCGTCGGTGGGTTGGCGAACGAGCTGACGCGTACTGTGAAGAAGCTGCGCAAACTGGCGAAGCTGGTTCAGGCCGACGCCGATCTGGCGAAGGTCGTCTCTGCAGGAGACATCGAACGGATCGGCGATTTCGCGGCGTTCGCTTCAGGCTTCCGACGCTTACTGCGCAGGTACGGGCATCGCACAGGTGCCGGGTGGGGGGCGTCGGCGTGGTTCGGTTCGCCGACGTGGAATGTCGAGCCGTCGATCCCACTTCAGATGATCGCCACATATAGTCGCTGCGATCTCGACGAGATGGACCGCAAGGAGCGCGAGGTCTTGCGCGATCGCAAGCGTCTCGAGCGGGACGTGCGTCGTGAGCTCGCGAAGGATCCGGAGCGCCTCGCACTTTTCGATCTCGAGTTCCATCGCGCGAAGGAGATGGCCTTCTTCCTCGAGGATCACAACGATTGGATGGACCAGTCGGCTCCCGGAGTCCTCCGCGACGCCGCGCACGTCGTGGGGTTGCGTCTTGAGCGTGACGGAGTGCTCGACGATCCGCGGGACGTCGTCCATCTGTCCTTGGACGAGTTGCGGGACGAACTCCGCTCGCTGCCGTCGGACGTCGCTTCGTTGATCGCGGAGCGCAAGACTGAGTACGAACGGCGCAAGGAGCTCGATCCGCCTGAGGTGGTCGGTGGTGAGGCGATGCCGCCGCCGGTCCGGCACGACGAGGGCGAAGGGCTGATCGGCAACGAATTGCACGGGGTGAAGGCATCGTCCGGCCGCTACACCGGACGCGCTCGCGTGTTCATGCCGTCGCCGATGCTGCCCGACGTCGAGGATGGAGACATCCTCGTTGCCGTGGACGCCGGTCCCGACTGGACGCCGCTCTTTGCGATCCTCGGTGCGGTCGTGTTGGACAAGGGTGCGGCTTGGCAGCACGCGGCGGTGATGGCGCGTGAGTTCGCGATCCCCGCGGTGACGGGAACGGTGTCGGGAACCGAGGCGATCGTCGACGGCTCCACGATCACCGTGGACGGCGACGCCGGCGTGGTTCTACTCGCCGGCTAGCTCTTAGGCGAGTTCGGGGCGGACCAGGATCTTGCAGTGTTCGTCCGGGTCGGCGAGGTCGTCGAAGGCCTGCGGCACGCCGTCGATCCCGACCTCGCCGGTGATCAGCGGAACCACGTCGATCTCGCCGTTGGCGATGGCGCTGAGCGTGCCGGCGAACTCGAAGGGGTCGTAACCGAGCGCGAATCGGATCTCGAGCTCCTTGCCGACGCCGATGAGCGGACGCACGGTGTCGTTCTCCATGCACGCACCGACCACGAGCACGCGTCCAAGCCGCGGTGCGGCCTTCATGGCCTGGTCGAGCATCCCGGGCACGCCGACGGCTTCGAAGATCACGAGCGGTTGTTTGCCGTCGAGGCGCGTCCACGCGTCGATCGCCGGTTCTTCGCGCGGGTCGACGGCCTCGTGTGCGCCCATCGTCTTCGCGAGGGCCCGGCGGGCAACAGAGAAGTCGGCGGCGACGATCGGCTCGATGCCCATGCGCGAGAGCGCGCTGATGCACGCGAGCCCGACCGGACCGGCCCCCAGCACCACGGCCCCTTCACCCTTCTTGATCCCGGAGCGGTTCACCGCGTGCAGTCCGACCGCCATCGGTTCGGTCAACGCGGCGTGGCGGGGGTCGAGGCCGTTGGGAACAGGGATCGCGAGCATCGCGGAGAGCAGCAGCATCTCGGCGTAGGCCCCGCCGTACTCGTTCGAGTACGCGCCGATCGGTTTGATCGATGTGAGGTCGGTCATGTCGGTGAGCATCACGGGGATCGACACCACGGCGTCACCGGGCTTGAGCGACGTGTTGGTGTCCGGGCCGAGCTCGACGACTTCTGCCGCGAACTCGTGGCCCATGATCAGGTCCTTGCCGAGATCGATCGTTCCACCGAAACCGACCCCGCCGGTCATCTCCTCACCGAGCTCGACCATCTGCTCGCCGTGCTTGAGGAAGTGCAGGTCGCTGCCGCAGATGCCACACGCGAGGGTCTTCACAAGCATCTGTCCGGGACCCGGAACCGGATCGGGGACGTCGTCCACGACAAGAGTGTTCGGACCTCTCATCACCGCTGCGCGCATAGCTTTCTCCTTGTCGGGCGTGTCAGTCGTGTCAGGCGTGGATCTTCTTCAGGAAGTCTTCCCGCTCCGGACCTTGCAGCGGCTCGGGCTCGCGGTTGTGTCGATCTTCGTAATGCTGCAACACGATCCGCATCACCTCTGGATCGGACATCAATGCGTACGGCTGCGAGAGCAGGTTGAACGCCCGCGTCCAGGCCCGAGACACCGTCGCGTCGACGCGCGCGGCCGGGAAGATGCCATCGTTGACGAGAGAGCGGATGTACGTGTCGAAGTCCGACAGCTCTTCGCCGCGGGCGATCGTCAGATTCACTTTGTCCTGCGCGACCGACGCCTCGTACCAGGGCCAGAGCTCGCGCCGGGTCGCTTCATCGAAGTCGAGCGCGAGCGGCGTGAGGTCGTCGCCGTGCTCTTTGAGCGCGTCGGTGAACAGGGCTCCGTGAACGAGTCCGAACGAGCACCCGCGTCCGTACAGAGGATTGGTGCACACCGAAGAGTCGCCGACCGCATGGAGGCCGACCACGATGGGCTTTTCGTCTCTCACGAAATGGCGCACGCGGTTGATGAGGCCGCCCATGTAATGGACGTCGCTGATCGGCTCCGAAACGTCCGGGTCGACCCATGGCGCCGCGAGCGGCATGAGCGAGATCGCGGCGTCGAACAGCTCGCGTTCGCGCAGCCGGCGGATGTCGTCGTCGTCGGGGTCGTAGGCGAGCGTGACCGAAAAGGTGTGGTTGTCGCCGCGGAACACCGCGTACTTGAGGTAGCCGACGTCGCGGCCGGTGAACGGCATCGCACTCGGTTCGGTCGAAGCGTCGCGCATCCGATAGAAGCGCGAGAGGTACACGATGCCGGTGCCGCTCTTCGTTTCCTCGAGCGTGACGCCGATATCGCGGAGCATCTCGATCAGGTGGGACGGGCGCCCCGTTGCGTCGAGCACGACGTCGGCGTAGATGTCGCCCTTGGCGGTGCGCAAGCCGTTGACGCGCGGGAGAGCGCCGCCGTCGGAGATCAAGCCGGTGACGACGGTGCCGTCGCGGATCTCCACGCGCTCGGTCGAGAGCGCCGAGCGGCGCAACACCCATTCGAAGGTCGTTCGGCGGCACGCGAGCATCACGAGGTCAACGTCACCCGGCAGCGGAGACTTGTCGGCGACGGTGTCGAAGATCATGTCGGCCCACGCGACCTCCGTCGCGCCGGCATCAAGCAGGGCGTCGCGGACTTCGGGCATCCGGTCTCGCAAGAGGTTGCGGCCGCGGGCGAGGAAGGCGTGGGAGTGACGAACCTGGGGCGCTCCTCTTCGGTTCCACTCGAAGGCTTCGTCCGCGGTTTGTGGAAGCGGTGTCGCGTCGCGTTCGAGCACGACAACGTCGTGGCCGTCATGGGCGAGCGTAATCGCTGCGGATAGACCCGCTATGCCTGCTCCGACGATCGCGATCTTCACAGGGCGTTAGCTTAGCCAGGCACGAGCGTAACGCTCGTTCGAACTTCTGGGGGCCGGGAAACGCTTACCCTCATGGCCTGAACTCAATAAGAGGGACCTTCCGGATCGCGCGCTTGATCGCGCTCGCTGTTGTTTGCCTGCTGCTCGCGAGCGCCACTCCCGCGAGTCATGCGGCCGATCCGCTTGCCCCGATCGACTACACGAAGATCAAGGGACTGTCGGCACCCGTACACAAGAGCGTCGTCACCGAAACGCTCACGCTCCCGATGAAGGACGGCATCGAGGTCTACATCGAGGTCACGCGTCCGAAGGCGAAGGGCAAGTTCCCCGTCATCGCCGAGATCAGTCCGTATCACGGCACGATCTATCAGCGTGACGGCATCAGGATGCTCCCCGAACAGGGCGGGCTCGTGAAGTACTTCGTCCCTCGCGGGTATGCGGTCGTGATGATGGACCTGCGCGGCACCGGACGTTCGCAGGGGTGTCTCGATCACATGGGTCCGAACGACCAGCAGGATGCGAAGGCCGTCGTGGAGTGGGCCGCCTCTCGCGCATGGTCGAACGGCAAGGTTGGAGTGCTCGGTCACTCCTACCCCGGTGGCACGTCGGTGATGACGCTGGGTGAGCGTCCGAAAGGTCTGGCAACTATCGTCGTCTCGGCGGGTCTCGGGTCGATGTACGAGCACCAGTTCCAGGGCGGTGTGCCCTACTTGCTGCAGTGGGCCGGTCCGTACATCGGGTACCCGCCGCTCACGATCGAGCGTCACCTTCCCGTCGGACTGGCGGGCGTTGGCAGCGGCAACGGCGGCGACAACCTCGGAAACGACATGGAGTACTTCGGCTGCGGCCTGACCGCTTTTCCGGCCGTCGACGGACTCCAACAGCTCAACGCGGTCGACCAGCTGTCCGGGCGCTACGCGCCGTGGCACGGCGAGCGTGACTTCCGGGCGGCCGCCGCGCGCAATCCGATCCCGGTCTTCGTCGTCCACGGCATCAACGACCACGCCGCTCGCGTCGGGTCGCTCGACTGGTTCCTCCGTCGCGGACGCGCCACCGACAAGTTCTGGCTCGGTCAATGGGGCCACGGCAGCGGTTGCTGTCCGAACCAGCGCGACTATCAGTGGACGATGGCCTTACACGCGTGGTTCGACAAGCAGCTCCAGAGCCGCGATGTCGACACGGGACCGCCGGTCGAGATCTTCCTCGCCGACGCCACCGAGCAAGACGCCATCGAAGGATCGCGCACGCAGATCTACACAGCGAAGAAGTTTCCGGTCGCCGCGCGCAAGCTGTCGCTCTATCCCTACGCCAGCGGCGCGCTGAGTTCGACCAGGCCGGACACTGCCGGTTCGAGGTCGTTCTACGGTGACCCCCTGACCGTCGCCGCCGGACCCGGGTTCGGTTCCGAAGCGATGTTCCGCACGGACAAGCTCGGCAGGGACATGCTTTTGCTCGGGATGCCGAAGCTGAGCTTGGTCGCTTCGGTCACGATGCCGCGCGTGAGCCTGCTCGCCACGCTCTACGACGAGAGCCCGGACGCAACGTTGCGCCGTCTCGGACAGTTCGCGCTCAATCCGGAGCTCCGAGACGGACTCGACAAGACTCGAGTCGTCGTGCCCGGTAAGAAGTACGTGATGGATCCGCCGGGCACCACGCTCGCGCACAACCTGCGCAAGGGCCACCGTCTCGTGATGAACGTGACGACATCAGAGTTCGACAAGGTGCCGATCTACTTTCTCGACCCCCACGTCGAGGTGTTCACCGGGCCTGGTGAAACTGTGCTGCAGGTGCCGGTTGTCGACCGTCCGACGTATTACAAGGACGCGTTCAACCGGGATCACCCCGAATGGGACTAGGTGTCGGTGCCGGGACGCCGGACGAGTTCCTTCTCCGGATCGCCTTTGTAACCCGCGGGATAGGTCAGCGCGAGCTCTTCTGCTGTCGGTGTGTGTTGCAGCTTCGCTTCGTCCGGGAGTAGATCGACGATCGCGGCCATGATGGCCTTGGTGTCGGCGTCGGTGTCTTCGTAGGTCAACTCGATTGGGGGCCCTGCCGTCACTGTGACGAGCGGACGGTTCAGCGGATTCATGTTCGGCATGCGTGCTGAGCGCGGCCACACCTTCTCCGTCCCCCAAAGGCCGAGCGGGATCACGGGAGCCTTCGTCATCGCCGCGAGCTTTGCGGCGCCCCAGCGTCCCTTGAGAACGGGGTCGAAGAACGCCGGTCCGCGCGGGATCGTGCCTTCCGGCATCAGGCCGATGATCTCACCGGCGCGCAGCGCTTCCGCAGCGGCCTCCAGCGGCCCGTCGCTTCCAGTGCCACGGTCGACGCGGATGCCGCCGAGCCAGCGTGCGGCCATGCCGAAGACCGGGACGTCGAACACTTCCTTCTTGCCGAGGAAGCGGGCCGCGCGTCCCGTCTGGGTGATGGCCAAGCCGAGGGCGACGCCGTCGAAGTACGACCGGTGGTTGCCGACCACGATGGCAGGACCAACGGCGGGGATGTTCTCGAGCCCGCTGAAGGTAAAGCGCGCGTTGGGGATGAGCTCGGGACGGACGAACGGTCGCGTGAGGTCTTGCAGCTCGCGTCCGGCAACGGTCATCACGCCGGACGGTGCATGAAGCGAGCGCGTCGGCCAACCCTTGAGCCACGCGAGCGCCGCCAGTCGTGGCTCTGGATCGATGACGACGGGACGTCCGATCTCGGCCAGCAGTGGAGCATCGCTGAGACTTCCTGCGTAGAAATAGCTCCGCTTGAGCGACGCGCCGTTGCGCGCCGCCCATTCGCGCGCGGCTTCGAGCTTGCCGCGACCGGACACGATCGGTCCGTCGATCCCGCCGTCCAGTCGTCCCTCAGTCTCCGTGAAGCGTGTCGCGATGATGTCGTCGAACCCGAGCGCAACGGTGAGCGGCTCGGCGGCTTGTATCGGGATGCGCGTGATGGCGACCAACCGCCGGCGGGCGGCGCGGTGCTCGACCATGAGTGCGTGCACATGCGACTGCAACGCGAGGTTGGCGGCGGCGTCACGTCCCGCTGCTCGAAGATCTGAGACGGCGACTCCGGCGATACCCCGCGTTGATGCCTTCAGCACCAAGGGGCCGAGGATCGGCCCCGCGATGTCGGCAGCGCGATCGAGCACGTTGGCCGCGACCGATCCGTTGCGCATCAACGTGGCCGGCGACTGCTTGAGGATGCCGTGATCGAGATCGAAGAACGCGACGGAACGGCTCTGCTTTCCTTCGCTCACGACGGGGCTCACGACGGGGCTCCGGCCGAGATCAACTCTGCGTAGCCTTCCCGGAGTGACCGCATCAGCAGGTCGGTGTCCGGTACGGCGACCGGATCGATGTGGACGCCGATGTAGAGCTTGCCCGCGTACGAGAGCGTCGTGATATTCCACGCGGTGCCCGCGACCGGCCCCATCGGGTAGCACTCGAGCGCCTTCGCTCCGGCGACGTACACCTCGATCGGTGCTCCGCGCACGTTGGATGTCGCGAAGTCGATCGTTGCGGCTTGCGAGCGCGCGAGTCCTGTCACGACCGACGTCGGCATCAGGTTCGCGAGTCCGGATACGGCACCCATCAGGTCGGCGCCGCCTGTCACTTCTCCTCGCCGCGATCCCATCGACGCCTGGATCTGCGTGAAGCGGTCGGCCGGGTCCATCTTCCCCCCGGGCACGCGCACCTTCGAAGGCGTGAACGAATTGCCGCCGGCCGATGCGTCGTCGCGTGTGGAGACGACGAACGTGGTGTTGAAGTACTCGGCTTCAGCGCCGACGAACTCGTGGTACTTGAATGCGCCGATGGCGGCGCCGGTCACGAAGAAGTCGTTCAGCGATCCGCCGAGCACTTTCGATGCGGCTTTCGCTTTGTCGAAGTCGACATCGAGGACGTCGAAGAAGCGGTGGCGCGAACGTCCGGTCCAGACGGGGGAACCCGGCTGACTCCCGCCGCCGAGCTGATCGCGGGACGAGGTTGCGGCGACGGTCATGTTGGCTGCGGCTTCGGTGAGTCGCTGTGGATCGGCCAGCACGAGAGCGGCCTCGCCGACCGTCCTTCGTGCGATCCCAAGGAAACGCTTCGCCGTGTGGCCGCTCGTGCGCAGGAGCGACGGGAGGAAACCTTCACCGGCGTCCGGTGCGTCTTCCTTGGCTGCGTCGGCGATCACTGCGTCGAGGTCGACGGCGGGAGGCAGCGGTGTGTCGCGTTCCAGATCCATGTAGCGCTCTGCGAGGCGCACTCCACCCTCGCCGTCGGTGATCGTGTGGTGAAGCTTGGTGAAGAGAGCGCCACGGTCTGTTTCAAGGCCGTCGATCACATAGAAGGTCCACAGGGGACGAGTGCGGTCGAACGGCTCCTGCAAGGCGCGGGTGCAGAAGTCCCAGAGTTGGCGCTCCGTGCCGGGAGCGGGAAGCCGTACCCGGCGCAGATGGAAATCGAGATCGAACTCCGCGTCGGGTATCCACACCGGGGGAGCTAGCCGGCCGAGCACGGGAGCCACGCGCTGACGCATCCGCGTGATGTCGGCGACGGCTGCTCCGACGCGCCGGCGCATCTGGTCGAAGTCGAGCTCGGCGTCGCAGATGATCACGGAGCCGATGTTCGAGCTGAGCCGTGGATCATGCTCGATGTTCCACATCATCGCTTCGGCGTCGGACATCTTCTGCTCGAAGCGCATCTCGCGGTCGGCCATGACGTTCCCCTTTTGCGATGGAGACCCGGAGTCTACGCCGTCCAACTCGACAGGGCCGAGGCGCGCCCCCGACCATGGGCAGCCATGACGGACGAGGTGGTGACATTCCCCGGCGCTCGGCCGCCGGATCGGCAGCGATCAGTCGACTCGTGGGGCGTTGCCATCCATGTGAACGAATGGGGCGCCGAGGACGCCAGGCCCCTGCTGCTGGCTCACGGGGGTTTCGACTTCTCACGCACCTACGACGTCTTCGCGCCTCTCTTGGCCGACGCCGGCTGGCGCGTGATCGCGTGGGACCACCGCGGCCACGGCGACAGCGCGCACACCGAGCTCTACTCCTGGGAGGCCGACAACCGCGACGCGATCGCCGTGCTCGACTCGACGACCTACGATCCCGTTCCGGTGGTCGGCCACTCCAAGGGCGGCAACATGCTGATGCAGCTTTCGGAGATCGTGCCGCACCGCATCTGGCGCATGGTGAACATCGACGGCATGCCGTCGCCACGCCGGCACCTCGAGATCGTCGGCCACGAGCAAACACGGATGCTCGAAGATGGGATGCAGCAATGGCTGAAGCACCGCCGGGCGATCGCCGACCTCGTCCGCAGGCCGGGTTCTCTCGACGAGCTCGCCAAGCGCCGCGGACGGATGAACCCGCGTCTGTCGCACGAATGGCTTCGGTACCTCGTCAGCGTCGGCGGACGTCTCGACGAGGACGGCTGGCGCTGGAAGATCGATCCGCAGCTTCGCTTCGGTGGATTCGGTCCGTGGCGTCACACATGGTCGCTCGCTGCGATGAACGCGTTGTCGATGCCGTTGCTCGGCGTGCTGGGAACCGAGCAGGAGGAGATGGGCTGGGGTATCACGCCCGATCAACTGCGTCCGTTCCTTCCGTCAAATGCGCGCCTCGAGGTCTTCGAGGGCACCGGTCACTTCATCCACATCGAGAAACCGCGCGAAGTTGCCGATCTCGTGCTGGATTTCTTGTCCTGATGATCAAGCTCACGCACGGACGCATCGTGCTTGCACTGCACGAGCTGCGAGAGAGCGGTGACGGAGTGCCGCTGCTGCTTCTGCACGCGCTTGGCTTGCGTTCGCCGGACGACGTCCCGCTCGACCTCGAGCCCTGGCCAGGTCCGATCTACGCGCTCGACTTCACCGGACACGGCGACTCCGGCTCCCCGAAGGGCGGTGGGTACACGCCGGAGCTTCTGATGGGCGACGTCGATGCGGCGATCCAGCACATCGGTCCGGTTGTGTTGATCGGACGCGGGCTCGGCGCATACGTCGCGTTGCTCGCGTCCGCCGCGCGCTTCGACGCAGTGCGTGGAGCGATCCTGTGCGACGGTCCCGGACTGTCGGGTGGGGGCCCGGCCCCCGGCACGCCGGTGATCGCCCGCATCGACCCGAACGCTCCTGTTCCGCCCGACCCCTTCGCGCTGGCGGAGTTGAGCAAGGACGTGCGTCCTCCGGACTACGCCGCCGACTTCGTCCAGATCGTGATCGCGCATTCGAGCTCGGCGAGTCCGATCGCGGTGGTGGCGCGGTCGCGTCCGGAGTGGCTGGCGGCTGTGCTCGACGAGATGGGAACAGCTCCAGTCACCCTGACCGAGGCGCTCGGACTGTTCTCGACATGCGATTGAGGCACGATCTCGTGTTTTGGCGGACACTGTTGTCGTGAGCATGTCGATCGGAGCCGTGGCGAAACCGCGCTGGCGTGGACTGCTGCACGAGATCGCGTTCTTCGTGTCGATCCCCCAGGGGGTCGCGCTCGTTGCGGCGGGAGCCGGTGTGGTATCGCGCATCTCATCCGTGATCTACGCGCTCAGCATGTCCGGACTGTATGGAGTGAGCGCGTCCTATCACCGGATCAAGTGGTCGCCACGCGCGCTGGCCCGCATGCAGCGCCTCGATCACTCCATGATCTACGTGCTGATCGCAGGCTCCTACACGCCGATCTGCTTGCTCGTCCTGCAACGCCCGTGGGCGTACGCGATCCTCGCGGTTGTGTGGGCGGGAGCTCTGGCCGGTGTGATCATGAAGGTCTTCGGGATGGAGCGCACGCGGCGCATCAGCAGCGCCATGTACATCGTGCTCGGCTGGGTCGCGGTTCTGGCGGCGCCGGGACTTGTCCCGCGTATGCCGGCGCCCGTTCTTGCGCTCATCGCCGCCGGCGGGGTGTTGTACACACTCGGCTCGATCGTGCTCCTGCGAAGGCGTCCGGACCCGAGCCCGCTGGTGTTCGGCTATCACGAGGTGTGGCACGTGATGGTCGTGGCGGCGGGGGCATGCCACTATGCAGCGATCCTTATGCTCGTGCTCGACCATTGATGCTCGTGCTCGACCATTGAGGCTCGCGCGCTCGACCAGTTCGGCTCGCGTGCTCGACCAGTGAGGCTCGCGAAGGAGGCGGAATGAGTCGCAAGGTCCTTGTGATGTGCGTCGCGATCGCGTTCGTTGCCGTCGGATGCTCGCGGAGTCCGAGCGGCCCGCTGAAGTACTCGGTCGAGCTCGACGCGAAGTCGTCCGTCGAGGAGAAGCTCCAGTTCTCGGCGTTCTTTCCTGGCGAGCTCCGTGTGAGTGCAGGCGACTCGATCAAGTTCAAGAACCGATCGACCGAGGCGCCCCACACCGTCACGTTCGGGGTGCTCCCAGACCGTTCCAATCAGCCGCCGATCGTGCTGGAGACTGGTGAGAATCCGGTCGTGACCGACAAGTGCCACTTCGAGGACGCGCCGACGACGAAGTCGGTCAAGTGCGAGAACAAGCGACTGCCGGCATTCGACGGGGAGGGCTACTGGAACTCGGGGTTCCTTCAGGCCAAGCCGTTGCCGAAAAGCGCGGGACCCAAGAGCGTCACGCTCAAACTTGCGAAAGAGATCCCGCCCGGCTCGTACACCTTCGTCTGCATCCTTCACCCGTTCATGAACGGCGCGATGACCGTCGTCGACGACGCCGGCGACCGATCCAAGCCGGCGGATGTCCGTGAGGGGGCGAAGGACGCCGTGAAGCAAGCCCGTGAAGACGCGGATGAGTTCGCGACGCCGGAGCTCGAGCGCACCGATGATGGCGTGACGGCGACCGTCGGTTGGGGCGACCGCGTCACGTCGGTGAACCGGTACTCTCCTGAGTCGATCGACGTGAAGTCAGGCGAGAAGGTGACGTGGGTCGTCAAGAACCCGTACGAGCCCCACACGGTGACGTTCGGCGGCGACTTCGAACCAGGTGACCCCAAGGGATTCCCGCCGAGCGGGGTGGGATCGGGAGGCGACTACACAGGCGGCCTCGCCAACTCCGGCCTCATCGGTGCCGAAGACACACCCTTCGAAGGGACCTATTCGCTCACGTTCACCGAGCCGGGCACGTACAAGTACTCGTGCGTCCTGCATCCCGGCCAACTCGGCACGGTGAAGGTCGGTTCCTAGCGCTTCTTGCGGCCCCATCGACGTTCTGGGCGGTTCGACTCGAGGCGCTCGCGGATGATCTTCCGCCGTTCCTGGAGGTCGGCGTAGGTCAACGTTTCGACGGAGGAGTCGAGTCCGAAGGAGGCCTTGAAGCCGTCCAGGTTGATCTCGGTGTCGGCCTTCGTGCCGGCCTCGCTCGCCAGTCGCTCGCCGTGACGCTGCGCGATGTACTGCGCGATCTGGAATGTCTCGGCGATCAGGTCGAGGTCGGGCGCGAGCGTCGCGATCGCGGCGTCCAGGAACAGCAGATCTTTCACGAAGAGCATGAGCTCCTTCGGCATCCTCGCGCCATACGCCACGAGCTTCTTGACCACTTCGCGGATCTCCTCAACGAGCTCGTGCGCCGACATCTGCACCGGGTCTTTCGGCGGCTGATCCACACCGAGGTCTTTGATGACCGCTTGGATGTCGGTGTCGGGAGGAAGTGCGCCGAGGTCGCGCAGTGCTTCGAACTGCATCGTGATGTCGTTGGTCACCCCGCCCATGAGTAAGCGGATGAAGCCGACCCGCTGCTTCTCGTCCAACCGTCCGGTGATGCCGAAGTCGAGCAGGCACACACGTCCCGACTCGTCGAGCAGCATGTTTCCGGCGTGCAGGTCGCCGTGGAAGACGCCGTGCAGCATCGCGCCCTCGAGCGTTGAGATCATCCCGGCGCGGATGACAGCTTTCGTGTCGATGTCCGCCTTCTTGATCGACTCGACGTCGTCGAAGTTGTAGCCGTGGAGCTGCTCCATCACGAGCACGCGCCGGGTGACGAGCTCTGGATGCGGACGCGGGACGATGATCGCGCGCTGATCCGTAGCGGCCAGGATCTCGGCGATATCGAGCATGTTGCCGGCCTCGAGACGGAAGTCGAGCTCTTCGACGATCGTGTCGGCGAACAGCTCGACGATCGCGGGTGGGTTGGCGAGTGCGGAGACCGGGATGCGTCCGATGAGCTTCGGCGCGACCCATGACATCGCGCGCAGGTCCTGACGGATCGATTCGTCGATGCCGGGACGCTGCACCTTCACGACAACCTCTTCGCCGGTGAGGAGCTTCGCGCGGTGTACCTGAGCGATCGACGCCGCCGCCATCGGTGAGGTCTCTATCTCGGCGAAGACGCGGCCGAGTGGGCGTCCGAAGTCCTGCTCGATGACACGCCGGACGTCGTCGAAGGGCTCAGCGGGAACCTCGTCGCGGCACAGCCGGAATTCCTCAACGAGCTCCTCGGGGAAGATTCCCTCGCCGGCGGACAGGATCTGGCCGAGCTTGATGTAGGTGGGCCCGAGGCGTTCGAACGACTTGCGAAGCCGTCGCGAGACGCCTTTCTTGCTCGCGATGTCGCCCTTGCGCTTGTCGAGGAGCTGCCAGCCGATGATGGCCGAACCGAGGTCGGCCCCCGTGCGCGCGATGCGTGCGAAAGGCGGTGTGCGCGGGGGCCGGGCGAGGACGTCGGCTTCTTTCCGGGTCTTCGCGCGGAGGACGTCCAGATCGCGGTTCCACGTGATGGCGTCCGGGTCGACGACCCACGGACCCCGGTCGGTGAACGAGTATCGCTTGACGTCTGCAGAGGTGGTTTGGCTTGTGTCCATGAGACCCGAAGGATACATAGGCGAGGATGAAACGGTGAGGCTCGCTGAGCTGGTCCGCGTCTCGAACGACGTCGCGTCGACTTCGGCGCGCTCGACGAAGGTCGCGTTGCTCGCAGATCTGCTCAAGGCGCTGGCAAGCGACGAGATCGCGTCGTCCGTCGGGATGCTGTCGGGGACGCCGACGCAGGGCAAGATCGGTGTCGGCTGGGCGACGGTCTACAAGATCGAGGTGAAGCATGCGAGTGAGCTGACTCTCGACGTCCTCGATCTTGACCGAGCGATCGACGAGGTGCGGCGCGCCACCGGGGCCGGATCCGCCGGCGAGCGCCGGCGGATCCTCGAGCACCTGCTCGCGCGGGCGACGCCGGATGAAGCGGACTTCATCCGGCGACTGTTCGTGGGGGAGTTGCGTCAGGGTGCGCTCGAGGGTGTGATGGCCGAAGCGATCGCGCGCGCGAGCGCGATAGCACCGGATCTCGTCCGGCGGGCGGTCATGCTCTGCGGAGACCTCAGCCGGGTCGCATACCTCGCGCTTGCGACCGGCGAGGAAGCGTTACGCGACGTCGGCTTTCAACTCTTCACGCCCGTCCAGCCGATGCTCGCGTCCACGGCGGCTAACGTTTCGGAAGCCCTCGAAGGGTTCGAGCTCGCGTCGGTGGAATGGAAGCTCGACGGTATCCGCGTGCAGATCCACCGAAGGGGCGGCGACGTAAAGATCTACACACGCAACCTCAACGACATCACGGAGGCCCTGCCCGGCGTTGTTGCGATCGTTCGCGCATTGGCTGTGGATGCCGTCGTTCTCGACGGCGAGGCGATCGGACTGATGGAGGACGACCGTAAGGACGGTCGCGGCAGTGCCGTCGGTTTCCTCTTCGATGTCCTGCACCACAACGGCACCGACCTCTTGGACGAACCGCTGCGCGACCGTCTTGCGCGGCTCGACGAGATCGCACCAGGTCAACGGATCCCGGGGGTCATCACAGATCAGGCCGAGCGTGCGCGGATGGTGCTCGAGGAAGCGTTGGCGGCGGGACACGAGGGTGTTGTCGTCAAGGACATCTCGTCCACGTACGCCGCGGGACGACGCGGCAAGGCGTGGCGGAAGGTGAAGCCGGTGCGCACCTACGACCTCGTCGTGCTGGGGGCCGAATGGGGGCACGGACGCAGGCAAGGCCGGCTGTCCAACCTGCACCTCGGCGCGCGCGATCCGTCGTCCGCCGCGGATGGTTTCGTGCCGGAGGGTTTCGTGCCGGGGGGTTTCGTGCCGGGGGGTTTCGTGATGGTGGGAAAGTGTTTCAAAGGACTGACCGACGAGCTGCTCGAGTGGCAGACCAAAGAGATCCTTGCGCGGGAGGCATCACGCGACGGCATCTTCGTGCGCGCGCGTCCGGAGCTCGTCATCGAGATCGCCATCGACGGCGTGCAGCGCTCGACGCGATATCCCGGAGGACTTGCGCTCCGGTTCGCACGCGTGAAGCGCTACCGCCCTGACAAGAACCCGGAGGAAGCAGACACGATCGCGTCGCTACAGGAGTTGCTTCAGCTGTAGCGGGCTTTGGCACCGCGCGAGGTACCGGCGTTGGCGACAGCGTCGGTGAGGTCGCCGATGAACTCGTCGACGACCGCGTGATGCTCGGGTGAGACCATCATGTGCAGCGCGTCGGGGTCGTTCTGGCGATCGAGGTGCCAGCCCTTGTCGTCCATTCGGTCACCGACGGCCATCACGTCGAGATCGGGATCCGCCGAGCCGAACGCCATCACAGACGCCACAGGATCGCCGATCGTGACGAGGCCGTTGTCCTCGAAACCCTTGCGCAAACGCCGCGCGGTCTCGATCGTCTGCTTGCAGAGCCGGACGTAGCCGTCCTCGCCGAGGTAGTTCATGACAGCCCACGCAGCGGCGATCGGCGAGGCCGGACGCGCGCCTGCGAGCGCAAGAGAGCCGTACATCCCGCCCGGCCAGTCCTGATAGAGGAACGCTTGGTACTCGAGCAGATGCGAGCCGTCGCGATGGAGCACGACGGAGGCGCCCTTGGTGCAGAAGCCGTACTTGTGGACGTCCGCACTCATGGTCGACACGCCTTCGACGCGGAAATCGAACGGCGGGACGTCGTAGCCGGCCTTTTCCATGAACGGAAGGAGGAACCCGCCCACACAGGCGTCGGTGTGGAACGGGATGCCTCGCGAGTGCGCGATCGCTGCGAGCGCCGGGATGTCATCGACGACACCGTGCGGATAGTTGGGAGCCGAGCCGACGACGAGCGCGACATCGTCGTCGATCAAACGTTCCGCCGCGCCGACGTCCGCACGAAGATCGGCCGCGAGTGGGACGTGGACGAGCTCGAGCTCGAAGTACTTGGCTCCCTTCGCAAAGGCTGGATGCGCGGAGTACGGGATAACGATCTTCGGCTTCTTCACCGCGCGTTCCTTCTTCGCGCGGTCGCGCGCGACGCGCACGGCCTGCATGATCGACTCCGTGCCGCCGGAGGTCATCGAGCCGGACGCATGGTCCGGCGCGTTCAGAAGGCGCGCCGTCATGGCCACGACTTCCTTCTCCATCACGTCGAGCGACGGGAACTTGAACGGGTTCAATGCGTTCTCGTAGAGATACAGGTTGTTGGCGTCGAAGAGCACGGCATCGACGTCTTCGCCGGCCGGGTAGATGAGGCTCCACGTCTTACCCTCGCGCCACTTGGCGTCGCCCGCCTTGCGTTCCTGCATGAGCGCGAGGAGATCGTCGCGCTTGGTTCCTGACTTTGGTAGCGAAACCTCTGGAAGCGTCATGCACGAAAGGGTACCGTGGGCGCTCGGCGACCCAGGGAGGTTGGGATGGAGTACAGGCGGGTCGGAGGCTCCGGCCTTAAGGTCAGCGTTCTGTCGTTCGGATCGTGGGTGACGTTCGGTTCCCAGGTCGACGTCGGTGCTGCCGAAGAGATGATGGGCACGGCTTACGAAGCCGGCGTCAACTTCTTCGACAACGCCGAGGCCTACGGCGGCGGTGAATCAGAGCGCATCATGGGTCAAGCGATCTCGCGGCTGAGCTGGCCGCGATACAACTACGTCGTCTCGACGAAGGTGTTCTGGGGCATCAAGCCCGGCGTTAATACGCGCAACACCCTCAACCGCAAGTACCTGATGGACGCGATCGACGGGTGCCTCGAGCGCCTCGACCTCGACTTCGTCGATCTCCTCTACTGCCACCGTTCCGATCCGGACACACCGATCGAAGAAACGGTGTGGGCGCTCTCCAACATCATCGACCAGGGAAAGGCTCTTTATTGGGGGACGTCCGAGTGGTCGGCGGACGAGATCCGCGCGGCGTGGGAGATCGCCGATCGTCATCACCTGCACAAGCCGATCGTGGAGCAGCCGCAGTACAACCTCTTCGAACGCGAACGCGTCGAGCAGGAGTACCGGCGTCTGTACGACGACATCGGGCTCGGCCTTACGATCTGGTCGCCGCTCGCGTCCGGTTTGCTCACCGGCAAGTACATCGACGGCATCCCGGACGACAGCCGCGCTGCGCTTCCCGGTTACGAGTGGTTGCGCGGGCGCATGACGAGCGATGACGCCAACGCTGCCGTCAAGCAGCTGAAAGAGATCGCGGACGAGCTCGGCTGCACGGTCGGTCAGGTGTCGATCGCGTGGTGCGCGAGCAACGCTCGCGTCTCGAGCGTGATCCTCGGCGCCAGCAAGCTGAGCCAGCTCAAGGAGAACCTCGCGGCCATCGAGGTGCTGCCGTTGCTCACGCCGGAGATCAAGCAGAGGATCAACGAGATCTTCTCATGAAGGCCGGGCTGACGATAAGCTCGTCGACCGTCGTGATGTCGGCGACGAGCGACATGGTGTGCAGCAGCACCTGTTCGCCGTACTCGACCGGCACACCGGCAACCGCATCGCGGGGGATCACGACGCGGTAGCCGCGGTTGACCGCGTCGAACGTGATCGACGGGATCGCGACGTTTAGCGACACGCCGGCGAGAACGATCGTCCCCACGCCGAGATTCCGGAGGATGGGATCGAGGTCGGTAACGCGCAACGGACTCATCCCCGCGACCTTCTCGATGATGATGTCGGTCGGTTCGGGGCCGAGCTCAGGCACGAGTTGGGCCGCGAATCCGCCGGCTCGACGTGCCGCTCGGAACAGCGGTGCGTTGTTGTTCGAGCCGCGCAGGTCGGGACGTTTCACCGACAGCACGTGGATGACCGCGATACCCGATGTTCGAGCAGCACCGACGAGCCTCGCGATGTTGGCGACAGCCGGGCGAGCCGCCTCCCGCAACGCCGGCCAGAGTGCGTCGGAACCGATGGCGCCGTTCTGAGCTTCGTTGGTGACGACTGCGAGGGTCACGTTTTCGCGGGGAGGAGAAGCGCCGTCGAGATACCGATCGCGATCAGTGCATCGTCGGACCACACCTCGATGCCGACGGCCGCGACGCCATTGCTGGAGCGGAGCCAGCGTCCGACCCCAACGAGGGCCGGCGATGTGACGTGGCCGCAGAAGCGCAAGGCGATGTCGGGGTTCGGCGTGCCGACACCTTTCGGTGCTCCGCTTCCGAGTGGCGGGCCGACCGCCATGTCGCCGGCCATGCACGCGGCCTCGGCAGAGTAGCCGTCGTCGTCCCATGGGATGCGCACCGCGGTCGCGAAGCCGCGGTCGTCGTGACCGACCATGCGTGGGTCGATAACCGAGACGATCGGTGCGACCTCGGGGAACGGCGTCGCCTCATCATGCGTCATCCAGGGCCCGGGCCCCACAGTCGAACTGTCGTACGGGTCAAGCACCGCGGGATCGACGAGCGAGATCGTTGACCTCGCGCACAGCTTGCCCGCCCCGTCCGTGAGATCGACCGAGACGTTGGTGAGGCTCCGTCCGGAATGCAGGACGGTCGTCCGTGCGAACGCATCGCCCGCCACCAGACTCCGGACGAAGCGGATATCGAGAGCGTTCGGCGTGCGTCCTGGTGCCGCCGATCGTGCGGCAACGAGGGTGCACGACGCGACCACACCACCGAAGGCTCCACCGAAGGCCCCGTGAAGTTCCGTCGGAATGTGGAAGCGCCAGTCGGCGTTCTCCTCTTGTTCGGCGCGCAGGAATCCATGAAGGCTCGGCATCCGCAATAGTCTGGGGGACACCTATGTGGAAGACCAAAGCGCACATGATCACGGAGGACGAAGCCCTTCCCGGCCGAACGGATCAGGTGATGGCGGTGCCGGATGTCCACACCGTTCTCAAGAACCCGTTGAAGCCGCCGTTCCCCGAGGGTCTCGAGCAGGCGGTGTTCGGCCTCGGGTGTTTCTGGGGGGCCGAGCGGCTCTTCTGGCAGATCCCCGGCGTCTACACGACGGCGGTCGGCTACGCCGGTGGCTACACGCCAAACCCGTCGTACGAAGAGGTGTGTAGCGGAGGTACCGGACATACCGAGGCCGTGCTCGTCGTCTACGACCCAAAACAGGTGAGCTTCCACGATCTGCTCAAGGTGTTCTGGGAAGGACACGACCCCACGCAGGGCATGCGGCAAGGCAACGACGCCGGGACGCAGTACCGTTCGGCGATCTACACCTACTCGCCCGAGCAGGCCGCAGCCGTGGAGAAGTCGTGCGCGATGTTCCAGACCGCGCTCAACGTTTCACGCTACGGCGAGATCACGACCGAGATCCGCCAGTTCCGAGATGGCGCGCCGGAGTTCTACTACGCGGAGCCGTACCATCAGCAGTACCTCGACAAGAATCCGTACGGCTACTGCGGCCTGGGCGGGACGGGTGTGACCTGCCAAGTCGGCACGGGCGTTGAAGGCGCCTAGTTGGCGTAGCGGTCGTAGTAGCGCGTAACCGCTTCGATGAATCCGGTGACGTACGTCCCTCCGGCACAACCCGAACACCACAACGAATCGCGGATCGCTTCCGCTGTTTCCATCGCCTCGGCCCCCGCACGCAGCCGCGAGATCACCGGCTCGTAGCCGCGGCTCGGAAGTTCAAGCGTCAGGATCGAGGCTTGGATCCCTTGCTGTTTCGACAAGTAGTTGCGCACGCCGTGCGAGTTGTACTGCGTTGCGCCCGGCATGTGTTTCGTGGTCGCGAGCGGGTTCCACGTGGCTTGTGTTCCCTCGGAGGCCACCCAGGCGACGACCGCGATGCGGTTGCTGCGCGATCCAGGGGCTCCGAGGGACGACAGGAAGGATCCCGCCCACTCGCCGTAGCTGATCGTCATTCCCTGTCCGGCCACACGTCGTAGATCGCCGAGTGCACCGGCACCGAGCTTGCTCTCGAGGTCGGCGATGAGACGGAGCGCTTCGGACTTCGATCTTGCGAGCTCTGCGAGCACGCCCTGCTGCTTCGCGAATGCGTCGGTCAAGAGATCTTGCTTCGAGCGGAGCGCCTCCAGCTTGCCTGCGTGGTCGGCTTCGAGCTGTTCCTGACGGTCTTGGATCTCACGTAGCTCGCGCTCGATCTTTCGCGCTTCGAGCACGAGGAGGCCGTCGTGCCTGGCGAGGCGAGAGGTGTAGGTGACGCGTCCGACGAACTCACCGAACGACTCGGCCCCCAGCACGACGCCGATCACATTGGCAGGTCCCTGCATGTAGAGGCGTCTTGCGCGAGAGGCGAGACGATCGCGCAGGGAGCCGAGCTGCTCCTTGGTATGCGTGATGCGCTTCTTCGTGCCGGCGATCTCGTGCCGGGTAGACGCAAGCCCGCCCTGCTCGTGCCCGACCTGCTCGGAGAGCGAGCGAAGCTGGACCTGCGCGTCCTTCACTTCTCGCTGTGCGGCGGAGATGCGGCCCTCGAGCTGGACGACCCGCGCCCGAGCAGTGTCCAGGCCATCACTCTGGCCGGCCGCCGGCTGTGCGAGAGCACCAGTCGCGAACACGAGGGCGACGACTGCTGCGGCCCGTGAGGCTCGTGCGTTCAAGAAGAAGGCGTCCGGCCGTCGTAGTACTGCTCGACGGCTGGGATGAGCCCGACGACGTAGCCGCCCTCGGCGCAGCCGTGACACCAGTTCGACTGCTGGATCCAGTGTCCGGTCTCCATCGGTGCAAGGCTCCGTTCGAGGCCGTCAAGGATCTTGTCGTAGCCGTGTCCGCGGCGCGAGAGCGTGCGGATGGTCGCGTCGATGCCAACCTCGAGCGATGAGAAGTTCCTCACGCCGACCTCGTTGAACACCGTTGCAGCTTCGGCCGGCATCGTCGTTGCGAGCGGGTTCCACGTCGCTTGGGTGCCTTCCGCTGCCTGCCACGCGACGACAACCACGAGGTTGTTGCGGTTCACTGGAGCACCGATGGCGGTCAGAAGCTCGCGCGCCCAGTCTTCGTAGGTGATCGTCATGCCGCCTCCGGCTACGCGCCGCAGCGCCGAGATCCGATCGGCACCGACGCGTCCCGTCAGCACGTCGGCGATCGCCAGCACTGCGGCTCGGTCGATGGCGATCCTGGCGAGCGCGCTCTGCTGTTTGGCAAAGACGTCGCTGATCGTTCCCTGACGCTCCTGCAGGTCTTTGACGACATCGGTCCGATCGCGCACCAGGCGTGTCTGGAACGACTTCAATCGGCCCAGCCGAGATTGCACATCGCGCGTCTCGTTGAGCAGATCCTCGTCGTGTGTGGCGGCCGCTGTCGCGTAGCCCACCCGTGAGACGAAATCGCGCATGGAGTCGGATCCGACCAGCACTCCGATCATCTCGAGGGGACCACCGCGCTTGTACAGCGAACGAGCACGCCGGGCGATCTCTTGCTTCAGGTCCGCCACGCGGGCCTCCGATGAGGCGACCCGATCGCTGGTTGCGTCGAGGTTGTCGCGGATCTCGTCGAGGCTGGCCGCTTGGGAGGCGACCTCACCGGAGATCTCGCTGAGCTTCAACTGATAGGACGCGATCTTCTTTTCGCGCCGCCGGATCCGATATTCGAGGTCGTTCAGACGTTCTTCGACCTCGCCGAGGTTCTTCGGGAGCTCGGTCGGCACGGGGGGCGCGGCCTGTGGGGCGGGGGGCGCGGCCTGCGGGGACGGCGCGGTGGCAGGGGTTTGCTCGGGGAGCAGGCCCCGCGGCTCCTGTGCCCGTGCCGGCGTGGCAAGCAGGGTCGCCATGACCACAAGGGCCAAAGCGGCTATGGGTCGCGCTCGTTCCATCCCTCTCCGGCCCCTTTGAGTGCTGTGTGTGTTATCGGCTACCAAGGATGGACCATGAAGCCGCCGCCCGCTCAGACTCGTAAGCTGGCGGGATGGAACCTATCGAGAAGTTCAGCGTCGACGAGTTGAACATGTCGGACCTCGAGTTCTGGAGTTTGCCCCACGAGGTTCGGGAGGGGGCATTCAAGACACTTCGCCGGGAGCGCCCGATCGCGTACTTCGACCTCCCCGAGTTCGACGGCGCCAGTGGGTTCCCGCCCGAGTTCTTCGAGGGCGGCATCTATCTCCTCTCGAAGTACAAGGACATCGTCGATGCCTCGCGTCAGCCGGAGCTCTTCTGCTCTGGCCGGGGAGCGACGTCGGCCTTCGACATGCCGGCCGAGATGCGCGAGTTCTTCGGCTCGATGATCGAGATGGACGATCCGAAGCACAAACGCCTGCGCGACATCGTGAACAAGGCGTTCACCGTGCGTCAGGTGCGGCAGATCGAGGAATACGTCGACCGCGCGGCGCGCGAAGTGATCAACACGATCGGCCCGAAGGGCGAGGTGGATTTCGTCACCGAGTGCTCGTCGCGGCTTCCGTTGAAGGTGATCTGCGACATGATGGGCGTCCCCGAGTCGCAGTACGACTTCGTCTTCAACTCGTCCAACACGATCCTCGGTTTGGGCGACCCCGAGTACACGCCGGATATGGACAACCCGATGGCGGCACTGATGGGTGCTGCGATGGGGCTCACGCAGCTCGCGACCGAACTCGCCCAAGCGCGCGAGAAGGATCCGACAGATGACCTGATGTCGGCGCTCGTCCACGCCGAGGTCGACGGACAGAAGCTTGCACCTCACGAGCTCGGCTCGTTCTTCATCCTGCTCCTGGTTGCCGGCAACGAGACCACGCGCAATGCGATCAGCTGGGGCCTCAAGGCGCTGTCGGAGAATCCCGACCAGCGCAAGATCTGGATGGACGACTTCGACGGCGTGCAACGGCGCGCGGTGGAGGAGATCGTCCGGTATGCATCGCCGGTGATGTTCATGCGGCGCACAGTGACGAAGGACGGCGCGATGCTCGGTGGCCAGGAGTTCAAGGAAGGCGACCGGCTGATGATGTACTACATCTCCGGCAACCGCGACGAGGATGTGTTCGACGACCCGTACGCGTTCAAGGTCATGCGGGAGCCGAACAACCACATCGGTTTCGGGGGCCCGGGTCCGCATTTCTGCCTTGGTGCGAACCTCGCGCGCCAAGAGATCAAGGTGATGTTCAAGGACCTGTTCGAGTTCCTTCCCGACATCAAGATGACGGGGGAGCCGCAGCATCTCTCCTCGAACTTCATCAACGGGATCAAACACATGACGGCGACGTTCACTCCACGTGCAGCCTGAGAGTCTCGGCTTCTCGTCGCAGCGGCTCGAGCGCGTCGCCGATCTCTGTCATCGCTACGTGGATGAAGGGAAGTTCCCCGGCACCTCGGTGCTTGTCGCACGCAAGGGCCAAGTGGTCTTCCGCGACACCTACGGCATGGCCGATATCGAGGCGGGCAAGAAGATCGGTGACGACACGATCTTCCGGATCTTCTCGATGACCAAGCCGATCACCTCGATCGCGCTCATGCAGCTCGTCGAGAAGGGCGAGGTGTTGCTCGAGAACCCGGTGTCCCGGTATATCCCGTCGTTCGCGGACGCAACGGTGTATTCCTCGGGCGGCACCGACGACTACATCACCGACCCACTCGATCGTCCCGTTTCGATCCACGACATCCTCACGCATATGTCGGGTCTGTCCGCCGGCTTCAGCCAGGGTCCGGTTGGAGAGATCTATCGCGCGAACGGCCTCGGCTTCGGCTTCCGCGGCCTTGACCTCGCGGAGTACTGCGACAAGCTGAGCTCCCTTCCTCTCGCCTTCCAGCCGGGCACGCGCTGGCTGTACTCGAGCGCAACCGACGTCGTCGGACGTGTCGTCGAAGTCGTCAGTGGCATGACCCTCGACCGCTACTTCGACGAGCACATCTTCGGACCCCTCGGGATGACCGACACCGCGTTCTTCGTCCCGGAGGACAAGCAGGACCGGTTCGCGCAGAACTACACGCGTCAGAACAGGCAGCTTGCCGTGATGCCGAGTCCGTACAACAAGCTGCCGAAGCTGCTCTCCGGCGCGGGTGGACTCACGGGGACGATCGACGACTATCACCGCTTCGCATCGGCGCTCGTATCTGGCGGCGACCCCATCATCGGACGCCGGACGCTCGAGTACATGACGACGAATCACCTGCCCGGTGGCGTCGACCTGCAGGTCATGGGCGCCGGCTCACCCGGCGAGACGGCGATGCCCGGCGTCGGTTTCGGGCTCGGATTCGGCGTCGTGATCGATCCACCGACCAATCGTTCGCTCGCCTCGAAGGGTGAATACATGTGGGGCGGCGCCGCGTCGACGGCGTTCTGGGTCGATCCGGTCGAAGAGATCAGCGTTGTGTTCATGACGCAGCTGCTCCCTTCCGGGACGTACCCGATCCGTCCGCAGTTGCGCTGGGTCGTTAACGCGGCGCTGCTCTGAGAACGTGCCTTGCGCGGCGTGAGTCCATGGATGCAGGGGGCCCACCGTCGCGGAAACGCACAGCCTTTGTGAACCGACGCACGAACGAGGTGCGTTCTTACGACGGTGAGGCGATCACCTATCGATCTCCCGGCGGCGATCGCGTTGACACCCACGTGAATGTTCACGATGATTAACATCTCGTGAGTAGAACCATCGCCGTCCTGTTGTTGCTGCTCGTGGCCGCGTGCGGGTCGACGTCCAAGGAGGCTGACCCGATCGTCGCCTCCTCGGCGAGCCCAGCCGACATCGGATCTTCGACCTCGCAGCCGGGTGCAACGACAGGTCCTGGTGCATCTTTGGGGAGCGGAGGCCCGGCCTCATCGGCGACGGTGACCGGTGAAGCCGGGAAGGAGCCCGCGCCGATCGTGTCCGGTGGTGGCGCGGTTCATCTTGGAACCGGTGTCACGGACAAGACGATCAAGATCGGCTTCAACCACTCCGCTCCTCTCGGGCCCGCGTTCGCGTTGGTCGGGTTCGGCGGCACACCCGAAGGCGAGAACACCGAGCGCATCATCATCGACGCACTCGTCAAGCACATGAACGCTCACGGCGGCCTCGCCGGACGCAAGATCGTGCCGATCTACTACGAGTACGACGCGACAGATTCGGACTCGTGGGACGTCGTTGCCGAGCAGGCGTGTCAGAAGTTCATCAACGACGAGAAGGTGTTCGCCGTGGTCGCCGGACACGTCGGTGGCACCGATGCGCTCGCGGCGTGTATGGCCAAGGGCAAGACGCCGCTCGTCCAGCAGAATCAGTGGCCATACGACGGCAAGTACTTCAAGGACTACGCCAACTACCTGTACCAGCCGAGTCGCATGCGCCCTGAGCGTTGGGTCCCCGCCTACATCGCCGGACTCAAGGACGCGGGTTACTTCAACGCCGGGTACAAGCTCGGCCTCATGAGATTCGACGAGCCCGTCTTCGATCGCATCGCAACGCTGATCAAGAGCGAGCTCAAGAAGCGCGGACTCGTGCTCACGAGCGAGGCCGTGATCGGCACGCCGCATTCGGTGAGTGCGTTCGGACAGATGTCGACCGAGATCAGCTCAGCGACGCTGCGGTTTCGCCAGGACGGTGTCACTCACGTCATCTTCGACGAGTGGGCCGGTCAGATGCCCTTCTTCGGACTGACCATCGCCGACCAGCAGGACTTCCGACCGCGTTACGGCTTCACGAGCGTCAACCTGACGAACACGCAGGCACTGCAGCACGAGCCGAGCCAGCTCAACGGTTCCGTTGTTGTGAGCTGGCTGCCCGGTCAGGACGTCGGTAAGGCGGACGACCCGCGCAGAGGCGGTGCACACGCTCGCTGCGCAAAGATATTCACCGACGCGGGGATCGCGCCGAACCGCCTGTACAACGGCACGTTCTGCGACAGCTTGTTCTTCCTCGATCAGGCGTTGTCCACGACCAACAACATCACGCCGACCGGGCTCGGAGCAGCCTCCGCGAAGCTCGGGACGTCCTACGACTCGCCGTATACGTGGGATACGAAGCTCGAGCTCGGACGTCCGGACGGGGGAAGCGCTGTGCGACTCGGGAAGTACGTCGAAGCGTGTACGTGCTACCGGTACATATCCGGCGATCGGTCTGTGGGCTAGGCCTTGGCCTTGGCCTTCGGTCGCGACGTCCTTCCGGATCGCTCGAGCGCCGTTACGTCCCCGCCGAGGTATGACTCGATCACGCGTGGGTCATTTCGCACTTTCGCCGGGGTGTCGTCGGCGATCACCGCGCCGGACTCCATGGCGATGATGCGGTCGGACAGTCCCATGATCAGCGGCATATCGTGCTCGATCACGATGAGCGTCGTACCGAGGTAGGCCTTCACACGCTCGAGCAGCTCCCCGAGTGCTTCGGTCTCGCGCTGGGCCACACCGGACGACGGTTCGTCCAGCAGCAGGACGGACGGTTCGAGCGCAAGCATGCACGCGATCTCGGTGATGCGCCGCGTGCCGGTCGAGAGCTCGCCGCACGGCTTGTGGCGGTAGCCATCGAGTCCCATGAGCTGGACGATCTCGCGCGCGCGCTCGTCCCGGCGCTTCTCGGAGCGATCGAAACCGACGAGGGAAGGGATGATGCGCGTGGGCTCAACGCGCTCCAGCGCGAGCTTCACCGACTCGAGCACTGTCATCGTGGGGAAGAGTGCGGCGTCCTGGAACGACCGGATCAGGCCGAGCTTGCCGCGTCGTTCGGGACCCCAGCGACTGACGTCGCGTCCGTGCAGGGTGACCGTGCCGGCGTCCGGCTTGGTGAACCCGCCGATGAGCTCGAAGAGTGTCGTCTTCCCCGCACCGTTGGGTCCGATGACGCCGAGGGTTTGGCCGTCGGCAACGTCGAACGTGACGCCGTCCACCGCGGTGACGCCGCCGTAGTGCTTGGTGAGCGTGGCCACCTCCAGGACGTTGCCGCCGGTGCGCTTTTTCGTCTCGGCCCTCGGCGTCAGGAGCGTCGTGGCGCCAAGTTGCGCCTCGACCGCGTCGGCCGGCTCGGCGTCGGCGACCTTGCCGCGAGCAAGGACGTTGATGATCCGATCCCGAACAGGACGTACCAGCGCGGCGATACCACCGGGCACGTAGAGGATCAGCAGCAGCCAGCCCAGCTTCTGCGCCGCGAGTCCCGCGCTGTCGAGGGGGATGAACTCGGGAACGCCGATGATGTAGAGCGCACCGATGAGCGGGCCGACCATCAGACCGACACCGCCGAGCACGCCGATCGCGACGACATCGATGCTCGCGCCCACCGGGAACGCCGTGTTCGACAGGCGCGAGAGTGCGTGTCCGTACACAGCGCCACCGAGACCCGCGAGAAATCCGGCTACCGCGAAGGCCTGGAGCTTGACCGCCGTCGTGCGGATCGTGAATGCGCGCGCGTTGTCCTCGTTATCTCGCAACGCACGCAACCGGCGCCCGAAGCCGCTGCGCCAGACGTTTCGCGCGAGGAGCAGTCCGATGACCACGAAGATGAGTGAGAAGAAGTAGTACTCGCGTCCGGTGTCGAGGGCGGTGCTCCCGAAGATCGGGCGTCCCGGATCCTCGCCCTCGCCGAGTGCGAAGCTCTGGCCGAGAAGCCACGACTGCGCAGCGAGCGCGAACGAGAGCGTGGTGACCGCGAGCATGAGACCGCGGATGCGAAGAGCCGGAAGTCCGATGAGCGCGGAGACTGTTGCGGCCGCGAGGCCGCCGACGCCGAACCCGAGGAAGAAGTTGCCGGTCTGTGCAACGATCGCGGACGACGCCACCGCGCCGATCGACGCGACTGCGAACTGTCCGAGCGAGAGTTGTCCGCCGAGACCGGTGACAACACCGAACGACAGGCCGACGAGACTGAAGGCAACGATCACGACGAGGGTGATCGCGGCGGCGTTGGTGGCGAGCACGCCGACGACGATCGCGAGGACGAGTGAGATCGCACCGAAGATCCATCCGAGGTTGCGGATGGCCCACACGCTGCGGAGCGACTCCGGCAGCGGTGCCCACGGCTGAACGCTCGCCCAGCTGCCCTTCTCCTCTTCGCGTCCCGTGCTCTTGGGCTGCAGCAGGAGTGCGCCGAGGATGACGACGAAGAGCGTGGCCTCGACCACGCCGCCGCCTGAGAAGTTCCACAGCAGCTCCTGTTCGAGGATGCCGACACCGATGCCGGCGGCCAGCGCGACGGGCAGGCTGCGCATGCGGGCGATGACTGCTGCAACCAGCGCCCGCAGGAGCAACGCGGGACCGAGCGACTCGACGGTGACGAAACCCCGCGTCGGGAAGATGAGGATCGCGGTGAACGCGGAGACCGCTCCGGCGATGGCCCACGAGAGTGTCGACATGCGGCCCGCGGACACGCCGGACATCCGTGCTGCGTCCGGGTTGTCGGCCGCCCCGCGGATGGCGATGCCGTAGCGCGATCTGCGCAGGAAGAGCGTGAGGCCGAGCACGAGGATCGGCGTGAGGATGAGCATCCCGGAGTAGGCGGGTGTGACACGGAGCGCACCGACATCGAAGTCGGGCAGGCCGGGCGGCTGCGGGAAGAGGCGCGCGGCACCAGCTTGCGCGTTGATGACGAACGAGAAGACGAGCAGGAACTGCGCGACGCCGAGCGTGGCCACGATCGACATGAGGTTCGGGACGTTGCGCAACCGGCGTACGACCATGACTTCGGCCGTCGCGCCGACGCCACCGGCCAGCGCCAGGGCGCCGGGCAGCGCCACCCAGTACGGGATGTGCCAACGAACGACCGCGACACCGAGCACGGCGGCGCCGAGGGCACCGATCTCCCCGTGGGCGAAGTTGATGAGCTTGTTCGATCGGAAGACGAGCACGAGTCCGACGGCGAGCAGCCCGTACGTGATGCCGGTGATCGCACCGAGCAACAGGACGGGCCCGGTGAACTCGAAGCCTGCTATAGAGATCACGTCTTGGCCTTGAGTCCGGCCGCGGCGCCTTTGAGGAATACGGATCGTAGGAGGTCGCCGCGCTTCAGGAGGTCCTTCGCCTTACCGTCGAAGCGGATCTCGCCCTTCTCCATGAAGTAGGCGTGGTCGACGAGCGAGAGCGCAACGTTGACCGACTGTTCGACGAGGACGACGGCTGTGCCCTCGCCGTTGATGCGCCGCACCATCTCGAGGAGCTCGGCGACGATCTTGGGGGCGAGCCCGAGGGAGAGCTCGTCGATGAGCAGCAGCTGCGGACGCAGGATGAAGGCTTTGCCGAGGCCGAGCATCTGCTGCTCGCCGCCGGAGAGCGTCCCGGCCGCGACGTTGCGGCGCTCCGCCAGAGCCGGGAAAGCCTCGAACGTCGCGTCGATGCCGCGATCGATCGCGGCCTTGTCGCGGCCGTGCGTGAACGCGAACAGCTTCATGTTCTCGACGACCGAGAGCGACCGAAAGATCGCGCGTCCTCCGGGGACTTGCGTGATGCCGAGCGTCAGACGGCGCTCGGCATCGACATACGTGACATCGGTCCCGCGGAAGCGCACGCTTCCGCGGGAAGGCAGGCCGAGACCGGAGATGACGCGCAGCAGCGTCGACTTGCCGGCGCCGTTGGTGCCGAGGAGCGCGACCATCTCGCCGTCGTCCACCGCGAACGATACGTCGAAGAGCACCTGGAGCTGTCCGTACGAGAAGTCGATGTTGCGGCTCGCGAGCATCGGAAGCTTGGCCCCCGACGCAAGGATCTGATTGACCTTCTCTTCCTCGACGATGCCGTCGATGAGGCGGTCGAGGTCGCGCGAGACGAGAGGTGCGGAACTTCGGAGCACGAGGGCGGCGATGACCCCGGGCACGGCCAGCGATCCGATCGCCGCGCCGACGCCGAACCGGGTGTCGATGCCCTGCAGCAGGACGATACCGGCGAAGCCGCCGATCGCGGCGATGGCGATGCCGATCAGCGCCGTTGCGTGGGGGCGCATGCGCGGCGGGACGACGGACAGCATCGCGACCCCGAGGATCGGGTTCAGGATGCCGAAGGCGGCGACGGCGAGCGCGAGCGAGATCGCCATCGGGACGAAGAACGGCGAGACGACGCCGATGAACACGAGCAGCACAGCGGCGGCTTGAGCTCCCGCGGCCAGACGAAGGAGCTGGCCCGGGTCGCGACGGAACATCGCCTCGCCTCGGGGACCGACGAAGGCGAGTGTGGGGATCGCAGCGAGAGGGAAGCACGCGAACAGCAGCGCGCGCGCACCAGGGCCCATGCCCCAGCGCTCCTCGAAGAAGAAGAAGAGGAATGTCTGGAGCGGGATGACGAACATCCCGAACACCGCTTCGGCGACGAGGATGCGCCGGACGGTCGGGATGAGCAGCAGCCGCCGGACGATCTCGAAGAAGCCGAGCGTCATCTCGTTCTCGAGCACGATGTCGTCGTCATCGCTGTCTTTGGGACTCTGGCCGCGCATCGCTTTGCGAACTTGACCGGTATCCCATCGACCGAAACCGGGATCCTTGAGGCGCAGGCTGAATGCGGCGACGGCCAGGCTGATGAATGCCATCGTCACGAAGACTCCGCGCCACGTGAAGAGCAACACCGCGGTCAGCACCGCGACGATGAGCGGCGCGACGATGTTCCCAATTCCGTCGGCCATCCGGTAGACGGAGTTGAGCCGTACCCGCACTTCGGGCGGATAGGTGTCGAACAGCAGGGGACGGTGAACGGCGTGCACCGACGCCGTCGACATCCCGTTCAGCACGAGCACGATGAGCAGGCCGGCAACGCTCGTGATGATGCCGGTGAACAGCGTGACCGTCGCCCATGCGAACGCGGTGAAGACGGCGATCGATGCGCGGCGCGTCTTGGCTTGAGCGAACGCGGCGATGGGTAGTGTCGCGACCGCGATGGCGAGCGTCTTGAGCGCCAGCGCGAACGCGAGCGTGCCGCGACTCACGCCGAGGCCGTCCGAGATCTCGGGTCCGAGCACGAAAAACGCGTAGGACTGGAACTCGTCGACGATCGCCAGGGCGCCGAGCGCGAGCAGGGGATACCAGCCGACGCCGGCTCGCCGAATGCCTTCGGCGAGCCGAGTTGCTTCAGCTTCACCCGTGACGCCGAGCGCTCCGCGCGCGGCGTCACGGATCTCGTCCGGCGCAGCTTCGACCTCGGCGACGGCCTTGGCTTCTTCTTGCCAGACCTTAGGAGTCGCGGGCTTCTTCTTAGGGGTCGCCTTCTTCTTCTGCGGTGCGCGCTTCGCCATCAGTTCTGTCCCCGGTCGACGATCACGGTGCGTCGGTACGCGGACTCACCGATGCGTTCGCTCTTGCCGTTGAGCAGGATGATCGTGATCTCGTGGTCGTCATCGGCGCTCTGTCTGTCGACGGGACGCGAATCGGCAAGCGTGTCGACCGAGAACGTCGTGTGTTTGGTCAGGTAGATGTTGCGGTCCGACAGGTAGGTCTTGTCGGGGCAACCGAAGGCAGGCTTGCACGTCTCGTCGTCTCGCGCGAAGTAGTCGAGCGTCTCACCCGGCGGCATCGGTGTGACGTCGAGCAGGACGGCGAAGTAGCCGGCGTCGTGGCGTTCTGTCCCGTCTGCGCCGACGACCTCGAAGTCCTCGACGGTCCACGTGAGATCGAAGGGGAGCGCCACATCTGCGCGATTCTCGGGCGAGGTGATCTCGATGCGCTTGTCCTCACGGAAGGAGAGGTCGTTCAAGCGGCAGCCCGAGGCGAGCAGCACAAGGCACACCCCGACGGCTGCAACCCTCCCCGGACGCCCTGCGGTCATGCTCCGTGCGGCTCCCCGTTGTTATCGACGGCTAACATACCGCGAGCGCTTCGTTAGACGCACTTGGAGGTCTTGTTGCTGACCACCGACGAGCCGGCCTATGGATCGAGCCGATCGAGGGCCTCGAGGAATGCTCGCGGGGCAAACACCGGCGGATCGACGCGTGGGAGCTTTAACAGGTGGGCGTCGCCGGATACGATCGCATCGGCTTTCGCGGCGCGTGCCAGCGCGACGAGGTAGTCGTCACCCGGGTCTTTGGTGAGGCCGGGCATCGGATCGGGATCGGCGAGGAGGATGCCGCTCATGCGGAGTTCGGCGACGTAGTCGTCAACGTCTTCAGTGGTTGCGTACCGACTGAACTTCGCTCGACGGAGAACCCGTGCCAACTCTGTCAGGAGCTTGTCGGACACGATGATCTCGAACAACCCGTCCGCCCAGCGCTCCATCAAGGCCCGTGGCGCACCGACTGCCGACAGGAGCGCTGCGATGAGGACGTTCGGGTCGAGGACGACCTTCACTTGGTCGTGCGGCGCATCACGTGCAACTCATGGTTGGCCAGTGTCATCGCTTCGTCCTCGTCCATGCCGGCGCGCATCGCTACACGATCGAGAACGCCGATGACGAGGTATCGCCGCAGGGCTTCCTCTAAGACGTCTGAGTCGCGAGTGCCCGTGCGCGCGGCGCGAACGCGAGCGGCCCTGAGCAAGTCCTCCTCTATGTACACCGTCGTCTTCTTCCTAGCCATCGTCACACTATGAGGTAAAGACGTATCCACGTCAAAAGTCGGCGGTAAACGCCGTCGCGCGCTACAACTCGCTACAGCCCGCTACCATGTAGTCATGTCACGGCCGCTCTCCGTCCGTTTCCCAGAACCCTTGCGCCATAAGCTCGGAGAGCAGGCACAGCGGACGGGGATGTCGGCATCGAGCCTCGTCGTCCGGTACGTCGACGAAGGGGTCCGGGCCGACCTTCACCCGGGCGTCGTGTTCCGGGAAGGGCCCGGCGGACGGCGAGCGGGCCTTGCCGCCGGGCCGGACGTGTGGGAGATCGCCAGCCTGATCAAACACCTCGGCGCCAAAGGCGAGCGCGCGATCCGCCAAGCGGCCAAAGCCAGCGGCTTGTCCCTAGAGAAGATCCGGTCCGCGGTCGCCTACTGGGCAGACTTTCCCGAGGAGATCGAAGAGTGGGTGAGCGCGGCGGAGCGCGATTCTCTTCAGGCGGAGCGACACTTCGAGGCCGAGCAGCGCGTGCTCGGCTGAGCTTTGCGATACCTGCTCGACGAGATGTACCCGGCGTCAGCCGCAGAGGCGGCGCGCACAGACGGCATCGACGTGTTCGCCGTGCAGGGAGTCCCTGTGATCCAGGGACTTGCGGACGCGGACCTCTTCGCAGTGGCGCAACTGGACCGCCGCGTCCTCGTGACGGAGAACGCCCGCGATCTCCTGCCCATCGAAGCAGCCTGGCGACGCGACCGGGGCCCTCACCGGGGCCTCGTGCTCAGCTCGAACAGATCGTTCCCCCGCCACAACATCGCGCGATTCCTTCGCGAATTCGCAGCGGCCTTGGTGGCCTTGGATGGTGAGCTCGACTCAGCAGATCGATCGTTCGTTCGTTGGCTTCAAGCTTCAGCCTGAGGGCCGCACCGGAAGGAGCACCCCTGCGACTGTCCGCGGCGAAGGATTGGGCCGACTACACCTGCTTCGAGTCTCGCGAGGTTGCGACCGGACGCTTCCGCGTCCATACACATTTTTTGGACGTCTGATATGCTTTTGGATAGGACGTCCATACATACTAGAGCCGCGGCCATGATGCACAGGACAACTGTCGAGATCGATGATGAGGCGCTCCGAGAGGCTGAGCGCGTTCTCGGCACGCACGGGTACAAGGAAACGATCAACCGCGCTCTGCACGAGATCATTCGCCGCGCCGCGCTCGAACGCGGCGCCCGGTATATCCGCGAGGGGCGCCTCCACCTGCCGGACGAGCGCACCTGGTCCGCCTCTCGCAGACCCCGCCTCTAGCTGTGCCCGTCTACCTCGCCGACAGCTCGATCTGGATCGGCATGCGTCGCAGGGGCGCGCAATACCTCCGGGAGGTGTTCGAGGAGCGTGTAGCTGAGGACCAGATCGCGACGTGCGTTCCCGTTGCACTCGAAGTGCTCGTCGGTCCCCCCGACGGTGCTTCGTATGACGAGGACTGGGACGCCGTGTGGGACCATCTGCGTTGGTTGCCGCTGCGCCAGAGCGACACGGACCGTGCACTCGAGGTGCAACGCGAGCTTGCGCACGCGACAGCAGGTGCGCATCGACGGCGCCCCATCGACTATCTCGTTGCTGCATGTGCGGAGGGCGCCGGAGCAGACGTCGTTCTCTGGCACTGGGACGCCGACCTGACGTACATCTGCGGACACACCGGCCAACCACACGAGCCGGAACACGACCGAGCCAAAGCGCACCGTGTCCTTCGAGAGCCCGGGAGCTGAGGACGCTTGTCCGCGAGGGCGTCAGATCGTGCGTTCGCGGCCGCGCCAGTACTCGTCGCGGACCAGGCGCTTGGCCAGCTTCCCCATCTCGTTGCGCGGTAGCGATTTGCGGAAGTCGATGGTTCGCGGGCACTTGTAGTGGGCGATGCGTTCGCGAAGGAATCCGATCAGCTCCTGCTCGAGCTCCGGGGAGCCCTCGACGCCGTCGGCCGGTTCCACGACAGCCTTCACGTCCTCGCCCCAATCGTCGCTCGGCACGCCGATGACAACCGCGTCCCCGACCGACGGGTGTGCCAGGAGCTCGCCTTCGATCTCGGCCGGATAGATGTTCACGCCGCCCGAGATGATCATGTCGATCTTGCGATCACACAGGAAGAGGTATCCGTCTTCGTCGAGGTAGCCCACGTCCCCGAGCGTGAAGACGTTGCCTCGGTGAGCTGCGGCCGTCTTCTCTGTATCGCCGTGGTACTCGAACCCCCCGACGAGAGATGACATGTAGATCGTCCCCGGCACCCCGGGCGGGCACTCGTTGCCGTCGTCGTCCAGGATCGTGACGGTCGCGCCGGGCATCGGCAATCCCACCGTCCCGGGTCTCTCGAGCCAATCCTGCGAGCGGACACTCGTTCCTCCGCCCTCGGTCCCCGCGTAGTACTCGACGAGGACGGGACCCCACCACTCGATGATCCGCCGCTTGACCTCGACGGGGCAGGGGGCGGCCCCGTGGATGACGACACGGAGGGACGACACGTCGCGTTGCCCCCGCACCTCCTCGGGCAGGGCGAGCAAGCGGTGGAACATCGTCGGGACGAGATGCGATGTCGTCACGCGGTATCGCTCGATGCGTTCGAGTGCGTCCTCCGCGGACCAGTGGTCCATGAGGACGATCGTGTGTCCGAGATGAAGCGACATGACACCGCCGAAAGCGAGCGGGGCCGAGTGGTACAGCGGCCCGGTCACGAGGTGCACCCCATCGCCGGGCTCGATGCCGAACATCGAGCCCAAGAGGGCAAGCATGCCGGCGGCGGTATCGGGGTCGGTGTCCATGAGCGCTCTGCGGACGCCCTTCGGGCGCCCGGTCGTTCCGCCCGTGTAGAGCATGATCCAGCCCGCGCTTCGTTCCGGCGGAAGCGAGTCCGGCTCATCGGCCTTGAACTCGGCGAAGGAGCAGAAGCCCGCCGCCTCACCGACAGAGAACCGGGCGTTCTCCGGAAAGCCGATCTCCTCGACGGCTGCTTGCGCCGCGTTCGCGAAACGCTCGTGGACGACGAGGGCTTTGGCCCCGCTGTTCTGCACGATGTATCCGATCTCGCCGGGCTTCAGGTGCCAGTTGATGGCGGTGAAGTACAGACCGATCTGCGTCGCGGCGAGGTAGACCTCGAAGAATTCCCGTTCGTTTCCGAGCAGCACAGCCACTACGTCCCCGCGCCGCAACCCGAGCGCCTGCAGCCCATGAGCGACCCGGTTCGCCTCGGCGAGCAGCTCGCCGGCCGTTGTCTCTGCCCCGTCGGCGTCGATCAGCGCCACCTTGTCGGGGTCCAGCTCGGCGCGACTCCAGAAGCCGTCGGTCACCGTTGAGTCCCGACGAGGAGCTCGCGGAACGGCACGCCTTTGTCGGCGGTCGGCTCTTTCGGAAGCCCGAGCACGCGCTCCCCGATGATGTTGCGCATGGCTTCGTCGGTACCCCCGCCGAGATGGACGCCGGGCGCGAACAGGTGTGTCTTCGCCCACAGGCCATTGTCTGCGGCCTGTGGGCCGACGACGGCGCCGGCGAGTCCGAGGAGTTCGATGCCACGTTCGCCGACGTCGGTCATGAGGTCGACCCAGACTAGCTTCGCGATCGATCCCTCCGGTCCGGGGATCGAACCCTTCGCGATCTTTGTCGTCGCACGAGCTCCCGTCAGCGTGAGGAGCTTCGCGCGGATGTAGATGTCGGCGAGCTTCTGTCGCACGTGCGAGCGGGCGCGCCCGTGGCCAAAATTGGCTCCGTACGCCACAGCGAAGCGATAGCCACACTTATCGACGCTAACATGCGCGCTATGCGTGGTGTCGTCCTCGATGGTCGTGAGTCGGAGCGTGTTGTGCGCTGCGAGCACGATCGATTTCCGAAGCCGACGCTCCACTCTGAGGTTGAAACATGAACGAACCGTCTGGGGACGCCACGATCGTCGATGACCTTCTGGCTGTCGCCGGCATCGAGCCCACCGAAGAAGAGCTCGCGTTCTTCAGGCTTCTGTATCCGGTTCTCCGGGCTCGGCTGGCTGTGGTCCACCAGTTCGAACTGACGGACGAGCCATGACCTCGATGCCGCTCACGCTGAACGACGCCGCCGAGGCACTTCGCGACGGACGCGTCTCGAGCGTCGATCTCACGATGTCCTGCATCGAGGCGTCCGACAAGCTGGACGAAGCGCTCGGTACGTTCCTACATCGGACGACGGATCCTGCCCTGTCGGCTGCTCGCGCCGCCGATGCCGACTTCGCGGCCGGGATCGATCGCGGCCCTCTGCAGGGCATCCCGTTCGCGATCAAGGACATCTTTGCGACCGCAGACGCTCCGACCACCGCGCAGAGCCGTGTCCTCGATCCCGCGTGGGGTGCGCAAGGCGACGCACTCGTCGTCGCTCGTGTTCGCGACGCAGGCGCGGTGTTGCTCGGCAAGACCACGACCATGGAGTTCGCGTTCGGTCTGCCCGACGCGACACAGCCCTTCCCGGTCCCGCGCAATCCGTGGAACACGGGGGCGTGGGCCGGCGGTTCGAGCTCCGGGAACGCGAGTGGCGTGGCTGCCGGGCTGTTCTTCGGATCGATCGGGAGCGACACGGGCGGCAGCATCCGCCTCCCGTCCGCGTTCTGTGGCATCACCGGTCTCAAGCCGACCTATGGACGGGTGCCAAAGACGGGGACCGTGCCTCTTGCGTGGACTCTCGACCACGTCGGACCGATGTGCCGGAGTGCGCACGACTGCGCGATCGTCCTGAACGCGATCGCGGGAAACGATCCGGCCGACACGTTCTCCAGCCCCGCCCCGACCGATGACTACGTGGCCGGTCTTGGTGGGTCGCTCGAGGGTTTGCGGATGGGGGTCGACCGAGCTCTTCCATCGAAGGGCATCCAAGCTCCACCGGATCCGGCCGCTGTTGCGTTATTCGAGATCGCGCTCGAACAGCTCGTCGCTGCGGGAGCGACCGTCGTCGAGGTGTCGATCGACGGATACGAGGCGATGAACGAGGCCGTAACCGCCACGCTCTTCTGCGAGAGCTTCGCGTACCACAAGCGGAATCTCCAACAGCGCTGGGCAGAGTACGGTCGGTTCACCCGACAGATGCTCACGTTCGGCGCGTTCTTCTCGGGCGACGACTACGTGCAGGCCCAACGCGTCAGACGAGCGGTGCGGCGAGAGATCGATCGCATCTTCGGCGATGTCGATGCGATCGCGATGCTCACGGCCGGGGCTGGGGCTCCCGCCGCCGAAGGTCTGGATTTCGTATCGGCGCTGGGCCTTCCCGCATACACCCCGTTCTGGAACGGATCGGGTTTGCCCGCACTCTCCGTTCCGATCGGCTTCACCGATGCAGGCATGCCGATCGGGATGCAGATCGGTGGTCGCGCGTTCGATGAGGCGACCGTCTTGCGCGTCGGCGATGCGTACCAGCAACGAACAGACTGGCACCTGCGGGTCCCGCCCGTTGTGGGTTGACCGTCGGCGAACCCCGCGCGGGCCGAACTTCCCGATCATGTCCCGGCTATGCCCGACGTGCTCGACGCGTGTGCCGGGATGCTCGCGAACATCGAGATCAAGAACCACGACGTCTTCACCCGGCCGGTAGATCTCCACCCGCCATAGCTCGGGATTCACTAGCGGGAGGCGTCGAGGGCGAGGGCTACGTCGTCCAGGTGCTGAGGAACTCGAGCGTTCGCGTGGCCGATCCGGGGTCGGTCGATACCACCTGCGCTGCGAAGTCTGACGCCCCGGCATCCGCGAGTCGCGTGAGCTCGGCGCTGAGGGCCGCATCGTCGCCGAAGATCGCGACGTCGGCCGGATCGCCGACGCCTTCACGGTCGAACATCGCGCGGTAGGAGGGGAGCATCCCGTAGCCGGCAACCTGCGGCGAGAAGCGCTCGCGTGCACCGTCCGGATCCGTTGTCAGTGAGATGGGGAGTCCGGCGATGATCCGCGGGGGGCGACGTCCGGCCGATTCGGCCCCCTTGGTGATCAACGGCGCGATGTGAGAATCGATGGTCAACGGTCCGACCCAGGACAGGATCGTGCCGTCTGTGAGCTCTCCCGCGACCTTCAGCATCTGGGGGCCGAGCGCGGCGACAACCACCGGGACGCGCGGCTCCCGCGGCGCCGTGACGCGGGCTTGCACGTGGTACAGCTCACCGTCCACCGATGCGGGTAGACCTTCGAGCAGCGGCATCAGCACCTCGAGGTACTCGCGCATGTGCCGTGCCGGACGCTCGAAGGGGATACCGAGCGCGTCCGTGATCATCGACTCGTGCGAGAGTCCGATGCCGAGGGTGAAGCGTCCGCCGGATGCCGACTGCGCGGTGAGCGCCTGCTGCGCCATGACCACGGGATGGCGTGGGTACGTCGGAACGACGGCCGTCCCCATCTCGATGTGCGACGTTTCTCGTCCGGCAGCCGAGAGCGCGGTGATCGCGTCGAACCCGAAGGCGTTCGTCATCCAGATGGTTGGGAGGCCGCGACTCTCCGCGTCCTTCACGCGGTCGACGATGCCATCGATCGTCGACTCGGAACGCGCGCCCAGCCCGACGGTGATCCCGACCTTCATGCACTCTCCTTCGAAGCCGCGTGGAATCGAACCACGGTACACCGATGCGCTACGCAGACTTCGCGATCACGAGATGACAAGCGTGCGGATCATCGGACACGGTTCGCAAACGCATATCAACACCCTCCCGTCGTTCGCATGGTGCCGTGACGCCGGAGCGGACGGCGTGGAGTTCGACGTTCGAGCAACGGCCGACGACGAGCTCGTGGTGATCCACGACGCCGTCCTTCGTGACGGGCGCGCCGTCGCGGAAACCGCGCGAGCCGAATCTTCCCGATCATGTCCCGGCTCTGCCCGACGTGCTCCGCGCGTGTGCCGGAATGCTCGCGAACATCGAGATCAAGAACTTCCCGAAAGACCCTGCCTTCGATGCCGCGCAACGTGTCACGGAGCTCGTGTGTGACGTGCTGCGGTCGCGTGGGGACCGGGACCGCGTCCTGATCTCCTGCTTCGACTTCGGGTGCATCGACCTCGTCTGCGCCAGGGAGCCGGACATCGCGACCGCCATGCTCTACCTCAGCCGACGTCCAGTCACCGACCTGTTGGACGACGTCACCGCGCACGGCCACCGAGTCGTCCATCCATCCGACACGATGGTCGACGAGTCGTTCATGGCAGCGGCGCGGGCCCGAAGCCTCGAAGACAACGTCGGGGTCGAACCGGTTGGAGCACCTCGCCTGCGCCGGCTCGTTGAACTGGGCGTCGACGGGCTCATCACGTCCGAGGTTGTGGCAGCGCGCGCCGAGGTGGACGCCACGGAGTAGAGTGACCACCTAGGTGACTACCGGAGGTGGTTGGTGTGGCTGAGGTGGGGATCAAGGAGTTGAAGGCGACGGCGTCGGAGCTCATCGACAAGGTCGAGGCAGGTGCGGCGTACGTCATCACTCGAAGGGGCCGCCCGGCCGCCGTCCTGCTTCCGATCGAGGATGCAGAGGACATCGTGCTGGCGAACGCCGATGAGTTCGTCCGCATGCGCGTGCGGGGGCGGTCGGCCTTCCGCGCCGGGCGCACGATGCCTCTGAAGGATCTCGCCTGAAGTCGTACAGAGTCGAGCTTTCGCCGGCAGCAGCTCGAATGTTTCGAAAGCTCGAGACACCGTCCCGCTCGCGGATCCGCGCCGCACTCGAGCGTCTGGCATCCCAAGCCGCGGAGCGAGGTCGGATCCGCGGGAAGAGCGTGAAGACAATCCACGGCGTCGCGGACTCGTTTCATCGGCTCCGGGTCGGGGATCACCGCGTGATGTACGACGTGATCGAAAGAGAGCGGGTCATTCTCGTACTCGGGATCGTTCATCGAAGCGACCTCGACAGGTGGCTTCGCGGCCGATGAATATAGCGAATATAGCGAATCTGATATATGTGCTCCATGACGCCTCAGATCATCGGGTGGAGACTGGCCAGGGTTCGGCGACGGGCCGGTCTTCGCCAGAGCGAAGTTGCGGCCCGGATGGGGACGACCCAATCGGCTGTGTCCCGGCTCGAATCTGGCCGATCGGTTCCATCCGTTGAGCTGATCACGAGATACGCCCGCGCGGTTGGTGAGCCCATCTCGCTGACGTTCGGCGAACCGGACACTCCGACGGACCGGAGCATTCGGCAGGAGCGCGTGCGGGCCGCGCTCGCCGGTTATCGATTCGATCCGTGGGAGCGAGAGCCAACCTCCGCTGAAGCACGCACGCTGATCGCCGATGGCGTTGCCCGGATCATCCGAGTCGACGATCTCTATCTCGATCGGCTTCGGCAGGCCACGATGCAAGAAGACCACGAAGGGATCGAGTTCCATTCCGCACTCGCGGTCGCCGCGGCGTGTTTCGATCGCATCGATTGGTGTTACGTCGAAAGTCGGATCGCAGCCCTCAGTGGTGAAGAGGCGACTATAGGCCAAGCGATGCGTCGTCTCGACTCGTTGCTCCGCCGCCGTGTGCGGCGGGTCGTCGACGAATAGCGGTGCTTGCCGCTTGGGTCAGATCGCTCTGAGCTTCTCGATCGTCGGTGCGTTGTTGCCGCCGATCCCGAATCCGATGCGATCCGCGAGCCCTCCGTAGCGGTTCTCCACTTCCTTCGCGACGCCTTCGGGTGCTCCGATGATCGCGAACTCGCTCAGGATGTCGTCGTTGATGAGCTTGCCCATCTCGACCCACTCGCCTCGCTTGCTCATCGTGTTGAGCTCACCTTGCAGATCGCCCCAACCGTGCTTCTCGAGCACTGGGCGGTAGGCGGGCGTCGATCCGTAGAACGCGATCTGCTGACGCACACCGACGGACGCCTTCTCGATCTCGTCGTCGGAGTTGCCGAGCACCATGAATCCCGGCGCGGTGACCTCGAAGTCTTTGCGCGACCGGCCTGCCTTCGCGAGTCCTCGTTCGAGGGCCGGCATCGTGACGTCGCGGAGGTACGCGGGTGTCGAGAACGCGTGCGACAGGAAGCCATCGCACACCTCGCCCGCGACCTCGGTCATCAGCGCGCCGACGCCGGCGAGGAACACCTTGGGCGGCCCGTTGGGGTTGGGGCCGGGGTTGAAGAACGGCGTCATCAGTGTGTGCGTGTAGAACTTTCCCCGGAAGTCGAGCTTCGTCCCGTTGTTCCACGAATCCCAGATGGCGCGCATCGCGAGGATGAACTCACGCATGCGCGGCGCCGGGTGCGACCACGGCATCGAGAACCGCTTCTCGATATGCGGCTTGATCTGGGAGCCGAGACCGAGGTTGAAGCGTCCCTTCGAAAGCAGTTGCAGATCGTTCGCGGTGATCGCGAGGTCCATCGGGTTGCGGCCGAACGCGACGACGATCGCCGTGCCGAGCTCGACGCGCTCGGTGGCTTCCGCTGCCAGCGCCAACGAGATCAGCGGGTCGTGACTTGTTTCGGCCGCCCACAGCCCGTCGTAGCCGGCGTCCTCCTGGCGCTTGGCGGCTGCGCCGGCGGAGACGTCGCCGGTCCCCGCATAGACACCGACAAAGCCATCGATCTTCATGAGCCGTCCCTTCCCCGGTGGCCTCTGTGGGCCTAGTTGTTATCCGCCGCTAACGTTACCGGGTTTCGCGGCGCCGCTCGTTGCGGACGAGGCTTCTGGCGAGGACTAATGCTATACTTGATGGCATGAAACGTGTTCGGATATCGACCACAGTTGATCCCACAGCACTGAATACTGCTCGGCAGCTCCTGCCGCTCAAGGACGGACGGCTCATCGACCGGGCTCTCGAGGTTCTTATCCAGCGCGAGCTCGCCGCCCGGGAGATATCCGCTCTGGAAGCTCATCCGTACGAGGACGACCCAGACCTAAATTGGGAAGCACCCTCGGGGCCGGACCTGCCCTACGACGGCGATATCCCCGAAGAGGTGCGTCGTCTGGCTGCGCGGCGCCGATGAGCGCGGTCGGCCATGCGCAAGTGTGGTGGGCCGACCTCGACAAGATCAGGCCGGTGGTGGTCTTGACGCGTGCGCGTGTTGCAGGACGACTGCGTCGGTTGCTCGTCGCTCCGGTGACCACGACCGCGCGCGGCATACCGACCGAGGTTGCGATCGGATCCAACGAAGGCGTCAAGGACGGATCGGTGGCCAATCTCGACAACGCACAGCTCGTCCCCGTTGACTGTCTCTTGCGCCGCGCCGGAAGCATCGGTGCCGACCGGTGGCCGGAGTTCTGCGCAGCGATGGCGGCGGTCATGGATTGCTGACGGGCGCCGCCCCGACAGCGTTGCGATGTTCACGGGGCGGATGTTCATGGGGCGGGCTCACGTGCGTGCGTCGGAGCACGGCCAGAACGAGGACGGATGCCCCGGCCATGATGACGCAGCCGATCACGGCTGTGAGCCGCAGTCCTTGTGTGAACGCCGCGCGACCTGCGTCCAGCACCGCCGCACCGATGTGCTCCGGGAGCCGTTCGGCGGAAACGACCGCACTCCCGAGCGTGTCTCGTGCGGCGTCCAGCGCTTCTTTCGGGACACGGCCGCGCAGCGTGTCCATCACCTCACTTCTGTAGACGGCGGCACCGATGCTGCCGAGGATCGCGATGCCGAGAGCACCGCCGAGCTCGGTTCCCGTCTCGGAGAGCGCCGAAGCGGCGCCCGCCCGCTCGGGTGGCGCCGTCGAGACGACCATGTCGGTCGTGAGGGTGAACGCTTGGGCCAACCCGAGTGCTGTGAGCACCATCGATGCCACGAGGATCGCGAGGCTCGATGTCGGCCCGAGCTGGGTGAGTATCGCGAAACCGAAGGCCGTCATGGCGAGGCCGGATGCTATGACGGTAGACGGACGAACTCGCCGGACGATCACCGGCGCCAGGTTCGAACCGATGATGAACGCGGCAGATTGCGGAAGCAGCCACAGTCCTGACTCGAATGGCTCCATCCCGCGCACGAGCTGCAGGTACTGCGCGACGAACAGGAACGTGCCGAGCATGACGAAGATGGCGAGCATGTTCGTGACGATCGAGACGCTGAACGCGCGCACACGGAAGAGCTTCAGGTCGATCAGAGGATCTGTCAGCCGCCCCTGCCTCCGCACGAACACAACGCCGGTCACAAGTCCGAACGTGATGGACAAGAGTGCCGGCAGTGCTGTGCCGTTGGTTGCGATCTGCTTGACCCCGTAGACGACCAGCAGGACGGCGACGAGTGACAGGGCCGCACTCGGTACGTCGAAGCGGGCGGCATCGGGGTCCCGGTACTCGGGCAGCAAGAACGGTCCGACGATGAGCAGCAGCGCCATCACCGGCAGAGCGAGCAGGAGGACGGAGCCCCACCAGAAGCGTTCGAGGAGGATCCCGCCGAGCACAGGGCCGATGATCCCACCGACCGAGAAGCTCGTCACCCACGCGCCGATGGCGGCCGTGCGCTGAGCCGGGTCGTGGAACATGTTGCGGATCAAAGACAGGGTGGACGGCATCAGTGTCGCGCCGGCGATGCCGAGCAACGCTCGAGTCGCGATGAGCATCTGCGGACCGGTCGAGAATGCCGCCAGCGCCGATGCGGCAGCGAATGCCGCCGCCCCGATGAGCAGCAGCCGGCGCCGGCCGATCCGGTCGCCGAGCGCACCCATCGTGATCAGCGACCCAGCGATGAGGAAGCCGTAGATGTCGGTGATCCACAGCAGCTCGGCACCGCTGGGTTTGAGGTCGGCGCTGAGAGACGGGACGGCCAGATACAAGACCGTGAGGTCCATCGACAGGAGCATCGCCGGAAGCGCCAGCACGGCGAGCCCTATCCACTCACGGCGTCCGGCTCTGGGCATGGATTCAGGAGTACTTCGGCGCACGCTTCTCGATGAACGCAGTGATCCCCTCGCGTGCGTCGTCGTAGGACGCCGACGCCACGAGCGTTTCCTGCTCCTCGTCGAGCTGCTCCATGAGCGTCCGGTCGAGCGAGTCGCGAACGAGACGTCTCGCTCCACCCATGCCGTGCGTCCATTCCGCCGCGAGCGCCGTGGCGAGCCTCATCGCTTCCGCGTCCAGCTCATCGTCGGCGACGACGCGCGTGGCGATGCCCCACTCGGCCGCTTCCTCGGCGTTGAGCACGCGATTGGTGAGAACGAGCTCGAGTGTGCGACGCATGCCGACCAGGCGGGGGAGTTGCCAGGTGGTCGAGCCGTCCGGCGACAGTCCGATCTTTGTGAACGCACTGACGAAGCGCGCCGTGGTGCTTGCGAGCACGATGTCGGCCCCACACGCCAGGCCGAGACCGGCTCCCGCCGCCGCACCTCGTATCGCTCCGATGATCGGGACGTCGGATGCGTCGAGGCGTGCGATGGCCGCATGGACGTGTCCGACGACCGCTCGGATGTGCGCGGAGACGTCGTCCTGTCCGATGAACTCCTTGAGATCGCCGCCCGCGCAGAAGGTCTTGCCGGCACCGGTGATGAGAACAGCCCCGACGTCGGCGATCTTCGACGTTGCTTCGTCAAGATCGGTTGCGAGCTCGAGGTTGATCGCGTTCTGCGCGTCGGGACGGTTCAACGTGAGGACTGCGACGCGATCGCGGATCTCGAGCGTGACCTTCCTGCCGGGGGAAGACCCCCGGACCCCCTGGCTCACGTGGTGAGTATCGTGCAGGCGCCCGTGCCGGGAGCGCCGTAGACCTGCGTGTAACCGACCTTCGGGCCATCACCGGCTGGACCGGACACTTGGCGCGCGCCGGCGTCGCCGCGGAGTTGCAGGCAGATCTCGAAGATCTGGCGAAGCCCCGACGCGCCGATGGGCTCACCGTTGGCGATGAGTCCACCGTCGGTGTTGATGGGGAGACGTCCGGTGATCTCGGTCTCTCCGGCGGCGATCATCGCTTCCTGGTCGCCGTCCGCGCAGAATCCGTTCTCGGACATGTGCATGATCTCGGCCCCCGATTCCGAATCTTGAAGCTGAGCGACGTGGACGTCGGACGGGGAGATCCCTGCTGCTTCGAAGGTCGCCTTCGCGGTATCCACGGTCGGTGAGTCGGTGCGCTCGATCGGGAGCCACGGAGAGAACACCTCGAATGCGCCGAAGCGACGCGTCCGGACTTCGGCCGCTCGCAGGTAGACCGGCGTGTCGGTGTACTTCTTCGCCTGATCGGCACGGCAGAGCACCATCGCGGCCGCGCCCTCGTCCGGAGAGCAGAACATGTAGTGCGTGAGCGGGTAGTTCAGCATCGGCGACGCGAGGATCTCTTCTTCGGTCAAGGGCTTCTGCCGCCACGCATTGGGGTTGATCGAGCCGTTGCGATAGTTCTTCGCCGCAACCTTGGCGAGCGTGCTCGACGTGATGCCGAATTCGTGCATGTAGCGATTGATCTTCATCGCGAAGAACTGCGTGGTCAGCATCAGGCCGGTTTCGCCGTACCACGAGCCGAGTCCCATCACGCCGGCAGCGCCAGAGAAGGCGCCGCGCTGATGCTTGTCGAAGCCGATGGCCATCGCGAGATCGCAGGAACCGGAGTCGATGGCGTGCGCGGCGAGCGCGATGGCTGTCCCGCCGGTGGCGCAACCGTTGGCGACGTTGGTGAATCTGATCCCCGTCAGTCCGAGCATGCTGACGAGTGTGTCGGGGTACGCGGCCGTCTCGTCGAGGCTTCCGCCGAACGCCACCTGGATGTCGGACCACTCGACCCCGGCGTCGCGCAGGGCTTGTCGCGATGCGTGCGCGCCCATCTCCGCGGCTGAGACGCCGTCGAAGCGCCCGAAGGGATGGAGCCCGATGCCGACGATTGCCACGTCCATGCGTCTTTCTCCTTTACCGGACGGGTGTGAAGGCGAACGTCATCATGTCGTTGCCATGCTCGTCGGTTCGAAACGGCACGATTGCGAGCTCCATGTCCATCCCGATCCGGTACCCGTCGAACTCGGCGCCGACCAGTCGCGCTTCGACCTTGCAATGGTCCGGGAGCTCGACGTACCCGACGGCATACGGGGTGAACGTCTCAGTTGTGTCCGGACCGGTGTAGGGACCGTCCGGCGCGGACTTCGGCCGGAACCCCTGCGTGGTGAAGCTCCACAGGGTGCCGCGGGTGGGGAGTGCGACCTCTTGCATGTCTTCCGAGTAGCAGCGCGGGCACCCGCTTTGCATCGGGAACGTCACGACCGCGCAGTTCGTGCAACGGCTGCCGCGCAGAGCAGGCTCTTCGGACGGCCACACGAAGAGCCCATCGTCGATGGCGAGCTCGGTCGGCATCTGTTAATGGTAGTTCACTTCAGGTCACGTACGTCGGGCCTCTGCCGGAACGTTGCGGTGGTTTCGAACGATCGTTTCGTCAACGGAGCAGAGCGGCACCCTTCGCGCCGAACTGTGAGCTGCCAGGAGACGGTCGAACGGATCACGTGTCCAGCTCAAGGGCACGGCGTTGCGCATGAGTGGGACCAAAGAGATGTCGTCCACTTCGAAGCGCGGATCGTCGAGGACGACGTCGCCGAACGCGTCGTCCGCCTCGATCCGTCCGACCTCGGTCAGATACGCGACCTCGAGGAACGAAACCGGCGATACGCCCCACGGCTGGTAGCGCTCGATCCATGGATACCGCGCGAGACGATCGGCGCCGGCAACGATCCACAGGAGGAAATGCGTATCGAGCAGACTCCTCAACGCTTCGGGCCGCGCTCGGCTGGATCGCTCAACCGCAGCGTCCCATCTTCCGACCAATCCCAACTCCACTGATCGGCGTCGTCGACGCACGGCGCCTTGAGGACTTCGGAGTAGTCGGGAACGGCGCCGCCTTCGGCGATCTGTCCCTCGGCCCGGATCACGATCCGCTGCCCGCGCCGCTCGATCATGATCTCCTCGCCCGCGATGACGTCGTCGAGAAGCTGGAACCAACGCCTCCGAGCCTCAGATGCCTTCACATGTTTCATATGTACATTGTACATATTCAGATACCATCGGTTTCTGAGAGTCTGCCCTCGCAGAATCGAGACCCTGGTCGTGCGTGAGCGACGCTTTTAGGTCTTCTTGTAGTCGCGCGAGAACCACCGCTTCGGTTGGAGATGCACAACCATCAGCGGCCAGTCCTCCCATTTCTCGGGAATCGCAGCAGACTTGTACAGCGTTGCATCTTCGGGCGACAAGTAGCGATCAGCGAGGCGTTGGATCTCTGCATGACCCTTGTCCGGCTCGATCGAGATGACCTCACCCTCGACTGTGACATACGCCCAGCCGAACTTCACGGACGTGTCCTGCACGTTGATGGACACCGGAGAACCGATGCTCATCCGCTTCGCCTTGGCCGAGCTGTTCAAGCAGGTGAACACGATCCCTTCAGCAGGATCGTGTCGAAACCACGACGGCGTAAGCGTGGGTGCTTTGCCGTCCGCGGGAACCGCAACGACGGCGTAGTGCTTGCCGGCCAGGAACTCTTCCTGCTCGGCTCGACTCATGCGCCGATCGGGCATCGCATCGCTCCCATTCTGCTCATGCGCCTCTGGAAGGCGCACTCCGATACGAATCGAATTCCTGCAACAATTACAGGTTTCCCGGGGCCTCGGCCAGATCAACACACCACCTGTTTGACCCCGCCCTCGGCTATCTTTGCGGCCGCTGCCCCCCTGCCCGTACTCGGCGACGCGCTCCGCGCTGGCTATTCGTTTGTCCGTCGCGGCGAAGAGCAGCTCGCCACCGACAACTATCACCAAGCCTCCTATGATCCGGCCGGATACGTTCTCGCCCGTCGAAAACGATGCGGATCCCATGAGGAGTTGTATCTCCCCTGCATCGCTTTTCGCTCCGATCCAGAACGGGGACAAGTGGCGGACTGTGGCGGAACTCGGTTAGCGGCCTTCGCGAGGCGCTAGACCTCTGGCGAGCCAACCGAAACGCCCGGTGATCGCGAATACGGTGCGCATCGCCATCTTCATCCTTCGCGCTGGACGGACCTCGAGAAGGAACCGAGCTTCGTCCCCTCCGGCATTTCGCACGACATGGACGTTGCGCCGCGGAACGTCGACGGCGTCTCCAGCCTGCAGCGTTCGCGTCTTCCCGCCACACGTGACCGTCACGGATCCTGCGAGCACCTCGACGCGCTCGTCTTGTCGGGCGTGGATGTGGCGAGGAACTCGCCCGCCGGGGTCCAAACGGACGTGGACGCGCAATAGGGAGCGGTCAGCGTCGGGGCCGGCGTCCAGGAACGTCAGGTGCTCGCCGGTGAGCGCGTTGTGAAGGTGCTCGCTCGCGGACGAACTGGTCAAACCTGCTCCGCCGCGGCGACCAGACGCCCGAGCGTTGTCGTCATACTGTCTGACGCGCCACGGCGAGCCTCCGCACGCATCCCAGGGATGCGATGGAGCAACCGCACCCACGGCGGCATCGACATCACTTCGAAGGATTCGGAAACACGCGTCCCCGTGGCGGTCGGTTCGAAGCGGTATCGCCAGCGCACGGACTCTCTGTTTCTGAACAGCGTGCGGAACGCGAACTCGCGGCCGGGCTCGCTGGCCGTGACCTCACAGGCTCGCGAGAAGCGGATCGGCCCGCGGCGGCTATGCCCAACGAAGCGCGCACCGACCTCGGGACCCGTTGCGGCACCGCTCCACTCGCAGCTGCGACATTCGGGGCTCCACGCACCCATGCGCGTCACGTCGGCGACGAGATCCCAGAGGCGCTCCGGCGAAGCCACGGACTCGCTCACCACCTCGCCGCCCCACGGGCTCTGTGTTCTCATTTAGATTTACATTCTGTATGCTGAAATCAAGATGTCAAATCGCCGGGCGGGAGAGAAGACGACCAGGCCGTACCGGCTGGGACGTCGTGAAGAGTCCCTCCGACGAACGCGGGAGAAGATCCTGCGGGCGGCCGACGGCATGCTCGGGAAGCACGGCGTGGCGTCCTTGACGATGGAGGCAGTCGCGCGAGCAGCCGGTGTCTCACGCGTGTCCATCTACGATCACTTCGGCGACCGATCCGGGCTCATCGAAGCCCTGACGTGGCGCATGTTCCAGCAACACGACATCGATCGGGTTCGCCGAGCCCGGCTCCAGGAAGATGTCCGAAGATCGCTCGTCGACTTCGTGCGCGAGAACACCCGATACCAGTACTCGTTCGGTCCGAGCGCCATGAGCCTGCTGTGGGTCGCGATGGACGATCCAGACGCCGCGAAAGTCGTCAGCTTGATCTACGTCGAATCGCGACGTACTTCTATCCGCGAACTCATCGACCGGCTCGAAGAGGCGGGCGAGCTGGCCGAGATGTGGTCGGTGGAGCGAGCTACCGATGCTCTCATGGTCATCACAAGCTTGGAGTCGCTCGACGGTCTGATCAGACACGCGGCTTTGGATGCCGACGCAGCGGCCGACGTGCTCGCAGGGCTGGCGGAAGCACTGCTCGGGCCCGACGATGGATGAGCTACCGCTGACGCACTGTGGTCGTGTGCGATCCAATCGCCACCGGTGTGCGGTACGCGCAATCGGAAGCACGCGAAGCAACCTCGCGCAGATGGTGCCCTACCTTTCTTCTTTGACGACAGGAGGAATTGTCAAGAGTTGTGGATTGAGCAGTGATCACGCAGCGTCCTCTTCCGCTCGCTCGACGAGCTTTCCGTTAACGAACTTCGCTCCGGCGCGCACGAGCGCGACGAGTTCGTGACCGTTGGTCTTCCGCCACCTCCCTTCGGCGACTTGGATGAGCTTGAAGACCATGGCGAGTCCGGTCCTTGGAGTGACAACGGCGTCAACGTCACCAACCCTCTCGCGACCGCCGGCCTCGAGGGTGTCACCCGGACGTTGTTCATCGTCGGCACAACTGCGTGCGTCGTGATCGGCGGGCTCTCGATATGCGGCTTGATCCTCCGATTCCGTCGATCACGTGGCGTCGAGCGTCAACAGTTGACGTACCTGGCGTTCGTCGGAATCGCCGTGGCCATCGCTTTCGTCGTGATGATGAGTGGGCTGCCTGTCTTCCATCTGTGGAGCGACGCCGCGGGCACGATGCTGTGGAACATCTTCTTCGCGACCCTGATGCTCGGGATCCCGCTTTCGATCGGTGCCGCGATCCTGCGGTACCGCCTCTACGATATCGACCGGCTGGTTAGGCGGACCCTCTCCTACGCTGCCGTCACGGCAATCCTCGCGGGAAGCTTCGGCGCGCTCATGTTGATCCCTGCAGCGGCACTCGGCTTCCGCATTGAGACACCGAGCTGGCTCGTCGCCGCGGCGACCCTCATCGTTGCGTTTCTCTTCCAGCCGGTGCGGCATAGCGTGCAGCGACGGATTGACCATCGCTTCAACCGCAATCGCTACGACGCCGCACGAACGATCGACGAGTGCGCATCACGGCTCCGAGACCAAATCGATCTCGAGACGCTTCACAAAGAACTGAAGGGTGTGGTTGCGAAGACGATGCGGCCCGTTAGCGTGTCGCTATGGTTGCGGCCCTAACAGTCAGACCCGTTGGGGCCCACTGACTGAGGCTCGCTGCGGTACCGTCGGTTGCGGACGGCGGCCTTGACGGCCGCGATGAACACACGGAAGGGAGAAGGACCCGTGTCGAAGGATCTCGCACGCGAGAAGACCCACGGCGTGGATCACGAGCGATCCCTGATCTGGTCTGTCCGGCTGTTCATGACGCTGGCCGGCATCGTCTTCCTCGCAGGGATAGCGATCCCGATCGCGTTTCGCCTCGGCGGCTGGGATTCGAAGGGCTTCGTCAACTTCCTGATGGTCAGCTCCCGCGCGGACACGATCATCATGGGCAGGCCGCCCGCGAGCATCGTGGCTGCAGAACCCAGCGTCGTTCAGATGCAGCTGTTGTACATCGACCTGGCGGCGTCGCTCCTGCTCGGTCTGGGCGTGATGCTTGCCGCGCTGACATGGTTCGGGTTGCGACCAGCGCATCGGTGGGCGTGGTGGTCGGTGTTCGTCACCGTGGTCGTCGTCGCTGGCTCCATCCTGAGGATGGCCGTCCCGTATGTCCTTCGGGCCCCGCTCGGCCTTGCCGATGTCCCGCCGATCATGTGGGTGTTGGTGGTCACGCCGCTCCCACTGGTGCTTGGCTGGCGGGGCACTCGTGCAGATCGACCGGCGCCGGTGGACCGCACCTAGCGGCGGCACTTGACCGGATCAGGAAGATCTTCCAGGAGGAGAACGTCAGCGCATAGCGCGCCTCCTCGGTTTCATCCATGCGACGTGCAACTCGGGGCACGAACAAGGTCTCGTGCTCGTGCGATCGCAGTGTCGTGCGGACGTCATGCTCGCCGACCGGGAGCCTCAATTCGAGGTGCCGCGTCGGCGCACGGTCCCAGCGACGGAGTGGCGTCATCACATCCACACAGCCGACGGTTGGGAGCCGATCTTCGAGCGGTTCTTACCGAAGCCGGTGTCGGTGATGCTTAGTGAGTAGTCCTGGACTCGAGGCGGCTCGCTGAACGACGGTTCGGGAACTGGCTCATGTCGAGTCCGATCTCGGCCAGCCTTCCGAGTCCGGCTAGCCCTCGAGGTACTCGCGGACGAGCAACGTCGCGGTCGAACCTTCGCCGACGGCCGCCGCGACGCGCTTCACCGAACCCCGACGGATGTCTCCTGCGGCGAACACACCGGGCATGCTCGTCTCGAGGAGTGCTGGTGGACGGTCGAGCATCCACGAGTCGGGCGGGATGTCTCTCCCGGTGACGATGAAACTGTGGTCGTCGAGCGCCACAACGTCGGCGAGCCATTCGGTATGTGGGCGCGCTCCGATGAAGACGAACAACGCGTCGGCCTTCACGCTCTCTTCGTCATTCGTCCTCGTGTCGCGCAGAACCAGGTGCTCCAGCTGCTGCTCACTTCCCGCACTGACAATCTCTGCGTGCTCCCGGACCGCCAACCCCCTCGCGGCTTGGATCTCCTTGATGAGGTAGTCGGTCATCGGTGGCCCGAGATCGCGCCGGATCAATAGCGTCGTGCGCGCTCCGCATCCCGCCAGATGCGTGGCGATCTGTCCCGCCGAATTGCCGCCGCCGAGAACGAACACATCGAGGCCGGACATCGATTGCGCCTCCGACGCCGAGGCTCCGTAGAACACTCCGGCCCCTGCGAGGTCGTCCACCTGGGGTATGCCGAGACGGCGGTAGGCGACGCCTCCGGAAAGGACGACGGCACGTGACGACACGACATCACCGTTGTCGAGGGTCACGACCCGCCGGTCACCATCGGCTCGAAGGGCCACCGCCGACCTGGTCATCATGAAATCCGCACCGAGGTCCTCCGCGTGAGCAAAAGCGCGTTGACCGAACTCGCCGCCGCGGATGCCCCACCGGAACCCGAGGTAGTTGCGGATCTTCGACGTCGTCCCGGCCTGTCCACCCATCGTGGCGGGCTCGATCCCGAGAACGCGCAGTCCCTCGGACGCGGCATACGCGGCAGACGCGAGTCCCGCCGGCCCACATCCGACGATGGCGAGATCGAACGTATCCGAGGGTGCGCGAGTTGGCGCGCCCAGCGCTTCAGCGACATCGGCGCGGGTCGGATCGATGAGCACGCGCCCGTCCCACAGGACCATGACCGGCAGGGTGTCGAAGCTCAGGTCGTGCTGCTTCGCCAACTGCTGCGCCTGCCACGAGTCGACCGTATGAAGACTGGTCCACACCAGATTCGGTTCGAGGTACGCCTGGATCTCGCGGGCGCGACTAGCGGGACTACGGTCGATGATCGTCGCCTTGTCGTAGCGCGGAAGATGCTCGGTTCCCCAGAGCCGAAGCGCCTCGCTCACGATCGGATAGAGCTCTTCTTCGGGCGACGCCCAGGGGGCGCCGAAGAAGAAGTCGATCTGATTGAGCGTGAGTGCTCGTCTGATGTCCGACCGCGCGCCGACATCACCGACACGAATCATCAGCAACCGCTTCGCCTTTGCGTGCAATTCACGTGCACGGACGAGGTAGTCGATGCCGCCCATCGAAGACGGGACAATGACCAGCGCAACCTGCGCCCCTGCATCTCTGGAAGCTCGAAGATGCGCCAAGCCCGTCTGCTCATCGGTTGCAACGTCGAGGTCGTAGTCCGAACCGAACCGACGCCGAACGTCGGTCGAAAGGGTGTCGTCGGCCTCGACGATCGAGATGATCGGTTTCATCCGCAGGTGAACGAGTACACCGCGACCCCGGTTGATATGTCGAGACGGCTCTCGTTCACGATTGGGAACTGATGCTCGTTCGTCTCAAACATGCAATGAGGCTCTCGGCAGCACGGATCGTGTGTCAACGTGACCATTGGCGGCCCGAGAACTGACGGAAGTGGCGTCAAAGGTGACGTCAATCGGGATCGGGCCGCACACCTAGTCCGACGATTTCGTCGAGGGTCAGCCGAGGTGGAGGGCCGCGAGGATGTGGTCGGGCTGGCCGGACGCCGGTGCCACTTCCTCAAGCGCTCGACGTAGGTCCCCGATCAAGCCCGCTCCGAAGCGCTCGCGCCACTCAGACTCCACCGCCTCGATGCGCTCCGGGTGATGGTGCAACACTTGCTTGCCGCGATCGTGCAGATGGACGAGCTTCGTCTTCGGATTCGACGAGTCCTTGGTGACCACGACGATGAGGTGGCGCTCGAGGAGCGACTTGCCGTTGCCGGTGATCTCGTGATCCTTCGGAAGGTCGTCGAGCGGGCGCGAATCCTCGGTGACGTAGCGCAGGACGAGCATAGTGCTCGCGAGCGGCCATGGGAACCGGTCCTCGTAATCGATCGTGTACGCCATCAGTGCTTGCGAGAGCAGCGCCGTGACGGGGAGTGCCGTCACGGTGTCGCCTTCCTCGCGCAGCACGGGCTTCCAGTCGTTGCCATGTGCGGGGATGCCATCCTTGCGCGCCGCGCCCTGCATGTATGGTCCGCCGATCGCGCTGGGGTCGGCCGTGCCGTACGTCGCTGGGTAGTGCGGCAATTCGAAGCGCAGCTGCGCGACGAGTTTCTCGAGCGTGGAGCGGAGCGGACCGTTCTTCCAGTTCGCATCGAGGGCGGCTAGATGCTTGGGCCACAACGTCGCGGCACGAAAGCCTAGATCGGTGAGCTGAAGACGGCGATTCTTCCCGCGTCCGGTCAGTTCTGCTGTGATCCAACCTCGCCGGGCCGATCCCGTCGTCGCAGCGGTCGCCAGCCTGCTCGAGATCCTCGCCGCCGGTGCAAACTCACGTTCTTCGATCCCCTCGCCGACGAGGCGTAGGACGTTCGACCACACGGCGAGGGACGGACTGTCGTCTCCCGGATCCACATCAGCACAGATCGCGCCCAGACTGCGGGAGAGCAGAACCGACAGGGGTTGGGCCTCGGCCGCCATACCTCGAGAGGTTAGTGCTGTGACGCTCGGTCGGTAGCCCTGGATTGAGACCGCCGCCCAGCGAACTACGTCCGTTCAAGGACAGCGAGGTCGCGGATCGCGTACTGGTGGTGCCACCACTCCTCGTTGAGCACGAGGCGAAAACAAAACAGGACCGAGCATTCCTGCGGATACCAAGGTGGCGAACGACCACAGCACCGCCCTGGGTGCATCGGCCCGAGGCGTGCGTAACGATAGGCGCATGTCCGTCATGTCGGAGCTCGTCGCCGACCTCGAGGCTGAGAACACAGCGCTGGAGGCACTCCTCAGATCGATCTCCGATCAGACGTGGCTGACGCAGACGCCGGCCGAGGGCTGGGACATCCGCGACACGGTCACTCACCTCGCTTGGGGCAACGAGGGTGTGCGTAACGCGGTGTCGGGCGGCCGCGGCGTGCTGGAAGGCGTCCGCGGCGATATCGACGACCTGGAGGCACGGCTGCTCGAACGCGGACGCGCAATGGCGCCGGCCGATGTGCTCGAGTGGTGGCGGTCGTCGTGCGTCGCACTCCACGGGGAACTGGCCGACGCGGATCCGAAGGGGCGCGTCCCGTGGGGGATGTTCGACATGAGCTCAGCGTCGATGGCAACGAACAGGTTGCTCGACACGTGGGCGCACTCGCTCGACTGTTTCGCCGCAGCCGAAGTCCAGCCCGTCGATACGGAACGGATGCGGCACATCGCGTTCATGAGCCACCGAGCCGTCGAGCGCGCGATGACCGTGCAAGGGCGCGAAGCTGCGCAACCACTGCGGATCGAGCTCGAGGCGCCGGACGGCAAGACCTGGGGACTCGGTCCGGACGACGCACCGAACGTGATCTCCGGGACGGCGTCCGACTGGTGCCGTGTTGCCGTCGAACGCGATCGGGGCGCCGAGTGCTCGCGCCTCGTCGCCACCGGGCCGGACGCGGCCGCACTCCTCGTCGCGATCCCAAGGTTCATCACGTCGATGGGCGGGCGCGTCCGGGACAACTGATCACGGTCGCGATGGTGTCGCTGTTGGTACGCATGTGGATGCCTCCCTACGCTAGCGTCGGAGGATCGAAAGCGAGGGGGAACCGTGACGACCGGTCAAGCAGCGAAGGAGTTCTGTCGGATCGCGTTGAACTACGGAAGTGGGCCGCAATCTGAGGTCCCGATCTACAACGGAAGAACCTGCGATCTTCCCGGATGGGAGGAGTGTGGGTTCGAGCTTCTAACACATGCATCTGCGGTCAAGGATTGGAGCGACGAGGACGAGATCGCGCGCGTCCACTATCCGGAGATCACTGCCCTCGTGAAGGAGCTCACCGGATGCGACCACGCGATCCTCTCGAGCCACATCAGGCGTAGTCCTGAGGAGGCCAAGCGCCACTCCGACCTATCGCCCATCCCGCTTGTGCACTCCGACTTCGCGGATAGCTACGGCGATCTGCTGCGCGAGTTGTACCGGAGCGGCGATCGCGCCGAAGCGGCGGAACGCGAGGGGGTGTCTCCGGATGAGATCACTGGCGCCCGGCGACTCATGATCCTTCAGTTCTGGCGGAACCTCGGTGCCTCCAAGATGGATCTCCCACTCGCGTTTTGTGACGGGCGATCGGTGCCGCGTGACCAGATCAGGCCTTTTCCGGTGAAGAACTACGCGGGAAGCGGATTCGATTTCGAGGCACTCGCGATCGTCCAGTCCGACGCTCATCAGTGGTACGCATTCCCCGAGATGACGACCGACGAGGTCGTTGCGTTCAGGACGTACGACACAGAACGTGTCGGAACTGGCGAGCCCTATTGGACCCCGCACTCCGCGTTCCGGGACCCAGACGTCGAGTCGGGCAACCCCAGCCGATCGAGCATCGAGCTGCGGCCTCTTTGCATCTGGGTGTGACCCGGTCGCGTCGAACTAGCCGGGCGCGGCCTAGCCCTTCCTCATGACGCACGTGTTAGTGGATCCAATGCAATGGCGCCAGCCAGACCCCTCCCTGTCCCCAGCCGCAATGGCTCGCCCACGTGCTGCCGTCCTGGTCAACGATCACCTCGACTGCGTGGGCGTCGAGGTACCCAACCCGATCACGAGCATCAAACGAGAGGGGATCGTCGCTTACAAGTACGGTGGTCCCCCGGTACCCCGGGACGTCACCCCACTCCGCCAACGTCCAACGACCTGCGTTGAAGCTTTCGATCTGATTGTTGAAGTCGGGGCCGACGAACAGGAAGTACCTGCCATCCCGCTCGACGACGAATGGTGACTCGGTGGGGCCGGCCAGCGTCCCCTTCATCGCGTCGGTGTAAGCGACCTGTCGTCCACTCCAATGGACGAGGTCATCGGACTCTGCCGCCGCGACGATGTGGTTCGACGGTCCCGCACCACCATCCAGCGTCGCCGTGTAGTACATCACCCACCGGTCGCCGATTCGCATCACCATCGGGTCGCGTGCCTCGTAACCATCGACCACGACGGGATTTGCTGGATGTCGCTCCCACATCCAGCAGTCTTCGGACGTAGCGAGGTGGATACGGTACTCCTGCGGAGATGCGCCACCCACGCAGACGAACATCCAATAGCGATCATCGTGATGGATCACATGCGGCGCCCACAGGAACGTCTCACTCGCTGACGGATCGGCCGTCATCGCGAAGGGCTGCTTCGTCCATGGTCCGTGGAGCGACGTCGCCGTGGCATGCGCGAGGTGGACTTCGTTCTTGACATTGAAGGGCTCAGTGTCGGTGATCCCGATCAAGTGCCACGTCCCGGTGTGGTCACGGACGAATGTGTGATCGTTGATGTACCAGCGCTCGCCTTCACCAACTGACGGGTCGTAGATCAGCTCGAAGGCGCCCGATTCAACACGCACGTGTCTTGTCATCAAGTCGTCTGCTGGGGTCTCTTGACTGTTCTCGAACCACGACTTTCAGGCCTCGCTCGCCACTTTGACAGGCCAACCGCGGGATTCCAACCCAGAGGTGTGTCCCGCTATGCCATATGCGAGCCGCATCATCAGTTGGCGATGTCGAGGATGCGTTCGTAGGTCGCGATCTTCAGCTGACGCTTCAGCAGATCGCGCACCTCAGGGAGTTCGCGACGTTGCCGCTCGGGATCGCTCGCGTCGAGCGCACGACTGACCCGCCCACTGGTCAATCAATAGCATCGGTCTACCTATCAAAGGACCAACAACTGAGGGAGGAGCACGCGATGAAGGCGACGAACCTCGATGACTCACAAGGTATGCAGGCGCAGGACTGGTCGGCCGTCGAGAACTCCCTCGACACGGGGCTCATCCTAGGGACTGACACCGGCGGCCCGAACCGCTTCACGACCTGGCTCACAACGATCAATCCGGACGGATCGCCCCACGTGGTGCCCATCGGCGCCGTCTGGGTCGATGGCACATTCTGGTTCCAGACCGGAGACACGACGAGGAAGGCGAAGAACATCGCGGGCGATCCTCGCTGCTCGATGAGCGTTTCTGTTAACGACGTCGACTTCGTCATCGAAGGCACGGCAGAGAAGGTCGGCGACCCGGCCGCGGTCTCGCGCATCGTGGCCGAGTGGGTCAAGGGTGGATGGCCATGCGAGGTCGACTCCTCCGGCACCGGAGTTACGGCGCCGTTCAACGCCCCGGCGGTCGGTCCCGCTCCGTGGTTCGTCTACCGCATCACACCGCGCTCTGCGTTGTCCGTGTCGACGGCCGGGCCGGGTGGTACGACGCGGTTCACGTTCTGAGAGCCAGCTGGCCTCAAGGACTAGACGTGAGCGAAGAGCACGAAGAGCTACTCCCCCTCGTGGACGCTCATTTCCAACCCGACACGCGGCCCGCTTGTTTGATCCACTTTTGCATCTCCGGTCCCTGCGCCTCGCCAGGGTCGTCAGCTTGATGTAGCGACTCCGGTCGGTCGTTCCAAGCGGCGGCGGAGGCTTGAAATCCTCGCCGCCGAAGAAGACGACATTCACGGAGACGTCGTAGGCGACCATCTCGATGATCCACCCGAGTTTCGGCAACCCGTAATACGCCTTCTTCCATTTGACGGCGTATCGAAGCCCGGGGATCGTCTTTCTGATCGACTCGTCTAGCTGCTGCCATCGTCAGCTCCCGACGTCCCGTCGAGTCTAGGCAATGCGCGACATTCTCGACGGCTCGAAATAGCTCGACATCCCACCAGCGAACCGATCGCGTTGCCTATTCGGTCGCGACTAACTCGTCGAGCTGAACGAGGATTCCGTCCGGATCGACCGCGAACGCGCTTCGCATGACCCCGGCCGGCGTCTCCATCAATGCATGTGGCGGGACGACGAACCGCATGCCTTTGGCTTTGAGGTCCTCGTAGACGTTGTCCAGGCCGTCGACATAGAGCCCGATGTGCGTGATCCCGACTTGGTCGACCTTGATACTCGCGCCGGAGGGCGGAGAGTCAGTCGGTTCGATGAGGACGATGACCGCCGTGCCTCCGATGAGCATCGCGTACCTGTACGTCCCGTCGGTTCGCTCATAGATGCCGGAGTAGTCCACGTCGCCATTCGCGTCCTGCTCCGTGCCTTCCTGGAAGACTCGTAAACCGAGGAGGTCACGGTAGAACGACAACGAGCGCTGTAGATCGCGGACGGTCAGCTCGACGTGTGAAAACCCGCTGGGACGCATCTCGCCCGAGCTTAGTCCGAACGGCCGCAGAGCTCTCGAACGCTCGAGCATTCGCGAAGCCAACGCTACGGATGTGCGCTATGCACGATCGCCGCAACGCGAAGCAACTGCGCGCAGATAGTGCCCTACCTCGGCAGGCACCTCGGCGGTCCCACGACCATCAAAGACGTCATTCAATGTCTCCGCTGTGCAACGACGAACCGGACCGGCGCGGGCCACGCCTTTTGGACCGCGTGTGCGTTCGCGAGGCCGGCGGCTTCCAACAAGGCGACGCCCTGCTTGTCTGAGATCGGCGTCCCGCCGCCGCGAACTGCGCGGAGGTCGTTGACCGCGTGGGCGAGCGGGTCGGGCGGAGCGGCGTAACCACCAAGGATGAGCCACCCGCCCTTGCGCAGGCTGTCCGCCGCGTGCTGGACGGCCGCGTCGAGCACGGCCGGCGGAACGAAGAGAACGGGCATCCAGATGAGGTCGAACCTCTCCGCATCCTCGAACTCTTCGATAACGCCGGTGCGCAGCGTGATGCGGTGTTCGAGTCCCGCGTCGGCGATGTTGGCGCGCGCAAGCTCGTTCGAGGGTCCCCAAGGGTCGAGTCCGACGACAGACGCATTCGGAAACACGCGGCACGCGGAGATGGCGAGCCAGCCGGTCCCCGAGCCGATGTCGAGAACGCGGGCGCCGCTCGAGGCGAGGCTGGCTTCAAGGCCGTCGAGGGTCGGGACGACGAACTGGGCCCACAACGGAGGGACGGCGGCGGAGCTCTGTCCTTGCGATTGGAGAACGGCGGGATCGGTATACACCCAGCCCGGAGTTCGCGCGGGGTTTTCCACGAGCTCGAGGGCCTGTTTGAGGAAGGACGTGATGATGCCGATCACGCTTTGCCGTTCGTTCTCGTCGACGTCGTCGAGAGTCCCGGGTTCCAGCAGAGCGTCGACGACGCGGTCGAGCTGCGCGCGCACGGCGGGGTCGGCGGTCTCGCCGGTTGCGTCCAGCTTCAGGCGAGCGGCGAGCGCGGCGACGGCCTCCGCGGAGACCGAGAGCGGGACGACTTTCGCGATCAGTTCCTGATATGCCATCGGGCCGCCTCTTCTATCGGGTTGTGTGAGACGGATCGAAGGCCCTCATCGGAGGGCCTTCGATTCCGTGGGATGAGGTAATGAATCCTAGGCGGGCAGCCCTTGTGCGCTGCCGTCGTTGATCGCGTAGAACTCGTTCTTGCTGATCTTCCCCGTTGCGCCGTCGACCACGGTCCTCACCGTGTTGACGGAGTCGGACTTGAAGATGCACACGCCACGAGTCCCGTCATCGCTGGGCACAACGACGACCAGCTCGGTTCCCGCCGGCAGGTCCAGCTTCCCACCCCAGAACGCTTTAGGGTCGGAAATCGAGTGAATCGCGGAAACGTACATGACTCTCCTTTCGCCTGGCTTCGGCCCGCTGCCGAATCGCCTTGTTGCAGGCACTTGACCACGCCCGGTGCGCACAATCAACTGCAAAATCTGCAGTTGATTGCGACCGACGACGACGTAAACTTCGGCCATGAAGGGTTACGGCCAATTCTGTCCGGTAGCGCAGGCGGCCGAGGTGCTTACCGAGCGATGGACGCCGCTCGTGATCCGCGAGCTCGCGCTCGTCGGCAGCCGCCGCTTCAACGACATACAGCGCGGCGTCCCGCTCATGTCCTCCTCGCTCCTCACCAAGCGCCTGCGCCAGCTCGAGCGTGCGGGACTCGTCGAGCGCAGAGCGCGCCTGAACGGCAAGGGCACCGAGTACCACTTGACTCCGGGGCAGTACCGGATGGTCATGGTCCGGCCGTCGGGAGCGGTCACGAAGACTCGGACAACGCCGGTGATGACCAACTCGAGGTACTGGTCGTCCTCGAGCGCCCGGTGTGCGACCGAGCCTGCGGCGATCCTGGTTCGGACCGAACCAACGAAGAGCTCGTCGAGAACATCGGAGGGCAAGTCACGGAAGTGCGAGGCGCGCACCGCATCTTGGACGTCCGGATCCACGATGCAGCCTAGATCCTGATGGTCGGGGCGGCCAACGAGAGAGTCTTGTTGAGGCATTCTGGGAGCTGCGCCGCCTGAGCCTTGATATCCGAAATTTTTCAGGCATACGCTCCGCTCCTCGAGAAGAGGAGCTCCAATGGCGCCAGCACACGACGACCAATCGACCTTCTACGCGGCCGCATCGCCAACCTCTGACCTGTCGCGCCACGCAACGGTTCTGCCCGACCGCCTCGAAACGGACGACGATGCTGCGAGAACGTCCTGCAACGTCGTCATACATGTAGCGGCGGTCGGCAAGATGCGTCCGGCACCTGCGGCGGATCGCTTCGAGGATCTCAACGTCCGGTCCGCGGCTCGCATCGTCGACCGAGTGCTCGCGCTCAAGGACGAGCCTCTAGCGACCATGCGCGATCCAAGCGAGCGGATGATTGGGAACTGCTACCACATCGCGCTTCTGACCTGCTCGCTTCTGCGCCACGTCGGCGTGCCGGCTCGAACCCGCGGCGGCTTCGCTTCGTACCTCGACCCAGGCAAGTTCACCGATCACTGGGTCGTGGAAGTCCGTGAGGACCAGCGCTGGCGCAGGTTCGATCCCGATGGCGGTATCGACCTCGATACGGACACTCGGCGGTTGTTCCTGACCGGAGGCGAGGCATGGAAGGCATGCCGGGACGGACGACACGATCCGGACATCTTCGGGTTTGAAGATGCGCGGGGCTGGTGGTTTATCCGCAACAACGTCGTCCGAGACTTCGCAGCCCTATGCAAGGTCGAGCTCTTGCCATGGGACTTCTGGGGACTGATGGTCGGACAGGACTCGGACAGGCCGGACGAACTCATCGATGAGCTCGCGAAGATGTGCGCGGCCGACGACGCGTGGTCGAGGCGTCGCGACCGATTCGAATCTGATCCTCTGCTCAATCCGAACGGGCGCGTACTCGTCTTCCGCGGTGGGATGAACGAGGTGCCCTTGCCGGCGACCTGGTAGGGCCGCCTGACCTGAAAATAGCCGGAGCTACCCCCTCATGCCGATCGTGGAAGT
>CAZFOB010000018.1:0-69726 GCA_964520325.1 uncultured Actinomycetes bacterium | reverse complement strand
TCGGTCCGGGCTGGCCGGACGAGGGCGCTAGCTTCCCTGTCCGCGAGTGCCTCCGGATCGTCCTCAACGAGGAGTGGTGGCACCGCAGGTACGCCGAGCGCGACCTAACGCAGCTGTTTGCCTCGCTCGAAGCAGTGACGTAGGCAGCGCGGTCGAAAAGTAGGACGCTTCGCGCGCGATGAACCCGGCGCCGTCAACCCATCGCATCACACGAAGAATTTGCCGTTGAGTTGCCGTTGAACGGCGTCCCAAAGAGAATGCAGGTAGAGCGTGTGTTCGTTGCGAACATCGCCAGTGTTCTGCGATTACTAGCAAGTGTTCGCATCTAAAGAACGCGGAGGACCCCCATACCAGCAACGAATTCATCGAAGACCTCCGCAACCCCAAACAGCTCGAACTGTTCGACGACCCGATGCGTGATTGGACGCGGGCGACGATCGTGGCTCTGTGGGACAACCGGGAGAAGATTCATCAGATGCATGAAGTCATGCAGAAGGTGCTCGCTGGAGAGCCTGGCTACGCGGCCAACCCAAGGAAGAAGTCTTCAAAGAAGCGAGCAGCCTAGTGAACGACCAGACTCCCGATAAGCCAATCGTCGCCGGGCAGGAATCGCTATCGGATGAAGGAAGCATCGATTTCATTCGGAGCGAACTGGCTAAGGCCGCACCGTCCAATCGGCGACGAATTATCCAGAAGTTCACCCTCGCCGCTCTCGGCAGTATCCCGTGGGTTGGCGGCTTCATCAGTGCCGCCATCAGCCTGCGAATGGAAAAGGGTGAGCTGAAGACCGACAGCCTCCAGACCGGTTGGCTGGAGGAGCACACCGAGAAGCTCGAGGCCTTGCAGTCGACGCTCAACGACATTATTGAGCGATTCACCATGCTTGGCTCGGCGATCGACGAACGGATCGAAAGTGAGGAGTACCTCAGTCTGGTCCGGCGGGTGTTTCGCACCTGGGACCGAGCAGACACCGAAGAGAAGCGCCGGTATGTCGCAAATCTCATCTCGAACGCAGCCGGAACTCGGCTTTGCTCCGACGACGTCGTGCGTCTGTTTATCGACTGGTTGGACAAGTACGACGAAGCCCACTTTGCCGTCATCCGGGAGATCTACCGGCACCCAGGCATCACCCGCTACGAGATTTGGCAAGAGATTCACGGAGAGTTTCCCCGTGAGGATTCGGCAGAAGCTGACCTCTTCCGGTTGCTGATCCACGATCTCAGTACCGGCCGGGTCATACGTCAAGACCGCGCCAAAACAGCGGACGGCCGGTTTCTGCGTGAACGTGCGACTCGCGCCCGAAGGCCAGCTTCACCGACCGTCGAGACCTCGTTCGAGGACACGAAGCCGTACGTCCTTAGCAGCCTAGGCAAACAGTTCGTTCACTACACGATGAACGAAGTGGTGCCGCGCATAGGTGAGTAAAGGAGCGTGGACGTAAATCCACTCTTGAAAGACGTTTCCTTTCGTGCGTCAATGAAGACATGGATCTACCACACGACAAAGAGCGTGACGTCTTAGGCGAGCACCTTGCTACGAAGCTCGATGCCATTCACGAACTAGTTCAAGACGTCCCACGGATTAAGTCCGATCTCCAGGACGTAAAGTCGGGCGTAGCCGAGCTCAAAGACGACGTGAAGCTGGTCAAGGACTCCTTGCGGGATCACATGGCCGATAAAAGCCTGCACAACTAAGCACCGGGAGCGTCGCAAACCCCTTCCAGGTTGTGGAAGTGATGCGCGGTGGGAATGATGTACGAGACATGACGTTCCCGGAGCACGTTTCCCACGTACCTATCGGAGCCCAGCATCAGATCGAGTTGCGGCAACTCCGCTACTTCGTTGCCGTCGCCGACGAGCGGCATTTCCATCACGCCGCCGATCTGCTGGGAATCGCACAACCGAGTCTGTCGCAACAGATCGGACGGCTCGAACGCATGCTCGGAACCGATCTGTTCGTCCGAGGCGGCCGCCAGATCGAGCTTACCCAAGCGGGGCAGGCATTCCTGGTAGATGTCCGGCAGGCGATCGAACTCGCTAGCCGAGCGGTCGAAGCCGTTCGCGCAATCGCTCTTGGCAACACGGGGGTCCTCAGGATAGGCACATACGCGTTGAACCTCGCTCCCGCAGCGGCGCGGCTGGTCCAAGAGTTCCGCTCCCGATTCCCGGTCGCAGAGATACGGTCTTGCGCCTCGCCGGGGAATGAGTCCCTCGACGCGCTCAACGAACGAAGGGTCGATGTCGCGATCTTGCTGTTCCCGTTCAGGTCGTTCGCCAGCGTGGACCATCTCGTGCTCGGTACGAACGAAGCCGTGGCGGTTGTGCCAACGAGTCACCGTCTCGTCGACCTCGACCCTATCCCGTCCCGGGAGCTCCAAAGCGAGAAGCTGCTCGTATGGCCTCGACGTTACAACCCGGAGCTGACCGACTACGTGCGCAAGACGTTCTTTCCCGAGGTGGAGGACGACCGCTGGGTCGAGACATCCGACATAGCCGATGCGTTGATGCGCGTGCAAGACGGAGAAGGTATCGCGATCACTCATCCGCGACTTGCGGAGCTCGCGATCCCGCAACTCGTATTTCGCCGTATCGATCCGCCGCCTCGGTGCGATTACGGGATCGTGTGGTTGGAGTCGGCGGAGGAGCCGCTTCTCAAGTCGTTCCTGAATCTTGCACGAGAGCGGGCGTCCCGTGTCTCTTGACGACGCTATCTCAGTCGTCGGCGACGCAAGGTGAAGAAACCGGCGGCCAGAACGACAAGAACAGCCGCGGCTGCCGCCACCGCGGGCCCTGAGACCGAGCGTGCACTTGGCACATCGATACTTGGTTGATCGGCCGCTTCAAGCGTGAAGTCCGATGTAACGAGCTCGAAGCGGAATCGGTAGGTTCCCGGGCTCCATCCACCCTCGGGCCGGTACGTTGATTTGGCGTCGGTTACGCCCACGGGCAGGCCGTCCAACTGTCTCAACAGCACCTCGCCGACGTCTCGACCGCCGACCGCGACACGCACCCGAAGACGGACATCTCCCGAGATGGGCGCTAGCTGGTTCTGAACGCTTGCGACCAGGTCCGCCACGACGATCCGCCCTCCTTCGCTGACCGCCTTCGCCGCTACCACCGGGAAGGAGACCGTCTCTACAGCGAGCGTCACCTCTGACGATTGCCCCGCCTCCACCTCGATGGGACTTGTTGCGAGCCTGCGGTCGACGAGCAGGTACGTCGCTTCGTACCGGCCCGGCGCCACGCGGGTTGTGAGCGACGACGCAACGGCGCGGTTCACCTCAAACGGGGGGCCGGCTTCCTGGAGGGCCGAAAGGACGATCGTGCCCTCAACGGGCTTCCTGGTAGCCCGCTCCTGTGCCTTGACGAGGATCGTCGCGGCCTCCCCGGCGACCCGAATTCGGAATCCCGCTCCGACAGCAGGCACGTTCGTAACCCTCCCCGCTTTGGGCTCGATGTCGGTGCGAACGAGCTGCACGGAGACCGGATAGTCTCCCGCCGCCGCAGACTCGCGCACCGTGATCCCGAATCGGGCTTCCACCTTGGAGTTCGGGGGGATGGTGAAGCGTGTCTTCTCCGGCCGGATCTCGATCCCTTGTGGCGCTTCGGCTCGAAACTCGACGTCGATGGGACGGTCCTCGGGGTTGTCGGCGAACACGAAATGGATCGGCGGGACGGTGATCCCCTGCGGCAGCACAATGACCGCGTCGCCCGCGATGTCACTGCCGCCGCCGAGCCGGGCCTCGTCCTCTGGTTGGCTCAACGCCGGCCCCACAGGCAACATCGACAGGCCGAGTAAAGCGGTAACCACGAAGAACCGAGTGCCATATGGTCGCGATCCGCAAAGCGCCGAAAGAAGTCCTCGCACAAAAGAAGAGTAGCGGGCCGGCTGGTGCCCGGCCCGCTACTCCTTCCCACTACGGACGATCTTCGTCGCTATCGACGCCGTCTCAGCCGGCGACGACGCTGTTCACCACGGTCGCCGCGTAGGAGCTAACCGGCCGCTGGCCACCCTGCCACAGCCGGCAAGTGTTGCTCACTGCCGCGCCGCCTTCGGCTGTACCCGTCGAGGTTTGCGTGTCGCTCACCTGCGTACTCGTAGATGCCACGCGAGTGGCCGATGCCTCGGTGAAGGTCGAGCCGATGATGCAGTCGAAGGCCACCTCTCCAGCGCTCGGGCCAGCCGAGGTCAGACCGGTGGTCTTCAACGAGTAGCTGTAGGTGCCGGCGGTGAACGCGCCGGCCGACAGCTTGAACACGGTCGTGCCGTTGGACGTCACGGTCGGTGACGCCGTCGCAACCGCGTTCCCGCCGGACGCGATCGTGCCGAAGGACTGCTGCACGCGCGTTGTGACCGCTGAGTAGTGCGACACCGTCGTGGTGGACGTGCTGTCCGTCGCGTCGATGCCACCGTTGCCGTCTGTGGCCGTCACCGTGGCCGTCCAGCCGCCTTGACGCATGGCCTCGCTGACCGTGAACCGGAAAGCGAACGCTCCGCTGACCGCCGTCAGATCCGCCGGTGCCGACGAGGCAGCTCCGGTCGCCAACGCCCAGTAGGAGTTGGACGACCCGTCATCGATCGTGAAGCTGTTCGTGGACTGCGTCCACGTCAGCTTTACGTCGGTCGCCGGGTCCGGCGTGGCGCACGTGTTGTCGCCACCCGTGGTGAGGTACAAGCACACCGTAACGGTGTCCAGGTCGTTCAGCGAATCTGCGTCGCCGACCGTCACCGAGTACGCGTGCTCGGTGTCCGAAGCTCCTGCATCCGGCTGAATCGATGCCGGAAGCGACGGAGCAGACACCGTCGGATCGCTGTTCTCCGGCGTGAAGGTGTCTGCTTGAGCGACACCGCCCCACCCGAGAACAGCCGTGAACACAACCGCAACGAGCGCCACAGCACCCAGCGGATTTTTCTTTCTGCGATGCATGATGCACCTCTTTTCCTTGATCCTGGCGGACGCCCTTTGCGTCGCCTGTACCAAAGTCGGCACGGCAAGGCTTCAGGACATGGACAGTTGTCCTCGACTTCTCGGGACGTCCGTCCTGGAACGATGGATCCCAGGGAAGTAACCGCCAGTGGGGCTATCGGCCGTGCAGCTTAGTCGGCACCTGATCCGAAGCGTGCTTCTAGCGCGCTGTACACCCGTTCGAGCTCCGACGCGATCTCGCCGACCAGGGCCTCGGCACCCGTCAGATCGGATAGAGACGCCAGCTTCTCGAGTCGCAGGCACCGCTCAGGAACCAGCTGGCTGCCGAAGGTGCTCGCAAGGCCGTTGAGCGCGTGCGCAATCGTCTGAACCGCGGGAGCATCTCCGCGCGACACCGCCGCCCGGAGGTCCGATACGTGACGCTTGCTTGAATCGGCGAACAGGCGCACGAGGTCATGTGCGTCACCTTTCGTTCCCTCGTCATGCACCCTGCCGAGCATCCCGAGCGTGTCCTCGCTCAACACGTCGTCCTCGACGCGGCGTTCCCGGACGCCCGGCGGCGTCTCGCGCGCGTCGTTTGGAGGGTCCGTCATTGCTGCGTGGCTGTCGACGACCTCCAAGAGCTGTTCCACATCCACGGGCTTCGTGAGGTACGCCTGGGCGCCCAAGGCGTGAAAGCGCTCGCCCGTCGCGGACGTAGCGTCAGCACTAACGACGACCACGGGGATTGAGCTCGTCCGTGGATCCGCACGAAGCCGTCGCAGAATGTCCTCGCCGCCGACCCGGGGGAGTTGGACATCGAGCAGGACCAGATGCGGCAGATGCTCGCGCGCAAGGTCGAGCGCCGTCGCAGCATCGAGCGCTGAGATCACGCGTGTGCTCGGACGCAGCGCGAGGACGCGCTCGATCAAGCGCAGATTCGCGATGTTGTCGTCGATGCACAGCACCGTCACATCAGGGTCGCCCTCGGTGCCGCTGACGTCACTCGTGCGCATCACGCTCCCCGCTCATGGCGTCCCGAGTAGAGTCCTTCTCCACGAATGTGCCCGCTTTGCGGTGCCGTGACGCCTATCACGCGATAGGAAGGCACTATTGGACCCCACGCATGCCGACCGGTGACTCTTAATTAATTGATCGTGGGCGGGCACCCAGGCGCTGCACGCTTAGGTGACGACACGGGAATCTGCACCTTACGGGGGGATGGCACTGCCATCGCACGCTAGACGGGGAATTCTCAGCGCCGTTGGTGTTTTCGCGCTGATCAGCCTCGCACCGCTCGGTGCCCTCACGTTCGCAAGCCTTATCCTCGCCAACCGTGCTGTGCGAAACGGGGTTCACGGCGCTCTGTCGTCCACGGCCACCGTTGGAGCAGCCGCCGTCGGACGTGAGGTCGAAGGTCTCAAGGAAGTCGTCACGTCATACGCTGAACGGCCTTCCCTCCGCACAGCGATCGACGCCGACGTTCGCGCCGACGACCAAACCGTGAAACAACATCTAGCAGAGCTCCGCGGCGTACGTCGCGGAATCGTGAGCGCGTATTTCGTCGACGTCAAGGGCCGACTGACCGATGCCCAACGGGATTCATCTCGCGCGCGTAACGCTCTCCGCGAACGCGACTGGTTCAAGCAGGTGGTTGCGAGCGACCGGTCTCTGATCTCTGCGGTTCATGAGGGCGAGACCGCGGAGGCGATGATCATTGCCGTCGTCGCTCCTCTACATCGACCCGACGACTCCGATGCGTTGCTGGGGATGGTCGTCGTGGAGTACCGTGCTGAGGCGATCGACCGCCTCGTCAGAGGATTGGCCGCATCTCATCCGTGGACGATCACGGTGTTCGACCAGCAAGGGGCTGCGATCGGCCGCTCGCCTGCGGAAGTCCGGATGCAGCACGACACAGATGTGCCTTCGGGGATTGCGGGCGCCTCGGGCATCCGTTCCGATGACGGTCCGCGTGGCGAGAACATCTCCGCGTACGCACGTATCGAGGCCACGGGATGGACCTTGACCACCTCGGTCCCGGCGAGTACAGCGTTCGCAGGCCTAGCGCGACTGCGCTACGTGGTGCTGCTCGTCGCCACGACGCTCGGCCTCGCCCTTTGCGCGGGGATGGTGCTCGTGGTCTTCGTCCTGCGAAGCAGATTCAAGACGGAGGCCGCCTTGCGAGCGAGCGAGTACCGTTTCTCCGAGCTCGTCGAGGCGCTGCCCATCGGGCTGGTCGTGCGAAACGCCGAAGGGACGGTCTCCCTCGCCAACAAGGAGGCGCACCGACTTCTCGGCGACGACAGCCAGCGCCTCTCGCCTGAGCGACTCGTCGAGACAAGTCAGTTCGTCGTTGCTCACACCGGCGACCCGTACCCGTCGGAGCAGATGCCCAGCTCCCTGGCTTCGAAGGGCGAGTACGTGACGGTCGAGGAGGTCGAGGTCCGTTATGGAGGCCGCGTGATCCCGATCGAGGTCCGCGGTGCTCCGATTCATGACGCCGAAGGAAGGCTCACGCACGCAGTCGCGGTGTTCACCGACATCACCGAAAGGCGAAGGGCGCGGGAAGCAGTAGAGCGGGCGAGAGTGGAAGCAGAGCAGGCGAACCGCGCGAAGAACGACTTCCTATCGTCGATGAGTCATGAACTGCGGACCCCGCTAAACGCCATCCTCGGGTTCGCGCAGCTGTTGGACATGGAGGAGCGGAACGAAGCGGACACCGAGAGCATCCGGACGATCCTCAAGGGCGGACAACATCTCCTCAACCTCATCAACGAACTGCTCGCCATCACATGCATCGAGGCCGGCGAACTCCCGCTGTCGCTTGAAGCCGTTGACCTGGAGGAGTCCATCGAGGAGGCCATGGAGCTCGTGCGCCCGCTTGCGGAGGCACGCAATATCACGATCAGTTATCGCTTCGAACGAGACGGGCACCAGGTGATCGGCGACCGGCAGCGCCTCAAACAGGTGCTCCTCAACCTTGCGTCGAACGCGGTCAAGTACAACCGAGACGGCGGCGCGGTCATCGTGTCGGTTGACGCCTCCGCCGGCGAGACCGTTCGCTTCAGCATCATCGATACCGGTCCAGGCATCCCTCCGAACAAGCTCAACCGAGTGTTCGCGGCGTTCGACCGTCTCGGGGCTGAGACGAGCGACGTCGAGGGCACCGGTCTTGGACTTGCACTGTCCCGCGCGCTCGTCGAGCTGATGGGCGGGTCTATCGGTGTCGAGAGTGCACCGGGACAGGGATCGACGTTCTGGGTCGAGCTGCGTGTCGCCGAGGCCGAACATCCCGCCGAGACTTCCACGCCGAAGATCGAAGCCAGCGTGTCGCGACCACCCCGGACCGTGCTTTGCATCGAGGACAATGTCGCGAGCGTGAAGCTGCTCGAGCGTGTGTTGAGCTACCGGCCGAACGTTCAGATGATCGCCGCGACACAAGGGAGCCTCGGGTTCGACCTCGCGAGGCTCCACCGACCGGACATGATCCTCCTCGATCTGAACCTCCCCGATGTCCAGGGTCGCGAGGTCCTTGAACGGCTGCGTTCCGAGGAGAGCACCGAAACGATCCCGGTCGTTGTGCTCTCAGCGGACGCGACGCCTGGCCAGATCGAGCGTCTCATGGCCCTCGGCGCGAACGACTACCTCACCAAGCCGATCAATGTCCAGAAGTGTCTCGAGGTCCTCGACGAACTCCTCGGTCACGAGAGCGTGTAACCGATGAGGCATCGGATCCTGATCATCGACGACGAGCTGGCAACGACGGAACTGCTGCAGAAGGTGTTGATGCAGGCCGGATACAGGACGGTCAAGAGCATCGTGGATCCCCGCGAAGCCCCAGTTGCCTTCGTCAAGTTCCAACCGGACCTCGTCGTTCTCGATCTCAACATGCCGGGGATGGACGGGTTCGCCGTGCTCGATCAGCTCAGGCCGCTCAGGGGCCGGGGCACGTTCCAACCCAATACTTGTCATCACGGCTGATGCGACGCTCGAGACGAAGCGTCGAGCGCTTACGGCCGGAGCGACCGACTTCCTCACGAAGCCGCTCGACCTCGTCGAAGTGACGCTGCGGGTGAAGAACCTGCTCGAGACCAGGGCCCTCCATCAGGACCTCGAGCGCCTCAACGCCGAACTCGAGGAGCGCGTCCGCGAGCGGACCCGGGAAGTCGAAGAGGCTTACTCCAGAGAGAGGTCCCTCACGCAGCGGCTCCGCGAACTCGACCGGATGAAGGACGACTTCCTCATGGCCGTCTCTCACGAAGTACGGACGCCGTTGAGCGCGATCATCGGCGGGGCGCTGACACTCCGGGATATTTGGCAAGACCTGGATGCGGTTGAGATCGAACAGCTGACCGGAATAGTCGTCGTCGGGTGCGAGAACCTGGAACGCCTCTTGGCCGGTGTCCTCGATGTCGATCGGCTTCGACGAGGGTTGCGTGACCCATTGCGTGAGGCGACCGATGTCGGCGCCGTCATTCGAAACGTCCTGCAGGCGACGAACGCGAGGGGTCACCCGATCGATCTCCGAGTACGAACGGTGGAGGCGAACGTGGACCCTGCTCAGTTCGAGCGCGTCGTTGAAAACCTTCTCCTGAACGCGATCCAGCACACCCCTCCAGAAACTGCTATCACGCTCAGCGTCGATGAACACGACGGTGGCCTCCTTCTGGCCGTCGATGATGCCGGACCGGGCGTGCCGGACCACCTGAAGGAGACGCTGTTCGATCCCTTCATGCAGGGCGAGGCGCACCCGTCCACGCCCGGGCTCGGCCTCGGCCTGGTCGTGGTGGCCCAGTTCGTGGGCCTCCACGGGGGCCGCGCATGGATCGAGGATCGCCCCGGAGGCGGGGCAGCCTTCCGCGTTTGGTTTGGTCCACCAAACGAGTCCGAGGGGCTGGAAGCATGACGCTCCCGTTGAGCGAGGCGAATGACGTGAGGAGGTTCGCGTGACGGTACGCGTGTTTCTGCTCGACGATCACGACCTTATCCGGCAGGGCCTCCGTGCCCTACTCGAACCGGAACCTGATATCGAGGTGTGCGGCGAGGCAGCTTCCGTCCGAGAAGGACTGTCCGCCATGGCCGTGGATGTACCCGACGTCGCCCTGGTCGACCTCCGTCTGCCCGACGGGGACGGGATCGAGGTCTGCCGAACATTGCGGTCGCGCAACCCTGAGATCCGGTGCCTCATCCTTACCGCGTTCGCCGACGAGGAGAGCATCGCGAGTGCCATCGTGGCCGGAGCCGACGGCCTCCTCCTCAAGAACACACCCGCACCCGCAGTCCTGGAAGCGATCCGGAACGTCGCTGCGGGGCAGTCTCTCCTGGATCCCGGCATGACGCGTCGAGTGCTCGAACAGCTACGGGGAGGCCACAAGGTCACTCGCGGGCAACGACAGCTCACGGGACGGCAGGAGCAGCTCCTCGATCTGCTGGCTGCGGGACTCACTAACAGGGAGATCGCCCAGGAGCTGCACCTCGCCGAGAAGACCGTGAGGAACTACGTCTCCGATCTGCTGGCCGCACTGGGCATGCGGCACCGGACCCAGGCTGCCCTCTACGGCGCAGAGCGCAAGCCCCCGCCGAAGGGTCCCTGACAGGGACGATCCCGCGGGGCTGGTGGGACAGATGTCCCATCGGATCGGTGGCGCTTGTCCCGTACCGATCGCTGGCGCATGTCCCTGTGCGCGCGTCCTCGGTCGCCCGACTCCAACGAAGAACGGCGAGTCAGCGGGACCCGCCGCACGGACGAGCGAAACGAGGTGCGATATGGCCCATCGACGAGACAAGACGCTGCTGCAGGCGATGTTGTTCGCAGCAGCGGCCGTCGCGGCCGTATACCTCTTGAGCGCGACCGGTGCGATCGCGAACGCCGGGGACCGACTGAGGCACCACTCGCGGATCGCCGGGTTCGATGCCACCAACGTGTCCTACACCTTGGACCCCAGCGAAGCGGCCAAGACGAAGGCTGTGGACTTCGATCTCGATGTGCCGGCCAGGGAGGTCCGCGTCAAACTGCGGGCCGCCGCTACCGACTTCGCCACGTGCGTCAACACCGCCGGATTGCACTGGTCTTGCGCGATCACCGAGGACGTCGAGGCGGCCGACCGGCTGACCATCGTCGCTGTCGAATGAGATACACGACGAGATTCTTCTCGCGCACGTGCCGCCGCCTCGCTTCCGAGCGCGGGTCGCACCTGGTCGAGGTTGCGGTCGGCATGCTCGTCCTGTCCGTCGTGGTGATCGGGCTGATGGCGTCGATGACGTCTGGCATGATGTTGGTCGCCCGTTCGCGACAGCGCTCCGCGGCGGTCGCCGTCGCGCAAGAGTATCTCGAGCGCGTGCGCAGCCTTCCCTACGAGCGGATCGCCCTCCAGGACGCGCCGGCACACTCCGCCGACCCCGATCACCCGGACAGCGCCATCACAGAGGACAACGGCTTCTACCGCGTCGGCGATGACGCCACCGAAGCACTCGTCGTCGATCTCGAACGCGGAGCGCTAAAGCACGCTGAAGCGACGACGGTCGGGAAGACCGCGCTCTCAATTCACCAATTTGTCACGTGGGTCGACGATGCGACAATCGCGGGCGGCCAGAACTACAAGCGTGTGACCGTCGTCGCGAACGCAGCTCTCGGTCGGCTCGGAAGACCGGCCAACGCCGTTCAATCGACAGTGGTCGCCGACAGCACGGTCACCGTGCCCGAAGGAACGCTTCCTCCGGCGGAATCCGGAACTCCGGGCCAGGCCGCACCGTCGGCCTTGCCACCCTCCTGCGCGGGCGATACACAGGCGCCTGCGGGATCTATCGAAGTGATCTCCGACGCGGCGAGCGAGCAGAACTTCACGAACTCGCCCTCGATCCAGATCCGACTCCAGGTCACAGATGCATGCCCCCATGTCATCGCGGAGCTCTCGAACGACGGGACGACCTACACGGAGGTCGCCACACACGCCGATCCCCAATCCATCACTGTGGCCTGGTCGATCCCGGCCGGCGACGGCAGCAAGACGGTCTACGGCCGCTTCCGGGACGCCGCCGGCAACACGTCGACAACGTTGGTCGATCAGGTCGTGCTCGATTCGACTCTACCAGCCGTTCCCGGGAACCTCAGGGTTTTGTCGTGCTCGCTGAGCGGATCGGACCGAGCGGTGATGTTTGCCTGGGACGCGTCGATGGACGCGAACCTTCTCGGCTACCGCTTGTTGAGGAGCGTCGAGTCGGAGCGATTCGTCGACGTCGCGACGACGACGACGGGTTCTGCGAGCGACACCGTAAGGAAGAGCCACGGATCGGTCCGCTACCTGGTTCGGTCCTACGACAAGGTCGGCAACGTTTCCGCAGACTCCAACGTCCTCTCGTTCTCGAGGGGCGGCTGCTGATGCGCAAAACACTGAGGCTCCGAGACGACGAGGGGAACGTCCTCATCGGAGTCATGTTGGTGTCGATGCTCGTGGGCGTCCTCGCTTCGTTGGTGCTCGCTACCGGCCGGCAAGCCGACTCGGCATCTGCGAGCGACCGCAACCTCGAGTCGGCCCTCGGCGTGGCGGAGGCAGGAGTGCACACGGCGATCGCGAAGATCGAAGCACAGTCCGCCGGGACGTACCTCACGTCCTTCTCGTTCACAGGCGAGACGCCGCAAGGGGCTTACGACGTCGCAGTCACGCGGTCCGGACAAGCGTTCGTCGTCGAGTCAAGAGGCACCACGGGAGGCGAGGTCCTCGGTCGGACGCGTAGGATCCGCGCGACGCTACGGCCGCCGCGGCTCTTTCCGGACGGCGAGCGATTGGCGCTCGTGTCGCAGGCTTCGATCGAACTCAAGAACAACAACACGGTCGCAGGGGACGTCTGGTCGAACGGGAGCGTGCTCGCGCGTCAGAACGTCGCGCTGGACGGATCGATCACAGCGGCCCAAGGCTGGGTGAAGCTCGAGAACGGTGTCCAGGTCTCCGGCAATGTGTGGTCGGGCGGATATAACGACGACGACGACTGGGCCATCTCCCTGGATACGGACGCCACCATAAGCGGGTGGGCCAGGGCCTCCGTCGCTGCTCCCTCCGATGTGGCATGCGGGGGTGCGATTCCAAGCAACTATGACGTGTCGATGGGAACGGGATCTGCGGTCATCGGCAACATCACGACACTGGGCGGAGTAGTGGGTCAGGGCTCCGCCGGCTCTGTGACGGCCGGCGTCTGCACGGCTGCATCTGCCGCACGGCTGCTCCCGACCTTCACGTTCAACCGAAACAACTACGATCCCTCCAGCTACCACGAGTTCTCAAGCGTCGCTAGTTTCCAGTCCTGGTTGAACGATCTCGGGAACGGTGGTGCCCTGAAAGGGACGTTCGTCATCCAGGATCTCGCCCCGTCGCAGACGAACCGCATCGACCTGTCCGGGGCCTCGATCGTCGGTGATACGACCATCATCACGAACGCACCGGTCTTCACGAACTCCATCACCGATGATGCGGGGACGCGTGATGCAGCGTTCGTCGTCGTGTCCCATTACGACACGCCGATAGGCACCGCTTGCGACGTGAACAACGACTCGAGCGAATGCGCGATCCACCTGAAGAACGGCTTCGACATCTCATGCAACACTGCAGTGCTCATCTACGCCGACCTTGGACCCGTCGCCGTGAAGAACAACCAGAAGATGTGCGGGTCGATCGTCGCCGACGGCATCCTCATCAAGAACAACCAGTCGATCACCGCAGACACACGGATGGATCGGATGGTCGGCTTCGGTCCCTACACCTACGAGATCGCGCTCTGGGAGGAGTTGCCGCTGTGAACCGCCTGCGAGCGCGGTTGACATCCGACGACGGCATTTCGGTCATCGAACTCGTCGTCGCGTCTGCGATCTCTCTTTTGGTCCTCGTCGGTGCGCTCCAGATGGTCGACTCGGCATTCCGAACAGAACGCGCTCAAGGAACGCGCCATGAAGCACTCATGGAGGTTCGAGGCGCAATGGCGCGTCTCACTAAGGAATTGCGCCAAGTCGTTTCAATCGATCCGTCGTCGACACGGAATCGACTAGACGTTCAGACCCGCATCGGCGGTGTCGAGCGCCATGCCCTCTACGAACTGTCCAACGGAGAGTTCAGCCGCACGTTGGATGATGGCGTCGCCGTCGCAATCGCGGAGCGCGTCAAGACGACGCACCCCTTCTGCTATGACCCTCCGGACTGCACACTCGATTCGCCACCGCTCTACCTGACGTCCGTTCGCATTTCGATCGGCGTCGAACCCGCCGCCGACTCGAGTGAGCCGGTCAGCCTGGCGACCGAAGTAGAGCTACGCAACCTCTAGGTGTAGTGCCCAGATAGGTTGCTGACTCGACTGATTGGCGGCAGCCCTCCGAGCGCTGTGTGGCAACGGTGATGGTTGTAGAGGTGAAGCCATCGGTCAAGCGTGCGCGTTCGCGCTGCGTCTGAGCGATTAGATCGTTCAGAAGGTTCCATCTCCAACTCAGACACTATGAACCCAACACGACCTTGACTTGACTCTGAAAGTCAGATTCGCGGCGTTCTCCATTCCGAACACCGTCTGGCGCTTTCAACAACCGCGACGAATGTGAGGTGGCCAGCGCCCGTCGACCAACGCCTCAACGAACTCGTCGACCAATTGTCCGCAGCTGCGGTCATCACGACGCGGAGCCAATTGCTCGCGGCGCTTGTTGCGCGTTCTTCCACGACCGAGGCGGAGCTTGTGGAACTCCTGCGGGCGTATGTCAAAATGAACGCGGGTGACGTAGTCCTCCAGCGCTCGGGCCCGATCTTGCTGACCCGGCGAAAGCCGGGACGGCGACCCTCATGATGACTGTCGTGCGCCTCTCGCCCACAGACAAGGCCATCGTTTAGGCGCAGGAGACTAGAGCTTGCACGACTAGGTCGCGCTGTCGGCGAATATGACTCTAGCTCTTTTGTTCAGCCGAGTTTTCTGAGAAAATCAGTCAGTTCCCCCAACCGTTCGATCCATTGAGGGTTCGAACTTTGTTCGATTAGGGGCGCTCATTCGGACGCTAGTCGCACCAGCGACTCGAAGCCGCCCTTATCGCGCGGTGCAGCGGAGCAGTCTCGAGCATTGTCGGTATCACGATCACGTCGATGTCGCGCGCGAGGACGAACACGCGGCGGTTGAAACGGTCCCAGTCCCAGAAGTCCTCGCACAGCGTCCACCAAGCGAGCGCGTCCGGCTCGAAGCTCCTCAGCGAGCCTGAGCGCCGACGTCGCGTCCGTGCTCGCCTGCGTTACTTCGTCGAGTCGTTGCGCGCGATGGCTGCGTAGACGTTCGGGAACCGTCCGGCAGACGTGGTCGGTGCGACGAGCTCGTCCGCGACCGGTTCGTCGGTCGCGACTTCGGCCTCGAGGACCGGAGGAAGTGGAGCCACCGGCATCTTCAGCGCCGAGCGGTGGACCAAGTACATGTCCTCGCCGACCTCAACGGCACCCTCGCCGCGGTGAGCGGCCCTGACGAACTTGCGAAGCAGGAACAGAGGGACGTTGCGGCGCCGGATACCCAAGCGCTTGGACGCAAGAGTCAGGCCGTAGCCGGCCTCGAGAAGTGAAAGTCCCGAAAGGGCGATGACGCCTGTCTCCGCACCGTTCTTCGGCAGCGTCTGACCCGGGACGGCCGTCGCCACAGGCGCGGTCGTCACGGTCGGTGCGGTCGGTGCGGTCGCTCCCGAGCTCGGCAGGCCTTCGCAAGCCTTGCCGTCTCCGTCGGTGTCGAGGTCGAGCGGGTCCGGGTCGTTGGGGTCTTCGGTCTTGCGCTGGTCGTAGACCGCCTGCGCGGCCTCCTGCGTGTCGAAATCAGCGCAATCCTGAGTGGTCGTCTGGCCGTACGCGGCGGCCGTCAGGCACCACAGGATCGCGAGAGCCCCCGGAGCGAGAGCCGCGATTCGAAGAGTCGTTGGTTTGATCATGTTCGAGCTACCCCTTGGCTACCCCTAGCCGACGAAATGTGGAATCTGAGTGTACAGAAAGTAACTTTAGAACACAAGACGACTCTTACCCCACAGGGATGCACACTCCGTGAACGGGTGGAGGAGTCTCAGTCTCCCCCGCCATGGCGGCCAACAGGCCCTCGATGTCGTCGAAACCTGCCGTGCGCCTCGGCAGGTCCGTGAAAGGATACCGCCCCTGATCGAGGATCTCGAGAGCCCGGCGGTAGGCGGGAGCATCAACGCCGAGCGCCCCCTGGATCCGGATCTCCTTATAGACGATGAGATCGGGCCAGAAGCCCGGCACCTCGCCCGGGCCCCGGGTGCCGGCAACCACGACGGTGCCGCCGTGGGCGACGAGCCCGAGCGCTTGCACGAAGGCCGCCGGAGCCTTGGCGGTGACGTCGACGACAACGTCGGCGAGCTTGCCGGCTGTGGCCTGCCGCAGGCAGGCCACAGGATCGTCGGCCAGCACATCGACGACGAGGTCGGCGCCGAAAGCGCCGGCCGCGGCCAGGCGAGGCGCGTCGTGGGCGCCGGCGCCGGTGACCATGACGAAGGAGGCTCCCGCCTCCTTCGTCGCTACGAGTGTGGACAGACCGCGGATGCCCGGCCCGAGCACGGCGACGATGTCGCCGTCGCGCAGGCCAGCGACCGCAACCCCCCACCGCACCCCCGCGCCGAGTGGATTGAACAGCGTCGCCAGAACCGGATCGAGTCCCGCGGGGACCTTGTGCAGCATCGTGTCCGGAGCGAGGTATTGATGGGTGGCGTAGCCGCCCCAGAGCGACGGCGGTTTCTCCGTCGAGATATAGCCGTACATGTCGCGCAGCCCATGACGCTCGCAGCGCTGGTAGCTGCCGGCACGGCACTGCGTGCATCCGCGGCAGGACATGAACACTTCGACCGCAACACGGTCACCTTCAACCACGCCCCATCGCTTCGACGCGTCGGCACCGATCCGCTCGATCGTGCCGACGGTCTCGTGTCCGGGAACGAAGGCGTAGCCGGCCGGCAGAACTCCTGTGTACTGCTCGTGGTCGGTGCCGCACAGTCCGCACGCGTCGACGCGCAGCAACGCGTCGTCGTCGGAGATGTCCGGGAGCGGAAACTCATGGATGGCGAGGCGCCTTGGCGTTTCAAGGACCATCGCAGTTGCGGTGCCTTCGGACACGGGGGCGTAGTCTACGCCGCATGACAACAGCTGAAGAAGCCCACCGCTTACAGATCGCTCAGAGCGATTCGCACGTGCACGTCAGCCGCGACAGCGTCGAGCTCGCCGATACATCGAGCGCCGTGTTGCTGAAGGAGGGCTCGCTTCCCACGCGGTACTACATCCCGCGCGCCGACGTCCGGATGGAACTGCTCGAGCCTGCGGAAACCATCACGAACTGTCCGTTCAAGGGCAACGCGTCGTACTGGTCTCTTGCCGCCGTGCCCGACATCGCGTGGTGCTACGAAGAACCCATCGAAGGGGCTGCGCAGATCGCCGGGCTCGTGTGCTTCTTCAACGAAAAGGTCGACATCGTCGTGGACGGCGAAGCGGTTCCAGCTCAGAAGACGCCGTGGTCGTAGACCCCGGGGGTGGCCGGGTGGCCCCCGCACGGAAGATCCCGGAACATGTCCGCGCACTGTCCAACGCGTTCGTGGCCGAGCTCGAGCAAACGCTCGGCCTTCGATTCGTCGGCCTGTTTCAGTACGGCGCGGTGTGCTTCCCCCCATCGCCGATCTCCGATTTCGATGCCCACGTCATCGTCTCCGATCCATTCACCGACACCGATCGAGACGCGATCAACGCGATGCGCGAGCGACTCCTTGCGCTGCAGGGTGGCGACGACATGGACGTTTGGTACGTGACGCTCGACGCGATGAGGTCGCGAGATCTTCCGCAGACCGAGTTGCGTCCGGGATTCCTCGACGAGTCGTGGGGACTGCACCGCGCGCACTGGCACGCCGGGCGCATCATCGTCGTGAAAGGCCCGGATCCGCGGGAGCTCGTTCCCGAACCGACGTGGGAAGAGATCGACGAAGGGCTACAAGGCGAGTTGGAGTTCGTCACCGAGCATCTCGCAGATGCGCCCGCGTACGGCGTCCTCAACCTCTGCCGGATCCTCTACAGCTACGAGACACGCGACGTCGTCGTCGGCAAGTTCCAGTCGGCAACGTGGGCGCACGCGGCTCTCGATGTCGACTGGCACCCGTTGATCAGAACGGCGTTGGCGGCATACGCCGACAAGACGTACACCGTGGACGCGGACATCAGGCCGTTCTACGAAGCGATGTCGAAGCGGATCGAAGCAGCGCGCGCTTAGGACGCTTCTTCGGAGACCTGGTCTCGAGAGCCGAACATCTCGAGAGCGAGGGTGGCCATGCGTTCGTGCACCGCGTCGTGCCAGGACTTGTCGCTGGAACTTCGCGATAGCTGCTCCTGGTCGCGCGATACAACACCCTTTTCGACCGTCATGTGCAGACCGATGTGGACGAATGGGCTGTCCTGGTTGCCCGAGCTGAAGTGGCTGTCGGCGTCGACGAAAGCACCGGCGTGCTCGGGATGCTGCTCGATGATCCGAGCGAGCACACGCTCCTCTTCGACCATCCCACCCTCGGACAAAAGCGCCTTCATCAGGAGGGCGACTTCCTTGCGGGCTTCCTCCTCGAGCTTGGCGCCCGGGGTGTTGGGCACAGAGGGAGGAGGCGGCTTGCGCATCTTCGGACGGCGGCGCCTCCCGCGAGGGCGGCCTCCCGGCCGGGGCGTACGTCGACGTCGAGCCAAACCAAACCTCCTAGACGTGATCCCCGAAAGAGCCTGACGCGCCGCAAACGGGGCACCTACGCGCGGCGGGCGTCACCCATAGTGTAAACCGAATGGCGCACGGAAGAGCGTCTTGCCCTAGGCGACCAGGTCGTTGTCCTCGAGCCAGTCGGCAGCCACGTCCTCGGGGTCTTCCTTGTCGTTGTCGACCCTGCCGTTGAGCTCGAGGAGGCCCTCGGTGGTGAGCACCTGCGTGATCGCGTTCGCGGCTTCCTCGAACTCGGCGCCGTAGGCCTCGGCGACCTCGTCGCTGACCGCCGGCACGACGTTCTCGGCCCCCGCGATCGGTCCCTTGTCGTCCTCCAACAGGACGAAGTCGTTCTTGGGGATCGCGGATTGCGTCGTGAACAGGTTCGCTACCTGGATCTCGTTGGCCGCCAGCGCTCGCACGGTCTGCGGCCCGGCGACGTCCAACGGCTTGAACTCCTTGAATTCGATCCCGTACGTCTCCTTGAGTCCGAGGATGCAGGCCGCCCGCTGCGGACATTCGGGTGGGCCGCCCATGACGAGATCCTTCGCAACCGGCTCGAGATCGCTGATCTTCACGAGGTCGTACTTCTCTGCCGTCTGCTTGTTCGTGACGATGCCGTCCTTGTCCTGTGCGTCCGCGTACTCGAGCAAGCTCACGTCCTCGCCGTCGAGCTCCGCCGTGACCGCTTCGTACGTCTTCCCGGGGTCGGGGTCGGCTGTTTTCTTCTGCTTGGTGAGATAGCTCAGCAGTGACCCCGTGTAATCGGGGATGAGGTCGATCTCACCCTTCAGGAGCGCGGGGAAATAGGTCTCGCGGGACCCGATGCGCAGCTTCGTGTCGGTCTTGTAGCCCTTGGCCGCGAGTCCCTGGGCGTAGATCTCGGCCAGGATGATCGACTCGGTGAAATCTGCGGAGCCAACCGTGATGGTTGGGCCGTCCTTCTGCGTCACGTCGCCGGCTGTATCGGTGTCGTCACTCTGCGCACATGCCGACGTGAACACGAGCAGAGCGAGCATCGCGATGCCGAGTATCCGGCGCACTGTGCCTCCTGTTGTCTCTGGGTCCGTGGGCGAACCTATCGCACATCGCCGACCTCAGATGGATAGTTCAGATCGGACGCGCTGCGAACGTCGACGCCCCGCCGCGCGCGAGCCTGCGCACGCCGGGCGGAAGGAACACTCGCTCGATCAGCGCGAAGACGAGCTCGGTCATAACGGCCAGGACTGCAACCAGCACGGCTCCGGCGAAGACCTGCGGGAAATCGCGAACCGCCAGTCCGTCGATGATGAAGCGGCCGAGGCCGCCCCAGCCCACCAGCGCGCCGAGGGGGACGGTCGCGACCACCTGCACGGACGCCACGCGCAACGCAGCAAGCACCAACGGAGCAGCCAGTGGGAGCTCGACGCCGATCAGCACGTCCAGCTCGCGCAGACCCATACCGCGCGCGGCGGAGGTCGTTTCGGCGTCGATGCTCGTGATCGCCGTGTAGGTATTCGTGAAGAGCGGAGGCATCGCGAGGAAGAACACCGCGAGCCACGTCGGCCAGAATCCCAAGCCCAAGCCGAGCGAGAGTGAGATCGGCAGCGCGATCGCAACGATCGCGAACGACGGGATGGCGCGACCGATGTTGACCACGTTCATCGCGAACAGACCGCCACGCCGGACGTGGCCGAGCAGCGCACCGGCGGGGAGCGCGAGGCTCGCGGCACACACGATCGCAAGAACCGAAAGCTGTGCATGCTCGAGCATCCGGTTCGGGATGCCCGCACTGCCCTGCCAGTGCTCGGACTCGCCGAACCAAGCCACGACGTCGGCCATGAAGTCCATCAGACTGCTCTCCGTTTGGCCCAGGGAGTCAGGAGACGTTCGGTTCCCACGAGCAGCAGATCGAAGACCACCGCGAGAAGCACCGATAGCGAGGCTCCGAGAACGAGCGGCGTCCAGAAGAACCTTCGCAGCCCGTCGTTGATCAATGCGCCGTATCCGCCGAGCCCGATGAGCGCGGTGATCGTGACCAATCCGATCGTGGTCACCGTGGCGATGCGAACACCGGCCATGATGACGGGCAGCGCGAGCGGGAACTCGATCTGGGCGAAACGGCGCAGCCGTCCGAAGCCCATCGCCGTGGCGGCTTCCCGCACCGAGGCCGGCACGCCGTCCACCCCAGCCACGATGTTCCGCACGAGGACCAGCAAGGTGTACGACACCAATCCCACTTCGGCCGTGAGCACCGAAAGTCCGAAGAACGGCACGAGCAAAGCGAAGAAAGCGATGCTCGGGATCGTGTAGAGGACCCCGGTGAACCACGTGATCGAGGTGTACGTGCGCCTGTAGTTGAGGGCGACGAGCGCGAGAGCCAATGCGATGACGAATCCGACGCCGACGGCGATGGCGGTGAGCTGGACGTGCTCGAGCGTTCGCACCCAGACCTCATCGAGGTGCGAGCTCACCCAGTCCCAGCGGACGAGCGGCTCCTCCGTCACGACACCATCACGGCACTTCCTTCGCGATGCGGTCGAGGGTGAGAAGACCGTCGGTTCCGTCGACGGTTGCCGCCTCGGCTCCCGCGCGAAGGATCGCTTGCAGGGCGTCGAGGAGCGTGGCGTTGGACGGGACGGTCGGTGCGCCGTCCGGCGCCGCTCCGGGCTCGAGCGCGATCTCGTTCACCCGGATGAGCGCGAGCCTTCTGATCCCGCGCTGTTCACCGACGAACGACGCGACGAACGCGTTGGCGGGATCCCCCAGCAGCTCTGTGGGCGCCGCGGTCTGCTCGAGGACGCCGCCGACGTTCATCACGACGACCCGGTCGCCGAGCTTGACGGCTTCGTCGATGTCGTGGGTGACGAAGACGACCGTCTTGTGAAGCCGTTGCTGGAGCAGCAGCAACTCGTCCTGCAATCGGGTGCGCACGATCGGATCGACGGCGCCGAACGGTTCGTCCATCAAGAGAACCGGCGGGTCGGCAGCCAGGGCCCGCGCAACCCCGACACGTTGCTGCTGGCCCCCGGAGAGCTCTGCGGGGTAACGGGAACCGAGGGACGCGTCGAGGCCGACGAGGTCCATGAGCTCGGTGGTGCGCGTGGCGATGCGGGCCTTCTCCCACCCCAGCAGCTCCGGCACCGTCGCGATGTTCTGGCCGACCGTGCGGTGAGCGAACAGACCGACCTGTTGGATCACGTAGCCGATGCCGCGGCGCAGCTCATGGGCGGCGACCGTGCGGACGTCGCGTCCGCCGACCTCGACGTGCCCCGAGCTTGGCTCGACCAGGCGGTTGATCATCTTGAGAGTGGTGGTCTTCCCGCACCCCGACGGGCCCACGAGGCAGACGGTTTCTCCCGCCTGGATGTCGAGCGAGAGCTCCGCGACGGCCGGGACGGTTGATCCCGCGAAGGTCTTGGTGACCCTGGACAGGCGAATCTGGGGGTCCACGCTCGAAGACTAGCGAACGTGCAGGTCACAGCCCCGGGCCTCCGGGCAGATAGGGGAACTTTCTCAAGCACTCGTGCGTTAACCAAGAGCCAGCCGGTTTGCGGAGTCGTGAACAGGGCTACAGCACACCCAGGAGATACCTATGGAACAGTTCACCAACCTCGAGAAGCGTCCCCGCAGCGAGAGCGCGGGAGACGGCGAATACACCGACCTCGTTCGCCTGTTCTTGAACGAGATCGGCCGCTATCCCCTGCTCACCGCCGACGAAGAGATCAAACTCGCCAAGCGCATCGAGAAGGGCGACCTCCAAGCGCGCGACCAGATGATCCGGTCGAACCTGCGCCTCGTGGTCTCCATCGCCAAGCGCTACCAGGGACGCGGCCTGTCCTTCCTCGACCTGATCCAGGAAGGCATGCTCGGCCTGATCCGCGGCGTGGAGAAGTTCGATTGGCGTCGGGGATTCAAGTTCTCGACGTACGGCACCTGGTGGATCCGGCAGGCCATCGGACGCGCGATCCACAACCACTCGCGCACCATCCGCCTCCCGGCGCACCTCCTCGACCGCGAGCGCAAGATCGAGACCGCCGAGCGTCAGCTTGCGATCACGCTCGGTCGCGAACCGACCGACGAGGAAGTCGCCGAAGGCGCTAAGGTCACCATCCGCGAGCTCAAGCAGGTCCGCGAAGCGGCCCGCGCCGTCACCTCGCTGGACGCCCCCATCGGCGACGAAGGCGACACCTCGCTCGGAGACCTCGTCGCCGGGATCTCCGACGAGACCTCGGCCGAGGTGTACGAGGCCGAGCAGCGCAACAGCCTGCGTCGCGCAGTAGGCGAGCTCCCCGTCGAGGAGCGCGAGGTCATCGTCCTGCGCTTCGGGATGCAGGGCGATCCGCCTCGCACGCTTCAAGAGGTCGCCGACGAGCTCGGTTCGACCCGGGACCGCGTCCGGCGGCTCGAGAAGCTCGCCCTCGATCGCCTCGCCGAGCGAGACGAGCTGCAAGGACTGCTCGAAGCCGTTTAAGCTCCCTGTTTGAGGAGGCCCGAACCCGGGCCTCACTCGACCCAGGGAGGACTAGAGATGCCGAAAGCAGTGATCGTCCGAGAGCTCAACGCACCCATCGAGATCGTCGATGTCACCATCGGTGAGCCCGGTCCCAATCAAGTGAAGGTGAAGACGGTCGCCGCCGGCGTCTGCCATTCGGACCTGTCGGTACAGAACGGGACGATCCCGTGGATGTTCCCGGCGTTGCTCGGTCACGAGGGTGCCGGCGAGATCACCGCAGTGGGCGAAGGCGTCACCGACAAGGCCGTCGGCGACCACGTCATCTTCAACTGGGTTCCGTTCTGCGGCGAGTGCACGTTCTGCAAGCGCGGCGAGACCTGGCTGTGCGGCAACGGCTACGCGGTCGGCATCGTCCCGGCCGGACTCGACGGCGGCATGGCGTTCCCCATGGCCGGCACCGGTACGTTCTGCGAAGAGGCCGTCGTTCACACCTCGGCCGCGATCAAGATCCCCTCGGACATCCCGATGGATGTCGCCTCGCTCGTGGGATGTGGTGTGACCACCGGTGTCGGTGCTGTGCTCAACACCGCGAAGGTCGAGAAGGGGTCGACGGTGTTGGTCATCGGTTGCGGCGGCGTCGGGATGAACGTGCTTCAAGGCGCGAAGATCGCCGGTGCGTCGGCAGTCGTCGCGATGGACCGCTTCGAGAACAAGGCTGAGGACGGCAAGCGCTTCGGCGCGACACATGCGTGCACGCCAGAAGGTTTGGATGCGCTGAAGGCCGAGCTCACCGGCGGTGAAGGGTTCGACTACGCGTTCGAGGTCATCGGTCTGTCTTCGACCATCCGCGCAGCGTTCGACGCGACACGCAAGGGTGGCACGACGGTTGTTGTCGGTGTCGGACGCGCCGAGGACCAGGTTCAGTTCTCGCCACTCGAGTTCCTCTTGAAGGAGCCGAAGATCCTCGGCTGCGTCTACGGATCGTCGAATGTCGAGAAGGACTATCTGCGCTTCCTGCAGTACTGGCAGAAAGGCGAACTCGACCTCGAGGGCCTGATCTCCAAGCACATCGCGCTCGAGGACGTCCCGACGGCGTTCGAAGCCATGGAGCGAGGCGAAGTTATCCGCTCGGTGATCAGCTTCTAGGTCGGCTCTTCGGCTTAGCTGTGATGCGGGCGATGCGGGCGATCGCCGCGTTCATAGACCCTCCCCAAGAAAGGGGAAGGGCGCGCATCAGAGCATGGGAAGCCGACTCCGCAGAAGGCTACGGTTCGAGGGGGTTGCAGATGCGGCAGGGCGATAGCCCTGCCGCATCGGACGTCACCTTGCGGAGGTTCTTTCGCCCGGCGACTGCTGCGCAGTCGCCGCGGTGAAAGAACGTTCCTCCCTTGGTCGCGACGAAGGATGCGGCGGCTCCGCCGGCGATCGCGCGCGGACGTCCGGCGCTCCGGGCGTGTCCGTTGCTGCTCAGCGTTACCGCGATCTGGTCGAGCAAGTCGGCGGCGCGCTCGGAATGCGTGCGTGCTTCGCGGACGAGCCGCGTCACCCAGTACGCGAAGTAGACGAAACCACCGAGAAAGCACAACGCGACGCCGAGCAGTCCGCCGGAGATGAGGTACGGCGTCTGCTCGAAGGCCAAGCCGGTGTTCGCGGCTCCGTACCAGCCGATGAGGATCGCGATCAGACCGGTCACGGCCAGCGTCCCGCCGGCGATGAGCTGCGCGCGATCGGTGTCGATGCGTCGTCCACCGCGCATCTTCGAGACGGCCTCGCTGAGGCGGTCGAGCCGGCCGGCGGTATCGAGCCGGCCGTCAGAGTCGGCCTGGTCGAGCTTCGTCACCACTCTGTCCTTGCTTGGACGGGCCATCGGATCAGCTTCTCTCATACGGACAACGCGCCGAACCTGCGCCCGCGGCCAGGATCCGATCGGCAACCATCGTCAAGGGACGCGACGAGGCGAACGCCAGAAGCGTCAGCCCGAAGAAGAGCCACAGCGGCACGCCTGAGAAGCTCGTCCGTAGCGGTGCGAACGCGACCGGAGTCCCTGAACCCTCGGCGCCGACAGCAACACCGTCACCGGACGACCCGACATCGCCGCCGGCGTCGCCTACGGGCGTCTCGGCTCCAAGCGACCCGGCGTCCGAACCGCCCGACCCGCCGGATCCGTCGATGACCGGCGGCACATCGATCGGCGGCTCGAATGCGATCGCGCGAGCCGCCCCGGCACTCACTACAGCCGGGGCGATCTGGATCGCGACGGCTTGGTCGAGCGTGAACTGTCCGCGGATCTCACTCTGCAGCTCTGCCGGAAGAGCAGCGATGAGCGGCTCGAGCGTGTCGACCTCGATGCGTACCAGCAGCCCATTGAGCGCACGGGACGCTTTCGGCCCGGACTTGGTGTCGACGGGCGGCGCGAGCTCGATCGTGACGCCGGCCTGCTTGAGTACCTGGTTCAGCGCTTGCTGCTGCGACGCAGAGCTCATCGACTGGTCGGCGACGTGCACGCCGGTGTTGTCGATGACGACCTTCATCCCCGACACCTCGGCCCCCGTGACTGTTGTCGTACCGGCCACGCTTGCCTTCTCGCCGTTACTACGCGCAGTCGCGCGCGTGACCACCGAGTCGATCTTGATCAGGCCCGACAACAGCGAGATGTCGGACGCCGACGCCTCGGTCATCGCGACGGCACCGTCGGGATCGAAGCCGTCCTGCGAGGACGACGACATATTGCCCATGCTCCCGACGAACGGCAGCGTGAATGTGTTGAGGTACGAGATGCCCTCGGCGCTCTTCTCTTTGGCGGACGACCGCATGTGCATCGAACCGGCGTCGAGCGAAGACGTCGCCGGCCCTTGCGGATGGAACGACTCGGCCCGGATCGGGTAGGGCGGTACGTCGGCCGGGAAGAACTCCTGTCCGGCCTCCGTCTCGATCGTCTTCTGGAGGAACGGCGGCAGGGCAGCAACGACCTGCCCGGGCCACACGATGCTCCCGAGTCCGTACGCGGCCGGGCCGGACTGGAGCGTGGCTTCGCTGAAGGCGAAGTTGAGCTCGCCGGTCGGTTTCGCGGGCACACCGAGGCTCGGCGAGTTGAAGACGAACTGGACGGCCGTCGACTTCGCACCCATGTCGAAGCCGGAGAAGTCCTCGGCTCCGAGGCTCCGGGCGACACCGGCGGCCCCAACGAATATGGGCGCCCATAAGGCGATGACCAGACCCACCCGCAAAAGCTTGCGACTCATTTGGACGGTGCTCCCAGATAGATGCCGGAAAGCTCGGCCGCGATGTCGGCCGGCTCACCCATCGAACGAACCTTTCCCTGCGTCATGATTACTGCATAATCGGCCACCTGTAGTGCCGTCTGAGCGTACTGCTCGGTGAGCAAGATGGCGACGCCTTCGGCGGCGATCCGTTTCACGCTCTCGTACAGCTCGGCCACGATGAGCGGCGCGAGCCCCATGGAGATCTCGTCGAGCAGCAGCAGTGCCGGGTCGGTGACCAGCGCGCGAGCCATCGCGAGCATCTGCTGTTCACCCCCGGACAAGGTCCCGGAGATCTGCGTGCGGCGCTCCTCGAGCCGAGGGAAGCGCTCGAACGCGCGGCTGCGGACCTGGTCGAAAGAAACGCCCGAGTACGTCATCATCTGCAAGTTCTCTTCGATCGTGAGGTTGGCGAAGACGCCGCGGCCTTCCGGGATAGTGCAGACACCGGCGCGCGACAGCGCGTCGGGGTCTGCCCCATTCACGTGGCGGCCCATCACGTGGACACACCCCCGCGTCGGCTTGTGCTGGCTGGCGGCGACGCGAAGCGTCGTCGACTTGCCGGCTCCGTTGGGGCCGAGCAGAGCCACCACCGAACGCGGCGGCACCAACAGGTCGACGCCATGGAGCACCTCGATCCCGCCGTAGCCGGCATGCACGCCCATGAGCTCGAGCACGGGTACGCTCCCTGGGGAGCTCGAAACCGCCATCAGGCTTCCGTCCCGAGATAGGCCTTCTGCACACGCGAGTCGTTACGCACTTCTTTCGCGGTGCCCGACGCGATGATCTGTCCGAACTCGAGGACGTGGATCCGGTCGCACACCTGCATGACGAGGTCGATGTCGTGCTCGACGAGAAGGATCGCGAGTCCGCGCTTGGCGAGCTCGATGAGGAGCTCACCGAAGGCGTCCGACTCGTCGTCGTCGAGTCCGGACGACGGCTCGTCCAGCAGCACAAGGCGGGGACGTGTCGCCAGCCCGCGAGCGAGCTCGGTCAGGCGGGCGAGGCCGGTTGGGATCGAATCGACCCGCCGGTCGGCCACCTTGCGCAAGCCGACGAGGTCGACGATCTCGTCGGCTTCGTCGCGCGCATCCCGCTCCTCCTTGTTGCCGCGCGTCCAGCGACGACGGATCTCCGCGGCCACGAGCACGTTCTCGAAGACGGTGAGCGAACCGAAGACCTCGATGCGTTGGAAGGTGCGCGCCATGCCGAGGCGTCCGCGCTTGAACGCCGGCACGTCGCTGATCTCCTGGTCGTCGAAGCTCACACGGCCGCTGTCCGGTGGTTGCAAGCCGGACAGCACGTTGAAACACGTCGTCTTGCCGGCACCGTTGGGTCCGATGAGTCCGGTCACCTCGCCGGCGTTGGCGTCGATGGTGACGTCGATCAGCGCACGGTGGCCGCCGAAGGTGACGTTGATCGTCTCAGCGTGCAGCAGTGGCAACGGGGGTGTCCTCGACGTCGGGCTCGGCCTTGAATCGGGTTTGTTGTGAGCGTCCCGAGAGTCGGGTGCGGATCGCTTCGAAACGCTCCGACAGGAAGAACGCGACGCCATGCGGGTTGCGTCCGAGGCTGACAGCGGCCCCTCCGGTAAACAGAAAAACGAGTCCACCAAGAGCGCCGGTTGCCTCTTGTGTCTGGAGCAGTCCGAGCAGCAAGCCGCCGACGAGCGCACCGGAGACTGTCGTGATGCCGCCGATCACCGCCATCAAGAGCACGGGGAGGCTCTGGAACATCAGGAAGTCGTTGGTCTGCGCGCTCCCGCGCAAGCCCCCGTAAAAAGCACCGGCGAGCCCCGCCATCGCGGCGGACAGCGCGAACACACCGAGCTTGGTGGTCGTGAGATTCACGCCAAGTGTCGTGCACGCCGCAGGACTGTCGCGCATCGCGGAAACGAGGCGTCCGAACCGTCCGCGCCGGAGCATGAGCACCCCGATCGCGAGCGCGGCGAACACCACCGCCAGCAACACGAAGAAGATCTGCTCGCCCGCGAACGAGATCCCGAATACCTCGAGCCTCGGAACCTCGCGAGTACCGCTTCCGAACAGCCACCCGCGCGGGAAGAGCATCTCCTGCGCGAGCACGGCGAACGCCATCGTGGCGAGTGCGAGATACAGGCCTTGCAGACGCAGAGCGGGAAGGGCGACAAGTGCACCGATCGGCGCAGCCAGCAGCGGCGCCATCAACAAGCCGAGTGGATTGCCACCAGCCCCGAAGCGCGACATCGCGAACGCGCCCATGCCGACGAAGGTCATCTGCGCGAGCGAGGTCTGGCCCCCGTAGCCGGTGAGGACCACCAGCGAGAGCATGATGAGACCGAGCGCGAGTCCCTGTCCGAATCGGACGAGATCGGCGTCCGACAGCACGAACGACACCGCCGTCGCCACAGCGACGAGGATGAGCCCTCCGCGCAGCGACTCGACGAGGTTCGGCACCCGCGGGCCCTTCTCACCGGCCGCACGTCCGACGCGAAGACGGTCCTCGGGCATCAGCAAAAGAGCGACGAACAGCATGATCGTAGGCACCGAACCGCGCAGTCCCGGGATCTTGTCGGCATGGATGAACCGGAACTCGAGGTAGGCAGTCAACAGGCCGAGGATCATGCCGCCGGCGAAGGTGCGGGGCAGGCTCGTGAGCTTGCCGACGACGGCGGCCGCGTAGGCGACGACGACCAGCAACGTCAGTTGAAAGACCTGAAGGTTCAGGATCGGCGCGATGAGGATGCCCGCCACGGCCGCAAGCGATGCGCCCATCGCCCACGCCATCATGCTCACACGCGCGGGTGAGACACCGTTGAGCGCGGCCAGAGCGCGGTCGTCCACCACAGCCCGCATCGCGGTGCCGGTGCGCGTCTTGTTGAGCAAGTACCAGAAGATCACAGCGGCCACGCCGGCGACGACCATCGTGATCACCTGGTGAGTGGTCACGAAGATCCCCGCGAGGCGGAAACCGCTGCCGGCGAAGAACTCGGGGAACTGGCGGGACTGCGGCTGCCAGATGCCTTGCGCGATCCCGATCAGCATGACCATCAAGCCGATGGTTACGACGAGCGACGTGCCCGTTGCGCGTCCGGAGAGGTTGCGCATCAGCACCCGTTCGATGAGCGCTCCCATCAGCGGCGCGAGCACGAAGACCACGACGACGATCGCGATGGGAGCAGGCCAGTTGTGATTGAAGCGGATCTCCCAGTACGTGAACGCCATGAACATCCCGATGCCGCCGTGCGCAAAGTTGAAGATGCCCGAGGTCGTGTAGGTGAGGACCAGGCCGCTCGCAGCCACGGCGTAGATCGAACCGGTGACGATGCCGATGATCGTGAACGCGAGGAAGTCGGTCATCGGCCGCTCATCGGATCAACGTTCCGGTGCAGTCGAACTTGGACGCCGGAGCGAGGCGCTGGAACTTGCCATCCTTCACCTCGACGTAGAGGTTGCACGTCGTCGGAAGCTTCGCTCCGATCTGGTGCGGACCGTGCAGACCGTTGGCGTCCCATGTCTTCGTGGCCTTGAGCGCGGACATGAACTTCGGGCGCGAGAGCTCGGGACCGATCTGTGTCGCGGTCTTCTGGAACAGACGGTACGCCGACCACGCGTACAGACCGAAGTAGTCGGGCGTCGCCCCTGGTGCCGCTTTCTGCAGCCACTCGGTATAGAGCTTCATCTCGGGGTTCGAAGACGCCTCCTCAAAGATCCCGTTGTTCAAGAAGACCAACGAGCCTTCGACGGCGTCCGCTTCCGCGAGGAAGTCCTGGTCGTATGCGACGGAATCCCAGTCGCGAACCCTCGGGACGTAGCCCTGCTGCTTCATCGCCTTCTGTAACCGGACGATGTTCTGGAAGTCGGCAACCATCGTCACATACTGCACCCCACGGCTGCGCATCTCCTGGACGAAGCGCGTGTAGTTGGCCTCGAGCACCTGCACCTCGGCCTCGTAGACGAACGTGTAGCCCGTCTTCTCCCACACCTTCTTGCGCGTGATTGCGTTGTTCTTCGTGACAGCTTGGTTCAGATAGATGATGGCGGCCTTCTTGATCACGTCAGGGTAGGTCTTGGCGATGTACTTGGCGGAGGTATTCGAGATGGACGGACCGGCGTTCGGGTACGCCGGGAAAACGTTGGTGGCGTTGTACTTCGGCGCGTTGGTGGTGATAGCTGTGATGTCGGGGATGCCGCAATCCTGACCGGGCTTGGCGCTGCCGTCGTCGAACGCCGACATCGATCCCGCGACCGCGAAGGCCTTGGCGCACGCTTCGAGCATCGCGGAGCGGTTACCACCCGAGTCGGTCTTGCTGTCGAGAAGGAGCGGCTCGATCTGGCGTCCGCAGATGCCGCCTGTGCTGTTGATATACGCCGATGCGGCTCGGACAGCCTGGTGCGCCGACTGGAAGAGTCCCGGCTGAACGCCGCTGATGTCGGCGAGCGTCGCGACGGTGAGCTTGGTCGCGGTCACCCCGACACCGGACGGCTTGGTGGCCTTGGCGCACGTGCCGGGCGAAACGGCGCCGGCGACCGGAGCGCTTCCGGTCGTTGCTCCGTCGGTCGTCGGTCCGCTTTGCGTTCCGCCACCGGTCGGCGCGGAGCTTGCGCCGGCTCCCGTCGTGCCGGCACCAGTGGTCCCGGACGCATCGCTGCCGCCGGTCGTGCTCGCGCCGTCGCCGGCGACGGCAGCGCCGGAACCGGTGAGTCCCGAGATGGCTTGCGCTCGCTCGTCTTCGGACAGGCGAGACCCGCAGCCCGAGGCCACGAGCATCAGAACGGCAAGAAACGCCGCGCATGTACTGAACCTTCGCCGCACTCGTTCTCCTCCCCGCGGCATGCGAGGCATCATGTCACTTCTCCATCCTGCAGGCGCTTGCGATCGATCTTCTGCATGCTCGTGAGCGGCAGCTCGTCCACCACCCGAATCGCCTCGGGCAACTTGTAGGACGCCAGCGTCTCGGCACCGAACGTTCTGAGGCTTTGGAGATCCGGCGCTTTTCCTCCGCGTCGCGGGACGACGATCGCTACGCCGATCTCACCCATCACGTCGTCCGGCCTCGGCACGACGGCCACGTGCGCCACGGCGGGATGCGAGGCGAGAACCGCCTCGACCTCCATCGGATAGACGTTGTACCCGCCACGGATGAACATCTCCTTGCTGCGTCCCGCCAGGCGAAGGCAACCGCTGCCGTCGATGTAGCCAAGGTCCTGAGTGTGCAACCACCCGTTCCTGAGCGTTGCTGCCGTTGACTCCGGATCGTTCCAGTACTCGGTGAGCATCGCGGGACTCCGGAGCGTCACTTCACCGACTTCGCCGTCGTCAACAGGGTTGCATCCCTCGTCGCGGATGACGAGATCGATGCCGTCGCGGGGGCGTCCGACCGTATGGAGCGCTTCTTCGTCTGGAGCGTCGAAGCCGGTGAGCGTTCCGACACCGCCCGACTCCGTGGACGAGTAGCGGACGGAATAGGCAGCACCGAACCGCCGCCGTGCTTCTTCGATCAGTGATGCCGGCGACGGCCCGCCGCCGACGATGATCGCCTTCACGCTCGAGGTGTCGAAGTCGTCGAAGTTACGCAAACGCAGCATCAGGGCAACCTGCGCCCCGATGCCGCCGACCGATGACATCTTCTGCTCACAGATGATGCGCAACGCATCTTCGGCCCGCCATTTGCGAAGCATGTGAATCCGCGATCCCGTGCGCAGGTACCACGGAAGCTTCGTCATGAAGCCGACATGCGCAAGCTCGGTGGACGAAAGCATCGGTCGCTCTTCTTCCTTGGTGCCCCAGTTCCCACCCGTGTCGAACATCGTGATCGCCGCGAGCTGGCGGTTGGTGAACACCGCGCCTTTCGGTTCACCGGTAGTGCCCGACGTGAAGACGATCGTCACCGGGCGGGTCGGGACCGCCGGAAGCTTCGCCGTCGGTTCGTCGCTGCGCAAGGTGGTGAGGATCCCGGCTGCATCGTTCGCGTAGCTCGCGACCTCGACCTCGACGTCGCTCGGGATGCCTTCGAGCAGGCCGTCGGCGGCGATGACGAATCGCGGCTGCGCGCGGTCTAACACTTTCGTGCGTTCGTCTGGAGAGAGTCGCGGATTGACGCCAGTCGCGATCGCACCGATGCGAGCGGCCGCAAGGTAGGCGATGACGTACTCGGGTGACGAGCGCATCACGAGCGCGACGACGTCCCCCGCCTCGACGCCACGGCCGCGCAGTGCCGATGCGACCTCTTCCGAGAGCTTGAAAAGATCGACGTATGTGACGGGATAGCCCTCAGGTGCAACCAATGCAACCCGATCCCGGAAGCGGTGAGCCGCTTCCTTCACCACGCGCGGGATCACGCCAGGCTCACGAGGGTTGCGACCCGACGATCGACACGAACGACACCATCTCGCCGGGGTAGCCGCCGAGGTTCTGCGTCATGGCGAGGGTTCTGTCGGTTGCGATCTGGCGCTCGGCCGGGGCCTCTTTGCGCAACTGCAACCAGCACTCGAAGATCATGCGAAGTCCAGTCGCGCCGACGGGGTGGCCGAAGCTCTTGAGTCCCCCGTCGGGGTTGACCGGCAGATCGCCGTCTAGATCGAACGCGCCGGCGAGGACTTCCTTGTACGCGGTGCCGCGTCCGGTGAAACCCAGATCCTCCATCAGCACGAGCTCGGTCGGCGTGAAGCAGTCGTGCACCTCGGCCATCGCGAGCTCGCTGCGCGGATCGGTGATGCCTGCTTGCGCGTAGGCGTCCTTGGCGGAAGCTTCTACCTCGGGGAAATGCGTGTAGTCATAGGACGGATCGGTGAGGCCTCTTCCGGAACCAGCGACGAGCGAGAGGGCCTTGATGTAGAGCGGTTTGTCGGTGAAGCGTGTGGCGTCCTCGGAGCGGCAGACGATCGCGGCGGCTGCACCATCGGCTACACCGGCACAGTCGAGCACGCCGAGTGAGCCCGCGACCTTGGGTGAGGCCTTGATCTGATCCGTGCTCATCTCTCTCCTGAACTGCGCGCGCGGGTTCTTCGCGCCGTTGGCGTGGTTCTTCGAGGCGATGTGCGCAAGCGCGTCGGCCATGTCTTCGTCGCTCACGCCGTAGCGGCTGGCATAGGCGGGTATGACGAGCGAGAACATCGCTGCAGCCGTCAGCGTTCGCTGAGTGCCGTCGCCCGGGATCGGGATGGCGTTGAGCCCCTGATAGCCCGAGTCCTTCACCTTCTCGACGCCGATCGCCATCGCGACGTCGTAGGCGCCGGACGCGACTGCATAAGCAGCGTTCCTCAAAGCCTCGGAACCGGACGCGCAGTAGTTCTCGACGCGCGTGACGGGCTTGTTCTCGAGGCCGAGGGGCCGCGCGAGCATGATGCCGCTCATGCCCGACTGCGCGGTGCCGAGCCAGAAGGCGTCTATCGCGTTCGCGTCGAGGTTCGCGGTCGCGAGTGCTTCTCGCGCGGCTTGCTGGAGGAGATGGTCGGTTCCGCGATCCCAATGCTCACCGAACGGTGTGCACGACGACGCGATGATCGCGACCTTGTCCGTGATGCCGCCCGTCACTGCCCACCCACCCCCCGCTTAGGTTTGGCCTTCCAGAAGTAGTTGTGGATGCCGTCCGCCGTGCTCAGTTTCCGAAATGTCATCTCGACGCGAGCGCCGACCGTGAGCTGATCGGCATCGACGTCGGTGAGCTCCAGAGGAAAGCGAGCCTGTTCTCCATCGGCGCCATCGAAGTCGACGATCGCGAAGACGATCGGCGGCGATGGAGAGTAAGCGAGACGGTCGACGGTGAACGTGACGACAGTGCCCAGGACATCGGCGAGCGGACGGTCGTCGTCCACGAGGCCGTATTTCCAATCGCTTGCACGTTCGGCCGCGGGGGCCGAGACGCGAGCCGGCTCCGGACGGTTCGGGGGCTCTGGGGTAACCATCCCACGCCACGAGAGGAAACGCGCGTATGGGACGTCGGCGGCGTTGTTGATCTGCGCGTCGACGGTGCGCTTCGGCGTGCTCTGCATGATCGTGCGGAAGATCAGGACGTCAACGCCGTCCGCGAGGGAAACCACCGCAACGACCTGGTGCGGGGTGGCCGTCTCGAGTGCATTCGCCAAGAGCAGCATCGCGTTCGCGGTGCCGGCATCGCCGACCGTCTGCGAGAGGTCGAGCGTCTTCGGCGCCCCGAGACGTTTCGAGATCCTCGCGACCGACCGCGAGTGCATACCGGCGACACACAGGACGTCGACCTCGCTGACGTCCGCGGTCTTGAGTGCGGCGGTCCACGCCTGTTCGGCAAGTGGCGCGTACATCGACTCGCCGAAGCGGTCCTCCCAGGTCTTGGAACGCTTGTCGCCCGGAGTCCGCCAGCGTTCGAGGAACTCGCGCGTTGCGGAAGCACCGCCCAGGTACTCCGCAACAACGTCGCCGTCACCGACGAGCGCGGCCGCCGCGCCGTCGCCGCCTCGTGACTCGTCGGCGGACGTCGGCAGACCGGTACGCATGTCCGAAGAGACGACGAGGATCGTGCCGTTGCCGTCGAGGGCCGCCTTGAGCGCACCAACGCCGGAACGGATCGCGCCGCCGACGTCCATCGCGGCGACGTCGTCCGGCAGACGCAGCGCAGTGTGGATCGCGCACGCGTTCGTCTTGTCGAGGTAGGCGGGCTCGGCGGTCGAGAACCAGATCGAGTGCGGCTTCTGCGACGCGCCGAGAAGGCGGGCGGCCTCGACGGCCATGGTCGTTGTGTCCTCGTCGAAGGAGGCAACGGAACGCGTGCCCTTCCCCCCGCCGGAGCCCATGACCTCGCGAATAGCCGAGCGCTGGAGCCTGCGGTATGGGACGTATCCGGCGGCCGAAAGGATGCCTCTCATCAGGGCATCCAGTGTGTCCGAAAACCTGACGGGTCGTCAGATTTCAGCTGAGAGCACGTCGAAGCGAGCTTTGGCGGCCCCGAGTTGCTCGTGTGGGAAGGTTTCCAGCCTGGTGATCTGGCCGTCGAGGATCTGAGCGATCGCGAGGTGCTCTCGTTCGACAGGGCTTCCGTATTCGTCGGTTCCAACCGATCGAGCCAGAGACATGACGCATCTGTCATTCGACGCTGGATACGCGGTCGACAACAGCAACAGGTCGGGCACGAGCGAGATGAGCTGGCCCCAGTGGTCGATCGTCGCATCGACGCCGTCGATCACACCTGCCGAGGCCGGATGGTGATCGACGTAGGTGTAGTCATCAGCACTGACGCCGCGGACGCGATCCCAGTCGCGCGCGTTATACGCGCGTACAAGCTCCGCAGCGATGCGCTGCGCCTCCGTTGACTCATCGCTCGAGAAGAACCGCTCGTCGAGCTCAGCGAACGCCGCGCCGAGCTCGTCCGGGTCGAACCTGACGGAATAGTGCAATCGGCCGTGCTCGTCGAGCTCGACCACTCGCAAGAACTCTGTCTCGAACTCGGACCTCGTCATACGCTGCCGCAACAGTGCCCAACGTTCGCTCCGTGTCGCGATAAGCGTTTGGACGAACCGCGCCGTCGGATCCTCGTCGCGCATGTTTCGAAGCGTTTCCGTCACATCCCAATGCCACTTGAGGCCGACGCGGCGGTCCTCGGTGGTTGACGTCTCGGCAAACTCCGTTGCGACTGCCTCCCAGTCCTCGCGCGCCGCTGCCCGCTCGACACGCAGGACCGCGCGGAAGGCCGCATTCTCGGGCACAAGAACCGACGATGGGCGGGAGCTGAGCTCTTCGAATCGGGCTAGGGCGTCATCGAGCTGGTCGATCGCGAAGGCCGCAGCTCGCGTTACAACCCCGTTTGTCGCGGCGAGGAGGATGAGGTCGTCGAACTCGACCTTGTTGCCATGCTCGTCCGTCCCGTACTTCCACTGCACCGCGAGGCACACTGTCTCCTCGACGCGGATCACAGAGCGGATCGCGATGCGGATATCGGGAACGACATCGGCGAGCGTCTTGCGATGGACGACTGCCGCGTCGGCCCCGACGATCGTGCCCGCCGAAGCTTGTCGAGAGTCGACGAACACGAAGTCTTCCACGTGCAACGAGCGATAGCGAGCCCAATCCCGTGCGTTGTACGCATGTCCGCACTCGAGCATCGTGCGATAACTCTCCGTCGGCTCGTTGCTTGCCAGGAATCGTCTATCGAGCTCGTCGAACGCTGCGTCGAGGTCGTCCGGATCGGAGAACGCGAGGAAGGCGATGCGTCCGTCGTCATCGATCTCGGTGAGGACGATCCGCTCCGATTCCCACGGGTCGCTGTGGATAACCATCTGCCGGACGAGCGCGAGCTTGCTTCCCCGCGAGGCGAGGCACTCGTTCTCTACGCGAGACACCGGTACGGACACGAAACTGCGAGTGCGTTCAAGGAGCGCGTCCGTGCCAACGCCCTCCCACTGCAGGCCGGCGCGTCGCTCTTCCACTCGGACATCCGGTGCGTGACAGGCGGCGAGGGCGTCCCAGTCCTGTTCCAGAATGAGTCGCATCGCCGTAGCCACTGCACGGGACGCGTCGTTGTCGGGAGCAGCGTGAGGTGAGTCTTCGTCGCGGCCAAGCTCCTCCAACCGCCCAAGAGCGACGTCCTCCTGGTCGAGCGGGTAGATCTCGATGCGCGTGAAGCCGTTCTCCCACTTCAAGATGAGGTAGTGGACCACCTCGACCAACGTGTCATCCGTCGTCGTCCCAAAAGCCCACATGCGGCAGAGCGCCGCGGCGGGGGCGACGGTCACGAATCGCGGGAAGTGGATCTGGATGTCCGGAACCTGATCGACCATCACCTGCAGGTAGCGGATCGCCTCCTCTTCCCCATGCAACGTCCCGGCTCCCGCCGGACGATGGTCGACCAGGAGGAAGTCCGGCGTCATCATCTCCGCGAAAACGTTCCAATCGCGTCGGTTATACGCGGCGAAGTACTCGCTGATCGACCGGATGATGCTTGCGCTAGGCGTACCGGCCGCCTCCCCCGCGAGGTATCGCTCGTCGAGCTCTTTGAAGGCACCGTCGAAGTCGTCCGGCTCGAAGACGGTGGCGAGGATCACGCGACCCTCTTCGTCGATCTCGTCCACGAGCAGTTGTGGGTTCTCGTACTCGCTCGTGCCGTCGGGGCCGGAGTAGTAGTACATCTTCGTGTTCAACGCGAGCCGCTCGCCGCGGATCGCATGCGTCTCGATGGTGTAGCGCCCGGCGCCCAGGTCCCAGGCCGCTTGGACGTTGGCCGTCAGCTCGTCCTTCTCGTTGAGTACGTGTCGAAGACCTGTGCGGCGATCGTCGTGAGTGAACGTGTCGGCGTGGCGGTCCAGGAAGCCCGGCAAGTCATGACGCTCCATCGCAGCGAACAGCTCTGCGACGGCCCGGGTGCACGCGTTCTCCAGATCACGGGCTCCACTCGAGTCGGATTCCGCGAGCTCCTGGAACCGGATGAGCGCTTCGTCGAGTTGCTCGATGCCAAATCGCGTGGCGCGATGACAAAGACCGTCCCTCATGCCAAGGACCTGGAGGTACGCGATCTCGAACGGCCCGCCCTCGGTGTTCGTCCCGCGAACGTGCACCTCGGTAACGCATGTGTTCGCTGCGATCGCGTGGATCGCCACGACGTAATGACGCACATCCGGAGCTATCTCGGTTAGCGCTTTGGCAACCACGACAAGATTCGCGTTGTTCACGGCCGCAATGGTTATAGGCCTATGGTCCACAGTCGCCAAGTCCTCAGCGAAAACGGCGCCAAACATGTCCCAGTCGCGCGAATTCCGCGCCACGTTCATCCTGGACGCCATCCCGACCACCTCCGCATAGAGGGCGGCCTCTCCCTTCGCGTAGCGTTCGTCTAGTTCGGCGAACGCCGCATCTAGGTCGTCGGGATCGAAGGCCACCGACGTTGCGAGCCTGCCTTCCTCATCGCATTCGTGGAGCTGGAGAAGCTCGGTATAAAAGGCCTGATCGGCGGGACCGCGAAAGGAGGAACGCACCAGGCAGATCCGTTCGCCGCGCGTCGCGATGGTCGACGACGAGATCTCTTCGATGCCGACGTCGACGATCGCTCGCATGTTCGCAAGGCGCTCATCGCGACCGGCGATCTTGAGACGCATCCCCTTACGACGGTCATCGGAGACCGAGTCGTCGGTGAGAAGCTCTCCGAACCCATCCCAATCGCGTCGGTCGAAGCAGTCGCGCCGCCTTTGGCCGTTTCTGATCGCGAGGTTCTCTCGGAACGGCAGTGATGCTTCGGCCCGGGCAAGGTCCTCGAAGGCAGCGAGTGCGCCGTCGAAGTCATCCATCGCGAAGCGCTCGCAACTCAGGAACAGTCCGTCGCCAACCGCGAGAACATCGAAGTACGCGACCTCGATCGCCCCGCCCTCAGCATTCGTTCCTCCTGCAACGATCTGAACGATCGCCCTTCCGTGATCGACGGCACGCACGGCGACAACGTCATGGCGCATGTCTTCAGTGAGTACCCGGCTGGCGAGCGCCATCAGCTCGTCACGTCCTCTAACTTCGTCGAACGAGGCAAGTCGATGATCGACATACCTGACGTCGAAGTGCAGGGTCGACGCGAACGCGTCCCAATCGTGAGCCGTCCATGCGGCGTAGCCGCGGAGGATATCGAGCGTATCGCCGAAACCGGCCCCTTCCCCGTCGAGATACCGCTGGTCGAGCTCGGCGAACGCGGCGTCGAGGTCTTGCGGATCGAACATGATCCACGCGCAGATCAAACCGTCCCCATCGAGTGCGGCGACCTCGAGGAGCTCGATCGTGAAGTCGCGCACAACGACCCGGCCGCGGCCGAGCACGAGCCGTTCGCCGCGGGTGGCGAGCGTCGTCCATTGTGTTGCGCTGACGGGGATGATCGTTCGAGCCCATTCCTCAGACGCCGGCTTGCCCTCAACCAAGGTCTTGAGCCTGAGCCCAGCTCGGCGGTCTTCGATCGACACGTCATCTGCGTGCAGCCTCACGTATGCGTCGACGTCGGCTCGCTCTATCGCCTCAAATGCTCGAGCTACAGCCGATGCAGCTGCGTTCTTGATCGAGGGTCCGTGTTCAGCCACCGAGGTCCCGAGCTCATCGAGGACGCTCGTCGTCTCTAGCGAGCGCTCGTCGAAGAGGGCCTTGGCGGCATCGAGGTTCTCCGCCGCGAACAGATCCATCCGGGCGACGTGTCCGTCTCGGTGCTCCGTGACCATCTGGTAGGCGACATCGATCTCACCACCGTCGCGTGAAACGCCTCGGTTGTGCGGCTCCGAGTGGACCAGGTGATCGGTCACGGCATGCATCGCAACCACGCGACAACACAGCTCCTCCGTGAGGTCGACGAGCGCATCGTGACTCGCGATCCACTCGTCCACCGACATATCACCGCGACCGACCGGCGTGTGATCGACCACCCGTGCATCCGGGAGGAACAAGTTACTCAGACGCTCCCAGTCGCGTTCGTTCAACGCTTGTACGGCCGCGGCTTCCCTCCGAATGAGGTCGGACTGAGCTGCGCCCTCGCCGGCGAGATATCTCTCCTCGAGCTCTGCGAACGCCGCGTCGAGATCCTCTGCGTCGAAGACGATGACGCGCTCGATGCGATCCTCTTCATCAATCTCCACAAGGATGAGGATCTCCACCTCGAAATCGACGGCTTCGTCGGCGCTGTACCAACGGTTGATGACGAGCGCGAGCCGGTTGCCACGAGTTGCGATGGGCAGATTGCTGAGTCGGACAGGACCACCAAGCCCGGCGACTACCCGCAGCTGTTCGACGATCGCGTCCTTGCCATCGATCCGTGTCCGCATCCCGGTCCGACGGTCTTCGTGGGATGCGCGCTCGCCGAGCAGCGCATGGTTTCGGGTGAAGTCACGGCGGTTGATCGCGTCGACGTAGTCCGCAACGATGCGAACGCATCGGTTCGCCTGGATCCGAGGCCACGATGACTCACCCGTCGCGAGCTCGGCGAACCGGGCGAGCGCGAGCTCTCGTTGCTCGAGGAGGAACTGCTCCGCGTTCGCGATGCGATCGCCCCGGCGAACGAAGAGCACGAGGAGGCTCGTCTCGTAGTGACTCTCTTCTCGAGTGGTCCCTCGGATGTCGACTCGGACGACCGCCCGTCCCGGAGCGAGCGCTTCGAAGCTCGTGATACAGCCCGTCCGTTCGAGGGTCAGCTCCCATGTCGCCTCTATCCAACGGACGAAGCCGTCACGGTCGAGTCGGCCGGCCGACGCGGGACGTCGGTCCTCAGCCACGAGGTCGTCGGTGAAGAGCGAACGGAGGAGGTCGGCATCTCCTCCATCGTGCGCGTCCGCCAACGCCGCGATCATCGAAACGAGCTCCGGATCAGCTGCGCCTTCGCCAAGGACATAGCGCTCGTCGAGCACCAGCAGCGCGGCGCCGAGCTCGTCGGAGTCGAACGTCCAGAACGCCAAGAACGCTCCGTCGATGTTGGCCTCAGCGACTTGCAAGACCTCTACCCGAAGACCAGTCGTGTCTTCCATCGTGATGCCGAAGAGTCCTAGCCATCTCCCTCTCGTTGCGACGAGGCGGGCGCCGGCAGCTGGGGCCACGCCAAGGTCGGCAATGACTTTCGAGTGCCGCACCAGCTCGTCGGAGCCAATGGTCGAAAGCGTCATGTTTTGCCGTCCGTCCTCGAACGTGACGTCCTCGGAATACTTCGACCGGACGGCGTCCCAATCACGCGTCCGGATCACGTCGATCAATGCGAAGTAGGCCGTTGCGCACTCGTTGTGGAGCGGATCGCGTGATGACGGCCCTGAAGGCGTAACGACCTCATCCGCTCGCTTCTCGCCGTCGAGCAGGGCGGTGGCGCCTTTGCGCTCGAAGAGCGCAAAGGCGCGTTCGTCGGCCCGGCGAGCGCCGGCGGCATCGCCGGCGGCGCGAAGAACGTTAGCCAGCGAGCGGCACGCGATCCCGTGGTCGTACAGCGCGTCGGTGCCTTCCGCGAGCTCGACGGCGGCCTCCGCCAGTCGTCGCGCTTCGTCGAAGCCGCCGCGGCGCGCCAGGATCTCAGCCTTCACGGAGCGCCACGCGATCGCGGTCTTCAGGTCTTGGCTCCCGAGCTGTTCGCTCGTCCCGACGAAGGCCTCGGCCTCCACCTCCTCGCCGAGCATCAGATGGGCACGCGCGAGCAACGCGGCCGACTGTGCCGCCAGCACATCGACGCCGACCTTGCGGAACCCGTCGTGTGCAGTCCGCAGATGCACGATGGCCGCAGCGGCATCTCCGGCGACGAGCTCGACGATCCCGGCGAACTGCTCGGTCTCCAGCAGCTCGTGCTGGAGGCCGAGCTCCGTTAGAGCACGCTGTGCCTTGCGCAGCATGCTGCGCGCGGCGTCGGCTCGTCCGCGGAATGCTTCGAGAACGGCCTGGCAACGCAGCGACGTCTGCTCGACCGCGGGCGATCCCGTCGTGATGCGCAGCAGGCGGACGATGTCGAGGCAGCGTCCCCCAGCTCGCGATACCGGGTTCGGCCCCCAGAGGGCTGCGTGTGGTGCGGAGCCGAGCGTCGCGGTGATGCGCCTGCGATCGTTCGCGGCACGCGCTGCGGTCAGTGCGTCGTCAAGGACGGCCTCGCACTCGGCGAAGCGTCCAAGACCGGCGAGTGTGGACGCGTGAACCGTGTGCGCTTTCGCGGTGCCGGCCTGATCGCCGAGCCCGGCAAGCTCCGCAGCTGCCGCGGCGACGACGGCCTCGGTCTCGTTGAGACGTTCCGGCGCGGTGAGGTTGGCAAGGTGTCCGTTGAAGCACGTCGCCCACGCGGAAAGACGCGGCGTCGTCGCGAGGCGTTCGAACTCCACGACGGCGGGCGCGCCTTGTGACACATCGCCCATCGACAACAACGCCTCACATCGGATGAGCAGGAGCTCGGGACGTCCCAGGTCGTCGTCCGCCAAGCGATCGAGGGCTCGTCCCGACAGGGTGGCAGCGGCCGGCAGGTCGTCGCCATCGAGCGCACGTCGTGCAGCCGCGCCCAACAGTGCGGCAGCGCGCCGACCAAGATCGTCGTCGTGGCGTCCAAGTTGCCGCTTGTAGTCGTGCGCCTGCTCGAGGTGATAACCGAGCAGCTCGTCGTGCTCGCCCAGCACTCCCGCCGTCTTGCGCTCGAGCCACTCAGCCACGCGCTCGTGCAGATCCGCGCGCGACTCCTTTAACAAACGCCGGTACGCGGCGTCTCTGATCAGCACGTGATGGAACCGGTACACCGGCTCGTCGATCCAGTACGTCCCGACCGGCTCGACGAGCTCTTTGCGCCGGAGACTCTCGAGACATCCGTCCACGAGCTCCTTCACGGCCGGCGGGGCGAGGTCGTAGAGAGCGCCGCGGTAGAACTCCTTGCCGACGACGGCCGCGAGCTCGACGACCGTTCGTTCGTCACTGCGCAAACGGTCCACGCGCGCCGACAGGAGCGATTGGATGGTCGGCGGCACCTGGATCGCTTCGACGTCGACGGTAACCGTCCAACCGTCCCCCGTTCTCATCAGCACGCCGTCGTCCACGAGCATGCGGACGAGTTCGCGCACGAACAGTGGATTGCCTTCCGTCGACACGGGGATCTTCGCGAGGAGTTCGGCGGGAAGCTCGTCCGCACCAAGGAGATTGAGCGCGAGCTTCGCGGTGGCTTCCCGGTCCAGGCCCTCGAGCGCGATCACAGCCGTTGCGCGTCCACCTTCCGCAAGCGACGGACGCAGGTCGCGAAGTTCCGGACGCGCCGTTCCGATAAGCAGCACCGGCGCGTCGCGGATCCACTCGGCCAGGTGCTCGATGAGGTCGAGCAACAGCGGCTCGGCCCAATGGATGTCGTCGAGCACGAAGACGACGGGCTGCACGCGCGCCGCCGCCTCGATGATCCGACGGATCGCCCAGAACGTCTCTTCTGTCGTCCCGGCTTGGCCGACACCGAAGATGGCTCCGGCGCGCATGGCGATGCGATCGCGATCGGGGTCGTCCTCGGGGATGCGCGCAGCCAACGCCGCAAGGACCTCGTCCTCGGTGTCGGTTTCGGAGATGCCGGCTGCGGCGCGCAATGTATCGGCGATCGGCGCGAAGGTGGACGAACCCGCCGGATCGCAGCGGGTCTCGCGTACACGAGCCACATCGCTGAGCTCGGACATCAGCTCTCGCGCAAGGCGCGTCTTCCCCAGTCCCGGCGAACCGATGATCGTGACGAGTCGCGCTGCGTTCGCGTCGACGGCTTCTTCGAACGCGGTGAGCAACTTGCCGAGCTCGGCTTCGCGTCCGACGAACGGCGCCGCGGCTGAGTCGGCAGTTCGTTCGTCCACGGAGAGCAGGCGGTACGCGGGCACCGGTTCCGCCTTTCCTTTCAGCGTGAGCGGCACGACCGGCTCGTAACGCGACGTCGAACGCGTGAGGCGCCACGTGTCCTCGCCGACGAGGATCTCGCCACCTTGCGCGGCACCTTCCAGGCGCGCTGCCACGTTCACCGCATCCCCCACGACGTCGTCGTCGGTCTCGCTGACGACGACCTCACCGGTGTTGATGCCGATGTTCAACGCGACGTCGAGCTGCAGGTCGTCCGCGAGCTGCTCGAGCTCCTCGCGCATGGAGAGGGCGGCGTCGACGGCGCGGGCCGCGTCGTCCTCGTGGACGTCGGGGACGCCGAATGCGGCCATCACGCCGTCGCCGGTGAACTTCACGACGCGTCCGGAGTGGCGCTCCACCTCCGTGCGCATGCCTGCGTAGAAGCGGTCGAGGATCGAACGCACCGATTCGGCGTCCATGCGCTCCTCGAGCGCAGTCGAACCGCTCAGGTCGGCGAACAGGACGGTGACAACCTTGCGCGAGGCGGCCGCGGGGGCCGGCGCCGTGGCCGCATCGCCGGAGGGCGTGCCACACGCATCGCAGAACCTGGCGTCCTCGTCGAGCACGGCTCCGCACATGCGGCACGCAGCGAACAGATCCGCGCCGCAGAACTTGCAGAACCGTGCGTCGTCGCGGTTCTTGCCGTCACAACCGGGGCAATCCACATCCCTCTCCTGCGCTCAGAGACACCCCTCCAAGATGCTCCTCTGGAAGCGCGAACGCGCGGTCCGGATCGAACTCCCTCACATTTCGCCGCGGGGTGAGCCGAACGCGCGTCTGTAGGGCTCGGACTCATCGGTTGCGGCTCCGACCGACGCAAGCCGCTGCCAGGCCGGGTCCTCCCGCCCGAGGAGTGCTTCCAGACGGTCGAGCGGATCAGATGGATCGACCCCGCCCGAGGAGATCACGTTCTGGATGTCGACCCAGTCCTGTGGGCGACCGAAGATCGCCTTGAACACCACGAGATCTCCGCAGTCGAGCACCGGGATCTCGATCGAGCCGAACGGGACCACGCGGCTCCGCGCTGCGGCGTCGGTGTGGAACTGGTGGTATGCGAAGAACAGGTCGATCGGCGTGTCGCCCCACGGAATGCGGACCTGGCCCCGTTCGAGCGCCACAGCCTCGTCCCGTTGCGAGGTGACGACACCGCTCGGCATCGCAGCGAAGACGTCCCCAGCCTTCTCCGGTGTGACGAATACGTTCAGGTCGATGTCCACAGTCGCACGCGGCTCTGCGGTGCAGTACGCCAGAGCGAGCGCTCCGCCGAACGCATGCGCGACGCGAGCTTGATCGAGCCCACGATGCAGCACCGCGACCTTCTCGGTAAGAGCGATCACGGCAGGCGTGGGTAGCGGAGCTCACCTGGGTCCCTTTTCGGCAATGCATCCGCAAGATCGAGGAGCTGTGGAAGCAGCACACCCGCCCGCGCGGGATGGAGGCGAGCCCTGAGCTCGAACGCGAACCCGGCCGCCTCGAGGATGCGAGCCGCGGCGGCGACGCTTGGTTGTCGCCGCCCTCGCTCGTACGCGCTGAGCACCGACTGGGAGATGCCCGCCCTGCGAGCAAGAGCCTCCTGCGTCGATCCCGATGCACGCCTGGCGCGGCGCAAGAGACTGGAGGCAGTTTGGCTACTCATCCAGCGATTATAGCGGATACGCTAAGCACCGGGTCGGTTCGCAGCGTCAGGTTTGTCCTGAGCGCCCTTTATTCACGTACGAGAAATTCCTGCGGCGGAAGGGCGGCGGGACGCAAGCGCAGCTCGCGCACGAGCTCGGAACGGACGCCGTCACGGTGTTGCGCTGGGAGCGTGGCTTCTGTGAACTACGTCACAGATTCAGTGGATCTCTTCGGACGCGTCACGGAGCGTCATCACTCGGACCCCGCGCAAGGTCCGTCCGAACAGGTGTCCGAAGTGCGCGCGGTCGCCCGTGACGAGCACGTCGCAGCGATTATGAACAGCGGCCGCGAGTACAGGGGCGTCATTGGACGGAAGGTTCTGCTCGGCAGCCCAGGCGACGATGGCCGGTGGCGGCTCGGCGCACACCTCGAGCTGCGCGACCATGACTCCGAGGCGCTCCAACGATCCGGGGTACCGTAGCGCAACGTTGCGCCTGGCCTCCTCGATCACGTGGGCCGAACCGATGAGGCTGACTCCCCTGTGCTCCGCACGGCTGAAGAGTGTGGAGCTCCGTCCATGCGGGCTGATGGACGCCGCAAAGATGACGTTCGCATCGCAGAAGACGAGTTGACGCGCTACTGGGCGTCCTCTCCGAGGAATTCGGCAACGCGGTCATCACTGTAGATCTCGACCGGGTAGATCCCAGCCGGCTTGAGAAGGATGCCGCCATCGGGCGTCGTCTCAACGAGCAGCATCGAATCCGGTTCGATCCCGAGCCGCCTGAGAAACGCTCTAGGGATGGAGACCTGCCCACTCTTGCCTAGCTTCACTAATTCCATGAATGCATGGTATCATGAAAAGGTGTGGTCCCAACTCCGTTGACCTGATGATCGACGAGAGACCTGAGGTGCTCAGTCTTCTCCAGGCTAAAACGTGATCATGCCAAGCTGAGCGATCTGCTCCAGGCGGCGGCTTCCTCAGAAAGCGAAGACCTCGTGTATCGGTACTGGCATCAGAGCTTCAAGGTCTACGCGATCCAGGACGTGACCACAACCCTCGTCGATGCGCTGCGATCACTTTCTCCGGACGATCGCCGTCTCCACCCGTGGTTCGAGACGATTGTTGCTGAGGGCACTGGCAACACCTTCGATATCGAGCACAACGAGCGATGGCCGGAGGTAACCCGGCCGATGCTCGAGGCGTTCTTCCACGCCCGCTTCTTCGTAGAGATGGCCGTGAAGTACGGAAGAGAGCTCGAGGAACCCCCGAACGCCCTGCCATCCGGTTGGGCTGCGCTCCTGTACCTCTACGAGCTCCGCTGACTCGAAGCACCGCCGAAGATCGCGGCGTCAGATCACGAGGATGCACGCCTCAGCGCAACTTCCACTCGATGCGCTTGCCGGACGTGAAGACCTTCTGTCCCTCTTCGAGCGCCTCGGCCGTGAAGCCGTTGTTCAGGAGCTCGGCCCCCAGCGCGTCCGCCTGGGCCGCCGAGAGATCCCGTGCCAGCCACATCGCCCGGACCGTCGCTTGCACTGCGCGCGCCGGCTGTGAAGCGATCGCCGTTGCAACCTCGATCGCACGGCCGCGCAGCGACGCCGCGGGAACACACTCCGACACCAGCCCGATCTCGCACGCGCGCTTCGCGGACAGCCGCTCGTGGTTCCCCATCAGGGTCAACCGCGAGATCTCGCCGAACGGCATCCTGCGCATCATCAGCAGCGGCTCGTACACCGCCGTCATCCCGTAGGTGACGTGCGGATCGAAGAACGTCGCGTCGTCGGCCGCGATGATGAACTCCACCTCGCCGAGCATGTAGAACGCGCCGCCACACGCCATGCCCTGCACGGCGGCGATCACCGGCTTGTACAGCTCGTTGGACTTCGGCCCGAGACGCTTGCCCGGGTCCTCGTAGGTCAACGGGTCGAAGTCGCTCCCATCGGATCCGATCTCGGCACGGTCGATGCCCGTGCACCACGCCTTCTCCCCTGACGCCGCGAGCACGACGCACCGCACGGCGTCGTTCGTTCGCAACGACGTCCACAACGACGACAGCTCCTCCTGCATCGTCGAGTTGAACGCGTTGTGCACCTCGGGACGATTCAAGGTCACGACCGCGACCCCGTCCAACTCTTCGTACAACAAGGTCTCGTAGCTCATCTGCGTACCGCGAGGATAGCCCCGAGGTCGGGCGTGACCCAGACGGTTGCGGTCACGACGTCGACCGACTCCTGCCACCACGCGATGTCGACTCGGCCTGGCGTGAGGTCGTCGAGCAGGATCAGCCCGCCCGGCTTCATCATGTCCACCGACACCTGCTGATCCGAGACCTTGCCCGGCCCGGCGTCGCAATACAGAAGATCGAACGGACCGTGCTCGGCGATCTCCAATGCATCACCGGTGAGCACGGTGATGTTCGGAAGATCTGCGAAGAGCTGCCGCACGGCGTCGGCACGCTGCGCGTCGATCTCGATCGTCACGATCCGTGTGTCCGGCGAAGCTGCCTGCGCCATCCACGCGGTGCCGATCCCGGCCCCCGAGCCCATCTCGCCGATCACCCCGCCCCGGCAGTTCGCCGCGAGCGTTTGAAGCAACGGCGCGTACGCGATCGCACAGGAGTTGCGGAAGTCGAACCGCTCGGCGAGGGCGGCCGCGGTCGCAACGAGCGGCGGCAGCGCCGTCCGATCCGCGTACTCGTTCCCCCGCTCGCTCACTCTGACTCCGCTTGCTGCGCGCTCCGCGCTCCGCAGTCGCTCACTTAATGGCCAGAGGGACGACCGGGGCTCCGACCGCGCCGACGAACGGTTCGGGCGTGGCTTCGAGGAGGAAGTCGTACACCCCGTCGCTCGCGCAGTCCGCGGCGAGTGCCTCCAGATGGAAGTTCTGTCCCTGAATCATCCCCATCTCGACGAGGTCGAGCGCGTGGACCGGAAGGAACACGCCGTCGATCTCGCCGGGCAGAACCTCGAAGGTGATCGTGTCATTCGCGACCGCGGCGACGTCGTGCTTTCGGAACCAGCGCACGGCATCGATCCCGACCCCGGGACTCGGGTAGCCGTAGGCCTTCTTATCGCCCTCGTCGAGGTAGCGGATGTGACCCGTGCGGATCAGGACGATGTCCCCGGGCAGCATCTTCACCGTGCACGCCGCATCGAGATCGGTACCGGTGATCGCGTACCCAGGCCCGAGGCGGTCGACGCCCTTCGATCGGGCGACGTCGATGAGCACGCCGCGGCTCACCAACGACCCAACACGCTCGATCGAGCACCTCGACGCACCCGCTTCGGTGATCGAGTCCGCCGGGAACCCGTTGTAGAGCACGCCGCGATAGCTCACGTGCGAGAAGGCGTCCCAGTGCGTTGCGCACTGGAGGCCCATCGCGACGGAATCGTCGCTCGCCGACACCTCACCGAACGAGGTGTTCACCGCCGTCATGAGATGGATGGGATTGATGCGTCCGGGGATCGCGCCGATCTGCGGGCCGTCCGCCGAGAGCGGCAGCGCGAGGTTGAACGTCTTCCCGCGGGTCACGCATCCGACGGCCCGGTGGATGACCTCGGGCGTGATCAGGTTGAGCGTGCCGAGCTCGTCGTCGTCGCCCCAGCGTCCCCAGTTGTTGACCTCGCGCGCGAGATCGACGAAATGCTGCGGGAGCGCCACCTATACGGTCGTGCCGACCGACTGTGCCAGCTTGAGCAACTCGGCCTGTTCCTCCGCGATCGCGTCCGCGAGATCCCACAGGTCGGGCATGAGCTCGCGGCAGGCGATGAAGCCCCAGTTGATGTTGTCGACGTAGCTCAGCACCGTGATGTTGAGACCAGCGCCGTCCATGACCGGACCGAGCGGATTGAGACCCACGAGCTTGGCTCCCGCGAAGTAGAGCGGGAACGGTGGACCGGGCACGTTGCTGATGACCAGGTTGTGGATCACAGGGTGACGCGCCGCCAGGCCTAGCCCGGTGTACATCCGCGCAGCCAGCGAGAACGTCGTCGGCGCCGCGAACTCCGCCCAGTTGGTCAGCAGATCGGCGCCCACGGCGTTGTGCTCCTCCTTGGCCCCCTGGTTGGCCTCATGTATCGCGTGCAGCCGCTCGACCGGATCAACGATGTCGGTGTGCAGCTTCGAGAACATCGCGGACACCTGGTTGGACCCGATGACGTCAGCCTCTTCCGCGCCGCGCACCGACACCGGGCACGTCGCGATCAGCGACTTGTCCGGAAGCTCGTCATGGTTGATGAGATACTTGCGCAGCGCACCGGCCACGATCGTTTGGACGACGTCGTTCACCGTTGCACCGAACGCCTTCTTGATCTGCTTCACCTCTTCGAGCGAGGTCGTCGAGAACGCAACGCGGCGGTGTGGCGTGACCGGCTGGTTGAACGACACACGAGGCGCAGTGAACGGTGTAGCCATCCCGCCGCTGGTCTCGCTCGACCGCCGTCGCTGAACGACGTTCACGACCGACTGAACCGTCTGCGGTAGCACCTTGAAGATGTTGAGCGGACGGCGAAGCCGCGACACGGCTGCGAACGCGATGCGCTCGACGTCGGTCGGCATGCGGTCGGGCTTCCAGGGCTCCTGCGGCGCCGGCTCTGGTGGGTTCGGCTCGAGGTCGAAGAGGTGGACCATGAGGTTCGCACCAGACACTCCGTCGATCGTGGCGTGGTGCATCTTCGCGACCGAAGCGACGTAGCCGTTGGCAAGGCCCTCGACGATGTACATCTCCCAAAGCGGCCTCGACCGGTCGAGCGGCCGGCTCGCGACCTCGCCGACGACCTCGGCGAGCTCCTTCTCGGTCCCCGGAGCGGGACACCCGACGCGGTGCATGTGGTAGTCGAGATCGAAGTTCGGGTCCTCGACCCAGACCGGGTGATGCAGGTTGAAGGGGATCGGCGCGAGCTTGCGGCGGAACGGTGGAACCAGATGCAGGCGGTTGCGCATCTTCTCTTTGACGCGCTCGAACGAGTACGGCTCGGACGCCGTGGACGGATCGAAAACGATCACGCCCATCACGTGCATGTGCATGTTCGGCGTTTCGAAATACAGGAATGTTGCGTCGAGACCGCTCATCCGTTCCATTGCAACCTCCGAAAGCCGATGAATCCCGGAGCATCACCGAAGGGCAAGGCTACTCCGCATGACCAGCTCGGGCACACTGGGAACGTGCCGAGCCTCTTCCTGATCACCGCGATAGCGGGCCTGATGCTCGTTCTCAATGCCCGACGTGCCGCGCGCTTCCAGCTCCTGGTCGTCCCGGCATTCTTCGCTTCGTGGCTCGTGATCGAACTCGCACCGCAGCTGCTCGTGCTGCACGTCGTCGGTGTGGCGCTCTTCCTCATCCGCGGTTCCTTGAGCGAGTGGCCGGGGTGGGTGGCGCTCCCCTTGAGCGGCATGAACGCCTATCTCCTCTGGGACCTGGTGCGCGAAGCCTTCCGGTCGGACGACGTCCTCGAGGAAGCGCTTGAAGGTGGCATCGGTCCGGCCGCAGCGCGGAGGTCCGTCGTCTGGCGCGAGTTCGCCTTCCCGTTCAAGCTCTGGAGCCGCAACATCAGGCGTGTTCGCAACCTGCCCTACATGGCGCCGTGGACTCGGCGCTACAAGCTCGACGTCTGGCACCCGCGCATCGCGATCGCCGATCGTCCGTGCCTGCTCTATGTGCCCGGCGGCGCGTGGACGGTTGGAATCTCGAATAAGAACCAGCAGGGTAAACCGCTGCTCATCGAGATGAGCTCGCGCGGCTGGGTATGTTTCGCGATGAACTACCCCGTCAGTCCGCGGGCGACGTTCCCCGCGCACATCATCGCCGTGAAACGCGCGATCGCTTGGATCCGCGAACACGCGCATGAGTACGGCGGTGATCCCTCGTTCCTGATGGTGAGCGGCAACTCCGCCGGCGGACATCTCTCTTCGCTGGCCGCGCTCACGCCCAACGACCCCAAGTACCAGCCGGACTTCGAGGACGCCGACACCACCGTGCAGGCCGCAGCTCCGCTCTACGGCATCTATGACCTCACGGGCGCGATGCTCGACGAGCTTCCGCGCTCCGAACGCCGGCATAAGGAAGGGTTCCTCCGCTTCTTTGAGCTGTCGATCGCGAAGAGCAAGCGGAGGACGAACGCCGATCTCTTCTCGCAGGGTTCGCCGTGGCACCGCGTCGGCGAACACGCGCCGCCGTTCTTCGTGATCCACGGCGCGATGGACACGCTCGCACGGCCCATCGAAGCGAAGGCATTCGCGGACAGACTCCGCGCGGTCTCCAAAGCGCCGGTCGTCTATGCGGAGCTCCCCCGCGCACAGCACGCCTTCGATCAGTTCCTGTCGATCCGGACGCTCTACGCGGTGCGTGCGATCGCGCGGTTCGGCGAGTGGGCCTTCGAGCAGTGGAAAGTCAACGCCGGTCGTCGCGAGGAACCGTCAGACCAAGAACTTCGAAGTCCCACGTCGCCGTCGTAGCTCCGGACTCACGCAGCTTGTGCTTCTGCACGCGCATCGTCGCGGTCTTCGGCAACGCATCGAGGATCTCTACGTAACGCGGGATCGCGAAGTACGGCAGCTTCTCGCGGAAGAAAGCGAAGAGCTCTTCGGGGACCAGTTCGCCGGACACGACGAGGCACGCCTTGATGTCGTCCTCGGTCATCTCCGACGGGACGGCAACGATCGCGGCTTCCGTCACCCTCGGATGCGCGACGATCGCGAGCTCGACCTGCACCGAGCTCACGTTCTCACCGCGGCGGCGGACGGCGTCCTTCTTGCGGTCGACGAACGTGAAGTACCCGTCTTCGTCGGCGCGAGCGAGGTCTCCGGTGTGGTGCCAGCCGCCACGCATCGCTTCTTCGGTGGCCTCCGGCTTGCGCCAGTAACCGGTGTACAGGGCGTCCGGCATCTTGGCTCGCACGATCACTTCGCCCGGAGTTCCCGGAGGGACGTCGCGGTCGTCGTCGTCCACCACCCGGACGTCGTACTGCGGCGATGGACGTCCGATCGTCCCCGGCTTGGCGTCCTGCGCGAGCGGCGTGAACGTGATCGCTCCCGTTTCTGTCTGGCCGTACATGTTCGACTGCACGCGCACGCGGAACCGTTCAGTGAACTGCGCCTCGTCGCTTCCCGCGAACGGGATCATGAACGCGACACGCAGGTTGTGCGCGCGGTCGAGGCGCGACATCGGCTGCGCGAGCAGGGCCATCCCCATCGCCCCGACACCAGAGAACACCGTGGCACCAGTGTCGGTTAGCCGTTGCAAAGCGTTGCCGGGTGAGAACTCGGCGTCGAGCACGCAGGTGACGCCGTGCACCAGAGCGCCGAAGAGCATGCCCCGGGCCCAGCCGTGAAACAGCGGGAGCGCCGAGTACAGGACGTCGCCCGTCCCGTACTCGAGCAGCGTGTTCGCCGCTGTGGGCGAGATCGAGTGGTAGCCGTGCGGGAGCATGCAGCCCTTCGGCATGCCGGTCGTCCCCGAGGTGTACATGATCGCGACCGTGTCGCTCGGCGCGAGGTCGACGTCCGGCACATCGTCACCGGTCGGCATCGCGTCTGAGGCGATCACATGCTGCAGATCGGGCAGTCCATCACGGATCGCATCGACTGCACCGATCCCCGCATCGTCACCGACGACGACCGAGGCCGCAGCGTCGTGGAGCTGGTACTGCAGGAAGTCGCCTTTGAGGAAGACGTTCACCGGCACGTGGATCGCCCCGAGCCGCGCGCACGCGAAGATCAGATCGACGTGCTCGATGCAATTCGGGAGGATCGATGCCACGCGATCGTCCTTCCCGACACCAAGTGAGGCGAGGCCGGCCGCGAGACGCTCAGCCCGCTCATGCATCTGTCCGAACGTCCGGCGCACGCCGTCGCACTCGACGAACAGGACATCCGGCATCGAGTTCGCGCGTTCGGCGAGCAGATGCGGTACCGCGGGGCGAACCATACGGAGGGCATCGTACTGTGTGGAAATGGGACTCACCTCTCCGCCTCCCGAAGGCGCATCCGCGCTTCCCGACGGAACCTTCGACGGACAGTTGGTCATCGTTACGGGCGGGGGCACCGGATTGGGCAAGGGCATCGCGATCGAGTTTGCGCGCCTCGGCGCGAGGATCGCGATCGTCTCTCGGAGTCCCGACCACCACGCAGCGGGCCTTGGTGCCATCGTTGCCCTTGGAGGCAAGGCCATCGCCGTCGGGTGCGATGTACGCGAACCAGACCAGGTCGCCGCGGCCTTTGACAGCATCGAGACGCAGCTCGGTCTGGCCGACGTCCTTATCAACAACGCCGCCGGGAACTTCCCGACGCCGGCCGAAGACCTCTCACCGAACGGTTGGCGCGCGGTGACGCGCATCATCCTCGACGGAACATTCTTCTGCTCACGCGAGTTCGGACGCAGGCACATCGCGGCGGGCACGCCGGGCGCGATGGTCAACATCGGCGCGTCGTACTCGTGGACGGGCGGTCCGGGGTTCGCGCATTCAGCCGCGTCGAAGGCCGGCGTGAAGAACCTGACGGAAACGCTCGCGATCGAGTGGGCGCCGTACGGGATCCGCGCGAACTACCTCGTCCCCGGCCTCATCCCGCACGACGACGAGCCGGAACAGATCAGGAACGTGCCGGGACGCGGCGGCGCCGAAGGCGCGACCATCCCCGCGGGACGCGTCGGTCTCCCGCGCGAGTTCGGTTGGGCTGCGACGTTCCTCGCATCGCCGTACGCGGCGTACATCACGGGTTCGACGCTCGTCGTCGACGGTGGTAACTGGCAGCGCCGAACGCTGATGCAGCCCGCCTTCACACCGATCCGCGAGCAGCTCGGCCGAGGCGAGTTCGAGGGTTAGGGCCGAAGAAGAGCCTTCGCCGCCAAGCGAGAGCCGCCAAGGCGAACGCGAACTAACGACAACCTTCTGGTCGATACGGCTAGTCGCCGAGGGCTTTCTTCGCTTCGCGCACGGCGTGCATGAAGATGCCACGACCCATGAGCGAGGATTCGTCGTTCGCGCGCGCACGGAACAGGTCGCGCGAACACGCCTGGGCATCGCGGTTGTCCGGGTCGGCGAGCACGGCCCACTCCGCGAGGTGACACGCGAGTGCGATGTCCTCGTCCGCAAGGGCGCGTGCGCGCTCGACGAGCTTGTCCACTCCCCCGGCGAGTGAGGCGATCTCCCTGGCGCGCGTCTTCTCCGGCGACGGCATGAGGTTGCCCGGGTAGCCGTCCCACCATCCCCAGTGCAAACGGATGAGATTGCGCACGATGAATTCAGGACGGTCGTACACCGGCTGCAGGTAGGGACGATCGGCGAAAGCTTCCGGAGCCTTCACCCGAGCAACGATCTCGTCGTGAGGAAGTCCCTCGTTCATGGCGTCGTAGGTCTGCTGGATGATCGAGCGGAGGTAGTCGGCGGCGTCGCTGAGCGCGCCGCGTACCTCCGCCGCACCTTCGATCGGCGGACCGTGTCCGGGAAGCAGCAGCTCGGCCCCCAACGGGATCATCTGCTCGAACGCGGTGACCCATTCTTCGGGATAGCGCTGCACCTTCTGCGGATTGCCGCAGTTGGGCACGCACGAGATCCAGAAATCGCCGGACGCGAGGATGCCGCGGTCGGCCGCCCATATCCACGTCGCGTCATCGGTCTCGCCCATGCCGTGGTGCAGCTCGAAGACTTCGCCACCGATGCGCAGCGTGAGCTGGTCGTCGTAGGTGACGTCGGGGAAGACGTAGTCGGCCGGCCAGCGCATGTCCTCGAAGCCGAACTGGATCTTGTTGATGTGCTCCTGGAGGCCGATCGTGCGCAGGTAGCGGTTGAATCTCTTGGGAACGTTCTCGTGAGCGACGATCCGCGGACGTCCCTCCTCGAGCCACGGCGCAAGACCCATGCAGTGGTCGACGTGACCGTGCGTGTAGATCACGGTGTGGAGCTCTTCGTCGGTGTACCCCCGAACCGCCTTGTGGATGTGCGGGCCAACCTGGACCACGCCGCAGTCGACCATCACGATCCCGTCGTCGGTGATGAACGAGGTGGAGTTGGCCATCGTCGGCACGTGGAAGGTGCGCGGCGCCACTTCCTTCGGCTCCCCGCCCCCGAAGAACCCGCGCTGCTGCACCGCTGCGACGACGCTCGGCTGATCCGACATCGAGGTCGGTAGCATACGCCGACGCAAGGAGGCGCACCTGATGCTCGAAGCACCAACCCTGTGGGATCTCATCTGTAAGCGTGCCGAGGCCACCCCAGATGATCCGATGGTCATCGACGAGTCGCGCACCCCACTGACATTCGCGCAGTACCGAAACGAAGCAGAGTCGGCCGCGGCCGGGCTTCAGGCACTCGGCGTGCGTGAAGGCACGGTCGTCTCGTGGATCCTTCCGACGACGAATCATGCGTTCGTCCTCGTCGCTGCGCTGTCGCGCCTCGGTGCGATCCAGAACCCGATCCTGCCCATCTACCGCGAGCGCGAGGTCGGCTTCATCGCTCGAGAGGCCAAGCCGCAGCTGCTGATCGTCCCGGGTGTCTATCGCGGCTTCGACTTCGAGTCGATGGGCAAGCAGATCGGTGGCGGTGTCGAGGTCCTCGTGTGTGAGGGGCCCATCCCGACCGGCGATCCGTCCACTTTGGAACCGTGGGATCCTCCGGCTGAGCCTCCCGTGCGCTGGCTCTTCTACACCTCGGGCTCGACGGCCGACCCGAAGGGTGCGCAGCACACCGACGCGACGATCCTCGCCGCGTCCAAGGGGATGGCTGACTGTCTCGCGCTCGTGCCCGGAGATCGCAACGGCCTCATCTTCCCGTTCACCCACATCGCCGGACCGATCTGGCTCGGCTCCGGGCTGATGGTCGGCCTCGTCCATCTCGTGATGGCGGCGTTCGACCCGTTGGCAACCGTCGAGTTCTTCAAGGAGCAGGACGTCACGATCGCCGGCTCGGGAACGATCTTCCACATGGCGTACCTGAACGCGCAGCGCGAAGACCCCGGCGCACCACTCTTCCCGAACGTGCGCAACTTCCCCGGCGGCGGGGCGCCGAAGCCGCCGCAGCTGCATCACGACATGAAGGAGGAGATGGGCGCGCCGATCCTGTCCGGGTACGGACTGACGGAAGCGCCGATCCTCACCATGGCGCGCGCCGACGATCCGGACGACAAGCTCGCGAATACGGAAGGGCGCCCGATGCCGGGTGTGGAGCTCAAGCTCGTCACTCTCGACGGCGAGATCGCCGAACCGGGCGAAGAAGGCGAGATCCGCGCGAAGGCACCACAGGTGATGAAGGGCTATCTCGACAGCTCACTCGACGCCGACGCCTTCGACGAGGATGGCTACTTCCGCACCGGAGACCTCGGCCGCCTCGATGACGGATACGTGATAATCACCGGACGCGTGAAGGACATCATCATCCGCAAGGGCGAGAACATCTCGGCGAAGGAGGTCGAGGACCTGCTGTTCACGCATCCGAAGGTCGCCGACGTCGCGGTGATCGGGCTACCCGATGCAACATCGGGAGAACGCGCGTGCGCGGTCGTGGTCCCGAAGGCCGATGCTCTCGAGGATGCTCTCGAGATAGAGGAGATGCGCGAGTTCCTGAAGGAGAAAGGGCTGCGCATGCAAGCAATCCCCGAGCAGCTCGAGATCACCGACGTACTTCCCCGCAACCTCGCGGGCAAGATTCTCAAGCAGGACCTCAAGAAGGTCTACGCATGAGGGGCAAGACCGTCCTCGTGACAGGCGCCAACACCGGCATCGGACTGGAGACGGCCGCCGACCTTGCGCGGCGGGGCGCCAAGGTCGTCATCACCTCACGTGACGAAGCCAAGGGTGCCGCCGCCATCCAGGAGATCCATCATCGCCAGCCCGGCGCCGACGTCACCGTCATGACGCTCGATCTCGCCAAGCTGGACGACGTCCGGCGATTCGCGAATGCGTTCGACGAGCGGTATCCGAACCTGCACGTTCTCGTGAACAACGCCGGACTGATGCAGAGCGAACGCTCGGTGACCGCGGACGGGTTCGAGACGACGTTCCAGGTGAATCACCTCGGCCCGTTCCTGCTGACGAGTCTCCTCGTCGACAAGATCAAAGCGTCGGCGCCCGCGCGCATCGTCAACGTCGCGTCAACGGCCCACCGCGGCGGACGCCTCGACTTCGACGACCTGCAAAGCGAACACTCCTACCGCGGCATGCGCGTGTACGGCACCTCGAAGCTGTGCAACATCCTGTTCACGAAGGAGCTCGCACGCCGTCTCGAGGGCACCGGCGTCACTGCCAACAGCCTCCATCCGGGGACGGTCCGCACGGGCTTCGCGAGGGATGGTGACAGCAAGGGCTTCATCGCCATCGGCGTGACGATCGGCAGCGTCTTCTTCAAGTCGCCGGCCCAAGGCGCGCGCACGTCGATCCACCTCGCGACCTCACCGACCGTCGAAGGGACGACCGGCGGCTACTACGCAAAATCGAAACCGGCGAAGTCGTCGAGCGCGGCGCGGGACGACGCGGCTGCGCGCCGGTTGTGGGACGAAAGCGAGAAGCTCCTCGGCCTCTGAGCGCCTACAGCGAGGTCGCGACGAGCTCGGCCTGGGCATCGATGCCGCCGAACGACGTCGCGAGCACAGCTGCGCGCTTCAGGTAGAGGTGCGCATCGACCTCCCACGTGAACCCCATCCCACCGTGGACCTGGATGCACGCCTTCGCGTTCGCTATCGCCGCCTCTGAGCTGAGCAGCTTCGCACCGGCGACGGCCGCACCGGCGGACGGATCGTCCTCGTCCAGGAGTACGCCCGCGGCATCGACGGCACAGCGGGCAACCTCGGCGCGCACAAGCATGTCCGCGCAGATGTGCTTGATGGCTTGGAACGTGCCGATGGGCTTGCCGAACTGTTCGCGCTGCATCGCATACGCAACGGCCAGCTCGACGGTCCGCGAAGCGATGCCGCTCGAGAGCGCAGCCGAGAGCGCCGTGCCTTCGCGGCGGAGCTTGATGCCGTTCGCGAGCACGCCCTGACCGTTCACGGAACCCTCGTGGCGAACGATCGGCGTAAGCGGATCGAGCGGGTCGAGCGGCGCTCCGCCGGGATCGCTCAGCAAGAACACCTTGTCATCGAGGATCGACATCGCGAGATCGGACTCTGTCCCGAACTCGATCACACCGGAGTCGTCATACAGCGTGACGACACGCTCGCCGGTCGCTGCGCCCTCGGCGATCCCAGCCGCAAGATGCGACGCGACGAGGGGACCGGGCACGAGTGCGCGTCCGAGCTCCTGGAAGACGATGACCGCCTCGGTCATGCCGAGACCGACGCCACCCTGATCCTCGGGGAGCCGCAGTGAGAACACACCGGCCTCGCCGAGCGTCCGCCAGGCATCCCTGTCGAAGCCTTCTCGTACACGCTCGATCGGGAAACGGCGGAGGCACAGCTCGCGGATGCCGTCCCGGAGCGCGAGCTCGTGGGGGCCGAGGTCGAAATTCACGCAGGGACTCTCGACAAGTACCTCACCCCTTCGGCAGGCCGAGCACACGCTCGGCCACGATGTTCCGCTGGATCTGCGATGTGCCGGCTGCGATGCTCAGCGACATCGCGTGCATCCACCCGCGAACATGCTCGGATGCCTCGTCATCGCCAAGCGTGATCGCCGCACGATCGAGGATGCGCATCGCGAGGTCGCCCATCTTGTGACGGACCTCGGAGTAATGCAGCTTGAAGACCGAACCACCGGGACCCGGGACTCCATCCCGTTCGGCCTGCGTCACGTTGCGTTTGGTCAAGGCCCACAACGCGTCGAGATCGGCCCCCAGATGCGCAAGCTCCCGCCGCACACCACCGTCGTCCCAAACACCGTTGCGTTTCGCGATGTCGACGAGGCGGCGGAGCAGCAGCATCGACTGGATGAGCTCGGAGATGAACGCAGTGCCACGCTCGAAGGAGAACGTGACCATGGCGACCCGCCAGCCATCGTTCTCCTCGCCGACGCGATTCGCGACCGGGATGCGAACGTCGGTGAAGAAAATCTCGCTGAATTCCGACGACCCCTGGATCGTGTTGATCGGACGGATCTCGATGCCGGGTAGCTCCATCGGGCAGATGAGCCACGTGATACCCCGGTGCTTCGGTGCGTCAGTGTCGGTGCGCACCAAGAGCTCGCAGTAGTCGGCAACCTGTGCGAACGACGTCCAGATCTTGGAGCCGTTCACGACGTACTCGTCGTCGACGCGCACAGCCTTGCACTGTAGGGACGCCAGGTCGGATCCGGCGCCGGGCTCGCTGAATCCCTGGCACCACACCTCGTCGCCCGACAGGATCCGCGGCAAGTGGGCGGAGCGTTGTTCGTCCGATGCTTCGGCGATCAGCGTTGGCCCCGCGTGGAGGAGTCCGACGAAGTTCACACCGACGTACGGCGCGCCCGCGCGCTCGCTCTCCTCGAGAAAGATCAGGTTCTCGGTCGGTGTGGCGCCGCGTCCGCCGAACTCGGCGGGCCAATGGATCCCCGCGTACCCGGCTTCGTGGAGCAGACGCTGCCAGTTCGCGTCGTACTTGCGGCGTCCATCCCAATCAGCGGGCTCGGGCGTTGGCGGAAAGCCGGGAAGGACCTCGCCGAGCCAGACGCGCACCTCGTCGCGGAACGCAAGCTCGTGGGGGGTGTATCGGAGATCCATGACGGCGCCATCCTAGAAGTCGGGTAGCCGTTGACGCGTCGCCGAGCGCTGACGTACCGTTAGCCGGAAAGCTGAACTCACGAGTACAGGAAAGAAGGAACCCATGACCCTCGAGATGACTCCGGATCAGATCGACCTCACCGACGTCGATCTCTTCCTACGCGGTGAGCACCACGAAGCGTTCAAGACGCTGCGACGCGAGGCACCCGTGCATTGGAACGAGCGCTCGTGGGGTGAGGGGTTCTGGAACATCACCAAGTACAAGGACGTGATCCACGTCGGCGTCGATCCCGTCACCTTCGTCTCGGGCAAGGGGATCATCCTCGACAACGACGGCAGGCGGACGATGCGCGAACGCAACCTCGAGGGGACGACGGGCGGCGGCATCGGTTACATGGATCCGCGGGGAAGCATGATGATCATGAGCGACCCGCCGCGACACACACTCTTGCGGCAGATCGTCAACAAGGGCTTCACGCACAAATCCGTTCGTGCGATGGAGCCACACCTTCGCAAGCTTTGCGGTCGGATGATCGACGACGTGATCGAGCAGGGCGAGTGCGACTTCGTCATCGACATCGCGCGCAAGCTCCCACTCGAAGTGATCTGCGAGATGGTCGGCGTGCCTGAAGGCGATTGGGAGGCGATGTTCGACCTCACCAACCGTGCACTGGGATTCGACGACCCCGAGTTCGCGGTGGACGAAACCCAGATCACCGCCGAGGACATCCAGCGGACGATGGAGTTGTTCCAGTACATGGGCGACATCATCGAGCTGCGCCGGACCGACCCGCGCGAAGACGTCCTCACGGTGCTCGTGAACACCGACATAGACGGCGTCTCGCTCAACAACGGCGAGATCTTCCAGATGTTCCTCCTACTCATCATTGCGGGGAACGAGACGACGCGGAACTCGGCGTCGGGCGGGATGCTCGCCTTGATGGACAATCCCGACCAGCGACAGAAGCTGATCGACAACCCCGACATCATGCCGCTCGCGATCGAGGAGATCGTCCGCTGGACGTCGCCCGTCATGCACTTCGAGCGCGTCGCCACCAAGGACACCGAGATCCGCGGACAGAAGATCAAGGAAGGTGAGGAGGTCACGCTGTGGTACCCGTCCGCGAACCGCGATGAGGAGGTCTTCGGCGACACCGGTGACCAGTTCATCGTCGACCGCAAGCCGAACGAGCACATCGCGTTCGGCAAGGGCGAGCACTTCTGCCTCGGTGCGAACCTCGCGCGCTTCGAGCTCCGCGTACTCTTCGAGGAGCTCATGCGACGCATCCCAAAGATGGATCTTGCGAAGGAGCCGGAGCGTCTTCGCTCCAACTTCCTCGCCGGCGTCAAGCGCATGCGCGTCGCGTACGAACCGGGCGCACGCGAGAACTGATGGACGCCGTCGTCCTTCATGGTATGCTGGCATACCATGAAGAGAACCACCGTGAAGATCTCGGAGGATCTAGACGCACGGCTCCGCCACGAGGCTGAGCGTCGTGGGATATCGATCTCCGAATTGTCACGGGAAGCACTCGAACGCCATCTCGGAACCTCCCAGCGGACCCTGCGGGCCGCCAAGGCTGGACGGAGCGGTCAGCGCGATATCTCCGAGAGGATCGAGGAGATCCTTCGCGACGAGGTGAAGCGATAGCCGTCCTCGTCGACGCTGGTCCGCTGTACGCCTACGTCGATGAGGACGACCAGCATCACGAGGAGGCGTTGCGATTCCTCGAAAATCATCCCGGTCCGCTGCTCGTTCCGATCTTGGTGGTGACCGAGGTCACATATCTGCTGGGAACTCGGCTGGGAGCCGAAGCCGAGGTCCGGTTCCTCGGAGACCTTGCTGCCGGGGAGCTGATCACCGAGTCGGTGGGCGCAGCCGACTGGCTGAGGATCGCCGAGCTCGTGGCTCGATACCGCAGCCTGCCCCTCACAACCGCCGACGCATCCGTCGTGACGGCGGCAGAACGCCTCCAGATCACGAGCATCGCGACCTTCGACCGTCGTCACTTCAGCGTCGTGCAACCCGCGCACACACCCGCGTTCGAGCTACTCCCCTAACATCTTCCAGTGAGCCTCTCATGACGCAGGACACCGTCCCGCAGTACCTCTTCAACTCGTTCACCGACGAGTTCGCGGCCGATCCCTACCCCACCTACGAGCAGATCCGAGAGATCGGACGCGTGATCTATTCGCCGCCCGGCTTCTGGATGCTCTCGCGTTACGACGACTGCGTGGCCCTCCTTCGTCATCCGCATGTGTCGTCCGACCCATTGAAGTCAGAGCTCTTCGCGATGCTCTTCCAGACGTTCCTCGGCGGAGAAGAGGGGCCGGGCATCAACCTCGTGAAGCACCTGCTGTTGCTCATGGACCCGCCCGATCACACACGGATGCGCAGTCTTGCGAACAACGCGTTCAGCCGAAAGGCGGTCGAGGACTGGCGTCCGGAGATCAAACGGATCGTCGATGACCATCTCGACCGTGCCGTTGAGGTGGGTGAGTTCGACCTCATGACCGACTTCGCGTATCCGGTTCCCGTGACGGTGATCGCGGAGCTCCTCGGGGTGCCCGTCGAGGACCGAACCAACTTCACCGCGTGGGGACGCGAGCTCATCGACATGTTCAGCTTCAGCCTCGACAACATCTCCCAGGACGTGGTCGACCGCGGGACGAATGCGATCCTCAAGTTCCGCGACTACTTCACCGCTCTCGCGGATGAGCGCCGTAAGCATCCGCGCGACGACCTGCTCACCGCGCTCGTCGAAGCCGAGGATGAAGGCGAGCGACTGAACCACGAGGAGCTGCTCGCGACGTGCCTCCTGCTTCTCATCGCCGGACACGAGACGACGGCGAACCTCATCGGCAATTCGACGGTCGCGCTTCTGAGACACCCCGACGCATTCGCGAGCTTGCGGGACGATCCGTCCCTCGTGAACAACGCCATCGAGGAGCTGCTGCGCTTCGACTCGCCCATCCAGATGACGGCGCGCACCACGCTCGAGCCGATCGAGATCGCGGGGGTCGAGATCCCGGCCAACCAGCGCGTGACCGCGATCCTCGGCAGCGGCAACCGCGATCCGAACAAGTTCGACCGTCCGGATGACCTCATCCTCGATCGCTCACCGACACCGCACGTCTCGTTCGGCGGTGGCATCCACTTCTGCCTCGGGGCACCGCTCGCGCGGCTCGAGGCGCGGATCGCGATCCCGGAGCTGTTACGCCGGGCGCCCAACCTTGCCTTCGCCACCGATGAGCTCGATTGGCGGAAAACGTTCCCGTTCAGAGGACTACGCTCGTTGCCGGTGACCGCGTAACACAAGGGGGAAGCCAAGGTGAAAAAGGCATGACGATCGACGTCGACAGGATCTCGGAAGCTGGGCTCGTTCCCGAGCGCGTCGCCGCGCTGTCGGAGCGCGTGCGTAAGGAAGTCGACGTTGGACTGCTGCCCTCTGCGCAGTTCGCGGTAGCGAAGGACGGAAAGGTCATCGCCCACGAGTCCTTTGGGGACGCCACTAACGACACGCGCTACCCCATCTTCAGCTCGACGAAGGCCTTCTCCGTGTCGGCCTTCTGGACGCTGCTCGGTGAAGGCAAGGTCTCGATCACCGACAAGGTGGCCGACATCCTGCCCGGGTTCGGTGAGAACGGGAAGGAGGACGTCACCGTCGAGCACGTCCTGCTGCACACCGCCGGGTTCCCGAACGGGATCATGGGACCGCCGCACTGGAGCAGCCACGAGCAGCGGCTGACCGTCTACCCGCGCTGGAAGCTCAACTGGGTGCCCGGGACGCAGTTCATGTACCACGCAACTTCCGCGCACTGGGTGCTGATGGACATCCTCACGAAGACCACCGGCATCGATCACCGCGACTACATCAAGCAGCGCGTCCTCGAACCGCTCGGTCTGAAGTCGTTCGCACTCGGACTCAAGCCGGACGAGCAGACGAACCTCGCCGAGGTCGTCTACGTCGGCGAGATGATGACGCCGGACGAGATGGAGGCCGCGTTCGGCATCCGCGAGATCCCCGCACCGCGTGGAAGCCTGGCGGCGATGGGCGACTTCGGACTCACGCTGAACGAGAGCGAATCACGCGAAGTCGGTATCCCCGGTGGTGGTGGCTTCAGCAACGCCGCCGATGTCGCGCTCTTCTACCAGGGCCTGCTGCACAACGGCCTTTTGGACAACGACGACATCTGGGATCCCGAAGTTCTGCTGGACGGAACGGCGCGCGTGCGCAACATGCTGCCCGACCCGATGATGGGCGTCCCCGCATCGCGCGCGCTCGGCACGGTTGTCGCCGGCGATGACGGCAAGGCGCACATGCGCGGCTTCGGCAAGACGCAGTCGCCGCGCGCTTTCGGACACGGCGGCGCCGGCGGTCAGATCGCGCAGGCAGATCCGGAGACGGGTGTGTCGTTCTGCTATCTCACCAACGGACACGACCGGCACATGATCCGGCAAGCGCGCCGCAGCGTCGGCATCGCAAGCCGCGCCGGTCTGGTGACCCTCGTATAAGGAAAGGGTCTAGTCAGCGAATCCGGCAAGGATCGAAGACAGTTGTTCTCTGAGTAGCGGGAGATCACGTTCTACCGTTCGCCAGACCTCATCGACATCGATGTGAAAGTACGCGCTCGTCGTCACTGAATGTCTCCTTCAAGGGTGCACGTTCCGCAATCCGTGCGATCGCCTCGAGCATGTCCGAGATTCGCTCGCGGTCGCTCCTCACAGAGCGACGGCCTCACGCAGAACGCGATCGCGCATGCGCTCACGCAACGCCTGAGGCGTAGCAACGTCGACGTCGCACCCCAGCAGCTCCGTGAGATCGACGATAAGCGCAGCACGATCGAAAAGGCTGTGATCGGACGGCATGTCGACGAGGAGATCGACGTCGCTCTGCGCATCGCCATCACCGCGCACAACAGATCCGAACACGCGCACGTTCGTCGCTCCGTGCTTGGACGCAACCGCCAGGATCCGTCGTCGCATTCGTTTGAGCCGAGCAAGGTCCGGCCCGTCGGCGTCGCGTGTAAGGAACCAATCGGCCGCCCGCCCGAGGGCGGTCGCGAACGCGCCGATCTCATGGACGCCGACTCGGCGCCGCCCCGACTCAATCTTTGATAGCACCGTGCGGTCGAGTCCGACGCGCGATGCGAGGTCCGCTTGCGTTAGGCCAGCAGCGCGACGAGCAGCGAAGATCCGCTTACCAACATCGGATCCGGTTAGGGTCATGATGTGCGATTTTAGCACGTCATGGCGCTCTCGGCCTGCGCAGCGAGACGTACAGCGCCGCAGCGGGTGGGATCACCAGGTATGGCACGTTCAGCGCGTAGAAGAGCGTCCAGTTGAGTGGTGGAACGTCGCCGGAAAGCTCTTCGACGAAGTAGACCGTCGTCGTCGCGACGATCATTCCGGCGAGCGGAAGCACGACCTTCGGCAGCCACGTCGCGCGCTTGACGAAGCCATACGCCGACAGTCCGTACAGCGGGCCGTAGAGCAGCGCGAACCAACCGACGGTCTTCAGCCATAGCGGCGGGTTTTGGAAGATGGGGTCGACGTTGATCGCGTACCAGCCCGTCGACTCGTCGATCAGCCCGAGTGCGGCCGGCATGTCGAAGATCAACCAGCCCACGCAGAACAGCGCGAAGAAGACGGCGAAGGTCAGCTCGAGTCGCCTCACCAGAGCTGATCGGTGTAGGTGTCCGTGCCCGGAACGGTCGGAAGGAACGCCGAAACGAGCTCGACGTCGGTGGGCCTGTCCGACCCCTCGTTGCTCGCGAACTGGTCGGCCCAGATCTCAGACGGTTCACGGTCCAGGAAGTACAGCCGCAAGAACCGCTGTTCATCTCCCGAGCTCTCCTTCACTCCCGACGGTTGTCCAGACGGCATCGGGATAGGTGTGAAGCAGAGACACAGCGCCGTTGCCGATCCCGGCAGGGTCTGCGGAAGGTGCTCGGTCCGGTACCACTCCATGACCTCGTCCCGGCTCTTGCCCGGCTTCGCCTGCGCCCACACGACCACGAGTCCCTTGAATGGATGGTCGAGCGCAAGCTCGGCGGGAACACCACCGCTATCGCGGTTCACGCTCCATTCGAAGTTGTACATCTGCGTATGGACGTGATCGCGGTGCGGGAACATCCGGTCGGCGTCGATAAGGACCTTGACTTGTCGCCGTCCCCAGCGCGTCCACTCCTCGTGTTTGCCTTTGAGGATCCAGTACATCGCCAGGAACGAACCGACTTCCGACGACGGGACGATCGGAGAGGGTCTCGGGTGCCGCAGTGCTTTCAGATCGCGGGTACACACGAACCGTCCGCCGGAGAAGTTCCACGGGCCCATCAGACAGCCCGCATAGAAGTGATCGCGTTCGTACCACCGGTTGTATTCGACTTCGTGTCCGCGATGCGGCTCGACGAGCGTGAAGAGCATCGAGCCGAGCTCGATCGGGTCGTCTGACAGGAACGCTTTCGTCGGATCTTCGCTCATCCCACCACCCTGTCTCGGAGCTCGAACTTGAGGACCTTGCCGCTCGCGTTGAGCGGCAAGGAATCGACCACTTCAACACGTCTCGGCACCTTGTAGTTCGCCATCTTCTCGCGCGCCCATGTGATCAACTCTTCCGAATCAACACTGACGCCTGGGCGCGCAACGACGAACGCCACGCCAATCTCGCCCATCCGTTCGTCCGGCACGCCGACGACCGCAACCTGAGCGACGGACGGGTGCTCGAGCAGATCGTTCTCGATCTCGGCCGGATAGGCATTGAAGCCGCCGACGATGAACATGTCCTTCTTGCGGTCGGTGATGCGGACGTAACCGCGCTCGTCGATCACGCCGATGTCGCCGGTGCGCAGGAAGCCGTCCGCGTCGATGGCGTCGGCCGTGGCTTGCGGGTCCTGGTAGTAACCCCGCATGACGTTGTAGCCGCGGACGACGATCTCGCCGGGCTCCCCCATCGCGACCACTCGACCTTCGGCATCGACGATGCGCACCTCGGTATCCGGGATCGCGCACCCCGATGTCGTCGCGATCGTCTCCGCGTCGTCGCCGTCGCGGCACATCGTGACGACACCCGTCGACTCCGTCAGTCCGTAGGCGGTGAGGATCGTTTCGAAGGTGAGTTCGGAGCGCATACGCCTGATGAGCTCGACCGCAACGACGGCCGCTCCCGTCACCGCGAGCCGCAACGACGAAAGATCGCCACGGTCGGTCACGCCGAGGATCGACTGATAGAGCGTCGGTGGACCGGGGAGCATCGTGATCTGTTCTTCGCGGATGCGCTGCAACACCTGCGGCACATCGAAGACCGCATGCGGGACGATCGTCGCGCCGCGCATCAGGCACGCGATGAACCCGGCTTTGTAGCCGAAGGTGTGGAAGAACGGATTGACGATCAGGTAACGATCGCCTTCGCGCAGGCCCACAAGACGCGACCAGACTTCGAACACGCGAAGCGTCTGTCCGTGCGTGGCCATGACGCCCTTCGGACGTCCGGTCGTCCCTGAGGTGAACATGATGTCGCAGAGATCGTCGGGGCCGAGGTTGTCGGTGCGCCCGCGCAGTTCTGCCATCGAGGTGGCGTCGGAGCCGAGCACGTAGTCGGCCCACGACACAGTGCCCTCCGGTGCCGGCCCGCGAAGGATCACAGTGCGCTCAACGGGATCGGCCCCCGGCTCGCGGCGAAGCAACTCCACGTAATCGATGTCCAGGAAACCGGCGACCGTGAACAGGAGCTTGGCCCCCGAGCGTTCGATCACGTAGGCGGCTTCGCGTCCCTTGAAGCGCGTGTTGATCGGCACGAGCACTCCGCCCGCCGACAAGACACCCAAAGCGGCGACGATCCACTCCCAGCAGTTGGGGGCCCAGATGGCCACGCGATCGCCGCGATCGACTCCCGCAGTCATCGCCGCCCGCGCCGACTGGTCGACCGCTGCCGCGAGTCCCGCGAACGACACCCGGGCGTCGCCGTCGACCAGGGCCTCGCGGTCGCCGAACTCCCGACCGGCCCACGCGACCAGGCCGGGGATCGTCCCCCAGCGCAGATCACCGCGAGTCTCTTGAGATTCGAGCATGGGTCAGTTTGACCCGTCCGATAGCCCTCTACCATTCGACAGCGCTCGACGCGAGGTCCCCGACAAGATAGATGGCACACTGGTTGAAGCCATGGGGGAACCGAACGACCTGACAGCGATCATCGAGCGCGAGGACGACGGCTACGTCGCCCTCTGTCCCGAGCTGGACATCGCCAGCCAAGGCGCAACCGTCGAGGAAGCTCGAAAGAACCTTGTGGAGGCGATCGAGCTGTTCCTTGAGTCAGCCGACCGATCGGAGATCGACCGTCGGCTGCACACTGAGGTCTACGTCACCCGTCTCCGGGTGGGTGGTGGCTAGGCTTCGAGTCCTGTCCGGCCGCCAGGTCTGCGCGAAGGAGCTCCGGCGCGGGACGCTGGGCGCGATCATCCGCCAATCAGGTGTCTCGAGGACGGCGTTCGAAGAGTAGTAATCGTCCGGCCTCTCCACGGAGGCCCCGTCAGTCTTCCAGAGGCAGCACACTGTACGCATGGGTGGGGCTGTGGATTCGTCTGCGGTGCGCGTGCCGTCGCTCGACGGCATCCGCGGCATCGCGCTCGTCGCGGTGCTCGGCTACCACGCAGGCCCGGGCGTGGTGTCGGGCGGGTTTCTAGGTGTCGAGATGTTCTTCGTGCTCTCGGGGTACCTCCTCACCTCTCTCTTGCTGTCGGAACACGCCAAGACCGGCGCGATCGACCTGGCGGCATACGCGCGGCGGCGAACACGAAGGATCGTCCCGGCGCTCATCGTCCTGCTGGCGGCGCTGGCGGTGGCCGGACTCTTCCTCGCCGACGAGGACGCCCATCGCCTGGGGCGCGACATCGTCTCCTCGCTCGCGGGACTAACGAACTGGCACCTGATCAGGGAAGGCAGCTCGTACTTCGGAGGAGTGGGACGTCCGCCGCTCGTCCGCCACCTGTGGTCGATCGCCATCGAGGTGCAGGCCTACGTCGTGCTGCCGTTCGTGGCACTGGCAGTGGTTCGCCGCTCGCGCACGTTCGCGTTGCGCGCGCTTGCGGCCGGCCTTATCGCGTCGCTCACGCTCATGGCCATCTTTGCGCGCACCAACGGTCCGACACGCGCGTACTACGGCACCGACACGCGCATCGGTGCCCTGCTCGCCGGCGCGCTGTTCGCGGTGTTTCTCTCGAGGCGCCCGAAGGGCACGACGCGCATGTCAGAGCGAGCTGCGCTGCTTCTGCTCGGGGCGAGCGCGGTCACGCTCGTCGTGATGTTCGCGCTCGTCGGCGATGCGTCCGGATTCCTTTATCCGGCCGGGTTCCTTGCGGCGCAAGGGGCGACCGTCGGCCTCATCATGGGAGCGGCGCGTTTGCGATCGGCCAACGATCTGCTCAGCTCGCGCGTCCCGCGCTTCCTGGGCACTCGTTCCTACGGCATCTACCTGTGGCACTGGCCGATCGTGGCTCTGGTGCGTCCCGGTGTGGACGTCGACTGGCACCCGACGGTGGTGGCGGCCGGAGGGATCGCCCTGGCCATCGCGCTGGGGGCGCTGTCGTACCGCTTTATCGAGCACCCGTTCCTGGCCGGGCAGATGACGATGCCACGCGTCAACGTTCAGCTGGCGGGGGGCGCGTGGGCGATGGTGATGGTTGCGCTGCTTGCGCTGCTTGCGCGCTCGGCCCCCATCGACCCGATCGCCGCGAGCTTGGCGGCCGGCGAGCAGGCGCTTGCCCAACAGGACGAGAGCTTCGGGGACGATCCGCCGGTCGAGCAGGGAGCGGCCGGGCCCGGTAGCGATAGCAGCGGCGGCGGCTTCTCATCGATCGGCGCGGCCCCAGGCCCGGGCGCCCCGGGCGCGCCGCGACCCGCC
>CAZFOB010000017.1:0-70599 GCA_964520325.1 uncultured Actinomycetes bacterium | reverse complement strand
CCAACGATGCGACTGCCCCGACCCATCGACGCCGCAACCCAGGCGAGAGTCTCCATGGAGGGCCGACGCTGCCGGAACCCGCCATCCCTCCAGTCGCCGTCGGTCATGAGCGCCAGCCTATTCATCAGAAGCCCTGCGACGATAGGGGTTTCTAACCCCTCAGAGGCAGTGACCCGGCTGCTGGATGGCCGTCACGATCTGGAACGGGCGTGCAGCCGACCGAGCATCTCGAACAACCGCCGACGCGTGTCACTCCCGTGCCAAGCAATCCACTGCTTCGGCGGCTGTCGGGATCCGGCATCCGAGAGTCCGTCGATGAACGGAAGCACCGACACGGCGTAGTCGCCCAGGCGCGCGAGCACCTCGCCGTCAGGCCGGGTGATCGGTGCAAGGACGAACTCGAGGCCCGCCTCGCGCAGCGCAACCGCGCCAGGCAGCGGCCGTGGGGAGCCAACAACCGAGCACACGCTCGTGCCAATGCGGTCGGCGAACGCTGGTAGGGTCCCGACCCTTTCTTCGCAGAGGAGATGAAATGCCAGGAACACCGAAGGGCTCGATGAACGGCTCGATCCGCCGCCAGGGCGCGAACACCTGGCAGGTGCGCGTCTTCAATCGCCATGCTCGCCGCTACGAGTACTTCACGGTCCGGGGCGACAAAGCGGCCGCGAAGCGGGCGAGAACGCGCCGGATCGCGGACATCGACAAGGGCAGCCTTCCGCCGCCGCCCGGCGCCGGAAAGGTCACCATCCGCGAGCTCACGAACGAGTGGCTCCACCGCAAGCGCGCGCAACGCGAGGCCAAGACCGTCCAGCAATACGAGTGGTGCGCGAAGCACATCCTCGATCGCGGATATGGGCTCGGCTCCCGGCAGGTGCAGAAGATCACGGTCGACGACGTCCAGCGGTTCGTCGACGCCCTCGTCTCTCGTGGCCTGTCGCCGAAGTCGGTGAAAGGCATCGCCAGCGCGCTATCGCAGGTGTTCAAGCTCGCGCGCCGAAAGGACCTGATCCGCTTCAACCCGACCGAGTCGATCGAACGGCCCTCCGCGAACGCAAAGCCCGTCATCCCGCCGACGCCCGCGCAGATCCTCGCTGTGATCGACACAGCGATCGAGCGGGGCGAGCCGGACCGCGCCGCGCTCATCCGCCTGAAGGCCGCGACCGGCATGCGTCGCGGCGAGATCGCCGGGCTTCAGTGGGAAGACATCGAGCTCGACGGCAATCCTCCGCAGGTCACGGTTCGTCGGGCGATCCCCGACCTACGCGGGGATGGCAACGGCGGCCCACCGCCCCGGGTGCCGAAGCTCCCGAAGACCGAGACCGGCATCCGGACGATCGGGATCGACGAGGAGACCGTCCGCGTCCTCCGTGAGCATCGCGAACGTTCGGAGGAGCTGGCTCGGAAGCTGGGCGATGAGAAGCTGCCGTCCGGCGCCTACGTCTTCTGGCCGTACAACGAGGGCCCGCTCATGCCGTACGCGCCGCAGTCGATCACGAAGATGTTCCGCACGCTTGCCGGGGAAGGCGGCCTACGCCCGCATCAGCTGCGCCACTTCTCGGTCACGCAGCTCCTCGCGGCCGGCGTTCCCGAGGTCGAGGTGATGGGCCGTCACGGCCACGCGTCGGCGTCGAGCATGAAGCCGTATCGCCACTACATCCGCGCGAAGGATCGGATGTCGACGGAGGCAATGCGGGACGTTCTCGACGGCCCGCCGCGAACGAAGTAACTCCGAAGGCCGCCTACAAGGGCGGCTCTGATGCCAGCACTTGCCAAGGCTCCCCGAGAATCGGGGTCTCGCCGTTGGGCGCTGAGTCGACATGGACCGACATCGTGATCGCGGTGGCCGGGATCTCGGTCGGCATCCAGTGATAGCCGGGGTTAACGAAGACGAGCATTCCGTCACGATCGCCGGCGATGCTGAACGCTTCGTCACCGCGCGAAGGCACGCCAAGCCATTTCCCGAGTGACGCTGCGGTGGCCTTCGCATCAGCAGTCACGAGACCCACCTCTCCAACTTCAAGTATGTGACTCGGACCAAAAGGGGAGTCAGAAGCGGTGTCAGTGTCGTGGTAGGCGATGAACTCCAGGATGTTGTCCTCCACGTCTGCGAAGTACACACGATCGGCCTCGCGTCCGAAGCACCCCGTGAATACGCGTTGGCCATTTTCGCTGAGCATCGTCGCGCGACCGGCCACCCATTCGACGCTTTCGTCAAACAGGTTCTCCGCGATGTGAAATGCGAAGTGTTGTCCCCCGGCCACATCGCTGCGCACCAGCGTGAGAGTCGATTGGCCGACCTCGATTTCACACGACTGGTCGTTGCCGATGATTACGGGAAAGCCAATCGTCGATGAGTAGAAGTGCCGCTGCGTGGCCAGGTCAGCGACCGGCAACCGTAGGCGCAGGATGCGCATCGGTCACAAGTTTGCGCGTCCGTCGGGAGCCTGCACCACCTTCTCGTCATCGGCGGTCTCGAGCCAACGCTACCGATGTGCGGTACGCGCAATGGCTGCAACGCGAAGCAACTGCGCGCAGATAGTGCCTCCCGTAGTGCCTCCCGAGCCATCGCGAATGCGAAGCTGCAGGTGGGAGGCGGTGAAAATTCGCTGGGCCGCCTGGACTCGAACCAGGACTACCAGGGCCAGAACCTGGCGTGCTGCCAATTGCACTACGGCCCAATACCGCCACCCACCGTAGCAGGGGTCGATCGAGAGTGCGCCCGCCGCTTACACCTGGGGCGCGATGGCGAACATCTTGCGCGGATCGATCTCCCAGTACACGACGTCGCCGTTCCAATGCATGTCGATCATCTCTTGACCGTAGATCGAGATCGCCTAGTCGCGGAACCCGAGCGCGCGCTCGGTCGTCCGGTCGACATCGAGGCCCTCCCGTGCACTGTGACCGCGAGCTCCTCGCCCACGGTGTGCGTGAGGCTCACTGATGGGTTGCGGCGGATGTGTCGTGCACGCAGCGAGTTGTTCGCCGATCCGCACCAGAACCGGCCTCGATAGAACATCCCGTCGAGTGGAGACGCGATCGGTTGGCCCCTGGAATTGACCGTCGCGAAGCTCAAGATGCACATCCCCTGCAAGCGCTCCACGACCTGCTCCACCGACATCCGCCAGTTCGGCGTGTGGATCGACAACAGATGCTCCGCCGCCGCTGCGTAGCTCTCGTCGAGCACGCGTTGTAGCTCGGCTCGATCCTCCGGTGTCTCGTACATCGCGCGCGAGCCTATACGCTGCCAACGATGCTCATCCGCACCGAGAAACCGGCAGACTTCGACGCGATCGACGATGTCGTCCGGCAGGCTTTCGGCCAGCAGGACGAGGCCGACCTCGTCCACGAGATCCGCGCAGGGGCCGGGTATGTGCCCGAGCTCGCACTCATCGCGGACAATGCGCAGGACGACGATATCGTCGGGCACATCATGCTCAGCTACGCCGACCTCTCCGTCCGGGACGTGAAGACGCGCGTGCTGCAGCTCGTGCCGCTCGCGGTGCGTCCCGACCGCCAACGACAGGGCATCGGTGACGCGCTCACACGCGCCGCCCTCGAGCTCGCCGACGCGCGCAACGAGCCGCTCGTGCTCGTGCTCGGTCATCCGGAGTACTACCCGAAGTTCGGGTTCGAGCCGGCGCGTCAGCTCGGCATCGAGTCGGCGATCGACGGGCTCCCAGACGAGGTGTGGATGATGAAGCGGTTACGCGCCTACGATCCAACGCTCAACGGAACGGCGACCTTCCCCGCCACGCGCTAGATCGCCGATCAGATCTGCTCGGCTTGACGTACGGGTCACGAGCGGAGTTGCATCGAGCTCGTGGGATCTCTTGACGGCAAGGTCGCGATCGTCACTGGTGCCAGTCGTGGCATCGGTGAAGCGATCGCCAAACGCTTCGCACAAGAAGGTGCCGCGGTATGCGTGTCGGCGCGAACCGAGGCAGTTCGCGACGAGAAACTCCCCGGCACGATCCACGACACCGTGCGATCGATCCGGGACGCTGGCGGCACGGCGTTCGCGGTGCGCGCCGACCTGACGAGCGCCGAGGATCGCGAGCGCCTGATCGACGAGGCCACCAACGAGCTCGGCCCCCCGGACATCCTCGTCAGCAACGCAGCCGTGACATGGTTCCTGCCCACCGCCGAGTTCCCAGAGAGCAAGTTCCGGATCATGTTCGAGGTGCAGGTGCGTGCGCCGTTCGAGCTCGCGCAACTCGTGCTGCCCGGGATGCGGCTACGACAGCAGGGGTGGATCCTGAACATCAGCTCGGGTGCCGCGCGCCATCCGCAGGGCCCCCCGTTCGGCGTTCGCCGGACGGGCACCGTCTACGGCATGGTCAAAGCCGCACTCGAACGCTTCTCCACGGGACTCGCGGCCGAGGTCTACGAGGACAACATCGCGGTGAACGCGCTTTCACCGTCGCGCGTGGTCGCAACACCCGGCGTGATGTTCCATCGCCTGATCCCGGACGGCTTCGCCGAAGCCGAACCCGTCGAAGTGATGGCCGAAGCGTCGCTCGTGCTGTGCTCGGGCGATCCGAAGTTCCTCACCGGCAAGATCGCCTACAGCCAGGAACTGCTCAACGAGATGGGACGAACAGTCCCCGCACCTAACTGATACAGGCTGCGCGCAGACGGGCGACCGCTTCGTCGCGGCCGATCAGCCAGATCGACTCGAACAGTGGCAGCGCCGTTTCCTTGCCCGAGATCGCGACGAAGATCGGCTTCGGGCCCTTACGCCTGTGTTGTCCGAGCTCGGCGATCGCCTCCTGCACACTCGTCTTGATCGCCTCGGCCTCCCAGGGTTGGAGCGTCCGCAAGCGCTCGGCGACCTCGGTGAGCGTCTTCGTCGCCTCCTCGGTGCCGAGCCACTTCTCGCCCGCGGCAGGGTCGATCTCGGGACGCTCGTGCAGGTACCGGATCGCTTCGGGGATCTCGGCGAGCCGCACGACGCGCGACTGGATGAGCTCGAGGTCGATCACGGTGCGCAACGTCTCGGTCGGTGTGTCCGGCGCAAGCTCGAGGACGCGGCGCTCGAGGTCGTCCGGCGCGAGCTTCTTCAGGTATTCCTGGTTCATCCAGTCGAGTTTCTGGACATCGAAGACGGCACCGGAGCTCTGGATGCGATCGAGCGAGAACTCGGCGATCAGTCCGTCGCGATCGATGACCTCCTCGCCCGACGGTGACGACCAGCCCAGCAGCGCGAGGTAGTTCATCAATGCCTCTGGTAGGTATCCGGCATCGCGATACGTGAGCGCCCCGACCGCTCCGTGACGGGCGCCCAATCGCGACTTGTCCGGCCCGAGGATCAGCGGAAGATGCGCAAAGACCGGCGGCTCCACACCGAGCGCACGGAACAGCAATGTGTTCTGCGCGGCCGCGGGCAGGAGGTCCATCCCGCGGATCACGTGGGTGATCTCCATCGCGATGTCGTCGGCGGTATTGGCGAGGACGAACGTCGGTGAACCATCCGAGCGCGCGACGACGAAGTCCTGCATCTGATCGAACGGGGTATGCACGTCACCGCGCAGGATGTCCGCTACAACGACGTCGCCTTCCGGCACGGCGAACCGCAGCGCGTAGGCACGTTCCGAAAACCGATCGCGGGCATCATCGGAAAGGTCGCGGGAAAGGTTGCGACAGAACCGGTCGTAGCCGGTCTTCGTTCCGCGCGCCACGACCTCTTCACGGGTGCAGTAACAGCGGTACACCGCGCCGGCGTCCTGCAACTTCGCAAGCGCCGCTCGGTGACTCTCGGCGCGCTCCGATTGCCGGTACGGTTCGTGCGGGCCCCCAACCTCGGGACCTTCGTCCCAGTCGATGCCGAGCCAGCGGAAGGTCTCGAGGCCTCGGGCGATGAGCTCCGGTTTTGCCTTCTCCGGGTCTGTGTCCTCGACACGGATGATGAACGTGCCGCCCTCAGCTCGTGCGAACAACCAGTTGAAGAGCGCCGTACGGACGTTACCGATGTGGAGATCGCCGGACGGAGCACCGGCGAACCGAACGCGAACACGCGTCACGTCGATCGGACCGGGTTGCTCAGGACGCCGATGGATCCGATCTCGATCTCGCAGGTATCGCCGTCGTTCAGAGGCGAGATCCCGGCGGGTGTACCGGTGAGGATCACGTCACCCGGCAGCAGCGTCATCACCGAGGACACGAACGCGACGAGCTCTGCGCAGTCGAAGACCAGATCGGAGGTGTTCGATGACTGGCGCACCTCGCCGTTGACTCTGCATGAGATGTCGAGGACGCCGGCGTCGATGTCGGTCACGATGTGGGGGCCGAGCGGGCAGAAGGTGTCGAAGCCCTTTCCGCGAGTGAACTGGACGTCCTTGGCTTGCAGGTCACGCGCGGTCACGTCGTTGGCGCACGTGTACCCCAAGATCAGAGCCTCCGCCTGCGACGCGCTCGCGTTCTTCGTGGCCTTGCCTATCACCACGGCAAGCTCGGCCTCGTGATCGACGCGCGTGGACTGCGGCGGCATCACGATCGACTCACCCGGTCCGATCACCGACGTCGTCGGCTTGAGGAACATCAGCGGCTCGTCGGGCAGAGGCTTGCCGGTTTCCTCGGCATGCGCCTTGTAGTTCAGACCGATCGCAACGACCTTGCTCGGCAGCACGGGGGCCAGCAGTCGCACAGAAGAGGCATCGAAGTACTCATTGGTCGTCTCCCACGGGAGGAACGGCGTTGTCGTGATGGCTTGATAACGTCCGTCGTCCTCGAGGATGCCGTAGCCGATCGTCGAGCCGACCGCGAAGCGTGCGAACCGCATCAGGCCCGAGGACGGTGCAATAGGCCGTAGACGTAGCCGTCGAGCAGCGCTTCCCACGACGCCTCGACGATGTTCTCGGACACGCCGATCGTCCCCCACTCCTTCTCGGAGTCGCGCGACTCGATCAGCACACGCGTGGTGGCCGCGGTGCCGGTGTTCTCGTTCAGGATCCGCACTTTGTAGTCGGCAAGATAGATGTGAGCGAGCTCCGGGTAGCTCGCGAGGAGGGCCTTGCGGAGCGCTGCGTCCAAAGCGTTCACGGGACCGTTGCCTTCAGCCGTCGAGATGTAGCGCTCACCGTTGGCATGCAGCTTCACGGTGGCCTCGCTCGACATCGCACCGTTGGCGTCGGTCTCGATGATCACCCGGAAGCTCTCGATCGAGAAGAACTCCTGCTCCCAGCCCGTTGCGCGACGAAGGAGCAGCTCGAAGGACGCGTCGGCGGCTTCGAAGTGGTAGCCGAGATGCTCGAGCTCCTTCACGCGGCGGATCACACCGGCGATGGTGCGGTCACCGTCGTCGATCTCCAGGCCGAACTCCCGCGCCTTCACCGAGATCGTGGCTTTGCCGGAAAGCTCGCTCACGACGAGGTGGCGGATGTTTCCGACGAGCTCCGGCTCGACGTGTTCGTACAGGTCGCGGCGGCGGATGACGGCCGATGCGTGCAGACCGGCTTTGTGCGCGAACGCCGATGATCCGACGTATGGCTGTTGCAGGTTCGGCGTGACGTTCGCGATCTCCGCTACGTAGTGGGTGATGTCGGTCAAGCGCGACAGCTGCTCGCGAGTGATGACGTTCGAGTCTCGCTTGAGGACGAGGTTCGCGGCGATCGAGCCGATGTTGGCGTTGCCACAGCGTTCGCCGTAGCCGTTCATCGCCCCTTGGATGTGGACCGCGCCGGCATCAACCGCCGCGAGCGAATTCGCAACGGCGCAATCGGTGTCGTTGTGGCAATGGATCCCTAAGTCGATCTCCCGAAAACCCGTGCGCACCTGCGCCACGATCTCAGAGATCTCGTGCGGAAGGCATCCGCCGTTGGTGTCACACAGCACGACGCAGTCGGCGCCGCTCTCCGCGGCCGCTTCGAGCACGCGCATGGCATATTCCGGAGCGCGCTTGAAGCCGTCGAAGAAATGCTCGGCGTCGAAGAACACCTCGTCGAAGTGACGTTTCAGGTACTTGACCGTCTCCCCAACCATCTTCAGATTCTCGTCGAGCGTCGTGCGCAGCGCCTCGCGGACGTGGAGGTCCCACGACTTGCCGACGATGCACACCACCGGCGTCGCGGCCCCCACCGTGATGCGCAGATTCGGGTCCTTGCCGGGCGTGGTACCGGGACGCCGCGTCGAGCTGAACGTGACGAGCTTCGCGTGCTTCAGCCGGAGCTCGCTCCCGGCGCGTGCGAAGAACTCCTCGTCTTTCGGGTTGGAACCCGGCCACCCGCCCTCGATGTACTGCACGCCGAGCTCGTCGATCTTCTGCGCGATACGCAGCTTGTCATCGACCGTGAGCGTGAGGCCCTCCATCTGGGCCCCGTCACGTAGGGTCGTGTCGAAGAGGACGAGGCCGCCCTTTTTAGAGGTACTCATTCCACTCCCGGTAGGTCTCGACCTCGCCCTTGGTCGCGGCGAAGAAGGTCTCTTGCAGCTTCTTGGTGATCGGGCCCGGCTCGCCGATCGTGCGGTCGTCGATCTCGCGGATGGGTGTGAGCTCAGCAGCGGTTCCGGTGAAGAACGCCTCATCGGCGAGGTACGCGTCCGTGCGGACGAGGTTCAGCTCCCGAACCTCGTATCCGAGGTCGCGTGCGATGGTGATGACCGATTCACGCGTGATCGAATCAAGGCCTGATGAGGACGTCGGCGGTGTGAAGATCACGCCGTCGCGCACGAGGAAGAAGCTCTCGCCCGGACCCTCGGCGATGTAACCGCTCGGCGTGAGGAACAATGCCTCCTCGTACCCGGCCTTGAGCACTTCGAGCTTGGCGAGGATCGAGTTCAGATACCCGCCGGTCGACTTCATCTGTGGCGGATACGCGTTGGCGTCGATCCGGTCCCAGGACGAGATCTTGACCCGGATGCCGTGCGCGAGGCCCTCGTCACCGAGGTAGGTGCCCCACGGCCACGCGGCGATCGAAACCTGCACCGGGTTGTTGAGCGGGTTCAGGCCCATCTCCCCGTAGCCGAAGTACACGAGCGGACGGATGTAGCCGGCCTCGAGCTTGTTCTCCCGCAGTGTGTGTTTGGTCGCGTCGACGAGCTGCTCGACGGAGAACGGAACGTCCATCATCAGGATCTTCGCCGAGCGCAGCAGGCGCCGCATGTGATCGGTCAGGCGGAACACCGCAGTGCCCTGCTTGGCCTTGTATGCGCGGATGCCCTCGAACACTCCTGCCCCATAGTGCAGTGTGTGCGTGAGCACGTGCACGTTCGCATCGTCCCAATCGACGAGCTTGCCATCCATCCAGATCTTCGACGTCTTCTCGATCGGCATCGTTCTTAACCCCCTGAGTCCGTCACGGAGGCGGCGACCATGTCTCCAACCTCCGAGGTCGAGTATCCCATCTCCCCCGCGCCCATCCCGTTCAGGCGCGGGAATGTCTGCGCCATGCCGTTTTCTACAGCAGACGCCGCGTCGACCTCCCCGAGATGCGCGAGCATCATCTGGAGCGCGCCGATGGCGGCCATCGGATTGATCACGCCCAGACCGGCGAAGTCGGGAGCCGTGCCTCCGATCTGCTCGAACATCGAAACGCCTTCAGGGTTGAGATTTCCGCTCGCGGCCACGCCCATCCCGCCCTGAACAGCCGCGGCGAGGTCGGTGATGATGTCGCCGAAGAGGTTGTCGGTCACGACGACGTCGAATCGCTCCGGCGACTGCACAACGTAGGTACACCACGCATCGACGTGCGCGTAATCGCGCGTCACGTCGGGATACTCCTCCCCTACCGACTGGAAGGTGCGTTCCCAGAGCTCCCCCGCGTAGGTCAGAACATTCGTCTTGTGCACGAGCGTCAGCTTCTTCCGCTCGCGCAGCATCGCCAGATCGAACGCGTAGCGGATGCAGCGCTCGACTCCCGTGCGCGTGTTCACGCTGGTCTGGAGCGCGACCTCGTCCGATGTGTCCTTCTTGAACAGGCCACCGACGCCCGAGTACATCCCCTCCGTGTTCTCTCGGACGACGACGAAGTCGATGTCTTTTGGACCTTTGTCGGCCACCGGTGTGGGCACGCCTTCGAAGAGCTTCACCGGGCGAAGGTTGATGTATTGGTCGAGCTCGAAGCGGATACGCAAGATGAGACCGCGCTCGAGGATCCCCGGAGGAACGTCGTCGCCGGGATAACGGGAGCCGACAGGTCCCTTGTAGATCGCGGCCACGCTCTTGAGCTCCTCGAGGACGGCGTCCGGAAGCACTTCACCGTCCCGTGCATAGCGGCCGGTGCCGATGTCGTGGACAACGCGCTCGGTCTTCACCCCGAAACGCTGCTCGACGGCGTCCAGCACTTTCAACCCCTCACCGATCATCTCGGGGCCGGTTCCGTCGCCGGGTATCACTGCGATCTTGTAACTCTTGCTCACGGTTTCTCCAAGAAAAAACCTCCCGTCCGTTCGGACGAGAGGCTGCTGAGGCGGACGCCTGAGGCGTCCGCCTACCGAATGATGACTACGAAGCTGCGCAACACGATGAGATAAGTATCGCAGAGGTCGGAGGCGCCCGCCACCGGGTAAGGTGAGGCCAAGGTGAGACAGCTATGAGCCCCGAGGACGTCGTCACGAGCTTCTGCGAAGCGTGGAGCCGGCGTGACGTCGACGAGCTGCTCTCCTTCTTCACCGCCGACGCCGTCTACCACAACGTGCCCATCGATCCGGCCGTAGGACACGAGCAGATCCGCAACATGCTCAGCCTCTTCGTGCCGGCGTCGAGCTCGATCGAGTTCGAGATCCTGAGGATCGCCTCGAGCGCCGAAAATACGGTCCTGACTGAACGCATCGACCGCTTCCAGATGGGCGAGAGAAGCGTCGCTCTGCCCGTCATGGGGACCTTCGAGATCCGCGATGGAAAGATCGCCGCGTGGCGCGACTACTTCGACATGCAGGCGTGGATCACCCAAACCACGGCCTGACCAGCGGGTTCGTCGATTCGCAGCCAAAAAGCCGCTTGTCCCTGACAATGGACCGATGCGCTCGCGTCCCCTTGTACAAGCACGCCGGAACGCCCTGCGTTGGATCGCGCCGGCTATCGGCATGGTTCTGGGCGTCGTTGTCGCATTACTTCCGTCCACTCCCAGCCACGCCGTGGCCGGTGGATCCGCTGGCTATCAGTGGGCCGACTTCGACGGCGACGGTTTCGGTGACCTCGCGATCGGTGCGCCGGGCGAGGCCATCGGCAGCATCCGCGAAGCGGGCGCGGTGCATGTGCTCTACGGCGGCAGCTCGGGACTGCGCTCATCGGACGATCAACTGTTCCACCAGAACACCGCGGGCCTCGTCGACGGGGTGGCGGAAGCCGGCGACCAGTTCGGGGACGCCCTCGCGGTCGGCGACTTCGATGCCGACGGTTTCGACGACCTCGCGATCGGTGCCTCCAGCGAGGACACCGGCGGTTCGCCGGATGCGGGTTTCGTCTTCGTCCTCTACGGAACCGGCAGCGGCCTGCGCACGACCGGCTCGCAATCATTGCGTCAGGGAGCCGGCGGACTCGAAGGCGCCTCCGAGGCCGGCGATCACTTCGGCGCGGCACTCTCCGCGGGCGACTACAACGACGACGGTGCATCCGACCTCGCGATCGGGATCCCCGACGAGGACATCGGCAGCAGGCGCGATGCCGGGGCGGTGGCTCTGCTGCTCGGCGATCCCCAAAGCGGCTTGAGCGGTGCGACACAGAACCAGTTCACGCAGGACACGCCGGGCTTCGACGGCGACCCCGAACCGGGTGACCGCTTCGGGTTCGCGTTGACGAGTGGCAACTTCGACAACAGGGGCGAAGACGACCTCGCGATCGGCGTCCCCTTCGAGGACGTCGGCGTGCACGCGGACGAAGGCGTCGTGCACACGGTGCTCGGCGGACCGACCGGCCTCGATCGCACCAAGGCCGACGTGATCAACCAAGACACGATCTTCCGCGAGCGCGATGGCTTCGACGACGAGCTTTTCGGATTCTCGCTCGCCTCCGGCGACTTCGATCCCGTCGCCACCGCGCCGGCCCGCTACGACGACCTCGTGATCGGCGTTCCCGGGGACCTCGTTAACAACAGCGGCGCCGTCGATGTGGTGCTCGGCTCGGAAGAGGGGTTCGTCGGACGTGGTGAGGAGTGGTTCCAGGGCAAGGCCGGTGCAGCGCGCGGCGCGGTATTCGGCGCGCGCGAAGCCAGTGACGAGTTCGGCTCGACGGTGACGGTCAATGACTTCGACAACAACGGCGCAGCGGACATGGCTATCGGCGTCCGTGGAGAAGACATCGGCAACGCAAACAACGTCGGCGGCGTCCACGTCATCTACAGCGACGGCACCAACCTCGATCCCTCGATCGGACCGAACCAGTTCTTCAGTCAGGCCTCACCGAAGATGCCCGGCGAAGCCGAGACCGGCGACCTCTTCGGCGGATCGCTCGTCTCCGGCAACTACGACGCAGCCAACGGCGCCGACCTCGCGATCGGTGTGCCGCTCGAGGACACGGGCAGCGCAGTGGACGCCGGCGTGCTCCACGTGCTGTACGGCGCCGCGGTCGGTCCGTTGTCAACGAGAGATGCCGACCTGTGGAGCCAAAACGCCATAGGGATCCAGGGCCGTAGCGAGCCGACCGACAGGTTCGGCGCCGCCGGCGGCTAGCCTCCTCAGATCATGAAGTTCTGTTCGGCCAGCACGCGCAAGCCCAGTTCCTGATCGCCTTCGACGGTCACCGTCTTCGCGAGCGCGTCGACATCCCCTCGTCCGGTGCACAGACGACTGAAGGTCTCGAGATCCATCGAGAGCGTCACGTCCGGCGAAGCCGGCAATACATCGAGCAGGCTCGCGCGCTTTGTCTCGACGCCAACGGCGAACGGCTCCTGACCAACGACGTCGAACACGACCGTGCTGCCGTCGGCTGCACCGGCCTTCTTGCCCACGACGAAGGGGATGGCGCTCTGGTGTCGGGAGAACACGTGTGAAGCCACCGGGCCCTCCAGGCCACCGGGGTTACCCGTCGCCCTGCGGATGTCCTGCTCGTGCACCCAGACGTCCATGATGCGGATGGCGAGCAGGTCGCGGACCTTGCCGGGACCGATGGGCGTCCACGATTCGGCGTCCAGATCGTCCTCAGACACGGAGCGGATCGCTCCGATGCGCTCGCCGATGACCTCACGGTACTCCTCGAGCACCTGCTGGGCGGACCAAGAACGCCGGTAGTCCACGTGGACCTCGTTGTTCGCCCCGATCGGATTCTTGATCCAGTCCTTCTCGCCGGGATCGTGGGCCGGAGCTTGGCGGCCGAGGAGGGTCGATTCCGTGCCGACGATGTGGGAGATGTTGTCCTGGACGTTCCACCCGGGACAGTCGGTGTCCATCGACCATTGCGCGGGGGTGAGCGACTCACAGAGGTCGGCGAGCGCTTCGAAGGCCATCACCTGCAGCTCGACGACGGAATGATCGGGCATCGCGAAGAGACGCTACAACCCCTGGACGCGGAATGTATATTCGTGGCACGAGAGAAAGGAGGTGGTCCGATTTTGAAACCGAATTCGACCCTCGAGGTGGCTGACTGCTAGGGCTGCCTGCGGAGGGGTCCCCTCTCGTTTGGGAGCCACCTCCGGTTTCGTCGCAGCCGCGGCGGAATCTCATCAGACCACCGACCTCGAGCGCCACCCGGGCGGGTCGACCGGGAAAGTTGGCAGCGAGGTGAATACAGAAACACAACGAGAGCCCGGTCGAAAGACCGGGCTCTCGCAGTTCGGGGCTACTTCGCGTGGCCGTTGGAGCCCTTGAGGATCGCGAATGCGTCGGTCCCCTCGATCTCGTGTCCGGCGATGACCATGCCGAGGCCGAACAGCACGAGCGTGACCGCACGGAACCGCTTGCCGCGGAAGAACCGCGCGATGCCCTTGAGGATCGAGTAGTACCCGGCCGCGTGAAGCGCAAGGTTGGCCGGATGCCTGTGGTTCTCTCGGAACGTCTCGACGGCCTGGTCAACGCGCCGCTCGACCTTGGGCGGAATCTTGCCGCGCAGTTCCTCGATCTTGGACATCCGTTGCCTCCCTCTTGCCTACGGTCCGGGCGCGTCGGCGGAGCGTTCCCGGCGCCCGAGCCGCGTGGCCCGGTTGATCGCATTCAGGAACGCACGTGCCGACGCTTCGACTACATCCGTTGATACCCCGCGGCCGGTATATCTATCGCTCTCGACGTCAACCTGCACGGTGACGTCACCCAGAGCATCGGTCCCCGCCGTGACCGCACCGACCGAGAAGGCCGCAAGTCGTGCGTCCACTCCGGTGGCGCGGCTGATGGCTCCGCAAGCGGCGTCGATCATGCCGTCGCCGGACGCCGACTCCTCGACGATCTGACCATCCGGCGTGCGGATCTTCACCGTCGCGCGGGACTCGACACCGGTGCCGCCCCTGACCTCGAGCGCCGCCAGCTCCCAGATGTCTTCGGCCGTGCGCATCTCGTCGGCGACGATGGCCTCTATGTCGGAGTCACTGATCTGGATCTTCCGGTCGGCCATCTCCTTGAACCGCTCGAACGCGCGCTGCATCTCCTCGCGAGAGAGTTCGTACCCCATCTTCTCGAGCTCGGCCGTGAAGGCGTGGCGTCCGGAGTGCTTGCCGAGGACGATCTTTCCGCCCTCATAGCCGATCTCTTCGGCGTTCATGATCTCGTAGGTCTGTCTGTCTTGCAGGACGCCGTGCTGATGGATGCCCGATTCGTGCGCGAAAGCGTTCGCGCCGACGATGGCCTTGTTCGGCTGCACCGCATAGCCGGTGAGCAACGACACCATGCGTGACGTCCGCGCGATCTCGCGCGTGTTCACACCGATGTCGAACCACAGGAGGTCCCGCCGTGTCTTGAGCGCCATGACGACCTCCTCCATCGAACAGTTGCCCGCTCGCTCGCCGAGACCGTTCACCGCAACTTCGACCTGGCGGGCGCCGACCCGCACGGCGGCGAGCGAGTTCGCCACAGCCAGGCCGAGGTCGTTGTGGCAGTGCACTGAGAGGATCACGTCGTTGAGCGCAGGCACCCGCTCGTACACGTAGGAGATCAGCTCCTCGAACTCGTGCGGAAGCGTGTAACCGACGGTGTCGGGGATGTTGATCGTCGTCGCGCCGGCCTCGATCGTTGCGCGCACGACCTCGCAGAGGAAATCGCTGTCGGTGCGCGTTGCGTCCTGGGGCGAGAACTCGATGTTGGGCGTGTAGCTCTTCGCACGCTTCACACCGGCGACGGCCTGAGCGACGATCTCCTCTTCCGTGGCTTCGAGCATGTACTTGCGATGGATGTCGGAGGTCGAGAGGAACACGTGGATACGCGGGTCGCGTGCGTCCTTGATCGCTTCCCATGCCCGGTCGATGTCGAGATCGGAGGCCCGGGCGAGCGCGCAGATCTGCGGGCCCTTGACGTTCTCGGCGATCCCCCGCACTGCGTCGAAATCGCCCTGCGAGGTGATCGGGAACCCGGCCTCGATGATGTCGACCTGCAGACGCGCGAGCTGCTCGGCGATCTCGAGCTTCTCTTTGGCGTTGAGCGCGATGCCGGGCGACTGCTCGCCGTCCCGCAGTGTTGTGTCGAAGATGAAGACCTTGTCCATCAGGTACTCCTTCGTCCTATCGAAGTGGAGGTACTGCGTGACCCCCGGGCCGGCTACAGGCCGGTCCGAGGGCAACTAAGGACGAGGCGAAACAGGTTCTTCATGACTGGACAACGACCTTAACAGGCTTTGGGGAACTCAGTCGCCGTCGAGGCTGACGAAGCGTCCGGAGGCGATGCCGGCAGCACGCATCATCTCGTCGAAGACGTCGGTCGGGATCGGCGCATCGACGGACAGGACCAGGATCGCGTCCTCGCCCGACGCAGGCGGCTCGCCGACGTACATGTTCTTGATACTGATCCCCGCCTCGGCCAGGGGGCCCGAGATGTTGTGGACGACACCCGGTTTGTCTCCGTAGCGGAACAGGGCCATGTAGCGCGAGAAGTCGATGCCGAGCGTGCGGCCGTCGACTTCGACAAGGTGCGCGATATTCGCCTTGCGCGTGAGGATCCCCCCGACGCTCACGGCCTGGTCCTCGCGACGGACTGTGACACGGACGAGGTTCAGGTACTCCTCGGGGGCCGCGGACTTGCGCTCGGTGTATCCGATACCGCGATCGGCCGCCAAGATCGGTGCGTTCACATAGGTCACAGGCTCGTGCAACGCCGGCTGAAGGAACCCACGCAGGACCGACAGCGTGAGCACGCGGGTGTCCTCCTCGCCGACCTGGCCGAGGTAGGCGACCTCGATCTCGGTCACCTTCTCGCCCGCCAGCGCTCCCGCGAGACGTCCGAGCTTGGACGCGAGCGTCAGATACGGACGCAAGAACTCCGAGAGCTCGCCGCTCGCGTCGAGGTTCACCGCATTCGGTACGAACTCACCGCGTAACGCAAGTAGCACTTGCTCGGCCGCGATGACACCCGACTTGTCCTGAGCGTCGGCCGTCTGGCCGGCGATGTGCGGCGTGATGACGACTTCGGGAAGATCGAAGAGCGGCGAAGCGGTGAGCGGCTCGGTCTCGAATACGTCGAGTCCGGCACCGCCGACTCGACCCGCTTTGATGGCACGCGCGAGAGCGTCCTCATCGATGACGCCGCCCCGAGAGGCGTTGACGATCAGCACGCCGGGCTTGCACCGCTCGAGCTCGGTCTCGCCGAGCATGTGCTTGGTGTCGGGGGTCATCACGACGTGCAGCGAGATGACGTCGGCACGCTCGAGCAGCTCATCGAGCTCGACCTGCTCGACGCCGGCGCGCTGGAAGCGTTGCGCGGAGACGAACTGGTCGCGCGCGATCACGTGCATCCCAAGCGCATGGCAGCGTTGAGCGACGAGGGTTCCGACACGACCGAACCCGATGATGCCGAGCGTCTTGTCCTGAAGCTCGATCCCAACGAACTTCGACTTCTCCCATCGGCCGGAGCGCAAGCTGGCATCGGCTGCGGGGATCTTCTTGGCGAGCGCGAGGATGAGACCGACTGTGTGCTCAGCCGTTGAGACGATGTTGCCCTGCGGTGTGTTCAGTACGACGATGCCACGCCGCGTTGCCGCATCGACATCGACGTTGTCGACACCGATGCCGGCGCGGCCCACGACCTGAAGACGCTCGCCCGCATCGATCACCTCCTTGGTGACCAACGTCGCGGAACGAACGATCAGTCCGTTGTAGTCGCCGATCGTTGCGAGGAGCTCCTCAGCGGACATCCCCGTGCGCACGTCCACATCGATCCCGGCATCAACAAGCAGAGCCACGCCGGCATCGGCGATCTTTTCGCTGATCAGCACCCGAGGCTGGTTGACTTCCGTCATGCGGCGCCGGCCTCCCGGAACACGCTCGCCGCGGCACTCGTGGCTGCGCCTTCCTTCACCGGGTAGCCGAGCGTCTGCAGCGTGGCCTCGAGGCACGCGAGTCCCATGAGGATGTCGCGAGGAGCGTAATAGCCGCAGTGTCCGATCCGGAAGATCTTGCCCTTCAGGCGACCCTGTCCCGGCGCAAGCACGATGCCGTGCATCTGACGCATGTGCTTGGAGATCGTTGCTCCGTCCAGGCCCTCGGGAGCAACGACGGCCGTCAGCACGCATGCGCGCTCGGCGTCCTGTGTCTGTATGTCGAGACCGATCGCCTTCACGCCTTCGCGACATGCCTTCCCGAGCAGCGCGTGTCGCTGCCACGCCGCCTCGATGCCCTCCTTCTCGACGAGCTCGAGCGCCTTGCGGAATGCGCCAAAGATCGTGACCGCCGGGGTGTACGGCGTCTCGGGCGGGTCGAGGTCGAGCGACGTCTTCGTCGTTGCCCAGTCGGCGTAGAAGCGGGGGCAGCTCGCTATTTCGTTGGCCTTCCACGCGGCGGCGGACACCGCGAGGAACGCGATGCCGGGGGGTGTCATGAGCGCCTTCTGCGAACCGCCGATGAGGACATCGATCCCCCAGTCGTCCACGCGCAGCGGAGCCGCGCCGATGGCAGAGATCCCGTCGACCACGAACAGCGCGGAAGAGCCCTTCACGACGGCGCCGAGCGCCTCGACGTCGTTCACGATGCCGGTCGACGTCTCGGAGTGCTGGCACAGTACCGCCTTGATGGACGGATCGTTCGTCAATGCCTTTGCGACGTCGGCAGGTTGCGCGTTGTGGCCCCACTCGTACTCGATCGCGACGGCGTCGATCCCCCAGACCTGCGCGATCTTCCGGAAGCGCTCGCCGAAGTTGCCCGTGTCGAGCACGAGGATGCGGTCACCGGGTGAGAAGAGGTTGACGACTGCCGACTCCATCCCGAGCGAGCCGGAACCGGTGTAGAGCAAAACGTCGTTCTTCGTGAACAAGATCCGCTGCAGTGCGTCGATGCAGCCCTGGATGACCGCACCGAAGCGGGGGCCGCGGTGGTACGGCAGAACGAGCTGAGCCTGCAGAACCTCGGGTGGTACCTCGGTAGGCCCGGGGGCCATGATGTATTCGGGACGTTCCAATACCATCTGAAGCCTCCTTTGCGTCTGTTCATCTCAACAAAAAACCCCTCGCCGGCGACGCGACGAGAGGCTGATGCGAACCCCGTGTTGCGGGGTTCGCTTACGGCGAATTCGATCGGTACATGAACGTCATCAGACAACCATTATCGCCGCGACCGATGACATGGTCAAGGGCCAAGCGCACCGATCGGGATGACCGACACACCATCGGATCGGACAAATGCGTAGCCAGTGGGCACGATCACGCCAAGCACTCCGGGCCGGCCGGTCCGATCGCTGTCGACACGATCTGCGAAACGAAGGAGCGAGCGCGCAGCGTCATCGATGAAGCGACTCCCCAGCTTGACTTCAAAGGCACCCCATTTCCCTTCGCGCGTCTCGACGATCGCGTCGATCTCTAGGCCCGTACTGTCGCGGTACTGCAGAACCTGAGCGTCGAAAGACTGCGCGTACACCCGAAGGTCGCGAATCACCATTCCCTCGAACAAGAACCCAGTGAAGCTCAGATCTCGCAGGAGTCGTTCGGGTGTTGCTCGAAGCGCAGCAACGGCGAGCGAAGGGTCGACGAACTGACGTTTGGCTTTCGTCCGAAGCATCGACCTCGACCGCAGATGCGGGGCCCAAGCCGGCTGATCCTCTACGACGAAGACCCGGTCGAGAGCGCTCAGGTAGTCGCGGACCGTATCGTCGTCGACGCCCGGTTCGAGTCCACCCGTGTCTGCAGCGAGCGTCGTCGCGGCTGCGTACGTCCCCACGTTGCGGGCGAGCGATCGCAAGAGGCGCCCTACCTTCTGCGGTTCCCGACGCACCCCGTCACCCCGACCGATGTCAACACGTTCGATCTCGGTCACGTAGTCACCTACCGCACGCAGCGCGTCGTCGACACCCATACCGAGCATCCCGGGCCAGCCTCCGACCGCGATGCGCTCCACCACATCACGCACGGAGAGCGTTGACTCCTTGCTGCGCGCCCGTCCCCCGGACATCAACTCCGCAAGCGACACATCACCGCTCGCGTGTTTGGTTTCGAACAGGCTCATCGGTCGCATCCGCAGGCGCGAGATCCTCCCCGCGCCTGTGTGTCTCGTGATGTCGTCCGGCGGTGCGGCCGATCCCGTGAGTACGAACTGGCCGGCGGCTCGTCGATCGTCGATCGCTCGCCTGACGTGGTTCCAGATCGCCGGCTCGATCTGCCATTCATCGATCAGGCGCGGAGTTGCGCCATCCAGCACGAGGCCCGGATCAACGGTCGCTGCCAGCAGGGCATCAGGGTTGACGTCGAGCAGGACCTCGCTCGCCGCCACTCGGCGCGCGGTCGCGGTTTTCCCGCAGGCCCTTGGACCCTCGACGACTACGGCGCCTGCAGCGCCAAGCCGGCCTAGCAGCTCGGCGTCGACAACGCGTGAGTAGTACTCCACAGCTTCTCCCCTGGGAACAAGGAGAATATAGCACATCCAGCCGGGAACTTATAGCGATTCAAACCGGGAGATTGTAGCGCTAGCTTGCGTCCTCTAGTTCGGCTTCGTCGCGGACGACGGACAGGTAGGCGTCCTCGATCGTGTGCTTGCCGCGCGCGATGGCGACCATGCCCGTCTGCGCGAGTTCCCTGATCCCGTAGGGCCGAAGGATGTCGATCAGGGCTTCCAGCTTCTGCGGCGTCCCCGTGGCTTCGAGGGACAGCGCCTCTGGATGCACGTCGACGATCTTCGCGCGGAAGATGTCCACGATCTCGAGGATCTGCGAACGCACACCGGCGTCGGCATTGACCTTGATGAGGATAAGCTCGCGCTCGACGGCGTCGTGATGCAGTTCCTCGACGTGGATCACGTTGATGAGCTTGTCGAGCTGACGCACGACCTGCTCGAGCGGCTTCGCTTCGACGTTGACGACGATGGTCATACGAGAGATCTTCGGATCCTCCGTCGGACCGACCGCGAGCGACTCGATGTTGAACCCGCGCCGGGCGAACATGCCCGCGATACGCGCGAGAACACCGGGCCTGTTCTGGACGAGCACCGACAAGGTGTGGACTCGCTTGCGTCCACGTGGTGCCGGTGCGTCGTAGAGAGCGTCCTTCGGTTGTTGCATCAGTCGTCCCTCTCCATGCTCGCTGAGCGCCGCGCTTCGCGCGTCACTCGTCGTGGTCGAACTCGGGCAGGTCCACCGGGAAGCGCGGGTCCATGATGATGTCGTCGTTGCTCGCAGCTGCCGGCACCATCGGGTAGCACTTCTCGGCAGGGTCGCAGCGGAAGTCTATGACCACGGTGCGATCGGTGATCGACTGGGCTTTCTCGATCACCGGCTCAACTTCTTCGGGGTGCTCGACCCGGAACCCGATCGCACCGTAGGCCTCGGCGAGCTTCACGTAGTCGGGACAGTCCTGACCGAGGTAGACGCCGGAGAAGCGTCCGTCGTAGAAGAGCTCCTGCCACTGGCGGACCATCCCGAGATAGGCGTTGTTCAAGATGCCGATCTTGATCGGGATCTTCTCCGTCGTCATCGTCGCGAGTTCCTGGCACGTCATCTGGAAGCAGCCGTCGCCGTCGATGACCCACACGTCCTTGTCCGGGTTGGCGACCTTGGCCCCCATGCCGGCGGGCACTCCGTATCCCATCGCGCCGACACCGCCGGAGTTGATCCACGAGTTCGGATGCTTGAAGCGGATGTACTGCGACGCGAACATCTGGTGCTGGCCGACGCCGGAAGCGTAGATCGCCTCGCCGTCGGTGACCTTGCCGATCGTGTCGACGATGTGCTGCGGCAGGAGCTGTCCGTTGGACGATTCGTCCGGGTAGCGCAGCGGGAAACGCTCTTGCCAATCGCGCAGCTGCGCCTTCCACGGTTGCAAGTCGGGCTGGTCCGGATGGCCATTCGCACCTTGGCGCTTCCACTCCTCGATCAGCTGGCGGATGACGTGCTTCGCGTTGCCGACGATGCCGACGTCGGCCCGGCGGTTCTTGCCGATCTCGGACGGGTCTATATCGACGTGGATGATCTTCGCGTGCGGCGCGAAGCTCGCGAGCTTGCCGGTCACGCGGTCGTCGAAGCGCGTGCCGAGCGCGATGAGCAGGTCTGCCTGCTGCATCGACGTGACGGCGGTGTAGTTGCCGTGCATGCCGGGCATCCCGAGTGCGAGCGGGTGATCGTCCGGGATCACGCCGCGCGCCATGAGCGTGGTCACCGCGGGGATGCCGGTGAGCTCGACGAGCTCTCGCAGCACATCTGAGGCGAACGACTTGATGATGCCTCCACCGGCGTAGACGATCGGCCGCTTCGCCTGCGCGATCATCTCGACGGCCGCGCGGACCTCACGGGGATCCCCGAAGGTGCGCGGACGGTAACCGGGGAGATCGATCGAATCCGGATACCACCACTCGGTCGTTGCTTGGAGAACGTCCTTGGGGATGTCGACGACAACGGGCCCCGGACGACCGGTCGTGGCGATGTGGAAGGCCTCGTTGATCACCTGGGGGATGTCATGGGCGTCCATGACGAGCCAGTTGTGCTTGGTGACCGGCATAGTGATCCCGGTGACGTCGGCTTCCTGGAAGGCGTCGCCGCCGATGGCGAAGGTGTTCACCTGCCCGGTGACGGCCACCATCGGGACGGAGTCCATCATCGCCGAGGCGAGCCCGGTGACGAGGTTGGTGGCGCCGGGGCCGGACGTCGCGAAGCACACGCCGGGGATGCCGGACGACTGGGCGTAGCCGTCCGCCGCGTGCGAAGCGCCCTGCTCGTGGCGGCACAGGATGTGCCGGATGGACGAATCGATCAGCGGGTCGTAGGCGGGCAGGATGGTTCCGCCGGGGATGCCGAAGATGTGCTGTACCCCCTCCTGCTCCAGGGAGTGGATGAGGCTCTGGGCCCCACTGATCTTCTGTCCGGTCTTGAACTGCATCTCTCGCCTCCTATCCGTTTCCAAGTAAGAAAAAACCCCCCGTCCGAAAGGACGAGAGGCATCTGTAGGCGAGCGCCTGTGCGCTCGCCTACGTAATACGTACGTTCGAGGTCAGAAGTCGCTTCATGGACATGCAGTATGACCGCGAACATGAAGACACGTCAACAGACCGGTCCTGCGCGGGACAGATCGGGCCCAAAGGGGATGCTCCTGTCCCCTTCGGTTACGTCCCTTTTCTTAGGCGGGGTCGATGCGATAGACGGCGCCGTCTTCGAGCGCGAGCACGTAGAGCTCGCCGTCGGCGTCCTGTCCGAACGACGAGATCCGCCCTTGCTCGATGTCGGCGTAGCGTCGGTACTCGTCGACCTCTCCGTCCTTCAAGCGGATGGCGTCGAGTCCGCCGCGGCAGAAGTCGGAGAACAGGTACGTACCGTCGAGCCCGGCGATGGCGGAGCCGCGATAGACGAACCCGCCGGTGGCCGCGCACGTCTCGTCGTCGTGTTGGTAGTCGTACACCGGGAGCACGTGATCCTTGGGTGGCTTGCGGTCCTCGTACGGGATGGAGCCCTCGACCTTGTTCCAACCGTAGTTGTTCCCGCCGGGGCTCTCGAAAGGCTCGAAGTCGATCTCTTCGCGGTTGTCTCGTCCGACGTCGGCGATCCAGAGGTCTCCCGTCAACCGATCGAACGAATAGCGCCATGGATTGCGGAACCCGTACGCCCAGATCTCGCCTCGCGCGCCCTTGCGGTCGGCGAACGGATTGTCGTCGGGGATCCCGTAGAAGCCGCCGGGAAGGATCTCGATGCGATGGATCTTGCCGAGCATCTCGTCGAGAGACTGAGCGTTGTCATCGGGGTCGCCTGAGAGTCCTCCGTCACCGAGCGAGAGGTAGAGATAGCCGTCTGGGCCGAACGCGAGGTTACCGGCGTTGTGCTCCGCTTTCGGTTTCGGCACCACGAAGAGATCCTTCTTCGACGAGTCGATCGCTTCGCCGTCGAAGTCGTAGATGCGGGTCACCGATGCGTCCTTCTTATTTGTGAAGTTCACGACGAGGCGGTTGCCGTCAGGAGTGAAGGCGAGACCGAGAAGTCCCTGCTCGAACCCGAAAGAGAGCTCCTTCTCGACGTCGAGGACGACCTTCTTCTTCCGGCCGAGCACCTGCCAGACCTGGCCCTTCTTCGACGCGACGTAGATCGCGTCGTCGCCGTAGCGCACCGCCATCGCGGTCGGACGTGGCACACGAGCGAAGAGGGTGAGCTCGAGGTCGATGTCGAAGAGGTCCTTACGAACCTCGGACGCCGACGGGACCTCGGCTTCCCGGATCTCGAAGGACGCCGGCAGCGCGACAAGCACCAAGGCGCTCCACACAACGAATGTCCCACTCCGCAGCGCGCGAAGAGTAGTGCGGGAGACGCGAGAGGACGGCACGGTCGATCGCCTCAGGCCGGATCGATCCGGTACACCTCTCCGCCGAGCGACAGGACGTAGAGCTCACCTTTGGCGTCCTGTCCGAACGAGGAGAGGCTCCCCACCTTCTTCCCCAGCAACCGTTGTCCGGACGCGCGCCCACTCTTCTGCGTGAACGCACGGAGATCACCGACGCAGAAGTCGGCGAACACGTACGCGCCCTTCAGGTCGTGGATCCGCGAACCGCGGTACACATAGCCCCCGGTCACCGAGCAGTTCCCACCGTCGTGCGAGTACTCGTAGATCGGTCCGTGATGGCCGGACGGCGGCGTACCGCCGCCGTAGCTGTGACTTCCCTCCATGTGGCGCCAACCATAGTTGTCGCCGCCTGTCGCGGCGCCGGGCTGGAAGCTGATCTCCTCCCACTCGCCCTGTCCGACGTCGCCGATGAAGAGGTCCTTCGTACTGCGGTCGAAGGAGTATCGCCATGGGTTGCGTAATCCGTATGCCCAGATCTCGTCGCGTCCGTCACGTCCGACGAACGGGTTGGAGCTCGGTGAGGTATATGCGCTCGAACCGGACTGCGCCGGGTTGATGCGCAGCATCTTGCCCAGCAGCGTTTCGAGGTTCTGTGCGTTGTTCATCGGATCGCCGGCGCTGCCGCCGTCGCCGAGACCGATGTAGAGGAAACCGTCCGGCCCGAAGACGAGGTTGCCGCCGTTGTGGTTGGCGAACGGCTGGTCGACGGTGAGGACCGTTCGCGGTGAGGACGTGCGTCCTGACGAGAAGGAGTACTCGCGGATCACCGTGTCGCCGGCCTGGTTGGTGAAGTTGATGTAGAGCAAGCTTGCCGACGGCGAGAACGCGAGACCGAGGAGCCCTTGCTCGTTGCCCGTCGAGATCTCACCGCCGATGTCAAGCACGGTGGCGCCGACGCGCCCGTTACGGATCGTGCGGATCTTTCCGCTGTGGCGTTCTGCGATGTAGAAGTCGGAGTCGCCTTTGCGGACCGCGAAGGCAACGGGGTCCGCCAACGTCGCGATCTTGGTGAGCTTGATCCTTGCCTTCGCAAGGCTTGCGGGCCTGGCCGGCTGCGACGTCGCCGGTCTCGGCTCCGTTGTGCGCGCCGACGAACTCGTCCCTGATGCGCCCGGCGTTTCGTCGCTCCTTTCGCCGGAGGTGGCCTTCGGTTTCGGAGACTGCGTGTCGACCGGACTCACGGAGGGCGAAGCCAGCGGCGACGCGATGACGCGGTCGGCGTCCGAAACATCGTCACCGCCGCCGCATGCCGCGGTCAGAAGGACGAACGCGATACCGAGAGCTCTGAACCGACGTCTCTTCACGCCGATACCGTATCTGCCTCTACGGCCGGACGCTGACCACTAGGATGCCGTGATGGACGATACGAACCAGGATCGCGCCACAGATCAGCCACGCTTCTTCCTGTCCGATCGCCAAGCCTTGGGCCTGCTCGTCGGCTATCTGGTCTTCCGATTCATCGCCAACCGGATCGGACTTGCCTACCTCCCGAAGCTTCTCGATTCCGCACCGTGGGCGGTTCCGCTCCTCAACAACTCGATGCTCAGCCTGATCGCGACGGGAACGGCGGCCGCCGACCACAGCTCCGTGATGATGATCGCCACCGGTGCGACATCGGTGTTCCAATCGTTCGTCGCCGGACTCTTCTTGTACTGGGCCGGCTTTCGCTTCGGCCCCCTGCTCGCCGAGAAGGCCGCGCAGCCCGGCTCGATGTGGGCGTCGATCTGGAACCCCAAGCAGATCGAACGGGCCACCCGGTGGATCGACCGGCGCGGCGTCTACGCGATCTTCATCGCTCGCGGGTTCCTCGAGTGGCTGTTGACCCCCATGGTTCTCGTGGCGGGAAGCGCGCGCATGCGCTTCAGCAAGTTCCTTGCGTCGTTCGGCGTCGGGGCCGTCGTCTACGCGGCGCTGATGCTCTGGCTCGGCGCCCGCGCCGGCGACCAGTGGCCGTGGCTACCCGACAGGATCAAAGCGTTCGGCGAGTGGAGCTTCCGGATCTCGATCATCCTCATCGTGGTCGCGGTGCTGCTGAGCACCGTCGCGAAGCGGTTCGGGGCACCGAAGAAGGAAGGCGACGTCGCTCAGGGACCCGAGGATGCCGCCGAGGCGCCGGTAGAGGAAGCCGTCGAGGAGGCCATCGTTGACATCACGACGCCTTCCCAGGCTTCGAGGGTAAGTCCGCCGGAGAACGACTGACCGTCGCGGTCGCGACCGGTCGAGAGTCTGATCGTTCCGCGCAGTCGCGTGATCTTCGCAACGTCGTCCGACATGTTGATCGCGACGACGAAGCCCTTGCCTCGCCGGAAGACCCATGTGCCATCGGGCGAGGCCCGCTTCCTGTACGCACCCAGGCGAAGATCCCGTTCTTGTTTGCGCAGCGCTATGAGATCGCGGCACAGATGAAGCACCGAACTCTCGTCCGCCTGCTGGTCGGCGACGTTGTGCGCATGTGCGTCACCGAGCGGCAACCACGGCTGCGCACCGGACTCGGTGAAGCCTGCTCCGGGCTCCGTCGTCCACTGCATCGGCGTACGCCCGGGATCGCGTCCGGCATACGCAGGCCAGTAGCGCATGCCAACCGGATCGCGCAGCTGGTCTTCCGTGAGCTCGACGTCCGGAAGACCGATCTCGTCGCCGTAGCCGAGTAGCGGCGTGCCGCGAAGCGTGAGCAGCATCATGAGCGCGCAGCGCACCTTACGATCGTCGTTCTCACACCACCGGGACGCCATGCGGTCGGCGTCGTGGTTCGAACCCATCCACACCGGCCAGCCATGCCTGGGCAAGCCGCCTTCGATGTTGCCGACGATGGTTGCCAGACGGCTCGGCTCGAACTTCGAGCTGACGAACGGGATGTTCATCGCAAGCTGGAGCTCGTCGTTCCGTTTGCCGTAGAACGCGATCAACGATTCGATGTCCCACACATAGGTTTCCCCGACGAGCAAGCGCTCGGGCTCGTATGTCTTCGCGATCTTCCGCCACCGGCGCAGCACGTCGTGCACCTCGGGACGGTTCATGTCGTAGATCGAGCGAAACCCCGAACGGCGCACGGCCGGCGGATCGTCGTCGGAGGCCGGAGGGTTGTCGCGCAGTTCCTGGTCCTTCACGATCGCGTGACAGACGTCGAGACGGAAGCCCGCGACGCCGCGGTCGAACCAGAACCGGAGGATCTCGTCGAAGCTGTCGGCAACGTCGGGACTCCACCAGTTGAGGTCGGGTTGCGTGGGCAGGAACAGGTGCAGGTAGTACTGACCTGTCGTCTCGTCGAGCGTCCACGCGGAGCCGCCGAACTGCGAGGCCCAGTTGTTGGGCGGCGAGCCGTCCGGCTTGGGGTCTGCCCACACGTAGCGGTCGCGCATCGGCGAATCCTTCGACATCCGCGCGTCCTCGAACCACGGATGCATGTCGGAGGTGTGATTGGGCACGAGGTCGTTGAGGATCTTGATCCCGCGCGCATCTGCGTGCTGGACGAGCTCGTCGAAGTCGTCCAGGGTGCCGAGATCGGGATGCACGTCGCAGTAGTCGGAGACGTCGTAGCCCCAATCGGTGTTCGGCGACGGCATGATCGGGTTCAGCCAGATCGCATCGACGCCGAGCCACTCGAGGTGTTCGAGCTTGCTCGTGATGCCCTTGAGATCACCGATGCCGTCGCCGTTGGAATCGCAGAAGGAGCGCGGATAGATCTGGTAGATGACGGCGTCCCGCCACCAGGTCTTGCTCATGTCATACCGTAACCGCTCGGGTCAGCTGGTCACGGCTCCCGTGGAGGCCGAGCCAACCATCCGCGCGTATTTGGCGAGCGCTCCGGTTGTGTAACGCGGCGGAGGCGGCACCCACTCGACCATGCGACGTTGGAGCTCGGCGTCGTCTACTTCGACGTCGAGGCGGCGCGTTTCGACGTCGAGGCGAACGATGTCGCCTTCGCGCAGGAGCGCGATAGGCCCGCCGTCGGCGGCTTCCGGAGCCACGTGGGCGATCGATCCGCCCCGCGATGCGCCGGAGAAGCGGCCGTCGGTGACGAGAAGCACCTTGTCACCGAGTCCGGCACCGGCGATCGCGCCGGTAACGGCGAGCATCTCCTTCATACCGGGACCACCGCGTGGACCTTCGTATCGGATGATCACGACGTCGCCTTCGCGTAGCTGACGAGCAGCCACGGCGCGGAAACAATCCTCTTCCGAGTCGAACACGCGTGCCGGGCCGCGGAACGTCCGCATGGTCGTCGCAGACACCTTGAGCACGGCTCCGTCCGGGGCGATGTTCCCCCTGAGGATCGCGTAACCACCCTCGGCATGGATCGGCGACGACGTCCGGTACACGACATCCTGATCTTCCGGAAAGGCAACATCCGCAAGGTTCTCCGCGATCGTCTTGCCGGTGACGGTCATGCAGTCACCGTGAAGGAGTCCCGCATCGAGAAGCTCCTTCATGACGACGGGGATGCCACCGATCCGGTCGACGTCGATCATCACGTACTTCCCACCCGGCTTGAAGTCGGCGATGTGCGGCGTGCGGCGCGAGATGCGGTCGAAGTCGTCGATCGACAGGTCGACCTGGGCCTCGTGTGCGATGGCCGGCAGATGGAGCACGGCGTTCGTCGATCCGCCGACGGCGCAAGCCACCGCGATCGCGTTCTCGAACGCTTCGCGAGTCATGATGTCGCGCGCTCGGATGCCCAGATTGAGCAGGTTGATCGCCGCTTCGCCGCTGGCTCTCGCGACCGCCTCGCGGCGCGCGTCTCCGGACGCCGGGATCGAAGCCGAATACGGAAGGGCCATGCCGATCGCCTCCGAGATCGACGACATCGTGTTGGCGGTGAACATCCCGCCACACGCGCCGAATCCGGGGCATGCGACGCGCTCCATCTCGTCGAGCTCCTCTTCGGTCATCATCCCGCCGGCGACGGCGCCGACACCTTCGAACATGTCCTGGATCGTGACATCGACCCCGTGGAAGGAGCCGGGGCGGATCGAGCCGCCGTACAGGAACACCGACGAGAGGTTCAGCCGCGCCAGCGCCATGAGCATGCCCGGGAGCGATTTGTCGCATCCGCCGATCGACACCACACCGTCGAACCGTTCTGCGTGGACGACCAGCTCGATCGAATCGGCAATCACCTCGCGACTGACGAGCGATGCACGCATGCCTTCGTGGCCCATGGAGATGCCGTCCGAGACGGTGATCGTCGTGAACTCGAGCGGCACGCCACCGGCCGCGCGCACTCCTTCGGTTGCCCATGTCGCGTCGCGGTCGAGGCTCGCATTGCATGGGGTCACGGTGTTCCAGGACGAGACGACGCCGACCTGCGGCTTGGTGAAGTCTTCGTCGGTCAGTCCGACCGCCCGGAGCATCGCGCGCGCGGGAGCACGCTCGTAGCCCTCGCTCACGTCCTTCGAACGGGGACGCGGGTCAGCTCGCGTATCGCGGTCGGTCATTGGCTGCCCAGGATACGGCTCCCGTTAAAGCGGCGGGATATAGGCCCCAAACCGCAGTTGCGCCGGACTCGGGCCAACGCGAAATCGAAGTTAGCCGGGACTCACGGAACCGACGGCGGCAACGAGTTTCGTCACGGTTGCCCAGTTCCGCGTAGTCACCGCGTCGCCGAGCTCGTCACCGACCGCCTTCGAGAGTCGGCTGGCGATCACACCGTCCGGGCACCAGAGGTACGCCACGCGTTTGCCGAGGGCGAGAGCCTCGGGCGTCCAATCCTTTCCGTCGAAAGGGCGCAGTCGCTTCATAGCGGGGGCCGCAGATGGTACGGCAACTTGCAGCCGTGTCGGGTCTGTCGCGATGGAAAGAAGAGGGCAGTCGTCGAACGCATCGGTGAGCTCATCAGACGAAAGCAGAGTGATGCGTGCAGAGACCCCCGTGCGTGAAAGCAGCCCCGCTTCGAGCTTCGCCGTAGCGTTTGGAGCCGGCCGCCGGGAGGCAGTGAAGACGACATTGCCGGAATTGAGCAGCGTGCGCACGTCGGCGTAGCCGAGACCCGCGAACACACCGCGCAGGTCTTCCATGCCCACGCGCTTGGCCCGCCCAACGTTGATCCCCCGAAGCAGCGCCACATGCGTCGCCATATCAGGACGCGAACATAGCGTGCCGAAGCGCCGCCGTCGCCTTGTTCGTCTCCGAAAGGACAGCGCCCCGGCAATTGCCGAGGCGCTGTCAACGGGGCCTCGGGATCTGGCGGGGAGGGCCCCGGGTGGAACACGTAACAAACAAACCCCCAGCGCCCACCCCCAACTGACTTCTGTGGGCGCTGCTACCCATAAGTACGTGCTGGGGCCGAAAACCTTTCAGTCGGACGGCCAGGCGGCTCTACGCCGGTGGAGGCTGGAGCCGATCGGCGAGCAGCTGCTGGACGACCTGGGCGTTGGCCTGGCCCATCGTCGCCTTCATCACGGCTCCGACCAGGGCGTTCGCGGCGCCCCCCTTGCCGCCCCTGACCTGATCGGCGATGTCCGCGTTGGCGGCGATGACCTCGTCCACGATCGCAGTGAGCTCACCTTCATCTGATATCTGAGCGAGTCCCGCGTCCTCGACGATCTCGGCCGGCGCCCTGCCGGTCTCGACGACCTTGCGGAGCACATCGCCCTTGGCCAGCGAGATCGAGATCGTGCCGTCGTCGACGAGGCGTTGCAGCTCGGCCACACGCTCGGGCGAGACGCCGACCAGATGGGCATCCGTACCCCGTTCATTGCCGAGCTGGGAAAGCTCCCCGAGGTACCAACGGGCGATGTTGGCTCCCGCGCCCCCGTAGATCCGCTGGGCGTCCTCGTAGGCGCCGGCCAGGCCGGGCTCACCGACGAGCGTGCGCGCGTCGGCGTCCGACAGCCCGTGGTCGGCCACCAGCCGGTGACGGCGGTGGCTCGGGAGCTCGGGGAGATCGGCCCTGATCTGCTCGATGAGCTCGTTGGTCGGCTCGAGCGGGACGAGATCGGGATCGTTGAAGTAGCGGTAGTCGGCCGAGCCTTCCTTCGATCGTCCCGAGATGGTCCTCCCGGTGTTCTCGTCGAAGTGGCGGGTCTCCTGGACGACGGGCTTGCCCGCGCGCACAAGCCCCATCTGCCGCTCGATCTCGTATTCGAGCGCGCGCTGCACCGAACGCAGCGAGTTCACGTTCTTGACCTCGGTCTTGGTGCCGAGCTCAGTCGTCCCACGCGGACGTACCGAGACGTTGGCGTCGCAGCGCAGCGATCCCTCTTCCATCCGGACGTCGGAGACACCGAGCGTGAGCAGCAGGGTGCGCAGCTCCGCGAGATATGCGCGGGCGTCCTCGGGTGATTCGATGACGGGTTCGCTGACGATCTCGACGAGGGGGATGCCGGCACGGTTGTAGTCGACGAGTGCGTAGTCGGCTTCACCTATGCGTCCGCCCGCTCCGGCGTGGGTGGTCTTGCCTGTGTCCTCCTCCATGTGGACGCGCGTCATCAGCGTGCGTTTCAGCTCGCCGTCGCGTTCGTACTCGAGGTAGCCACCCGACGCGAGCGGCACGTCGTACTGGGAGATCTGGTAGTTCTTCGGCATGTCCGGATAGAAGTAGTTCTTCCTGTGGAAGGTCGATGACGGCGCGATCTGTGCGTGCAACGCGAGCGCGATCCTGATCGTGTGCTCGACCGCCCGCCGGTTGGGAACCGGAAGAGTTCCGGGTTGACCCGTGCATACCGGACAGATCTGCGTGTTGGGATCGGCACCGAATGTCGTGGCGCACGCACAGAACATCTTCGATGCGGTCGAAAGCTCCACGTGACACTCGAGCCCAATCACCGCCTCGAGGTCTGGACCGGTTTCGTCTGGTGATTGCACGTCGTCTTTCGACACGGTAACGCGAGCCGGCGTCGCCACGTTCACCGCTTCGGCACTGGAGGCCCGGACGAGCAGAGTCGGTCCGACGATCGCCGCTTCGCGAACCGCCCGCCGCCATGAGCGCACACCGTGGATATGGAAGACGAGCTCGCGCCCTCCGTAGAGCGAGATGAGCAGGTAACCGGACGCACGCCTCACCAACGGGACCACACCGCCGAACCGCCACGAGTACACGTCGCTCCACGGAAACGACATCTCCGGTGGTTCGTCGTCGACCCGACGCGGGACCCAGCGGATGCCCTGCGGCTCGAAGGCAAGTGCACCGGCAGCCGCTCCCGTCCAACCGCGCACGCGATCGCCGCCGGGCTCGACGCGTTCCTCACCGACGAAGGCCGCAAGACCGAGGAACATCGCGTCCTTGCCGCGGCGCAGCAGTTTGCGTCCGATCCGGAATTCGCTGTAACCCGCCAGCGCGAAAACGAACAGGCTCCACACGATGAGGATGAGGAGCCGGGACTGACCACCGCGCGTGACCCATTGGTTGATGACCGCGCCCCACGCGGCCAGAACGAAGATCCACAGAGCGCGGTCACCCCAGAGCTTGCGGCGGAAGAGCCTCATGCGACGGCTACGCCGAGTCGATCCGGACGTCACCGAGCGTGGCGACGTCGTCTGCGATACGTGACGCGTCGCCGACAAGGACGGTGACGAGCTTGGACGGTGCGAAGTAGCGGCGGCTCACCTCACGGACGTCGTCGACGGTGACGGCCGCCACCTTGCGAGGCTGATCGCGGAGATAGTCGATGCCGAGCCCGTGCATCACGATGGCCGACAGGGTCGACGCGAGACCAGCTTGGGTCTGCGTGCGGGTCGAAAGGATGCCGTTGAGATAGCGCTTGGCGTTGCCCAGCTCCTTGTCTTCGACGTCCTTCGCGACCATGCGGCCGAGCTCGTAGCTCGTCTCCACGAGCGCCGGTGCAGTGACCTCGGTTCCGACGTCCGCGGAGATCTGGACGTAGGACGCGAGCTGTCTGTTCACGATCCCGCTATACGCCGAATAGGTGTAGCCGTTGCGTTCACGAAGGTTCTCCACGAACCGCGAGATGAAGTAGCCACCGAAGATCGTGTTCGCGACGGAGAATGCGGCGGCATCGTGCGCATCGGGCGGCGGCGCGGCCCCGGCGATGCAGATGTTCGTCTGAAGCGCGTCCGGACGATCGACGATCAACGTCGGACCGGCTGCGAATGGCGGCGGGGGCACGGTGGTGGCCGAGCGTTTTCCCTTCCATCTCGAAAGCGCATCACCGACCAGATCGATCGCCTTGATGGGATCGACGTCACCGACGAGCACGAGCACTCCGCCGCGCGGGACCGCGAGGTCCACGAACCGGTTGCGGACGACGGCTCGTCCGACCTTCGCGACGGCCTCAGGTTCGGGGAGCCCATCACCGTAGGGATGGCGGCCGAAGAGGCGGCGAAGCAGCGCCTCCTGAGCCACGACCTCGGGCTGCGCGCGCTGGATCGCAACGCCGACAACGACACGGTCGCGGGCGATCGCGATCTCGTCGGGCGGATGAGTGGAGTCGGTGAGTACCTCTGCCATCAGGCCGAAGTATCGCTTCATGTTCGTCGAGAGCACAGAGCCGCCGACGTGGAGGTGATCGCTGTCGATACCTGCGCGAAGTGACGCGCCGAGACCCTGCAGCTCTTGCGCTATCTGGTGACTCGTCAACGTGGCCGTGCCCGCAGTGAACGTGGCGTTCAGTACTCGGTCGGCGGCGCGGTTGCCCTTCCCGTGAGCGGGCCCGTGAGCGGGAAGGAACATGCGTGTCTCAACGCGCGGAACGCTCGGTTTGCGCACGACCAGCACACGCAGTCCGTTCGAGAGCTTGCCCTCCGCGATCTTCGGTGCTTTGAGCGGACGCGGCTTCCCGAGCGCCGGCACGACCGTGGCGGCCTCGGTCACTTTGAGGACCCCGGTTTCCATTCGAGCACGGCCCGGCGATCGGGACGGATCCATCCGCCGGCCACCTCGGCGACATCGGTCGGCGTGAGCGCTGCGAACAGTGCCGGCACTTCGTTGATCAACTCGGCTCTGCCCCGCTGCTGCTCGAGGATCGCCATGTCGATCGCGCGTGTGTCCAGATCGTCGTTGGCCTGGAGCGACTCGGACACGAGCGAGCTCGTCACGCGCTCGAGCTCCTCGAGGGTCAGATCCGAGCCGACCCGATCGATCTCTTCATCGATGGTCTTGATGATCGTCTCTGTGGAACTCTCGTCGGGGTAATAGGACAGGATCTCGAGCATCGTCGGGTCGCGCGTGGTGAGCCACCCACCGAACTCCGAGACGTATGACCCGATCTGCGTGGCCAGACGCTCCTTCTTCACCAACCGCTCGTATAGACGTGAGGCCGGGCCGTCGCCGAGCACGGAGGCCAGCACGACCGACGCGAGAAATTCGTTGAATCCGCTGAACGGATGGGGGACGCGATAGCCGAGCGCGATGGCGGGTAGCGGGGCGAGTGGATCGACACGAGACTCCCGTCGCTCTGATGTCGGCAACGGTTCGCCGAAGTCACGTGATGGTGGAACTGCTCGCTCCGGGATCTGGCTGAAGTGCCGCTCGACGAGTGCGTGGACCTCGTCCGCATCGACGTCTCCGGCGACGACGAGAACGGCGTTGCCGGGAGCGTAGAACGTCTCGAAGAAGGTGGCGGCATCCTCCGTTGTCGCAGCCTCGAGGTCTTTGAACGATCCGTAGCCGTCGTGTGCGTTCGGGAAGGTATCGAACATCACGGCCGGCAGATGCAGCCACGGGAATCCGCCGTACGCTCGATTCTTCACGTTGAGCTTGATCTCTTCCTTCACAACGTCGATCTGGTTCTGGAGGTTCTCCTCGGTCAGCTGGATCTCGTCCATGCGATCGGCCTCGCAGAAGAGCGCGATCTCGAGAGCGTTGGACGGAAGCGTCTCGAAATACACAGTGGTGTCGTAGCGTGTGAAGCCGTTCATCGATCCGCCGTTGCCCTCGATCAACCTGTCGTGCTCGAGCTTGGCCAGGTTCTTCGAACCCTGAAACATCAGGTGCTCGAACAGATGAGCGAAGCCGGTTCGTCCCTCCGGTTCGGACCGGAACCCGACGTCGTACACAGCTGCGACGGTAACGGTCGGAGACGTCCTATCGGGACTCACGATCACGCGCAGACCGTTCTTGAGCGCGAATCGCTCGATGGGAAATGCCGTTGTGAGCGAGCGTGCGGCGCGCGGCATCAGACCTCGCCCGAACTGACCGAAAGCTCACCGAAGGCCGCGGATCCGTCGAAGGCGAGTTCGGCCTCCAGCGCGTGCGCGGCCCGGAAGATCGTCGCTTCGGTAAGCGGGGCTCCCATGATGTGCAGGCCGACGGGGAGTCCGTCCTCGGACGCGAGCCCGCACGGGATGGAGATCGCACACGAGCCGGCCAGATTGGTCGGGATCGTGCACACGTCCGACAGGTACATCTGGAGCGGATCGTCGATCCTCTCCCCGATCCCGAAGGCGGTCGTCGGAGACGTCGGCGAGACGAGCAGGTCGACGGTTTCGAACGCGCGCTCGAAGTCCCGCACGATCTGCGTCCGGAGCTTGAGCGCGCGTCCGTACCACGCGTCGTAGTAGCCGGACGACAGCGCATACGTCCCGAGCAGGATCCGTCGTTTCACTTCGGCCCCGAAACCGTCCTCACGTGTCGCACGATTCATCCTCTGGACGTCGGCCGCGTCGAGGCGGAGCCCGTATCGGGTGCCGTCGTACCGCGCGAGATTGCTCGACGCCTCGGCTGGGGCGATCAGGTAGTAGGCATCGAGCCCGTACCGAAACGACGGGAGCGACACCTCCTCGACCGCGCCGCCCAAGCGTTCGATGGTCGCGATCGCGGCCTCGAACTTCTCGCGCACGCCTAGCTGCGTGCCCGGAGCGAGCAGCTCGATCGGCACGCCGAATCGCATCCCATCGATGGGTCGCCCGAGGGCACCGACGTAGTCGGGACGGTCGCCGGGGATCGACGTGGAGTCACGCGGGTCGTGCTTGGCGAAAGCTTGAAGAAGCAGCGCAGCGTCGCGAACGGAGCGCGAGAACGGCCCGGCTTGGTCGAGCGACGACGCGAAGGCGACCATCCCGTACCGCGAGCACAGACCGTAGGTCGGCCGCAGGCCGACGACACCACACAAGCTCGCGGGCTGACGGATCGAACCGCCCGTGTCGGTGCCGATCGCGAGCGGGCCCATCCCCGCTGCCACAGCCGCAGCCGAGCCGCCGGACGAACCCCCGGGCACCTTGGTGATGTCCCACGGATTCTTGGTCACCCCGAATGCGGAGTTCTCCGTGGACGAACCCATAGCGAACTCGTCGAGGTTCGTCTTGCCGACGAGGAGCGCGCGTTGCTCCTTGAGCAGGCTCCACACCGTCGAGTCGTAGGGCGGCTTGTAGTTGTCGAGGATCTTCGAGCCGGCCGTGGTCCGGATGCCCTTCGTGCAGAAGATGTCCTTGACGCCGATGGGGATCCCGGCGAGAGGCGCGAGCTCGGCCCCCGACGCGCGATCCTCGTCCACGCGCTTGCCGTGCCTGACGATCGCCTCACCAGTGCGGGAGATGAACGCGTTCAGCGTCGGTTCGACGGCTTCGATGCGCTCGAGCACCGACTCGGCGATCTCGGCCGCCTTGATCTCCTTGCGCTCGAGGAGCGGGATGAGATCGGACGCCGTCCGGCGCCAGAGCTCGCCGGCCACGGGTTACTCGGAGTCCTCGAGGATCTGCGGCACGCGCACTTTGCCGTCCTCGGTCGCGGGCGCGTTGTCGAGGATCGCCTTGGTATCCGTGAACGCGACGACTTCGTCCTCGCGCCACACGTTGATGAGCTCGACCGGATGCTGCGTCGGCGGGACGTCGTCGAGATCGAGGGCCTGGATGCGCTCGGCACGCTCAAGGACGGCCGAGAGCTGCCCCCGAAACATCTCGATCTCCGCATCGGTGAGCTCGAGCCGCGCAAGACGCGCGACATGTTCGACGTCCTCGCGTGAAATGGCCACGGATGGAGCGTAGCGACTCCGGAGAGCGGCGAGGGAGTCTAGTCGAGCAGCTTCTCCAGACCGACCTCGTTGACGACTTCGACGCCGAGCGACTGGGCCTTGTCGAGCTTGGAGCCCGGCGACTCTCCGGCGACCAGGTAATCGGTCTTCTTCGACACGCTCGACGTGACCTTGCCACCCATCGCTTCGATCCGCTCCTTCGCCTCCTCACGCGACCAGCGTTCGAGCGTCCCGGTGATGACGAAGATCTTGCCGAGAAGGGGACCGGTTGCTCTCTTGCGTTGTTCTTCGAGCCGGACGCCGGCGCGCTCGAGCTTGCCGATCAGTTGCTTGGTCTGCTCGCGGTCGAAATACTCGCGGACCGATCTCGCGATGACCGGACCGATGCCTTCGACGGCCGCGATGTCGTCTTCCAATGCTGCGGTTATCTCGCGCACGGAACCGAACGCGTCCGCGAGCGCCCTGGCCCCCGTCACGCCGAGATGCAAGATCCCGAGCCCGTAGAGCAGCCGGTCGATCGGACGCTGCTTCGCGCCGGCGATGGCCTCGAGCAGGTTGGTGATCGACTTGTCTTTGAAACCCGGGAGGTCGGCGATCTGCTCTGCGGTCAGAAAGAAGATATCCCCGAAGTCGTCGATGTAGCCCCGGTCCACCAGCGCGGAGACGGTCTTCTCGCCCATGTGCTCGATGTCCATCGCGCCGCGTCCGGCGAAATGGATCAGACGGCCGACCACCTGCGCCGGACACGCGAGGTTCGGGCAACGTGTCGCGACGACGTCCTCCGCGCGGATCAACGCGGTGCCACACGCCGGACACTTCTTCGGCATCTTGAACTTCTTCTCTTTGCCGGTGCGCTTCGAGACGATCGGCGCAACGACCTCGGGGATGACGTCTCCGGCGCGCCTGACGACGACGGTGTCGCCGATACGGATGTCCTTCCGCGCGATCTCGTCGGGGTTGTGGAGCGTGGCTTGGCGGACGATCACGCCACCCACGTGCACGGCCTCGAGCACGGCGAACGGCGTGATGACCCCCGTTCGTCCGATCGACGGGAGGATGTCATTCAAGAGCGTCGTCCTCTCCTCTGGGGGGAACTTGAACGCGATCGCCCAGCGCGGAGCCTTCGACGTGGCGCCGAGGTCGAACTGGTCGGTGTAGTCGTCGACCTTGACGACCGCACCGTCGATCTCGTGGTCGAGTGAATGGCGCGTGCTCTCGATCTCAGCGGTGAACGCCTTCACGTCATCGAGCGTCTTGACGGGTCTGCTCAACGGATGCGGACGAAGTCCCCAGTCGCGCATCCGATCGATCGATTCCGAATACGACCGGATCCTCAAGCCGTCGCAGCGAACGATCCCGTGGAAAGCGATCTGAAGCGGCCGGCTCGCGGTGACTTTCGGGTCCTTCTGGCGGAGCATCCCGGCTGCGGTGTTGCGCGGGTTGGCGAAGAGCGGCTTGCCCGCTTCACCGAGCTCTGCGTTGATCTTCTCGAACCCGGCAAGGCTCAGGAACACCTCGCCCCGGATCTCGAGCCAGCTCGGGGGGTCACTCCCGCGAAGTGACGCAGGGATCGCGCGGATCGTTCGGATATTGGCAGTCACGTCCTCTCCGAAACGACCATCGCCTCGCGTGGCGCCACGGACGAGCTTCCCGTCCTCGTAGACAACGACGACCGACAATCCGTCGATCTTCGGCTCGCAAACGAAGGTCGGCTCGTGCTCAAGGCCTTTCAGAACACGCGCATACCACGCGTCCAGATCGTCGGAGCTGAACGCGTTGTCGAGCGACAGCAAGGGGGCCGAGTGCTCGACCGGAGCGAAGAGCTCGGAGGGCGGCGCACCAACGCGCTGGGTGGGTGAGTCGGGAGTGATGAGCTCGGGGAAGCGCTCCTCGAGCGACTGCAACTCGCGCATCAGTGCGTCGTAATCGGCGTCGGACACTTCGGGTGCATCGAGCACGTGGTAGCGGTAGTTGTGATTGTTGAGCTGCGCGCGCAACTCCTCGACATGCACGCGCGCGCGGCTGAGGGCGGCGTCCTCCTTGTCGGCCTTCTTCTTCGCTTTCGGCACGAGGGTCAGGGTAATGCTGAAGGCTAGGGCACCACGATGAACGAGAGCAGCCGGAAGACCTTCACCCCGCGCCGGCTCACGCGGACCGGATCGGATCCGGCGTGCGCGATGGCGTAGATCACACCCCCGCGTTGGTACAGAAGCGCGGCACCCTTGGCGGACCAGGCGAGGCCGTCGACCTTTCCGGACACGACGCGCGTCTTCTTCGAGCCACCTTGGAACACCCACGCGCCGCTATGGCCCTTCGGATCCTTGGCAGCGATCGCGAGGAACCCGTCGCCGCTCGTCGCTGCGTGCGTTGCCGTGCCGGTGAAGATCGTCTTCAGCTGTCCTCGCTTCTTCCCCTCGATCTTCGCGACGAGTACCTTGTCGCGCAGGGCGAACAGGAGCTCCTCACCGTCCGGCGAAGCGGCGAGCGGTGCGCCGGGAGCCGCGACTGATCGGGACGGCCGCCTCGTGTCGAAGAGGACGAACTCCTCGTCGCTCGTCGCGATGGCGAAGCGGTGCTCATCCAGCCACACGGGGAAAGATGAGGGAGGAACACCGCCGGACTTCAGAACCTCGCGGCCCTCGTCGGGATCGATGAGGACGAGATCCCGGTCCGACAGCAGCTCGCTCGCCAGGAGGCGTCCGTCGGGGCTCCATCCGAGCGGGACGACGAATTGGTCCGCCACCTGGAACCGTTGACGGGAACGGAGCGAGGCAAGCCACAACTCGCCGACGCCGCGCGAGTAGGCGACCCACTTCCCGTCCGGACTCGGTATCGCGGCGACGGTGCCCTTCGGGAGCGTGGCCGCGAGGCGGTCGTGTCCGCTCGAGAGGTCGTGGACGAACACACCCTCCGGCGACGCGTACACGACGCTGCCCGGGTCGGGGCCGCCGCGCAGACGCGCGAGTGCGAACATCCCGCCTGCGCCGATCAGGGTGATGACGAGCAGACCGACGAACAACCTGGCGCGCGAAAACACGGGGGTCCGCCTCGAGCGCGATCGTCGCGCGCGCGCTCTACTGCGCACGCGCGATCGTCCCGCCGCCGATCACTTCGTCGCCGTCGTACAGGACGACGGCCTGTCCGGGCGCAACCGCTCGCACACCATGCTCGAAGTCGAGCGAAAAGCCGTCGGCGGTCGCGTGGATGACCGCGGGCACCTCGTCCGCGCGATACCGGACGACGGCACCGACAACGCTTCCGTCGGATGGGATCGACCCGAAGAATCGCGGACGCATGGCTTCCAGGAAGGTCGACTCGTGAGGCGAGACGTCCACCATGAGGGCGTTGCGAGAAGGGTCGATCTCGGTCACATAGCGGCGAGTGCCGTCCCCAAGAAGCCCCCGTCGCTGACCCACCGTGTAGTACGCGAGGCCCCGATGTTCTCCGATGACCTCGCCTGTCGCATCGACGATCGGCCCGCTGCGTACAGCGACGGGTACACGCTCACCGACGACATCCCCAGGCCGTTTGCCCTCGCCGACGAAGCACACCTCGAGCGAGTCCTCGCGATCGGCGTTGCCGAGGCCGAGCGTACGAGCGATCTCGCGGACGTCCGACTTCGACGTGATCTCGCCGAGCGGGAAGTGCGCGTGGTCGAGGGCCTTGCGACCGATCGCATAGAGCACATAGCTCTGATCCTTGTCGCGGTTGTTCGCACGAAACAGACGTCCATCGGCGATCCGCGCATAGTGGCCGGTGATCAAACCGTCGAAACCGAGCATCTCGGCCTTGTCCGCGAGCTCACCGAATCGGACGCGCTCGTTGCACCGAACGCACGGGTTCGGTGTGAGGCCGTTGGCGTAATCGTCGATGAAGGGCTCGACCACTTCGCGGTTGAAGACCTCGCGGAAGTCGAAGGTGTAATGCGGGATCCGCAGAACGTCGGCGGCCCGGCGCGCGTCGGCGACCGCATCGAGTGTCGAGCACCCCTTCGACAGTCGCGTTTCCTCGTCCGGGAACTCCCATTGTTTGAGCGTGGCGCCAACGACCTCGTGGCCTGCCTCGATGGCGAGCGCCGTGGCCACCGAGGAGTCGACGCCGCCCGACATGGCGGCGAGCAAACGAGCCATCGTCAGCGACGCGCGCCCGGATGCGCCGAATGGCGCCCCGTCGAGAAAGCCCGCATGCGGTCGACGATCGGAGGAAGAGCGTCGAGCACTGCGTCCACGTCCGCGTCGCTGCTCTCGCGTCCGACGGTGAAGCGGAGCGCACCCTCGGCCCACTTCCGCTCGACGCCGCACGCACCGAGCACGTACGAAGACTCGACCGATCCCGACTGGCAGGCCGAACCGGTCGATGCGCAGACGCCTACCGCATCGAGCATCAGCAGGATGTCTTCGCCGACCACGCCGCGCACCGAAACGTTGAGGTTGTGCGGGAGCCGTTGCGCTCCAACGATCCCGGCCCCGTTCAGCCGAACGTCTGAGATGCGCTCGCGCAGTCCGTCCCACAGCCGGTCGCGTAACGCCGTCCATCGAGGTGCTTGCATCTCGAGCTCGTGCGTCACGATCTCGGCGGCCGTCGCGAAACCCACCACGCCGGCGGGGTTCTCGGTGCCCGAACGGCGTCCGCGTTCCTGGCCGCCGCCGTGGGTGTGCGGCACGAGCTTCACACCGCGCCGCACGTAGAGCGCGCCCGTCCCTTTCGGTCCGCCGATCTTGTGCGCGGAGAAGGCTGCAAGATCGACGCCGAGCGCGCGGACGTCCACATGGATCTTGCCGAGTGCCTGTACCGCATCGGTGAACGTGAGCACGCCGCGCTCGCGGCAGATGGCCGCCACCTCGGCGACGGGTTCGATCGTGCCGATCTCGTTGTTGGCAAGCATGAGCGCAACGAGGATCGTGTCGTCGCGGAGACGCTCGCTGACGGCTCGCGGTGAGACGAGGCCCGTCCCGTCCACTGGGAGGAACTCGATGTCGAACCCCTGAGTTGCCAGCCACTCGGACGCATCGAGCACGGCGTGGTGCTCGATCTTCGTCAACAAGATGTGTCGGCCCCTGCTTCCTTGCGCCCACGCCGTTCCTTTGACGGCAAGGTTGCCGGCCTCCGTGCCGCTCCCGGTGAAGACGATCTCCTCGGGCGCGCAGCCGATCGCGAGCGCGAGCTTCTCACGGGACTCGTCGATCCCCTTGCGAGCTTCGCGACCGGTCGCGTAGATGCTCGACGGGTTTCCCCACCGCTCGTCGAGGTACGGAAGCATCGCCTCCCGGACTTCGGGAAGGACCGGGGCCGTGGCGGCGTAATCGAGGTAGTGCACCCGGTCATGATAGGAGGGCTATGCCCGAGCTTCGGTTCGACCCCTTAGGACGCCGCAGCGTACTGCTCGCCCCCGAGCGCGCGGCCCGCGGCGCACCCGCGCTCGAGAAGTACAGGCCGGACGCAGAGCCGTGCGACTTCTGCGGCGGGCAGGAACAGCGGACACCCCCGGAGACCTTCTCGATCCGTGCCTCCATGGATGGCCGGGGTTCGGCCCCCGATGGACCGGGCTGGAGCGTTCGCGTCGTCCCCAACCTCTACCCCGCCGCGCCATTCCACGAAGTGGTGTTCCACACGCCACACCACCTGACCCGGTACGAGGAACAGGACCTGGACGAACGAACGGACGTTGTGACCGCGTATCGCGAACGGGTCCGGGCCGCGCCGACACCGGCCGTTGTTGCGGTCTGGAACCGCGGACGGGCGGCCGGTGCCTCACGTACCCATGCGCACGGGCAGATCTTCGGGCTCGGTGCGATCCCGCCTTCTCTCGAACGCGAATCCGAGAGCTTCGCCGACGGTCCGTGCATCGCGTGCGCCATGCGCGACGACGACGAGCTCCTGATCACCGAGACCGGCGACTTCAGAGTCGTCGCCCACCCCGTGCCCTTCGTGGCTGGAGAGTTGCTCGTGATCGGCCGCTGCACGCCGCGTCTTACCGATCTCGCCGACGACGAGCTGCCGACGGTGGCCGAAGCGCTGGCCTCAGCCGTGCGCCGAAGCGTTTCCCACTTCGGCGACTCGCTCCCGTTCAACCTCGTGATGCACACCGCTCCCGCGGGTACCGCTGCCTTCCACTGGCACGCTCACCTCATGCCGCGCATCGCCATCTGGGGCGGACTCGAGATGGGGGCCGAGCTGCCGATCGTGGCAGCCGACCCCCACGAAACTGCGAGAGCGCTTCGCCCAGCGGACTCCTAAGCGGCCGCTACGCGCTCGACGAGCTCGCGCATCAGCTTGCGGGCAACTGCCGGTACGCGCGCGAGCAATCCGTTGAAGCCTCGTGCGTCGAAGACAAGCACACGGCAGGTCGTCAACGCGTGGATCGACTCGACGTGGCAACCGCCGCTGATCAGTCCGATCTCTCCGAAGTGCGCCGGTCGTGTGAACATCGATCCACCGTCGGAACCGAGCACGCCGTCGAGAACGACGAAGAACTCACGGACCTTCGTCCCCGCCACGGCGAGCGTCTCGCCGGCTGCCACCTCGACCTCATCCGCGTTGCGAGCCACCCATCGGGCCTCGTCGGTGCCGCAGCCGGAGAACAGCTCCAACTCTCTGATCTTGTCTTCCTTGCGCATCTCGGGGCTCCTTTCGGCCGGCGGATCTGACAAATGAACCGTAGGACCGCAGAGCAAAAGGGGCATCGTGCCGGAGGACGATTCCGACGCAACCTTTGAGTGGAGCGCGTCCTCCTCCTGTGGGTGGAGGGCGGACACGACCTGGGGAGGAAGAGGCAAGGCGGCGGGCCGCCTACGCTGGACCCATGTCCGCACGCGCAGTTCCCCCACCCGACGCCGCTCTCGACGAATGGCCGAAGTTCGTACCGATCGGAGCCGCAGCGTTCGTCGGGATCAACTTGGCAGCCGCGATCCTCCAGCGACGTGAGTACTGGGATCGGCCGGGAATCCCGTTCGGATACACCTTCGCCGGCGCCACGCTCGCGGCTGCCGTCGCATTCCTTCCCTACCTCCTCGACGTTCTTGCGGTCTTCACACGTCGGCAGGTAGGCCTGCCCCTCCCGCTCTTCCCGCTTGCGGTTGTGGCGGGGATCGGCTACCTCGCATTTCACCAGGTCGAAACCGACTTCTCGCCGTTCGTCCTCGTGTTCACTGCCGCAGAGGTCGCAACCCGGGCGGGACGCCGAAAGCGCTTGGGTCTCTGGGGCTGCCTCCTCGGCGTTGCCGTGGTGGTTGCCGGCGAAGTCCTCGGTCGGTTCGACGGTTCCTTCATCTGGGTGATCGGCATCACGTTCGGCTGGTTCGGTGGGTTCATGGTCGGCGAGCTCGACGCGAGGAAGCAGCAACTCATGGAAGCACAAGCAGGCCTGGCGGAAAAGGCCGCGTCGGACGAGCGTGGTCGCATCGCGCGGGAAGTGCACGACGTCATCGCGCACTCGCTCAGCGTGACCATGCTGCACGTGACCGCCGCGCGCATGGCGCTCGAGCGCGGCAGGACCTCCGACGCTCTCGATGCCTTGAAGGCCGCGGAGACCCAGGGACGCAACAGCTTGAACGAAGTCAGACGCACGGTCGGTCTGCTCGGCCCCGAAGAGAGCGCAACCGCAGCGCCGATGCCCGGCGTCGTCGATCTGCCGAAGCTCGTATCGGACTTCTGCGCCGCGGGACTCGACGCAGCGTTGACGGTCAACGGACAACTCGCTGATCTTTCACCGGCCGCGGGACTGAATCTTTACCGGATCATCCAGGAGTCCCTCACCAACGCGGTGAAGCACGCGCCTGGTGCCGCCGTCCTCGTCGAGCTGGACGTCGGCGAGAAGAACGTTTCCTTGCGCGTCCACAACAAACGGACGAACGGCATGGCGAGAAACGTCGCCGGACTTGGTCTGCGCGGCATGGCCGAGCGCGCGGCACTGCTCGGCGGCGAACTCGCCATCGACGAACACGACGGGTGGGCGGTGTCCGTGGTCGCACCCAAGCCCGTCGCATGATCCGCGTCCTGCTCGTCGATGATCAGGAGCTCGTGCGTTCAGGCCTCGGACGGATCATCGCCACGACCGACGACCTCGAGGTCGTCGCGGAATGCGAGGACGGCGACGAGGTCCCCGCCGCCGTCCGAGAACACGAGCCGGACGTCGTCGTGATGGACATCCGCATGAAGCGAGTGGACGGCGTCGAGGCAACGACACGCCTCCGCGAGCGCGCCGATGCGCCGCCCGTCCTCGTCCTGACAACGTTCGACGACGACGAGCTCCTCTCGGCCGCGCTGCGCGCCGGTGCCGCGGGGTTCCAGCTGAAGGACGCTCCCGGCGAGGAGATCGTGAGAGCGTTGCGAACAGTCGCCGATGGCGAAGCCTGGCTCGACCCTGGCGTGACCGGCCGTGTGCTCGCTGCTTACCGCGGGACCACGCCCAGCAAGCCGGCGGCCGACCTCAAGCACCTCACCGCCCGAGAGCTCGAGGTCCTCGAGCTCATCGGACGAGGACGCAGCAACGCCGAGATCGCCGAGGAGCTGTTCATCGGCGAGGTGACGGTGAAGAGCCACGTCGGGCACATCTTCACCAAGCTCCACCTCCGTGACAGAGCAGCGGCGATCGTGCTCGCGTTCGACGCCGGTGTCGTCGCTCCGCAGGCCTAATCGGGTGCGAGCAGCCGCGTGACCGTATCGATGAGTTCCTGCGGGTCGAACGGCTTGGTGATGTAGCGGTCGGCGCCCATCTCGAGCGCCTGCTTGATGTCGGCGGGCATCGTCTTCGCCGAAAGGATCACGAACGGGATCTTCTTGGTCTCCGGGTCAAGCCGAAGCGTCCGGAGGACCGTGAAACCGTCGGTCACCGGCATCATGAGGTCGCACACAACGGCGTCCGGCTTCTCGCGCGCGACTGCGTCGAGCGCTTCGGACCCGTCGCTCGCAGTCTCCACCTCGAATCCCTCGCTCTCGAGGTTGATCTGCACGAGCTTCAATACCTGCGGGTCGTCGTCGATCACCAGAACACGCGCCATCTTCCGGCTCGCCTCGGCCATCTTCAGGCCCGCCTCGGAAGGATCATCTGAGTGTTGCGGAAGAGCGCGATCGTGCGGTCTGTCGTGATGTTGCGGACTTCGCAATCCCACACCTGCGTCGTCCTGCCGACATGGCGAGGCGTTGCACGTCCCTCGATGGTCTCGCCCTCGCGGGCCGAGCCGAGGAAGTTGGTCTTGAGCTCGATCGTAGTGAACGTTGAGTCCGGCGGCGCGTTGCTCGGAGTACCGATCGCGCACAGCGTGTCGGCGAGCGCGATCACCGCCGGTGCGAAGAGGTAGCCGGTGCCGGCGATGAGGTTGTGCGTCACGTGGATCTGCCCCACGACCAGATCCTTCGATACCTCGGTGAACACGCATCCGAGCTGTCCTGGGACGAGCGGGCCGAAGAAGTCGTTCGAAGCCTTCACCGGGTCGGTGTCCCAGTCGCTCATCTCATCCTCGCTTGCTCCGCGCTGCGCGCTTCGCAGTCGCTCATCTCATTCTCGCTTGCTCCGCGCTGCGCGCTCCGCAGTCGCTCATCGTCCCTCGTAAGTAGCTTTGCCCGGGCCGTTGGCCTCGAAGCTCTCGAGCCCGTGCAACGTGTCCCTCGTGTCGAAGAGCTTCACGAACTCATCGAGCTCGAGGTCGAAACCATCGGTGCGTACACCGTGGTTGATCGCCCGCTTGGCCGCCGCGAGCGATAGCGTCGGACCGGAGGCGTACCTGCTTGCATGCGTGAGGGCGAGCTCGAGGACGTCGCCTTGGGCGACCTCGTCGATCAGCCCCCACGCAAGCGCCGTCGGTGCATCGACGAACTCACCGGTGAAGATCATCCACTTCGCGCGTGCAGGTCCCACGAGTCGGGGAAGTCGCTGGGTGCCACCGGCACCGGGGATCAACCCGACCACGATCTCGGGCTGGCCGAGCTTCGCGTTGCCGACGGCAAAGCGGAAGTCACACGCCATCGCGATCTCGCACCCACCGCCGAGCGCGTATCCGGTGATGGCTGCGATCGTCACGAGGGGAAGAGCCTCGATGCGGTCGCACACCTTCTGCAGCGCGCCGACACGCTCCCGGACGTCCGACGGCGTGCCCTGGGCCATCTCCTTGAGGTCGGCACCCGCCGAGAACGTGCGCTCACCGCCGTAGACGATCGCCACCCGAGCCGAATGGTCCTCTTCGAGCTGCGCGCACGCCTCGTTCAACTCCTCGACGACCTGCTGGTTCAGCGCGTTGACCTTCGGGCGGTCCAATCGCACGACCGCCACCGGTCCGTGACGCTCGACGTTGACGGATTCAGGCATCTCGGAACTCTATACAGTGGCCCGGCATGAACATCACCGAGCACGACGCGCTTGTCGTCGTCGACGTCCAGAACGACTACTGCCCTGGCGGAGCCGTCGCCGTGCCCGGTGGCGACGATGTCATCGACGTCATCAACTGGCTCATGCCGAACTTCCACCACGTGATCGCTACGCAGGACTTCCACCCGCCGGGCCACTCCTCCTTCGTCGAGCAGGGCGGACCGTGGCCCGAGCACTGCGTCCGGGAGACGTTGGGCGCGGAGTTCCATCCCGGACTGAACATCGCGAAGATCGACGACGTCGTCCAGAAGGGGACGGATCTGGATGTGGACGGCCATTCCGGCTTCGCCGGCACCGACCTGGCCGACCGCCTCCGCGAGATGGACGTCACACGGGTCTTCGTGACGGGACTCGCGACCGACTACGGTGTACGCGAGACGGTCTTCGAAGCCATCGAGAACGGCTTCGATGCCGTTCTCGTGGTGGACGCGGTCGCAGCGGTCGACACCGGGGTGGCCGACGGCGAGCGAGCGATCGGCGAGATGCGCAAAGCCGGAGCCACGCTCGCAAGCTCCGACGAGATAAACTCGTAGTCAACCCATCTACCCGATGCGAGTGGAGACGACGCGAGATCGTGAAATCTTTCACAAGCTCTGACGCCGAAACCGACAAGCCCGTGGGCACGGCCGCCATGTCCGCGCGGATCCGGGAGCTCGCGCGTGAGCGCAACGCGGTCATCCTCGCTCACAACTACCAGGTCCCAGAGGTGCAGGACGTCGCCGACTACGTTGGTGATTCGCTCGGGCTGTCCCGTCAGGCCGCCGCCACCCAGGCAGATGTCATCGTGTTCTGCGGTGTGCACTTCATGGCCGAGACCGCAGTCATCCTGTGCCCCGAAAAGACGGTCCTCCTCCCCGATCTCGAAGCAGGGTGCTCGCTCGCCGCGACCATCACGGCCGCGGACCTTGCGCGTTGGAAGGCCGAGTACCCGGGAGCCGTCGTCGTCTCGTACGTGAACACCACGGCCGAGGTGAAAGCCCTCTCCGACTACTGCTGCACGTCCGGCAACGCCGAAGCCATCATCAACTCGATCCCAGAGGACAAGGAGATCCTCTTCCTCCCCGACATGTTCCTCGGCGCTTACCTCGAGAAGAAGACGGGACGGAAGATGCACATCTGGCTCGGAGAATGTCACGTGCATGCCGGGATCGACCCGGCCGATATCGGCGAGATGCGGATCAAGTACCCGGATTCAGACCTGCTGATCCATCCTGAGTGCGGTTGCGTGACGCAGACGATGTACCACTTGGGCGAGGGCGACATCGAGAGCAACGGAACGCACATCCTGTCCACCGAGGGCATGGTGATGCACGCCAAGTCCACGAAACGAAAGACGCTCGTTGTCGCGACGGAGACCGGTATCCTTCACCGCCTCAAGAAGGAAGTCCCAGACAAAGAGTTCATCGCGGCCACGCCGGGCGCGGTGTGTCAATTCATGAAGCGGATCACGTTGCCCAAGGTGCTGTGGTCGCTCGAGAATCTCGAGCACAAGATCACGGTGCCGCCCGACATCGCCGAGAAGGCTCGCGGCGCGATCGACAGGATGGTGGCTATCTCATGAGCGCGAAAGACGCCAAGAGAAGCGTTTCGGTATCACGCGTGATCAACGCGCCCGCGCAGAAGATCTTCGACGTCATCGCAGATCCGGCGATGCACCCGGTGATCGACGGATCGGGGACGGTCAAGAAGTCGAAGCTCGGCAATCCAGAGCGCCTCGAGCTCGGAGCGAAGTTCGGGATGGGCATGAAGATCGGTGCGCCGTACCGCATCACGAACAAGGTCGTCGAGTTCGAAGACGGCAAGCGCATCGGCTGGCGCCACTTCGGACGCCACGTCTGGCGATACGAACTGGAGCCCGCCGAGGGCGGAACCAAGGTGACCGAGACATTCGACTACTCGAATGCCATCTCACCTCGGTTCATCGAAAGGATGGGCTATCCCAAGAAGCACCCCGAGGGCATGCAGGCAACCCTCGAGCGCCTCGACAAGCAGGTCACGGGTACTACCTAGAAGGCTTCAGTTCCGCCATCGCCCTTCCGATAGCCATTAACGGGATGACTGATTCCGCGTACCTCCCGGATGCGGCTTGGGGAGCTCCATCGCCGGATGCGCCTTCGGGCGCTCCATGGAAGGAAGAATTCGTCGTCGCGCCGAGTGCGCCGTCACGACGCAAGCCGAAGTGGGCCGTCATCGCCGCCGCGCTCGTCGTGATCGTTGCGGGGACCGCGTTCGTGCTTCGTTCGTCGGGGAGCGCCGAGGCCGTTGCGTTCCGTTACGCGTTCGCCGAGGGAGAGAAGCAGGCGTACGACATCACGATGTCGGTGACGGCCAAGCCCATCGGCGTCCCAGACGCACAGCCGTTCGAGGGCACGATGCACGCGGCCATGGGCTATGAGGTTGTCGATCTCGAGGAGGACGGTTCGGCGACCCTTGAGATGACGATCGGCGGCATCAGCTTCGAGCCGAACGTGTCCACCCCGCCTGCCGAAAACAGTACGCTCCGCGTGCGCATCGCTCCGGACGGCCGTATCGCCTCGGTCAAGGGCACGGGTGGTCTCTTCGGCGCCGCCGGCGCAAGCCTCGATTCACTCGCGTCGCTTCCGGCCGGAGCACCCACCGAGAGCGCCGGCTCCCAATTCATGTTCCCGAGGTTCCCGGCCGACGCCGTCAAGCCCGGCGATACCTGGACGGAATCGACCAGCGTCCCATTGCCGTTCGGCAGCGGGGACATCAAAATGACGTCGACCGGGCGCCACGACGGCTACGAGGATTCGTCCGCCGGCCGGCTCGCGCGATTCCACCATGCGATCGAGGCCCCACTCGACATGAGCTTCAACCTCGCCGAGATGGCATCGCGGCTGGGAGATCAGGCGGGTCCGATCCCAAACGGAGCCGAAAACGCCTCGTTCACGATCGGAGGGAAGATGTCGATGGATGCCGACTCGCTCGTCATCCCCGACACGAGCGAGCTCGTCCGACTCGACGGCACCGTCAACCTGTCGATGACGATGAAATTCGCCGGCGCATCGGCCGAACTCGGCGGACCGACCGACCTGGCGTTCGAGTCGACGATGCGGATGTCGATGGTCCACGTGACGTCGCGTCCTATGAGCTAGACGTCTGTTCCCTCGGTGCTCCCACGCCGAGCTGCGACAGGAGAGACGCGAGCAACTTCGCGGTGTCGAAGAGCGCCTCCGTCGTCGCCGTGTCCTTCTCGAGGTGCGAGAGCAGGTTGATCCCGAGGAAGAGCGCGACGATGGCATACGCAACGGTGGGTGCCGGTGCGATCCCGGTCGCGCCGAGCGATCCGAGCATCGACTCGACTGCGCCGGTCGTCAGCGAGATCCACGGTTGCATGCGCTCGACGATCTGGGGGCCGAGGTCCGGACGTTCGAGGGAGCCCGCGATCATCTCGGAGATGACGGTGATGTGTCCGGACGCGAGATCTTCCCGATACAGATCGGTGGCCACCTGGACGGCATCCTCGACCGTCGAGATTCCCCGCATCGCGTCGCGGTACCGCGACATGCGAACCTCGCTCGTGCGATCGAGCGCAGCGAGCAGCAGGTCGGAGAGTGTGCCGAAGTGGTAGAAGATCAGCGCCTGATTGAAGTCGCCGCGCCGCGCGATAGCGCGAGCGCTGGTGCCCGCGAACCCCTCCTCCTTCAAAGTCTCGAGCGCAGCCTCGACGATCCGATCCTTCGTTTCGCTCACGGCACGATCTTCCTCTGAGCCAGCGAACCGATCGCCAACGACGCTCCCGTGAGCGAAAGGATCGCGATGGAGCGTGCCGGAAGGAGCGGACTCTCCGAACATCCGCTCCGGTTGCTCACGACATGGTCACGCGATCGGAACGTCTCCGTGCCCCGCGAAGGATCGACTTGGACCTTCGCGGCGCGTCGCACGGTTCCGTCCTCGTAGGTCGCTTCGCTCCAGCACACCGTCGGAGAGCGAATGAAGAAAAACGTGAAAGCAGCGGCGAGTGCCAGAGCTCCGGCCGCAGCGGCAACGCCGAGTTCGGTCCAGCGGGGTGGCGTTCGCGCGACTTGGCGCGCATACGCGATGGCGTAGAGCGGGGTCGCAGCGAGCATCGGGAGCGCGAAGTAGTAGAAGGGCAACGCGATGAGCGTGCTGAGGCACGCCGCGACCAGAAGCAGGTTGGGACGTCGTCGCAGACCCAGGATCGCCAAGCCCGCGGGAGCGGCTAAGACGGCGAATACGGCGATCGCGTTGAGCGGGGGACGCTCCAGGCTGACGGCGCCCGAAGGGTCGCGAGCCCGAAGGACCATGAGGACCGCAGGTATCAACAGGCCGGATCCGACGCCGATCCAGCCGGCGCGGACGCTCGGGCTAGTTTGAGCGGTCGCTTTGAGCATATGCTCAAAGTACGCTGAGACGGAGACAGCGTCAACCCCGACCTCCCTCGCGTACGATTCCGCGATGCCGCTCCCCCAGCTCGACGGGACCGTGAGCGTTCGCGGTCTCGATGGTCCGATCGAGATCCTGCGCGACCGGCTCGGCATCCCTCACGTACGAGCGACCTCGACGCATGACGCTTTCCTGGGCCAGGGATTCGTCCACGCGCAGGACCGGCTGTGGCAGATGGAGTACGACCGACGGCGGGCGTCCGGACGCCTCGCCGAGCTCGTCGGTCCCCGCGCGATCACCTTCGATGCGTTCATGCGGCGGATGCGCATCGACGATTCGGCTCAGAGCGATCACGAGAGCTTCGACGAGCAGACGCAGGCGATGCTCGAGGCGTATGCCGCCGGCATCAACGCGTTCCTCGGATCGGACCCGCCCGCGCCGCGCGAGTTCGAGCTGCTCGGCATCGAAGCTCCACCGTGGGAGCCGTGGCACTGCGGAGCGGTGTTCAAGGTGCGCCACGCGCTCATGGGGCCGTACGAGAACAAGCTGTGGCGTGCTCGGCTCGCCGACGCACTCGGCCCCCACGGTGCGGTCGTGCCCGGTTCACCGGACGCACGCGACGACCTGCTCATCGTGCCCGTCGGCGGGAAGGAGCAGTGGCATGCCACGAGCCAAGAGATCGACGCGAGCGCACTCACCGCCGGGGCGACCCCGGACGGCAGCAACAACTGGGCCGTGCACGGCACGCGCACCGCATCTGGTTCCCCACTCGTCGCCGGCGATCCGCATCGCGCGCTCGAAGCGCCGAACGTCTACTACCAGAACCACATCGCATGTCCGGACTTCGACGCGACCGGCTTCTCGATGCCCGGCGTTGTCGGCATGTTCCACTTCGGACACAACGCGCACGTCGCGTGGTGCGTGACGCACGGGATGGCCGACTCACAGGACCTATTCGTCGAGCGGTTCGACGACAACGGCCGCTACGAGTTCCGCGGGGAATGGCTCGACGCAGAACACCGGCGCGAAGTGATCCACGTGCGCGACGGCGACGACATCGAGATCGACGCGATCACAACGCACCACGGCCCAGTCATCTTCGGAGATCCGTCGTCGGGCTCGGCGATCGCCATGCGTTGGACGGGAACCGATCAACAGAACTCCTCACTGCGAACCGTGTTGCCGATGCTGCGAGCGAGAAGCGTCGACGAGCTCGACGACGCGATGCGCGACTGGGTCGATCCGTGCAACAACGTCGTCTTCGCGGACGTGAGCGGAGAGATCGCATACCTGTACCGCGGGCGGACACCGATCCGCTCTCGCAGCAACGCGTGGGTCCCCGTCCCGGGGTGGACCGGCCAACACGAATGGGAGAAGGGCGACGTCCCGTTCGAAGAGGCTCCGCGCCTTCGCAACCCCGATGCCGGCGTGATCGTGACGGCGAATAATCGCGTCGTCGGCGCCGACTACCCGCACTTCCTCGGGATGGACTACAGCCAGCCCGGCCGAGCTATCCGTGTTCTTGAGCGTCTGCAGGCGCTCAAGAACACGACACCGGCCGACATGGCAGCGGTGCACGCCGATCGCGTCTCCTACCCCGCGCGTGCGATCGCCCCGGCGATCGCAGCGGCCATCACAGGCTCCGGCACAGGCTCCGGCACAGGCTCTGGCACGGGGGAGGTCGCCGAGCTGTTGCGCAACTGGGACGGCACGATGGAGCCCAACTCCGTCGCCGCCTCGATCTACGCCGCGGTGCGTCACGAGCTCGCCGGTGTGCTCCTTGAAGAAGAACCCCTCTGCGACGTCCTGGCCAACCCGTACGTCGAGGACCCGTACCCAACACCGGCACAGACCCGCGTTCGTACCGCGCTTGTGCGGTTGATCGATCGCGAGATGTTGACGCCGGAGCGATGGGATGCGGCGATCGCCGAAGCGACGGAGCGAGCGCTCAGCGCTCTCCGCGAGGAGCTCGGCCCCCAAACGTCAACGTGGACGTGGGACCGGTTGCATCGGACGAGGATCGTCCACCCGTTGTCCCGCAACTTCCCCGAGGTCGCCGATGAGCTCAACCCGCCGTCTGTGTCGATGGGCGGCGACGGTGATTGCGTGCACGCGGGAAGCGCCGAGCTCGGCCCGTGGGTGCTGCACTCGTCGGTGGCCCGCTACGTCTTCGATCTCGGCGACTGGGACAACAGCGGCTGGATCGTGCCGCTCGGATCGTCCGGACATCCCGAGAGCCCGCATTACACAGACCAACAGGACGACTGGGCGGCTGTGCGACTGCAGCCGATGCTTTACTCCCGGGAGCGCATCGAGGCCGACGCCGAATCGCGTCAGCTGCTCGAGCCGGCCAAGTAGCTCTGCACTCGCTCGACCGGCACCTGCCAGTTCATCTGCGCGATATACGGCTCGAAGCCGAGCGCGCGATTGATGCCGAGCATCGCGTCGTTCGAATCGGCATTACCGGTACGGATCTCCACAGCGCCCGGAAGCTCGACCAGGATGCGTTCGATCATCGCGGCTTTCAGCCACTTCCCGATCGCGTGTCCGCGGTGATCGGGATGCACACCAGTGTCTCCCTGGTACACCGTCTTCGGCTCGGCCGGGTTCCAGTAGACCACCGTGAGGCCGACCAACTCCCCCGTCGCGTCGCAACGCGGGAACAACGACCAGCGGGTCGTGCCGGCCGCGACCCCGGCCTTCTCCCGCTGTCGCAGCTGATCGACCGTATGGACCTGGTCCTCCACGTCGAGGTCATCGCGAGGAGCCGTATTCATCACTCCGTAGACGCCCGCGATCTCTTCGACGAAGTCGTCCGGATAGGGTCCGTCGATGGAGACGAGCGAGTAGCCGGCCGCGCGCAACGGGGCGTCGTCGATCCACGACCGCAACAACTCGCGATCGACTCCTCCGAGCACTAAGCGGTTCGTGTGGGTGGCCGAGCCCGGGTCCGCACCGACCGATCGCGCGAACTGCTCACCAGCGGGGATTCGGTCGATCGTGTACGTCGTAACAAGGGTTCGGCCATCAGTCTCCACGGCGTCGAGAGCGCAACGCAGGATCGCTTTGGCGATTCCTCGGCGGCGGCGATCCGGACGTACTTCGATCCTGATCGTGGCGAGATGGCGGTTCTCCTCCGTCTTCATCCATGCCGCGTTCCCCATCGCAGCTATCGTGCCATCGGGGTCCCTTCCCCAGAACTCGCGAAGCGCGACGAAGTCGGGGATGTTCAACACGTCGGCTCGGGTGATATCGAGCGGTACCGAGGGGTCCTCGGGATACGCCTCGTCGTGCATCACATTGACGAACGCGTTGAATGCAACGATGTCGTCTTCAGAAAATGACGAGTAGTCCTTCTCGCCGATCACCACGCCACCGACCTCGAGCATGGCCCTAGATGTTCGCGAGGTACGCCTTCGCGTCCTCGAGCTTGAGCTGCCAGTTGATGTCGGTGCGGTAGGGCGCGAACCCCATCTCGTGGTTGATACCGAGCATCGGGTCGTTCGAATCGGCGTTGTGCGTGCGCACGTCGACGACGTCCGGTGCTTCGTCCAAGATGCGCTGCAGCATCGTCGCCTTCAGCCACTTGCCCAGGGCGCGCCCGCGATGCTCGGGCCGGACGCCGGTTCCGAATTGCCAGACGGTGTCCGGTTCATGGGGCCACCATCCGACCTCCGTCCAGCCGACGAGGCGGTCGGTCGCAACTTCTCGAGCGAGGATCCGCCAACACTCGGCCCCCGTCGCGAAGAACGACTTCTCGTGCTCGCGCTCGTACTCGACGTTCGGGATGTTGTCCTCGACGTCGAGTTTGTCGCGCGGCGCGGTGTTCATCACGGCCGATAGATCCAGGATCTGCTCGATGAGCTCGTCGGGATAGCGTCCGTCGAGCGAGACCAGGCTGTACCCCGGCGCGCGACCCGGTCCTTCGGCGGCCCATCGCAGTATCAGCTCACGATCGACGTCGGCGGTGAGAAGACGGTTCGTGTGGCCGACGAGGCCGGCCTCGGCACCGATCGCTCGCGCGAACGCTTCTGCAGGGGGAACACGGTCGGTCGTGGAGAACATCATGAGGCGCTTGCCGGCATCGTCTGCCGCGACGGAAGCGAGGCGGAGGAGCTCGGTACCCAATGCCCGCCTGCGGTGGTCCGGCGCAACCCCGATCGAGATGCCCAGGATGTGTTGGTTCTCTTCTCGCTTCGCCCACGACGTCGAGCACCTTGCAACGACCCGGCCGTCGCCGTCTCGAGCCACGAACTCTCGAAGCACGATGAATCCCGGGATCGTGCGGTGCCAAGCGCGCCCTACATCGAGCGGCGTCACCGGGTCGTCCGGCGCAGACTCTCGTTCGAGCACGTGACCGAACGCCGTCAGTTCGTCGATCTCGTCGTCGGAGAGCGAACGAGGATCGATCTCCGTGATCACAGCGGCGCCGATACGAAGCACGTCTGATCCCTCTCCCCCGAAAGCGGACAGCGTACAACGGCTAGAAGCGAGGGGTCTCCCGGTAGCGGCCGTAGACGTCGGCCATCGCCTGCGCGATCTCCCCGACCGTGGCGTAGGCCCGCGTCGCGTCGAGGATGTACGGGATCAGGTTGTCGTCTCCGCGCGAAGCCTCGGTGAGAGACGCGAGCGACTTCTTCGCCGCATCGTTGTCGCGGTCGGCGCGCAGCCGCTTGAGGTCGGCTATGGCACTGTCTTCGACCTCTTGTCCGATGCGCATGAACTCAGGTTGGTCCTGAACGGTCTCGGTGAACGCATTGACGCCGACCTGAACCGCGCGCTTGTTGTCGAAACGCTTCTGCTGCCGGTAGGCGGCCTCGGCGATCTCCATCTGGAAGAAGCCGTCGTCCACACCGCGGACGCACCCCTCGAGCATCGACCCCTCGCCCATCTTCTCGATGCGCTTGAAGTACTCCTCGGCCTCTTCCTCGATGCGATCGGTGAGCGACTCGAGGAAGTACGACCCGCCGAGAGGATCGATCACGTTGGTCACGCCGGTCTCGTGCGCGATCACCTGTTGAGTCCGGAGGGCAATCTCGACCGACTCCTCCGATGGAAGCGCAAACACCTCGTCCAGCGAGTTCGTGTGCAGCGACTGCGCGCCGCCGAGTACCCCGGCCAGTGCTTCGAGCGCCGTGCGCACGACGTTGTTGTACGGCTGTTGAAGCGTGAGCGAACACCCGGCCGTCTGCACGTGGAAGCGACACAGCATCGACTTCGGATCCTTGGCGCCGTAGCGTTGTTTCATCCACCGTGCCCAGATGCGGCGAGCCGCACGGAACTTCGCGATCTCCTCGAAGAAGTCGATGTGCGAGTTGAAGAAGAATGAGAGCTGAGGACCGAAGACGTCGATGTCGAGTCCGCGCTGCAGGCCGAGCTCGACGTAGGCGAAGCCGTCGGCGAGCGTGAATGCGAGCTCCTGCGCCGCCGTCGATCCTGCTTCGCGGATGTGGTAGCCGGACACCGATATCGGGTGGTACTTCGGCATCTTCTCGGCGCAGAACTCCATCATGTCGCCCATCAGTCGCAAGTGAGGACGAGGCGGGTACACCCACTCCTTCTGCGCGATGTACTCCTTGAGGATGTCGGTCTGACAGGTGCCGTCGAGCAGCTCGAACGGCACGCCCTGCTGCTCGGCCACCGCGAGGTAGTAACAGAAGAACGTCGCGGCCGGACCTGAGATCGTCATCGATGTGGAGATGTCGCCGAGCGGGATGCCGTTGAAGAGCGCCTCCATGTCGCGCAGCGACGAAACGGATGCGCCGCACCGTCCGACCTCGCCGAGCGAGAGCGGATCGTCGGCGTCGCGTCCCATCAGCGCGGGCATGTCGAACGCAACGGAGAGCCCCGTCTGTCCCTGCGCCATCAGGAAGTGGTACCGCTCGTTGGTGTCGGCGGCCGAACCGAAGCCGGCGAACTGACGCATGGTCCACAGGCGTCCGCGGTGTCCGGAGGTATAGACGCCGCGCGTGTACGGATACTCGCCGGGGAACCCGATCGTGTCCTCATAGCTCCGGTCGCGGCTATCGAGCGGGGTGTAGATGGGCTTGAGAGGGATGCCGGACATCGTTTCGAAGTCCGCGTCGCGCTCCGGAGCCGCGTCGTACTTCTCCTGCCACGCGAGCGCCTGACGTTCCAGGTCAGCCTCTACTTCGTCGGTCATCTTCGGGACTCCGATGGTCGGACGTCCTAGTATATCGGTGTGACGAAGCCTCTGCCTTTCGACCCGATCGCCGAAGCCAGGCGGCACTGGGAGTCGCGCTGGGGCCGTGCGCCGGCTCCCGCGATGGCCGCCGTCACGTCGATCATGCGGGCCCAGCAGCTGCTCATCGCGCGCTTCAACGAAGCACTCCGTCCCTTCGGGCTGACGTTCGCACGCTACGAAGCGCTGATGCTTCTCCTCTTCAGCCGCACCGGGGCTCTGCCGCTCGGCAAGATCGGCGAACGCCTACAAGTGCATCCGACGAGCGTGACGAGCATCGTCGACGGTCTAGAAGCCGACGGACTCGTTCGGCGCGTCCCACACGAAAGCGACCGTCGCGCAACGCTCGCCGAGATAACGAAGGACGGACGTCGCGCGGCTGAGTCGGCGACCGAGATCCTGAACGATGAAGCGTTCTTCACGCAGCCACTGACGACCGACGAGCTCGACGGGATCACGACAACGATCGAGAAGCTTAGGCGCGACGCGGGCGATTTCCGGGGCGATCAGTAGGAGCCCCGATCCGATCGACCGCCTGGAAGGAAACCGGACAACCCGCTGAAGCCACCTAGTGAAGGACAACTGCATGCACCCCGTGGGCTGGTAACGCTGCCGGTCACGATCTGACTCTCTAGCCCGTCAACCTCGCCGCTCGGTTGGTCGCAGCGGCGGAACCCGGGCAGTTGCTTGCTACGAAGGACTTCGTCGCTCTACTACCTGCGGCGGAAGACGTGGGCGAAGAGTTGGCCCCGCGCCCGATGCGAGGGTTCAGCGAAGCTGTAGTGACGCACCGGCTCAGCTGACCTTGGCGTAGTGAGGCTAGGTCTTCAATGGAGATCAGATAAGAAGAGGCGCTGCATAAGGTCCGTGAGCCACGCCTGGTACCGCTCGATCGGCCAACCCGCGTCGTGGACGAGCCGAAGATATGCGTCCGGCGACAACGTCCACATCGTCCCCGTCATCGTCTCTTCGTCGCATCTGAGCTCGGTCGTCTTGCGCGCGAGGGCGACGGCAAACTCGCTGAGACCGGTCCAGCGCTGACGTTGCCATCGCTTCCACACCTTCGCAGCGTCCGGGTCGATCGAAGCGGCGACCTCCAGCGCCCGTAGTACCGGCGCTGCACTCTGCGAGATACGGCACATGTTGCGGGCGTGCAGTTCGATCGATCTCGCGGGATCGGGCTCTTCGATCGCCTCACGCCACCAGGGGCGTTCGGCGATCGGAACGAGCGCATCGTCGCCTGCGAGCGCTTGATCGACGACCGCACGGAGGATGACCGGCTTGGGCCCGACGGCCGTGAAGACGGTTGGACGAGCGACTCCGGCCTCGGCAGAGATGTCCGCAATCGAGGTGGCTACATAGCCCTTTGCAGCGAAGAGGCGGTGTGCCGCGGCGCACACACGAGCGGGTGCCTCGCCGCGCCGGATGCTCGACGTGTATGTGCGCGGCTTCTTGGCCCTCTTGACTTTCGACACGGACCGAATCATACTCCAAATCTAATTGAATAGACGTGAAGTCTAATCGTCGTGGATGGGCGTCCATGGCGAGGACCGGTCCGCCTGAACAGTCGAAGAAGGGAACGATCATGACCGCGTTGTTCGTGCCGGCAGGAACGCATCGGTTCGGACCCAGTGTGCAGATGTGGGGCGCGAATCTCTTCGCGACGAAGGTGTCGGGCGAGGACTGCAACGGGCAGCTCTTCGTTGGTGAGATCCCGAACGTGACCGGCTTTGGCCCCCCTCGTCATCTCCATCACGAGCAAGACGAGTGGTTCTACGTCACGAAGGGGTCGTTCGCCATCGAGGTCGGTGGCGAGCTATATGAAGCAAAGGTCGGTGACTCGTTGTTGGCGCCACGTAAGATCGTGCACACGTGGGCGCCTCTCGGGACGGAAGCGTGCAGCATGATCTTCGTGCTCCAACCCGCTGGGGATTTCGATGGATTCGTCGACGACGCGTCGACGATGGGCCGCCTGCCTACTCCCGACGAAGCGAATGCGATCTTCGACGCCCGCGGCATGCAGATCGCCGGGCCCCCGCTCGACGTTGTAACGATCAGGTTTACCGGGTGACCGGATGGTTCTTGGAGCACAGTCGTCGCCTTAGGCGGCACAAGGCCGCCTAGATCACCGCCAGGCGGCCCAGCTTCATTTAACCGCTTCCCACCTTGCAGCTTCGCATTCGTGAGCTTCACCGCGAGCGTTCGTCAGGTCATGATTGGGCCGTCGTGACGATTGATAGTCCGCATGAGACGTGGTGGCGCTGGAACGCCATTTGCATCGACTGCGCGCTGGATGACTTCCAGAGCGTCGTCACGTTCTACCGCGAACTCCTCGGGCTTCGGGTTGCCGACATCGACGGGCGCTGGGCGAAGTTGGTGTCGTCTGCTGGCGGCATGGAGATCAACGTGCAGGCAGAGGATGGGTACGCGCCGCCGGTCTGGCCCGAGACCGGTTCCGAGCGGGCGAAGATGATGCACTTCGAGATCAACGTGGGCGACGTCCCTGTCGCCGTAGTTCGCGCCCTTTCCCTGGGAGCACGTGAAGCCGCTCAGCAACCCGCGGACCGAGATCAGAGCAAGCTGCGGGTACTGCTCGACCCCGCTGGCCATCCGTTCTGTCTCTGGAGCTGACGATGACGTCGGATCTCGAGCCGCAGAGCCCGCGTTTCACCTGGAACGCGGTCTGCATCGACTGTGCGCCTGACGACTTCGAGAGCGTCGTCGCTCTCTACCGCGACATGCTCGGGATGCACGTCTACAGCAAGGAACCGCGCTGGGCTGCCATGGGGCACTCGGGTGGCGGGATGGACATCCTCGTGCAGGCCGAAGATTGGTACGTGCGTCCCGTGTGGCCGGAGAGAGTGCCCGAGCCGCCGAAGATGATGCACTTCGAGATCCAAGTCGACGATGTCGACGCTGCTGTCGCGCGGACGATCGAGCTTGGCGCGAGCGAGGCGTCACCACAACCGGCCGACCGCGACCCGAGCAGGTTGCGCGTGATGCTCGATCCCGCCGGTCATCCGTTCTGCCTATGGAGCTAGCGGGACACCGGTATACCGCCAAGCCGACGAGGTTCGCGTCACGCCTCCGGCCCGAGGATGCGGTCGATGACCTCCTCGAGATCGACCAGTCGCGGGTCGTTGGCGTCGAAGAACCGGGCAGCCCACGTCCGGAGGTGATTCAGGTCAAAGCTACCCGCAGTTGCGAATAGCACCTGCTCGATGTCCAGCCAATCCTTGCGTCTGTTGAACGCGATCTTGAACATCACGAGGTCTTCGGCGGCGAGGATCGTGATCTCGTTATCGACGAGCGACACCTCCCTCACACGCTTCGCGCACGCCCGGTGGAAATCGTGGTTCACGAAGAACAGGTCGACGAGGGTTCGATCCCAGATCAAACGGACCTGTCCCGACCGCAGGACGTTCTCGAACGGGTCACCGTCATCGGGCCTCGCGACGATTCCCATGTCGGCCAGGCGTTCGAGAACGGGCTTCGCGAGCTCGGCATCAACGAAGATGTTGATGTCGATATCGAGGGTGGCACGAGGCTCGGCGTAGTACGCAAGCGCGATGGCGCCGCCGAAGGCATGCCGCACATCAGCTCGCCTCAATGTCTCGCTGATCTCCACGACCTTCTCGTCGAGCAGCGGCGAGGTCGACACCTCACAGATCCCGGATGGGCGGATAAAAGAGGTCGCGGCGCGGCGATACGCCCCTCGAGCGTTGGACCCGATCCGCGAACCGGAGAAGCTCGCGAAGCGCTCGCCCGCGTTGTTCGTCGCTCGCGCCGATCCACTCGAGCATCGACGGGATCGTGTCCGGAAGATCGGAGTCGTTCGATGCGGTCGACTCACGAAGCGCGGCCACGAACGTCGCGGGTAGCTCACGGGACGCCAGCGCAGCCAGCACCGCGCGTGACTCGGCCAACGCCGAGGGGCCCGTCCATGGAGCGCCGATCCGCATCGCCCGTTGCCGCACCATGGCTCGGTCGAACGGACGCGTCGCCCGCCGTTGCGCCCTGTCGAGGACGCCCACCGACAGCGACGAGAAGATCGCCAGCGTCCGGCTCCGGGGGCCTTTCGGCGTGACGAGGCTCTCGCGGATCTCGAACCGACCGTCTGCACGTTGGATGACCGTCGCCATAGTGGTCTCTTGACCACTATACCAGTCAGCCCGACATCTCGCGTTAGCCCACTTTGGCGCTCTGGCCCCCATCGACGGGGAGCAGCACGCCGGTGATGAACTTCGCCTCGTCCGAAGCGAGGAAGAGCGCGGCGTGGGCCACATCCCAGGCCGAGCCCTGCTTATGGCCGAGCGGCACCTGCTTGTCCCGCATCTGCACCATCTCGTCGCGTGAGATCCCCGTCGACTGCACCCACGCATCGATCGCCATCGGCGTATTCATCAGGCCCGGCAGGATCGCGTTGGCGCGGATGCCGTAGCGCGCGTTGCCCATCGCGATCTGCTGCGTGAGCGCGTTCACGCCGGCCTTCGAGACCTTGTACGCGAGCATCGGAACCGAGCAGATCGACGCGATGGACGAGATGTTCACGATCGCGCCCGAGGTCCGTTCGCGCATCGCCGGCAGGACGGCCTTGCACGTGAGGAACATCGACTTGAGGTTCGTGTCGACGATGCGATCCCACGCTTCCTCGGCGAGCTTGAGCACGCTTCCGTCCTCGCCGCCGATCCCGACGTTGTTGTGCAGGACGTCGATACGTCCCCACTGATCGGTGCAAGCCTTCGCGAGGCCGGCGCAGTCGTCGGATCTCGTGACATCGGCTTCGAAGCTGAACGCCTCGTTGCCCTCGTCGGTGATGAGCTTCTCGGTCTGTTGCGCGGAGTCGAGCCTACGGTCGACGACCATGACCTTCGCCCCTTCGCGAGCGAAGAGGAGTGCGGTAGCGCGCCCGTTGCCGATCGTCTCGCCGGGTGTCTGCCCGGCCCCCACGACGATCGCCACCTTGCCTTCCAGTCTCATGTTGGCCTCACGTCTTGATCCCGAACCGTTCCAAGAGCTGATCGGCTGCCGAATATGGATCGAGCTTCCGCTCCAGAACCTCGTCGGTCAGCTTCGAGAACACATCGGCTCCCGCAGCTTCTTCGAGTGCGCTCTTCAATCGCTCCCCCACGATCTCTCGGATCTCTGCGGCGAAGCGCTCGCGCCGGCGGACCTCGAGACGTCCGTCTTGCGCGAGATGTTCCTCGTGTGCTCGGATCGCGGCCCACAGCTCGTCGATGCCGTCTTCGTTGACGGCCGACGTCATCACGATGGGGATCTCCCAAGAAGGATCGCGTCCGTGACCGAGCTCGAGCATGCCGCGGACGTCACGCGCGGTCTCGTTCGCACCGTCCTTGTCCGACTTGTTCACGCAGAAGATGTCGGCGATCTCGAGCACACCGGCCTTGGCGGCTTGGATCGCGTCGCCCATGCCGGGTGCGAGGACGACGATCGTGGTGTCGGCCTGTTTCGCGACCTCGACCTCCGATTGTCCGACCCCGACGGTCTCGACGATCACCACCTCGGAGCCTGCCGCCTCGAGCACGCGCATCGCTTCGGGAGCCGCGAGCGAGAGTCCACCGAGATGTCCGCGCGTGGCCATCGAACGGATGAACACCTTCTCGTCGAGCGCATGCGTCTGCATGCGGACGCGGTCTCCGAGCAACGCACCGCCTGAGAACGGGGACGTCGGATCACACGCGATCACGCCGACGGAGAGACCTTCACCCCGTGCCAGCCGCAACAGTCCGTCGATCAACGACGACTTACCTGCGCCAGGAGCGCCGGTGAGCCCAATGGTCGATGCGTGTCCGGTGAGTGGATAGACCTCGCGGATGGCTTCGGACGCTTCGGGCGCGCCGTCCTCGACGAGGGAGATGAGACGGGCGACGGCGCGCCGATCGCCGTTGCGAAGTCCGTCGACGAGATCGGCCACGCGACCCGGACCTCCTTTCCCGCTGGGCGCTGCGCTGCGCGCATCGCCCGTCGTCTCATTCATCGGCGAACTCCGTCGAGATGCTTGCGGCGATCGACACGAGTTCGGACACCGCGCGCATGTGCTTGGTGATCTCTGGAAGGTCACCGGACAGACGGAGCTTTCCCTGGGTCATCCCGCGGATGGGATCGATGCGTCCCTGGATGACCTCTTTCCACACCGAGTACGTCGCCTTGATCACGAACCGCGAACGCTCACCGGCATCGGCATCGACGAGCTTGGCCCCCTTGAAGTCGCCGTGGGAGATGTCGAACCACGCCCAGACGTCGTCCGCAACGCCTTTGTCCGGCTCGGCTTCGACGACGAGCGTGATGTCGCCCTCCCACGCTCGTGCGGCTTCGCGGAGGTCGTCATTGCCCTCGATCGCTTCGGCGTATGCGATGAGCCATTCGGGGCCGGGGAAGCGGGGCATAACCTGATTATGAAGGTGTTCCGACGGTCTGCGGAACGCGCTGGATGTTCGCGCCGAGGGCCGAGAGCTTGCCCTCGAGATTCTCGTACCGACGGTCGATGTGGATGATCTCCTCAACCGTCGTCGTGCCGGCGGCCGCGAGTCCCGAGATCACGAGCGCGACACCGGCGCTGACATCGTGGGCACGCACCGGTGCACCCGTCAGCTGGGCTCCGCCGCGGATCACAGCGTAGTGTCCGGTCACCTTGACGTCGGCTCCCATGCGCGCAAGCTCGTCGGTGTAGAAGAAGCGCGCATCGTAGACGTTCTCGGTCACGATCGACATACCGTCGGCGTGGCAGAGCATCGCGACGACCATCGGCTGCAGATCGGTCGGGAAGCCCGGGTACGGAAGTGTCGACACGTCGACGGGGTTCGGACGTCCGTCCATCCTGATGCGCACGCTGTCGGCGCCGATGTCGAGCTGCGCACCGGCTTCGGCGAGCTTCTCAAGCACCATCTCGAGATGTTCCGGACGCATGTCTTTGACCGTCACGTCCCCGCCGAGTGCACCGGTCGCGAAGAGGAACGTCGCTGCCTCGAGACGATCGGGCATCACCTCGTAGTCACAGGGAGTGAGGCGCTCGACACCGTCGACGGTGATCGTGTTCGTGCCGGCGCCGTCGATCGAGGCGCCCATCTTGGTGAGGAACGTCGCGAGGTCGATGATCTCTGGCTCGCGCGACGCGTTCTCGATCACGGTGCGACCTGTTGCCATCGCGCTCGCGATGAGGATGTTCTCGGTGGCGCCGTGACTCGGCCAGTCGAACCGGACGGTTCCGCCGTGTAAGCCGTCGCAGGATGCATCGATCACTCCATGCACCACTTTGACCTCGGCCCCCATCGCTTCGAGTCCCTTGAGGTGCAGATCGATCGGACGGGGGCCGAGGAAGTCGCCGCCGGGCATGGCGACCAACGCTTTATGCTGTCGCGCAAGCAACGGTGACAGCACTGCCGTCGACGCACGCATCCGCGTCACGAGCTCGTAGGGGGCCTCGACGCCCAGATCTTCCGGGACGGTAAGCGTCACAGTCCCGTTGTCGTAGGTCAGGTCGGCCCCGAGGTGACGGAGCACATCGGAGAACCACCGCAGGTCGGCGATATCGGGGACGCGCCGGATGGTGAACGTCCCGGGAGCGAGCAGCGCGGCCGCGAGGATCTTGAGGGCGCTGTTCTTGCCGGAGCCCGAGCATGTCACCTCACCGGAAAGTGGACGCCCGCCCTCGATCAGATAGGCATGACTCATATCCGAGGGAGCCTACCCGCGCGCAAGCGTCGTCGATCGACGGTAGCCTGCCCGGGATGCGGAGCGGACGACTGACCCTGATCGCCGGCTCGATCCTCGCGGTGGCCCTTTCGGTGCTGCTTCCGGGCCGAGCCCCGGTGACCCAGACCCAGGCGGGCGAACGCGTGCTCATCACGGTGCTGGCACCCGAGCAGGCAGCTGCTTCGTCGACTCCGAAGGTTGCGAGAGAAGTTGCGCGAGAGCATCCGGTCGCTTGGGCCGCGGCCCCCGAGTCGAGCAAGCCTGAGGCGCGAGAGCCCGAGGCGAGAAAGACCGAGCCGGTCGAAGTCGTGACCGTCGACCGCGGCATCCGGGTCGAGGATCGGGACGTCTTCGACGGAGGAGGCCCGCCGCCCGAGGGTGGACCGTCGGGTCCGTGCGCAAAGGCGTCGACCTGCCCGTCATACGTCCTGCGCAATGCCAGATGGAAGACCGACGAGAACGGCGCAGCCGCGATCTCGTGGAAGTTCAACGACGAAGGACGCAGGAACCTGCGCGCACCCAAAGGTCTGCTGGAATCGGCCGTCGCATCGTCGATGCGGGAGTGGAGCCGCTGGAACTCGAACATCGTTTTCCAGAACGCCGGGACGACCACCGCCCCGTACGGCGGGATCGGCAAGGACGGCAGCTGCGACGACGGGACGAACGTCATCACCTGGGGACGGTTCGACCCACAGGTCATCGCCCAAGCGGGCGTGTGCATGGACAAGACGGGACGCATCGTGCGCGACGCCGATCTCGCGTTGAACGTGACCTATCACTGGGAGGACATCGGATCAGAGCCCGAGAGCCGGCACAGCTTCGATATCCGCTCGATCGTCACCCATGAGCTCGGCCACTGGCTCGGTCTGCTCGACGTGTATTCCGAACAGGACGTGCATCAGACGATGTCCGGCTTCGCTGAGTACGGCGAGACATCGAAGCGCACGCCAGCTCTCGGCGACGCTCTCGGTGTGCAGAAGCTTTTCCCCTGCGGCGACGGCGACAGCTGTCCCCGCAAGGGCATCGCCGACGACTAAGAGTCGTTCAAGCGGTTCGCGCGCGTTGTGGGAACGCGGCGGCCCATAACGCGGCGGCGCCACATCACGAACACGATGAGCGCGAACAGCGCGGAAAGCACAACCTTCCAGAGATCCGATGACGGACGTATGAGCGTGACCGTCGCGGCGGCGTCCACCGTCTTCGTCCCGTCGAACGCTCTGAGCTTGACGTCGTACGACGCTTTGCGAACGAGCTTGGCGGGATCGAGCGGGATGCGAAGCAGCCGCTCCCCCGCCTCGACGACCATCTTCGCCCGTGCGACCTCTTCGCCGTCACGCGTCACCACACCCGTCACCTGCGCAGACTTGGGCACCACGAATCCGATCTCGATGTTGCGTCCGCTCTCCGGTTGGTCGACGACGACCTCGTCGGGTGAACGCACGCCGGTCAGCGCGAGCGGCAGCGCGTGTCCCAGCGGCGGCACGACCATGATCGAGCGCACGCCGGACGACGTCGCGGCCCAGCCCCCGAGCGTCGAGGAGGCCAGCGGCTGCGCACCAGCCGAGACACCGAACGCGCCGTTGCCGGTCACGCGGATACTCCCGACGCCGCGCACGACGGCTACGCGGACGGTGCGTTCTCCTCTCCACATCGTGGGCGCGAGTCCGCCGTAGTACGCCGCGAGGATCTCCCGGTAAGACTGACCGTCCTGCGCACGGCCGAGCGCGCCGTACTGGCTCATCCCGACGCCGTGGCCGTAGCCGCGCCCGCGGACGACGAACCCGCCGGCGGTCTTTTCGATCTCGAACCGCGATGACGGCATCGCGAACGGCATCCGTTCGCCGTCGCTGCGCAGCGATGGGTACAGCTCGGGCAACACCTTCGGAGCGGTCTCGCTCATCTCGCGCCGGAACCGCACCGTGCTCATCTCGAGCTCGCCGCCGCGCGTGACGAGCGTCATCGTCCGCGAGGTTTGATCGACAGAGATGTCGACGAGCTCACCCTGCAGGCTGATCGCCTCGCGAAGGATGCGCTGGAGGTCTTCTCGCTTGAACGACACTTTCCATTCGTGCAATGGGGAGACGCGATCAAACGGATCGTCGACACCCTTCAGGTACGGACGCTCACCGTCGGACGGATAGACGACCTCGTTGGCGAGCGTTCGTCCGCCCGATGACGAGTGGTACCGCGTGAGCGCCGGACGGCCGTCCGTGTCGAGAAGCACTTGGTTCGCAGTAGCCGTGACGGCCGCCGACCATCGGCGTCCGCGCTCCCCGAGCTCCGCGGTCGCACCCTGGTAGACCTGGCAGCTCACCGTCCCGCACACGTTGAATCCGAACTGCTTCCAGTACCCCTTCTGGATCTCCCACAGGACGTACGTCCGCGCGGCGACTGCCTGGGCCTTGAGAGCCTCCATCGGCCACGACCCCGGCACCTCGCGCACTCCCCGCACGTAGTGGTCGAGGTCGAGCTGATTGACGACGGTGAGCGCTCCGCCCTCCCGGCGCACCTCGAGCGAGCCCCGGAATGGTCCATTGCCCTCGAGCGTCATGGTGGTTCCGGGCTTCGGACGAAAAGACACAGGCGACCCGATAGGGCCGCCGACCTGCGCGCCGGCCGAGGTAACGTCGGTCGAAAGCGCGAGCAGAACGAGGGGGATCAGCAGGACACGACGCATGCCGGTGAACCGATGCTACGGGCGACTACCGACGAACGCGATCGAACAAGGTTTCTCCACGGTCTGCCTCACCGATCGATTCCACACGCTTACTCTCTCCAGTCGTCACCGGGCATGATCCGATGCATGAATTCGTCGAACAAGGGAACCGTGAATGCAGTGTCACCGTGGTTGGGACTCCAGATCATGCCCTTCGCAATCAACTGGCTCCTGGTTGGAGCGAGGGAAGTCACTCTTAGACCCACCACCTTCGCGATGTCCCCTGATCTGTGAGGTCCGGGACCCAGCTCGGCCATCGCCCTGAGGTACCGCTTCTCCGCCCGTGTGAGCCGGTCGAACCGAACCCGGAAAAAGCTCTCATCAAGCGCAGCAATCGCTGTCGCTGATGCCCGCGCAACGTCCTCCTCTGTTATCGGCGACGTATCTGCGGCGTCCCAGGAGTGCTTACCCCACTCCTGCACGAAATACGGATAGCCGTGTGTTTCCCTCACGATCCGATCCAAGGCCGCAGGAGTCACTTCGATTCCTTCATCAGCCGCAGGCTTCGCGATGGCCCGCTTCGCCGCGTCGGGTGGAAGGGGCCCTACCTCGGGAAAATCGAAAAGGCGCTCGGCGTAAGACTTGGCTCGACCCGTTCGACCTCTCAACTGCGGCAGGCCGGCTCCAACAAGAACAACGGGAAGTCGTTGCTGCGCAGTGCGGTGCAATGCGGTTATCAGCGCGGCGAGTTGTTCCTCCTCCACGTATTGAAGCTCATCGACGAAGAGCACCAAGGCAGTCTCCGCTTCGCGAGCGGCCAAACCGGCCGACTCGAGGAGCGCCTGCAGGTCGTGTTCCAGGTCGCCGTTGTCCGCGAGGCCCGGCTCTGGATCAAAATCAAGCCCGACCTCGATGTCCTGATACTTCAATTTCAGGGACTTGGCGAACCCCGCCAGCGCTCGAAGCGCCCGCTGGGCAAGAGCCCTGACATTCTCGATCTGAGAGAGTCGCAGCAAGGAGCGGCGAAGCTCGGGCGCCAAGATCGCAGGCAAGGAGCGGTCCTCGGGCGCCTCGATCCGAAGGGTGTGGATGCCGGTCGCTTCGGCATCTCCCCTCATTTGGTCTAGAAGGACAGTCTTTCCTACCCCCCGGAGCCCTACCATGAGGACACTCTTGGTCGGCAGACCCCGCCGAACGCGCTCCAGGGCCACTCGGACAGATTCGCGCAGGTCATCGCGGCCGGCGAGCTCCGGAGGAGGCGTCCCGGCGCCCGGTGCGAACGGGTTGGCAACTGGATCCATGAAGGCGATTATACAGTAGTTAGCGAGTTTCGGGTAAAACCCTAAACCATCTAACTTCACTCTAACCCCAGCTCGGGCTCCTTAGTCCACCATAGCGACGAAACCGCTCCGATCAGCAGGGCTTGACCCTGCGTGTCACGCGTTTGACACGGATGCACGGTTGTTATGCCGTTGCATTCGAAGTCTCGCGCGACGCGTCGGACTCCTGTGACAGATATCGAACGTGCTTACCTCGAGAAATCGCGAAGGCGATCTTATTTGCGTCTGCTCGCCGATGTACCCGCCAACATCGATCACCAAGATCTCATCAGCCAACTCGATCTTGCGCTGATGCAGGGCTCTGAGCACAGCCAGTTCGTCATCGGAGAACGAAATGCCATCGGCCTGTGAAAAGGCGGGCAGAGACAAAACGACCCGGCCTCGCAGACTCTCGCGGAGTTCTGCGACGCGAAATTGATCCTTGAACCTCGTTGACCCACACAGACAAACCACGACTGCCTCGCGTCCCGGACTCATCAACAGAGGTTATGCGGCTCTGGAGACAGAATCGGCATAACGACTTTGGCAGCTCACCCGCGCGAGCGAAGCGAGTGGCGGGTGCAGCTGCGAGTTCTACGGCTACGCGTCACGGGTGGTGCCTATCTCGACTCCGGCCGGACGGTACCCGGCGCGCGAACGGTAGAGGTCGCGCAGCAGGCATACCTCCGCACCGTGGTGGATCAGCTCGCAGTTGATCCAGAACGCAAGGACGGCGAACGGCTTGCCCACCGAGTAGACCTCTTCGGGTCCGAGCGGAGCGTCGAGCTCGGCTTCCGACATCGACTCGATCCCCGAGCGCCACGCTGCGACGCCGTCCGCGACCAGCGCGAGGGCATCTTCGGCCGTGGCCGGCCACGGGAACGTGGTGAAGTCCAGGATGCGGCCGCCCTCGAAGTACTTGGCAGCCGGGGCGGCGAGCACGCTCGAGGCCAAGTGCGACAGCCGCCACGCGATCGTTGTGACGGGCGGGGGGTCCGGGTGCGGGACAGCCCAGTCGCACGTCGCCCGGCCGTCCTCGCCGACCCGAACCGTCCAGCAGTCCGGCGCGGGTTCCCAGAAGTACTCGTCGTCGGTGAGACCTTGCATGCGCGGCAGGAACAGCCCGTCCCGCCAGCCGTCGAGCTGGTCGAGGATTATGGCCCGGATTGTCGCGGTCACTGCACCATCTCCTCGTCCCTCCATTAGCGCACCCTTCCGCGGTCCGTAGAACGACTGCTGTCGCTCACCCGCCGGGTGGCGAGCGAAGCGAGTCGCTCGGTCGGCTGCAGCTGCGAGTTGATACGCATCCTCT
>CAZFOB010000016.1:0-76514 GCA_964520325.1 uncultured Actinomycetes bacterium | reverse complement strand
ATCGTAACTGCGCTCTGGTCCGTAGAACGACTTCTGGAGTTCACCCGCCGCGCGGCAAAAGGTGAGGATCGCCAATGCCGAAGCTTCGATTGGCGCACGGCGGACGGCTCCGTTCGGTGGCGTGCATCGTCATCTGAGAGTGCCAGGTGCCCGAGCGCCGCGCGGTCGGGTGCAACTCCGAGTTGTTATGCCGCAGTCTGAACCGCATGACCATTCCACGGTACCCCGCGGACTCGACCATAGCCTGGTAGCAATGAGCGAGCAGGAAAAGGTCAGTCGGGTGGTAGACGCGATTCGCTCGCATCCGGCGATCAATGAATTGAAGCTCGTGGGGTCACGAAGCGATGGCACCGCCACTCTGCTGTCGGACTGGGACTTCAAGGTCGAAACAAGGAAGCCGGAGAGAGTCTTCGACGAGCTCTCGGCAGTCGTCGCGCAGTTTGAGCCGCTGGCCGCCTTTTGGGACCCGCTCGGGGAGCGACGAAACTTCATGGCTATCTTTGCGGGTCCGCTGAAACTGGACATCCATCTGGACATGCCACCGCTTGAAGTCAGGCCATGGGAGGTCGCGAGTACCTCGATTCAAGCGCTCGACGCGCACTTCTGGGACTGGACACTCTGGCTGGCAGGGAAGGCGCTAAAGGATCAGGACGAACTCATCGCGCGCGAGCTTCTGAAGATGCACGCATTCATCCTTGCGCCTCTGGGCCGCGACAAGCCCGCGCGAACCATCAAGGACGCGGTTGGCGACTATCGCGCGATGCGGGCGACGGTCGAGTCAGACCTTGGCACGCGTGTGGCCGGGAACGCACTGGAGCGCGAGGTTCTAGCGGCGCTCGAGCAGCACGGAATTCTCAAGTAGAGAGTCGTCGGCATAGCGGACCTGGCGCTGAGCCGCGCGGAGTCGCGCGGAGTCGCGAAGCGACAAGCGTCGGCTCCTGCGCCGAGTTATCGTTCCGGTCTGACGGCCCGGACATGGACGCTCCGCATCGGAAATTCCGACTCTGCTGGATCTCGGCAAACAGTCGCCTCCGTCTTGAATCCGACGTTCTCAAGCAGCATCTCCATCTCGCCAGGCTCGAACAACGTCGTATCGACCGAGACGTCCCGACCGAACCATGATGACGTCTTGTGGTCCCCACGCCCTTCATAGAAGGTGACGAGAGCCGAGCCTCTGGGACGAAGAACTCGAATCATCTCGCCAAGGGCCTGAGGAACCGTGGCGCGTGCCAGATGGAGAATCGAGTAGAAGGACACGGCGCCGGCTAGAGAACCGTCACGAAGCGCGAGCGCATTCATGTCACCTCGATGAAACAGGATGTTGGGATGGCTGGTTCGAGCGAGATCGACCATCCGTTGAGAGATATCGACGCCAAGGACATCGACGCCTTGGCTCAGCAGGAAGCCAGCAACCACGCCGGGTCCGCAACCAAGATCGCAGACCCTGCCTTGCCCGCGAACGGCGTCGGCGTAGCGTCGGAGTAGTTCCTGATCGAAGGAATTCGTCGCGAGCGTCTCGACTCGGTGTTCCGCGTAGCGGTCAGCGATCAGGTCGTAGCTCTCGACGAGTCGGTCATTCCACCTGCCCGGTGCCCTCGTTGAGTTCTGCATGTTCTGATCCGTCTAACGACCTTTGGCGCTCAGCGGCGCCGCCGCGAAGCGCGGCGACCGCTGCTGCGCCGAGTTAAACGGCGAACGCAGAGATTCAGCCATCAGTCGTTGAGGTGCGGGCCGACCGGGCGCGACGCGCCAACGTGAAGAGATACGCGACCATCACGATCCCGAACACCACGATGGCTCCCACCATGAGCGCTGTATTGGCACCGAGCAGCTGCATGGCTCCGAGCGCTCCGAGGTACGAGAACCCGAGCTCAGAGCCCGGCGGCAAGAGCCGAGCGCGCCCGCGTCGATGCTGCAGCCAAGCGCCGATGCTCACTCCGGCGGCGAGGATGGATGCCCCCCACAGCAACTTCACGAGTAACGTCGCAATCACTCCTCGTCCGTTTAACTCATCTTTAGTGAGACCGTCATAACGATCATCTTGACACTTAACCCTCCCGGCCGTTCTGACACGGATCATGATCAGCTCCCTTTGCGACCTGGCGCTTTAACTCATGCGCCGGCGCCGGCTTAGCACGGGTGAGTCCTTCGCGTTCCACATAACTAGCCGCCCCGTCCAAGGGGCTCATCACGCCGAGCCCGCCACGGTTGAGCACGTGAGTGTGGATCATCGTCGTCCGGACGTCTCGGTACCCCACCTCGAGCGAGTGCGTGAGGCCGAGGCGCTTCAGCTTGTAGACGAGCTTCTTGAACGCGAAGCGCTCCATGCCGATCCGCGCTGCGAGCTCGGTGGACACAACACCGGGATACGTGTCGATCAGGCCGAGTACCTCCGAGGTCCACGGCGCCGGCACGTCGAAGCGGTCGAGCCGCTTGGCGATCTCCGCGACGTCTTCGGCGCTCAGCTCAGATCGCTGCGAGAGCTGTGCCCAATCCGCCGGGCTGCTCACTCGGTGTAGAAGCCCCCGTCGGGGTGCAGGATCTCACCGGTGAAGTAGGACGACTCGTCTGATGCGAGGAAGAGCGCAACGTTGGCGACGTCGACTGGCGTGCCGATGCGGCCCAGCGGGATCTGGGTGAGTGCCATCTGCTTCACCCAGTCGATCTCCGTGAGGAAGGCCGTCATATTCGTGTCGATGTAGCCCGGCCCGATGGCGTTGCAGCGCACGCCGGCCGGACCGAGCGTGCGCGCGAGCGACTTCGTGAGCATCCACACACCGGCCTTCGACACCGCATACGAGAGCGGACCGGCCTCGGGACGCTTCGCGGCGATCGACGCGATCGTCACGATCGACCCCGACCCGCGCTCTGCCATGTGTGCACCGACGGCCTTGACGGCAAGCAGCGTGCCCGTGAGGTTCACGTCGAGCACCTTCTGCCATGCGTCCATGTCGAGGTTGCGCAGGCTCTGGGCTGGGGTCGCCATCTCGGTGACGGCCTGCTCGATCATCCGCGTCGTCGTCGAAGAGTCACCTGAGACGTAATCGGCGTGTGAGATCCCAGCGGCCGTGACGAGGACGTCGATCTGGCCGAACCGTTCGATCGCGGCCTGCGCCATCGCGTCGTTGTCACCGGCGCTCGTGGCATCGACGTGGTGCACAAGTACTTCCGCTCCGCGTTCTTTCACCAGCGCCGCGGTCTGCTCGCTCGGATCGTCCTGTATGTCGGCGATCAGGACGTTCGCACCTTCTTCGGCGAAACGGACGCAGCACGCACGTCCGATCCCGTTTCCGCCGCCGGTGACGACGGCGACCCTGCCCTCCAAGCGTCCGCTCATGTCTCTCCTTTAGCGACGGGAGCCTACGGGATGACGATCATGCCGAGCTCGGCCTCGAGCTGGGGTCTCGGCTTGGCGCCGAGCGAAGATCGTTCGAGGCGACCGTTGCGGAACAGACCGATCATCGGGATCGAGCGCACGTCGTAGCGCTGCGCGATGTCGGGTGATTCGTCGATGTTGCACTTCACGACGACGTATGACTCCTTGCGCATCACCGCGATCTGCTGGACGACAGGTGCGACCGCACGACACGGACCGCACCAGGGGGCCCAGAAGTCGACGATCACCGGTTTGGTCGACTGCAGCACAACCTGGTCGAAGTTGGTGCTGTCCACCGTCTTCACGGGACCTTCGTCTTTCGGCGGCGCGCTCACTTCTGCGTGTACTGGCTGCGGCACCGTGCCGCCGCGGATCTGCTCGAGCCACTCGGCCGCATCGCGCGCGCTCTCCGGTGTGACGGTGTGCTCCATGGTGTAGGTGCGCAGCACCAACGGGACGTTGTGGTCCTCGAGGATGCGCGCGGAGTACTGAGCACGCTCGAGCGGAACCATCGGGTCCTCGGTGCCGTGCTGCATGAGCACGGGCGGCAGGGTGCCCGTCCAGTCGAGCGTGGTCGGGTCCCCCGGGAGGAACCCGCTCATCACCAATGCGCCGGCCGGCCGCGGTTTGTCCGAGGCTGAGAACGCGAGCATGAGCGACATGGCTCCGCCCATCGAGAAGCCGCCGACGACCATCGCGGTGCGCTCGAGGCTGTACTCGGCGCACGCAGAATCGACAACCTCGTCGAGGGCTTCGAGCGACGACTGCATCGTGCCGGCGACGAGCTCTGGTGATTCCATGCGGAACCACGCGAACCCCGGGCCGTAGCCGTACGGCCCCCGCGGGCACACCGTGACGAAATAGCCGTCCGGGTCGATGACCGGAGCCAGGCCGGCGAGGTCGTTCTCGTTGCTGCCGACGCCGTGCAACAACAGCAGCAGGCGCTCCGCCTTCTCACCCCTCACGACGTTGGTAGTCAGACTCATCGGCCCCAAAGATAGCCTTTAGACTCGCCGGCATGACCGGTGGACAGACCGTGCCGGCGGGCACTCGCGTCCTCTTCGTAGCCGTGGCCCTCGGCACGACCGGTTTCGTCGCCTCGCTCACGGTGGCGCCCTTGGTCGCCGAAGACCTCTCGCGCTCGACGACGTTGTCTGGGCTGCCGTGGACGGCCGGTGTGCTCGGAACCGGGCTCGGGTCCGTGTTGCTCGCGCAGTTGATGGCTCGACGCGGACGGGGGCCGGGTTTGGTGCTCGGCTACGCCAGCGGTGCCGCCGGCTGCGGACTCGCGATCTTGGCGATCGCCGCCGGAAGCTTCGTGCTGTTCGTCGTGGCGGTCATGGCGATGGGGATCGGGAATTCGGCGAGTAATCTGTCCCGCTACGCGGCCGCGGATCTGTATCCGCCGGAGCGCCGCGCATCCGGTCTCGGCACGGTCGTGTGGGCGGGCACGATCGGCGGGGTTGCCGGCCCGGCCCTGCTCGAGCCGTCGGGCCAGTTCGCGATCGGCCGCGGACTCCCGAAGCTCGCGGGACCGTTCGCGGTTGCCGCCGTCGGATCGATCGTCGCAGTGATCGCGCTCGTGTCGTTTATCCGTGTTCGTCCTGGAGGGTTTCGTTCCTATGACGTCGATGCCGGCGACGCGCCGTCGGGCATGCGGATCCGGCACATGTGGCGCGTGCCGCGGGCCCAGGCAGCGTTGTACGCACTCGCCGTCGCGCAAACGGTGATGGTGCTCATCATGGCGATGACTCCGCTGCACATGCGGTCGATGGGCCACGGACTGAGCTCTGTGGGTCTGGTCATCGGCGCCCACGTCTTCGGGATGTACGGGCTCTCACCGGTCTCTGGACGCCTGGCCGACCGGTTCGGAGCGATCCCGATGATCCTCGCCGGCTTCGCGGTGCTGACGACCGCGTCCGTCGGAGCCGCAGCCGCTCCGGTCGTCCATGAGGGCGCTGGAGTGTGGCTCGCCGTCCCGCTCTTCCTGCTCGGGTGGGGATGGAGCTTGACGTTCGTTTCAGCGAGCGTGTTGCTGACCGAAGGCTTGTCGTACGCCGATCGCGCGCGTTTACAAGGCGCCACCGATAGCGTTGTGTGGACGGCTGCTGCCGTTGCGGGCTTGAGCTCGGGGGTCCTCGTCGAGGCCTTCGGGTACGCGTTGCTGTGCATCGTCGGCGCGCTGTTGATCGTCGGGCCCGTTCTGACGATCGCCGGACGCCGGCGTGTGCTCGCGATGCAGCCCCTCTGAGCATAGGGCTACGGACAGGCCGATCCCTTGCACGTCCGGACATCGTCCAAACGTTGTGCCATCCCGGCCGGGAGTAGCGACGGATCGCTCTCGAGCTGGAACGGATCGTTCTCGAGGTCGTAAAACTCCCGGAACGCGTACGCGTACTCGATGTACTGCGACGAGGATGTCACGAGCGAGCTCCACGTCGGAGGGTTGCGTCTACTGAAGAACTCGAGCAGCAGGTCCTTCCGCTTGGACGTCAGAAGATTTCTGCCGTCGACCGTGTAATCGGGCTTGACGCCGGCCGCCGCGTAGACGGTCGGCGCGATGTCGAGGTTGGCAACCAGGTTGTCGCTCTCCCCGGCGAGCACGCCGGGCCCCCGCATGTAGAGGGGAACCCGCACAGAACCCGTGTACGGAACACCCTTGCCCGCTATCCCGTGCTCGGCCCACATGATGCCGTTGTCGGAGATGTAGATCACCAGCGTGTTCTCGAGCTCGTCGAGCTTCGTGAGGCGCTCGATCATCTCCTCGAACTCGTCGTCGAGGGTGCGCAGCGTTCTGAACTGTGATTCGCGCAGCGCCTCGCCGTATCCCTCGCTGTAGCTTTCGAGACGGACGTAGGCTGGCTTGTCGCTGCGGTCGTTTTCCTTCGTCGCGGGGTTGCCGTTCCACGGATACGCCTTGTCCTCGTAGCGGGGGGTCGGTTCGTACGGATCGTGTGGCGACGACGGGGAGAGCATGAGCAGCCACGGCCGCTCGTCCTGCTTCTCCCAGTCATCGAGGAATCCTTTGCCCGTATCGAAGACGAAGCTCGGACCGTAGGCCGCTGTGCGCTTCTTTCCCTCGGCGACGAAGGATGCGTCGTCGTAGCCCTCCCCGAGAGCCCACCGATCGAAATGCGGCGGTGGTCGCTTGTCCGGCCAGCCGTTCAGGAACTTGCCCGCGAAGCCCGCGGCGTAACCGGCCTTGCCGAGCTGGTACTGCATCGTGTTCTGGTGGTCGAGGAGGCGGACCTTTCCCTGGTGGTGGACCTTATGGTTGTGGACGTACTGTCCGGTGAAGATCGACACCCGGGACGGACAGCAGTGCGGCGTGGTTGCGTATGCGCGGTTGAAGATCGTGCCGCCCTTGAACCAGCTGTAGGTGTGGGGAGTGGCGATGCGGCTCTCGATACGCTCGTCGTCACTGACGACGATGAGGACGTTCGGACGGGGTTTGTGCTCTTCCCGTCGACTCGACGAACCGCAGCCGGCTGCAACCACAGCGAGCAGGATCAGTAGGGAGCAACGACGACGACGCACCTCGAGCAGCTACTGCTCGGACTTCTCGAAGCCGAGCGAGAGCGAGTTGATGCAGTAGCGCAAGCCCGTCGGGTTTGGTCCGTCCGGGAACACGTGACCGAGGTGGGATCCGCACCGCTTGCACAACACCTCTGTGCGCGCCATACCGTGAGCGTTGTCGGTTTTGGTTTCGATGTTCTCGGCGACCGCCGGTTCGTAGAAGCTCGGCCACCCTGATCCCGACTCGAACTTGGTGTCGGATGAGAAGAGGTCGGCTTTGCATGCGCCGCACTGGTACATCCCCGTGTCCTTGTTGTTGAGGAGCGCGCCCGAAAACGCCCGCTCGGTCCCCGCCTGGCGGAGAACCTGGTACTGCTCCGGCGAGAGCTCGTCTCGCCACTGGTCTTCTGTCTTCTCTGTGGTCATGTCGATCAGGCTACCCGCAGCACGCTGTTCAGGTGCCACGCGGCCAGCGTCAGCAACGCTGCATCTTCGAGCAAGACCCACCAGCGAAGCGGCTGGCGGAAGTAGGCGCCGAAGCAGCCGCAGTTGAGGATCGTCTTCCGCCTGACGAATGCCTGCAACGCGATCGTCGCCCAGCCGATCGTGACCGCGAGAGCGACCAGAGCCGGCGCGATCCCATCGCCGCGCGCGAGTAGACCGACCGTCGCCACGATCTCGAGTCCGAAGAGTCCGTCGGCGATGACATGCGACCAGCGCCCGAGGCCGTGAGCCGCCACAGCATCGAGATAGGTTCGCCAGCTGATCGCTTGACCAACGGCCATCGCGCCGAGCAGGACGACGAGGTAGATCCGCGCCACTACTCGGGGAACGGCATGTAGTAGGTCGCGTCGGCGTCCGGCGCGGTATTCGTTCCTTCGAATGGCGCCAGCATGTCGTAGACGTCGGCGGAGTCGCGCGGACATGTCCAGTCGAGCTCAGCGTCGCAGCCGGCAACTTCGGCGAAGGGACGCAGGAACGTGAAGTACACGTACGCGCCCGCGTCGATCCGCTCGTTGCGCGTCATGACGGCGATGTTCCGATAGAGCTCGGCCTGGGCTTTGCGAGATGCGCCACGGATCGCATCAACCTCGTCGAGTGCAACTTTTCGCAGAGTTCCTCCGTCGGTGGTGAAGAGCCCGAACCGTTCGACGTGGTCGAGGTAATTCTCCGGACGCGTGACGCTCGTCCCCCAGTCGTTGACGTCGACGTCGACGTCCTTGAGGACGAAGGCGGCCGTGAGGTTCTGGTACGGCATGTTCGCGGCCACCTCCGTCGACCACCAGAAATCCGAAGCCCCCATCTTCGAGAAGTCGCGCACGAGCAGAACTCGTCCATCTCCGAGCTCATACGGACCGGTGTCGACCATCCCTGATCGTGTATCGAAGTAGAGCAGGAAGAGGTACGACGTGAGCGTCGCGTTCATCTTCTTGATCGACGACCATTGCGCCGGATCGTCGACCACGACGCAGCCGTCAGCGAGTTCGCGCACGACTTCGTCGAGATATGGGCGGACCGTCAGTCCGGCGTAGAAGGCTTGGTGCTCACCGTCACCCCGGAACGCGCCGGAAGCGCGCTTCCAGAAATCGAGGACGATCGCGGTCCGCTCGGGAGCCTCATCCGGGGAGTGCCGGCCGAGCATCGCCAGGAGGTTGCGACCGAGCAGGAAGATGTTTGCCTGGGACCAGATGTGCACGGAGTCGACCTGGTTGCCGGGTACGCGCGCCCGGGCGCCGATCTCTTCGGCAGGCATCGCGGCGTCGATCGCGATCACGAGCTCCGGGTGGCGCCGGAAGCACTCAACGGCGGAGATGCACACGTAGGCGGTGATCGGGATGAGCTTGGATTCGAGCGCGGTTCGCATACGCGTCATGGCCTTGGTCGCTTCGCCGTGATAAAGCAACCAGTGGTTGATCTCCGCGGTGTCCCAGCCCGCGGGCATCTGGAGCGTCAAGCGCGCACGATCCCAACGTCGCCTGAGCAGTCGACTTCGACTTCATCGCCCGGTTGCGGGTCCTCGGTGAGCGCCGTCGACATCACGCACGGCACCTCGTACTCGCGGCTGACGATGCCGATGTGGGAGAGCGGGGTCCCCGACAGGCACACCACCGCAGCCAGATCCTCGAAGATCGGCGCGAGGAACGTTGCGCCCGCGTCGGCGACCACAACGATCACAGGGTCGGCCGAGGTGTCGTCGAGCAGCCCTTCGTCCATCAGGGCGATGACATCCTCGGGTGAATGCATCGGACGCCACGACCCGCGCACCGGCGCAGCATCGAAAACTTTGGTGCCCCTGCCGACTTCTCGCACGGCCGCGATTCTAGACGGACGCGCGCGCTTGTCGGCTAGAGAAGACTCGTCAGGCGGTCGAGGGGGAGTCCCGAGAAGACAACTGTGCCCTTCGCCACTCGTACGGCGTCGAGTTTGGTCTTCTCGTACATGTACCGCAAGGCGTTCGACAGGAATGTGTTCGTGCTGGCGGCCGGCACAGGAAGGATGCCGATGCCCTGGTAGACCCCAAGGGCAGAGCCGCCAGGGCCGAGGATGGCGCTCCCCGAATCTCCGGGGACGCCGGGTGAGGCGGTGAGCGTCCTGAAGTTCCAGCCGCCGGAGTCGAGCCCGAGGTTGAGGCCGATCTGCGGTGAGAGTGCCGAGATCCCCTGCTTCGTGGGGGAGTTGCTCCAGACGTAGACGTTGGTGCCACTTGTCACCGACTTCGCCAGCCCACTCGGGCCGCCCCAGAACGGCACCGACGGATTGACACGCCCGTGATCGCGTGGGTCGATCCGGATGAGCGCGAAGTCGTTGCCGAGACACATGGTGCCGTCGGTGACCTTGGCCGCGGTCATCGTGTTCCACGAGTTGTAGACGAGTCTGCCCTTGTATCTCGCGCCATCGATCCGCACGTTCGTGCCGAGCGGCATCATGTTGAACACGCAGTCGTCGTGCAGGTTGCCGTCGAGGTTCGAGCAGTGCGCAGCTTGTCCGATGTAGACGTTCTTCGCGTCGTTGAAGATGAAGTTGGACGTGCAAACGTTGCCCTTGCTGTTGAGGTTGACGCCCGGATGGATCGTGGCCTGCCCGGCCGCCGCCCACTTGGGGGCCGAGGACGCTCGACCGCCGGCCACCCACGCGACGGGAAGCAGGAGGGTTACGAGGAGCGCGAGGAATCCGAAGCGGCGAAGCATGTCCGCGACTCTATCCCCGAAACCGCGAACCGTTGGCCCCGAAACCGCGAACCGTCGGGCGGACCTCTTCAGACCTACCCGCTGCGGACGGTGCCGATCTTGAGCGTATTGAACGGCACGTCCTTGTCGACGCGGGGGTCCTGGGGGAGCCCGAGCACGCGTTCACCGAGGATGTTGAGCATCACTTCGTCGGTGCCCCCGGCGATCTTTCCTGAACGGGAGCCGAGCACGCCCATGGCAACGGCTTTGCCCGTGCCCTCGCCTTCCCATGCCGTGGCGCCGATCCCCACGAGGTTCGTCGCCAGCTCGCTCTGCTCGGCCGCAAGCCGCGCGCCGATGAGCTTCAGCATCGAGAACTCAGGACCGGGGACGCTCTTGCGTGCGACCTCGGCCATGCGACCTCGCAGCATGCCGAACACGCGCTGGCGCACCTCCAGATCCATCACGCGGTCGCGTGTGTCGGCTTCACCCCAGCTGCCGGCGCTCTTCGCGAGCCGGACGAGCGCCGGATCTCCACGTTGGCCGCCGGCACGCTGTCCGCCACGACCACCGGCGCCACCACCACCGGCGCCGCCGATCGCCATGCGCTCGTTCATCAGGGTGGTGAGCGCCACTTTCCATCCGGAGCCCACGTCGTCGAGTCGCTGAGTGTCGGGCACCCGGACGTCGTCGAAGAAGATCTCGTTGAAGTGAGCTTCACCGGTGATCTGGCGCAGCGGCCGTACCGAGACGCCGGCAGCCTTCAGGTCGACGAGGAACATCGTCAAACCCTGGTGCTTGGGGAGGTCGGGATCGGTGCGGACGATGACCTCTCCCCACTCGCTGTAGTGCGCGCCGGTCGTCCATACCTTCTGTCCGTTGAGGATCCATTCGTCGCCGAACTTCTCGGCCTTCATCTGCAGACCCGCGACGTCCGAACCGGCGCCCGGCTCCGAGAAGCATTGCGACCAGATCTCCGATCCGTCGATCAGGCTCGGCATGAAACGCTTCTTCTGTTCTTCGGTGCCGTGGGTGAAGATCGTGGGCAGGCACATGCCCTGTCCGATGTACATCGAGAACGTCGGCAGGACATACCCGCCTGCGGCCACCTCAGCCTGGAACGCGGCTTGGTGCTGGCGGGACAGGCCGGCGCCCCCGTACTCCTTGGGGAACGTGACGCCGGCGAAGCCGGCGTCGGCGAGCTTCTTCTGAAAGGCCTTGGCTCGCGCGATGCTCTGTGCTTCCGCGTCTGAGCCCATCTCCGCATTCGGACGCCCGGCCGCTTCGGCCTCCGGCGTCCCGCGCTTGGCGGCGTTGGCCGCGAGCCATTCTTTGGCACGCGCGGCGTAGTCCTCGACGCTGATGTCAGGCTGGATCTCGGTGGTCGTCACTCGCTCACTCTCCCGATCTTGCGATCCTTGAACGGAACGTCCTTGTCGATGCGTGGATCCTGCGGGAGGCCGAGTACGCGCTCGCCGATGATGTTGAGCAATATCTCGTCCGACCCGCCGGCGATCTTGCCCCCGCGCGATGCGAGCAACTGTTGCGTCCAGCGAGCTCCAGGCGAGTCGGTGCTTTCCCACGCGGCGCCGCCGGCACCGATGAGGTTTGGCGCGAGTTCGGTGATCTTCGACCCGATACGCGTGCCCATCAACTTCATGATCGAGAACTCAGGGCCGGGCTGACGCGTCTTGTTCTCGGCCGCCATGCGCTGTCCGAGCATCGAGAGCACGCGCTGCTGGACGAAGTAGTCGATGACCTTGTCGCGCGTCTCGGCTTGGTCGAAGAGGCCGAGCTCTTTGGCGAGCCGGACGATCGCGCCCTCGCCTCCGCCGCGGCGTTGCGGGCCGCCTCCACCGCCACCGAGCGTCATGCGCTCGTTCATGAGCATCGTCACGGCCACGCGCCAGCCCTCACCCATGCCGCCGAGGAGGTTGTCGTCGGTCGTGCGTGCGTCGGTGAAGAACACCTCGTTGAATTGGGATCCGCCGGTGATCTGGACGATCGGACGTACCTCGACGCCAGGCTGCTTCATGTCGACGATGAAGAACGACAGGCCCTGGTGCTTCGGAAGGTCCCAGTCGGTTCGGAACGGGCCGCCCCCGATGTCGGCGATCTGGGCGCCGGACGTCCATACCTTCTGTCCGTTGATGATCCACTCGTTCTCGTGGCGCTCGGCCTTGCTCTGCACTCCGGCGAGGTCGGAGCCCGCACCGGGCTCGCTGAAGAGCTGACAGAAGATCTTTTCGTTGCGCAGCACTTTCGGGATCCATTCCTTCTTCTGCTCTTCGGTGCCGTGCGCGAGCAGGGTGGGGATGAAGAGCCCGAAGCCGAGCGTGTTGACCGCGGGGATCGGATACTTCGCGGCTTCTTGGCTGTATGCGATCTGGTGGGCGCGCGTGAGGCCCTGCCCGCCGTATTCCCTCGGAACGGTGATCCCGGCGAATCCGGCGTCGTGCAGCTTGGCCTGGAAGGATCGGGCGAACGAGACGTAGTCACGCTCTTGCGGTGAACCGATCTCGTTGTCGGGCCCCATCGGCTGCGCAACGTCGTCACCACGCTTTGGGCCGTTGCCGGCGAGCCATGCGCGCGCTTTCTCGCGGAAGGCGTCGACGTCGATCCGCTCGAGCGTTTCGGTCATGTCCTCTCCCGCTTCCTAGCTTCGATCTTTCATTCGCTCGACGTTCTTCCGGGCCGCCGAGCTGCCTTCAGCTCCCGGGATCGCGAAGTCCTGTGGATTGCCGTCGTCGTAGTCGACGTCCATGGCGTTCAAGAATCGCGCGGTCATGCCGTAGAAGCCCGCCACGAGCGTCACTTCGACGATCTCCTGGTCGTCGAAACCTGCTTTGCGCAAACCTTCGACGTCGGCGTCCACCACGTTGTTGTCCTCGACCTTCATCGCGTACTCGACGACCGCGCGCTCCTTCGGGCCGAGACGTGTGTAGTCGCTCGACTTCAGCGCCTCGAGCTCTTCGGAGGTCGCGCCGACGTCCAGTGCCCACTTGCCGTGATGACTCCATTCGTAGGGACAGTCGAGCTTCACGGAGATCGCGTTGATGACGAGCTCTCGGAGCTTGGTGTTGAGCTTGGTCTCGCCGAGGAGCCTGGAGCCGCAACTGGAGAAGCCCTTGGCCGCCGCCGGCGCGTTGTTCATGGCCCGGAAGATGTTGACTCCGAGGTTCTTGCCGGGGTCGATGTCGGGAACGCGTGCCACGGGCGAAACGATACCGGCGGGGACAGGATTGGACCAATCGCGGGAGACGTTTGACACGGGACGCCTGCGGCTCGCGCGGTCCGCTGGCCATGAGATCCTGGTGTGAGACATGAGTCCCACACGAGACGAGCTGCGCCGGATGATCGACGAGGCTCTCGACGAGATCGAGACCGTCGAGGCCGACATGCTCGAGCTCCTGTCCGGCGTCCTCGGCAGAGAGAAGACCCAACTGATCGCGAACTACATCGAGGCGGCCAAGAAGCAGCCGCGCCTCGAGACGCTTACGCGGGAAGCGTCGCCGGGATCTTCGACAGCGCCACCAGAGACTCCGTGAACAGGTAGACGCGATTGAAGAACCGGAAGACGTCGCCGTGCTCTAGGCGCAGCCGCCGGTACATCACAGCTTTACCCGCGTCGTAGCCCTCGACGATGTCCTTCCAGGCCGCGTAGTCGCCAGCGAGCACGAACGTCGCATCGGGTTGTTCGTCCGAGACCGTCGCCGACGTGCACTCGCCGCCCGTGAACGCGAACGTCACGTACCGCGGTCCGGTCGATCCGTCGTTCGGAAGATCGCGCGGAAGATCGCGCGCGCAGATGGCGAGCGATCCCTCGAAGCTCGACTTCGCGGCTGTGATCCAGTCCCAGTACAGGAACAGCTTCGTCTCGCGGTACGCGTCGTCAGGGAAGGTGTTGATCGCGTCCTTGGCGGCCTCGGCCCACTCCTTCGAGAACAGCGTTGCGGACACGATCAGCCTCCCGCGATGACGGGTTCCATGGACGAGAGCTGCTTCTCCATCTGATCGGGGAGCTGCAGACCGATGATCCCGAGCTTGCGGTGCAGCTGCGTGACCATCATCTCGCGCAGCTGCATGATGTCGAACCCCAGAGGCTCCGTGTTCGCGACCTTGCTCACCGCGCCGCTCATGTTGAAGATCGTTTGCAGCACCTCGAGGATGTCCTTCGCGTACGACGGGTCCTGCTTCACTTGGTCGTACAGGAACTTCATCCCGAATTGCACGTGGCGAGCTTCGTCGCGGCAGGTCGCTGTGAATCCGGTGTAGTAGGCGGGCAGGAACCCGCGGTCGCGGCCGAACCCGAGCGTCACCTTCATCACGACGAGTGCGAGCACGCCTTCGATCCACAGGTGGTAGAGCGTTGCGAACTTGACGCGACGGTGTGGGTCCTCAGGGTTCTGACGCAGGTCGTCGGCGAGATAGGCGAGCAGACCGAACGGTCCGGCGAACGTCTCGGTCAGCCACTGGTAGGAGTGATCGAGGACATCCATGATCGTGTCGCCTTCCACGCCCACGACTTCCTTGTAAAAACGGTCGAAGAAGACGGTGTGACGCGCTTCGTCCTCGATCTGCGACGAGATGTAGATCTTGTCTTCCTCCGAGCCCGCCATCATGAACGGGACGAGATCGACCTCGACCTGTCGCTCACCGTGGTGGAAGCCGGACGAGATGTCGATGAACGCCTGTCGCTCCTCCTCCGTCATCTTCTCGTGCCAGTCGATCTTGTCCTGAGTGAAGTCGAGGTCGTAGACGTTCCAGCGCTGCTTGAGGTAGCGCGCGTAGAGGTCGAGTGGTGACGGCAGCTTCTTGAAGCCGGTGTGCACATACTCGATCACATCGTCGATGTGCACCTTGCCGATCCCGATGAGGTCGGTGTCCTCGACGATCTGGAACCGCCGTTGCTCTTCGATGGTCGTGGTCATCATTCCCTCCTGCTCGGGCCTGCTCGTAACGACACTCGATGCTACCCCTCTTGCGGCTCGAGGCTCCGCGCAAGCTCGATCAGCTCGTGTGGGGGGAGCGTGCCGACGATGCGGACGACCGAGCCGCCGGGCGCGGTGCCGCGAAGCTCGCTCATCCGGCCGTCCACGACCAACATCCCTTCCCGGAGATCGCCGAGCTCAACTTTTCGGGTTGGGCGATCGCCGAGGGATGCCTGAATCAATGATGGATCTTGATCGACCACGACGAGGTCGGCGCCGTCAACATAGACGTCGCTTATCGATGTGATCGGATTGGCGCCCGCCAGCGGGTTGCTTCCGCTTCCTGTGAGGGCCGCCGATGTGATGACCACACCGTACCGCCCCAGTTTCTTGAAGCCTCGAGGAACTTTCGGTAGGACCCAGATGGGAGAGCCGTGGTCCGAGGCGTCCTCGGAGATGCGTTCGATCGCACCGCGGTCGACACCAGGTGCTTCCGGGACGTCGATGGTGAACGTCTTCTCCGCGATCGGAACGCCCACGTCGAGATCGGTCGCCACACGCCGGCGGAGGAGCTTGTCGTCCTGCACCCAGTACTCCTCGATCACGATGCCGTTGCGGTCGATGCAGAAGTCGGTGTACGTCCCCGTGCCGCCCTTGTACGGCGTGATGTCGCCGGCGAGGACCGGCCCGCCGGCACGATAGACCTGACACTGACGACCGTAGACCTCGCGGCGCTCACGACGAAGGATCGTCTTCTCCTCTACTGCATCCTTCAGCACCGCGTCGATGCGCAGATCACCGGACGACAGGCTCGGGGGCACCGTGATATTGAGCGGCTCCGAGCTCGAGCTCGACGAAGCGAGCGCGCCGAAGTTGCTCTGTCGCAGAGTGAGGCGTTTGCCGTCGGCGGAGTAGGTCTCAACACGGCTCGCGAACGGCCGCCTCACCCACACGCGGTCGGTCGTGAGCACGAGCTCTCCGCCCGCGCGGTTCTCGGATCGGAAAACCGCTCGGTAGGTCTCTGGGATGTGGGAGATCCGGAGCGCATCGGCTCCGAAGAAGACTTCCTTCGATCCCTCGCGGAGGTTCTCCCGGGTCGACCAGTAGCTCGCGAACGCAAGCGCGCCGAAGAACGCGGCGATCGCGAACGCGAAGAATCGAAGACGCCTGCGGGACCCGTATTCCCTCACCATCGTTGCTCGCACACGCTATCCTCAATCACCGGAGAAGGCGGGGGAACGTGCCGAGGACAAGGCGGGCTGGCGTGGCGCTCATGGCGCTCGCGTTCGTAGCGACGGGATGCAACTCACGCTTGCTTCGTCCCCCTGCGATCGTATTCGTGGACGGGGGCGAGTACGCGATCGAGACGTCGTTGGACGAGAAGGGCTACCGCTTTCCCTCCGTGTTCTTCGCGTACCTTCCGTCACGAGTTCCGCTCCATCCGGGCGATGCCCTGAACTTCTCGTTGCGCGATACCGGCGAGCCGCACACGATCGCGATGGGGCGGATCGTCGATCGCGCCATTTCGGCAGTCGAGGCGCTCGGCGCGGCCGCCGATCTCGAGGACGTCGAAAAGCTGTCTGCGATGAAGAAGGTCCCAAGCGTACTGCCGCATACCTCCACCGGTGCCGTGCCCGTGATCAATCATTCCGCGAGCGAGTCGTGCTTCCTCGACACCGCCTCGCCGCCGGTCGCGAATGCAGGTGGCGCTCCGGCCTGTGCGCAAGCCGATCAGCCGGCCTTCGGCGGGACGCAGTCCTTCTACTCGAGCGGCGTCCTCAAGGAAGGGGAGCCGTTCCGCGTCAAGCTTGCTGGCGACATCAAGCCCGGGACCTATCACTTCATGTGCCTCGTCCACCGCTCGGCGATGTCGGGGGCGATCGACGTCGTCGCGCCGGACCAGGAGCGACCGACGGTTGCGCAACTGCGGAAGAATGCGGACGACGAAGAGCGCGAGATCGCGGGAACGCTCCAGCCGCCGGCGAGAGACGCGATCCGCCGCGAAGGAGGACCTGTGTTCGCCGGCACCGGCCCGCGCGGCACCACGCGCGGCCTTATGTCAGCCTTCTTCCCGCGCGACGAAACCGCGAAGGTCGGCAAGCCGTTGGGGTGGCGGTTCTACGGCATGCACTCGATCGCCTTCAAGCCCGACCGGGATGCCAAGGAGGGCGTCCTGATCGAGAAGGACGGCGAGTGGCGGGCCAACCCCGACGCGTGGAAGCCCGTCGGAGGTCCGGCCGTCCCGAAGAGTGTGTTTGCGTATCCGCCTTCGACCAAGGCCGACTCGATCGACGGCGGCACGTGGGACGGCGAAGGCACGTTCAGCTCGGGGATCATCCGTGCGACTCCTCCGGCGACGGTGAGCTACACGCTGCGCTTCTCGAAGGCCGAAACGTACAAGTACCAGTGCCTGGTTCACCAGGCGATGCGCGGCACGATCCAGGTGCGCTGAGTAGTCACCGGCGAGCGGCCGGCTTGCGAGTGCGCTTCTTGGCGTCGTTGCCGACGATGTCGGCGTAGCCCTCCGTGCCGAGGTACGACTCGATGACCGCCGGATGGTTGATGACGTCGTCCGGTGTTCCCTCGACGATGACGCGTCCCTGATCGAGCGCGTACATGCGATCGGCGAGGTTGGTGATCAACGGCATGTCGTGCTCGATGATCAGCATCGAGGCCCCGAGGTGTTCGCGTACGGTGCGCAGGAGCGGCCCGAGCGCCTCGGTCTCACGCTGTGCGATGCCGGACGACGGCTCGTCCAGGATCACTACGCTCGGACGGTGAGCGAGGATCGTCGCGATCTCGACGATCCTTCGCGACCCGGTAGACAGCTCAGAGAGGAACTTGTCTCGGAACGCCTGGAGGCTCAGAAGCTCGATCAACTCTTCGCTCTCTCGCATGGTCGCGGCTTCCGAATCCTGCGACAGGGGAGTCGAGAAGATCGACGCGACCGGCGTCGTCACCTCGATGTGGCGTTCGCACGCGACGGCGATCGCCTCCTTGACCGTGAGGGATTGCCACAAACGGGCGTCCTGGAACGACCGGCCCAACCCCGCGCGTGCCCGTGCCGCCGCTCCCAGGTCGGTGACGTCGACACCCATGAAATCGATCCGGCCACCGTTGGACGGCGTGAAGCCGGAGATCAGGTCGAAGAGCGTGGTCTTGCCCGCGCCGTTCGGTCCGATCAGGCCGAGGATCTCGCCTTCGTGGACCTCGATGTCGACATCGTCGACGGCGACGATCCCGCCGTAGTGTTTCGACAGTCCGGACGTGTGCAGCACGACCGGACGTGTGAGGATCTCCGCGCGCGTCTTCTGCATGACTCGTGAGCTTCGGTCACCATTGCCCAACTGAGCGGGGGCTCTGCTCCGCTTCGCTCCGCCAGCCCCCGGGCGCGCGGCACCCTTCAAGAAAACTGCGCGCAGGATGTCCGGTCGGCTGAGAAGCTCTTCGGTTGGACCTTCGAACCGCACCTCGCCCTTCTCCATGAACGCGGCGCGCTTGGCGAGCTTCAGTGCGGTGTTCACAGACTGTTCGACGAGCACGACGGTCGTTCCGGCATCGTGGATCGTCCGCACGATCTCGAGCAACGACTCGACGATCGTCGGCGCGAGTCCGAGCGAGAGCTCGTCGATGAGCAGCAGCTTCGGTTTGGCGATGAAAGCCTGCGCGAGCGAGAGCATCTGCTGCTCTCCGCCGGAAAGGCTGCCGGCGATCGTGTCCCAACGATTCCTGAGGATCGGGAAGTAATCGAGGATCCGCTCGACGGCTTGCTCCCGGTACTCGGGGTCGTCGCGGTACATCCATCCGGCGGCCTTGATGTTGTCGGCGACGCTGAGGGTCGGGAAGATGCCGCGCCCGCCCGGCACTTGCACGATCCCGGCGGCCGCTTTGGCGTTCGCATCCGCATGGGTGATGTCCCGGCCTTCGAAGAAGATCGCTCCGCCGACGGGATCGTTGATGCCCGAGATCGCCTTCAGCAGCGTCGACTTGCCGGCGCCGTTGGTCCCGAGCAGCGCGACGATCTCGCCTTCCTTCACGTCGAAGTCGACCCCGAAGAGCACCTGCACCTGGTCGTAGGCGACATCGACACCACGGCAGACGAGGAAGGTTCCGCTTTCGGCCGCCTCTTGCGCTCGTAGCGACTTTACGGCTTCGTCGATGTCCCGGCGGATGAACTTTCTCGACGTCAGGCCGATGAGTCCGCCGACGGCAACGAAGACCGAAAGGAGCAGCATCCCGGCCCGCAGACCGTTGACGTCTCCGGTGCTGGCGGCGATCCGCGAGAGCACGACGCCACCCAACGCGAAGAACAGCAGCGAGTAGGCGTATGCCTGCGAACGGATGCGCGGAGGACCGATGAGCGCGACGGTCGTGAGGTACGGAGGGAGGAACCCGCTCGCACCGATCGAAAGCAGGAAGGCGAAGATCACCGAACCTGCGACCCATGGAGCGAGCGCCATAAAGGCCATCCCGATCGCGAACTGGATGATCATGAGACTGGTCACGATCGGCAAGCTCTCGAGCTTGTCCCGTTCCTGGAACCTTCGCGTGATGCGCGAGCCGATCACCAAGCCGACTGCGCCGCCGGCACCACGGAGCATCACCATCGAACCCCGTCCGACCGGACCCATCCCGTAGATGTCCTCGAAGAACAGCGAGAGAAACGACGCGAGAGGGATCACCCCGGCACCGAAGAAGAAGGCGGAAACCCATGTGCGCCTCAGGGTGTGGATCGCGCGGAGCCGGCGGAACGCTTCGCCGATCTTGAACATCTCGGCAGGACGTTCAGCGCTGTCGGGATCGATCGTGGCTCCCCGCTTGGGCTCGTGGAGCCCGAACGAGAAGAACAGGAACAGGAAGGTGGGAATCGCCAGAAGGATGAACACCGGCCGCCACGACGCGATTGCACTCGCGGCGAAGAGTGCCGCGATCCCTCCGGCGACCGGACCGGCGATGTTGCCGAGGATGTTCGCGAATCTGTGCACGCCGAAAACGCGGGGAAGCGAGTTTGGCGGGTAGTAATCGGCCAGGAGGCTCGGGTGCACCGGCTCGTTCACGAGCCGGCCGACGCCGCCGATGAAGCGCGTGGCGATGAGCACGGCGAGGACGGGCGCGAGACCCGTCCCCAGAGCGGCCAACCCCCACACCAGCCCGGCGATGCGCGCGATCCGCACGCGGTTGTACTTGTCGGCGATATAGCCGACCGGTGCCGCAGCCAGGATAGACAGCGCGCCGGAGAGCGAGACGATAAGGATGAACGAAGCGTTTGACAGGTTGAAGTGGTCGCGGATCTCGGGGGCGAGCGCGCCGAACGCGACCTGGTCGAACTCGTCGACCATGTTGAGCCCGAACAGGACGACGAGCGGCAGCAGCGGTGCACCGCCGAGTGACTCTCTGAATCCGCGAACCCGTTCGCCGATCCCCGTGCGTGCCATCAGCTCGCCCTCGTCCGGCTCTTCGCGCGTGATTTGCGAGACGGCGACTTACGTCCGTTCCTCGCGCGTGTCGTGGCTCCGTTGCCGGTCTGCGCCTGGACGCCGGCGAGCACGTCGCCAAGCTCGACCTTCACCTCTTCTTCGGCGATCTCCTCCTGCCGGATGTCCGCCAGCAAGCTCGGGACGACGATCCCGCGACGCTTGGCGATCCAGCGGAGGATCTCGTCGCGCACGCGGTACATGCCTGCTCCCAGGCCGCCGGGAAGCACGAGCAGGATGAGCAGGATCCCAGCGCCTGATGCGAGCAGCGCCCAGCCGCCACCGACGAAGAACTCGAGGCTCTTCACATAGATCGCTCCAAGGATCGCGCCGGGGAGCGACCCGAGTCCGCCGATGACGACCATCGTGAAGAGTCGTAGCGAAACGTCCGGACCGAATGAGTCGGTGTTCAGACCGTTGGACGCGAGCGCGTACAGTCCGCCGGCGAGCCCCGCGATCGCGCCCGAGATCGCGAACGCGGTGAGCTTGAGCAGCGGGACGTTGAGCGACGTGGCCTGCGCCGCGGGCTCGTTGTCGCGGACGGCGATCATCGCGCGTCCGGTGCGCGAGCTGCGCAGGTTCCGCGCGCCGATGAGCACGAGGACGAGGAACGTCAGACAGAAGTAGTAGAACTGCCACTCGAGCTTGATCGGGAAGCGGTTCCACAGGTCGGGGCGCTCGAAGCGGTCCTCGACGAACCACGGCAGGTACCGGTCTTCGAGGAGGAAGAAGCGCGACGTCACCGCGAACGCGAGCGTGGTGACCGCGAGGAACGGACCGGAGATCCGCAGCGCCGGGATCCCGATGATGAGCGCGATGACGGCGGCGCACGCCATGCCGGCGCCGAGCGACAGGAACAGATCGAGGCCGTGCCTGCCCACGAGGACGCCGCACGCCGCCGCACCGAAGCCCGCGATGGCCCACTGACCGAGCGAGATCTGCCCGACCCAACCGGTCAGCACAACGAGCGAGACCGCAACCATCGAGTAGATGAAGACCAGAGCGGCGAGTTGCTCTCGTCCCGGCGTCGCCCACAGCGGGAACGTCAGGACGAAGAGACCGAGGAGCGTCCAGAGTGCGATGAGTCCCCAGCGCACCTCCGGCAGCTTGCGAAGCTCGGAGGGGATCGGACGTACCTCGCGCAACGCCTTCCAGGTCGAGATCCCCGTCTCGGCGAATCGGGAGAAGTGTCCGCGCTGCACGATCAGGGCGCCGAGGATGACGAGCACGAGCAGCGCGTCGGCGTAGGCGCCGCTCTGGAACGTCCACACGGCGCCGTACTCGAAGACGCCGATGCCGAGCGCAGCTACCGCGGCCACGGCCATGTTCTCCATGCGTGCGATCACGGCCGCTGCGAACGTCCGCAGCAGGAGCGATGGTCCGCCGCCCGACACGCCGGCGAACGACGAGAACCCGATGATCGACGTCCGGAGGATCACCGCGATCGCCGAGAGCAGCGCTGCGATCGCCCAGACGATCGTCGATAGGCGCAGGACCGGCATACCGAGGAGCTGAGCCCGGTCGCCGTTCTCGGCAGAAGCGCGGATCGCGACGCCGTAGTCGGTGTAACGAAGGAACGCCGCGAGTACGGCGATGACGATGGGTACGAGGATGAACACCAAAAGGTGGTTACCGGTGAAGCGCACCGGTGCGATCTCGAAGCTGAACTGGAAGGGTGTACGGAACTTGCCCGTGAGGTCTCCGACCGGACCGGCCCACCACAGAGGGATCTGCACGCTCAACCCGGCGAGGATCTGCGCGACGCCGATCGTCGCTACGGCGAGGATCAGTCGCGGCGCCTTGCGGAACGCGCGGATGACGATGAGGTCGATGAGGATCCCCGTGACGACCGCTGCCGCGAACCCGATAGTGATGGCGAGGAAGAAGTTCACGTTCTGCTGAATCACAAGCATGATCGCGACGACCGATGCGACGGCTCCGAGCTCGGCCTGCGCGAAGTTCACGATGTTGTTGGCGCGGTAGACCAGAACGAGGCCGACCGCGATGAGCGCGTAAAGCGAGCCGAAGACCAAGCCCAGGACGAAGATCCCGAGCGGCAGACCTCGGGAGAGGACGTTGCCGAGGATGAGCCAGGCGACGAGGCCGCCGACCGGAACGCTCACGACCCTGGCGACGCGTCGCCAGCTCGTGTTGGTCAGCCGGTCGCGTGCGGCGGCGACCGCGCTGCCGCCTGCGCTCAAGACGTCACCGGTGGTCCGTCCCGTCCCTCTTGGCTATTTCGGATAGACGGCCGGCTCGGCTTTCGGCCACGTCCCGGAACGGTACCGCTTGCCGCCTCCGGTCTCGAGGTACGCACCGAGGTTGCCGTCGTAGCCCTTGACGCCTTCCCTCCAGTAGATCTCCCGCGAGTCATCGATCGCGGTGTGGTCGCCCTTGAACGACCACGTGCCCTGCGGGGATTTGGTACCGCCGCCGCCGTCCGGCATAGCTCGCAGGCCGTTCGCGAGGTTCTGCGGCGTCAGGATAGGTCCGGCGGACATCAGCATCATGTGCAGCGCGAGCACGCGGAAGTACAACGCGCCGAAGCCCGCCGGGGGCTCGGTGCCCGGGAATGCGGTCTTCCACGTCTTGTAGGACTCGCCGGCCTTGCCCTCGATGAGGTTCGTCGCGCCGAGCTGACTCATGCCGAAGAGGTGCCCGTCGATGATCCGGGGGTGGAACGTGCGGGCGGCGCCGTCGGTGTCCTGCGTGGCGACGCCGATGATGAACCACTCCGGCCCCCACTTCTGGCGGTCGGCAGCTTCGGTGAGGAACCGTGTCGAGAGCGTGTCGCACGCGTTGATGAGCGTAGTGACCCCGGCCGCCTTGAACTGGAGCACGCCCTGCTCGGCCTGGTCCGGGAAGCGAGAGACGTCGAGCAGGTAGTCGTAACGGCTCTTGATCGTGCCGCCGTATTTGTTCTTGAAGTCCGACTCAGAGATGTTCACGCAACGCTGGTAGCCGTCGTTGTCGGGGACGTAGGTCCCGAAGACGCGCTTCTGGGTCTTGTACACCGGGTCGAGCGCCCACTTCGCGGTGCGGTTGAGGAGCCGCTTGCCGAGGTACTCGGCGACGTCGCGTCCGATGCGTTCGCACTCCTGCAGCGTGTGCCACACGTAGGGGTTCCAGCGCTCCTGGTACCACTTCTCGGGGAAGTACGAGGCGCCGAAGGGGACGAACAGACCGCGCTCGGCCGCGCAGTCGGCGAAGGGCTGGGTCTCCGTGAGCCCGCCGGTGTAACCGACGACGCCGAAGATGTTCTGGCTCTTGAGGTCCGTTGCGTCTGCGCAGGCTCCGTCCTCGCCGCGGCTCTGGGCTTCCTCGACGCCGTTGCTCACACGGCTCTGGAAGTCGACGAACTCGATCCGGCGACCGTAGAGCTCCATCGTCTTGGCCATGTAGGCCGAGTACTTCCTGAGGAGCCCGATCGCTTCAGCCCTCGTCGCGGCGCCCTGAGCACTCGCCTGAGCGTCGGTGACGTCACCGGCGTCGATGGCGGGCTTGCGGATGGCGATGCGGATCGTCTTGGCGTCGACACCGTTGTAGGTCTTGCCGCCGTTGTTCCCTGTGAACTTGGCGACGCATGGGTTCGCGTACGTCGACCACGGGATCTGGCGGACACCGGCGCTGCACGCGAAGCCGCCGATGGTCTTGCCCGTTCCGGTCGCGACCTTGGCGACGTTCTTGGGGAGGTTGGCGGTCGGAGCGGCTGCCGCAGTGGTGCCACGCGTTGGGTCGCCGACGCCATCGAGTGATGACTTTCCCTTCCCTCCCGAGGTGTCGCCGGTGGCGTCGGTCCCGAAGTCGCTTCCGCCGTCGGTCTGGTTTTCGCCGCCGCTGATCGCGCTGGCGCTGGTGTTGTTGCGTTCGTTCACGGTGGGGATGAAGGCGATGATCAGGGCGAAGATCACCAGCAGCGCATACAGCGGCAGGTGCCGGCGGACGTGGTAGGAGACGCGCTCGAACCAATTCCGTTCGGTATCGAGCTTCGAAAGGATGTCGCCGATCTCGGCTTGATAGCGCCTGAGCTTGTCGACATCGTTGACGGCTGGCATCTCGAGCGTCTCCGGCTCGAGCTTGACGGAACCCGCGCGAGACTTAACCACCGGCGCTCCTCCTCACGGCACGCAAGGCTGCGCGCATCCGAACTCCCCAGTCGAACGACTCCCGAACTATAGACCTACTTGTACAACGCCGCTTGCCGACCGTCAGGTTCAGGCTCTGGCCAAAACCTGTCCCCGCGGGTATGGTTTTCGCAACGTCGTCTTCGACGAAGGGGAGAGGCCAGTGACAACGACCGATCAGACACTGAAGGACGTCCAGAACGCCACTCGCGTTTTCTCCGACTGGTCTTCGCCCAAGGGTTTGAACATGGACATCCTCCCCTGGCGCCTATGGGACAAGGGCAAGAAGCTGCATTGGGATCCGGCGGACCTCGATTTCTCCCAGGACAAGAAGGACTGGGAGACGATGCCGATGGAGCACAAGCTCATGCTCGCGGGCCTCGCCAACGGGTTCATGGTCGGTGAGGAGGGCGTGACCCTCGACATCATGCCGCTCGTCTTCGCGATCGCCGACGAAGGACGTGCTGAAGAAACGCTGTTCCTCACGCAGTTCACTTACGAGGAGGCCAAGCACGTCGACTTCTTCGCGCGCTGGTTCAAGGCCATCGGTGCCGACCCGCTCGAGATGCGAGCACTCAGCCGCAAGAACCAGGAAGCACGTGGCATCAAGCTCCCCGACGCCGAGCAGCCGGACGGTCTGTTCGAGTCGATCCTGCCCCGCGTGATGCGCCGGGTGCTCACCGATCGCTCACCGGAGGCGTTCCTCGACTGCTCGGTCACCTACAACCAGTTCATCGAGGGTTGTCTCGCGATCGCCGGTTACAAGATGTGGAAGTCGATGTTCGACGCGTTCGGTGTCATGCCCGGGCTGCGCGAAGGTCTCGGCCATGTGCAGGCCGACGAGCGGCGTCACATCGCCTATGGGACGTATCTCTGCCGGCGGATCATCGCCGAGCACAACGAGCTTGCGGAGTTCGCCGTCGAGCGGATGTACGACCTCCGCGACTCGTACGTCCAGATCTCTCCAGTAGCGCGCGCGGCCGGCGGAGTCACATCGAACGGCGGCGGCAAGCGTCTGAACGCCGAAGAGATCATCGAGGCCGCCCGCAAGCAGGCCGAGGAGTTCGCCGCCGGCAGTCAAGGCAGCGCCAACGGCGAGGGCGGATACGGCGGCGACGGTGACGGTGATTTCCAGATCTTCGGCCAGGTGATGCTCAAGCAGGTCGACCGGCGCATCGAGCTGCTGCGCAACGCGACCAAGCTCGATCCAGAAGCCGCCGCGGGCGGCGCCGGGGCCGAGGAGATCGAGGCGGAGCTCGAGAAGGTCTAGCTCTAGCGGCGTTGCGGAGCGCTGAAGGCGAACAGACGGCTACTTCGACGGCTTCTTCGGTGTTGCCTTCTTCGCGCTGGGGGCAGAGATCTTCACGCCCTCGATGGTTCCGGTGAGCACGCCGCGCACGGTGTCGACCGCCGTCTGACCGAGAGCCTGAGCTCCGGCGAGCGCGCCGGTCACGGCAGAGGATGCAGCTCCGTCGACTTCGAGACCGATCTCGCGCGCCGTCTCGATCGCGCCGATGACCGCGCCACGCGCGGCGGCGGCGATATCCATTCCGACGTCGCCGGCGCCCTTCACCAGTCCCCGCGAGGTGCTTTCGATCGCGGTGCTCACGAAGTCGGCGTTGAGGTCGCGCGCTCCTTTGATGACTCCGCGCACCGTGTCCTTTGCGGCCGTCGTCACGTCGCCGCCGATGTCCTTCATGCCGGTGATGGCGCCGCTTCCGAGACTGAAGGCCGATTCCTGGACGTCCAGCGATACGTTCTTCGTCGCCGCAACGGCTGCTTGCGCGGTTGTGGACACCGCTTCGGTGAGGTCTCCGCCGATGTCCTGAGTGACCTTGATCGCGGCGCGCATCGCGCTGCTGATGACACCGGTGGTGACCTCCGTGATCTCACCGACGCCTTCGATCGCACCGGTGATCGTTCCCTTGATCACGTCGATGAGGCTCCCGCCGACGTCCCCGACGGCTTGCAACGCGCCCGTGATGGCCGCGGCGACGGTGGCGCTCGCGTCTTTCGCGAGATCGCTCGTGCCGCGAAGGGTGTCGGACACGGTGTCCCTCACGGTCTTGACGGTTCCGGTCAGCACGTCGCCGGTGTCCTTCACCAGCGCAGAGACGGACTCCTTGATGCGGTTGCCGATGTCTGTCGTTGCCATCGGTGCCTCCTCTTACTCCTTCGGGCCCATCCCCGGCGGTGGCGCGGCTTCCGAAACCATCTCTCTCACGATCGGGCCGAGTTCGGCCGGATCCCATCGTCCCTCTTTCGTCCGCGAGGGTCCACGGCGCCAGTTCTCCGAGATGCCGACGCGTCCGCCGGCCGAGTCGAAGATGTAGCCGGTGATGCCCTTCGACTCGGCGCTGCCGAGCCACACGACGATCGGCGCGATGTTCTCGGGGCCGCGGGGATTCCACTCGCCCTCCGCGGGCGCCGGTGCGCGTCCCATACCGAGGTCTTCGGTCATGCGCGTCAGGGCGCCGGGAGAGACGGCGTTCACGGTGACGCCGTATTTCACCATCTCCTTTGCGGCGATGATCGTGAACGTCGCGATAGCCGACTTCGCTGCTCCGTAGTTGGACTGTCCGGCGTTGGCGTAGAGGCCGGACGTCGAGGTGGTGTTGATCACGCGCGTGTCGAGCTCTTCTCCGGCCTTGGCGAGCTCTCGCCATTTCGCGACGGCGTGACGCGTGGTGCAGAAGGTGCCCTTCAGGTGGACGTTGATCACGGAGTCCCATTCGGCTTCGTCCATATTGAAGAGCATCCGGTCGCGCAGGATCCCGGCGTTGTTCACGAGGACGTCGAGCTTGCCGAACTCGCTGTAAGCCTGGTCGATCAGGGCCTTGGCAGCGTCCCAATCGGACACGCTGTCGCCGTTGGCCACGGCCTCGCCGCCCATGGCTTTGATCTCGTCGACGACGCTCTGTGCCACCGGTTGGGAAGAACCGGCGCCGTCGCGTTCCATCCCGAGGTCGTTGACGACGACCTTCGCGCCCTGGCGTGCAAACTCGAGGGCATGCTCGCGACCGATGCCGCGTCCGGCCCCCGTGACGATGACAACCCTTCCGTCGCAGATACCCATGTTATGAACTCGCTTTCTCTCGGTAGCGCTCTCTGATCAGCCGCCGGTAGAGCTTGCCCGTTTCGTGCCGCGGCAGGTCGTCGTCGAAGTCGATCGTTTTTGGACATTTGAACTTCGCCAGATGCTCACGTGAGTACGCGATCAACTCAGCGGCGAGCGCAGCGGTCGCTTCGAGGCCGTCCTTGAGCTCGATGACACCCTTGACCTCTTCACCCCACTCGTCGTTTGGGATACCGATCGTGCACGAGTCGCGCACGGCCGGATGGGTGAGCATCACCGCATCGACCTCGGCGGGATAGATGTTCACGCCACCGGAGATGATCAGGTCGGCGGAACGATCGGTGAGGAAGAGGTAACCGTCGTCATCGACGAAGCCCATGTCGCCGAGCGTGAAGTAATCGCCGCTGTACGCCTTGGTCGTCTTCTCGTCGTCCTTGTAGTACTCGAAGCGCGTCTCGGCCTCGTCCGGCGCCTTGAGAAACACGGTGCCGATCTCGCCGGCTTCGACCGGCTTGCCGTCGTCGTCGCGAACCACGACCTGATCGCCATCGATCTTCCCGACGGTGCCGGGCTTGGTGAGCCATTCGTCCGATTCGACCGACGTCCCGGCGCCTTCGGTGGCTGCGTAGTACTCCCAGATGATCGGTCCGACCCAGTCGATCATCGCCTTCTTCACATGCACCGGACACGGCGCGGCGCCGTGGCCGATGCGCTTGAGGGTCGAGATGTCGTACTTCGTGCGCACGTCGTCGGGAAGCGAGAGCAGCCGGTGGAACATGATCGGGACGAGGTGTGAGTGCGTGACCTTGTGCTGCTCGATCAGCCACAGCGTCTCTTCGGGATCCCAGCCGTCCATGATGACGATGCCGATCCCCCACAGCAGCGGAAGACCGAGCGAGAACGCGAGCGGAGCCGCGTGGTACAGGGGGCCGGTGCACAGGTGGAGGTCTCCGTCTTCGTGCACGCGTACCGCCTCGGCCTGCACGCGACGCGGGGCAGGCCGCTTGCGGAACACGCCTTTCGGACGTCCCGTCGTGCCCGAGGTGTAGAGCATCGTGCCGCCGACGCCCTCGTCGGTGATCGGGTCGGGCGAGCTCGAGGTCACGGCCGCTTCGTAGTCCTCGAAGCCGGCGATAGCACCGCCGACAGCGAGCTTGGCGCGCAGGTTCGGCGCAAGTGCAGCAGCATCTGCGCACGTCTTCGCGAAACGTTCGTCGGCAACGAAGATCGTCGCCTCGCAGTTGTCGATGATGTACGCCATCTCCTCGGCTCCCAGGTGCCAGTTGATGGGCGTGAGCCGGAGGCCGTTGCGGGCCGCGGCCACGTAGACCTCGACGAACTCGGGGCGGTTCGAGCAGGCGAGCGCGATCGACTGTCCGGACTCGATGCCTCGCGCGCGCATCGCGCGGACGAGCTGGTTGCATCGACCGTCGAGCTCGGTCCAGGTCCGGTCGCCGGCGGCCGAGATGATCGCCGGCTCGTCGCCTTGCGTGAGCGCGCGCTGCGCAACGGCGCGCTGCGGCAGTGCCGGGTAGTGCGGCGCCTGCTGGTCCGGCGTCGCGGTCTGCTGAGATGCTTCGGCCACGCGTTTTCCCCTTTGGCCCTTTGGCCCTTTGGCCCCTGATCTTTGCCCGACGCCATGATGGACCAGTCCCGGCCGGGAACGCACATGCCCCCGATTTGGTTCATCCTTCATGGCAATGAACGATCACCTCTGCCTCCTGTCGATCCACGCCCACCCTGACGACGAAGCGTCCAAGGGCGCGGGCACCGTCGCGAAGTACCACGCCGAAGGCGTGCACACCGTGCTCGTGTGCGCGACGGACGGCGCGGAAGGCGACATCCTCAATCCCGAGATGGACTCACCGGAGGTCAGGGAGAACCTCGTGGCCGTGCGGCGGGAGGAGCTCGCCAGGGCGACCGAGATCATCGGCTACGACGAGGTGATCATGCTCGGCTATCGCGACTCGGGGATGCCCGACTCGGAGGCCAACGTCAACGCGGAGTGCTTCGCTCAGGCCGTTCTCCGTGAGGCCATCGGACGATTCGTGGCGATCATCCGCCGAACCAGACCCCAGGTGATCCTCACGTACGGCGATGACCAGAAGTTCTATCCCCACCCGGACCACTTGCGCGTGCACGACATCTCGTTGGCGGCCTTCGACGCCTCCGGTGACCCCGACCAGTTCGAGTGGGCGGGCGAGCCGTGGCAGCCGCTGAAGATGTACTACAGCGTCTGGTCACGCAAACGCATGCTCGAGACCCACGAGAAGTTCCTCGAGCTCGGCCTCGAGTCTCCGTTCAAGGACGACTGGTTCAAGGACCGCCCGAATACCGACGACCGGACGACGTCGTCGGTCGATATTTATGGCTTCCAGGACGCACGGCGGGATGCGCTCCTCGCGCACCGCACGCAGGTCGATCCCACCTCGAAGTTCTGGTTCGGGCTGCCGCCCGAGATCGCGCGGGAGATCCATCCCTTCGAGGACTACATCCTCGCGCGCTCCATCTCGGAGCCGCGGCTTCCCGAGGACGATCTCTTTGCCGGGATCCGGCAGAGCGTCACCGCGTCTTAGCCTGACGCCTTCAGTCCCCACGCGCTCTTATCTTGGAGTCGAGATGACGCGAACGCGTTGGGTTGCCGTGGTAGCAAGCTCCGTGCTGGTCGGGGGAGCGGTCGCATTGCTGTCGCTCGTCCTTTCCGGCGAGATCGATGGCGGCAGACTCTTGTACGCACCGGCCGCGGCATTGGTGCTGCTCGCGGCGTCCCCCTTCGTTGCGTCTGTGTTGTCAGGACGGGGGACTCCGCTCGTTGCCGGCGCCGGCGGCCTCGCGCTCGGCATCGGCGCGGCCGTGGCCGCAGCCGCCTTCGATCAGGGTGGTACCGGTGCGTTCTCACTCGCGATGGGCGTCGGTGTCGCCGGTGCGATCGCGCTGCACGGCCCGGCGCGCACCTTCCCGGCGCGTGTCGTTGCGCTCGCGTTGCTCGCGGCCTACGCGCTTGCGTCCGACCGAATGATCAGCGCGGCGTTCGCGTATCCGCTCCTCGGCATCGCCGACGAGCTCGTCGAGTCGTTCTCAGGTCGTTAACCCAGACGTTTCGGACAGTCGGAGGCTTCCCGCTCTCCCCAGTGCTTCTTCGGCTTCAGCCACGAGTCTGCGGACGATGTCCCCCGCGGGTTCGATCTCGTGGATGGCACCGACCCCCTGGCCGGCCGGGTAGCACTCCTTGTCGGGGTCGACGCCGATCGTCAGCTCGTCGCCGCCGAGATGCATCGCGGCGTCCTTGGTGGACCGCAGCATCTGCTGCGGGAACCGCTCGAGCTCCTCAGGGTGTGCCTCGAAGTATTTGGTGTAGGAGTTCTCGAGCGCACGCAGCGTTTTGCCGGTGAACGCGCGCGAGATGACCGTCTTGTCCTCCGCCGCGGCGACCAGGGCTTCCTTGTACCCGGCGGTTGAGCGCGCTTCCGGAGAGGCGATGAAGCGCGTGCCGACCCACACACCGTCGGCGCCGAGGGTGAGCGCGGCTGCGAGACCGCGTCCGTCGAAGATGCCTCCCGCCGCAACGACAGCCACCTTGCTGCCGACCGCGTCGACGATCTGGGGGACGAGCGGAAGGGTTGCGACCTTGCCGGTGTGTCCGCCGGCTTCCGTGCCTTGCGCAACGACGATGTCGCACCCGGCTTCGACGGCCTGCACCGCATGGCTGACCTTGCCGCACATGTTGACCACGAGCACGCCGCGCCGGTGGCAGAGGTCGACGATGTTGACCGGTACACCGAGTCCGGCGATGAACACCGTCGCGCCGTTGTCGATCGCGGCCGTGCACTGCTCGGTCATGTCGCCGGCGGCCGTGAGGAGGTCGACGCCGAACGGCTTGCTCGTGAGCTTCTTGAGCTCGTCGATCTCACCGACCATCTGCGCGGTCGACATCGTGGCGGCCCCGAAGGAGCCGAATCCTCCGGCTTCGGACACCGCGGCGACGAGCTTGTGATACGAGACACCACCCATGCCGGCGAGCATCACCGGGTGCTCGATCTGCAAGATCTCGGTCAGGCGTGTGCGGATCATCTCGACTCCCTCGTCGTCCTTTGGGTCCGATGTGACACCATTGCTGTCGCGTCGCAGCCTACCGAACACCGACCTGGGGAGAGCCATGAGCGAGCACAACTTCGCCGACGTCTGGGAGCGGGTCGCCGACGCGTTCCCCGACGCGCAAGCACAGGTACACGGAGATCGCCGATCGACGTGGAAGGAATTCGACAGCCGCGCCGACGGGATCGCAAAGACCCTGCTCGATCTCGGCGTGAACAAGCAGGACAAGGTCGCGCAGTACCTCTACAACGGGCCCGAGTACCTCGAATCGCTCTACGGCACGGTGAAGGCATCGCTCGTGCCGGTGAACACCAACTACCGCTACTCCTCGGACGAGCTCGTCTACCTCTGGGATAACGCCGACGCGGTCGCGGTGGTCTTCCACGGTGGCTTCGCCGGACAGATCGAGGAGATCCGCTCGCGGGTGCCGGGCGTGCGGCTGTGGTTGTGGGTCGACGATGGCTCCGGTCCCTGTCCCGATTGGGCGAGCTCATACGAAGATGCAGCCAACTCCGCGACGCAACGCGTCGTCGCGCCCTGGGGACGTTCCGGCGACGACATCTACATGCTCTACACCGGCGGGACGACCGGCATGCCCAAGGGCGTGATGTGGCGCATGGGTGATCTCATCGACGTCTTTGCGGCGCAAGCCGGTGGTCCGGGAGCGGAATGGCAGCCGCCGGCCGCTGTTGGTCCGATCGCGATGCCGGCATGTCCGCTCATGCACGGCACCGGCGCCTTCGTCGCGTTCATCGCGCTCAACCTCGCCGGATCTGTCGTCACGATGACCGGACGCAAGTTCGAAGCCGAGGAGCTTCTCTCCACGATCGAGTCGGAAAAGGTGAACATGATCGCGATCGTCGGCGACTCGTTCGCCAAGCCGATGCTCGCGGGTCTCGACGCGAACCCGGGGAAGTGGGATCTCTCCTCGCTGTTCGTGATGATCAGCTCCGGTGTGATGTGGAGCGAGGAGACCAAGCAGGGCCTGCTCAAGCACCACCCGTCGATGCTTCTGCAGGACGCATTCTCGTCCTCCGAAGCGCTCGGCATGGGGACGTCGGTGTCCACCGGCACCGGTGTCTCGCACACGGCGAAGTTCGTGCTCGGTGAGAACACGCGCGTGGTCAGCGAGGACGGACGCGTCCTTGAGCCTGGGTCCGGAGAGATCGGACTGCTCGCGGTGAGGGGCCACACGCCCGTCGGGTACTACAAGGACGAGGAGAAGAGCGCGCGCACGTTCAAGATCATCGACGGCGAGCGGTACTCAGTTCCCGGCGACTACGCGACGATCGAAGCCGACGGTTCGCTCAAGGTGCTCGGACGAGGGTCGGTGTGCATCAACACCGGCGGCGAGAAGGTCTTCCCCGAAGAGGTCGAGGAGGTCGTGAAGACCCATCCCGCCGTGCTCGACTGCGCCGTCGTCGGTGTGCCCGACGAGAAGTGGGGCGAGGCGATCACCGCGGTCACGGTGCTGCGCGAAGGCGAGACGGCCACGCGGGACGACGTCGTCGCGCACGTGAAGTCGAAGCTCGCCGCGTACAAGGCGCCGAAGACCGTGCTGTTCGTCTCGACGCTCGGACGAAGTCCCGCGGGCAAGCTTGATTACGTGGTCTTGCGCGAGAAAGCAGTGGCCGAGGCCGGAGTCTCATGAGCGAGAGTCTCATGAGCGAGCTCTCGTGGGACGGACACACCACCTGGTACCGCGTCGAGGGCGACCTCGGAGGCGCCAAGGCGCCGCTGATCCTGCTGCACGGCGGACCGGGAGTGCCGCACGACTACCTTGAGTCGATGCGGGAGGTCGCCACGCGCGGACGTCCCGTCGTGTTCTACGATCAGCTCGGTTGCGGGCGCAGCGAGCATCTTCGAGATGCGCCGGCCGACTTCTGGACCGTCGATCTCTTCAAGCGCGAGCTCGCCGCCCTCATCGATCACCTCGGTGCCGGCGCCGGCTACCACCTGTACGGACAGTCGTGGGGCGGGATGCTCGCGCTCGAGCACGCGCTGGACCATCCGTCCGGGCTGAAGAGCATGATCCTCGCCAACTCGCTGGCCAGTACGAAGCTCTGGGTCAAAGAGGCCGATCGTCCGTGCGCCGATCTTCCGCCCGACGTCCAAGCAACGTTGAAGAAACACGAAGAAGCCGGCACGACCGACGACGACGCGTACACCGAAGCGATGTTCGTCTTCTACAACAAGCACCTCTGCCGCCTGGATCCCTACCCCGAAGAGGTGATGCGTAGCTTCGCCGGGATGATGGAGGACAACACCGTCTACTCGACGATGTGGGGGCCGAGCGAGTTCACCTGCACCGGTGATGCCCTCAAGGATTGGGACGTCACGGACCGGCTCGGCGAGATCGACATCCCGACGCTGATCCTGTCCGGACGCCACGACGAATCCACCCCGGCGGTCAACGAGCCGATGCGCGATCGGATCGCCGGGAGCGAGTGGGTCGTCCTCGAGCAATCTGCGCACATGTCGCACGTCGAGGAGAAAGAGCGCACCCACGAGCTCGTCGAGGACTTCCTCGCGCGAGTCGACGCGTCGTCATGACTTCGAACCGTTCGGGTGCATGCTCTGCGCGTGAGCTCCGATACGATGCGATCTCGGGCGACGTTCGATGGTCCCGCGACATCGATCAGTAGCAAACGCGCTGTGGAGCCTCGGTTCCACGATCAGCAGATGCCGACCGACTCGAACTGGCGGTGACCTCGAACGAGCTGCATCTCTTCGAACCCCACTGACCGTAGGACCTCGATCGCCTCGTCGAGACCAGCGCCAACATCGCTCGGGCCGTGAGAGTCATCGCCGAGAGTGACAGGTACGTTGAGCCGGTGCGCCTCTTGGAGTATCCACGTCGCCGGGTACAGCTCGCCGAGCTTGCGAACTCCGCCCGCGTTGATGTCCAGCACCGCCCCCGCGTCGCGGATCGAAGCGAGCACATCGCATACGCGCGCACGAATCCATGCCGTTGGCGCTCGCTCGTCCGGCGTCAAGCATGTCTTGAACACGTCAAGATGTGCCACGACCGAGACGAAGTCCCACTCGATCATCTCGATGACGTGCTCGTAGTAGAGGAGTTGCATCGCCTCGGCCGATCCCGTCAGACGGAGGGCGTCAAGCATGCGCTCGCGGTCGCACTCGATACAGATGTCTCTATCACCCACGCGGATGTGGTGCACGCTGCCGACGAAGTAATCGAATGGTGCCCTTGACACCGCCGCGCGCGTGGAATCAGCCGCGCCGCGGATGTACTCAAGCTCGGCGCCGAGGAGGATGTCAACGACTCCTTCGTTGTCACGCTTTGCCTTGGCGACCTCGTCGACGTACTCGCCAAGCCATGACGCAGGACGGTCGGCGAGCCAATCTCCGCACTTGCGCTCTGGCGGCATGTCGAAGTGTTCGGTGAAGCCAAAGGCTATGAATCCGAGCTCCCGGGCGGCGCGCGCGATTTCAATGGGCCCGTCGATGCCGTCACCGAAGCGGGAGTGTCCGCCGTGGAATGACGCCAGGACCACTGAAACTAGCTCGCGCTCGACGGGACCGAAGGCACAAAGCCCCATTCAAGATCAGCGAAGACGCCCTCAATCGCGCAACGGTGCGCCTGTTGGATCCGACGAGCCATGCGATCCAACAGGAACGACTCGACTCCTTCCACCGGGACAAACCGCCACTCCGACAACTCGTCGGCAGAGAGACGTATCCGCGCTGTCGCCTCCTCCGAAAGAGCGCCACCGTCGAACACGAACATCCAGCCGTCGGGACGCGGAGGCTCTGCAGGTAGCCAGTCGAACACCAGCAGACGACCTAGCTCGACATCGAGGCCTAACTCCTCGCGCAGTTCTCGCTGACACGCCTGCCGTGGAGATTCACCCGCCTCGATCGCCCCACCTGGAATCTCCCAATACGGCTTGTACGTCGGCCTCACAAGCAGAACGCGACCTCCGGCGTCCAGAAACAACGCTCCCGAACCCATCCGCCGACCGACACTCGCCACAAATTGCCTGCCTTTCGCTTGGTCTGGCTAACGGTGTGGGCTTCTGAGGAGCCGGCAGCGAGCGGAGCGATAGCTGTCCGGTCTCCTCCTGAAGCGATTTATGCAGCAACGTGGACTACTTCGCCTGGCGCAACGGACGCAATGGCGGCTATTGCTGAGGCGACGAGAGGCCGCAAGTCATCGAGGTCGTTGCTCGCCGCTTGAAGCACGACCACGCCCAGCGGCGACTTGGCGAGGTTCTGCTGGAACTCTAGATTCTGGTCGGCCGTTACGAAGACCTCGAAGCCGTCGGAGGCGGCGCGTCGAAGAAGTTCGCCGTTCGTCAGACCAGCCCATCCTTGTTGCTGCACCGTGCGCACGTCATGACCGACGAGTTCGTCAGCCAGCAACCGTGGAAGTTGCTCATCGAGGAGAGCGCGCACCCTCAATCAAGGCGTCATGTGCGTACTCGAGCGCCGCGACGGCTTGGTCCCGCGAGACTGAAGGGAAGTGGTCAAGAAACACATCGAGGCTGTGTCCGTGCTCGATGTAATCGATGAGGTTCCGAAGCGGGACTCGAGTACCAACGAAAACAGGCACGCCTCCGAGAATCTCAGGATCGCTGTGGACTACGGACGTGCGCTTTTTCATCTTCTCAGACTAGACGCAAGCTCGGAGTCTGCATAACGACTCTTGCCGCTCACCCGCCGCAGGCGAGCGGAGCGAGCTGCGGTCGGGTGCTGCGGCGAGTTGTTATGCGGCATCGCTGGACTCCTCCCACACGCACGGCCAGTTGAGATCGGACATCGCCGCGAAGGCCGCGTCAGTGTTCGCTGCGTAGAAGTAGAGGCGAATCATTCGCGCATGACTCTTCCGCGTGACTCTTACCGAGTCGATCTTCAGAAGGCGGCGCTTCGCGCGTCGGAACGCGACGCACTCAACGTCATTGCGACCGAGACGAATGATCGGAATGCCAACCGCGGAGACGAGTAGTTGCTCGCGAGTCACTCGAACGCGCGGGAACCTGACCGCGAACAAACCGATACGGACAGCCGCGTGAGTGTCGAAAGCTGTCTCATCCGTGGGCATGTCGCTCCTTGTCCCCATAACTCGTGATTGAGGAGACCGGCAATAACGTCCATGCTGCCACTCCGACCGCCCGGTGACGCGCAGTCAGTAGTCCAGGATACGGACCAGGCGGCCGCGGACGTTCGGTCGGTGGGCTCTAGTACGGGAGATTCTGGGGCAGGTAGCCGGTGGTGTGATCGATCCGTTCGCGGATGAGGTCGGCGTGTCCGGCGTGGCGTGCGGTCTCTTCGAACACGTGGAGGATCGCCCACCGAAGGGTGACAGTGTCGCCGAGCCAGGTGGTGGCCGTGGTGTCGAGATCCATTTCGGTGATGGCTCGATCGGACGCCGCACGCGCTCGGGTGTAGTAAGCAAGGACGCTGTCGGTGGTGTCGCCCTCCTCGAGCTCGACGTCGTCGCTGGCGGCGAGGCTGAATGGCTCGGCGGGGCGTCCGAAGATCGCGCAGAGGTAGTACTGCTCGACTCCAGCGAGGTGTTTGACCAGACCGAGCAGGTACAAGCCGCTCGGAGTCAACGGCCGCTGGCGGAGCTGGTCGTCGGTGAGTCCGTCCAGCTTCCAGACAACGACGTCTCGTTGTTGGTCGAGGAAGGCGAGAAGGAGCTCCTTCTCGGTGCCGACGAACACTCGGGTCATCGCGACTCACATCCTCCAGCGACCGCTCGCGGTGTTCTTGGGCCACGACATCAAGAGGATACCGAGGCATGACACGCGCTCAGGTAGTCCTGGTTTACGACCAGGCGGCCCGAGCGGGCCGAGCTAGGTCGTCGGGTCAAGAGACGGTAACTACCTCGAGCGCTCTTGTAGCGTTGGCAGCCCATGACGATGAGGGCCGAGGACGTCGTGCAGGTCATCGACGCGCTCGAACGATCCAACGTCGACGTCTGGGTCGACGGCGGCTGGGGCGTGGACGCGGCCCTCGGCGAGCAGACACGCGAGCACGACGACCTTGACATGGTCGTGGGCGTCGACGACGTGCCACGGCTCGTCGTCGTCCTTGCCAACCTCGGCTACAGCGAGATCAGGACGTGGCCAGATTCGCCCGAGGTCTTCGTCCTCAGGGTCGCCGACGACCGCCGCATCGATGTCCACCCCGTACGTTTCGATGAGAACGGCGACGGCGTCCAGAAGATCGAGGGCGGGAGGAAGTGGGCGTATCCGGCGCGTGGCTTCAGCGGCAACGGAATCATCGGCGGCCGCACCATGCGGTGTCTGACGCCGGAGGTGCAAGTGCTCTGTCACGCCGGCTACGAGCTCAAGGACAGCGACGCACACGATATGCGCGCTCTGCATGAGCGCTTCGGCGTCGACCTCCTGCCCGAACAACGGGAGGCGATCAGGTCACGCGATACCGAAGCGCGGAGCGAGTAGTCCTGGATGCAAACCAGGCGACCCGACGAACGACGGTCAGTTGAGCTCAGGCTGCGGTCGACCCACCGCCGCGCTCAGGTACTCAGCGATCACCACATCGGGCGGGCTTTGCTGCGGTCACGGGGTCGTGCGAAGTGGTCGGCAAGCATGGACCAGCCCATGACGAGGGCCGAGGCGCGCGCGACGTCTTCGTCGTCAGGCACACGAAGGCCGTACGCGCGCCGAACGTGTGCCGTCTTCGAGATCAGACCGCGGTAGTGGCCGCGACCGCTCCGCGGGAGATGTTCGGTCATCTCGTCCGGGGTCGCACGAACAAGCAGATCGCAGAGGCCTCGGTCCCTGACAGACTGACGTCATGGGACCGACTGAAGTGAGCGAGTCGGAGCGTCGGCGCGTCCATTGGGATGCGGCCTACGAGCGTGTCACTCCAACGGGCGCCAGTTGGTTCCAGTGCGAACCGACCCTCTCCCTCGAGCTGATGCACGCCCTCGGCCTATCGCCGGACGCTCCGATCATCGACATCGGAGGCGGAGCGTCGACACTCGCCGATGCTCTTGTGGAGCGAGGTTTCGTGGACGTCACGGTCCTCGATGTTTCTCTCACAGCTCTTGATGCCGCTCGTGATCGTCTGGGTGAGAGAGCGGATCGTGTCCAGTGGTTGCGTGAAGACCTGCTCGAGTGGGAGCCACCTCGTCGCTACGCCGTCTGGCACGATCGGGCGGTGTTCCACTTCCTTGTGGACCCATCGGACCGCGAGCGGTACGCGTCGACGCTTCGCGCTGCTATGGCCCCAGGCGGCAGTGCTGTTATCGCTACCTTCGCGCCGGACGGACCGGAGCAGTGTTCGGGACTGCCGGTTTCTCGGTACGGCCCCGAAGAGCTCTCCGCCGCCCTCGGCTCACTCCGGATCGCCGAAACACGGCGGGAAGAGCATGTAACTCCTGCCGGCGTTGTCCAGCCGTTCACGTGGGTCGTTGTGAGATGACGCGCGATCGCGCTTTGGGGCTGGTCCTCGACAGCCGGAACCCGCAGGAGCTCGCCCCATTCTGGGCGGCCGCGCTCGGCTACACCGTGATCGCCGACGTTGACAACTACGTGCTGCTCATGCCCGCCGGCAAGCCCGGCCCGAAGTTGTTGCTACAGAAGGTGCCTGAGGAGAAAGCCGGGAAGAACCGCGTTCACTTCGACATCGATACGGTCGACATCGAGTCGGTCGCAACGGAGCTGGAGTCGATCGGCGCCCGGCGCGTTGGCCCTATCCAAGAGGAACACGGGAGTCACTGGATCGTGATGAACGATCCCGAGGGGAATGAATTCTGCGTGTGCGACGGTGGCCAAGCGCGGTAGGCCTTCCGTCGCTTCACTCTGCGGTTCCTGACGCCTTCGGTACGCGGCTCGAGAGCACCTCGTCGGTTTCGAGCATGTCGATCTCGTCGTCCGGCATGTCGAGTAATTGCTTGAGGACTTCGCGGTTGTGCTCGCCGCGGTAGGCCGGCTCACCGTGGGCTCCGCTCTCGGCCCCCGAGAAGCGCCACGGCGTGTTCGGGACGCGGATCGTGCCACCGATGCGATCCGGTACCTCGACGATCGCGCCGCGGTCGCGGGCCCAGTCGGTAACGGTGGCCTCGTTCAACGTGCGGATGAGGCCGAGCACGAGCTTGCCCTTGTCGAGCGCGGCCTCGAGATCGCGGACGTCGTCGAAGGTGAGCACCCACTCCTGAAGGACGTCGAGCAGCTCGTCGCGGTGTTCGATGCGCGCGGCTTCGTCACAGAAGCGCGGATCGTCGCCGAGTTCTGGGCGGTCCATCGCCGTGCACCAGCTCGCGAAGGCGCCGCGCTGCTGGGGGCCGGCCGAAGGTGAGACGTAGCGCCCGTCCCGCATCTGGAAGATGGGAGCCGTGTCGTCGAAGTGCGCGGGACGCTTGCGCTCCCGCACCGATTCGGCAGCGACGTGCTCCGTCGCGGAAAGCAACGCTTCCGCCATGGCGACGTCGACGTGCTGTCCTGTTCCGGTCCGGTCCCGCTGATGCAACGCAGCGAGTATGCCGACCGCCGCATAGATCCCGGAGTACACGTCGGCGTGTGAGAGCGGGTCGTGGACGTTTTTGCCGTCGCGTCCGCGAGCGACGATCTCGAGCCAGCCCATCTCGGCATGCACCATCGGCGCATACGCGGGACGCGAGCTCCATGGCCCGGTCTGTCCATATCCGCTGATCGACGCGTACACGATGCGCGGGTTGACCTCGGATGCCGAGTTGTACGAAAGCCCCATCCGGTCCACCACGCCGGGACGGAAGTTCTCGAGGAACACGTCGACATGAGGCACGAGTCGCAGGATCAGATCGACCGCTTCAGGTTTGGAGAGGTCGAGCGAGATGTTGCGTTTCCCGACGTTCTGCTGCGCGAAATAGACCGAGAGCGAACCGACGCGCGTGGTCGCGAAGCGCGTCAGGTCTCCGGCCGGCGGCTCGACCTTGATCACGTCGGCCCCAAGGTCGACGAGCAGCCGCGTGCAATGGGGACCTGCGAGCACCCGAGACAGGTCGAGGACGCGGATGCCGTCAAGAGGTCTGGTCATCCGCCTAGTAAAGCGGAACCGGCGACCCGGTGAGATGTCCTAAAATCGCCTGAATGCCGATCAACGTCATGGACGACCCAGCGGTTCAGCATCTGACCGGTCCCGGTCAGATGCTCGAGATCGTCGAGCAGGAGATCCGCGGCGTGAACGTGCGCACGTGGAAGAACGTACCGCCGTCGTTGCGGGCCGTGCTCGAGCTCTCACGCGCCCACGTTGGCAAGGACTTCATCGTCTACGAGGACGAACGCTGGACGTTCGACCGGCACTACCGCGCGGTCGCTTCGGTTGCGTCCTGGCTTGTCGAAGACGCAGGCGTCAAGAAGGGCGACCGCGTCGCGATCGCCATGCGCAACTTCCCTGAGTGGTCGATCGCCTTCTGGGCCTCCGCGTGCGCCGGCGCCGTCGTCGTCCCGCTCAACGCCTGGTGGACGGGCGACGAGCTCGCGTACGGCCTCTCCGATTCGGGAGCGACTGTGCTGTTCTGCGACATCGAGCGCTACGAACGCATCGCTCCGCAGCTCGACTCCCTCAAGCTCGAACAGATCGTCATTGCGAAGTCAGATGCGCCGAACGGGACGGTGTCGTTCGATGCGCTGCTCTCGAGGAAGGGCCATGACCTTCCCGATGAACTCCCCGACGTCCCGCTCGACCCCGAGGACGACGCCACGATCTTCTACACCTCCGGCACGACGGGTAACCCGAAGGGCGCGCTCGGTACGCACCGAAACATCTGCACGAACCTGTTCAACCTGATGTACGGGGCGCAGAGTCGTTCTTCGCCGCAGTCGAAGACGGAGGCGCAGGATGGCCCCTTGCTTGAGCCTCAGCGTCCGACGCAGCTCCTTTCGGTTCCCTTCTTCCACGTAACCGGCTGCCACTCGACGTTGTGCGCCACGCTCGCCTTCGGCACGAAGCTCGTGCTGATGTACCGCTGGGACGCCGAACGCGCGCTCGAGCTGATCGAACGCGAGAGGATCACCTCATTCGGCGGCGTGCCCACGATGGTGTGGCAGGTGCTCGAGTCACCCGACTTCGCCAAGCGCGACACATCGAGCGTCCAATCGATCGGCTACGGCGGTGCGCCGGCTCCGCCCGAGCTCGTGCGCCGCATCACGGAGCACTTCCCGAAAGCGAGCGCGGGTAACGGCTACGGCATGACGGAGACGTCGTCGCTCGCCGTGGGAAACGGCGGAGCCGACTATCTGCGCAAGCCCGACAGCGTCGGGCGTCCATCACCGGTGGTCGACATCATGCTCGCCGACGAGTCGGGCAACGAGGTCGAGCCCGGTGAGCTCGGCGAAGTGTGCATGCGGGGTCCGAACGTCGTGAAGGGGTACTGGAACAAACCGGAAGCGACGGCCGAGACGTTCGTCGACGGGTGGCTCCATTCCGGCGACATCGGACGCATCGACGACGAAGGCTTCCTGTACATCGTCGATCGCGCGAAGGACATGGTCATCCGCGGCGGCGAGAACGTCTACAGCGTGGAGATCGAGACCGTGCTCTACGAGCACCCGGCCGTGAGCGAAGCGGCCGTGGTCGGGATCCCGCACCTCGTGCTCGGTGAGGAAGTCGCTGCTGTGGTCAAGCGGGTGCCTGGGGCCGATGTGACTGAAGACGCGTTGAAGGACTTCGTCGCGCAACGGCTTGCGGCTTACAAGGTGCCAGTGCGGATCGAGATCACCGACGATGAGCTCCCGCGAAACGCCGCGGGGAAGGTGTTGAAGCGCGAGCTCCGCGACGCGCTGGTCAGTGCGCCGGATCGATCCGGATAACGAGCAGCTCGGTTCCCACGAGCCGGACGATCAGTCCGTTGAGGCCGTGCATGTGCTTCTTCGGATCTTCGTTGCGCAGGATGTGAGCCTTGCCGCTGTGCCACTTCCTGCGGTGCCGGATGCGCACGTGGCGATCGGCTTCGATGTTGCGGACGTAGCCGGCGTGAGCTCCCTGCTCGGAGACGACCCAGTACGAGCCACCCTGGAGCTTGGCTCCGACGGGCGTCCGGCGCCTCTTCCCGGACTTGCGTCCTGTCGTTTCGAGGAGCGCGGGTCCGATGAATCCGGCTACGAGGCGCGTGACGGGATTGAGGGCGAACTTCTGAAACTTGGTGACGAGCTTTCGCTTGGTCTGGCCGGGCATCGACACATACTGGTGCATGGCCACGCCCGCGCGCGAGATCGAGGTCGGCGGACGCACGGTGCGCATCTCCAATCCGGACAAGATGTACTTCCCGACCATCGGCGCGACGAAGGGCGATCACGTCGATTATCACCTGGCCGTTGTCGAGGCCACGCTCGTGGGCTGCCGCGAACGTCCGACGATGTTGCATCGCTACCCCGATGGCGTGGACGGCGAGGAGATCTACCAGAAGCGCGTCCCGCATCCGCCGGAGTGGATCGACACGGTGACGGTGACGTTCCCGAGCGGACGCGAAGCCAAGTTCCTCGCTCCGACCGACACTGCGCACGTCATCTGGGCTGTGAATCTCGGATGTTTCGAGATGAATCCGTGGAACGTTCGGCGATCGGACGTCGACCATCCAGATGAGCTGCGGATCGATCTCGATCCGACACCGGACGCACCGTTCTCCGACGCCCGGACGGTTGCGATGCAGGTGCGCGAAGTGCTGCCCGAGTACGGGTTGGTCGGGTTCCCGAAAACGTCGGGCAAGCGTGGTATCCATGTCTACTGCCGCATCGCGCAGGAGTGGACGTTCCACGAGGTGCGCCGCGCCGCTCTTGCGCTCGCGCGCGAGGTCGAGAAACGTATGCCGAGCCTCGTGACCACAGCCTGGTGGAAGGAGGAGCGTCACGGCGGCGTGTTCGTGGACTACAACCAGAACGCGCGCGACCGCACGATCGCATCGGCCTACTCGGTGCGTCCGACGCCCGACGCGCGCGTCTCGTGTCCGCTCGCGTGGGACGAGGTGGGCGACGTCGAACCCGAAGACCTCACGATCCTCACCGTGCCCGCGCGCTTCAAAAGCATCGGCGATCCCGGCGCCGATATCGACAACCACGTCTGCCGTCTCGAGCCGCTGCTCGAGCTGTCGGAGAAGCAGAAGGCCGAGGGTCTGGAGGAAGCACCGTACCCACCGCATTTCCCGAAGCAAGAAGGGGAGCCGCGCCGCGTTCAACCGAGCAAGGCACGACCAAGCCAGAGAAGCCCGACCGAGAAAGGTCAGGGTCGCTGGTCGAAGAGACGCAACACGGTCGACGAATAGGCCGCGCGATCTACGCGTCCGTTGTCGTTACCGTTTCTTCTGTTTCTTGCCGATGCGGCACACCCCGCTGCCGTCTTCGATCGCGGCACCGCTTGCGTCCGACAACGCGAGCTCGATCTCCGACCTCCGGCGGTGCTTCACGGCGACGGTGACTGTTTTGCTCGCTTCGCCCGACGCGAATGTCAGAGTCCCGATCTTCTGCGTGAATGCGGCGTCGCCGTCGGCGTCCTCGGTGGCGTAGTCGACGGTGACCTCCTGCGAGGCGGGCGGCTCGACGGTGATCGTGAACCGGCATGCGCCCTTCCGGCCAGCGTTTGAATCGCCGACATCGACGGAGCTCCCGGAGTCTCCACCTCCGGCCGGGGGGTCGTCCGTGCTCGTGGCTCCGACCGTGCGGACCCGCACGGGGAACCCCGACGCGGCAGCGTGCGCCAACAGTCCTTCCAACGACGTGCCCGCCTCACCGATCTGCGGCACCGGCGTGATCGCCGCTCCGACCGCGAGGACGATCCCGAACGCCTTGTTGCCGTCCGTGATGTCGGCCACGGGCCCGCCCGAGTCTCCGGGTGTGACCACTCCGTAGATGAAGTGTTGCTGTCCGTCGTTGAAGCCGAGGACACCGATCCGTTCTTCCCGGGTCGATTCGGTGAGGTTGACGCCGTCGCCGAACCCGGAGAACTGCATCACATCGCCGACGGCCGCCGTGGAAACCGTTGAGACCCCCTGTGGAATATCGGGGTGGCCGCGCATGGCCGGGTTCACATTCGTCAGCTGCCCTGCGTCGATCTCGATCAGCGCGTAATCGAGGCCGTCGAACATGAAGGCAACGCTGCCGAAGGAAGCACCGCCCGCTTCGTTGAGCGAGATGCGCTGGCCGATCTGGTCGACGCAATGCGCGGCGGTCCCGCCGTACATCTTCCCGGTGCGGGCGCCTGTGCCGTCGTAGATCCAGTTGAGTGTGCAGTTGGCGGTGCCCGTGGTGATGGGCGCGCCGGGTTGGATCAGCGGCGAGGCTGCGCTCGACGCGCCGTACCCGAGGAACGCGCCGGCGAACACGACACTCACGAGAACTGCCAGAACCCGCCGCGGCACTCGATCTCCCGTCCGTCGACCAGTTGGGGATACCCGTCTCATGAAACGACAGAAACCGCGAGCTGGTGCGTAACCTTTACTTTACGTAAAGAAAAGGTTACATTCCGTGCATGCTCACCACCATCCCGGTGTTCGAGGCCCTCGGCGACCCGACCCGCTCGCGCATCGTGGAGATGCTGGCCGAACGTGACCTGGCTGCAGGCGACATCGCGGTGCGGTTCAGCGTCACCCGTCCGGCTGTTTCCAGGCACCTACGGATCCTGCGGGAGGCCGGGCTCGTGAACGTCCGCGGCGAGGCGCAGAGGCGCGTCTACCAACTCGATCCGTCGAGGCTGCTCGATCTCGTCGAGTGGACCGATGGCCTGCGTAAGAAGTGGGACGCGCGACTTGATGCACTCGGTAAGCACTTGGACGATCTCGCGAAAGGGGAGGACTGCGATGACTGAGGAGAAACTCGGACAACTCGTCGATCGCTACACCGTTCGGTACGAACGCTTCTATCCTCACCCCGTCGAGCGCGTGTGGAGAGCGGTGACGACCGGATCGTCCCTCGACGCGTGGATGATGCCGGCGAACCGGATCGACGCCTGGGAGGGCGGACGGTTCTGGATGGGCTTCACGGAGGGTGAGGACGCCGGCTACTACGGGACGATCGGCGAATTCCGGGAGCATGCAGTCGTCGACTACGTCTTCGACAACGGCGAACGGATGCGATTCGAGATCTCGCGGGTGAATGGTGGGACGAAGCTCGTGTTCGTCCATTCGTTCACCCCGGAGATCGAAACGGAGATGGGATCTATGGATGTCCCGTTCCAGCACGGATTGCTCGCCGGCTGGCACATGTGCCTCGGGAACCTCGCCGGTTTCCTCGACGACGACCCATCTGTGACTCCTGAGGCCGCGCTGGCGGAGTCGAAGCTGGCGCAGGCTGGAACGTACTCGCCGGCGATGCAGCAACTGCTCGACCTCTACGAAGCACACGTCAAGACATTGTCGTCGCCCTCCTGAGCGCAGGCGTTACCATGCGCGAAGGAATCTCTTGAGGGGGAGAACATGGGCGATCGCGATCAGGTCGTAAAGGAACTCGTCTATCACCGTCAGCTCATCCCGTCGGTCGAACGGCACGGCAGCAAGATCGCGATGATCGACGGCCCGTACACCGCGACGTACGAGCAGCACCTCGAGCGCGTGTGCCGTTTGTCGAACGCGCTCGGGAGCGAGCTCGGTGTCAAGCGCGACGATCGCGTCGGCATCCTGGCCCTCAACAGCCACGAGTTCGTCGAGCTCTACCACGCGTGCTTCTTGGGCGGCGGGATCATCAACGGCCTGAACATCCGCCTCGCGCCCAAAGAGCTCGAGTTCATCCTTCAGGACTCCGGCTCCAAGGTCGTTCTCACCGACGCGATGTTCGCCGGCGTGATCGAGCAGATCCGTCCGAACCTTCCCGACCTCGAGAAAGTGGTGCTCATCGGCGAGGGCGATGTCGCGCACGATGTCCGATTCAACGACCTGCTCGCGGCCGGAAGCGCCGACGTCCCACCGGAGACCGAGGAATCCGATCCGGTCATCCTCAACTACACCGGCGGCACGACGGGACTCCCCAAGGGCGTGCTCATCGACCAGCGCGCCGCGACGTTGCACAACTACCGGGTGTTCCTGTCGATCAAGCTCGACAAAGACGAGATCTACCTCAACCAGACACCGATGTTCCACGGTGCGTCCGTCTTCAGCGTGGTCGGCACAGCCACCATGGGCGGCACGCTTGCGTCGATCCCTGCCTTCGATCCGAAAGTCGTGATGGACGCCGTCGAGACGCACAAGGTCACCGGAACGACCATGGTCCCGACGATGATCGGGATGCTGTTCCAGCATCCGGACTTCGACCCCAAGCGACTCTCGACGCTGCGGTTGCTGGCATACGGTGCGTCACCGATGCCCGAGGCGCTCCTGGTGAAGATCCAGGAACTGTTCCCGGACGTCGAGCTGTACCAGGCGTACGGGATGACGGAGGCGACGGCGGTCACGACGGTGTTGACGCCGGAGGACCATCGCCGCGGTGGTGCGTTGCTGCGTTCGGCAGGCCGCGCGGTGCCCGGTGTGACGATCTCGATCCAGGACCCCGAGGGCAACGTCTTGCCGCGCACTGAGATCGGCGAAGTGTGCATGACGTCCGGCTCGTACCTGCGCGAGTACTGGAAGCGGCCCGAGGAAACAGCGGACACATTCCGCGGTGGGTGGTATCACTCCGGGGATGCCGGCTACCTCGACGACGAGGGCTATCTGTTCCTCGTCGACCGTGTGAAGGACATGATCGTCTCGGGCGGCGAGAACATCTACACGAGCGAAGTCGAGAACGCGATCGCGAAACATGCGTCTGTCGCGCAGGTCGCGGTGATCGGCATCCCGAGCGACCAGTGGGGCGAAGCGGTGCACGCGATCGTCGTCCTTCGAGAAGGCGCGACGGCGACCGAAGAGGAGATCAGAAGGTTCTGCCGCGACTGGATCGCCGGCTACAAGATCCCGAGGTCGGTGTCGTTCCGCGACGAGCCGCTTCCGTTGTCCGGGGCGATGAAGGTGCTCAAGCGCGACCTCCGCGCGCCGTACTGGGAAGGCCACGAACGCTCGGTGAACTAGCAGATGATCGCTCACTCGGCGCGCTCGACGAGCGTCAGCCAGCCTTTACATCGGTCAGCCCAGTGCCTGTCAGGACGTGTGCATCAAATTCCCAAACGGCGTCGAACTTCGCGATCTGAGTGTGTGAAGAATTTCCAGGCCACTGGCTTCTCACAGCGGGAGTGGCTTCGCGAAGAGCGGCGGCTCGCACGAATGCAGACAAAGTCAGGCCGCGCTCGCGAGCCACTGCCTTCAGGGCCTCTTCCTCCTCTGGAGTGAGTCGAACGGAGATGATCGCGTTCAATCGCTCGCGGGCGGGTTTCCGGCCTCGCGTTCCTTCGGCTTCACCCCATTCGTTTGGGTCGTCCTTGTGGCTCTGGTAAAAGTCTGCGTCGGTCATGACGTATTGCTCCTTCTCCACCTAGAGGTACTTGGTCTTCTCTCCGTCGGTCGAATCCCATCCTGTGATGGCTCGGGCGACGGCGGTTTCAGGGAAGTACCTCACGACGATCGTTGCACCCTCCCTCCAAACGTCTGTCCCAGCATCTTGTGGTCGCCAGCCCGGCGTCGCTTGTTCCTTACCCACTCGGGTCCCTCCGCCCAGACCTGCTCGACCTCGTCGATAGTGATTCCTTGGCGGGCGAGTTCTGCCTCGTTGTCGTTGTCCCATGCCCACGATTCGGCCTGCCTCGGGTGGCCAGATGTCATACACTACACCTCTTGTTGGTCGAATGTGGTATGACATTAGTAGCAAAGCGAGTACGACAGGAGATGCTGATGGTTGCTCAAACGATCGAAGTCGACGCGTTCCTCGCTGATTCCGTCGTGGTTGCCGAAGGGAAGCTATTCGCGCAAGGCGCAGGGTGGAACATCATCACGGTTCGAGCTGTGCCTGCCGGTCATGACCGCATCGGCATTGGACTTCTCATTCGGGTGCCGTACACCGCGACGAATCGAAACCACGAATTCGAGCTCCGACTCGAGGACGCCGACGGGAAGCGACTTCCCATCGGGAACAACCCGAACGGGGACGGCAAGATCGAGGGGTTCGGAGGGCAGTTCAACGTCGGACGGCCCCCGCAGATCCAACCCGGAGACGAACAGATCGTCCCGTTTGCGGTCAACATCAATGGCTTGACCTTTGATGAGGCGGGGCATTACCGCTTCGTCGTTTCGGTCGATGGAACGGATGCGAAGGGGCTTTCCTTCAGGGTTGTCCTCATCGAGCAGCCGCAGCCGATCATTCGACCCGCTGCTGACTGAGCCTTGGTCGAGCTAGCGGGCTGGGTCGCGGCAGTCGTCCTGATCCTGCTCGGCCTGGTCGCACTCGGAAGGCTCAATGCGAACCGTACCTGGACCGATGAGGAGTACGACCGCGAGCGGCGGAGCGGAACTGCGATCGGGAACGCGATGCTGGCCACACAGGCGATCTTCCAACCCGGCGCTCAGTACGTTCTCGAGCAACGGACAGCCGAAGAGGCGGAGGATGTCGATGCAGGCGGGCCACCCGATCCTGGAACAGGACTTCAGTAGGCGAAGCCGATGCTATGGTCGGCGGTAGTAATCCTCCCCGCCGTCCGCCTTCGGGCGCACTGGCGGGGTTTTTCTTGGACAGAGAGCGATGCCGTGCCTGAATCGCCCTCTCTCGCGTCGGGCCTTCATCGACGCGCAGAACGTCTATAACTCAGCCGTCAGTCCGGAGGAGAATACTAGGGGCATACGCAAGTTCGGATTGCTTCCAGCTTCGCCGTTGGGGAAGTAGCCTCAGATCGGAGGCCGCAGGGAACATGACCGCCAGTCCGCAGATAGACGCGCTCCGCGACGGCATCTACACCGTTCGCGAGATTTGTCACGTGTTGCAGCCTTCAATGACGCCTCGGAAGGTTCATTACTGGCTTGACAAGGGGATGCTCGGAAGTCCGGTGGCCTGGGGTGGACCTGGGTATCCCACGTTGCTCTCGTTTGAGCAGGTCCTTCGCGTTCGTACTCTTCAGCGGATTCGCGACGAATTGGGCTTTACGCTCGGAAAGGCGCGTGAAGCTCTGGAGTGGATCCTGGAAAACCTCCTGGCCGACGGCTGGCTCAATCTTCGGTTCTTCCGAGCGACGGCCCGCACGGTCGGAGTAACCGACGGCTCGGCGTCCTTCGAGATTCCCACGGGTCAAGGCGTCATCGATGCCGTCATACCGGAACTGAACGAATTCATGGTGTCGGTCCGCAAGCAATGGGAAGAAGGCGTGCTCCGCATCGAGGGCTTCGATCTGATCGTTTCCGATCCCGCTGTGATGGGTGGTTCACCTGTCATTGCCGGGACGAGGATCGAAACTGCGTTCATCGCCAATCTCGCTGCCGAAGAAAGCTTGGCCGATCTGATCCAGTTGTTCCCTCAGGTCCGTGAAGACGCGATCAAGCAAGCCGCCAAGTTCGAGAACGTCGCCCTTGCTGCGTGAATCTGATCCTTGATGAACAACTGGACTCAGAAGACCTAGCAGTTTCTCGCGCTCTCAACATCCTCACCGTCCCTCGGTACGGCTGTCGCTATCGCTCGATGCGCGACGAAGCGTCCGGGATGAAAGATGAGGCGATTCCGAAGTACTGCAAAGACGAGAACATCGATTTGCTGGTTTCGTTGAACGTGCGAGATTTCGCTGCGAAGCTGGAACTGTTTCGCAGACTCCTCGCAGCGGGAGTTTCGGTTGCGGTGCTGAGAATGACGAAACGATCCCTGACGGCCGAGCGACAGCTCGCGATCCTTGCGGTTCATAGCAGGCTCCTCGTGCAGAAGCTCAAGACTGCCAGCGGACCCATCCTGCTGATCCTCACCGAGAACCAGATGAGAGAACGAACGTTGGACGAACTCGTCGCGGAGATTCAAAGCAAGGGAAGGAAGAAGCTCCCTTGAGTGGAGCCGACGCTGTTGGCGGTGGTCCAGGAGCCGCCGCTCGTGGCACCGATGCTCTCCGAAGACCTCTGAGACGCTTCTCGCTGCACGCCCAGGTACCTTCATTCCATGCCGGGCGGTCCGCTGGAGAAGGACACGTGTCGTGACTACGTGTTGCCGCGGCTGAAGACGGCGGGGTGGAGCGACGACCAGATCATCGAGCAATTCCCGATCACCGACGGGCGGATCATCACGGTTGGCAAGAAGCACCGGCGGGCCGAGGCGCTGCGCGCGGACTACGTCCTCGAGTATCAGCCCGGCGTGCCGATCGCAGTCGTCGAGGCGAAGCGTGAGTACGCCATCCCCGGCAAGGGACTCCAGCAGGCGAAGAACTACGCCCAGCTACTCGACCTTCCCTTCGCCTACTCGACCAACGGCAAGGGGATCGTCGAGGACGACCGTGACACTGGGCTCGACACCGACAAACTGACCGGTTTCCCGTCGCCCGATGGCATGTGGTCGCGGTACCGGTCGTGGAAGGGCATCGTCGAGGACTCGGTTGCCGATGGCCTGCTCCTGCCGTTCAACCGGTCGCTCCGCAACCCCGACGGCACCGTCAAGGAGTCCCGCTACTACCAGAGCACCGCCATCAACCGCTCGGTCGAGGCGATCCTGCGCGGTGACCAGCGCCATCTGCTCACGATGGCCACCGGCACCGGCAAGACGTTCGTGTCGATGCAGATCGTGTGGAAGCTCTGGAAGAGCGGGTGGAAGCCGGGACGCAATCCGCGGATCCTCTACCTCGCCGACCGCAACATCCTCGTCGACCAGCCGATCGAGCGGGAGTTCAAGCCAGCCTTCGGCACGGGTGACAACACGCCGATCTGGAAGCTGCAGGGCGGCAAAGCGAAGGCCGGCCGGGAGATCTACTTCGCGCTCTACCAGCAGTTGGCCGACACCGGCGAGGATCCAAACGGCATGTTCCGAGCGTTTGCGCCGGACTTCTTCGACCTCGTGATCGTCGACGAATGCCACCGTGGCAGCGCCGGCGCGGAGTCGTCGTGGCGAGCGATCCTCAATTATTTCTCTCCGGCGACCCAACTCGGCATGACGGCAACACCCAAACGGGACGAGACGATCGACAGCTACGCGTACTTCGGTAACCCGCTGTTCGAATACTCGCTCGCACAAGGCATAGACGACGGGTTCCTGGCTCCGTATCGGGTGCGGCGGGTCGTGCTCAGTCCCGATGCCCACGGCTGGGCGCCGACCCAGGGACAGCTCGACCTTTTCGGCAACGAGATACCCGAGGATCTGTACACGACGAAGGACTTCGAGCGCGTTGTGTCGCTGCTCACCCGCACCGAGGCAGCCGCCAAGCACCTCAGCGATTACATGCTCCGCACCGATCGGTGGGCCAAGACAATCGTGTTCTGCGTTGACCAAGAACACGCCGACCAGATGCGCCGGGCCTTGCACAACGCGAACGCCGATCTGACCAAGCAACACCCGAACTACGTGGTACGAATCGTCAGCGACGAGGGCGAGATCGGCAGGGGCCACCTCAGTGACTTCGCCGATACCGAAAAGGACGTCCCGGTGATCGCCACGACGTCGGAGATGTTGTCGACCGGCGTCGACCTGCCGACCGTTCGCAACATCGTCCTCTTCCGTACGGTCGGGTCGATCGCGATGTTCAAGCAGATGATCGGCCGTGGGACGCGCCTGTTCCCCGACGAGGACAAGCTCTCGTTCGACATCATCGACTACTCGGGCGCCACGGCTCTCTTCAGCGACCCCGAGTTCGACGGCCCGCCCGAACGCGTCGACAGGGACGAGATCGACGATGAAGGCAACGTCGTCGATGACACCGTGGTCGAGGAGCCCGAGCCCATCTTCGATCCCGGCGACATCGACGGCTCCATCGATCCGGATGACCTTGAGACCGAACCGAAGGCAAAGTTCTACGTGGACGACACCGAGGTCTGGATCACCGCCGAGGCCACCTACCACCTCGACTCCGAGAGTCAGCGGCTTCGCCTCGTCGAGTACCGGGATGTTGTGACGGAGACCGTTCGGGCATTGTTCCCCGATCCGGGTGAACTCCGCTCAAGGTGGTCCAGCCGGGTCGGACGCCAGGACGTCCTCGATGCTCTCGACGTGCGTGGCATCGACGTCGCGGATCTACTCGAACGCACCGGTCTTGTCGATGCCGACCCGATCGACGTGCTCGTCCATCTCGCGTGGAACCAACCGCTCGCCACTCGAACCGATCGGGCCCGGCGCGTACGCAAGGAGCACGCCGACTTCTTCGGTGCCTATCAGCCGGCAGCTCGCGAGGTGCTCGCCCACCTACTGGACAAGTACGCCGAGCACGGCATCAGCCAACTGGACGACCTCGGTGTTCTGGAGGTGCCGCCGCTGTCGTCGCTGGGATCGCCTTCGGAGATCGCCTCTCGTTTCGGGTCTACCGACGAGCTTCGAGCTGCCGTGGCGAGGCTCGGCGAACTTCTGTACGTGGCCTGAAACTCAATATAAACTTGAGTTTCATAGAACTTGGGACCACCAAACTCAAGTTGTCATATAGGATGTACACGTGCGAAGCGACCCGCGTGACCTTCGACGACGGCTGTTCAACCTAGCTGCTGAACAAGGCGGATACTTCGCCGCTGGCCAGGCGAAGGAGATCGGTTACTCGTACCAAGGCCAGGCACACCATGTAGCCGCGGGGAACTGGTTGCGTGTCGACCGCGGCATATTTCGCCTTGCTGACTGGGTGCCCGATCTTCACGACTACCTCGCCCGTTGGACGCTCTGGTCCCGCGGTCGCGGTGTTGTGTCACACGACACGGCGCTTTCTGTGCACGACATCGGCGAGCTCGAGTCGGCCCGGGTTGATCTCACGGTGCCCCCTGGGTTCACCATGCAAGACGACGCCGTGAGGCTTCACCACGCCGACCTACCGGATGACGACGTTCTTGAGCGAAGCGGCTTCAGGGTCACGACGATCGTTCGGTCGATCATCGATGTGGCGGGAGTTTTTGCTGATGACGACCAACTCGGTCGAGCGATACACGAGGCGCTCGATCTTGGACGCTTCACGCTGCGCCAGCTTCGGTCGCGAGCCGAGTTGGTGGATGCGCGCGCCGCGCTCCACATCGAACGAGCAATTTCGTTGGTCGGCGTCTCGTGATGTACAAGACACCAAAGGCGCTCAGAACCGCTCTCGAGGATCGCTTGAAGGCTCGGTCGAACGAAACAGGCATCAGACTCGATCGCCTGCGGCGTCGGGTGCTCGTCGAGCGGGTCGTCTCTCGTCTCGCTGCGGCCGACCCCGGCCGGTGGGTCCTCAAGGGGGGCATGGCGCTCGAGATGAGGCTGCAGGCCGCGGCCCGGCTCACGAAAGACATCGACCTCGGGCTGCGCGCCGATCTGGCCGACGGCGAGACACTTCGGGATCGGCTCGAGGGGGCGCTGTCGGCTGACCCCGATGGCGACCGTTTCGAGCTCGAAGTCGGTTCGGTCTCACGTCTCATGAGCGATGATCACGGTCGGTCGACGTGGCGTGTGAGCGTCGCCGCATCGCTGGCGGGTAAGCCCTTTGGCGGCGTCCGGTTGGACATCTCTCCCAGAGGCGACGAACTCGAGATCACGGAAACGATGGAACTGCCCAATTCGCTCGAGTTCGCAGGCGTCGCGTCGAGGACCGTCGAGATCATTGATCTCCAACGCCACGCTGCTGAGAAGTTCCACGGCATGCTCAAAGTCTTCGAAGACCGCGAGAACACGCGAGTCCGTGACCTTGCCGATCTCGTCATCCTCTCTGAGCACCGCCTGATCGATCCCGCCGCCGCGGCAAGGGCCGTTCGCGCAGTGTGGGCCGAACATGGCGGCGCTTCGCCCCCGCAGCACCTTCCGCTGCTCCCAGCCAGCTGGCCCGACCGTTACGAAGAGATGGCCGCCGCGCAAGACCTCTCCGCCGCCACCTTTGCCGCCGCGGTTGCTCTCGTGGAACGGCTGTGGACCGAGATGTTTCCGACCGAGGAGACCTGAGCGTTAATGGCCCGATCGAAGAAGGAAACTCCGGCCGTTTCCCCACAAGCCAAGCTCGCCGCCGTCATCAAGTCGGCCCGCGACGCCATGCGCAAGGACGCCGGCCTCAACGGCGACCTCGACCGTATCCCGCAGCTCGCCTGGCTGCTGTTCCTCAAAGCCTTCGACGGCCTCGAGCAGAACCGCGAGGTCACGGAGCGCGACTTCCGCAACGCGATCGAACCGCCCTACCGGTGGCGCGACTGGGCCGCCGACCCCAACGGCCCGACGGGCGAAGCGCTGCTCAGCTTGGTCAACGCTGAGCTACTCCCGTACTTGCGATCTCTGACCGGCACCGGTAGTCACGACCCCCGTGACGTGCTCGCCGCCGTGTTCAAAGAGACCAACAACCGGATGCTGTCCGGCTACCTCTTGCGCGATGTCGTCAACAAGATCAACGACATCAACTTCGCGTCTTCGGACGACATCCACACGATGGCGCATCTGTACGAGTCGATGTTGCGGGAGATGCGTGACGCCGCAGGAGACTCGGGCGAGTTCTACACCCCGAGGCCGGTCATCCGCTTCATCGTCCAGCAGGTCGACCCCAAGCTTGGCGAGATCATCCTCGACCCCGCATGCGGCACCGGCGGCTTCCTGGTTGAAGCGCTCGAGCACCTGGCACCCGAGGTCAAGACGGCGCAGCAGCGACGGGCGATGCAGGCCAACCTTCGCGGCGTCGAGAAGAAGCCACTGCCGTACCTCCTCGGGATGATGAACCTCGTCCTGCACGATGTCGGGCAGCCCAACATCATCCGCGGCAACGCGCTGGCCCGACCGATCACCCAGATCAGCAGGGGCGAACGAGTCAACGTCGTCCTCACCAACCCGCCCTTTGGCGGCGAGGAGGAGAAGAGCATCCAATCGAACTTCCCAGCGGACAAGCAGACAGCCGAGACGGCGTGGCTCTTCTTGCAGCTCGTGATTCGCCAGCTCAAGGACGGGGGCCGATGCGGCATGGTCGTGCCTAACAGTGTGCTATTCGAAGATGGTGTGGGAGCTCGGATCAAGAAGCAGCTGCTTGGCGAGTGCAATTTGCACACGATTGTGCGACTGCCCGACGGGGTTTTTGAGCCGTATACGCCGATCCCGTCGAACCTCTTGTTCTTCGACAAGACCGGCCGGACGAAGGAAGTGTGGTTCTACGAGATCCCGCCCCCCGAGGGCCGCAAGAAGTACTCCAAGACCAAGCCCATGCGTTTCGAGGAGTTCGCCGGCTGTCAGGCCTGGTGGAACAAGCGAGAAGAGAACGAGCAGGCCTGGCGGGTGCCGATCGCGGACCTTGAAGCCAACTACATCCTCGACCTCCGCAATCCGAATCAACCGCACAACCTCGCCCACCGTCCACCGGGGGAGCTGGTAGCAGAGCTGGTCAAGGCCGAGCGCGAGATTCTCAAACTTTTGAACGAACTGCATACCGAGTTCGGGAACGGGCAATGACGGTCGCGAAGAGACGTCGACTCGGGGATCTCCTAACGCTCGACCTCGATCAAGTCGAAGTCGTCGCGACGGACGAGTACCGAATTGCCGGCGTGTATGGATTCGGTCGCGGCCTGTTCGAACGCGGCCCAATCCAGGGCTCGGAGACGAGCTACGGGAAGCTGCACCGCCTGCACGTCTCGCAACTTGTGGTCAGTCGTCTCAAGGCGTTTGAAGGTGCAATAGCCGTTGTTCCCAAGACGCTAGATGGATGGTTCCTCTCGCCCGAGTTTCCGACCTTCCGGTGTATCGAGGACGAACTCGATCCGCGGTACCTCGCGCACGTGTGCAGGTCGCCTGAGTTCTGGTCAATGCTCGCAGCCACATCGAAGGGAATCGGCGCGCGCCGCGAGCGAGTACATGCTGACGATCTTCTACATCTGGAGCTCAAAGTTCCCTCAGTCGACGAGCAGCGACGACAGGCGGAGCATCTGGACACAAGAGTCAGTTGGGTAGCCGAGCTAGCCGCGCTCCTTGGACGGCGGGACGCCGATTCGCTCGTCGCACTGCTGCCGACGCTTATCGATGCGCTTATCGAACGCGAACAGGTCGGCTTCTCCAAAGTCGGTGACCAAGCTGACTTCATTTCGGACACTGTTCATCCAGGCGACAACCCTGCCCCAGCGGATTCGTTCGTGGGACTCCAGCACATTGAGAGCCACACAGGTCAATGCCTTGGCAGCGACACACTGGGCCCTATGAAGGGTCGCAAGTTTCGGTTTCGTCCCGGCGATGTGGTGTTCGGCTACCTGCGGCCGTACCTCAACAAGGTATGGGTCGCTGATCGACATGGCCTCTGCTCAGTTGACCAGTACGTTCTGCGCTCACGCCCCGGCGTCAGCGCAGAATTGCTCGCCCACAACCTTCGGGGTCGCGAGGTGCTGAAGCGAGCGATCGACCTTACTCACAGCCTCCAACTCCCTCGCCTTCGTTCGGGACAGCTTGCCTCGCTCGAGGTTTCGCTAGTGCCCGACACGAGTGCACTCCCGCTGCTCTCTCGACTCGACCATGTCCGAGATCTGGTGGTCGCAGTCGCCTCGAAGCGGCGCCAGCAGGATGTGCTCGTTGCCGCTCTGCTTCCATCCGTACTAAACGAAGTGTTCGCCAGCCTCAGCTGAGGGCAAGCCAGTCCGTGCCGGCCACGACAATGTGACCGAGGAAACGGAGACCGGCCACCTTCGCCGCCGACTTCACTTCCTCGGTGGCGCGGCGGTCGGCCTCGCTGGGCTCGGGGTCGCCGCTCGGGTGGTTGTGAGTAAGGGCGAACGCTCGGCCGTCGTGGCGCAGGACCGCGTTGAGGATCTCGCGAACCGGCACGAGCGAGCGGTCGATCGAACCCTCGGATACGACGACGGTGCGCCGGAGGCGGTTGGCGGCGTCGCAGATCATCACGAGCACTCGCTCTCGACGCACGCCATCGAACTCGCGGACCGCAACTCGGGCTACGTCGTCGGCGCTTCGCAGCACGACCGGTTCATCTGCAGGGCCGTCGGCCCGCCGAGCGAGATGGAACGCAGCCACCAATGCGGCCGCCTTAGCTGCCCCGACGCCCCTTCGCGTCGCGAGCTCCTCTGGTCTCGCCGCAGCCAGCGCGCCGAGGCCGCCGTACTCCGCCAACAGCTCGGCCGCGAGGTCGAGTGCGCTGATGCCTTTGGTGCCGTTGCGCAGCACGAGGGCGATTAGCTCGCGCTCCGTCAGCGCTTCCGCGCCGCGCGCCAGTAGGCGCTCCCTCGGTCGTTCGTGCGGCGGGACCGCCGCCATGAGCACGGTCATGTCAGACCTCCGCCGCTATCGTAAGGAAGGGGTGTGACGGCCGAACGGCTCGCGCCCACCAACGTTCGGAGCGGCCGGGTCAGTCGCAGTTCGCTCAACTACTCTCGCAGCTGAGCCGTGCAAGCGCCCGGCTCCCGCTGCGAGTTGATTCTCTCTACCTGCGCAAAGTGGCGCTAGCTTCAGTCTCTCTAACGCTCGCATCAGACTCTGTGAACGTAGGTAGCTCCGAGTAGTAGTGGACCTCGATCATGACGATACGAGCAGCGCCGAGCACCAGCCGCGAGGCGTCCGAGGTTTCCCATTTGTTCGGGCCGCGTTCATGCCGAATCGGCGCCGCGAGTATCAGGTCTCTTTCTTCCGTTTCTCTCGGGTCAGGGCTTGAGGAAGCGAGCACGCCCGCTACGGTCCGACCGTCGGTCAGTGCGCACACGCACCATTTGATTGCGTCTCGGACGTCCGTCCCGTTGAAGACCAATTCCCATGAAGAGTCCTTCACGATGGGCCCGCGCAAGATCCGCAATAGGCGCTTGTTGTCGGGATCTTGACAAGCAACGATCGTCGCAAATGCTGTCGCCACAACGAGGACGACCAGCCACCACAGCATGAGTAGCCAAAATTGATCACGTACGTACCGGGAACTGTCGAGGGCGAGTTCTCGCAGGTCCGGACTCAGGTTCGGCTCTATTACGTGAACTACGGCCACTACGCCAAGGCCGATGATGTCGGCGACGAACCCGACGGCAACCAAACTGGCGGTCTCGACGAGCGCTGTGCGCTCAGGCGACATTCTGCGCTGCGATCTGAGTAGAAAGAACGCTAGTCCGGGCAGGGCGAGCGAGACAAAGATGAAGAAGCTAGGAACTGAGTCGGGCATGCCGCTCTACGACTCTTTCGACGGTGGTGGTGGCGGTGGCGGCGGCGGTGGGTTCGCTGGGGGATTGGAGACCAGCGGGGGCGGTACCCTCGGTTGCGGCTTTTGGCCCTCCTTGAACTCGCGTGGCGGCGGCGGTTTCGGTGGTGGTGGGGGTGGCGGCTTCGGCTTCTCCGGCATCTCTCCTCCTCCTAGGCTGTTCGCCCACCCTATGTCTCACCCAGGACATGGCGGCCGCCATGCGACTAGCGAAAGCGCCGCGCTGGCCCGGGCAGTCGCGCTCCGCGACGGCTACTAGAGCGTCGCGATCGCGGGTCTCGCTAGACGAAAACGGGACCGGTCAAGAAGCCTCCGCGCGAGAACGGTTCAGCGGCAGTCAGCTCGGACGCCCGACTACGCTGAGCGTTAGCCCAAGAGTGAGTTGGGCCGACGTACGCTTTGAAGAGTGAAGCGACGGAAGCGTGCGCACGGAGCCTGCCGACTGAGAAAGCTACCGAGTGAGCCGAATCCGTGACGTTGTCGCGCGACAGCCTTCCGGTCCTAGTGAATGAGCTTGACTCGTACGTATTTCCGGTCCTGACGCCCGCCGACCCGAGTCGAGTAGAGGAGTGGCGAGATTTCCGTGTAGTCGGGACTTCATTCCTTTTGTCGGCGGATGGCTGGATCGCCACATGCCTTCACGTCGTCGAGTCGCTGGATTCACCGTGGATCGGGATAACGCACGAGGGAGAGCTCCACGAGGCGAAGGTTGCAGGTAGGAATGAGCATCTCGACTTGGCGCTTCTTAAGATTGACAAAGAATTCAACGCTTCACCGTACCTCTTGGGCCCCGGTGAGCCGACGGTGGTTGGGCAGTCCGTGGGTACCCTTGGATTCCCATTGGGGCCAATGACTCTGGCCACGGGGAACACCCTGCGCGTCAATCTGCACGTTGGGTTCGTGAGTGCGATCTACAACGATTCCAAGCGTGGCAACATCCTCTGGCTTGATCTGACTTCCAATCCGGGGAACTCAGGGTCGCCGCTCTTCGATACGCGAACCGGCACGATACTCGGCATGATTCACGGCGAGTACGTGCGCGAGATCGCGCAAGGTGTCAGCGTCGGCACTCGGATTGCGATCGCGTCGACGATTGGAGAGTTCTATCCGGCGATCCAGCAGATGGGGTTCCGAGAGCGACTGTCGCTCGCGCCCACCAGCTTGGAGCCTAAAGACATCGCCAAGATGCGAGGTGAATAGTGGATCCGGGTCTTGACTCATGTGGAGGAACGACCGGGGACCTAGGTAACGGTTTAGTCCAGCGGACATCGGTGACACCGACTTCGGCCGGGTTACCTTCTCAGCGAAGCGGCCCACGGTCGTTAGGTGCTCACCTGGTCGAAAGTGCACTCGTCCGGACGTTTGTCGTCTCGCCAGCGGAGGAAGCGTGCGGCGTGGCGGAAGCGGTGTCCGGACTGGACGAAGTCGTAGGACACCTCGCACACGAGGGTCGGTTCCACGGAGTTCCATTCCTGGTCCTTCCCGCCCGACCAGCGGCTCCCGCCCCCCGGCCCCCACTCCTGGTCGTCCAAGGCCGACTCGTTTCGTAAGGGCTGCAGGAGGTCGTAGACCTCGCGACGGGCGGCCGCACCGAACCCCGAGGTGTGGCCGATGTAGCGGAGCTCGTCACCCTCGTACAGTCCGAGCAGGAGCGAGGCGACGCCGCCTTTCTCTCCGCCCCGGTACCCGACGACGACACAGTCGGCCGATCTGCGGTGCTTGATCTTCAGCATCACGCGCTCGCCTGCCATGTAGGCAAGCCCGAGGCGTTTGGCGATGATGCCTTCGAGGCCGACCTTCTCGAGATCGTCGAACCATTCGGTGGCGAGATCGGGATCCTCTGTACGCGGCGTCAGGAAGAAGCGCGGCCCCGGTGCGGTGGCCGGTTCTCGCGCAACCGCCGGGCACACACTGCCGAACAGTTCGCTCAGCCTCGCGAGCCGCTCGCTCAAGACAACATCGCGGAGGTCGTCATCGCCGTGCGCGATCACGTCGAAGACGACGAAGCTCGCCGGCGTTTCCAAAGAGAGCTTCTGCACGCGAGACGCCGCCGGATGCAGACGTAACTGGAGGACGTCGAACTCGAGCCGGTCAGGGCCGGGCATGATGATCTCGCCGTCCAGGACGCACCGCTCCGGCAACTCTTCCATCAACATCGATTCGATCTCGGGGAAGTACCGTCCGAGCGGACGATCGTTGCGGCTCCGGAGGTCGATGTGGTCTCCGTCGCGGAAGACAACGGTGCGGAATCCGTCCCACTTCGGCTCGTAGACCCACCCATCGCCACGAGGGATGACGCCCTCGGCCTTGGCCTGCACCTTGGCGAGCATGGGCTTGAGCGGTGGACCGAACGGTAAAGTCATGTCCTCAACATCGTGCCAGGAGGCGCACACATGAAGTACGTCGAAGTCGGTGGTGCCAAGCTTTCGGTGATCGGTCTCGGCACGTGGCAGTTCGGCTCCCGCGACTGGGGCTACGGCGACGACTACGCCGAGAAGACGGCTGGCGAGATCACCACGCGCGCGCTCGATCTCGGGGTCAACCTCATCGACACCGCCGAGGCCTACGGCTTCGGACGTTCCGAGCGCATCCTAGGCAAGGCACTTGCCGGACGCCGCGACGAAGCATTCATCGCGACGAAGGTCTTCCCCGTTCTTCCGCTTGCGCCCATCGTCGAGCAGCGCGCGAAGCAAAGCGTGAAGCGGCTCAACACCAACGTGATCGATCTGTATCAGATCCATTGGCCGAACCCGGTCGTGCCGGACACGGCTGCCATGACCGGCATGCGGCGGCTGCTCGACACCGGCCTTGTCCGCCACGCGGGCGTGAGCAACTACTCGCTCGATCGGTGGCGCAGCGCGGAGAAGGCGCTCGGCGGGCCGATCCTCTCGAACCAGGTGCGCTTCAGCCTGGTGGACCGGCGTCCGATGCGCGATCTCGTCCCGTTCGCAGCCGGCGAGGGGCGCGTGATCATCGCGTACAGCCCGCTCGGTCAGGGACTCCTCGGCGGACGCTACGATCCGGGCAACCGTCCGAGCGGTGCCGCGCGGCGTCTGAACCCGCTCTTCCTTCCCGAGAATCTCGAGCGCGCGATGCCGCTGATCGAGCTCCTGCGCGAGATCGCGAAGGCCCACCAGTGCACGCCGTCGCAGGTGGCGCTGGCGTGGCTCATCAGCAAGCCCAACGTCGTGGTGATCCCGGGCGCGTCGAGCGTCGAACAGCTCGAGGCCAACGCGGCGGCTGCCGAGGTGACGCTTACCGCGGCTGAGGACGCCGAGCTCCTCCGGGCGGCCGAGAGCTTCGAGCCGGTTGCGGGGGCGTCACTCGCGCGCGGGATGGCGACGTCGATCGCCGGGACGGTCAGGCAACGACTGGGACTTGGCCGCGACTAGCAAACTTGTTACAGTAAGACTGCAAATACATGGACGGAACCCGAAAGGCGTGAGTGTGACCGAAACCGTTTCCCACACCTTCGACTGGACCGCGCAGGACTTCCTCAAAGATCCGTACGTCCATTACAAGCGTCTGCGCGAGAACAACCCGATCTTCTACAACGAGGCGCGTGGCGGCTGGGTGCTCACGCGCTACAACGACATGGCCGAGGTGCTTCGGGACCACGACCGTTTCTCCGCCGAACGCGGAGGTCCGGCGCAGTACTCAACAGACGACATGCCGCGCTCGATGCTCGGCTCCGATCCACCGCACCACACACGCCTGCGCACGCTCGTCAACAAGGCATTCACGGCGCGTACCGTCGAGCGGCTGCGTCAGCGCATCCAGGAGATCGTCGACCGATCGCTCGACGACGTTGCGGACGGCGGCGGCATGGAGGCGATCTCCGATCTTGCGTATCCGCTTCCCATCACGGTGATCGCCGAGATGCTCGGTGTGCCCGCGTCCGACCGCGACTTCTTCCGTGACGCGTCGTCGAAGATCGCCGTGGCGCTTGGTCCGATCAACGACATCTCGGTCGGCATGGCCGCGCTCGAAGGACGCAACCAACTCATCGAGTATTTCAATGAGCTTGTCCCCAAGCGCAAGGGCGATCCGCGCGACGACCTCATCAGTGCGATGCTGCAGGCCGAAGAAGCCGGTGACTTCCTCTCACACGGTGAGCTCCTCGCGATGATGCTGTTGTTGCTCGTCGCCGGACACGAGACCACCGTCAACCTCATCGGCAACGGACTCCTTGCCCTTCTTCGTAACCCGGAACAGGCCGAACGTCTGCGCACCGACGAGAGCATCGAGCGCTCGGCCGTCGAGGAGTTCCTCCGCTACGACTCGCCCGTGCAGTTCACCGGACGCATCGTCGTCGACGATGTCGAGATCGGCGGGCACACCATCAAGAAGGGGAGCGGACTGCAGACGATCGTCGCGGCGGCCAACCGTGATCCCGAGGTATTCGACGAACCGGACACGCTCGATCTCGGACGCGACCCGTGTCCGCATCTGTCGTTCTCAGCGGGGATCCATTACTGCCTGGGGGCCCAACTCGCGCGCCTCGAGGGCCAGATCGCGCTATCGACGGTGGTGCGTCGTTTCCCGAACATGAAGATCGCCACCGAGAACCTCGAGTGGCGTCCCGCACCGATCCTTCGCGGACTCATCGCTCTGCCCGTCACGTTCTAGCTCTTGCAGTCGCAAGGCTGTCTCGATCGGGTTCGTTCCACGCACTTCCCTGACGTGGAGGTTGTGCCGGGATTTGCAGGTACCGTGGAGGGATGAGCGACCAAGGCTCGATCGACGAACGACGCGCCGAGGAGGCCGTTGCGGCGCAACGGGCCGGCAGCCGTCGTCTCGCCCTCGAGGATCGGTTCCGTCAGAACGATTCGATCAGCCGCTTCCGCGCCGAGGCTCTCCGGTCGCGACGCCGAGGTCCGTGAAGACGCGACGATTCGTTGTCAGCAGCGACGTCCGCGGACTCGATACCGAGCGCATCCTGCGTGTGCTCGACAAGCATGAAGTCGACTACGTCCTGATCGACGGGCTGGCCGCGCTCACGCATGGCTCGACGATCGCCACCGCGGATGCCGATGTTCTTCCTCGGATCGACACCGCGAACCTCGAAAGCCTCCTCGATGCCCTCGAAGAGCTCAACGCTGCGATCCTGATCTCGGAGCGACGGCAGGCGATGGAGGCCGGCGCGCCGTGGGAAGCGACCGAGTTGAACGATCGTGGGGCGGAAGCATTGGCTTCGGCGGACGCCTGGCATTTCGTAACCCATAACTACAACTCCTGGACAAAGTCCTTAATTCGACGTCACACGAACGTACGTTCTTTATCTTGCGCGCCTGCAAGGAGGCGGTAAAGACCTCGCCCGCTTACGCGAGCGTCACCAGGTACCGCTGCAGCCCAAGGAGCAAGGCGCCGGCGATCGCGACGTTGAGGCCCCACACACGATCACGACCGCGGCGGGCGAAGGCAACGAAAAGCGCCCCGACGACCACGAAAGCGACCGGCAGAAAGGTCATGGGGCCAGCATGAACCCTGCCACTGACATCGAGTGGTGTGCTTGCGGCAGCACGCGGGTGGTTCACTAAGTGCATGATCATTCGGTGGCGACTGGGCGTTTTTACTCTTCAGCTCGTCGCACTCGCAGCCGCGACGCAAGTCGCTACGGGTCGCCCATGGTCATCGGCCATTTGGTTTGGAGCGCTCGTTGCGTACGCCGTCGCGAGTCAGCTTCAGGAGCCATTCTTTTCGCGCCCACTCGACGTCTTAGCGCACGGCGTGGTCGCACTCATACTCTTCGTCCTCGCCGACAAGTCTTTCGCCCGTCCGGGCTGGATTGCCGCAGGCGTTGTAATTGGTCTTGCGGTTGTTTCAGCCGCAGTGGCTTCAGTGGCAGGCGCGAACCGGGAAGAAGGGGCGCTCGTCCCTCTTGGCCGTGCGAGCCGCGTAATCTCCTCCGCCTTCGATCCCCGCGCTCTCTACAGCGCGCTGTTCTGGCTCGGACTAATCGAGGCGCAACGGGGAGTCAGGGCCGAGTTTTGGTCGTTGGCCTGGAGCTGGATCAGTGTGGTGGTTCTTGGCGCAATCAATTGGCAATCCGTCTGGGCAGTTGCGCTGAGACGACCGCAGCCAGTCGTTCCGACCGGGTTCGTGGGACCTTCGCGTGTGCTTGTATCGGGGCCTAACTCGCCTCCCAAGGGATCGCGAGTCAAGGTCGAGTCAGGTCGAGTATCAGCCTTCGGGACGATCCTCACACGTATCAGGCGTCGCGAGGATGTGTGGGCTGAAATCAGCTTCTCGTCTGCCCAAGAAGCCGAGCGCGTGCTTGATCTCGCGGCCTTGACAGTTACCGAGCAAGTCGATGCCGACTCGCGTCCGGTCTTCGGCGCCGTTGATTCGGGATCATCGCATGAACAAGTGGTCTTCTCTCCAACTCGTCGGCTTCGAGTTGGCGACGTGGTCGCGGTCGACGAGGAAGACGGGGCGGTGCTCTATCAGGTGTCTCGCGCCGACGTTGTTGATGTTCATGTACGCGGCGGAGCACAACTTGAGGTGCGAGCCCGTGCGGCGCAAGTCGGTCGCGTCGACGCAACTGCCTCTCGCCTTACTCGTCATCGATGGGTTGCCGAACCAGGCTCTCTTGTGCTCGCAGCCCCGTCGGTCACCATTGATGCTCATGACCGACTACTCCTCGGTCACCTGATTGGTACAGAAATCCCCGTGTACTTGGACTCCGGCGTGCTCAGTGAAAGCCACATGGCGATTCTTGGGATGACGAGGATGGGGAAAACCACGCTGGCTCGCCGCCTCGCGGATCGCTTGTCGACCGAATGCGCAGTGATTGTCTTAGACCAAACCGGTGAGTACCGCACAAAACACGGCTACGTGGAATACGACCGGGCGATCCACGACAGCACAGCTGGAGCGTCCGTCTTCGAGCCCCCACCGAAGAAGGCTGCGCCAGACGAGGGGCTAGAGCTCCTTAAACACCTCGCAAACCAGGGCTTCACAGAATTCAAGTCGGGCGATCCGTTCAAACGCGTCCTTCTCGTAGATGAGGCGCACCAGTTCGTTCCCGAGCCGGCGATGCTCGGCTTTGGTGCGCCCGGGCGAGAAAGCGCAATCACGTTCGGAATGCACGCTATGCAGGTGCGAAAGTACGGTCTGAGTCTCGTCCTCATATCTCAGCGCACGGCCGTTCTCGCCAAGAGCGCACTATCGCAATGCGAGAATGTCATCGCGTTCAAGAGCGTTGATCAGACCGGCCTCGACTATCTCGAATCAGTACTCGGACCAGCGGCTCGAGACGTGCTTCCGTCGCTAGGGGTGGGCGAAGCTCTCGTCTCCGGACCGGCCTTCTCCACCGACTCGCCCGTTGCGATCACCTTGCTTCCCGGCTAGACAAGCGGTATCGCAGCGCTACTCACATCGAAGTGCGCGCAAGCCCGAGTCCGTTGGCGTTGTTCACTAACGGCGTCATCATGCCTTGGGTCATCGCTCGGGACCGGAGGGTTACGCTATTCGCCTAATGCCGACGAAGAAGCAAGCAGAGCAGCTCGTCGTCGAATGCCGGCACTGTGAAGCACACGTCTCCTTTCGCCCCCGATCCCAGTTCGAAGCACTTCTCGACAGAGACGGCATGCCGGAGAGGTTCAGTTTCGGATCGTGTCCAAAGTGCAGTGCACCGCTGCTGGTAGCCCAAGAGTTCTACGGTTCCGACGGCAATGCTGACGTCTGGAGCGACGTGTACCGTCTATATCCACCGAGGGACCTCGCCGACTACCGGCTGCCCCCCAAGATTCGACGGTCTCACCAGGAGGCGATCTCTTGTCACAAAGCAAAAGCGCATACGGCGGCGGCCATCATGTGTCGACGAACGCTGGAGGTCGCCTGCAAGGATCACGGCGTCAAAGCTCGGACGCTTGAGAAAGCACTCCAGAGTTTGAAAGACCAAGGAATCATCGAGCGCCAGCTCTTCGACTGGGCCGATGCACTGCGCAAAGCCGGGAACCTTGCCGCCCACGACGCAGCCGCAACGGTGAGCAGAGAGGACGCGGCGGACCTACTTGAGTTCACAAACGCGCTGCTTCAGTATCTTTACACGTTTCGCGATCGATTCGAGGCTTACAAGCAGCGTCGGTCCGAAAACGCTTGAGGCGCCTCACCACCACAGGCGGTCTTCAAGAATTCACGCGCCCGTGAGATACTTGGTGAGTTGGGCCACGGCCGCATGGAAATCCTGGTTTAAAACCCGTCCACCAGGGCCCACTCGCTTGCGAAATCACCGTGTCATGGCTTGTCGGAGCCATTTTCGGTGTCCGCTCGCTCGGAACCCAGAGCCGACGTTGAAACCGACTCACTCATCACCCACTTGCACGTAGCGTGGCTCCGTGGACGACTCCAACTGGATCACCGTTGCATCGTCAGGAAATCGACCGAAGTTCTCAGCTGAGGCGATGGCGGCCGCTCCCCCAGCGGTCCTTGAAGGTTCCGGCGAGTTTCTGCCGACAACTGCACGGACCGCGAAGTGCCGGCTCTGCGGTCTCGTTCGCGAGATGACCGAGGAGCACATCCCGCCGAGGTCAGCTTTCAACAAGGGCCGATTCAAGAACGTCCCCTTTGAGGACTGGCTCGAGGAGGGGCCTAAGGAGCACGAGTTCCGTGCGCGGCCCGGGAGCCGCATCAGGCAGGGCGGCATCCGTGCATACACACTCTGCGGTCCTTGTAACAACCTCGTCGGCGCCCGCTATGTCGACGAGTACAAGGGTTGGGCGATCCGCGCCGCGAAGATGCTGGCCGAGATTCCACCTCCTCGCGAAGTGGACCAGGAACTCACACCGAAGGGAGTCACCGTCGAGTTCGTCGACGTGAGGCCGGGTGCCTTCGTCCGAGCCGTCCTCGCGGCAATGTGCTCGGTGAGCAGCAATTGGGACCTTGCCGAACGGCATCCGGAGATCCGCGCAATCGTTCTAGAGGGAGAGGCCAAGGAGCTGCCCCCGGAACTCACCCTCTACCTCGGCCTGTATCTAGGTCCCAAGAGTCGACTCGTGGGTCCGCAGTTGTGCGCTGACCGCACGACCGGCGACTGGTCGTGGCTCATCGAGGCTTCGCACCCGACAATCGCGAACCTCATGAGACTTGCCGGCACGAAGGAGCCAGACCTCGGGCTGTTAGACATCTCGAGTTGGACGACGTACTCGCCGGAGTCGAAAGCGAGTCTGGAGGCAACTTTCCTCGTTGGCTTCGGTTGGTCGCCTTACCCGGGGGACTACCGCTCGTCGGCGAGAATCCTGCAGGAGGCTGACAGTAGGGCGAGCGCGCCTGTGGACGAGACCAATGCCTGACGAGCAGGCGCAACGCACCTACGGACTCGGTGTCCTTGCTGCTCCAGACGCGGACAGGCTTAAGGAACCCGACCCGCCGGTCGGAACGATCGACATTCGGATAGACATCTCTAGAGCCGACTGGGAACGATTCGTCGCGGCGGCTGGGCCGCTGACATCGCTGGAGCGTCGAGAAGTCTTCGCGCTGCTCACCACGAACTACAGCGAGTTAATCGATGTCCACTCATTCATTCGGAACCTCGAGGGTCACGAGCGTGACCGCAGCCGGTTCGACCATAGGGCAGCGACGGAGAGACTGAACGCGCTACTCATCAACTGGCTGACGAGCATGCGCTTGTACCTTGACCACTCAGAGACACGTCTGAATCGGACGTTTGGAGCCGACTCCGTCCAGTTCAAAGCCTTCAAGACAACTTGCAGTGAGGCCTTCGACACGGCGTTCGGCTATCGGTTCGCGTACAGGTTGCGGAACTACACGCTCCACTGCGGGCTCCCGATCAGCAGCATCGACCTCGTCGCGCGCCGGCCCGGATCACCACCCCATTGGAGGCAAGAAGTGATCTTCAGTTTGAGTCGCGACCGACTACTCGAAGAGTTTGACGACTGGGGCCCTGTTCGGAAAGACCTCGAGGAGGGTGACACGAAGATTGAGATCATCCCTTTCGTCGAGTCCGCAATGGGCTGGCTTGCACGAATCGAAGAAGCCGTATTTCGCATCGATCTAAACCACGCACTTGCACAATGGCCGGTCGTGGAGGAGGCACTCGATCGGCTAGGCGACGTCGAGGGCGCACCGACTCTCTTTGAGTTCACAATCGAGAACGACACAGTCCGGAACATTTCAATGGTCAAGCTGCCATCGGATCGAAGTGCAGTCGCTGATTTGATGAGCGCCGAAGATCCAATCGCCCTTCTTCGAGAACGAGCAATGAAGGAGCGGAAGTTGCCTGTAATTGCCGCTTCGCGCGCACGAACAGATCGCACGGGGGCGCTGGCAATCGGAAAGTGGGTGGATGAAGGAGGGTCAACTCAAGCGTTCATCGACTACGTGAATGACATCATCGAGCGCGATCAAGACGTGCAACCTCTCGTCATCGGCGTGGTCAACTGCTGCGTTGTCCTTCTTCACATGGCCTCGATCGCCTTAGGTCGGTCGAGCGAGTCGATAATCGGCGGCATTCTGGAGGATCTTCCCGACGTTGACGTGTGATCTTTGCATCATGCTCGCGGAATCGAGTCCGAGTGCGACTTCGACCCGCGACGCCTGCGCGGACTTAGCGAACAAGTAGTCGGAACCTCTGTCATCGCTCACTCTCCCTCGATGGTCCGTCGGATTGACGCGTCAGCTGCGAGCCACCGATGCGGCCGCGTTTTTCGTGCGGCCGTGACGCGCTCGACCACCAAACTAGCAGAGGATCCGAGCGCGCCACCAACTACCGGAATCGGCATTCCGACAGCGGCAGTAATGCCCAGCCCCGCGATTTCACCGACAACCAACCCAACTAACGTTGCTCGGAGGCCGCCCTTGTTCGACATAACGCTCTCATTGGCGCGATGAAGCTTGCTCGCATAGACCTGATGGACACGTGTCTCAATGGAGCCTCCGGCTACTTGGACCTTATCGAGCGCCTCCGCACCGACCTCTGTCCATATCTGACGGAGTTCGACGAGATTGCGATGGCGACGGAGCTCGGACAATTCATGCCAGCCGAGCGACGCCACATCCGGCACCAGGATTGGAAGCACCATCGCGGACGCATCCGGTCGACCTTCCTCGACAGACACGCCGGCCTCGATCACAAGCGAGTGGAGTGGATCCGCGCTCACTGCGGCCGCATGAGTTGACGCTGCCGCGAGGTCCGCTTGCGCGTGCTGGATGACGACCCGTCTCACGTAGTCGTCAGGTAATTTCCGTTGGAGCTCCCCGTCGACATCTTCAGGCCACCACTTGAATCCACGGAAAACCTCTGTGAAGACCGGCTTGTGCGGCGAGTCAGGCTCGACGAAGTGGAGCCAGCTCGACGCATTGGCCGGCAACTCCGATCTAAGAGGTTCAAACGTGGGCTGCCATGCCACGATTGCCGCCGAGCTTTCCAGCCTGGGTCCATTGGGCGCCTCAAGAATGATTTGTGAACCGCGCGACGCTCTGCGTTCCCGCGGTGTCTGCCACGTTGAGTTATGCGGCGCGGACGACTTGAGGGGAAGGACGACGCTGCTCTCTCGACCAACGAAAATCATGAGACAACCGGATTCGACGAGGACATCCTCGTAGAGCAACGCGGCAAATTTGAGGCGGCCTCTGACTCGCTGAATCGACGCGCCCTGCAGGAGCCCCGAAGCATTTGAGCGCAGGGGGAAGAGTGCTCGCGAGGACATCCTTACAGCATGCGTCGAATCGTGACAGACGCTTACGAAAGGCACGATGGGGCTTAGACCGGCGTCCAAGCCAGGCGGCCCCTCCCCTCGATTCACGCGAACGACCTGCATCTATCGCGAGTAGTAGCGAATGAAGACCGGTCAGCCCCCCTTGAGGCCAGGCGACCTGGCAGGCCTTTAAGGACGGGTCATTCGATGAGATAATCGAGGAGTCGGGCTACGGCGGACCAGAAATCTTGGTTGGCGGATTCAAGTGATCACTGCAACACCTCGCTGAGCTGCAAGGGTTAGGCACTCAACGAGGAGGTAAGGGATGGCCAAGCGTCGCTGGACGCGACTGCTGCCGGAAACGAGGCGGCAGATCATCAGGTTGGCGGCGAAGGGTGCGTCGTACCCCGAGATCATCGAGGAGCTCGACGTCACGCACGGTGTTGTGTGCAGAGTCCTCGGACCCTTCGGCGGCGTGATGAGAGCAGAAGATTGGACGCCGTCGGCGGCGCGGCTCTCGCTCGAGGAACGCATCGAGATCAAGCTCAGTCTCGAGCGTGGATCCTCGCTGCGACAGATCGGTCGATCGGTCGGCCGCCACGCTTCGACCATCTGTCGCGAGGTCGCCGCCAACGGCGGCGGCGATCGCTATCGTCCGATGTCGGCGCACGAGCGCGCTGGTCGGGCCGCGCGCCGTCCAAAGGACAGGAAGCTCGCGTGCTACCCGGCGCTGCGGGAGCGCGTGATCCGCGATCTTGAGCACCTGTGGTCGCCCGTGCAGATCACCCGTCGTCTGCGTGCCGACTTCGGTGAGGATTCGAGCATGTCGATCTCCCACGAGACGATTTACAAGACGCTGTTCGTGCAAGGCCGCGGCGAGCTGCGCAAAGAGCTGGCCAGGTGCCTTCGCACCGGGCGGAGAAAGCGCAAACCCCGCGGACGCATGGAGACGCGGGGAACGATCCCCGACATGGTCATGATCAGCCAGCGTCCTGCTGAGATCGAAGACCGAGCCGTCCCTGGCCACTGGGAAGGCGACCTCATCTTCGGTTCAAACAACCGAAGCGCCATCGGTACACTCGTCGAGCGAACCACGCGCTTCGTCATGCTGCTGCACCTGCCGACGGACAAGAGCCCACAAGCCGTGCGGGACGCCATGACAGCGACCATCCAAACGCTCCCAGAAGCGCTTCGTCGAAGCATCACCTGGGACCAAGGCAAGGAGCTCGCCGAGCACGTGCGCTTCACGGTCGACACCGGCGTGCAGATCTACTTCTGCGATCCACACTCGCCCTGGCAGCGCGGGAGCAACGAGAACACTAACGGGTTGCTCCGCCAATACTTCCCGAAGGGCACCGACCTATCGATCCACGACCCCGAAGAACTTCGTCGCGTCGCCGACAGCCTCAACGGCCGGCCTCGACAGACGTTGAACTGGATGACACCATCAGAGAAGTTCGCCGAGGTTGTTGCGTCGACCGGTTGAATCCGCCGTTTAAAACCAGTCCACTCGGGCCCACTGGCCTGGAGCGACTAGTGCGGCTCGCTCTGAGCGTCGCGTTGCGCGACGAGCGCGCGGTAGACGGCCCCTTGCACGTGGAACACCCCGCCGCTGTGCAGCTTGTTCATCACCCAGCCGAAGCCGACCCGGTTGAACGGGTCGGCGAACCCGATCGAGCCGCCCATGCCGGTGTGTCCGAACATCTTCGTGTACTCGACCACTGGGAACATCTTCCACAGCAGCTGGTAACCCAGACCGACTGGGCTCATCTCGTCGTAATTCGTCCCTTCACTCGGCACCTGCTCCTGCACGGCGGCTTCGATGGTCTCGGGTCGAAGCACATGCACACCGTCGAACTCGCCGCCGCGCGCAAGCGCCGCGTATACGCGAGCGAGGCCGTCAGCGGTTCCGAAGGCGGTTGCAGCCCCATCGCTGCTGCACGCCATTCGCGCGTGGCAGTGCCGCCGACGTCGTCCTTCGAGCCGACCATCTCGGCGCATCGATGGTCGTGTTCCGGTCCGAAGGCGATCAGGTAGTCGGCACCGAGGGGCCCGGCGATCTCCTCGTTGAAGTACGTGCCGAGCGAACGACCGTCGATGCGCCGCAGCACTTCACCGACGAGGTAACCGAACGAACCCCCGTGGTACGCGCTTTTCGTGCCCGGCTCCCACATGGGAGCCGATCGCGCGAGTGCATCGGTCATCGTCTCCCAGTCCAGGCGCTTCTCGGGCGGGACCGGCGCGGTCGCCCATGGGAGCCCGGACTGGTGGCTCAGGAGCATCCGCACGGTGATGTTCTCCTTACCGGCCTGAGCGAACTCGGGCCAGTACGTGGCGACGGGTTCGTCCACATCGAGCAGGCCGCGATCGACGAGCGTCTGCGCACACGTCGCGGTCATTCCCTTGACCGTCGAGTAGGTGCAGGCGATGGTGTCGCGCTCCCATTCGCGCGTCCGGCCTTCGTCCGCCCAGCCACCCCACAGGTCGACGACCTTGCGGCCGTCAACGTACGCGCAGACGCCTGCTCCAACCTCACCCTTCTCGAAGCTGCGCTCGAACACCTCGATCACTTGCTCGTACCCGGGCGCGACCGTCCCGTTGACTGGCGTATCACTCACTGCAGGCTCCCCTTCCGAGGATGAGTGTCGGCTTCGCCGACCTTCCGATTATTGACAGATATGGTGAGAGAGAGGCGAGCCACAGCGTTCCAGCACGACAGCTAATAAGTCCGGGCCGCCTGGTTGTGTTCCAGGACTACTGGCACGATGGACGTTATGCAGGTCTGCGCAATAGAGAGTTATCCGGACCGGAAGTACTCCGTGTGGATGGTCGGTCGAAGAGCTCGGTGGGAGTCGCAATGCCAGATGTGACGCTTGCCCAGGTCGCGGATGGCATTCGTGCACTCGAGCTGGGAGAGATGCCAGTCTGCATCCATGTGTCGATGCGCTCGTTCGGGCGACTCGAAGCCGGGGCTGCCACGGTGGTCGACGGCATTCTCGAAGCCCGTTCCACTGTCCTGGTCCCGACCTTCTCCCATCAGTTCGCGGTGGCGCCGCCCGATGACGATCAACCGCGGCAAAACGGTCTCGACTACTCCCAACCACGAGACTCGCCCGGCCTCGGGCGCGTCTTCAGTCCGGATGCCGATGTCGAGCCTTGGCTCGGTGCCATTCCGGCTTATGTCGTAACGCGGCCCGAACTGGTGCGCAGCGGGAACCCGGGCGGCTTTGGCGCGCTCGGCCCGATGGCCACCGACCTGATCGTCGACGATCCGCGCGATATCTTCGGCCCGCTGAGGGCCTTGGTCCGGCTCGGGGGCTGGGTGGTGCTCATGGGTGTCGGACTCAATCGCATGACTCTGCTGCATCTGGCTGAGGTCGTCGCTGGCCGGCGTCCCTTCATCCGTTGGGTCAACGGGCCCGGCGACGTTCCCGTGCGCATTCGCATCGGCGAATGCTCGGAAGGCTTCCCGAACCTCGGGCCATCACTTGCTCACCTGACGCGCATGGCAACGGTTGGTGACAGTACATGGAACGCATTCCCGGCGGCCGAGACTCTCGTCGCCGCCGCCGAAGCGATCCGGTCTGATCCGCAGATCACGCACTGCGGGCGTGAGTGCATCGGGTGTCGTGATGCCATCGCTGGCGGGCCCATCAAGTGATGTCCTGATGATTCACCAGTCCAGGCGCTCACAGCGCTTCGCAATGGATTTGGCAACCCCAGCCGTCGAGCCCAGGCTCCTGACTAGGCGAAACTCGGTGGCGGGCGGCTACCGCCAGTCGTCGATCACATAACGGTCGGGTCGGTTGTACGCGACGTCACCGTCTTGTTGCATCGCTACTCCAGTGAGGTCCGTACGGAAACCGCGGTCGATCAGCATCCGATACGCCTCGAGCCGTCCCATGTTGACGCCGGCGACGACGCGCTCGGCCCCCGCTTTCGCGGCGAACGCCTCGATCCCGTCCAAGAGCTCCGCGAACGGGTCGGCGGCGCACGGACGAACGACGGCGAATTTCACGAAGCACACGCCGCTTCCGGCCTCCGTCCCGGCTCCGACGTGACACACCGCGAAGCCGGCGGGAGTCACAACGACGTCGCCCAGTTGCTGCTGCGTCAGCGAGTCAATCTCGCCGGAAAGGTCGAGGCCGGGATGAACGCCGTCGGCTACTGCCCGACACTCATCGGCCAGGTTCCCGGCTTCCGACAGAGTGGTCCACGCCACCGTGTTCGCGCCCGAGACCTCCTTCGACATCACCGCAGTGAGGAACGTCGGATAGAACCCGAACTTCTGGTACAAGCCGTGATGCTTGGCGCTATCGGCCCACGTGAACAGCGCGGCGTGTTTCGTCTTCCACTGCGAGAAGACGTCCATCGTGGCGTGCATCAGAGCCGTCGCGATCCCGCTGCCCCATAGATCGACGCGAACGGACAGCGGGCCGAAGAACGCGACGTCGCCCCAGCGCGTGACGAAGTTCGACCCGACGAGCTCGTCGTCGATGACGGCGGCCAGCGCCACGGTATTCGACGCCTTATACCGCGTCTGCACGTAGGCCGTGTCTCCGAAGAACAACTCCGGTTCGGGGACGCCAAGGAACGTTCCGAACGCGACCCGACAGATGCGGTCGGCCACCGCGACGTCGCCGTGGTCGAGAGGGCGGATCGTGGCATCACGCTTCACCTGTGTGGTCATGGCGTTCTCCTCACTCGGCGGGGATCAAGCCGAGCTGCTGCATGAACGAAAGGTTGTTCGGGTGTGCCCAGATCTCGACGATCCGTCCGTCGGCGATGCGATGAACATGAACCCCTGTCACCGACACGCGCCTGCCCGTCGCATCGCCGTAGCCGGGCCCGGTATGTGTCCCCTCGAACCGCCAGCGCGTGACGACCTTGTCGTCCTCGGCAACCTGGAAGTCGATCGTCACCTGCGTGTCCGGGAATGCCTCGTTCGACCGCGCAACCTCGTCCCGTTCGAAGGCTGGATATCCCGTCTGGTCGGGTGCGTCGCCCCAGTGACCGACCGCGGCGGGGGAGTAGATCTCCTTGGCGACGGCGAGATCCCCCTTCAGCCAGAGCTCCTCGTAGTGCCGTCTGACCAGCTCCTTATCCGCCTCCAGTGACATCTGACCTCCCTCCGGAAGATATCTTGACAGCAAGATACTTGACGACAAGTTAGTAGTCAAGGACGATGGCATCGTGAGGACGACGAGGTCAGCGGATCTCGACGAGCTAGGGGAGATGCTCGAGCAGTGGCAGCGCGTGCGCCCTGAGACCGACGTCGATGCGATGGCGGTCGTGCCTCGGATCATGCGCCTCGCCTACTTGCTCGACCAAGAGCTCCAAGCGATCAACGCATCGTTCGGCCTCGAGCGTGGCTGGCTCGACGTCCTGTCCGCGCTGCGACGAACCGGACCACCTCACCGGTTGCCGGCGACGCAGCTTGCTCGCAGCGTGCTGTTGTCGTCTGGCGGTATGACAGCGCGGCTCGACCGTATGGAGGAGGCCGGGCTCGTCAGGCGGCTGGCAGATCCGAACGACCGGCGCGGCGTCCTCGTGGATCTCACGCCGAAGGGACAGACGACGATCGACCGTGCGATCGACGCCCACACGGCGTCGTACGGCGACCTCGTGAACACGTCCACTCCCAACGAGCACAAACGCATCGCCGAATGGCTCCGGCGGCAGCTCCTCGGGTTGGAACACCAACGCGACGCCTGACCTCGGTATTGACCCGAGACACCGCGAGTCTAGAATCCCCCCGTGCGGGGGTCATTGACCGAGCAGGCGGCCGCGGTCGCGAAGCGCGACGTATCGCTGAGAGCAAGCGGGTCGACCCTCGCCTTTGACGCCACTTTTGACGCCACTTGCTCCCTCGGAACGTGCCTGGTCAGAACGTCGCGCCGAGTCTCACGATCGTCTTTGTAGAGGTGAGGGGACTCGGTGACAAACCATGGACGGAAGTTGGACGGTTCGAGTCCAGTTTTCCATGGCCGCTGTTCGCGGCCACCCTCGCGGGGATGAAA
>CAZFOB010000015.1:0-82647 GCA_964520325.1 uncultured Actinomycetes bacterium | reverse complement strand
CTTCCTCCAGGGGACTTTCACCCCCAGGCACTCGCCCATGCCGGGCGTACAAAGGGAGAAGGGGCCCTCTCGGGCCCCTTCTCTCGCTACGTGTTGTCGCCGAACTTAGCTGGCGAGTGCGACGCGAACCCGACGCAGGAGGGCGAAGCCAGCCGCAAGGGCTGCTCCACCAACCGCGGCGAAGTCGCCGACGTTCAGCCCCGTCGCCGGAAGGCCTCGCGGCGCATCCGGACGCTTCGGGCCAACCAGACCAAGTGCCGGCAGGTCCATGATGACGCGACCCGCAGCGTCCTCGCACGCGTCAAGCGCGGGGAGGTCGAGAAGATCACGAACGCACGGACCGTGCTCGTCGTTTCCGAGCTCGTTTACTGCCGGACCCTGGATACCGCCGTCCATCGTGGGGTCTCCGCCCGGCATCTCAGGGAACAGCGCGAGCGCTGGACCACCGATCGCCAGGCCGAAAACCGCCGTAAACGCGGCGATGAGAACCAATCGAATCTTCTTGCTCATTTCCTTGCTCCTTATTCACATCGACGGAAGAACGAAACCACTTGCTGACCCCTTACAACGGGGTCGGTAACGCCCGCGTTATCCGGGGGGAGTCTGCTCCCAGGCAAACAGGAACTCGGGGACATCCTCGTCGGTGGCCCACCGGGTACCGATGACCCGGCGCCGGGCGAAGGGAGACGCCAATGCGAGCACGGCAAGGACGAGAGCCGGACCTCCGGCACCCGAACCAAGACCGATATCGCAGGCGCTGACCACCCGAGCGAGTGACGCCTCGATGTGTTCCAGACCGACCGCCAACGGATGCGCGATGCGGTCGACAAGTGAGACTGCAACCGAGCTGCTCGACTGCATCACAGCAACCCGCCCGGGACGCACGACCTGCTCGGGAGCCGGAGTCGCCACAGCGACCTCGCTCGGCTTCTCCTTCTCTACCTCCGTAGCAGCGGCGACCTTGATCGGGTCGGTCTGTGCGAGCTCGGCAAGCTTTGCAGCAGCTTGTTCTTCGGCGAGCATCGCTGCGGATGCCGGCTGGTATGCGGACTTCGGTTCGACCACGTCGGCCGACGCCGTCAGCGAAAGGGCCACGCAGAAGCCGCCGGCGACTGCCAGCAGGACACCTGCTCTGATCAGCTTCCTCACGCCCATCGTCCTCCACCTTCACCAGCACCCGCCGTTGCACGACACGAAGCACGGGGCTCGCGGCCCCATGTCGTGGGGCAGACTACCGAAGGTCGCGGACACGAAGCAACCGCGCCCGGCCCCGAGCACCTCGCCCCTCCTCCCTGGTGTACCAGGTCAGAGGCCTAAAGTCCCCGATCTTGAGAGAATCCATCGACGACTGTTAGAGGGGCGACAGCTCTAGAAACCGCAGCCGGCGAGATCGACCGCCACCGGATCGGCGAAGACCCCGGCGCAGTAGGCGTTGATGAGCGGCTCGGCATTGCTATCGTCGCTCCTCCATCGCCCGGCGCAGAAGCCGGACGAGCCGTTGACCTGGTCGTCCGGACATGTGCCGCTGGTCCGCAGCACGTCGAGCACATTCGCCGCCGGGTCCTCGGCGAGCACGATGGCTGCGGCGCCCGCGACCATCGGGGAGGATCGGCTCGTTCCTGAGCGGCTCGAGAAACCGCCGTTGCGGTCTGCCGAGTGGATGCCCACGCCGGGCGCAGTGAGGTCCCCGCCCGAGGAGCTGAACCTCGCCATCGCGTTGCCCCCGGCCAGCGCGGTTGCCGCGATCACGCCTCTGTACCGTGCCGGCGCCTGGGTAGCACCGCCGCTGTTACCGGCCGCGGCCACGACCACGATCCCTTCAGCCAGGACTGAAGCGATCGCCTTCCTCAGGGCCCCGTTCCCGGCGCCGGCGATGCTTATGTTGACGATGTCAACTTGTGAGCTGTTGGCCTTGACCCATTCCAGACCGCACACCACGCGGGACCAGGTGGTCGACAGACTCGCGCCGGGGAAGACCTTGACCGGGATGATGTTGGCTTCGTGGGCAACGCCGATGCGGCCGGCGGCGTTGCCTGCGGTAGCAGTCCCGTGGCCGTTGAGGTCGTTGGTGCCGGAGCTGCCGCCACAACTGCCGTGGCCGGGCAACACGTTGCTATGCGCCTGGAAGACTTCATGGCCGCCGTCAACACCAGTGTCGAGAACTGCGATGCGCACCCCGGCGCCGGTGTGGCCGGCATTGAACGCGTCGACCGTCTTCGTACGGTTGAGGTAGCTGAGGTTGTCGGGCGGCGCGTCGGCGACACGAACCACGCGATCTTGCTCGACCAGCTCGACGCGCTTATCTCTCTTGAGCCTCTGAGCTGCAGAATCAGACCCCTTGAACGCGAATCCGCCCACGACCTCATCGTAGGTGAACGTCGCTTCGCCACCGTATTCTCGAGCGATCTTCTTGGCGAATCTCTTCGCGCTGACCCCCGGCTTGAGGTCGATCAGGTACTCGCCGGCAACCCTGTCTTCTTCGCCGGCCTCAACGCCCTCGGCCGGGCCCATGACGAAACCCGCGGCTACCAGGCACAACGAGAACAATAAAGGCGCGGATCGTCGTGAAATAGCCACTCGGTCGGACTCCTTTTCGCTACGAGCGCCGGTGAGCGCATCTCGGGGCTGAGCGCGGTTAGTGTAGCCCCGGTTTCGGACGAGGGTTTCGGCGGATGGACTCAGAGGAATCCTCGACTCACTCCTACCAGCCACAACACAAGAGCAGCCGTGGTGAGCAGACCGGCCATCACCCAGATGGCAGGCCATAAAGACACGTGATCGAGCCACCTCTTCGGACGACCGAACCGAGCGGTCCACCAGTAGCCAACCGGCGTCGACCCGCTGCGGGGGCCTTCACCGAGGCGACTGATCTGCGATCCGCCCAGGGCGATGGCAGCAACGGCCATGCCGATCCATCCAGGTGGCCAACGGACAGCGACTCCGCCAGGCGGGTGCGGCAGCGCGAGCGAGGGAGCCCACAGCCCGGCGACCACCACCGCCACGACGACGATCGCACCGAAGCCCAGCCGCTGACGCTGCGGAGCCTCGGGTCCCAGGGGGTCGCCCCCGAGGGGGTCGCCCCCGAGGGGTTCGCCAAGGGACTCTGGCGAGGCGAGCAGTCGCGCGCGTCCGGCCATGCCGCCAAGGAGTCCGAGCAAGACGGCAACGCCAACCCATCCTCTCACCTTGAACGAACCCTCAAGTTCAACTAGAACGATGGGGAGGAAGGGCAAACCGCAGCCGGCGACGCGCCCAAGCAGGTCAGCGAGATGGGCATGCTTCCATCCATGACTCATGAACCTCAACTGGTGCATGAGGGTTCCGGCCGCGAGGGCGCCCCACGCCCAGCCCTCGGGACCCCATCCCGCCTTCGAACTTGCCACCGCGAGTCCGACGAGAGCGAGCTCCTGGACGGCGTCAACTGTTGCTCGTCTGTCGAAAAGAGATGCTGCGGCAAACCCGGCAGCGGCGAGCACGATGACGGCATCGGTCAGAACCGGGCTCCCGACATCGAGGGCGACCGACAGCAGCACGACGCACTGGGCGCGGACCACGAGCACCCCCGCGAGCGAGCGGTCGTCGGGACCGGCGGCCAGCGGGATCCTCGTTACCGCAGCCGCCAGAACGACCCAGGCTCCGCTTGTCCCAAGCGTGGCAGGCCAGCCTTCGAATCCGCGCGCGACCGTGCTCGCGATCGCTGCCGCGAACACTCCGTCGGTAACGAGAAGACTCATCGACCAAGCTCGCCCGGCACCTCCGGCGCCGCGAGCATCCACCACGGCCGTGAGCGTCCCAAGGATCCACAGTCCCAGCACGACTGCTCCATTGGGAGCTCCTCCTGCCGCCAGCACAGCAGCCGTTGCGAGCGCAGGAAGAGCGAGAGTCCGTGTGGGGCCGGTGGTGAGGAGCAACCAACCCGCGCCGGTTACCGCCGTCCATGTGGACAGGGCAGCAAGGTCGCCGCCGCGAGCTCCGAAGACGGCCGTCGCGATCAACATCGGCGCCGCCAGCCGGGTCCCGGCCGCGGCGGCGACCCCACTCAGAGCAAAGAGCAGGACGGTCAAGACGCCATCGCCGCAGACGCGATCCCTGCAACCGAGCACGCAACCGGAACCCACGACGGGATCCAGACGGCAAACCGACGGAGGACGACGACGAGAGCAGCACCCATGAAAGCGCCCACACACCACCACAGCGGGCCGAACAGCAGCGGCCGCCACGAAAGCAGGCTGGCGGGCTCGCCCGGGCCGGCGAGCCCGAAGACGGCGACCACCGTCACGATCGCGATGGCGGCGGCCGTCCGCTCGCTCGTTGCACGCGAGTGAAGACCGGCCACCCGCGCCTCTCCCACGGCCGCACCAACCAACGCGACCAGCATCCCGGCGCGGACAACGGCGCTTCCGGACACCAGTGTGGGTCCGTTCAGACGCGTGGCCACCGCGAGGTCTCCGAGGCTCGTCGTCCCCCAGCGCAAGCCCGCGCCAAGGCAGGCGATCCCCCAGGCGATGCCGACTGGGCCACCGGCGATCGCCCGGATCGTCCACACACCGGCAACGATGAAGAGCAGACCGGCATCCAAGCCCGCCAACCCGACTACTGCGGCGGCCAGCGCTCCTGCCACGAGCGCCGCATACGGATCAGGCGTGCGGATCGCCACCCTGGAGCGCAACGACCTCGGCAAGGGCGGCTGTGCCAGGCGAGACGACGACGAACGCTTCCTGTCAGTAGTCCGCTTCTTCGTCGCGGCGCGGGCTTCCCTGGCCTTCGGCTTGGCTTTCGGCTTGGCTTTCGCCGATCTCGGGCTGCCCTGCGGGGCAGTCGAGCGTCGAAGAGACCCACCTCCCCGACCCGGTCTACCGGTCCGGCCTTCGGTCAGGTCGTCGCCCGGCGCCCGCGCCGCTCCGGGGCAGCGGACGCCCGGCGCCCGCGCTTGCCCGGCGTGCCGCCCTCAGACGATCCGCCGTCGCTCAGCATGAGCTGGCCGCGGACGTGGTTCCAGGAGCAGTCGACGCAGACCTCCACGGTGTACAGACGCACCTCGCGGTGCTGGAGCAGCGGCGCCAGGTCACCTCGAAGCCAGACGCGTCCGTTGTCCCGCTTGGAGAACTCGTCGGAGAATACGTAGGAGACGAGGACGAGTGGACCCTTGTCGCATATCGGACAAGGATCGGTGATCTTCTCGCCGCAGAATTTCGCGGCCCTCATCAGCTCGGGGTGTGCATCGCAGATCTCGAAGCGGGAGAGCCTTCCCGCCTGGTGGGCGCTCAGCGTTGCTCTTCGGGCCAGCGAGTAATCGACTCGCGTGGAGCTGCGGTGAGCCAGTTCCGCATCGTGGAGGTTCCTCAAGGTGGGGCTATTGTCCACGACCCTTCTGACGTCAGCAAGGGTAGGCATCGACGCCGCGGGTACGTTGACGACTACGACGCGAACGTGGTATCTCGATATATCGAATCGATATATCGAGATATGCTGTCCACGAAAACACTATGAGCACATCATCCCTAGAGCTCGCGGTCCTCGGTCTCCTCAAGGAGGGGCCGATGCACGGCTACGAGATCAGCAAGCGGCTTCGCTTCACCCTCGGCCCGCTGTACAACGTTTCGTACGGTTCGCTGTATCCCTGCCTCAAGCGCCTCGGCGTGGCAGGCATGGTGCAGGAGCGACCGGGTGAGACGAAGCCTCGCCGGCCCAAGGTCGTAGCGCCCCTTTCGTCGAGGGCCGTCAAGAAGAACCCTGCAGCCGACTCCCGCACGGCGCTGACGCCAACCAGGCGCGCGCGGAAGGTCTACGAGATCAGTGACGCCGGCGAAACGTTCTTCTTCGAGCAGCTCGAACTCGGGGCGGTCTACGACACCGATCGGTTCCAGACGCGTTTCGCATTCTTCCGTTACCTCCCGAACGATCAGCGGATTCGTCTCCTCGAGCACCGCAAGGCGTACCTCGAGGAGAAGCTCTCCGAGTTCACCGAGACCCTTCGCGCCACGCGCGAACGCATGGATGCCTACTCGCGGTCGCTCATCGACCACGGCGTCGAGACGACGCAGCAGGACATCCGCTGGCTCGAAGGTCTCATCGATGAAGAGCGACGGGTGGCGCACGACAGTGCGAGCTCCGGCGGAAAAGGACAGGAGCGACGGGTGGCGCACGGAAAAGCTGCGTCAAGCGGATCAAAGAACCGCGCGGTCAAGCACGAAGGCCGCGCGAAACGAGGAGGGCACTGATGTCCCAAGGAAACGCCAACGGGATCCGTGTGGCGATCGTCGGGGTAGGGAACTGCGCGTCGTCTTTCGTCCAGGGCGTCGAGTTCTACAGGGACGCGCGCGGCGAAGACTCGATCCCGGGTCTCATGCACAACGTGCTCGGCGGCTATGGCGTTGGGGACATCGAGTTCGCCTGCGCCTTCGACGTCGACTCCAACAAGGTCGGTCACGACCTCGGTGAAGCCATCTACCGTCAGCCGAACAACACGATACGGTTCGCGGACGTCGCCAAGCTCGGCGCCGTCGTCTACCGGGGTCCTACCTTCGACGGTCTCGGACAGTTCTATCGCGGCACCATCACGGAATCAGCTGAATCTCCCGTCGACGTGGCCGCGAAGCTACGTGAGCACGACGTTGATGTGATGATCAGCTACCTCCCCGTCGGCTCCGAGCTCGCAGCGCGGCATTACGTCGAGCAGGCGCTCGAAGCGGGTGTTGCCGTGGTGAACTGCCTTCCGGTCTTCATCGCCTCCGACCCAGAGTGGGAGCGGAAGTTCAAGGAAGCCGGCCTCCCGATCGTCGGCGATGACATCAAGTCACAGGTCGGCGCGACGATCGTCCACCGTCAGCTCGCGAAGCTCTTCGAGGATCGTGGCATCACGATCGACCACACCTACCAGCTGAACTTCGGCGGCAACATGGACTTCAAGAACATGCTCGAGCGCGAACGCCTTGCGTCCAAGAAGCTCTCGAAGACCAATTCCGTGCGTAGCAACGTCACCCAGGAGTTCGCCGATCGTGACATCCACATCGGTCCGTCCGATCACGTTCCGTGGCTCGACGATCGCAAGTGGGCGTACATCCGTCTCGAGGGCCACGGCTTCGGTGGCGCGCCGATGTCCGTCGAGCTGAAACTCGAAGTCTGGGACTCTCCCAACTCAGCCGGCGTCGTCGTCGATGCGGTGCGCTGTTGCAAGCTCGCGATGGACCGCGGCATCGCCGGGTCACTCGCGGGACCCAGCGCGTACTTCATGAAGTCGCCGGCCGTGCAGTACCCCGACGACGTCGCGCGGCAGATGACCGAAGACTTCATCGAGACCGAGAGCCGAACCGCCGTCCCGGACTAACGGTTTGTCGGAACTGGCCCGAGGGAACGCCTAGAGCTAGAGGGCAACCCGGGGGAAAACATTCTCGACATGACGGACGGGCTTGATCCCACTCAGCATGGCGTCTATTCGCGTCCGACCGATGAATTCGATCGCCCCTCCCCGACCGCGCTCATCCCGGTCGCGCCCACGCGCGGCTCCTCGCAGATCGCGCTTGCCGCCATCGCGGTGGCGGCAGCCGGCTTCCTCGTCGGGATAGCCGTCGCCTCGATCGGCTCGATCGCGAGGGACCAACCCGAGGGCACAGTGCTCGCCGACGCCGACATCGGTCCGGACGGCGGGACGATCCGGTTCGACGGGGGCCAGCTACGCATCCCCGAGGGCGCGCTCGCGGAGTCGGTGAAGATCGTCGTGCGTGCTTCGAGCTATGACGACCGAGTGACCGTGGACGCAGCCGCCGACGCGCCGCTTGTCTTCGAGCCCGGCACGCTCCGCGCATACCTGTTCGAGCCGGCCGACGCAACGTTCAGGCAACCCGCCGAGCTCACGTTCCGGCTCCCTGCCGACGCGCGAAACGGCACCGTGTTCGCCATGATCGGATCACGGATCGTACTGCTCGAGGGGACCATCGACATCGACCGGGAAACAGCGAATATCTCAGTGCGTAACTTCCGCTTCGACGCTACCTTCGACCAGCCCGAAGGTGGGCAGAGATGAGGCGGATGCGAACGCTGCCGGCGTCGGTGCTGGCGCCGCTGGTCCTCATCGGCCTGCTTGGTGGAGTCATCGGGTTCACGGTTGCCCAACAGATCACGCCACGGATCGACAGCCGGGACGCGGTTCGCGTCAGTGCGATCGCGATGCCCGCAACACCGTCACCCAAGCCTTCGAAGAGCCCGACACCGGAACCGAGCGCCGCCGCCCGGCCTCGTGACAGAGCCGGCAACCGAGACGACGGTGGAAGCGACGGCGGACCGGCCTGTCCGGCAGGCTGTACGTGTGAGTCCCGGCCCCCGAGCGGCATCGTGATCGTGTGCCGGTAGGACCGATGCCTGAAGACGAACGAGACTCAGCAGGGGAAGACGCGACGCAAGCGATGCCCCTTGCCGGCGAAGAGCTCGGCCTTCCGTCCCGGTCGTCGGACGACGCGACGCGCCGGATGGACATGCCACCGGCCGTCGAGCCGGGAAACGAGCCAGGCGACGGAATGGCTTCGACCCGGATCATCTCGCGAAGCGGCGGGCCATCAGCTCCCGCCACCGAGCGCATCGCCTTCGCGCCGGTGGACAGCAACATCGCCCGTTGGCTCATCGTCCTCGCGATCGTGATCGGACTTCTCGTCGGCGGATCGGTCGGCTTCGCCGGGCGAAAGCCCGTGGACTCCAACGTCGTCGCCCGCGGATTGGTCAGTGCCGATGGAGGCGTGTTGACGTTCGACGGCACCGGGAAGCTCACCGTGCCGGCCAACGCGCTCTCGACTGCGACCTCGATCAAGATCCGACGCGAGAACGTGAACAGACGCGTTCGGTTGGGCCAAGTTGGTGACCCACGTTCGGTGCTGTACGAGCCGGGCGAGCTCGTCGTCTACGTGTTCGAACCACCGAACCTGCGTTTCCAGCAACCGGTGACGATCGAGCTGCCGCGCGACGGCAATGGGACGGCTGTCTTCATAGACGACGCCGACTCCTCACCGCGCATCATCTCCGGCCGCGCAGGTAACAGCACGGTCACGATCGAGACGACAAGCTTCAGCTTCGACTCGCCATGAGACAGACCAGTCCGCGCACGGTGATCATCGCGTTCATCTCGTTCGTTGCCGCGCTCGTCGTCGGCTGGCTCGGGGGCGCTGCCGTCCACGACGCAGTTGGGGGCGGCTACGAGGTCGGGGTTGGGGTGGTCGACGCCGGCGCCGAGTCGCCGGCGCCTTCAGCGTCCCCGAGCCCAGAAGCGACGATCGAGCCGCCGTCCATGAGCCCGAGCGCCAGTCCGGAACCCACGGAATCTCCGACGCCACTTCCGAGCGCGACACCCACTCCGACAGAGTTCCTCTTCACGCCCTTGCCCACATTCGAGCCGAACGAGGTTGACGAGGGCTAGCCTCGCGGAGCCAGCGCGCGCATCGTCTCCCAGGCCACAGCGGGATCGGGCCAGAAGATGTGCACGGCCGGTGTCGTCACGCCGGCATTCATGAAGCCCTTGAGCCGTGAGCGGACCTCGTCGGCGCTTCCGGCGACGACGAGGTCTTGCAGGATGTCATTGCTCACCGCCGCGCGGGACGCGGCACGATCCTTCGCGGCGCGGGCCGCGCGAACGCCGTCGACCACATCTCCGTAGCCCTGCCACGTGAAGAAGGTGTCGTAACCCGGCGCGACGATGTACGCGCCGAACGCGCCGGCGAACGCGTCGCGGATCTGTTGGGGGTTGTCGGTCACCGCGCACTGCACGCGCATCACGACCTCGATGTCGTCTGCGTTCTTTCCAGCCCGCTCGGCCCCTTTGCGCACCTGCTCGACGACCTTGCCGACGTGCTTCTCGCCGAGCATGTTGATGATCACGCCGTCGGCCTTCTCGCCGGCGAGGCGGAGCATCCTTTTGTTCAAAGCACCGAGATAGATCGGGATCGGCGCTTTGGGTCCCGGCATCATCCGGTAGCCGTTCACCTTCACGCACTCGCCGTCGTAGACGACCTTGTCGCCTGCGAACATCTGCCGCAGGACGTCGATCGTCTCGCGCGCGCGCGTGAGCGGCTTGTCGTAGGTGGCATCGTTCCAGTCGGAGACGATCTGGGGCGAGGAGACACCGATCCCGCAGACCGCACGTCCTCCGCCGGACATGTGGTCCATCGTCGAGGCCGCCATCGCGAGGAGCGCAGGACCTCGGATGTTCATCGGGACGACGGCCGTTCCGATCCGCATGCGGTCGGTGGCGGCGCCAACGGCCGAGCCGAGCGCGAACGCGTCGTTGCCGCCGACCTCGGGAACCCATGCCGAGTCGTAGCCAAGCGCTTCGGCTTCCTTGGCGAAGTCGATGTTCTCGGCGAAAGACAGCCCGGATGGTCCGAGGGAGATCGCGAGCCCGCTCATGGCGACGAGCGTGCCCTACGACCGGTCCGGCCCGCCACTCAGCGGCGCGGCGAACGATTCTTCGCCTCCCTGCGTTACCATCACCGACCAAGCCTTTCTCGGCGGGGAGGATCTGATGGGACGTTCGTTCAAATTGCTGGCACTCGTCCTGGGCGCGTTCGTTCTCGCGACGGCTCTCCCTGCTGAAGCGGCGGCACCCGCAACCGGTTCGCTCTCTTCGAAGAAGAAGATGATCACGTTCAACGGTGGGCCCTTCAACGTGAGCTTTCCACTGGCCGGCTGCATCGTCGCAACGGATTCGAGCTGCGACCCATACGACCTGAAGGTGCTCATGGGCGACGGCGCGAAATTCAAGGTCTCGATCGTCGGTTCCGCCGGTCCCCTCGACGCCGCGAATGGCAATGACTTCGACCTGTACGTCTTCGCTCCGGATGGCACGCTGGCGGGGTCGAGCGAGTCGCTCGGCGGCAAGGAAGCCGTCATCATCACGCACAAGTCGAGACACAGAGGCAAGCCTTACGCCGTGCGTGTGGTTCCGTTCCTCGTTGTCCCGGGTGCCACCTACAAGGGCACAGCGGCGATCACGAAGTTCGTGAAGTAGCAACTACTCCTCAGCCGCTACTCGCGCCGCGTCCGCAAGCACGATCGACTCCTCGATCGTGCGCGCTGGACTCAAGCCTTGCTCGGCCCCCCACCGCTCGAGCTCGGCGTATGCCTCCTTGCGCCCCATCGGTCCGCGATCGAGACGGAGCTCGGTGAGGAACGTAAGCGCGTCGCCGACGGCGCGTGAGGGTTGGACGTCGAAGAGCGCCATCACGTCGTGGCCGTCGAGCGTTGGGCGGATCTTCGAGAGCTCCTCTCGCTCGGTGAGCTCGACGATGCGAGCCTCGAGCGCATCCATGCGCTCCTGTAGCTCGCGTGCCTTCGCCTTGTTGCGCGTCGTGCAGTCGGCGCGCACGAGCGCGTTCAGCGTGTCGAGCTGACCGCCGGCGTCCCTCACGTAGCGACGAACGGCCGCGTCCGTCCAGCCGAGACGGTAGGTGTGGAAGCGCAGGTGGAGGAACACCAGACTGCGAACGTTCTCTATCATCCGGGATGAGTAGCGCAGCTCACGCATCCGCTCGACAGCCATTCGCGCACCGACCACTTCGTGGTGGTGGAACGTCACACCGTCCGGCCCGAACTCACGGGTCGCCGGTTTGCCGATGTCGTGGAAGAGCGCACCGAGACGTCCGACCAACGTCGGAGGCGTTCCCTCGATCACCGCGTAGGTGTGAGCTAGGACGTCCTTGTGGCGATTGATCGGGTCCTGCTCCATCGCGAGCAGCGGGAGCTCTGGGATCACGTGCTCGGCAAGACCGGTGCGGACCATCAGGTCGAGACCTTTGCCGGGGAAGCTTCCGACAAGGAGCTTCGAGAGCTCGTCGCGGACACGTTCACGCGAAACGATCGCCAACCGATCGCGCATGCCGACGATGGCCTCGACGACTTCCTCGGCCACGTCGAAGTCGAGGACTGAGGCGAAGCGGCACGCGCGCAGCATGCGCAACGGGTCGTCGGTGAATGCCTGCTCGGCGGAGCTCGGTGTGCGGAGCAGGCGCTTACGCAAATCTTGAAGCCCCCCGGTCGGGTCGAAGACCTCGCCGTCCGGGATCTTCACCGCGATCGCGTTCACCGTGAAATCGCGGCGGGACAGATCAGAGGCGATGTCCTTCGCGAAGTGCACCTCGGGCTTGCGCGAGTCCTCGGTGTACCACTCCTCGCGATAGGTGGTGATCTCGACGCGCTCGTCGTCGACGCGGGCGCCGATCGTCCCGAACTTCACGCCTTGCATCCAGAGCTGGTCCACGAAGCCGCGCAGGATGGCGAGCATCTGTGAGGGTTTGGCGTCTGTCGCGATGTCGAGATCGACGACCGGCCGGCCGAGAAGCTTGTCACGGACCGGACCACCGACGAGCCACGTTTCGAACCCAGCATCCGAGAAACGCCGGCCGATGTCGTAGGCAAGCGTGCCCTCGGCGACGATCTCAGGGATGCGCGGCGCCGGGGGGGCCGGGGGGTCTGCCCCCGAGGAATGGTCGGTCACCCACCCAGCGTACGGCGTGAGTCAGGCGGCTCCAGCTTTCTTCATCGCGAGCCGAAGATCGTGCGGGTTGGTTGAGGAGTTCAGTGCCTCTTCGAGCGAGATCGTGCCGGATTGGAACATCTCGAGCAGGTGCTGGTCGAAGGTCTGCATCCCATAGAAGCCACCGTCCGCGATGATGTCCGGGATCGTCTTGGTCTCGTACGGATCGATGATAGCGTCGTTGACTCGTCCGTTGCTGACGAGAACCTCGATCGCGGGAACCCGACCCTGACCGTCCTTACGGACGAGGAGCCGCTGCGCGACGATGCCCTTCAGCGCGCCGGCAAGCGAGTGGCGGATCTGCATCTGGCGTTCGCCGGGGAAGAACTCGATGATCCGGTTCACCGTCTCAACCGCGTCGGTGGTGTGGAGTGTCGAAAGGACGAAATGGCCCGTTTCCGCGGCCGCAAGTGCGGCCCACACCGTCTCGGGATCGCGCATCTCACCGATGAAGATGACGTCGGGATCCTGACGCATCGCATGCTTGAGGCCCAGCCTGAACGACTCGGTGTCGGCGCCGACCTCGCGTTGGTTGATGAGCGCCAGCTTGTCGGAGTGGAGGATCTCGATCGGATCCTCGAGTGTCACGACCATGCACGAGCGGGTGGAGTTGATGTGGTTGATCATCGCCGCGCACGTCGTGGTCTTTCCGGATCCGGTCGGCCCCGTAACGAGTACCAGTCCTCGCGGCTCCGAGGCGAGTCGCGACACGGCCTCCGGGAGCTGCAGCGATTCGATCACCGGAGGAGCCGGAACGACGCGCCGCATGACGATGCCGGTCGCGCCGCGCTGGTGAAAGACGTTGACGCGGAAGCGCCCGACGCCATCGGCGGCATACGCGAAGTCGCATCCACCCACAACCTCGAATTCCGCGAAGAGCCGCTGCGGGATGATCTCCTCAGCGATCTCCTCCAGCACGTCTGTCGAGAGCTTCGCACCCTTCATCTCGCGAAGCTCGCCGTTGACGCGAAGGACCGGCGCGTGCCCGGCCTTGAGGTGGAGGTCGGAACCTCCTGCCTCGACCAACTTCTTCAGATAGCGGTCGATTTCACTCATGCCCGGAACCCTTTGGCTCTTTCGCCTCTGGTTCAGATATCGGGCGTCGGCGAGCAGGCTTGAGGGCGCGGGACGTTTGAGCCTTTCGGCCCTGCAACTCGGACGCGCGTTCCACCCACCGGAGAGCTTCGGGCTGACCCTTCATCGGATCGCGTTCCCGCACGGGCACACCAGTGTCCGGGCGACCGATCAATGTCGCGATCGTGGCCGCGGACGACCACGCGAGTGCCTCGAGGTCGTACCCGCCCTCGAGGACGCATACCGGCCCCGCACCCCATGCTGAGATCCGCTCCGTCATCCGCGAGAAGGCTCCCGCGTTCAGTCGCATCATGCACAGGGGGTCGTTGTGGTGCGCGTCGTAGCCGGCGGAGACGAGGACGAGGTCCGGTGAGAACGCCTTCACCGCCGGATCGATCACGTCATCGAAGGCCGCGTTGTATGCGTCCTCGGCGGCGCCGGCGGGAAGTGGGATGTTCACGGTGGAGCCCACGCCGGCGCCGGCGCCGCACTCGGTGGCATCTCCGGTGCCCGGGTACCACGGGTACTGGTGCAGCGAGACGTACAGGACCGATGCATCGGTCCAGAAGGTGTCCTGTGTGCCGTTGCCGTGGTGCGCGTCCCAATCGAGGATGACGACGCGCTGAGCGCGGCCGCTGACGACGGCCCACCGCGCCGCGATCGCGGTGTGATTGGTCAAGCAGAACCCCATCGGACGATGAGGTGTTGCGTGGTGTCCCGGCGGTCTCATGCACACGAATCCGGCCGTCCATCGTCCATCGAGGACAGCGTCCACAGCATCGATCGTGCCTTGCGTCGCACGTAGAGCCGCGTCGAGAGAATGCGGGCCCATCGCGGTGTCGAGATCGATGCGTCCGCCGCCTTGCGCGTGGAGTTGTTCGAGGAGCGAGATGTGATCAGGGTCGTGAACGAGCGAAACGGCTTCGAATGACGCCGGATCGGGTTTGTGCGCTTCGAGATGATCGAGCAGGTCACACGCCTCGAGGTGGTCGATGATCGCGGCGATGCGCTCACTGCGCTCGGGATGCCCCGGCGGCATCTCGTGCAGCACGGAGCTTTCGTGGCAGACGAAGCCAACCGTCAACGCATATCCGTCTCGCTCTCCTCGGCGGTCGCACTGCGGCGCCGAAGTGCCTCGGCTGCCAACCGGTGCGAGAAGCGGCGGTAGGTGAAGTACAAGGCTCCGGCGAACAATAAAAAGATCAACACACCAGCCCAACCGAGCGCCGACTTGACCACGTGGAGTGATTCGGAGAAGAAGAATCCTAAAGTGGGGACGGCGACGGCCCAGATCGACGCAGCGATCGCGACCGCGGCGATGAACTGTCCGAACGGCATCCTCGCCATCCCCGCCGCGAAGGTGTTCACGGTGCGGACGACGGGCGCGAGTCTTCCGAGAGCAACCGCCCACATGCCGTACTCCTTGAAGTAACGATCGACGAGCTCCAAACGCTCGCGCGGGAGGAAACGATTGCTTCCGAAACGCTCGATGATCCGGCGTCCCAGCAATCGTCCGACGGCGTATCCGATCGCATCGCCCACGATCGCTCCGACGAAGGCCAGGACGACAACGGGAGCGAGGTCGAGGTCGCTCCGCTCAACGTAGAAACCGGCGAGAAGCAGGACGACATCGCCCGGGATGACCGCGCCGACGAACGCGGAGTTCTCCAAGACGCTCATCGCGAAGACGATCAGGTATCCGAACCGCTCGAAGTAGGGCTGGACGAGATCGATGACGCCTTCCATCTCGTCCACGGTACGGGCGGGTTACTGTCTGCGCCATGACCGACCGATCGGCCGACCCGAACACCTGGCCGGTGAAACGGGCCACCTCCCACGGGGGAGTGGTCGTGCGCCAGGGCTCGGCCCAGGGCTCGGCCCAGAGCTCAGAGCGCAGCGGCGAGCCTGAGGTCGCCCTCATCAGGCCCATGAGCCAAGACGACAGGCAGGTGTGGGCACTGCCCAAAGGCACCCCCGAGCCCGGAGAGACCGGTGAGCAGACGGCGCTGCGCGAAGTGTTCGAGGAAACGGGCCTCGTCGCCGAGATCGTCCAGCTGCTCGAACCCATCACCTATTGGTTCGCATGGGCGCCCGAGCAAGTCAGATATAGGAAGACCGTGCACTTCTTCCTGATGCGCCACACCGCCGGCGAGCCGACACCCGACGCCGTCGAGGTTGCCGAAGTGCGATTCGTGGCGCTACGAACCGCCTTCAAGCACGTGTCGTATCCGAGCGAGCGCAAGGTCCTCAAGGCCGCCGCGGCGCTGGTCGCCGCCTGGTGAAGGATTAACCGACGTGCGGACGCTCATCGCCGCAGTCATCGGGTTTTCGTCCGGCGTCGCTTCCGGAGCCTTTGGTATCGGCGGTGCACTGCTTTCGACACCACTGATCAGGTGGGCACTCGATGCACCGCCGCTGATCGCTGTCGGCACGACGCTTCCCGTGATCATCCCGACGGCGATCACCGGTGTGATCGCGTACATCCGCACCGGGTTCGTGCAGACGCGGACGGCGGTGATCACGGCGAGCGCGGGCGGGCTCTTCGCCGTCCTCGGAGCACTCACGACCCAGCTCGTCAACGGACAGCTACTCCTCATCGCCACGGCTGCGTTCATCTTCGTCCTGTCGATCCGGATGCTGCCCGGCCGGATGCTGCCCGGCCGGATGCTGCCCGGCCGGATGCTCGGGAAGAAGGAACCGAGAGGCGAGCAACGGTTGCCGCCAACGGTTGCCATGCTGCTTGCCGTGGGGGCCGTTTCAGGGTTCGTTGCCGGGCTCCTTGGCATTGGTGGCGGCGTCATCCTCGTGCCGGTGCTCAGCGGACTGCTCCGTTTCCCGATCAAGACCGCCCTCGGGACGTCGCTCGCTGTGGTGGCCGCGCAAGCCATCCCCGCCACGTTGACCCACTGGATCATCGGCAACATCGACTGGTCGATCGCAGGTGGATTGATCCTCGGCGTGATCCCCGGCGCTCACATCGGCTCGCGCCTGGCCATCGCATCCGAAGACGCGAAGCTGCAGACGGTGACCGCGGTCGCGATGGCGATCCTCGCACTCGCGTTCGGTGCGACGGAACTGCGCGAGCTGCTCTCGTGATGCTCCCGTCGTTGCGTGTACTCGTCGTCTCGAGCATGGTCGTCGCGTTCCTCGCGCCCGCGGCCACGGCGCAGGAACCGGAGCCGCGCAAGATCGCACCGGTCGTCCACATCGGTGGTGCCTCACTCTTCGACGTCGACGGTTCGGCTTCGAAGGTTGCCGAACGTACCGTCGACGAGATGCGTCGGGCGATCGAGCCGCTGCGTAGCTCGTCCTTCACCGACATCCCCTTCGCGCTCGCGGTTTTCGGTCGAACGTGTGATGAGCTCATGCTCTCGAGCGACCCCGACGCGCGCCGCGTGCTCGACACGTTGCGAGAGCTCGCAAAGAACCGGCCCGTGCTGGCAACGCCGTACACGCGAGCGCGGATCGATCCGTTCGGACAGGCCAAGCTCGGAGCGGAGATCGGCGAAGGGGCGAAGGTGGTTGAAGCGTGTGTAGGCAAACCCAGCAACGACGTGCTGGTATCGCGCGAGCTCGTCCTGCCCGGCGCCGACGGTCTCGAGATGCTGCGCAAGACCGGCGTCCGCCGAGCGCTCTCCGGTGCGGCGGTCGTGGATACGCAGCGTGAGAGCCGTCCCGGCATCGTCCCGGCGATGACGATGGAGATCCGAACACGATCGGCCGACGTCGCTGCGGCCCGGCCGGAGGCACCGTCGCTCGCGGTACTCGTCAGCACGGCCGACCAACTCGCGGAGCTCGCCGGCGAGAGCCGGCTCGCGTTGACCACACTCGAGAAACTCGGAGACATCGACGTCCTGCAAGGACTCATACCGAGCCGGGTCGAAGTGTCCCGCCGGGCGCGCAACGCCGTCGAAGATGCGACGGACGCCTTCGAGACGTTGAAAGCCGTCACGCTCCCGCAGGCCCGGCTGACCGCCATCTTCCGCGCGCAGCTGTCCCTCGGTGAAGAGCTCGCTCAAGGCGTGGGCGGTGCTCGCGGCACGGCTAACGTGGCCCTTGACCTCGAGGAGCAGATCCAGGAGCAGCTCGGTCTGTGGTCGGTCGCCGACGGTTCGGTGACCTTCACCTCCCGAAGCGGTTCGATCCCGGTAACGGTGTCCAACGATGCGGCGTACCCAGTGCGCCTCAGAGTGACGGCGTCCTCACCCAAGCTCGACTTCCCGTCCGGACGCTCGCGCGTGGTCACGATCGAGCCACCGGGTGAGGCGATCACGTTCGCGTCGATCGCGCGGTCGACCGGGACGTTCCCGGTCACCGTGACGTTGCGAAGCCCCGACCGCCAGGTGAGCTTTGATACCGCAGAGCTCACGGTACGTTCGACGGGAGCGAACCTATTGGCGCTCGCGCTCACCGCCGGCGGCGCGTTGTTCCTGATGGCATGGATCGGACGACGGGTGAAGCGAGGATCGGCCAGGAGGCCGCCCCCAGGAAGAGGATCGGCCGGCGGGCCGCCCCCAGGAAAGGGTCCGGCATGAGCGCGGCACCAACGCTCTGGCGCGCAGCCGGCGTGATGTCGGCCGGAACCGCTCTTTCGCGCCTCACGGGCCTCGTCCGCGTGGCAGCGATGGCCTATGCGCTCGGAGTCACCGGAACACGTTTGGCCGATACCTACAATCTCGCGAACCAAACGCCGAACATCGTGTACGAGCTTGCCTTCGGTGGCATCCTCACGTCCGTCTTCCTCCCCGTTCTGATCGACGCGAAAGACCGCAAGATCGGCGACTCATCGGCGCTGGTTTCGGTTTGTCTCGTCGCGCTTGCGGTGGTGTCTGTGCTCACTGCTGTCGGCGCCCCGCTGATCATGCGGATCTACACATTCCGCATCGAGGATCCCGAGCTTCGCGCCGCACAGCTCGAGCTCGCGACGTTCCTGCTGCGTTGGTTCGCACCGCAGATCTTCTTCTACGGGATCTGCGCGGTCGCCGCGGCGCTCCTCAATGCGCGCGGTCGCTTCGCCGCGCCGGCCTTTGCGCCCGTGATCAACAACATCGTGTGGGCAACAACGTTCATCGCGTTCGCGCAAGTAGTGCGCACGCCAAGCCTTACGCTGGACACGGGGGCCGTCACCCTTCTCGGGCTGGGCACGACTGCCGGCGTGGTTCTGCAGGCTCTCGTTCTCTTGCCCTTCCTGCGCGGCGAGGGCCTGCGGTTCAAACTCGATGTGCGCGACCCCGCCGTCGCCAAGGTCGTCCGTCTCTCTTTCTACGTCATCGGGTACGTCGCACTGAATCAGATCGGATTGTGGGTCGTGCTGGCTCTGGCCAACGGCGTCCCAGGAGGTGTGACGTCCTGGGGGATCGCTTTCAACGGCTTCTATCAGCTTCCACACGGCCTCTTCGCCGTGAGTCTTTTGACCGCGCTGTTCCCCGACCTTTCGCGTGCCGCCGGGTCAGAAGATTGGGACAGATATCGCGAACGACTCGCAACGGGCCTTCGCGGGATCGCTTACCTCTTGATCCCCGCAGCGATCGGCTATGCGATCCTCGCTCATCCCATCACACGACTGGTGATCGCGCGGGGCGTGGCGGGCCCGCGCGATGCCGCTGCGGTAGCCTCCGTCCTGCAGGTGATGGTGCTCGGCCTTCCTTCGTTCTCGATCTTCGCCCTGTGCATGCGCGCATTCTTCGCCTTGTCCAACACGCGGACCCCAACCGCTCTGAATGCGATCGCGGTGGCCACCAACATCGCTCTCGCTTTCCCGCTGTTCGCATGGATCCAGGTGCGAGGACTCGCGCTCGGTCACGCGATCGCGTACACCTTGGGCGCTCTTCTCCTGCTCGCGCTGCTCAACCGGCGGGTTCCGGGCGGGCTCGGTCTTGCGGCGCTCCGACGTCCGGTTACACGTATGGCGTTGTGCGCAGCGGGTATGGGTCTCTGTGTGTGGACGCTCTCACGGTTGATCGACGGCGGTGACCTGCTCGAAGTGGGGGCATGCGTGGGAGCCGGAGCTATACTCTACGTTGCGTTTTCGCAGGTCGCAGGCCTCGAAGAGCGTGCGATGGTGCAGGGCCTCCTTGGTCTTAAGCACCGGAGCAAACGAAGAGGAGCACCCCAATGACCGTACGCGTCGTCACGGATTCCGCAGCCGACATCCCGCAGGCGTTAGTCACGCAACACGCGATCACCGTCGTGCCGCTTTCGATCCGCTTCGGATCGGAGAGCTACCAGTCGGGCGTCGAGCTTTCGACCGCCGACTTTTGGGAGAAGCTCAAGACATCGACGGAGTCCCCGGCAACCGCAGCCCCGAGCGCCGGTGATTTTCAGACCGCGTTCGAGCAACTCCTCTCGCAGGGTGCAAGCGGTGTGGTGTCCGTCCACCTGTCGTCAAAGCTCTCCGCGACCTACCAATCGGCTGTCGTGGCCGCGCAGGAAGTGGGCAAAGACTTGGTCAAGGTGGTCGACTCCCTCTCGGTATCCGCTGGGACGGGGTTGCTCGCCCTGCACGCAAGCGAACGCGCCGACGCCGGAGCTAGCGCCGCGGAGATCGCGGACGAGATGGACGGGCTGCGCGAGAGACTGCGCGTGTACTTCACCATCGACACACTCGAGTACCTGCGCCGGGGTGGACGGATCGGTGGCGCCCAAGCACTCCTCGGGACGATGCTCAAGTTCAAGCCGGTCATGAGCCTGGAAGACGGGATCGTCGAACCCGTCACGCGCGTCCGAACTCGTCCGAAGGCACTCGAGCATCTCGCCAACCTCGCACTCAAGGACAAGGACGCAACTGACCGGCTCATCGTTATCAGCGCCGAAGCGTCGGATATCGATCGGTTCATGTCGGCTCTCGGCCAGAGCATGAGCATCGATCCATCCGACGTGTGGGAACTCGGCCCGATCGTCGGCGCTCATGGAGGACCGGGCGTGATCGGAGTGGCATATCTCCTGAAGAACTGATGGCGACAAGTCTGGCCCGTGGCCAACGGGTCGGGGACCGGTATCGCCTCGAGCGGGAGCTCGGCAGCGGTGCCGATGGTGTCACGTGGGAAGCGATCGACGAACGCCTCGATCGTCCTGTTGCAGTTCGGCTCTTCTCCGCGAGTCTTGATCGCACGATGCTCATGAAGCGCGCGGGACGTGCGGCGTCTCTCACGCACCCTCGTGTCGTACGAGTGTTCGATACCGGAGAGGACGCCGGGCACTTCTTCACGGTGAGCGAACTGTTGCCCTCCTCGCTTCGGAGCGCGCGTCTGCCGTTGCAATCAGACGCCGCACTCCAGCACGCGGCGGAGTGCGCCGAAGCTCTGCACTACGCGCACGATCGCGGCGTCGTCCACGGGAATATCCAGGAGACCAACATCCTGCTGTCTGAAGGTGGCGCCAAGGTCGGCGACTTCGCGCTGAATCGTTCGAGCGAGCACGCCACCAAGGACGACGACCTCCGCCAGTTCGGCGCCTTGCTCCGACGCGTTTGCCGCGACTCCGATCCAACCGGACCTCAAGGCATGGCTGCGGTGATCGACGGTCTTGCCGATGGCGCCTACGCCTCCGCCGGCGAGGCGCTGACCGACCTGAGGGCGCTTGCACCCAAGCCCCTCGACGCCGGGAGCACCGAACAACGGTGGCGCGGTCGTGGCTTCATCGTCATCGTCATCGCACTCCTCCTCGGCCTCGCTGCGTTCGGCGCGATGCGACTGGGGGAGCAATCTCCGCGCGAACGGCTGCTCCCGGGCGGACGGATCGTCGGCGCACCGCTTCCGATCGTCGGAAGCAACGACTACGACCCCTTCGGTGACGACAAAGCCGAAGGAGCAGCGACGGTCCCGAATGCGATCGACGGAAACTCGGAAACCTTCTGGTCGACAGAACGTTATGCGTCGAGTCCGGACTTCTCGGGGCTCAAAGACGGCGTCGGACTCATCTTCGATCTGGGCAAACCCGTCGAGATCGGAAAAACACAGATCCTCTTTGCCGCTCAGGGCTGCTCATTCGAGATCAAGCATTCGGACGACAAGAACGCCCCCGTCGGCGAATGGGGCACCGCGGCCGCGATCGGCGCCAGCCCGCTCTCCGCGGCGCTCGAGTTCGATCGCGCGACGGCACGCTTCTTCATGCTGTGGATCACGAAGCTCACGTCGGGAACACCGGGGGCCGAAGCGAAGTTCGCGTGCGCCGTCAAGGAAGTCGACTTCTACTCGCCATGACCTCGTCGTTAAGGAATAGCCTCGCTCGGATCGAACTTAAAGGGGTCTCGTGAGCCAACGCAATGTCATCATCATCGGATCGGGTCCCGCGGGCTTCACCGCGGCGATCTACGCCGCTCGTGCGAACCTCCAACCGCTCCTCTACGCGGGACTCGAATGGGGTGGTCAACTGCAGACCACAACCGACGTCGAGAACTATCCGGGCTACCCCGACGGTATCCAGGGCCCCGAGATGATGGACCTCTTCCGCAAGCAGGCCGAGCGCTTCGGCGCCGAGGTGCTCTCCGACAACGTCACCAAGGTCGATTTCAGCGTGCGTCCCTTCAAGGTGTGGGCGGGCGAGGATCTGCAGCTCGCCGCGGCCGTGATCATCTCGACGGGGGCCGAGTACCGTCACCTCGACATCAGAGGAGAGGTCGAATACGCCGGGCACGGCGTCTCGTACTGCGCCACGTGCGACGGCTTCTTCTTCAGGGACAAGGAGATCGTCGTGGTGGGCGGCGGCGACACCGCGATGGAGGAGGCTCTGTTCCTCACACGTTTCGGCAAGAGCGTGAAGGTGGTGCACCGCCGCGACGAGCTGCGTGCGTCGAAGATCATGCAGGACCGGGCGTTCGCCAACGAGAAGATCAGTTTCGTGTGGGACAGTGCGGTCGAGGAGGCCATCGGCACCGACGGCAAGCTCACCGGCGTGCGGCTGAAGAATCTCAAGACCGGTGAGGGATCGACGCATCCGGCTGAGGGACTGTTCATCGCTATCGGCCACGACCCCGCGACCGCACTCTTCGAAGGTGTCATCGATCTCGACCCGGCCGGCTACATCAAGGTGCACGACGGGTCACTCACATCGGTCGTCGGTGTCTTCGCCGGAGGCGACTGCGTCGATCACGTCTACCGCCAAGCCATCACGGCAGCCGGCATGGGTTGCATGGCCGCGATCGACGCCGAACGCTTCATCGAAGCCCAGACGCACGAGTGAACACCGCTTCGGCCGACGAAGCCGCGGCTCTCGTTTCGTCGAAAGACTCCCTCGGCCTGGCGCTCGGCCCCGGACAGCCTCCTGCGTTTCTCGAAGCACTCGGACGCCGAACCGACTGGGAGGAGCTCCGGATCTACGGCGCGCTGCTCACGGTGCTGACCGACCTGTTCTCTCACCCGGGCGTGCACTACCTGAGCGGCTTCTTCGGCCCCCTCGAGCGCATGCTCCGCGACAGCGGAGCCAACGTCGGTTTCTCACCCGCGGACTTCCGCCGTTTCATCCCGTTGCTCGAAGAGCAAGCGCCTCGCGTGATGGCAACGACGGTCGCGCCGCCCGGCGCGGACGGCTGGTGCAGCCTGTCGCTTCACGCCGGCGCATCGGTGACCGAGTTGCACCGTGCGGGCGCGTCATCCGATCGACTGGTGATCGCCGAGGCCAGCCCCATGTATCCCCGCACGCACGGACTCGGTGAGGAACACAAACACGCGCTGCACGTCGACGAGATCGATGTCCTCATCGAAACCGATCGCGATCCGTTCATCCTGGAAGACGCGCCACCGACAGACGTCGATCGCGCCATCGCCGAGCACGTCAGGGCGTTCGTCTTCGACGGCTCGACGTTGCAGACCGGCATCGGCGGCGTTCCGTCGACGGTGGCGGCGCTTCTCGCCGAAGGGGACGGCGGCGACTACGGCATCCACTCCGAGATGTTCACGACCGGCCTCATGAAGCTGCATCTGGCCGGCAAGGTCACCAACCGGAAGGGCATCTACGACGGTGTTTCGGTCGCCACGTTCGCCGCGGGCACGAAAGAGCTCTACGGATGGCTCGACGGCAATACCGAGGTCGCCTTCCTTCCCGTCGACCTCGTCAACTCGCCGGAGGCGATCGCGCGCAATCGCGCGATGCTGACGATCAACGCTGCGCTCGCCGTCGACATCCAGGGACAGGTCATCGCCGACACGATCTCCGGCTCCCAGTACTCTGGGATCGGCGGTGCTGAGGACTTCGTGGCCGGTGCGGCCCTCGAGCTCGAAGACCGCTCCCTCCTCTGCCTGCCGTCGACTTACATGGCCGGGGACGAGCAGCGGTCCCGCATCGTGGCTTGGTTCGACGCCGGCGCGGTCATCACAACACCGCGGCATCAGGTCGATGTGATCGTAACGGAGTACGGCGCCGCCGAGCTTCAAGGCAAGACGGTGCATCAATGTGCATCAACGGGGAGAGGCTCTGGCCGCGATCGCGCATCCCGCATATCGCGAAAGACTGCGTGAAGCGGCCGATTGGGCGTCGGGCGGGCGGTCGCCCGTGTTGTAGGTACGTTTGCGACTTCGGAAGACCCGATGACGTTCAGGCGCCGATCAGATCGACGCGGAACTCCCCACCGCATCGCACGCACAAAAAACGCCACGGCTTGTTGACGAGCTTCGACCGGCGCTGCCGTTTCGTCTTGAGTCCGCAGTTCGTGCAGGTGATCTCGTACCGCTCACGACGTTGCATCACTTGGGGGTCGATTCCACCCTGGCTGCAGGGCACCGGCTCGCAGCCAACGTAGGTAGCGAGCGTCTGCCAGTACGGCCCGTGGCCGAGATAGCGATAGCGCTCCCACGCAGCCTGGTGAGCGAACTCGTGCCTCGCAGTCTCCCTGATCTGATGTTCCGCGCCGATGTGCCGACTGATGCGGATCTCCATCGCGCCGCTCGTGCGGTCCACGGTGAAGGCGCCGAGCTCGGTCGTTGCGCGCGACAGCCGGATCGTGCAGTGATGGAGCCCCCCGACGATGGCGCGGGCACGCACCTGCTCTTGAGAAACGATGGCGAGGATCTCGGCCGGTGTCACCGAGCCAGGCTGACGTCCGCAAGTGACACCCCGCCGGTAGACTGAGGCTTCGGAGAGTGTTTCCCGGCCGGCCGACGTTTCCTAGGAGGCATCGATGACTGATCTCGCACAGCTCACAGCCGACACGTTTGAGCCGTCGATCGCGGGTGATACACCGACCCTTGTCGACTTCTGGGCCGAATGGTGCGCACCGTGCCGGGCGATCGCGCCGATCCTCGTCGATATCGCAAGCGACCTTGGGTCGCGGCTTCGCGTCGTCAAGCTCAATGCCGACGAGCACCCGGACGTCGTCCAGCGCCTGGGCATCATGAGCATCCCCACACTCATCCTGTTCGTGAAAGGTGAAGAGCGCGCGCGCATCGTCGGCGCGCGCGCCAAGGAACAGCTCCTCAAGGAGATCGAGCCGCACCTCGGGCAACCCGGCGCCTAGCGTCGGGACGGATGGCGCAGAGCGCCTCCACAGGCCCAGGGCGTATAGGAAGGACATATGGCAGTCACACCCCCGCCGTCGTTGCGGATCGGTGGTTCCGGAAGCGAAGTGCTGGACGTGCAAGCGCGTCTGGTCGCTCTCGGCTACCCGATCTCCGAGGACGAGCGCGGAGTGTTCGGAGAGCACACCGAGTCGGCGGTCAAGGTCTTCCAGATCCGCCGGGGCCTAACGCCCGACGGCATCATCGCCGAGCACACATGGCGCGAGCTCGTCGAAGCGGGTTGGACGACGGGCGGGCGCACTCTGTACTTCCGCCCGCGTTCGCCGATGCGGGGTGACGACGTTCGCGACCTGCAGCGCCGGCTGAACGCGCTCGGGTTCGACGCAGGCAAAGAAGATGGGATCCTCGGCATCGAGACACAGCACGCGATCGGCGAGTTCCAGCGCAACGTGGGTCTTTTCCCGCCGGACGGCATCGCCGGGCACGAAACCTTCGACGCTCTCGACCGTCTCAGACGTCGCATCGGTCCGGGTTCGAAAGCCGAGCTGCGCGAACGCCTCGCGCGCGAGGCATCCACACCGATCGGACGAGCGGTCTTCCTCGATCCTGGTCACGGAGGTCTCGACACCGGGGCCATGACACCGATCGGGATCCCCGAGGCGTACATCACGTACCGCGTCGCGGAGTCGGCGGCCACCGGACTCAAGCTCCAAGGCGCGACTCCGATGTTCTCACGGGCCCTTCAGCAGGGGCCGGCGGTGGATCGCCGTTGCGAGATCGCCAACGGTCTGGCCGCCGAGGTGGCAGTGTCCTTCCACCTCGCCTGCCGCTCGGACCCCGGTCCGACCGTTGCGTTCTTCTCCGTCGAACGTACGCAATCCACACATGGACGCGAGCTGGCCGAGGCCATCGGTGAGGCCCTGCGTCCGCGGCTCGGCGGCGTCCAGGTCCTCGGACGCAACCTGCCCTTCCTGCGCCAAACACGCATGCCATCAGTCGTCGTCGACCTCGCCGGGCCGGGCGAAGAACCACTGTTGGCTGAGGACCAGTACCTCATCGGTCTCGGCGAAGCCGTCGCTTCGGGTGTCGAGACGTACTTCGCCACCGCGAAGTAGCCGCCGTTCACGCGCCCAGCGCCCAATCCGCACAATAGGAACACGATGGCGAACCCGAACGATGCCTACCGCGACCGCTACGCGCTCCGTGCCGCCGGTATGACCGGATCGGAGATCCGCGCTTTGTTCGCCGTGCTCGAGCGTCCCGAGATCATCTCGCTCGCGGGAGGCAATACCGACACGAGCATCGTGGCGCACCGGATACCCGAGTGCGTTGACGCCGTACTCGCGCGCGACGCGAGGGGGGCTCTCGGCTACGGTGGCGCCGACGGGAACGTGCTGCTTCGCGAACGCCTCGCCGATCTGATGACAACGGAAGGCATCGATGCCCAGCCGCATCAGGTGCTCGTCACCAACGGCGCGCAACAGGGTCTCGAGTTCATGGCGAAGATCTTCTGCGACCCCGGCGATCTGATCCTCACCGAGGCTCCGACATACGTCGGAGCTCTCGACGCGTTCAGCTCCTTGCAAGCCGAGATGCGAACCGTCGCGACCGACAACGACGGCATGATCCCTGATGCACTGGAGGAGCTGATCAGCTCCGTCGCGCGAGAAGGCCGGCGCGCCAAGTTCCTGTACCTCATCCCGACGTTTCAGAACCCGAGCGGGATCACGCTCACAACAGCTCGTCGTGGGCAGATCATCGACATCTGCCACAGGAACGACCTTCTGATCGTCGAAGACAACCCCTATGCGCAGATCCGTTTCGAGGGCGAAGCGGTGGCGCCGCTGCGTTCTCTCACGGACGAGGGGATCATCTACCTGGGCACACTTTCGAAGGTCATCTCGCCTGGGATGCGCACCGGCTGGATCCTCGCACCAGAACCCATCCGTGAGCGCCTCGAGCTCGCAAAGGGCGCGGCCGATCTGTGTTCGTCACCGTTCACCCAGCTCGTGGCTGCCGAATACTTGGGCTCTGGTCATGTCGAAGCAGATCTCGAGCTCACACGAAAGATCTACAAGGAACGCCGCGACACGATGCTCGATGCCCTCGAGCAACATTTCCCGGCGGAAGCAACAACGTCGACACCAGAAGGCGGACTCTTCTGCTGGGTCACTCTGCCCGAGCCGATCGACACGAAAGCGATGCTCGCGCGTTCACTCGAGGCTGGTGTCGCGTACGTCCCGGGCACAGCCTTCTATCCGATCAAACGGGACGGCCGCTCGGCGATGCGGCTCAACTTCTCCTACCCGTCGCTCGAGCAGATCGATGAGGGTATGCGCAGACTCGGGTCGGTCGTTACGGATCAGCTCGATCTCGCTCGGAGGCTCGAAAGCTGATGGCTCGCGTCGTCGTCGTCCGGGGAGGGCGCTCGCTGGAGCGCGAGATCTCTCTGCGGTCGGGACATCACGTCGCCTCCGCACTGGTGCACCTCGGACACGACACGACGGAGATCGACGTCAGCGACGACCTCGCGAAAACGCTCGAAGGAGGCGACCTCGCGTTCATCGCACTGCACGGACGCGACGGCGAGGACGGAACGATCCAGCAGCTCTGCGAAGCACTTGGAGTTGCCTACACCGGTTCTTCACCACTGACCTGCCGTTTGAGTTTCGACAAAGGGCTCGCGAAAGGGCTGCTGCGTCGCGCCGGTCATCCGACACCCGACTGGTTCGTTCTCTCGTCAGAAGCGGTGCGGCACATGGGCGCCGGTGCGGCACTGCGGCGCGGAGCAGCGCGTCTCGGTTTCCCGCTCGTCGTGAAGCCTGCCGCGCAAGGAAGCGCCCTTGGACTCGCCGTCGTCGAAGACGCTTCCGATCTCACGGCGGCGGCGATGGCTGCATTCGACTACGGCGAGCGTGTGCTGCTCGAGCGGTACGTCGCAGGGGCCGAGGTGGCGATCCCGCTTCTCGGTACGCACCTCGATCCCCTGCCCGGTGTGGAGATCATCACGGCGACCGGCGTTTTCGATTTCGAGACGCGCGTGAGCCCGGGTGCGGTCGAACTCGTCTGCCCCACGGATGCGGCGGACGACGACGCGCGCGCCGTCGCGGTTGCCGTCGCGCAGCAACTCGGCGTGCGCGACTTCGGGCGTGTTGACATGCGCATCACCGAACAAGGACCGATGGTGCTCGATGTGAAGACGTGCCCGGGGCTTACCGAGTCGTCGATCGTTCCTCTCGCCGCCTCACACGCCGATCTGCGATTCGACGATTTCATCGCAAGCATCACCAACGGGGCGCTCGCGCGCTCGCCCGGCGCTCGCGCGTAGGCGACGTTAGTAGTTCAGCAACAACTCGATGATCCGATGCAAGTCGTCGCGGCTGCCGAAAGACACCACCACGCGTCCGCGTCCGCGTCCTGCTTCGATGCGCACCTCGGTTCCCAAGTGGTCGGCGAGTGACTCTTCGAGATCGGGATACCTGCGCTTGCGCTCGGGTTCGACCTTGGGCGAGGTCGTCGCATCCGTTCGTGCCATCTCTTCGATCTGGCGGACGGTCAGCCCCTTCTCCACCGCGCGGCGGGCAACCGCGATCTGCTTCTCCCCGTCTCGGATGGCCAGCAGCGCGCGTGCGTGTCCGGCCTGCAGGCGTCCATCGGTGACGAACGCCTTGATCTCGTCGGGAAGATCGAGCAAACGAAGCATGTTCGTCACGTGCACGCGACTCTTCCCCACGCGCCGGGCCGTGTCTTCCTGAGTGAGCTCGAAGAGATCGATCAGGTTGCGATACGCACTCGCTTCTTCGAGCGGATCGAGGTCGGCGCGCTGCACGTTCTCGACCACGGCCTGCTCAAGGGCCTGGCGATCGTCCACTTCGCGGATGATTGCCGGCACTCGTGCGGCGCCGGCGAGCTTGGATGCGCGGAGACGCCGTTCTCCACCGAGCAGCTCGTAGCCCCCTTGCGCGCGTGGACGCACGAGGACGGGCTGCAGCACGCCGTGCTCGCGGATCGACGCAGCAAGCTCATCGAGCTCCTCCTGGCGGAAGGACGACCGCGGCTGACGCGGGTTGGGATGGATCTCGTTGACGTCGATCTCCGCGAGTCCGCCCTGTTCCACCGGAGCCGATCCAACGCCCGCGGCCGGCGGGGGAACAGCCGTCTCTGCTCCCGGCAACAGAGCGCCGAGGCCACGACCGAGGCCCGATCTACGCGTCATGACTACCCTCCCCCTTACTGCTTATCGGCACCTCAGACGCACGTTGCGCGTCTGTTTGTCCACTCACCGTGGCCGCAGGATGGCTCTCCTGCGGCACTGGCGGTTCGGATGGCTGTTGGGATTCATGAGCCGATGTCGCCGGGAGCCCGAAAAAGCGATGGTCGAACTCTTCGGCGAGCCACACGTACGCCCTCGAGCCGCGCGACGTCGAGTCGTAGACGATCGCGGGCTGACCGTACGACGGAGCTTCGGACAGACGGACACTACGAGGGATGATCGTGGAAAAGACCTTGTCACCGAAATGACTGCGCACCTCATTTGCAACCTCCTCCGACAGCTTCGTGCGCGCGTCGTACATCGTCAGCACGATCCCGCCGATCTCCAGCGTTGGGTTGAGCCCAGCACGCACGAGCTCGATGTTCCGCATGAGCTGACTGAGCCCCTCCAGGGCGTAGTACTCGCATTGGATGGGGATGAGAACGCTCTCAGCGGCAGTCATCGCGTTCACGGTGAGCAACCCAAGACTCGGCGGACAGTCGATGAGGATCACCTCGTAGTCCGTCAGACCCTGCAAGATGCTACGAAGCTTGGTTTCACGCGCGATCGCCGAGACGAGCTCGAGCTCGGCGCCGGCGAGGTCGATCGTGGACGGAAGCAACGAGAGGTTGTCGTAATCCGTGGCCTGTATCACCGAGCGTGGGTTTTCCCCGCCTACCAGGCAATCGTAGATCGTGCCGTCGAGTTGCCTGTGGTCGACTCCAACACCTGTTGTGGCGTTCGCCTGCGGGTCCAGGTCGACCAAAAGAACGCTTCTGCCGAGGGCGGCCAAAGCCGCGGCGAGATTCACGGCGGTCGTCGTCTTGCCCACGCCGCCCTTCTGATTCGCTACCGCGACACGCATATCATTTCCCCCACCACCCACTCTAATCGATATTTGTAACATCACCGCGCTGCGGCCGCCGTTTCGGCACTCCGGGACGCCGAGGAAATCGATCAGGCGTCGGGCGAACCTTGTGAACAATCATGACCCATCGCGGCGCCGAAGCGCCAGGAACTGCGAGCCGGACCCACTCTGCCTCGCCGCCACCCAGCAGTCCAGAAACTACATCGGTGTTGTTTGAAGGCCGCCAGTCGCCATCCTCCTCGGAGGCCCCTGGGCTCATGAGGACGTCCCCTCCGGGTCGCGCAACTAGCCCCTTCGCATCCCCCTCCGAAGTATCGGCCTCAGCAACGTCTCGTGAGGTCATCGACGTGCCCGGGCCATCGCCAACTGAAGCCGCTCGGGTCTCGTCTTGCTGCGCCGGTGCTTCGGCACGGCGAGAACCGATATCGCGCGGCGCCAGAGCAGAGGCAGCTGCTTGCATACCGATGCGTTCGGGTCCGGACTTGGACGCCTCAACATCTATTCCACCCGGACGCACAGCTGGGTCTTCGAGACTCTCGGGAGTCGCGAGAAGAGCAAACACTCCTCCGACGGCCACCAAGGGCAGGCAGAGCTCGAGCGCAACAGCCGGGGCTGCGAGCGCGCGGGCGACGACGACGGGGCTTCGGTCACGAAGGTCCGATCGACCCGCGTCCTCGGCGCGCGTGTGTCTCACTGCCCCCTGTATCCCCAGACGCTTGAGGACACTCGTGAGGAAATCCGAGCGCCGCCGCTGGGCATCGATGAGCAGGACCTCTCTACCCAGGGCACCGAGAACTAGGCCCGGCAAGCCGGCTCCGCTTCCGACGTCCACAACGGGATCGCCGGCCGGAAGATGCGGTAGGAGCGCGGCGGACTCAAGCACATGCCTGGAGACAACGCGAGAGCCTTCCGATGGGCCGAGGTATCCCAGCTCAACAGCCTCTGCGGACAGTATTTGGGCGAGTCGCGTCATCCGGAAGACAGTCTCCGGAGATGCTGGGATCCCCAGTTGACGGAGACCATCTGGAATCGATGTTTCACGTGCTACCATACGGTGTAACAACATCCGCAGACGGGAGGGGGTGACTTACAACGACGGAATTCGAAGCGGGCCTGCTGATCGGCGTCCTGGTCGGAGAGGGGAGCTTCGGCGGCGACGGCCGGCAACCATCCATCACGGTGCGGATGCACACTCGCCATGAGGCGCTCTTTCACCGCCTGTGCGAGATGGTCCCTGGATCGCGACTCTACGGCCCGTATAACCATTCGGGTCGATCGTACTTCCAGTGGCTGGTCCGCGGACCAGCGCTGCGAAGGCTGATCCCCTTCCTCGAACAGCGCCTCACACCCGAGATAGACGGACACGCGTACGAGCGTTACGACCGCATGCGCGAGTCGTACGCCGTAGCACTCCGCCATCGAGAAGGGTCCGAATGACTTTCCGCCTCCGAGGCCCGACGAAGTCTTGGAAGTGGCCACCCTGCCGAGGTGGGTTCGACACGCCTAGGTCGTCACGTCACTGCCTGGGAACCATCTACCCGGACGGGCTACCCCAACGGGGTAGGGGCATGAGAGCTCGCGTGCCCGGCCACGCGGCGAAAGCCGAACGATCGGGTCCTACGACTTACCGGTTGCCGTCGGGCTCTGCGGCAGTTGCCGGCAGCGCTGCGTCCTCAACCCGGTTCGGGTCGTCACTACCGCGCCGGCGGCCCCCACCACCGTTGCCACCACGACGTCCACCGCGCCGGCGGCCCCCACCACCGGCCCCGCCGCCGCCGCGACGTTCGTTGCCACCTTCGCGTCGCTGCTGCGGCTTCCGGCGACGCTCCCAGTACGACTCGACATCGACCACGACGGCCTGGCGAGTCTTCAGCCGGCGCTGGATCGCCGCGCGGACGAGCTCTTGCAGCGCCTCAAGCGTCGTACCGGTGCGTCCGATCAGGATCCCCATCTCTTCACCGGAGATCTCTATGTACACAGTGCCTCCGGCGATGCGCGTGCTGATCTCACCTTCGAGCTTCATGCGCTCGAGGATTCCGCGCACGATCTCGACGCCGAGTTGCGCGGCTTCCTCATGGCGCTCGGAGAGCGGACGCTTCTCTCCGCCCGCCTCTTCGCCATCCTCCTCGGCACCTTCCTCGGTGAACGCTTCCGTGTGCGTGTAGACGTCGTCGGTCGCGACTTGCACTGGTGGGGAGTACGAAGTGCCTTCATCCCGGGCTGGTGTGACATCGGACTGGAAGGCGGAACGGTAGTCGGTCGCTTCGTCCTTGCGGCGTACACGGACCACAGCCGGCTCTCCACCGAGTCCAAACAGTCCCTTCGCGCCCTCGTTGACGATCTCGATATCGAGATCTGATGCGGCGGCTCCTGCTTCGGCGATCGCGGCGTCCTGCGCCTCTTCAACCGTGCGGCCTTCTCTCGTGATCCAGGGCATGAGGACGTCCTATCTCTTCCGCTTCTTCTTGTTGCGACGCCTGCGCGCGCGTTTCTCGTCGATGGTGCGACGAGCAGCGAGCGGATCGAACGCTCGCGAACCGGACGCATCGGCGGCTCCCGCTAGAGCGGCTGCGGGGGTTCTGACCTGGGGTTTCGTCTCTTTGACGGCCTCGCGCGCGGCATGCTTGGCCTGTCTGGCGACCGTCTTCGGATCGGGCTTGGGGCTCCAGGGAAGCAAGGCCTTCCACCCCCCGGCGTCCCTGCGCATATCGCGCGTCATGATGATCTGCTGCACGAGCTGATACAGCGCCTGCGTGGCCCAGTACAGCACCAGCGCTGCCGGGAAGTTCATGAACATGAACACGAACATCAACGGCATGATCAGCTGCAGCCGTCTCTGGGAATCGGTCTGTCCCGGGTTGAGCTGCATGGTCGTGAAGAGCTGCGCAAGCGTCATCAACACGATCAGTGACCAGCCGGCGACGCTCTTATTGGCGGCGACCGCGAGATTGCCGAGGCCGAGGAAGGGCATCTCGCCGACCGTCGGCCCGAGCTTGTTGATCGCTTGATACATCCCGATGAACACCGGCATCTGAGCGATCATCGGCAGACACGATGCCATCGGATTGATGCCCTCGCGCTGGTAGAGCGCTTGGATCTCCTGCATCTGCTTCTGCCGGTCTGCACGGAACTTCTGACGCAGGCGCGCGACCTCAGGTTGCAAGCGCTGCGTATCGCGCATCGATCGGATCTGCTTGATGGCGAGCGGCAGCAGCAGCGTCCTGACGATGAGTGTCAGCGTGATGATCGCGGCGGCCCAGCGATGGCCGCCGAGGAAAGCGTAGAAGTCGGCGAGCGTTGTGACGGCGCCCTTGAAGACGTTGACGAACTGGTGCCAGAAGATCATGCGGTCTCACCGATCTGTGCGGGTGTCCGCCTCCAGGCGAACACAAGGGGAACCTCGTCGATCCCGCCAGGGTTCCACGGGTGGCAGCGCAGGATGCGCCGGACCCCGAGGTAGACCCCGCGGATCGGCCCATGGGCGACGATCGCCTGGGCCGAGTACTCCGAACACGAGGGGTAGAACCGGCACCGCGGCCGAAGGATCGGCGAGATGATCCGTTGGTACAGCCTTATGGGGGCCACCAGCACGCGAGCGCCTGTCCGAAGTAGATGGTCCATCGCAGAGGTGCCTTGCCTTCTGTTCGGGGGCCGGCAGGTCTCGCCTGCCGGCGCTATGTCTGAAGCAGTCCGGCTCGCGCCGCTGCGTCGTGCAGCGACCGCTCGAGGTCCGCGACGCCGGCCGAAACGGCCGGAGAACGGGCCACGACGACGACGTCGCACGCCACAAGGCGTGGGACAAGCGGACGGATCGCCTCACGTAACTGCCTGCGGGTCCGATTTCGCACGACTGCGCCGCCGATCCGGCGGCCCACAGAAAACCCGACGCGAGGAACCTGTCGCTCTTCCCGCGCGCAATGGTACAGGACGAACTCCGGGAGGGTGACCCTGCCGCCGTCCCGCCGGGCGCGGTCGAAGTCGCTTCGTGCCCTGAGGCGATTCTCTTTACGCATCGTTGGGCGTCCCGATGAGGATGACGAGCGGGGCCGCACCAAGGGCCGCGCCAAGGAGCGCAACGGATAGGAACAGGTGTGGAAAAACCTGTGGAAAACCGACGTCCGAACTAGACCGCGAGGCGATTGCGGCCCTTGGCGCGGCGACGGCGAAGGATCGCGCGTCCGCCGGGCGTTCGCATGCGCTTGCGGAACCCGTGTTTACGCTGGCGTCGTCGATTGTGTGGCTGGAACGTGCGCTTCATGCAAGACCTTTTCCTTTTCCGCAGCCCATGCGCGGGGCTCGACGCCCTGCGGGGAACTCAGCGCCTGTCGGGGCGACCCGCATGCTTACTCCGAGCAGGCTACCCACCGCAAACGTGCTGGTCAACCGGCATTGACTTTGCACTACGACGAGACGATAGTAACCCACGCGTCACAGTGTAATCGCGGCCCCCGGGGGCCGCGATTTGTGTTTCTGGGACAGTTTCCACAGCTGTGGACAGAGCTGTGGACAATGCGGCGAACACGCTGGGGGGACAGCATTTGAGGACATCTTTGGACACGACAGACGTCCGCGAGTTGTGGAGTGCATGTGTGGCTGATGTGCAGGCTCGGCTTTCAACCCCGGCCTCGAAAGCCTGGTTCGAAGAGACCGAGCCGCTGACGCTCACCGACGAGGCGATCACCCTTCGTGCACCCAACTCCTTCGCAAAGGAGTGGCTCGAGCACCGGTACTCCAACCTGCTCGCCGATGCGCTCCGTCGAGCCAGCGGACGGGATCTGCGGGTCGAGATCCTGACCGGATCCTCCCACGGATCCGGACCGGTCCCGTTACCGATCCCGATCGCTCCGCAGCGTCCGGCGACGGAGGACCCCGCGACGCTGAATCCCCGGTACAACTTTGACACCTTCGTGATCGGGGCCTCCAACCGCTTCGCGCACGCGGCGGCGATGGCGGTGGCCGAGGCCCCGGCCAGCGCGTACAATCCGCTGTTCATCTACGGCGAGGCCGGGCTCGGCAAGACCCACCTCCTCCACGCCATCGGCAAGCACAGCCGCGATCTCTACCCGCACCTACGCGTGAAGTACGTGAGTTCGGAGACGTTCACCAACGATTTCATCAACGCCATCCAGAACGGACGTACGCAAGACTTCCAGCGGCGCTACCGCGATTGCGACGTGCTGCTCGTCGATGACATCCAGTTCATCGAGGACAAGGAGCGAACCCAGGAGGAGTTCTTCCACACCTTCAACGCGCTCCACAACGCCAACCGCCAGATCGTGCTGTCTTCCGATCGTCCGCCAAAGAAGATCGCGACGCTCGAGGATCGTCTGCGGTCTCGATTCGAGTGGGGGCTGATCACCGACATCCAGCCTCCCGATCTCGAGACACGCATCGCGATCCTTCGCAAGAAAGCGCAGATCGACAACCTCACGGTCGCCGAGGACGTCATGAGCTACATCGCCTCCCGGGTGGAGTCGAACATCCGCGAGCTCGAGGGTGCGCTGATCCGGGTGATCGCGTATGCGTCCTTGAATCAGACCACCGCGACGCTCGATCTGGCCGAGGAGGTTCTCCAGCACCTGTTCCCGACCTCGTCGGCCGAGCCGGTGCGCACCGACACGATCCTGACCGAGACCGCCGCCTACTTCGGCGTCACCGTCGACGAACTTCGGTCCCAGAATCGCTCGCGTCCGATCGTCCAGGCCCGTCAGATCGCCATGTACCTGATGCGAGATCTCACGGACCTGTCGTTGCCCAAGGTCGGGGAGATCTTCGGTGGCCGCGACCACACGACGGTCCTTCACGCATGCCAGAAGATCGTCGGGCTGTTGTCCGAGAAGCGTCAGGTCTATCACCAGCTTCAGGACCTGACGACGCGCGTCCGCAAGCGTACCGGCAGCAATTAGCCGTGTTCGTCACCTGTGGACGACACGTTGACGCACGATCCTCTATCCACACACGTCCACAGATTGTCGGTGGTGGTCCCGATACTGTCCCCACCCGCAAGAGCCGGGCTGACCAGGCAAAGGCGGGGGTTACCCACAGAATGCACAGCCCTTATTACTACGACGAGACTTCTAATAGATCTAAAACAGTAAGTACTACCTGTGGACAAGGGCCAAGGCCAGGGCCAAGGTTGGAGGGCACATGAAGCTCGTATGTTCGCGTGAAGAGCTCTCTCGAGGACTGCAAACGGTCCTTCGAAGCGTCGGTGCCCGGGCGGGGATACCGGCATTGTCCGGTGTGCTCATCGAGCTCTCTGATACCGACGTCACGCTCACGACCACCGACCTCGAGCTCACGACTCGCGTTCGTCTTTCTTTGACCGGTGAAGCAGGAAAGATCCTCCTTCCCGCCCGGCTGCTCGCCGAGATCGTCCGGGGTCTCGGGTCTGAAGACGTCCAACTCGTCACCGAGAACGGATCGGTTCACGTCTCAGGTGGACGTACCAAGTACCAGATCCGTTCGCTTGCGCCGGAAGATTTCCCCCGTGTCGAAGCAGCGTCCGACACCAAGACCATCACCATCGGCGGCAAAGAGCTCGCCGGTGCCCTCGGTCAGGTCGCCACGGCAGCTTCACGAGACGAGACCCGTCCGGTTCTCACCGGGGTTCTCTTCGAAGCCGAGGGTGACACTCTCAGGGTCGTTGCTACCGACTCGTACCGGCTCGCGGTGCGCGCTCTGCAGGTTCCCGGGATCGGCGACATCCGAGTGTTGGTGCCGGCTCGGGCCGTGGTCGAAGTGGCGAGGCTCGCGGGCGGAGTCGATGAGGTCAAGATCGAGATCGCTTCGGCCCAAGTGAACTTCCACCTCGGCGAGGTCGTCGTCCAGAGCCGTTTGATCGAGGGTGAGTTCCCCGCCTACCGCCAACTGCTCCCCGAGAACCAGCCGAACAAGCTCACGGTGAAGAAGAGCGAGCTCGTCGAGGTGGTGAAACGAGTGGCGGTGCTCGCGCAAGACGCAACCCCTGTCTTTCTCGAGCTTTCCGAGGATGCGATCCGGGTGACGTGCCATGCGCAGGGTCTCGGCGAGGGCGACGGTGACGTCGAGGGCAGCTATACCGGCGAGGAGATGCGAGCGGCGTTCAATCCGGCTTACCTCGAGGCCGGTGTGACCGCAGCTGAATCGGAGGAGGTGCACATCGACTTCACCGACGGCCAGCGTCCAGCGTTGATCCACGCGCCCGGTGATCTCGACTTCCAGTACCTGCTGATGCCCATCCGTGTGAGCTAGGACGACTGCGAAGCGCGAAGCGCGGAGCAAGCGAATAAATGAGGCCAACCGCGAAGCGCGGAGCAAGCGAAAAAGGGGTCGGTCGGTATGCGGGTGGGGGTCCTTCGTTTGCAGGACCTTCGCAATTACGGATCGGCCGAGTTTCGTCCGGCACCGGGCACCACCCTGGTCGTCGGGGACAACGGTTCGGGCAAGTCGTCTCTCCTCGAGGCCGCCGGCATGTTCTCGACGCTCTCGTCTCCTCGGGCATCGAGCATGAAGGTCGTCGTCCGCGAGGGAGCCGAGGAAGGGGGTGCGAAACTCGAGACCACCGACGGCGCCGATCTCGAGATCCGGATCCGCAATGCCCGAACGGTGCTTCGCATCGGGACATCGCCCGCCCAGGCCAAGGACTTCCTCGGACGCTTCCGGTCGGTGCTCTTCACCCCCGAGGACCTGGATCTGATCCGCGGAGAACCGGCCCTTCGACGCCGGGCCCTCGATGATCTACTGGTGCAGCTGCGTCCGCGTTACCGAGCGATCCGCCAGGAGTTCGAGCGTGCATTGAAGCAGCGAAACGCAGCTCTTCGCGACGGGCTACAGATGCAGGCTGAGCTCTACGGACAACCGCTCGCTGCATCGGCGGCGCAGGTTCTCGAATCGCGTCGTGATGTTGCCGAAAAGCTCCAGCCTGCTGCGGCCGAGCTCTACGTCGAGCTTGCGGAAAAGGGAAGCCTCGGACTGATCTATCAGGACACCTCGGGAGCGGGTGGACTCTCCGGCGAGGATCTCGTTGAGCACTTCTCACGCGTCTACACCGGCTCGCTCGCCAAAGACCTTGAACGAGGACGGACGACGATCGGCCCCCACCGCGACGACCTCGAGGTCCTGATGAACGGCCGCCAAGCGCGCTGGTACGCCTCGCGCGGAGAACAGCGTTCGGCAACCCTGGCGTTCCGCTTCGCGGAGCTCCGGCTGCTTCCTGAAGCCGTCCTGTTGCTGGACGACGTGCTTTCCGAGCTCGACCCCGAGCGTCGCCGGCGAGTCTTCGAGACGACGGCGGGGGTCCAGACGGTCGTCACCACCACGGACGCCGACGCGGTCCCGGCAGCCGCGAAGGTCGAAAGTGTGTGGCGGGTTGCCGAGGGAGTGCTCTGTGAGGCGGGTGGAAGCGCGTGAGCGGCCAGCACGGTCCCGGAGTGCGCGGCGGATGGCCTGTGAGGCTCGGCGACATCCTGAAGCCTACGATCGAGAGCTTGGGCGGGGAGGGCGTTTGGACCGAAGCCCAGCTCCGCAAGGTGTGGCGGGACGTCGTCGGCGAGCAGGTGGCCGTACACGCGCAGGTGCGCAGGCTCCGGGGCAAGGTGCTCGAAGTGAGCGTCAGCTCTGATGCGTGGGCGACCGAGCTCACCTACCTTTCCGCGGCGGTGATCGAGCGCCTGAACTCGCAACTCGGCCCCGAAACCGTGACCCAGATCCAGGTGCAGCGTGAGCGCCGAAAGCGTCCCGGCGAAGCGTGATTTCGGTCACTGTTCCGTCGGTGGTTCGTGGTATACTTCTTATACATGAAAACGGCCTCTGACCTGCGGTTTTAGCTAGGCGGGGCCGCTTTTCCGCGAGGACCAGGTTTGGGTCCGCGCGTGCCTGGTTGCCGACGACGAAAAGGGGCCCATGACCACTACCCAGCCCGACAAGGGAAAGTCGTACGGCGCCAAGGACATCACCGTCCTCGAGGGCCTCGAACCGGTCCGTAAGCGGCCGGGGATGTACATCGGCTCGACGGGCCTCAAGGGTTTGCACCATCTCATCACCGAGGTCGTCGACAACGGCGTCGACGAAGCGATGGCCGGCTTCTGCACGCGTATCGACGTCACGGTCCTCGCCGACGGCGGGTGCCGGGTCACCGACAACGGCCGGGGCATCCCGGTCGACAAGCACCCACGGTTCCGCACCAAGAGCGCAGCCGAGATCGTGATGACGACCCTTCACGCCGGCGGGAAGTTCGGTGAAGGCAGCGGCTATAAGGTCTCCGGCGGTCTGCATGGTGTCGGCGTGTCGGTCGTGAATGCGTTATCGACACGCCTCGATCTGGAGATCGACAGCTCGCTCGACGGCAAGCGTTATCAGATGAGCTTTCACAACGGTGGACGCGTAAAGGACAAGCTCCATCCCGTCGGCAAGGCGCCGCGCGGTCGCACAGGCACGGTTGTCACATTCTGGCCCGACGCCGAGATCTTCGCGGCCGAAGGAACGGAGTTCCGTGCGCAGACGATCCTCGAGCGGTTGCAGACCTATGCGTTCTTGAACAAGGGACTCGAGATCAACTTCGTCGACGAGCGCCCCGATCGCTCGCAGGAGCAAACGTTCAAGTACAGCGGCGGGATCATCGACTTCGTCAAGCACCTGAACCACGCCAAGGAGCCTCTCTTCCGCAAGACCGCGCATTTCGAGATGTCGGAAGAGGACCAGGAGGTCGAGGTCGCGCTTCAGTGGAACCTCGGCTACAACGAGGGGATCCACTCGTTTGCGAACGGCATCGAAACGGCGGAAGGCGGCATGCACGAAGAAGGCTTCAAGAAATCGCTGACCAACGTCGTCAACCGCTACGGCCGGGAGAAGGGGATCCTCAGGGAGAAGGAGGTAAACCTCACCGGCGAGGACATCCGCGAAGGTCTCACCGCGGTTATCTCCGTCCGGCTGCGCGATCCGCAGTTCGAGGGACAAACCAAAGGCAAGCTCGGCAACGTCTCTATCCGTTCACTCGTCGAGCGCGCCACCAACGAGAAGCTCGCGTCGTGGCTCGAGGAGAATCCTCCCGAAGCACGAAAGGTCGTCCAGAAGTCGGTGATCGCCTCGCGGGCTCGCGCAGCCGCCAAAGAGGCTCGCGACCTGACGCGCCGTAAGTCCGCCCTCGAGGGCGCCGGCATGCCGGACAAGCTCCGCGACTGCGCATCGGGAACCGCAGCCGAGGACGCCGAGCTGTTCATCATCGAGGGCGACTCCGCGGGCGGCACGGCCGTCCAGGCTCGCGACCCGGCCACGCAGGCGATCCTTCCGATCCGCGGGAAGTTCCTCAATGTGGAGAAGGCTCGCCTCGACAAAACCATGAAGAACCTCGAAGTCCAAGCTCTGATCGCAGCCATCGGTTCAGGTGTGGGCAACGACGAGTTCGAGGTCGAGAAAGCTCGCTACCACAAGGTCATCATCATGGCCGACGCCGATGTGGACGGATCGCACATCCGCACGTTGCTGCTCACGTTCTTCTTCCGCCACATGAAGCCGTTGATCGATGCGGGATTCATGTACATCGCGCAGCCACCCCTGTATTCGACGCTGATCGGCAAGGAGAAGATCTACCTCAAGGACGACTCGGCGAAGGAAGCGTTCCTCGCCGAAAACCCCGACCATAAGCACGAGTTCAACCGGCTCAAGGGTCTCGGCGAGATGGACTACGAAGAGCTCGCCGAGACGACGATGGACGCGTCGATGCGGACGCTCCTGCAAGTCACGTCGCACGAGGCGGCGCAAGCCGACGACGTCTTCAGCGTGCTGATGGGCGACGATGTGGCGCTGCGCAAGGAGTTCATCGTGAAGAACGCGAAGGACGTTCGTTTTCTCGACATCTAGGTCATGAGCAGAAGACCACCGAACAAGCCCAATCGCCGTCGCCCCGCTTCACGCGCCCGCACCCGAGCTGGTGATGGCAGCGGCGACCAGCCGGCGCTGACCTTCGGCACTGTTGAGCCCGTCGAGATCAAGGACGAGATGGAGCGGTCGTATCTCGACTACTCCATGTCCGTCATCGTTGCGCGAGCGCTGCCCGATGTGCGCGACGGCCTCAAGCCCGTTCACCGCAGGTTCCTCTACGCGATGAATCACCCGGATCTTGGAGCACGCCCCGATCGTCCGCATATGAAGTGCGCGCGGATCACCGGAGACGTCACCGGTAAGTACCACCCCTACGGCACCGCGGCCGCCTACGACGCGCTGGCGCGTCTCGCGCAGGGCTTCTCGCTGCGTTACCCACTCGTCGACGGGCACGGCAACTTCGGTTCCCCGGACGATCCACCAGCCGCCGAGAGGTACTGCGTCACCGGCGACACGATCGTTCGCCTGGCGAACGGAACGTCCTGCCCGATCGCAGAGCTGGTCCCGGGCGCCCGCCCGAACTCCGACAACCCGATCGACCTCAAGGTCTTGGACAAGTTCGGCAACCCGGTCGCGGCGAACATGCTCTTCCACTCCGGGCCGCAGCCGACGATCCGGATCCGTACGCGTGCCGGGTATGCGCTCGTCGGGACTCCGAACCATCCCGTCCTGTGCCTGGATTCCGTCCTCGGTGTTCCGATGTTGCTTTGGCGCCGCTTGGACGAAGTCACGTCTGAAACGGTCGTCTGCATCTCTCGTGCTTACCGTCCAGAGGACGACCTCCCTGCGACCGGGTACGAACAGCAACTCGGGATCCTCGCCGGGATGATGGTGTCCGAGGGTTGGGCGGGCGAGAAGCGCCTCGGTTTCAACAACACTGATGAGGAGTTCTTCCGCCTGGCGGGCATCGCGTACCGGGAGCTGATCGGCGGGACGTTCTACCTGAACCAGCGACGTAACCGGTCAGGCTCCCTCTCCTACGAGTTGGACGTCCACGACGTGTCGCACTTCGCCAAGGGACCGCTGACGGAATTGATCGGCCAGCTCGCGGCACGGAAGCGGATCCCTGCGGTCGTCTGGCAAGGGTCGCTCGGTCTGAAGCGAGTGTTCCTTCAGGCGCTCTTCGAGGGCGACGGGAGCGTGTGCCTGGGTGATCGCGCTTCGATCCATCTCTGCTACGACAGCCACAGCGAGGGACTGGTTCGGGACGTCCAGAGCCTGCTGCTCGAATTCGGCATCGCTTCTCGCATCGTGCACTTCGCGAAGCGCGGTGGATGGCGAGTGAGCATCACGAATAGACGAGACGCTCGCCTATTCGCCGAACGCGTGAACTTCCTGACGCGCAAGCGCGACGTGCTTGCCGAAGTACTTGCCCGGATACCGGAGTCGAGCCGCGCGATGTCACGGGACTTCGACCGCTGGGAGAGACTCGAGGCGCTCGGTGAGGACTTCTGGGAGAAGGTCAACAACCGTGAAGCGGTCGCCGTCGTGCGGCCGCTGGTGGAGGCGGGCTATTTCTACGACGGCGTCGCCTCGATCGAAGACGCCGGCATCCAGGACGTGTACTCGGTTCGCGTCGCCTCGGAAGACCACTCGTTCCTGGCAGGTGGGTTTGTCAACCACAACACCGAAGCGAGGCTTGGTGCCCTTGCGATGGAGATGCTCGCGGGGATCGAAGAGAACACCGTCGACTTCGTCCCGAACTACACCAACGAGCTCACCGAGCCGACCGTCCTTCCGGCCCGATTTCCGAACCTGCTCGTCAACGGGAGCCAAGGGATCGCGGTCGCGATGGCGACGAACATCCCGACCCACAACTTGACCGAAGTCATCAACGCGGCGATCCACGTGCTCGGTGATCCCGATGCAACTCCCAAAGATCTGATGAAGTTCGTGAAGGGTCCGGACTTTCCGACGGGAGCACAGATCCTCGGCCGGCAGGGGATCCTCGATGCGTATACCACGGGCCGTGGCTCGATCAAGGTGCGTGCGACGGCCGAGATCGACGAGGGCCGGCGCGGTCCGGAGATCATCGTGACCGAGATCCCTTACCAGACGAGCGTCGGGAGTATCGCCGGACGCATCGCCGAGCTCGTCAACAACAAGCAGCTCGACGGGATCCGCAACATCAACGACGCTTCGGCCAAAGGGCAAACGCGCTTGGTGATCGAGCTCAAGCGTGACGCCAACGCCAACGTTGTCCTGAACAACCTGTGGAAGCACACGCAGTTGCAGACCACGTTCTCGGTGAACATGGTCGCGCTCGTCGACGGTGTGCCGCGCACGCTGAATCTCGCGCAAGCCATCGGTCACTACGTCGACCACCAGCTCGTCGTCGTCAAGCGCCGCAGTCAGCATCGGCTCGATGTCGCGAAGGCACGTGCGCACATCGTCGAAGGGCTACTCAAGGCGCTTGACGAGATCGACGCGATCATCAAGCTGATCCGAGGTTCGGCCGACCGCGACGACGCTCGCAGGCAGTTGATGGGTGCGCCTCTTGCGTTCAGTGAGATCCAGGCCAACTACATCCTCGACATGCCGCTGGCTCGCCTGACCCGGCTTGGGACCAAGCAGCTGAAGGACGAGATGGCCGAGCTCCAGGCACGGATGAAGTACCTGGAAGAGATCCTGAGCAACGAGACGACGTTGCGCGCGGTGGTCAAAGACGAGCTCACAACGATCCGCGACAAGTTCGGCGACGAGCGCCGGACGTTGCTGTCCGCCGACGTCACCGAGATGAACATCGAAGACCTCATCCAGGACGAAGAGGTCGTCGTGGTTCGTACGGAAGCCGGCTACATCAAGACGGTGGCCGCCAGCAAGTACCGCACGCAGGGACGCGGCGGACGCGGCGTGCAGGGAGCCAACCTCAAGGAAGCCGACCTCGTCAAAGAGATCATCCATACGTCGACCCACGCCTACCTGTTGTTGTTCAGCAACCAAGGCAGGGTGTTCCGGCTGCGCGCACACGAGATCCCGATCAAAGAGCGCACTGCGCGGGGAACCGCGCTCATCAACCTGCTTCCCCTTCGTAAGGACGAGTCGGTCCAGAACATCATCGCGACGAAGGAGTTTGGCAAGGAGGTGTATCTCTTCTTCGCGACCAAGCAGGGTCAGGTCAAGAAGACACCGATGAGCGAGTACGACAAGAGCCGGCGCGAGGGCTTCATCGCGATCAACCTCCGCAAGAAGGACGAGCTCGTCCGCGTGGTGGAATCCACCGGTGGCGACGACATCATCATGGTGACCCGCAAGGGCCAGTCGATCCGGTTCACCGAGAGCAACGTCCGGTCGATGGGTCGCGGTGCAGCCGGTGTGCGCGGTATTCGCCTCCGGCCCGACGATGAAGTCGTCTCGACCGATGTGGTCGATCCCGAAGGACTGATCCTGATCGTCACCGACGCCGGGTACGGCAAGCGAACGCCGCTGCGGCACTGGCGGCGCATCGGACGTGGCAACCAGGGCATCCGAGCGATCAAGCTCAACGAGAAGAAGGGCTACGTCGTCGCGGCGTTCCTCGTGAGCCCAGAGGACGAAGTGTTCCTGGTCTCAACGGCCGGCATCACCGTGCGCATCCCGGTCAAGGGTGTTTCTTCGCAGGGCAGGGACGCGACGGGCGTGCGGGTGATGAACCTCGGCAAGGCCCAGCGCGTAGCGTCGGCTTCGCCGGTGTTCACCGGCACAGGCGACGACGATTCGGAGGAATAGCCTCGGGGGGATCGTGGGCAGCGAGCGCAGGGTGATCCGGTCGATCGATGTGGGCTCGTCTGTGCGAGTGGCGTTCACGATCGCGCTCTCGATCTTCGCGATCGTGCTTGTCGGCACGGTCGCCCTGTATCTGCTCGGTCTGGTGTCCGGGGGCCTCGGAGGCGTCGAGGGGTTCATCGCGAGCCTGGGCTTCACGGGTTTTCGGTTCACGATCTTGCCATTCGTCCTGGCTTTTGTCGTGCTCTCGGCCTTGGTCTCAGCCGTGTTCGCGCTGCTGGCCGGGGTCATCGCGTTGCTCTACAACCACGTGAGCGCGCTCGTCGGCGGCGTCGTGATCACCACACGAGACCGCTGAGGGCTTGACATATGACTAGTGTCCATGGACACTAGTCATATGGACAGGGAGGTCCCCGCGAGCCGCTTCAAAGAGCGCTGCCTGGCGCTTCTCGACGAGGTCGCTCGGACGAAGACGACGCTCATCGTGACCAAGCGCGGACGTCCCGTCGCGAAGGTTGTAGCGCTCGAGGAGCACGAGCCACGGTCCCTCGCCGGCAGTGTGACGTACCACGCCGATGACGAGGAACTCCTCTTCTCCACGGGTGAGGCTTGGGAGGCCGACAACGACTGAGCAGATCCTTCTTGACACTCACGTTCTGATCTGGTGGGTCGACGAAGATCCTCGTCTATCAGCCCGGGCGCTCCGTGAGATTGCCAAGGCAGCCATGCTCATGGTGAGTCCGATCTCTTTCTGGGAGATCAGCACTCTCGTTCGCATGGGTCGGATCGGACTCGACCGGAACCTCTACGACTGGATCAACGACGTGCTCTCGACTGATCGAGTTGAGTTCTTGCCACTCTCGCCGCAGGCGGCAGCCGCTGCGGGCGGTCTTCCCGGTGACGCGTTCCCAGGAGATCCCGCGGACCGGTTCCTCTATGCGCAAGCGCGGGAGGCGTCGGTGGTGCTCATCACCAAGGACAGACGCATCCGCGACCACGCACGACGAACCGGCGACCTCCGCACCGTGTGGTGATCCCTCTGGGGTGGCCTGCGGCCGATCCCTCTCGGGGGCGGCCTACGGCCGATCCTGGAGCGGATAAGATGCGTGGTCGCTGGGCCTGTAGCTCAGGCGGTTAGAGCGCAGCTCTGATAAAGCTGAGGTCGGTGGTTCGAGTCCACTCAGGCCCACCCAGCAGTTTCGTGTCAAAGACTTCGACGTGGAGGTCGAATCGCGTGCGTAAGCGTCGGTGGTTCTTCTTCGGTCTATTGGGGACGTTGGTGGGCATGGCGGTAAAGCTCGTCCGGGGCCGGCGGGACGACCAGGTCGAGCTCGGGCGCTGGGAGCCGCCGACCGAGGAGTCGTAGCGCAGTCAGGGGATGTAGCTCAGTTGGTAGAGCACCGCCTTTGCAAGGCGGGGGTCGTCGGTTCGATTCCGACCATCTCCACTTCCCGCGAGACTGCACAGGGTGGACACAGCGTCCCGTAGTCAGGCTCCCGACATCAGTTCGACCGCCTCGGGATATTTCGTCATGAAGTAGGTGAAGATCGGCTCGATCTCCGCGAGGAGATTGGCCTCCGGCGCGAGCGCCGCGCCGAAACCGTTCAGGTAGAGCACGTTCTTGAAGAACAGCACCATCTCCTTGGGAACCACGAAGCCCGAGCGGGAGAGCAGTCGCATGATCGAGCTCATCGCTTCGGCCATCTGTTCGAGGCCTTTGCCCATCTCGCCGGCCTTGATCTCGAGGTCCGCCGTCTGGTCTGCATAGACCTGGAGCTCGGCCGCAAGCGCGTCGAAGTCGGCGCCGATCGGGACCCCTCCGAACTCGTGCATCGCAGCGAGCTGGATGCGGACGTCGTTGCGGGCGAAGCCGACGAGGAACCGGATGAGCGCAACGCGCTGCTCGGCTGTGAGGCGGCCGAGGATGCCGAAATCGACCAGCGAGAATTTGCCCGTGGAGTCGATGAAGACGTTGCCGGCGTGCAGGTCGCCGTGGAAGATGCCGTAGATCATCGTCTGCTCGAGCACGCTCTGGATCGCGAGTCGCAACATCTTGGCGCCGTCGACGCTGTCCGGGTAGGCCTCGAGAGCATCGGTGTAACGCACACCCGGGACGCGCTCCATCACGAGCACGTTCGAGGACACCAGGTCGGGGATCGGACGCGGATAGTTCACGTAGTCGTGACCAGCGGCCTCCGACGCGAGTGCCGATTCGATGATGTTCACGGCCTCGAGACGGAAGTCGAGCTCCTCGAGGACGATCTGCGCGAAGAGGTCGACGAATCCTGAGAGGTTGGCCATGCGTGCTTCGGCGGTGAGGCGTTCGGCGACGCTTGCGAGCAATGCCATCACCCGGATGTCCTCGGTGAACTTGCGTCGCAGTCCGGGGCGCCGCACCTTCACGACGACGTCGGTTCCATCGAGAAGGGTTGCGCCGTGCACCTGCGCGATCGACGCGGCACCGATGGGAACGGGATCGAATGTGGCGAACAGCTCGGTTACCGGAGCGCCGAAGGTTTTCTGGATGATCGATTCGGCGATCCCCGGCTGCAGAGGAGGCACTTCGTCGCGGCACCAAGCGAACGCATCGACCCATTCCTCGGGAAGGAGTCCTCGCGCCGAAGCGATGAACTGGCCGAGCTTCACGTATGCGGGACCGCCGGCCTCGACGAGCTCGCGCGCTCGCTCGATGGCGAGTTGCGCCGGCGGACGGCGCCCTTCATTCCAGGGGGTCTGCCCTCGGGATGCCCCGCCGCGCTTCGCAGTCTTGCCTTCGCGGCCCCGTCGCGCGTCACTTGCGGCGCGGAAGATCTCCGAGAGACCGTCCGGACCGACCACACTCACTACACGTCCGCCGGCTCTCGCGACCGCGGAGAGCGATCCCCACGCCAAAGACGGACGCGCAAGCCGTCGCGCTTGCGATGCGAGCTTCGTCCGCTGCGGCGGAGCTTTGACGAGCCAATAGGCCGCCGCTTCCCGAAGTCCTTCTCGTGCTCCGAGCCAGGACGACCCTGGGACCATGTCACGCATGTCGGGAAGCGGCGGAACGAGCGGCATCTTCAGAGCGGGATCGCTCATCGCGAGGTCCTTTCGGGTTCAGCTCTGCCCGACATCCCCGTCCAGGCCAGAGTTGTGAGTTCGTCCACCAGTTCTTCGCGAGACATCGTCGAGCGGACCAGCCACCACTCAGCAGCGACGAAGACCGAGCCGAGTGTCGAGAACGCCCAGAGTTCGGCCGGGCCGGGATCGGCTTGCGCATCCACCAACCGCCCGCGGATAACGTCCGCCAGCCGGAGCCCCACCTCGAGCACCAGTTGTTGGGTCGCGACCAGAGAGCGCGGGGTAGCCGCGCCGAGAGCCAGGAAGCGGTAGATGTTTGGGTCGCGCTCCACGAACGCGATGAACGTGTCGATCGCACCCCGGAGCATCTGGCGCGGGTCGGTGTGGGAGGTGAAACTCGCGACGACATCGTCAACGATGTCGGCGGCGAAGCGCTCCGCGAGTGCAGCTGCCAGACCGGCTTTGTCGCCGAATCGGCTGTAGAGCATGGGCTTGCTCAGGCCTGCCTCGGCGGCGATGGCGTCCATCGAGGCCTCCGGCCCAATCCGGCGGATCGCGCGCGACGCGGCGTCCATGAGATCCGCGCGTCGCTGATCGGGATCGGGGGCCGGGCCGCGGGGCCGACCGACTCGGTGTGTCGCACCTGTGCGGACCACCTACCGACAGTAACTTACCGACGGTAGATAACGCAACTCGATCCCGCAACTTATGGGCGGGCGCTCAACGGGCGTAGAGACCGTGCATCCGCGCGATCGCTTCGGCGATCCCGTTGCGCAGGTCGTCCGGTCCAAGAACCTCGATGTTCTCTCTCAAGCCGAGGATCCGTTCAAAAGCGATCCCCCGCGTGCCGAACGAGAGCTCGGTCTCCACCCAATCGTCGCCCTCCGCAACCACGCCGGCGTAAACGTGGCGGAGCGCTCGGAGTGCCCAAGGCTTCGCGCGAACCCGAACCTGGTAGCCGGACCGCGTCATGTGGAAGTCCTCCTTGCGGCCGGCCCAGAACGCGAGAAGGTCGAAGTCGTCGGGGACGTCGGCCGGCGTCAGCAGGGCCTCGGCGCTGAGGATGCGCGAAACGCGGTAGATACGATCTTGCGTCTTCCGCACACGACCGACCAGATACCAGGTGCCTCCCTGCACGACCAGGCCGAGCGGATCGACCGTGCGCTGCACCACCGTTGCGTGCTCTCCACGCTTGTAGCGGAGCCGAAGGCGACGACTGCCGAAGACGGCCTCGACGAGCGTCGGGAGAGTGGGAACGGGCTCTGCGTGATCCCACCACCGCGAAAGATCCACATGGATGCGCCTTCGCGCTTGCTCGGCCCGTGCGCGCTGGTCGTCGGGAAGCGCCATGAGGAGCTTTGTCTCCGTGCGTCGCAGTGATGACCGCAGCGCTATGCCGGCGAAGGCGTCGGAGAGACCGAGCAGGGGGACGAGCTCGGCTTCGCGCAGCGACAGGCCAGACAGATCGGTGGTGTAGCTCTCGAGCAGCCGGACCCCGCCGCCTCGGCCGGGCTCGGCGTAGACCGGCACCCCGGCCGACCCGAGCGCTTCGAGGTCGCGGTAGATGGTGCGCACGGAGACCTCGAGCCGCGTGGCCAGGTCGCCGGCGGTCATCCGGCCCCCGCGCTGGAGGAGCAGCAGGATCGCGAGGAGCCGGTCGGCTCGCATTTTCAGACCATATCCCGAAACCTTGACATGAGATGTCAGGGTTAGATGCGCACACTGCGTCGAGACGACCCACGGAGGAGGCGGCGATGAAGATGCAGGTGGATCTGATCGTGACCGACGTTCGTGCAGCTGCGGAGTTCTACCGGAAGGTGGGCGTTCTCGTGCCCGAGCTCTGGGAGCAGGACGGCGTTGCGCACCACGTCGAGGTGCCGGACAGCGGATTCGGGATCAACAGCCGCAGCCTCACGCAGGGCTACGACCCGGCATGGCCGGATTCGCCCGGGGTCGTGCTGATGTTCCACGTCGAGACCCGCACCGACGTCGACTCGAAGTTCGCCGAGCTCACGCAGGCCGGCTACGAAGCGCACATGGCACCCATCGATGCCTTCTGGGGTGCCCGTTACGCTGTCGTCGACGATCCGGACGGCAACCACGTAGGGATCATGAGTCCGTCCGACCAACCTCACGACGGAACGGGGACGAACGCGTGACGGCAACGTGTTGAATCGCCTTCGGGCGTCTGCGGAGTGGCGTTTCCTCGCGTCGCTGTGGCGCGCCGATAAGACGCTGTCGTCCATCTGGTGGACGTTCGTTGCTCTGCGCGGTCTGCTCCCCGCTCTCTTCGCGATCGCGATGGGCGTCCTTGTCGGTGCCGTCCAGAACGACGGCGACCTCGCCGGACCTCTCGTCATGATGGGCGTCGTCTTCATCGCGATGAACGTGCTGAATGCCGTTCACGGCACGGTGGGCTCGATCCTCGGCGCCAAGACCGGCGTGTGGCTCAACGATCGATTGCTCCGCGCATGCCTCGCCCCGCCGGGCCTTGCGCACCTCGAACAACCCGACCTCGCCGACGAGCTCGCCAAGGCGCGCGACTTCGATGCGGGAGTTGTCGGCCCCCCGCTCGAGGTCGCCATGCCGGAGGTGGGCAGCGGGTTCGCGACGGTTCTCGGTGGCCTCTCCCAAGCCGCGGTGCTCGGTGCCTACAGATGGTGGGCGCCGCTGATCCTCGGAGGTGCATGGCTGTCGACGCACGTGCTCCTGCGTGAGAGCGCGTTGTGGAAGATCTATTCGAGTGACGAGTTCAGCTCGGTCAGCCGTCACTCCGACTACGCGTACCGGCTGGCCGTTGACGCGCCGGCCGCCAAGGAGGTGCGGATCTTCGGCCTCGCGAAGTGGGCCGTCGAGCGACACGCAGCTCTGCGCAGAAGGCTGACTGAAGCGCTGTACAACCAGCGCAAGCTGAAGCAGCGGCCGATGAGGTGGAGCGTGTTCACGGTCCTGCTCGGCAACGTGATCGTGTTCTGGTCGCTCGCGGCGGACGCGCGAGCTGGGAACCTCTCTTTGCCACAGCTTGTCGTCTTCGCGCAGGTGGCCGTGGGCTGCAGCGCGCTCGCGTTCAGCGAGTTCGACTGGTGGTTCCGGGGAAGCGCCGAGCCGATCCCCCGCGTGCTCGATCTCGGCGAGCGCTTCGAGCCTGCCGGAGCGCTCGCGGTCGGGACGGCCGGTGCGGGCGCCCTGCCCGAGCGCGAGATCCGATTCGAGAACGTGTCGTTCGCCTACCCGACATCCGAAGTGCGTGTCCTCGACGGGTTCGACCTCACCATCCCCGCAGGGTCATCACTTGCGATCGTCGGAAGCAACGGCGCCGGCAAGACCACCATCGCCAAGCTCCTGTGCCGGCTGTACGACCCGCAAGAAGGCATCGTGAGCGTGGACGGCATCGACATCCGGAAGATCGATATCTCCGAATGGCGATCGCGTGTGGCTGCGGTGTTCCAGGACTTCGTCCGTTACGAGTTGTCGCTCCGAGACAACGTCGCGCCGCTCGGAGCGTCGGACGAACAAGTTGCGAGGGCTCTCGACCTCGCCCAGGCCGGCGAGTTTTCGTCAACGGCGGCCGACCTTGACCGAGTGCTCTCGAAGTTCTACGGAGGCGGAACCGATCTCTCCGGCGGACAGTGGCAGCGCGTTGCGCTCGCGCGGGCCGTGTGCGCCGTCCAGCTGGGTGCGGGAGTGGTGCTCCTCGACGAGCCGACAGCTCAGCTGGACGTCCGCGGCGAAGCGGAGATCTTCGACCGGCTGCTCGCCGCGACCAAGGGACGCACGGTCGTCCTCATCTCGCATCGGTTCTCGACCGTGCGGCACGCCGATCGGATCTGCGTGCTCGAGAAGGGCCGCGTTGTTGAACTCGGTTCTCACGACGAGCTGATGAAGATCGGCGGTCGCTACAAGACGATGTTCGAGCTCCAAGCGTCGCGTTTCTTCACCCAAGAGGAAGAGTTGGATGCTGCCGGGCTCTAAGAAGCACCCGGACATCCCCGGCGCCGGCCCGGCGCTGTGGCGTGCTCTCAAGCTTGCCTACCGAGCCGAGCCTCGTCTGCTGATCGTGTCGTTCGTGCTCATCACCGGCGCGATGATCCCCGAGGCGCTCAACGCGTTGTGGCTCAAGCTGCTCGCCGACGGTGTTCGCGGATCCCATTCGAACCTCATCGTCACGGCAACGATCGGGTTCGCCGCATCAGGTGTCCTCGGCTGGCTCATGCGAATCGTCGGCGATCGCGTGCACTTCCTCTTCCGCGAGCGCGCAACGATCGCGATCAACTCCCACGTCGTGCACCTGCAAGCAAGCGTGGCTACGATCGAGCACCACGAACGACCGGAGTATCTCGACCGACTCCAGATCCTCAAGGATCACGCGTTTCTGCTGAACCACCTCTACGCCTCGGCGATGGGCACGCTCGGATCGTTGATCCGGCTCGGTATCACCGTCGCGCTGCTCGTGTCGGTGCACCCGGCGCTGCTCGGTCTGCTCGTCTTCGCCGTCCCGACGATCTTCGCCTCGTCCTGGCGCGCGGGCGTGGAGCGCAAGGTCGAGGAGTCGATGGCTCCGCAGCGCCGCCGCGCGCGCCACTTCTACGAGCTCGGGACGCAGGCCGGCCCGGCCAAGGAGATCCGCGTGGCTCGTGGCGAGGAGTGGCTCATCGCCAAGCGCCGTGCTGCGTTGGAGGGCTGGTTCACCACGGTCGGTGCCGTCCGGTGGCGGACGGCTTTCTGGAACTCGCTCGCATGGGCGATCTTCGGGGCGGGGTACGTCGCAGCCGTGGTGTTCGTGGCCACGGGGATCGACGGCTCAGCCGGAGACGTTCTGCTCGTCCTTGCCGCCGGAGCCAACCTCTCGCGCTACATGGGGATGACGGCCTCTCAGGCCGACTTCCTCCGCTGGACACTCGATGCCGCCGCGCGTCTGGCCTGGCTCGAGGACTACGCCGCGTCCCAGGTCACCGGTGACGGAGCTGCGCCGGTGCGCCTGTCGTCCGGCATCCGTCTGCAGAACGTGTCGTTCTCCTACCCCGGAACCGAAACGCTCGTGCTCGACGGGGTCGACCTCGATCTTCCGGCCGGAGCCGTCGTGGCGGTGGTCGGTGAGAACGGGGCGGGGAAGACGACGCTGGTGAAGCTTCTCGCTCGTCTCTACGAGCCGTCGAGCGGGACGATCCTGGTCGACGGCGTCGATCTCAAAACGATGAACGCAGACGCGTGGCGCGCGCGCATGGCCGGTGCATTCCAGGACTTTTTCCGCTTCGAGCTCTTCGCTCGCCAGACGGTCGGCCTCGGCGACCTCGCGCGCATGGACGAGCTCCAGGCCCTGCGCGCGGCCGTGACGCGCGGTGGTGCCGATGACGTCGTAACGAAGCTCCCGCGCGGCCTCGACACCCAGCTCGGACCGACGTGGGACGACGGCGTCGAGCTCTCGTTCGGCCAGTGGCAGAAGCTCGCGCTCGCCCGCGGCTTCATGCGTGACGATCCGTTGCTCCTCGTCCTGGATGAACCCACCGCGGCGCTGGACGCCGAGACCGAACACGCGCTCTTCGAGCGCTTCGCGGCCGCCTCGCGCGGATCCAAGCACGACGGACGGATCACCGTACTCGTCTCGCACCGGTTCTCCACGGTGCGGATGGCCGACCTCATCGTCGTCATCGACGGTGCCGGCGTGGTCGAGTGCGGGTCGCACGACGAGCTGGTGGCGCGCGACGGCTTGTATGCCGAGCTCTACGGGATCCAAGCCAGCGCGTACCGGTAGTTCCGGCAGGGTATCCCGTCGTCGTGCTCGAGAAGATCCGTGACACCCTCGACCGGTTCCAGCGGCGCGTGCCACCGCTGGCGTTGTTGTACGGGGTCTTCAAGAAATTCGGCGAGGACCGCGCCGGTCAGCAGGCGGCCCTTCTTGCCTACTTCGGCTTCTTCTCGCTCTTCCCTCTGATGCTGGTCGCTGTGACCGTGCTCGCGATCGTTCTGCGTGACAACCCGGATCTGCGCGAGCGGATCCTCGATTCGGCCCTGACGCAGTTGCCGATCGTCGGCGAGGAGATCAAGAACAACGTCAGCGGCATCGCCAAGGGCGGCGTTGGACTGATCGTCGGCATCGTTGGCGCCCTGTGGGGAGGGCTGGGAGGACTGAAGGCGCTACAGAACGCGATGGATCATGTATGGGACGTACCCGTCAAACAGCAGCCGAATACGATCCGTCAGATCGTACGAGCGCTGATGATGCTCGGTTTCCTCGTTGTGTTCGCGGGGATCTCGACCGGACTGTCCGGAGTTGGCGCGGTCACGCAGAGCTTCGGGTTCCTCGGCCGCGCATCGGTGCTTCTCGTTGGCGCACTCGTGAACCTGGGTGTGTTCGTCGTCATCTTCAGGCTGCTCACCGTCGCCGACCTCTCTTGGCGCGATGTCGTGCCGGGTGCGGCGGTTGCGGCGGTCGGATGGTCGGTCCTCCAGACGGTGGGCAACATGCTCGTCGAGCGACAGCTCGCCCAAGCGAGTGAACTCTACGGATTCTTCGGCATCGTTTTAGGCTTGCTCTCCTGGATCTACCTCGGAGCGCAACTGACCCTCTACGCCGCCGAGCTCAACGTCGTGAAGAAGTTGCACGCGTGGCCGAGGTCGCTTTCGAGCGACCACCTCACCGACGTCGACGAACGGATGCTTGCGCGCTACGCCAAAGCCGAAGAGCGTGTCGACTCAGAGCACGTGGACGTCTCGTTCGTGAAGGAGGGGAGCTAGGCGTCAGCCGCCGCGATGCGTGGCGCCATTGGGCGAGACATGGACGTCGACGGTTTTGGGATCCGGGATCGGCACCGCTGTCGCCGGCTGCGTCTGTGTCATCGAAAGAAGAAACGACGTCGCTGATCCGACGAGCACGACCGCGACCATCGCCAGAAGGAGAGTGAGAGCTCTTTTCATGTACCAGGGATTCGATCCCCGCACCGGTATCGGATGGGAAACGGATGCCGGGAAGCTCGGGTGATGCTCCGCGCTACAGTGGGTGCTGTCACATAGCCCGAAGGGAGCCGCTATGCATGAAGCCGTCATCGTCGAGGCCGTCCGGACACCGCTCGGTCGAGGTAAGCAAGGGGGCAAGCTCTCCGGGGTTCATCCGGTCGACCTGCTCGCCCACACGCTGAAGGCCGCCATCGAACGTTCCGGCATCGATCCGCTTTCGGTCGACGACGTGATCGCCGGCTGCGTCATGCAGGCCGGCGAGCAGTCCGCCAACATCGCACGCAACGCCTGGCTGGCCGCCGGATTTCCCGTCGAGGTACCGGGAACCACCGTCGACCGTCAATGCGGGTCGTCCCAGCAGTCGATCCACTTCGCCGCGCAAGGCGTGCAGTCCGGCGCGTACGACATCGTGATCGCCTGCGGGGTCGAGGTCATGTCGCGCGTGCCGATGGGTGCGAGCATGCAGAACGGCCCCGGATTCCCGTTCTCGAAGTCGCTCATGGACCGCTTCCCGTTCGTCCCGCAGGGACTTTCGGCGGAGATGATCGCGGAGAAGTGGGACATATCCCGCGAGGACCTCGACAAGGTCGGCTTGCGTTCGCAGGAGCTCGCCAAGAACGCCCGTGACACCGGCCGTTTCGACCGCGAGATCGTCCCTGTGCCGACGGATGACGGAGTCGTCTCGCAGGACGAGGGCATCCGTGACACCACACTCGATGTCCTGTCCGGCCTGAAGACGTCGTTCAAGCCCGAGGGCGGCAAGGTCACAGCCGGAAACTCGTCGCAGCTCACCGACGGCGCGTCTGTCGTTATCGTCACAACGCCCGAAAAAGCCGAGCAGCTTGACCTCAAGCCGCGAGCGCGCTTCCACACGTTCGCGCTCGCAGCCTCCGACCCGGTGATCATGCTCACAGCGCCGATCCCGGCCACGCAGAAGGTGCTCAAGCGCGCGAACCTTTCGATGGACGACATCGACGTCGTCGAGATCAACGAGGCGTTCGCTTCTGTCCTGCTGGCCTGGCAGCTCGAGATGGGCCTCTCGCCCGATGAGGTCACAGGCATCGACCCAGAAGCACGCGTCAACCCCAACGGCGGCGCGATCGCGCTCGGGCATCCGCTCGGCGCTTCCGGTGCGCGCCTGGCGACGACCCTGCTTCACGAGCTCGAGCGTCGCGGTGGTCGCTACGGACTCCAGACCATGTGCGAAGGCGGCGGCATGGCCAACGCGATGATCATCGAGCGTATTGCGTAGCGAAAAGAAGTCGGTTGGACGCCGGGCCGTTCGTGGCGTCGTCGTTCTTCTCGTGCTTCTCGTCGGCGGCGCGCTGCTTCTCGGCACGCGGCTGCCGGAAGGCACGGGGGCCGTAAGCCTCGTCATCCGGGGGTGTGTGGGGTTCTCGATCGGTCTCGTGCTTATCTTCGTGGTCCGCCGGATGCTCGGTGCGCTGACGCAGCCCCCGCCCCCACCTCCCGCGCTGATCGACGCGCGCGTCGCGGATGTCGTCTACGAATGCCCGACGTGCGGGACGCGCGTCCGTCTCGAGGTCGCGGCAACGGCAAAGGCGCCCCGGCATTGCGGCGAAGAGATGGAAGCAAGCGTCGCTAACTAGCGGAGCCCTCAGCGGCTTCCTAGAGGAGCCCTCAGCGGCTTCCTAGATGAGGCTCCACGTGTTGTCGATACGGTTAACGCGCCCTTGCTCCTCGAGCATCTCGAGAGCAGAGAGCACCGAGCGTTCGGCCATCGGATGCAGCGCCTCCGGGACGTCTGCGTATATCCGCTTCACCATCGCCGGGATCTCGTGGAGTCCGGCTTCGAGCGCATCGATGACCTGACGTTCCCGGTCGCGCCGGTGAGAGATGTACTCGTCGAGCTTCGCGGTGCCGTTGTCGATGACCGGGCCGTGCCCGGGATAGATCCGGCTCACGTTCAGCGCGCGGAGCTTCTCGAGCGTCGCCATGTAGTCGCCCAGGCTTCCGTCGGGTGGTGAGATGACGACAGTGCCGAAGCCGGCGACGACGTCCCCGGCGAACAGCGACCCGTCCTCCTCGAGGTAGAAGCAGAGGTGGTTGGACGCATGGCCCGGGGTGTGGAGTGCTCGAAGCGTTACACCGGCCAGTGAGATGATCTCGCCGTCTGTGATCGTCCGGGTGACGAACGGGGGTTGCCCGATCTTCTCGTAGGCTGCAACCTCGCACGGCATCTGCTCCACGAGCGGCACGACGCCGCCGATGTGATCGATGTGTCCGTGCGTGAGTAGCACGAGCGTGCACCGGCCGCGGTTACCGGCCTCTCGCGCGACACGTTCGATGTAGACGGGATCGGGCACGGCGGGGTCGATGATCGCCACGTCGCCTCCGATGCCCACGATGTAGGTGTTGGTGCCGGCACCGGTCATCAGTCCTGGGTTTGGAGCCCGTACCACGGTCACGAGCGGTGAAAGCTCCTCCGACTCGACGACGCGGGGTTGCTGACCGCCCTCGATCAGTTGGTCGTAGCCCGGCGTCTCTGCAAGGCCCTGCAAGATCGCCATCGTCGGGATCGGGACATCCAGCTCCTTGGTGCGTGCCTTCTCGAGAGCCTCAGCCGGAGTGATCCACAGCCATTCGTGGACCTCGGTTGGATGGGGGACGACGGCTTGACCCTCGGGCATCGGCGCGACGAAGAACCGCGCGTCGAAACGGATGGGGGCTTGCTCCGGTGTCACGAGACGGCCGTGAACGGCGAGCTGATCGGTGGACAGTGTGAGCTCCTCCCGATCGAGGAAGGCAGCAAAGGTCGCCGGGTCGTGCCCCACCTCGGCGTGATGAGGTGCGTAGACCTCTCGCACCTTGGCCGGATCGACGGGGCCATCACCGTCGGTCGCGATCAGCACGCCGGCTTCTTCGTACAGCTCGCGGAGCGCACAACAGAAGAGGCCGAGGGCCTCCAGCTCTGCGATCGGTTCTCCCAGGCGTTGCTGGGCGGAGCTAGGGCTGATGCTCGAGACCTCCACCATGTCGGGGGCCGAGTCGGCTGCTTCGACGGCTCCCCCGGGGAAGACGAAACTTCCGCCCATGAACGCCATCGTCGCCGGACGACGGGTGAGGAGGATCTCGTAAGACCCCTCCTGACCCGGTCTGGCGACGATGACCGTGGCTGCGGCTCGAGGCGTGACCGGCACGTCCCCGACTCTAGTGCCCCGGGGCTCGTGGAGGTGCTCGTGAAGGGACTATGCGACTGCGGCGTGCTCGGTCTCGATGGCGGTGCGGAGCATCCGGAGCGCGCGGGTGTGAAGCTGCGAAACCCGTGACTCGGTCACGCCGAGTGACTTCGCGATGACCTGGAGCTGCACGCGTTCGAAGTAGTGGAGGCTCACGATCATCCGCTCGCGCTCCGGAAGGCGGTTCAGCGCGCCCATGAGCTCGCGGCGGTCCTCGGCAGCGAAGAGCCCAGCGCCGGGCTCGATGCCGCGTTCGTCGGCGAGGCGATCGGCAGAGCTGTGATCGCCGTCATCGCCATTGCCGAAGGGTCGGTCGGCGTCGATGCTGACGAGCATCACGACGGGCTCACCGGTCATCCGTGCGCGCTGTCGAGCTTTTCTGGGCACCCAGTCGGCGGCACGGATCCCGTCGATGATCGCGCCCTTGACGCGGGGGATCGCGTAAGCCTCGAATGCCACACCGCGCTCCGGGTCGTAGCGGTCGAAGGCCTCGGCAAGGCCGAGCACTCCGCAGGAGATCAGATCATCGGTGTCGACTCCGGCCGGAAGGCCGTAGGTTGCCGCGGTCTTGTGAGCGATGCGCTCGACCATCGGATACCACGTGACCATCGCATGGTTGCGATCGATGGGCCCGTTGACCGGCTGCTCCGTTGCTTGCTGTTCCATGACGCCCCCCTCTGTCCCTCGCGCTTCCGCTCTCTGCGGGTGTTCCCGCACTGACTAGGAAACGGGGAACTTAAGGGCACGGCGCTGGGATGATCGGGCCACGTAGAACGCCAGTAGTGACTAGTCAGGAAAAAAGAAGACGGGCCCCGAAGGGGCCCGTCTTCAGAACTTCTCTGATCTTGATCCTTAGATCAAGATCAGACCACCAGCGTTAAGACCAGTGAACGATTCGTCGTCATTGTCGAATTCGCCCTCACCAGACTCAGCGTCGGAGTCCTCCGAGGTGTTCGCCAGAACGAGGTCTGCCGAACCACCAGCGGTGGTCACAACACCTGCAACCTGACCAGCCACGGCGTCACCCGAAGTCGCTGTCGCATCCTGCGACAGCTCCCTCGCGTTGTCGCCGCTCAGGAGGTTCAGAGCGGCGGCGTTTTCGATGTCGGCAGCGACAACCGCTGTTCCCGTGCCGGCCGTAAGGCCGACGAAAGCAGCGAAGTCGTTCTCCGACACGGTGTCGCCAGTTTCGACGTCAACGTCCTCGGAACGGTTGGTGGCGTCAACCGACGCATCACCAGCCGAAACCACACCGAGTACCTGACCACCGACGCCGTCGCCTGAGGCCGAAAGGGCCGCCTGCGAAGCTTCGAGGTCGTTGTCGCCATCCTGCACGTTGGTCGCGGACGCGTTATCGATGTCCGCAGCCAGCGCCGCGACTGTACCCGTAGCGTTGAGACCGACGAACGCAGCCGCGTCGTTAGACGCATCTCCGTCACCAGTCGAGATGTCAACGCCTTCCGAGGTGTTGGCCGCCACAACGTCGGCCGAACCGCCGGCCGACGTAACGACGCCGATCACCTGACCGCCAACGCCATCACCCGACGTCGCAATCACGTCCTGGGTGAGTTCGCTCTCGTTGTCGCCCGACAGGATGTTCGTCCCGGCGCTGTTTTCAACGTCGGCAGCGTTCACCGCGGAGCTCGAGCCGGCCGTAAGGCCGACGAAAGTTGCCGCGTCGTTCGTACCTGTCGCATCACCTGTGACAACGTCAACGTCTTCCGAGCGGTTGGTCGCATCGACGGAAGCGTCGCCCGACGAGACAACACCCGCGACCTGTCCGGCCACGGCGTCGCCCGAAGAGGCTTCACCAGTCTGCTCAGTTTCGTTGTCGTTGTCGCCGTCCTGCACGTTCGTCGCTGATGCGTTGTCGACGTCGGCCCGCGCCACTGAAGTCCATGACGCACCGATCGCAACCATCGCGACGAGCACTAGCTTGAGAGTCTTGTTCATGTTTGTTGCACCTCCTTCCTCAAGGAAATCGCCCCGGTGTGGGGCGTCGGTAATGTTTAGCAGCCTTGGGGAGGGGACGCAAGCCTTTATGACGTTTCCGTGTCAGTTCTATGACACTTCGTGCGCTCGTGCTCGAGCCCGGAATGGAAAAGGCCTGGTCAGAGGACTACCGGCCGGACGTAGGGGAAGCCACTATGACTCTGTGAGAGCTCCGGACAATTCAGCCGGTAGAACGAGCCCCCCGATGACGGCATTCAGGTCTGACCTGAGCCGCAGCACGGGCGGTGGTGCTGCGACGGTTGGTGCCGCGGGCTTGGCGGGCGCGAGCGTCGGCGCCGGGGGTTCCTGCGCCGGAGTCGACCGAAGGATCGGCGTAGCCGGCGTAGGCGGTGTCGGAGCCGACGGGGCGTCTTTGAGGTCGGCGAAGACTTGCGTGATGAACCTGGTGCCGTCACCGGCCACCACTATGCCGATGCCGATCGAGTCAAAAGCGGGGTCGACGATGTTCTTGTAGTGCCCCGGACTCTCGAGAAGCGCTTCCTGGATCAGGTCGGCGTCTGGACCCTTCCCGACGTTCTCGCCGATCTGGAGCCAGCCCGGCAAGAGGGATGTGGCCTCGCCACCGAGGTTTTCGTTGTGGAAGATCGAGCCCTTCTCAGCCATCCTGACCGACTGGCCGCGGGCCATCTCGATCATTCCGGGGTGACTGACCAGGCGCTCGAGGCCTTCCCCGGCTCGGGTCTGGTTCAGCATGTTGCGCACGTGGGCTTCTTCGATGGCATCGAATCCGCCGGCCTGCGCGGGGCGCGCGTGAAGGAGGACGAGAAGGACGATGGCGCCCGCACCGGCGGAAAGCACTCTGCGCATGACCTGAAATCGGGCTGTGAACAGGCGAAGTTAGCGCCCACGGACGTGGTGTACGAGGGAACGCAACGACGTGAGGAAGAAGGACGTGCCGAAGATGACCGTCGGCAGCGAGCCGGACGAACCGAGGCAGGTCCTCGGAGCCGGACCTGACGCTGGTCGAAGCCCGAGCAAGGTGCTTGACAAGCAGATAGCCACCATTGACTATTCATTAGTGACTGATAGACCTCTTCGTGACCGCTCAGGCGCCCTAGCCCGAATCGCGTTGCTCGGCGTGCTGGCGAGACGTCCGGCGCACGGCTACGACATCAAGGCGACGCTGAAGCGCTGGGACATGCATTGGTGGGCCGATATCCAGTCGGGGTCGATCTACTCTGGACTGCGAAAGCTCGAAGCCCAAGGGCTGGTCCGGCTCGTCGAGACCGGGCAGCACGGGAAGCGTCCGCCCCACCGGACGTACGAGATCACGGAGGCCGGCCGCGAAGAGTTCCGCGACCTGCTGCGCAAGGCCTGGCTCGGCATCACGAGGTACTCGCGCCCGATCGATCTCGCGGTCTCGTTCTACGACGACCTCGATCGGGCTGAGATCATCGATCTCCTCAAGCAGCGACTGGACAACCTCGCGCAGCTGGAGCGCGCGTTCCATCCGGAACTCACTCCCCCGCTCGGCAATCCCGCTCAGCGAGCGGTCGTCGACGATCTGCGCGACCACGAACGCCGCCTCATCGCAGCCGAGATCGACTGGACGGCACAACTACTCGCGCGACTGAAGAACTCGACGTATCCCGCATCGTACGCACAAGGCAGGAAGGGGAAGGATGGTCATGAATAAGGTTCGTTCCGAGGTGCGCGCGATCCCCGCGTGGCAGATCGCACTCGTCCTGGTCGGTTTCCCTGTGCTGTACATGGCGAATTCGTTCACGCCGTGGTCACGAGAGTTGTTTGGTGAGGGCACAACCTACGGATGGTGGGCCTTCTGGGGTTCTACGTTCGTACTGCACTGGACATCCGTCGCCGTCGCGCTCGGCGTGATGCGCCGTCATGGGTGGACGCTGGGGGACGTCGGCATCCATGTAGACCGCCGTCGTCGCGTCACGCTCCTGGTCGGTGCCGTTGCGATCGGACTCGTCGCGGTCGCCGTCCGCGAGCTCGCTGGACCGCTGGCCGGTGTCTCGACCCTCGTGAAGGCGTGGAGCGCTAATGGCGCACCGCACACGACCATCCAGCGTCTCTCCTGGGTCGTGATGGGCGTCGTGACGGCGGCTTTCTGTGAGGAGTTCACGTACCGCGGTTTTGGCTTCCACGCTCTCCGATCGCGCGGCAAGACCATCGTTGTTGCCGGCGTCCTCGCGTCACTCGCATGGATGGGTGTCCACGGCCTCGGTGGCGTGTTCGGATTCCCCGGCTACGCCGTTCTCGCGTTCGTGCTGACCGGACTTCTCGTGCGAGACAGGAGCCTGGTGTCGCCGATGATCCTGCACTCAGCGATCCACGTGTTCGTGATCCTCGGCAGTTAATAGGGCTCAAAGCCCGGTCGCACAGAGTGCTCGTCCGCTGGCGGCTCGGAGTCAGTCTGCCTCTTCGTCGATGCAGACGCATTAGTCGAAGAGTTCGGACGCCTTGTCGCGGATCTCTTTGAAGGATCTACGCGAGGCGGAGTCCGGGAGCATCGAGTCGTTCTTCGAAAAACCCCAGCCGACCAGCTTGATACCTACCCGGCTCCAGCGTCGCCGCAACTCGCCGCCGCACTCGGCGCAGGCCAAAGGCGCCGACTCGCCCGGAAGCACGATCGCCTCGAGGTCGGCCTCGCATACGGTGCAGCGGTATTCGAAGACGGGCACCCCACGAGCTTACGCCCCCGACCCTGGGGGCCGACCATGAGGTGCTGAGCTGCACGTTCGTGGTGTTGTCCACAGGGTGTGGACGTTCTGGGGACAAAGTGACAGCCGTGGAATTTCAGGCCTGTAGGAATCGTTCGACCGCTCTGACGACCTCGACGACCTTGTCCTCGGACGCCGCGTTGACCTGTCCGAGCGTGGCGCGCATGTGGTCGCGGAGGAGCCGAAGGCCTACCTTCTCCATACCGGCGACCACAGCGGAGACCTGCGTGAGGACGTCGACGCACGCGGTGTCGTCCTCGATCATCCGCTGGATCCCGCGGATCTGGCCCTCGATCTTCTTCAGCCGTACGAGCAGCTCGGCGCGATCGGAGACGTGCGGATTGGCCACGACGCCGAGGTTAGTGGCCGGTGCAGACCACGAAGAGGCCGCTGAAGGCTCCGAAGAGGCCGCTGAAGGGTCAGTACCACTGCGTCGAGACGGCGAATGCAACACCGATGAGGCCGAGTCCCCCGAAGAGCGTGGCCGGCCGGCCGTTCCAGATGATGTAGGTCAGCAGGATCAGGACGACCCCAACCCCGACGCATGTGAAGAACACGAAGGGCACCCACCGAGCCGTCGTCTTGCGCTTCGGCTTGGTGACGATGGCCGGCGACTTGGGCCGCTTTCCGTCCTTCTTCCGTTTCGATCTCGATACAGGCATGCCGGATGCTCTTTCGTTGGAGACGATTTCCGCTCGGGAGTTGTGGGCCGATGATAATCGGCTTCATGGACCAACGCTGCGTCGTTTTCGTGCACGCGCATCCCGACGACGAATCGCTTGCCACCGGAGGCACGATCGCGCGATACGCGTCCGAGGGCGCGCACGTCGTTCTTGTGACGTGCACGAACGGCGAGGCCGGAGAGATCGCCGACGTTTCTCTCCTCGGACCCGATCTCGGTTCACCCGATGAGCTGAAGACGCGCCTCGGTGAGGTTCGGCGAACGGAGCTGATCGAGGCCTGCAAACGGCTCGGTGGGGATGCGCCTCCAGGCGCCCCTTCGGGAAGCATCGATCTGAGGATGCTCGGCTACCACGACTCGGGGATGGACGGCACCCCGGAGAACGATGCCGCCGTCGCGTTCGTCAATCAGGACTTCGAAGGGGTCGTGGCGAAGATCGTCGCCATCCTGGAAGAGACCTGCGCGCAGGTCGTTGTGACCTATAACGAGTTCGGAACCTACGGACATCCCGATCACATCCGCGCGCACAGGGCGGCGCTCGAAGCCGCCGACCTCGCCGGCGTGAAGAAGGTGTACTGCACGGCGTTTCCGAAGTCGCTGATGCGGACGGGACGCGAGATGGCCGGGCAGCTCGGGGTCGAGCCGGATGAGTTCTTCTCGGACGAGGAGGTCGAACGGATCGGCGACGACGACGAGACCATCACGACCGTCATCGACTGCAGCTCGTTCGTCGAGCAGAAGTTCGCTGCGCTTGAAGCACACCGGACTCAGCTCGGTACGACACAGATGTTCTTGCAGATCCCGCCGGAGTTTCGAGGGGCGCTCTCGTCGGAGTACTACGTCTTGGCGAAGTCGGATGTGTCGCGAAGCGAGCGCCGGCCTCAACTCAAAGAGAGCGACCTGTTCGAAGGACTATGAGGATCTTCGTCCTCGACAATTATGACTCGTTCACGTTCAACCTCGCGCAGCACCTCGGCGAACTTGGTGCTTGCCTGGACGTACGACGCAACGACGAAGTGACGATCGAGGAGATCGCTGCGAGCTCTCCCGACGCCGTGGTGATCTCGCCGGGACCGGGTCGTCCCGGTGGTGCGGGGATCTCGATCCCCCTTGTGCATTGGTGCGCCGACAGTGGCACGCCGTTGCTCGGCGTGTGCCTCGGTCACCAGGCGATCGGTGCGGCGTTCGGCGGCCGCGTGATCGAGGCGCCGAGCATCATGCACGGCAAGACGTCGATGGTGCACCACGACGCCGACGGCGTTCTCCGTGATCTCGCACAGCCGTTCGAGGCGATGCGCTACCACTCGCTTGTCCTAGAACGTTCGTCGTTGCCGCCTGAGTTGGTGGTCTCAGCGTGGTCGGATGACGATTCTGATCGCGATTCTGATCACGACGTGGTCATGGGTGTGCGACATACGGCTCTGGCCATCGAGGGCGTGCAATTCCATCCGGAGTCGATCCTCACGAACGTTGGCAAGAAGCTGCTCGGGAATTTCGTCGCGACGTCTCGACCGGCTATTCGCCGACGGTGATCTCGACGGAGTCGCCGCGGCGCACCGTCGTCCCCGGACTTGGATCCTGGGCGATCACTCGGCCCACCTGCGAGGAGTCGCCGACCACTTCACGGACGACCCTAACGTCAAGGCCGCGGCCCTCGAGCTCGTCGGTGGCTTCCTCTTCGGTCAGACCCTCGACGTCCGGCATCGCGAAGTCATCGGCGCCTTCGGAGACGAAGACGTCGACGATCGCTCCGGGAACGGACTCGGTGTTGGGCTTGGGGTCCTGGTCGAAGACGGTCCCCTGCGGGGCGGTTGGATGAGGCTCACTGATGCGATTGGGACGAAAACCCGCGTTCGCCAGGATCTCGACGGCATCGGCGAAGTCGCGTCCGATCACATCGGGAACGAGGGCCTTCTCCTCGCCCTGAGAAACGGTGAGGTTCACGCTGTCGCCACTGCGAAGCTCTCGTCCGGCGTCCGGGTTCTGCGAGAGAACCGTCCCCGGCTCTTCTTCGCTGAACTGTCCTATCCGTTTCCCGACGTTCAACCCGGCTTCGCGAAGCTCTGCGGCCGCCTTGTCGAGTGAGGCGCCGACCACGTCCGGCACTTTCACCACCGGACGTCCCCTCGATGCCCAGAAGCGCACGAGGCTTCCCTTGGCCACGCTTCTTCCGGCTGGTGGTTCTTGCCTCGTGATGAGTCCTTCCGCGACGTCGATCGAGAACTCCGATTCCTGGAAAGACGGGTCGAGGCCTGCTGCGCGAAGTACGCGGTTGGCTTGATCGGGTTCGCGTCCTACGACCTTTGGGACGTCGACGCGCCCGACGACGGTGCGCACGAGGGTGACGAGTGACCACGTGCCGATCGCAATGCCGCCGACGAGCAACGCCAATGCCAAAGCGACGAGCCATCCAGGACGCCGGACCGCCTGCCGATCGAGCACGCCGACGGAACGGATGACCTGCGTTGAATCTTCCGGCACGGCAACCTTCACCGTGGCGGTGACGGCTTTGCCTTGCGCGAACGATTCGAGGTCGCGGCGCATCAGCGCGGCAGAGCTGTATCGATCCTCAGGACGCTTGGCAAGCGAGTTCAGCACGATCGCTTCGAGCGGACGGGGGATGTCCTGGCGGAAGCTCGACGGGGGCCGCGGCTGCTCGCGAACGTGCTTGTACGCGATCGACACCGGCGAGTCACCCTCGAACAGCCGGCGTCCGGTGAGCATCTCGTAGAGGACGACGCCGAGCGAATAGATATCTGATCGCCCATCGAGAGGAAGACCTTGCGCCTGTTCGGGGGAGAGGTAGTAGGCGGTGCCAACGATCGTGCCCGTCTGCGTCATCGTGCTTGCGGCCTCTGCGCGCGCGATGCCGAAGTCGGTGACCTGCACCTTGCCTTCGTCGGAAAGGAGGATGTTGCCGGGCTTGATGTCGCGGTGGACGAGGCCGCCGCGGTGAGCGAACGCGAGCGCCGTCAACACATCGCCCGCGATGCGCGAAGCTTCGCCGATCTCGAGCGGGCCCTCTTCCGTGAGGTGCTCTTTGAGGGAGCGTCCTTCGACGTACTCCATGACGATGAAGTTGAAGTCGCCGTCGCGTCCCGAGTCGTAGATCTGGACGATGTTCGGATGTTGCAGCTTGGCCGCCGACAACGCTTCGCGCTTGAAGCGCTCGACGAATCCGTCATCGCCGGCGTACTGCGGGTGCAGGATCTTCAGTGCGACCTCACGTCCGAGCTGCGTGTCCTCGGCGAGGTAGACGTCGGCCATGCCGCCGACGCCGATGCGTCTGATCACCTCGTATCGGCGCGCAAGCGTTTGCGGCACGCGACGCGTTGTTCGCCCCGTTGCCCGCCTGGACGAACGCTGGGCCAACGGACGCGGGACTCGTTTAGGTGGGTTGCCGCTCATCGGTCTCGCTGTCCTCCGCCGGCTGCGGCGGTTGGGTACAACTTGAAGAACGTCTCCATGACCTGTCGAGCTACGGGCGCGGCCACTCGTCCTCCGGTGGCCTGGCTCACGCCACCCCCCCGTTCGATGAGCACCGCGATCGCGATCGCTGGGTCTTCGACGGGGGCGAACGCTATAAACCACGCGTGCGCGAGGCGAGCGCAGCCGGGCCCGAAGATAGCGGCCTCGTCCTTCGCGCACGTCGGCTGCTCGGCGGTGCCGGTCTTGCCGGCCGCGGGAACGCGGAAGCCACTGAAGGCGCTCGAGGCCGTGCCCCCGCTGACCACCCCACGCATCATCTGCGCGAGCTGACTTGCAGCTTCGGGCGAGATCGCCGACGCGCCGATGCCTGTGCGGATCTCACGCACGACTTCGCCGCGACGGTCGATCACTCGCTCGGCGAAGCGCGGCTTCGGAACGAAACCACCGTTGGCGACAGTGGCCGCCGCTTGGGCCATGCCGAACGGCGAGGCCTGGATCACCCACTGACCGAAACCGGCTCGCGCCCGGAATGCCGGCGTTGAGAGCTTCTCAGACGTTCCATCCGCGCGGACGAGCTCTCGCGGAAGACAACCGGTGCGCGTCTGCGAGATGTCGGAGGTCGGGTCGCCCTCGCATCCCTTGAAGGCTTCGCCTCCGAGCTGGTCGAAACCCATCGCTTGTGCGGTCTTGTAGAGCTGGTCGGCTCCGATGTCGACTGCGATCTGTGCGAACGAGGTGTTGCACGAGACGCGTAGCGCATTGGCGAGTGTGCCGCCGCACGCTCCGCCACCGTAGTTGCCGATGGAGTTGCGTTGAGATTCTCCGGGCGGAACGTAGGACGCTCCGCCGCGCGTCCCCGTATCGGGGGTGTACTTCCCCGACTCGAGCGCCGCTGCGGCTGTGACGACCTTGAATGTCGATCCCGGAGGACGTCGGGCCTGCAGTGCGACGGAGAGCAGCGGTGCAGCGGGGTTGTCGCACACAACGTTGCTGCCGTCGGCGTTCTTCTTGAGTGCGCCGTCTGAGAGCCGCTCGAACCCGATGCCGAGCTCACACCTGGCCGCTTCGGCTTCCTCGCGGTTGTTGGACGCAAGCGGATTGGGATCGTAACTCGGGTTGGATGCCGCGACATAGACGGCACCGGTCTTCGGATTGAGCGCGACGATGCCACCTCGGCGTCCGTTGAGCGCCCTCAGCGCTTCCTTCTGCAGCCGAGTATCGATCGTCGAGATCAGCGTGTTCCCGACGCGCGGACGTGTCTCCAGCAGATCGCTGAGGCTTGTGGCAGCCACTGGTTCGCCGACGAGATCCGTGTTGTACGCAGACTCGAGTCCGCTCTTGCCGAAATGCAAAGACCACTGTCCGACAACGTGCGGCGCGAGCTCTTCGAGTGGATAGCTTCGTTCATAGAGACACCGGCGGCCATCCTTGGCCTCGACCGCTTCGGCGAGTGGTTGGCCGTCGATGGAGAGGATGTCGCCTCGGCGCCAACGGCACTCCTGGAAGATCCGGAAACGGTTGCGTGCTCGCTCGCCTTCCGCAGTGACCGGTTCGTGCGCGGCGATCTGCTCGGCTCGGATGCCCTGCACCCAGCCGGCGCTGCCGGCCACGGCCAGCAGCAGAAGCGTGATGAGGCCGGCGATCTGCCGGATCCGCCTATCCATAGCCGACTGCTTCCGCCTCATCGAGGTCGGGCGAGATCGTCGTCGACTCGGCGTTGGACACTGCTAACAGGCAGCCGAGGATCGCGAAGTTCGAAACGAGACTCGAGCCTCCGTACGAGACGAAGGGGAGGGTGACGCCGGTGAGAGGGAGCACGCGAAGAACGCCCCCCGCGATGATCGCGGTCTGCACACCGAGCACGATGCCGAACCCGGCCGCGGCGAGTGAGTGCAGGTCGGAGCGCGAACGCAGCGCGATGTAGAACGCCCGAGTGAGCAGGACGACGAACGCCATGACCACTGCGAGGACACCGGCGAGGCCCATCGTGTGTCCGATCGCAGCGAGGATCATGTCGGTCGAGCCCACCGGGATGAGGTGAGGCTGGGTGTCCGCGCCTGCCAGACCCATCCCGGCCAAACCGCCTTCAGCGAGTGCGTACTGACCTTGGATCAGTTGATATCCCGAATCCGCCGGGTCATTGAATGGATGGAGCCATGCGTCGAAGCGGCCCTGGACGTGCCCGAACGTCTGGAGCGCGACGTAGACACCGACGGCGAAGAGCAGGATCCCGATCACGGGGTAGTAGGCGCGTCCTGTTGCGATCCACAGGATCGCGAGGAAGGTCAAGAAGAACAGCAGGGACGAACCCAGGTCGTTCTGACGGACGAAGACGAGCAGCGCCAGGCCGATGATTCCGGCGAGCGGAGCGACGAAGCGGGGGTCGGGAAGCGTGAACGGCCCGAACCGGCGTCCCGCAGCGATGCCGAGCAACTCCCGCCGCTCGGAAAGGTACGCGGCCAGGAAGAGCACGAGGAGCACTTTCGTCGCTTCGGCCGGCTGAAACGTGAGCGGGCCGACCTTGAGCCACAGCCTCGCACCGTTCACCGTGTGGCCGATGCCCGGGAGGAGCGGAGCGAGCATTGCGGTCAGACCGATGAGCGCCAGGGTGTAGCGGACGCGCCACGCCGGGCCGAGTCCATTGCGGAAAACGTAGACGGTGACGAGGAACACAGCGGCACCGAGCGCGAGCCAGCCCGTCTGAGTCGGTGCGAGGGATTTCCAGTCGCTGTCGACCAGCGACTGCAGGCGGTCGATCGATGCGAGCTGCATCGTGCCCATCGCGACGAGGAACGCTGCCACCGGCAGCGCGACCGGATCGGCTGTCGGCGCCCATGCTCGCATCCCGATGTGCATCGCCCCGAACGCACACACGAAACCGAGGAATGGGATCGTGAGGTCGGAGCCGAGTTGGACCCAGCCGATCGCGAAGACGCTTGCGGCCGCGCAGAGGAGGAAGAGCTCACGTCCACGCGGATGCTTCACGGTTTCGTCGTCGCTTCGGGGCTTGGGGCCGGGCTCTTGCTCGGCTCTGGGCTCAGCGGAGTACTTGGTTCAGGCGTCGGAGTGTCGATCGGGCCGAGCTTGCGCGGGAGTTGTTCGACGACGGCCCTGGCTTCTGCGAGCGACTCCACCTCGATGCCCGACCGAAGGTCCCGCTGCACAGTGGTCGGGAAGTCGTCGACGCGTTCGTCCTGGAAGGTGTGGACCACCTCGCCACTGGCGCGATCGGTACCGCTGCGTCCGGGTCGTCCTTCGAGGACGACGACATCGTCGGCCCGAGTTGCCACGACCAGCGATCGCGTCGCCGGACGCAGAACGAAGACGACCGCCATCGCCGCGAGGAGCGCGGCCGCCGCAGCGAGCACGATCCACCGGCGAGCCGAGCGCCGAGACGTGGGCGCGGACTGCACGCCTGAAGCAACGACCGTGTCGTCGCCGTCGATCTCGTCGTCGTCCTCGTCGAGCGCGACGGATGGATCGCCGGGCACGTCGACGATGAGCACTGAGATGTTGTCCTGGCCCCCGGCGGCGTTCGCGGCCTCGATCAGGGCTTCGCACGCGGCCTGGGATTCTGGGTGACCGAGGAGGATCTGCTTGATCTGCTCGGGATCCTGGAGCATGCCGTACAAGCCGTCGGACGCGAAGATCAGACGATCTGCCGGCCGGAGCTTCACCGTCGATGTAGCGATATCGAGTTCGCCTTCCACCCCGATGGCTTGGAGCAGGTAGTGACGCTGCGGGCTCGACTCGAGCTCATCCTCACGGAGGCGCCCGCGCCGAACCAGCTCTTGGGCGACGGTTTGGTCTTCGGTCAGCTGCTTCAGATTCGTCCCCCGGAGCATGTACAACCGGCTGTCGCCGACGTGGGCGAACGTCACGCTGTCATCGGTGATCCAGCCCGCGGTGAGCGTGGTCCCCATGCCGGTGAGTGCTTCATCGGATGCGCCTTTGGCGAAGACCTCACGATTGATCTCGACGAACGCTTCTTTCAGCAGCTCGGCGGCAACGGCGCCGGAGGTGCCCTCGAGACGCGGCTTCCACGTCCGCAAGGTTTCGACGGCAAGGTTGGAGGCAACCTCGCCCGCTTCGTGGCCACCCATGCCGTCCGCGACCGCGACGAGGGGAAGCTCGTCGAAAAGGACCGAGTCCTCGTTCATGTCGCGGTGCGGGTTGCGCCCGATGTCAGTCGCGTACGCGATGCGCAGGTCCATGGGCTAGGCGCGCGCCTCGAGCGTCGAACGTCCGATAGCGATCTTGTCGCCGGGTCGCAGGATCACGGGGCGAGTTAACGGACGGTCGTTCACGAATGTTCCATTGGTCGATCCGAGATCTTCGACGTGCCATTCCCCGTCCGAGTGGTACACGCGCGCGTGGCGATGCGACACCGAAGAATCGACGATCGTGACATGACACGCGACGTCGCGTCCGATCAATGTTTCCGGCGGGACGAGATCGACGCTCTCCGGCCCCGATCCTTCTGTCTTGACCAGGCGGGACGGCTGGCGACGCCCGCGTACGGGGGCGATGGGCGATATGCGCCGAGTGGTCGCGTGGGCGAGCTCGCGGGCTTCCATCCACACGACCACCGCAAGGAGCAGGTACATCGTGCCGAGGAGCACGACCTTGCCCAAGGGGCCGGTCAGAAGTTCTGCCAAGGGTTAGCCCTTCACCGCGGCCGACGTTCCGGAAGCCGACCGCGCCGGAATTCCACCACAGTGGAGCCGATCAAGACTCGATCACCGTCGCGCAATGCATGCTCGGTTGTGACCGTGCCGTTGACGTAGGTGCCGTTGGTCGACCCGAGATCGTGCAGCGTGCATGTGCCGCTCTCGTTGATGATCTCGGCGTGGTGGCGTGAGACGCCAGGATCAACGATGACGAGATCGTTGTCGGCTTGGCGCCCGATCCTGATGCGACGTTCGATCTCTAAAGTCTTCACCGGTTGATCGTCCTGCAGGACAACCAGGCTCGCTCGTCCGCTCTCACGGGGCGGAGGAGCCGTTCTTTCGGGAACCGCCGGAGAAGCAGCCGGGTCGATCGAGGACGCGGGGCGGTCGCGCTCGGCTCGGAGCGCCACGGCCTCGGCCGTGATTCGGAATTCACCAGCTGAGAGCTTGGCGTCAGTCGCGAACTCGACCCGTGGGGAGTCGGGCAGGCTCCACTGGCGTTGCCGAGCCGCCTCGCCGACGAAGATCTCGAGCTCCTCGACGAGCTTGCCCTCGAGCTGCGAGAGACGCTCGTAGTCCTGCACTCCGACCGTGATCCGATACATGTTCGGAACGTAGGTACGACGAAGTGCGACGGTCTTGCCGTCCTCCATGACTCGCAAGAGACGCTTGCCGATCTCAACGGGATGCACGCCCGACTTGAACAGTCGTGCGAAGAATCCGTCCACGGCGCGCTCCAGACGCTCTTCGAACTGGCCGATCAGGCTCACAGGACCTCGAGTGCGGGGGCGGATGAGCGTACGACAGTATATGGGTCGCTACCAGGCCAATCGTGCCCGCCGCGAGCCGATCGGAAACCGGGTTCTACCGCAGCGTCACACGACGAAACCGCGTGCGGGTGAGAGGACTCGAACCTCCACGCCCTTTCGGACACACGGACCTGAACCGTGCCTGTCTGCCAATTCCAGCACACCCGCCGGGCGTCCAATGTAACGCCCTCTGATCCCCCCACGCCGCGGTTGTCCTCCGGCGCTGCGCGACTCTCTTCGAACAGGCTCAGTCCGAGTCGAGAGCTTTGAAGACCTCCGAGAAGCCGGCGACCGCACCCAGATCGTGGACGGGCAGGCCCGAGAAGATCACGTGCTGGGCCCCGGCGTCGATCAGGGCTTTCGCGGGTGCGATCGCGGCGTCTCCGGGAGGCACGATCGTCATGACCGAGCGCTCGATCTCGTCGTAGTCGCGACCGACGTCCTCGCAATGTCGCTTGATGACGTCGAACTTGTGGGTGATGTCCGTCGGGCCTCCGAAGACGTTGCAGGCGTCGGCGTACTTGGCTACCAGGCGCAGCGTCTTTTTCTCGCCACCGCCTCCGATCATGATCGGGGGCCGTGGGCGCGAGAGTGGTTGCGGCACGCAGATCGTTTCCTTGAGCGTGTAGTGCTTCCCGTCGTAGGGACCGTTGTCGTCCGACCACATCTGCATGGCGATCTGGACGGCCTCTTCCAGGCGCTCGAAGCGCTCCGACAGCGGTGGGAACGGCACCCCGAGTCCGTCGTGTTCGCGATCGAACCACGCAGCGCCGATGCCGAGCCACGCTCGTCCGCCGGATAGCACGTCGAGGGTGGTCACTTGTTTGGCGAGGATCGCCGGGTGCCGGTAGGTCACACCAGTCACGAGGGTGCCGAGTCGGATGCGCTCCGTCACGCCGGCGAGGTAACCGAGGGTGGTGTAGCCCTCGAGCATGTCCATCTCGGCAGGGCCGATCATCTCGAGCTGGAAGAAGTGATCCATCACCCAAAGAGAGGAGAAGCCGGCGTCCTCTGCCGTTCGAGCGACGTCGGCCAGCACCTGACCTTGATTGTCGGGGGCCCCCGGCCAGCTGAACCACGGGATCTGGAGACCGAACTTCACCATGGGGCACCCTCCCTCGCGCGGAGTCGAAGTCTAAGACGGGGGTGTGCGGCGGCGCTTGGGGAGGACCGGGACGGAAGGACTCTTAGACGCTGGCGCGGGCAGCCGACAGCGCCTCGTCGACAAGCACCTTGAGCGGGATGCCGAGCGCGTCGGCTGCTGCAGCGCAATCGGCGAACTCGGGCGACAGGTTCACGACCTCGCCGCCGAGGCGTCCCACCTTCACCCGTACCGTCCGGCCCCGCACGGTGACCTCTATGTGGTCACGCTCGAGCCTGTGCCGCGAGGTGGTGCGACGGCGGACGCCGAGTGTTGTCGTGTGACGGAACACGAGCTCGGTGAGCAGTGTTTCGTCCGCCGGCTTGACGAGAACCGACAGAAGGAACGCCGGACGCGACTTCTTCATCACGATCGGCGTGATCCAGCAGTCGAGTGCACCGTGCTCCATGAGCGTCTCGAGCGCATGCGCCACCATCTCGGGTGTCTGGTCGTCGATGTTCGTCTCGAGCAGGACGCAGGTCTCGAGGGTCCCGACGTCGCTCGCGGGCTCGCCGACCAGCACGCGGCAGATGTTCGGCCGGTCGGTGATGCGCGAGCCCGCGCCGACGCCAACCCCTTCCAGGATGAGATCGGGGAGGGGGCAGAAGGTTGCGCCGTGACCCACGAGGATCGCCGCGCCCGACGGAGTGACGAGCTCCAACTCCCCGTCGACACCCTTGAGCGCGGCACCGTTGAGGAGCTCGAGGACGACGGGCGCGGGTAGCGGGATCTCGCCGTGCTCACCGCGTATCCAGCCGCTGCCGACGGGAACCGCCGCCGCCGCAACGAGGTTGACGCCGAGCGCATGCAGACCGACGGCCGCTCCAAGAAGATCCACGGCGGTGTCGGCAGAAGCGAGCTCATGAAGATGTACGTCCTCGACAGCCGTGCCGTGGACGCGCGACTCGGCGCCCACGAGCGCGGCGAGTGCGGCTAACGCTTTCGCTCGAGCGTTCTCGGCCACATCAGCTCTCTCGATCGCCGCACGCAGCGCTGCGGGCTGATGCTTCGCGCCGTCCGTCTTCACCTCAGCCCGCACACATGAGAGCCCCCCGCGTTCGTCGTCCACGAAGCGCACTGTGCAGTCGAGTGGCAACGAGACGACGGCTTCGGTCACGGCAGCTTCGACGTTGATGCCGATCTTTCTTCCAGCATGAACGAGGCTCGCAAGCGCCATGTCGCCGGAGATCCCGTTGGCGAGGTCGAAGTACGCGAGGCGAGCCACTGGTCAGTGCTTCCGCGTCATGAGTGCCGCGAAGAAGCCGGCGCCGAACCCGTTGTCGATGTTCACGCAAACCACTTGCGGCGTGCAGGAATTGAGCATGCCCAGCAGCGCGGCCATTCCACCCATCGACGTCCCGTAGCCGATGGACGTCGGCACGGCGATGATGGGAAGCCCGGTGAGTCCACCGACAACCGTGGGCAGCGCACCTTCCATCCCCGCCGCGACCACGAGAGCGTCGCACGCTCGGATGCGGTCGAGCCGCGCGAAGAGCCGGTGAAGACCCGCGACCCCGACGTCGTAGATGCGGTCGACGGTCGCCCCTGCCGACTCCGCGGTGATAGCGGCTTCCTCGGCCACGGGAGTGTCGGCCGTGCCGGCCGCGATGATGCCGACGGCACCGGCGACGACCACCGGGTCGCGCGCCACGCGGATCATCTTCGCCGTCGCGTGCCACTCGGCCTCCGGCGCGATCTCGAGTACCGCTTCGTATGCCTCGGACGTCGTCTTTGTGACGAGAACCGGACCGGCGTTGCTTTCGCGGAGGCGCGACACGATGTCGGCGATCTGCTCGGTGGTCTTGCCGATGCCGAGCACGGCCTCCGGCAGTCCCCACCGCTGCTCGCGTTCGTGGTCCAGGAAGTGAAAGTCGTCCATCCGTCAACGGTAGTCTGAACGACCAATGCTCACCGGGGCCGATCTGCTCGCCGTCCTTCTCGGTGTCCTCGCACTTGTGGTGGGGGTCGCCGTGTTCATGTCGCTCTCTGCCCTGCGCCGCAAGATCTTCACGATCCAGGGGACGGCGGGCCGCGAGGACATCCTCGAGGCGGTCTCCAAGCAGATAGAGGAGGTCCGCGCGCTCCGCGGCGATATCAGGCAGATCGCAGCCGAGTTGCAGCGCCTCGCCGAAGCCTTCCAAGGCGCCCTCCAGCGATTCGCAGTTCACAGGTACGACGCCTTCGAAGACATGGGCGGGCAGTTGTCCTTCTCCGCGGCGATCCTCAACGACCACGGTGACGGCCTGGTGATCTCCTGCATCAACGGACGCCAGGAAGCGCGCACGTACGCCAAGCCGGTGACGCAAGCGAGCTCGCCGTACAACCTTTCACCCGAGGAGCAGGAGGCGATCCGCATGGCTCTGGCGACGGCGACGCAGCGATGACCTCACGCGAACGTTTCGGCTTCCTCGGCCCCCCGGGCACCTTCACGCAGGAAGCGCTGCTTCAGGTCGTCGACCCGGAGAGCGCCGATCTCATCGATCTTCCTTCGATCGAGGACGTGATCCTCGCCGTCGATCGCGGCGACGTCGATCGCGGGATGGTGCCAATCGAGAACTCGGTCGAAGGAACGGTCAACACCACCGTCGACGTCCTCGGTTTCGAAACGGAAGGTCTCTACATCGGGCGTGAGGTCATCCTCAACGTGCGGCTGCATCTGCTCGGTCGTCCGGGCACCGACCTGTCGAAGGACCTGTCGAAGGTCAAGGAGATCTTTTCGATGCCGCATGCAACGGCCCAGTGCCGGCGATGGCTGCGCGCGCATCTGCCGAACGCGAAGATCGTGGCGACCAACTCGACAGCAGAAGCGGCCGGACGCGTTGCCTATGAGAAGGGTGCGTCCGTTGCGATCGGTCCGAACCTTGCGGCCCAGCTCTTCGCACTCGATGTGATCGAGCGGGACGTGACCGACCATCCGGAGGCCGAGACTCGCTTCGTCGTGATCGGGAAGGAAAGATCCGCGCCTTCGGGGCGCGACAAGACATCGCTCATCGCGTTCATCGCGGAGGATCGTCCGGGTGCATTGCTCCAGATCCTCACCGAATTCGCGGATCGCAGTATCAACCTGACCAAGCTCGAGTCGCGTCCGACCAAGCGTGTGCTCGGTGAGTACTGCTTCTTCATCGACCTCGAAGGCCATGTGGACGATCCGGCGATCGCAGAAGCCATAGGTTGTCTCGACAAGCAGGTCGCGAAGCTCAAGTGGCTCGGTAGCTATCCGCGAGCCATCGGACGACTCGATGCGGAGCGTCTCGCGCGCCGTGCGCGCACAGCCCGCCCAAACTAGGAGGCCTAACGGATGCTCGACCAACGCCTCCTCCGTGACGAACCGGAGAAGGTTCGCGCAGCACTAGCGCGCCGAGGCGCCGACCGCCTCCTGGACGACGTCCTCGCAGCTGATGCGCGCCGTCGCGAGGTCGTGCAGCTCACGGAGAGCAAGAAGCACGACCAGAACGTGATCACCAAGCAGATGGCGAAGGCCACGGCGGAGGAGCGCGAAACGCTGCTCGAGCAGGCGCGTTCGCTCAAGGCGGAGATCGAAGCTCTCGAGCCGCAACTCAAGGACGCCGACGAGCAGCTCGAGATGCTGGCCGCGGGCCTACCGAACCTCCCGGAGGATTCGGTTCCGGACGGCCAGAGCGAGGACGACAATGTCGAGGTGCGAACGTGGGGTGAGCCGCCGCACATCCCGGGGGCCGAGGACCACCTCGACATCGGACGACGCCTCGGCGTCATCGACACCGACCGCGCGTCCCGTGCCTCGGGATCGCGTTTCGGTTATCTCTTCAACGAGCTCGTCTACCTCGAGTTCGCGATGGTGCGGTTCGCGATGGACACCCTCGCACCGCACGGTTTCATCCCGGTCTTGCCACCGGTGCCCGTGCGGCGCGAGTCGATGTTCGGCGCGGGGGAACTGCCCGGCGACGAAGCGCAGTATTACGTCACGCAGGACGACCTCTATCTCACGGGGACGTCCGAGCAGTCACTCGTTGCTCTGCACATGGACGAAACGCTCGACGAAAGTCAGCTCCCGCTGCGGTACATGGCGTTCTCTACATGCTTTCGACGAGAAGCTGGAACGTACGGCAAGGACACACGAGGCATCTTTCGGATGCACCAGTTCGACAAGCTCGAGATGTTCTCCTTCACCGCACACGACGCCTCGTGGGACGAGCACGAGTTCCTCGTGTCGCGTCAGGAAGAGCTGCTGCAGGCACTCGGTTTGCCATACCGCGTGATGAACGTGTGCACCGGTGAGATGGGCAAGAAGGCGGCGAAGCAGTACGACATCGACGTCTGGTTCCCCGGGCAGGGACGCTACCGCGAGCTCACGTCCTGCTCGAATTGCACGGACTACCAGTCGCGACGTTCGCACATCCGGTTGAAGGGCAAGCCGTTGCCGCACACCCTCAATGGGACGGCGTTCGCCATCGGTCGCACGATCGTGGCGATCCTCGAGAACTTCCAGGAGCCGGGCGCTGGAGTGCAGCTCCCGAAGGTGCTGCATCCCTACCTCCCCGACGGCGTTACCGAGATCCGTCCCCGGTTGTAGCGTTTCCGGGGTCGGAACTCGACAACCTGAAGCGTTCTTGGACGGTTGGACGGGCAGGTTGTTGCGTCCTGGTCCTCTGACCTCGTCGGCCTCGGCTGGCGAGTTCTGCGTTTCACTTGGCGGCAGATCCACGACAGCCCAGGAGAAGTCGCGTGCATCATCGGCTCAGCGCTCGGCCTGAGTCCGGTCAGGTGGGTCGCCGGTCGCTAGCATCCGTGCTCAGAGGGACCCGCGTGGTACAACCCATTCGGCCGGTTGGCCCGTCAGGGTGGCGATCCGATCAAAGTCCTCGTCGTAGTGCCAGACGGTCGCTTCGCCGGCTTCGGCGCAAGCAGCGATCACGAGGTCTGCGATCTTCACGCTGCGGTGATGCAACGCCGCTTGATGCGCGAGCATCTGCTGCACTTCGAGAGCTCGCTCGAACTGCTCCGTGCCGCAGGGCAGGTGGTGCAGCGCCGCGAGCTCGCTCGCGAGCCTGTCGTAGTCATCTGCGCTACGAGCGCTGAAGAGGATCTCGAGCCGAACCTGCGCGCACGTGGCGAGCGCGTCGTCCGCCAACAACCGACCCCACAGATCGCCGACGGCGCCGCGGTCGGCGCGATGCCACGCGCTCGTGTCTGCCAGGATCAACGTCACCGTTCTGGACGAGTGACGCGGAGGACCTCCTCGCCCCGATCCATGCCTGCGCCGGTCCGGACGCGCTCAGCCAACCGTTGGCGGAGCTCGGCGCGAAGGACCTCGTCGAAGGCTCTCTCGACAGTGTCCTTGAGACCCTTCGTGCCGAGGACTCGCTGGACGCGGGCCAGCCTGTCGTCGTCGATCTGGATGGACGTTCTCCGGTTCACGGAGCAAGCATACTCTGCGGGTGGCGAAATATGCATAAAGGACTGCACAACGTATGCACGATGCGGCGGAAGATCGCTCGGCTTGCTACCGCTTTTTCTTCTTCTTCTTCTTGATCGTGCAGGTGCCGGTGCCGTCGGCGATCGTGGCGCCATTTGCGTTCGAGAGAAGGACGTCGAACGTCGCCTTCTTGCGACGCTTCTTGATCACATCGACCGTGATCTCGGTGCCCGTCGCGCCCGGTGCGAAGGTCAGGGTTCCGTTCGAAGGTGTGATCTGGTCCTCCGCGCCGGACGTCGCGAAGTTCACCGTCACGGCGTTCTGTGAAGGAGGGTTGATGGCGATCACGAACTTGCAATCGCTCTTGGTCGTGGCCTTCTCCGGCTTGCCGTCGCTGATCGTCAGCGCCGAGGTAGTTGGCGGCCCGGGCGGCGGCGGCGGGACGCCTCCGTCGTCGTTCTGGATCGTGCCGACGCCCGTACCCTTGACGACGCGCGGCGGGGCCGAGCACTGCGGGATGGCGGTGCTCGGAACGGTGGGCGTGCCGAGGTTCACGTTGAACGTCTCGTCGGGCTCGGTCACCGCGTCGCCGAACACCTGCACGGTGATCGGCCCTGAGGTGGTGCTGCCCGCCGGGATGGTGACGGTGCCGCTGGCCGGCGCGTAGTCCGTGCCGGAGTTGGCCGTTCCGTCGCTCGTCGAGTACGGCACCGTGATCGGGCAGCCGGCAGCGGCGGGCTGGGTCGAGGTGACGGTAAAGGCGAACAGCGTGACTCCCGAGTTGCCCTCGGGCAGGCTCACGTCGTTGATGCTGAGCCCAGGGTCGTTGTCGAGGATCGTCCCGGTGCCGGCGTTGTCGGTGATGCCCACGCTGCACTCGGGTGCGCCACAGGTGATCATCGGGTTCTTGAGGTTCGCGTTGAAATTCTCTGTCGGCTCTGGAGTGCTGTCGTTGATCGTGGTGACGTTGAAGTTTTGCGTCGACGGGCCAGCATGGACGAACGTGAGCGTTGTCACCGCAGGGCAGCCTCCGGGAGCCGGCGGAAGTTGCACCGGAGGGGGGTTCGCCGTGTAGTCGGCGGGGGCGGTCGCCGATCCGTCGCTGGTGCAGGCCTGCACGCTCACGGTATCGCCCGTGTTCGGAGGCGGTGTGACCGTGACGATGAAGACTGCCGGGGAACCTTCGGTCACGGTGACGTCGTTGATCGAGAACCTGTAGTCGCCGGCCGCCGTCGCGTGCTGCGCGACGGCGAACGATCCCGACACGAGAGCCAACGCGAGCAACGCTGCAACGGCGTTGCGTCTCAAGCCTGTCTTCGTCGTCGGTTTGCCGATGCCGTAGCTCACGAGAACCGCCTCCCGTTGGATACTCCCGCCATGCTGCGAAACGACAGTACCAGCAGTCGGGTCCTATGTCCCGCGTAGACCCAAAGGTTCAGCCGGTGTGGGGCCGAGGTTGCGCTCCAACGGCAAGGGCGACATGGAGCAAGTCCGACCGCAACTCGGCGATCTCGCCACGGATCTGCACGATCTCGCCCCGGATCTGCGCGATCTCGCTGCGAACCTGCACGAACTCGCCGTGAACCTGCACGAACTCGCCGCGAACCTGCACGAACTGCTGATCGACAGCGTCGAACCTCTTGTCTATCGCTCGGAACTGTCCCCTCCCGAGCGCGCTCAAGATCAGCGTGAAAACGGCGAGTAGAACGCCCGTGGCAAGCGTCGATTGCATGTCCATCGGTGCCTCCAGTCTACGACCCGATGGGGAAGGGGCCCAGATCGCAGGCCGGGGCAAGGACATCCCCGCGAAGAGCGTGACCTACGAGTTCAGCGTGATCTCGATCTCGTCGACGGACGGCGGCTTCAGCGGGGTGTGGTCGTTGTTGACGAGCTGGACGGCGAGCTTGTGCTTCCCGGGCGCGACGTCCTTCCACGTGTAGGACGTCGTTGCCTCTGCGTGATAGGTCCCCTCGCCTTCGGTGATGGCGGGCTTGCCTGCCTTGGTCGGGACCTTGTCGACGTCGAGGTAGTAGTGCACGTGGCCCTCGCCCTTCTTCGCCTTCTCACCGAGCTTGTCGACGATCTGGAAGCCCTGCACGGTCACGGTGACGAGGAGGTCATCGCCTTGCAGCGTTGCGCCGTCCTGCGGGTAGTTCATCTGCACGACGTAGGGATGTTTCTTGGACACGTTCATCGGGGTCCTGCTCGGGGTTTGGCCCGGAGCCTCGGGTACGGCTATCTGGTCTTTCGGGGCGCACGCCGTCAGCACGAGAGCGGCACAGATCACCGCCATCCATTGACGTCGCATCGCTTCTCCTGACTCCGTCGCCGATGGTGCCATCGTTCTCGGTCGCTTCCCATAGTCAGCGTCCGTCGGACCGCTCGGGGTACGCGGACTTCCGGGCCTGTCGCGCCCGGCTGTTGGTTTATCTGCCCCTTCGGACGCCGGGCGGCTCCTCGAACCCTTGTCGTCAGGACTTGAGCAGCAGCGTAGCGAGGATGCCGTAGACCCCCGCCCAGAGCGGGATGAAGAAGACGAGCATCGTCGTGATCTTCCCATCGAGACGTGCGACGCGCGCCTCGAGCAACGAAAAGTCCAGCTTCGTGTCATAGTGCGCGACGCCGACGCTCTACCCTGGGAAGCGGAGGAGTACCGAAGCGGCCGAACGGGCCCGCCTTGAAAGCGGGTGTGCCGAAAGGCACCGTGGGTTCAAATCCCACCTCCTCCGCCGCTGCGCACGTTAACGGATCGCAACTACAATCGCGCTCTCGGAGGAGTCGCATAGTCCGGCCTAGTGCGCCCGCCTGCTAAGCGGGTTGGGGGGAAACTCCCACGCGGGTTCAAATCCCGCCTCCTCCGCGTTGAGTCGGTAGCTTGTTGTGCTTGCGCCCGTAGCTCAAATGGATAGAGCGTCTGGCTACGGACCAGAAGGCTGGGGGTTCGAGTCCCTCCGGGCGCGCTCGTTCGCGACTGCGAGTGTCGGAACGAAGCGTGGGAGAAGTGCGAGCGCCAGACCGGCGAGTAGCGCGATCAGGAAGAGCGGTCCGTACCAGGGCAGCGGCGAGTACGCGAAGCGCACGGTGTGTTGCCCGCGTGAGACGATCGCTCCGACGAACCCCGGAGTTGACGGCCGCGGTCACGACGCCCGCCACGGTCTGCGCCTCGTTCAGGCAGGGCAGGACCACCGACACGACGGGATCGCCAGGATCCGAGAGCAACGTCGTGTCGAGCGGATCCGATCGTGGAGCGTGTTCGGTCATATCTCCCAACTTCACCATGCCGACAACGTCCCTTCAACCCATCCCGTTCCACGCGCACCCGCGAGAGCCGGGTAACCTTGGCGCCGTCAAGATCGCGATCCCCAAGGAGATCAATCATGATGCGCCGGCTCTACGCCCTGTCGATCTGCTTGTTCCTGCTCGTCGCCGCGTGCGGTAAGAACACGCCGTCCGAGCCGCCGTCGGGGGACGGCGGCTCGGACGGCGGCTCGAACGGCGGTCCGAAGATCTCCATAATCTCTCCGGAGGACGGGAGCACGGTGAAGGCGGCCAAGGCGAAAACCCAGGTGAAGGTCACGGGATTCGAGCTCACGCACAAGATGGGCATGAAGGCCGAGGGCGGCGAGGGCCACATCGTCTATTACATCTGGAACGGCTTCGGTGGGGCGACGACCTATGACATCCCGACCACGCCCGGTCAGCCGGCCAACTCCGGTGGGACCGGCTACGTCGCCTTGGCCTCGGCGGAGAAGGAGAACGACTGGACGTCGTTCATCCAGCTCGGAAAACAGACCTTCGCGGCCCAGCTCGTGAACAACGACTACACACCGCTGGATCCGCCGCAGATCGCCCGGGTGATCGTCAAGGTCAAAGGTCCCAAGTCGGCC
>CAZFOB010000014.1:0-83835 GCA_964520325.1 uncultured Actinomycetes bacterium | reverse complement strand
TGGCGACCACGGCTCCGTCCGCGCCTGGGATACGGGCAATGAGGTGGAGCACGCCTTCGGCTTCGTCCCAGTACTTCCTGAGGTAGCGCTGCTTGAACCTCGCCTCGGCTTCTCGCCGGTTGATGCGCCTGGTCTCCCTGACCCACGATTCGAGGCAGGCCACGTTGTTGGAGACCGCGTCAACTGCCCAGACGGCGTCTGACTCAGGGGTGGCAACCGTCGCGATGAGTGCGACCTTCTCGAAGGAGATCTGTCCTGAGGAGAAGGCTTCTGCGAGGGAAGGGAGCTCGAGCAGCTTCCAGGCCGTGCGTACAAGCTCGGCCGCGCGCTTGCGGGAGCAGCCACGCCGATACGCGACCCAGTCGGTCATCGACGTGGCGCCGTCCTCTTTCCAGGCCAGCTGGCGGTCGTAGTCGACGATCGTCTCGAGGAGCCGGAACCGGACACCGTTCTCGACGGCAAAGAGCCCATCGATCGCGTGGGCGAGAGCGTCGGTGGTGGGCTGTTCCATGATGATACGAACACTAGTTCCTGCCAGTGACAAGTAGAGAGTCTTAGGTGGCGAACGGGCGTCGCTGGTACTTCAGGAAGTTCTGGACGTCCTGGTAGTAGCGGTACCCGGCCACGTAGTACAGCACAGCCCCGAAGCCGAACAACACCAGGCCTGGCGTCCGGAAAGTCTCCCCGAGCACGAGAGCCGGCAGCGCGGTGAGGAGCGCGAATGTGGCCGTCTTGCCAACCCGCCGCACCTTCGGTTTGCCGAAGCCGCGTTTGGCGAGCACAAGGAAGACGACGGAGAGGACGACGTCGCGCAGGAGCACGGGGATCCCGAGCCAGAGCGGAAGGATGTCGGCCACCATCATCGTGACACCGGCCGCCATCGCGAGGATCCGATCGGACACCGGATCGAGTGTTGTGCCGAGGTCGGTCACGGTGTTCGTCCGGCGCGCGATATAGCCGTCGAGGTAGTCGGAGGCGCTCATCAGTCCGAACAGCGCCGCGGCGATCACTGTGCGCTCGCTCAGGATCAGCCAGCACAGCAACGGAGTCAGCGCGAGGCGCGCGAGGCTGATCAGGTTCGGGATCGTGAGCCACGCCGAACCGCTCGAAGGCGCAGCCGGGACCTGAGAAGTCGTGTCGGTGTCCACCGAAGCAATCGTAACCGCCCGTCCCGGTTCGTCCCGGCAACTCCGGCGGTTCGGCAAAGGTGCTGGTCAGAGGCACTTCGGGGAGCCGCCGCCACTGCGAGATCCGTCGTCGGGCCGGCGGGATTCGAACCCGCGACTTCCACACCCCCAGCGTGGCGCGCTACCAAGCTGCGCTACGGCCCGAAGGCCTCATGCTACCCGCCGGGCACGCAGCGGAACGCCAGCGTCTCGTGTGCGGCCGACCGGAAGTCACGCCGGAAAGACGCTTCGTCCGGCCACGACTTTCGTCCCGTGCGCGTGAAAGCGACGTCGAACGCGACGTCGCCATCGGTGAACGGATACGGATCGAAAGCGAGCACTCCGTCCTCGATCCCACGAGCGGTGATCTCGACGTCGCCGTTCACGGATGCGACCGCGCGAAAGGTCTGCGACGTGTCCGGCCCGACCCGGTTCATGCACACCAGCAGCGAGAGCCGGTCCCAGACCTGCAACAGACGCCAGCCTTCTTCGGCGTCGGCGACGACCCTGTCTCCGAGCTTGCCGATCAGGCGCGCCTGCCGTGCTCGTTCGCCGTCGACATAGGTCTTCGCGAGATCGCGGTCGGTATTCCTGAGGTGCTCGATGCGCGGGTCCATCCCCGGATGGAACGGGCGCGTGTACAGACGCTCGCCGTGAAGCGATGCCAGGAGTCCGGCGTAGTCGTCCTCCTGCTCGACGAGATCGATACCCCGTTGGTAGAGCGGCACGTGATCGACGACAGGGACCCGAATGAAGTCGACGGGTTCGCCGTCCTCACGCAGCTTCGGCGCAAGTTCCCACTCCGCCCACCCGTCGTCGTGGCGCGCAGCGGCGATGAGGGTCTGGTCCCGGTGCGCGGGAGGCGGGATCACATCGTTGCCCCATGCGGTCGCGAATGCGCCGGAGAGCAACGCGTGGTCGGTCTGTCTGAACAGCAGAAGCTCACCGTTTCGTTCTTGGACGATCACCGTCTCGGTCCGTACTTCGCGCGGCCGTATCGCTCAGGGCGGCCCTTGATGAGCAGGCGGATCGGCGTGCCCTCGAAGCCGAACTTCTTGCGCAGGCCACCCTCGATATATCTCAGCCACTGATCCGGGATGCGATTCGCACCGAACAGCACGATCGTCGGAGGCGCGACCTCGACCTGCGTCGCGTACTTCACCCGCACGCCCCGTCCGGTCGACGGGATCGGTGTGCGAGCTTGCATGTCCTCGATCACAGCATTGAGCACCGGTGTGGGGATGCGGACCTGCCGGGTCGCCAGGATCGGATCGAGAGCTTCGATGAGGTTCAGCGTGCCCTTACCGGTCAGCGCAGAGAGCTGAAGGACCGGCGCCCAGCGCACGTGCGGAAGACGCCGCTCTACCTCGGCGCGCTTGCTCTCCATGTCCTCGCCGGCCACCGCATCGGTCTTGTTCATCACGATGATGGCGGAGCGTCCGAGCTCTGAGATCTGCTCGGCGATGCGCTGATCCTGGCGGGAGATCCCAACGGTCGCGTCGATCACGAGAACAGCGATGTCGCAGCGTTGCAGAGCGCGCGCGGTCCGGACGTTGCCGAAGAACTCCGTCGACTCCTCGACCTTCGCTGAACGGCGCATGCCGGCCGTGTCGACGAACCGGTAGGTGCGTCCGTCGATCTCGACGACGGTGTCGACAGCGTCGCGAGTGGTTCCGGGCTCGTCGTGCACGATGCTGCGCTCTTCTCGAACCAGGCGATTGAAAAGGGTCGACTTTCCCACGTTCGGACGTCCGACGATCGCGATCGACGGCTCGTCGAATTCCTCCTCGTCGGCTTGCGGGAAACCTTCGGTGATGACGTCCAGCAGATCGCCAGTGCCGCGACCGTGGAGCGCAGAGATGGCAACCGGCTCCCCCACTCCGAGTGCGAACAGCTCGGCCGCGTCCCGCTCGCGACGGTCGGTGTCCGCCTTGTTGGCGATGAGTACCGTGCGCCGGTCGAGCTTGCGGAGGACTTCGGCTACCGCTCGGTCCTCAGGGGTGACCCCGTCGGTCACGTCGACGACGAACGCGATCACATCAGCCTGGCTAGCGGCGGCCTTGGCAACGTCGGCGACCTTGCCGGCGAGCGAGCCCTCCGGCGACGACTCGAGTCCGCCGGTGTCCACGATGTAAAATGGACGTCCGCGCCACTCGGCTGCGTAGAGCACACGGTCGCGCGTGATACCGGGACGTTCCTCGACGATCGCTTCCCGGGCTCCGATGATGCGGTTGACCAACGTCGACTTGCCGACATTCGGCCGGCCGACGATCGCCACGACGGGGATCGTCACCGCGGCTCCAGCTCGTCCATCACGGCCGCCAGCTTCTTGTGAGCCTCGGCGGCGGCCTCGCGGATCCGCGAGCGGGGAAGCACACCCGTGTGGCCGTTGCCGAGCCGAAAAGGTTCGCCGACCAGCAGACGGATCTTCACGAACTGCGGGAACTTCCGTCCAGGCGGGAGCACCGACTCGGTTCCGCTCAGGGCGATTGGCACGATCGGAGCCCCGGACTTGAGCGCGATGTAGGCGAAGCCGTCCTCGACCTCCTCGAAACGCGCGTCGGGCTGCCGGGTGCCTTCCGGGTAGATCCCGACCACTTGACCGTCGGCGAGGAGCTCGAGGCATCGCTGCAATGACGAACGGTCGGGACGCCCCCGCTTCACAGGAAACGACCCCATCGCGTAGAAGAACCTCGCCGCCCACTTGCTCTTGAAGAGCTCTTCCTTGGCCATGAACCTCACCTGGCGGTCCGTGATGACGCCGACGGCGGGGTGGTCGATCAGCGACCGGTGGTTCGGCGCGACGATCACTCCGCCGTGTCTGGGGATGTTCTCGGCGCCCTTCACCTCCAACCGGAAGAGCGTCAGCAGCAACACGCGCAGCACGAACCGCACGACGACGTACACGGGCTGTCGCCGTCGCGACTTGAGCAGATCGATGATGCGTGAAACCACTTCCTCTTGCGTGATGTTCGACGTGTCGAGGACGACGGCGTCCGGGGCAGCGCGCATCGCGCTCACCGCACGAGTCGCGTCGCGCTCGTCGCGTTCGTAGATCTCTGTCGCGAGTGCGTCAGGTGCGCCCTCTTGGCCATCGCCTTGCTGGCCGCTGCGGCGATCGGCCCGAACGGTTTCGTGCGCGTCGAGATAGACCTTCAGGTGGGCGTTCGGCCACACAACCGTTCCGATGTCGCGCCCCTCGACCACGGCGCCGCCCGCAGGCACGAGACGTCGCTGGTGCGTAACGAGCACTTCACGTACGACCCCATGGGCGGCGACGATCGACGCAGCACGACTCACCTCGGGTGTGCGGATCTCTTCGCCAACCGCTCGTCCGTCGCACTGGAGTGTCGATCCGTCAACGAGCGCGCACCCCCCCATCGTCTCGGCTGCGAGCGCTGCGAGCGCATCAGCGGCGTCCAGCGGTACTGATCGCTCCAACGCGCGGGCAGCCACCAGCCGGTACGTCGCGCCGGTATCGATGTAACCGAGACCAAGCCGATCAGCGACAAGGCGTGCGACTGTCGACTTCCCCGCACCAGCCGGACCGTCGATCGCGATGACTCGTTGCGTACCCCTTGCGCTGCGTGTGTTCACGTCATCTCCACGTCGGCGCCGAGCGACGCCAGCACCTTGTCGAAGCCCGGCCACGAAACATCCGCCGAGTCGAAGTCCTCGATGCGCGTTTCACCCTTCGCGATGAGTCCGGCAACGGTGAAGGCCATCGCGATCCGGTGATCGCCCGCCGACTCTACCCTCGCACCGCTGAGGATGGTCGGCCCAGACACCATGAATCCGTCCTCGAGCTCTTCGACCTCGGCGCCGAAGCTGCGCAACCCAGCCAAGAGCGTCGCGATCCGGTCTGACTCCTTCACGCGCAGCTCGTGGGCTCCACGTACGATCGTCTCTCCGACGGCCTGCGTTGCCACGACCGCAAGCACAGGAAGCTCGTCGAGAAGCGGAGGAACGACCGAACCTTCGATCGTCACGGCGTTCAGTCCCGTGGACAGCTCCGCGTCGATGGTTCCAACCGGTTCGTTCATGCGTTCCTCACGCACGTCAAAGCGCACGAGCGCACCCATCTTGTCGAGGATCTCGAGGTAACCGACGCGAGTTGGGTTGAGACCGACGCCGTCGATGCGGACGTCGCCCGAGAGCACCGCCGCGGCCACCAGGAACGCGGACGAGGAGACGTCCCCAGGAACGGCGAGATCGAAGGCCGGCGTGGATGCCGGAGCGATCTCGACACGATGAGCGGCGTTCTCAACGCTCCGCGAGATCTCGACGCCGAGTGCTTGCAGGATCCGCTCAGTGTGGTCGCGCGTGACGACACCTTCGGTCACCGTCGTCGCGCCGTCGGCACCGAGCGCCGCCAGCAGGACGGCTGTCTTGACCTGCGCGCTCGGAATAGGGATGTCGATGTCGGCTCCGTGAAGATCGCCACCCTGCACCCACAGAGGTGGACATCCGTCCCGGAGGTCGACCCTGGCGCCGAGTGCACGCAGCGGACGCGCTACTCGTTCCATCGGGCGTCCGCGCAAGGAGTCGTCGCCGTCGAAGACCGATTCGAAGTCGCGACGGGACGCAAGGCCGGCAAGCACTCGCATCGTGGTTCCCGAGTTGCCGCAATCGAGCACTCCGTCGGGATCGACCCATTCGTCGATACCGCGGCTGTAGACGGTCGTCACGCCACCTTCCGTTTCGATGCGCACGCCGTACTGGCGCAGAGTCGCGATGGTCGAGGCGACGTCTTCTCCGGCCGAGAGGCCATGCAGCGTTGTGCGTCCCGCAGCCACAGCGCCGAGCATCACCGCGCGGTGCGAGATCGACTTGTCGCCGGGCAGCGTTAGCGCGCCGGATATGGTGCCGGGGCCGCGGACGACAAGGGTGCTCATTGCTCTTCGACGATCGTCGTCCGGAAGCCCTTACCGGCGAGGAGCTCGGCCGTCCGTTGGGCGAGCTGATGACCGTCGACGAGCAACCGGAGCACGCCGCCTCCGGGCGTGTGGTCGACCCAGAGGTCCTCGATGTTGATGCCGGCCTCTCCGACCGCCGTCGTGACCTCCGCGAGCACACCGGCGCGATCGGGGATACCCACCTCGACCACAACCGGATCGACCGGTGCACGTTCTCCCTTCGCGGGCAGCCGCCGGCGTGCGTCGCGCGCCGTCGCGACGAGTGCGTCGAAGTCGTCCCAACGTCCGTCCTTGACCGCGGACCGCAATGTGCTCAATGCGTTCACAAACTGGTCGAGCTCGCGGACGACCGCGTCGCGGTTGGTCGCAAAGATGTCGCGCCAGATGCGCGGATTGCTTCCGGCGCTGCGCGTGACGTCGCGGAACGATCCAGCGGCGGCGCGGAACAAGCGCGCGTCGTCTTCGCCCGCAGCGACGACCATCAGCGCGGTCGCGATCGCGTACGGGAGATGGCTCACAAGCGCCACCAGGCGATCGTGCTCGATCGGATCGAGCGCCAGCACGTTGGCGCCGAGTCGTCCGACCAAGGAATTGACCTCACGGTATGCATCGGGGTCCGTCGCTTTCGTGGGAGCGAGTATCCAGAGCGCTCCCTCGAAAAGATCGGCGCGCGCGGAATCGATCCCTTCTCCTTCGGTCCCCGCCATCGGGTGTCCGCCGACGAACGAGCGACCGGGTCCGAGCAGAGCTTCGGCGGTACTCACGATCGCTGCTTTCGTCGATCCCACATCGGTGACGACGACGCCCGGCCTCGCGGTGGATGCGATCTGCTCGACGGTCGGAAGCACTTCGCCGACCGGAGTCGCGACGATGATGAGATCAGCATCGGCAGCGCCTGAGGCGAGGTCGGTCGCAACTGCGTCGATGGCACCCCCGGCACATGCGGCTTCGGCAGTGGCCCGTGAAGCGTCGTAGCCGATCACCGTCGTTGCACCTTCAGCCTTCACCGTCCTCTTCAGGGCCAACCCGATGGAGCCGCCGATCAAACCCGTCCCCACGATGAGGATCTTGACGGTCACGCCTTAGGCCGGATCTGGCGGTTCGAGCAGCCTCGGGGTGTCGCCGAGGTACACGGGCTGCGGCGGCGCGCCTCCGTAGTAGTGCATCAGAACGCGGATGCATCGCGGGATCGCGAGGCCACTTTCGATCTCGAGCTCTCGCGCACACATCAACGGGACACCGTCGAGGCCCATCAAACGCGCAGCCGCCGCCGGAAATTCACTGTGGATGTCGTCGGTCGCCGTGAAGATGATGCTGACGATCTGGTCCCGGCCGATCTGGTTGCGAGCGAGCAGCTCATCGAGCAGCGTCTGCGTGCTCGAGAGCACTAGTTCGCGCGTGTCCTCGGAGAGGTTGACGGCACCGCGCACCGCATAAAGGCGCTCCATGATGGAGCCAGTCTAAGCGTGCGGTTCTGGCAGTGTTTCGAGCAGGTCGCGCACTTCGTTCGCTTTGAGCGTGCGCCAGTCGCCCTCCTTCAGGCGTCCGAGTCGAAGCGGCCCGATCCCGGTTCGCATCAGGCTCAGCACCTCGAAGTTCAGCTTCTCGAGCATCCGTCGAACGAGGCGGTTGCGTCCTTCCCTCACTGTGATCTCGATCAGCGTCGACCCTCGTCCCGATGCTTGCAGCTTCGCGGAGTCGGCTCGAGCTTCACCATCGTCGAGCGCGACGCCGCGCACGAGCTTGCGTGCGACGCTACTCCCGACGCTCCCCTTCACCTGCGCGACGTAGGTCTTCGTCACGCCGTAGCGCGGGTGCGCGATGTGATTCGCGAACGCTCCGTCGTTGGTCAGCAGCAGGAGTCCCGAACTGTCGAGATCGAGTCGTCCGACGGGGAACACCCGCGGCTCCTTCGGAACCAGATCGACCACTTTCGCGCGCCCTTGTGGATCATTCGCAGTCGACACGACCCCGGCCGGCTTGTTCAACACGAGATAGACGTGCGTCGTGGAGATCGCCGCCCTCTTGCCGTTGACGGTGACCACATCGTTCTCGGGATCCACACGCCGACCGAGCTCGACCGGTTTTCCGTTGACGCGGACACGGCCCTTCCGTATGAGTTCCTCGCAGGCTCGTCGGGAACCGAATCCGGCGCGCGCCAACGACTTCTGCAATCGCTCGCCCTCCGGAGCGCTCATGCTTCGGGTGCCGGCTGCGGTTGTCCAGGAGGCGCCAGGAGATCGAGCTGATCCTGTCCGTCATCGGACTTGGCATCGGACTTGGCATCAGGCCCGCCATCGGGCCCCTTGGCGGATCGCGGTGTGAGTGCTCGTTCGATGTCGGCGGCCACCCCGGCATCGGGGGCGAAGGAACTGAGCGGCGGAAGCTCGGAGATCGTGCCGAGACCGATCTTCTCGAGGAACAACGGCGTGGTCGCGTAGAGCGGCGCCCTCCCCGGGCCGGGGTCTCGTCCGGTCTCAAAGATCAATCCGCGCTCCGCGAGGGTCTGGAGCACCGAGTCGACATTCACACCCCGGATGCGCGAGATCTCACCACGCGTGACCGGCTGACGATACGCGACGATCGCAAGCGTCTCGAGCGCCGGACGCGAGAGGCGTCCCACACGCGCGCGATTCGCGAAGTATCCGACGGCATCAGCGTGCTCGTCGCGCGTGTAGATGCGATATGCATCCCCGACGCGCCGGAGCTCGAGACCACTACCCCGCTCCTCGTAGGCGCGTCGTAGTGCCTCGACGACGACGACGACGTCGTCGCCCGTCACGCCGAACGCGGCGGCGATGTCGTGTGGACGCACGGGCTCGGGCGTAGCGAACAGGATCGCCTCGACGAGAGCAGCGGTAACGCGATTCATGACGCGCGGGCAAGCTTCAACTCGAGCTCACCGACCGTCATGCCCTCGCTGAGCTCGATCTCGCCCCGCATGGCGAGCTCGAGCACCGCGAGGAACAGCGCAACCGACCACGCGAGGTTGCGTCCGTCGACGACATTGCGGAACCTCGCCGGGCCGCGCTCGAGCAAGCGCACGAGCTCGACGGCCGCCTCCTGAGTGGAGACCTGGTCGACGACGATCTTCGAGGTGTCGACGGTGCGGAACGTATCCCGCACGATCTCAACAAGCACGCGAGCGAGGTCGGCGGGCGAAATGTCGGCAAGGTCGGGTAGACGTCGCAGCGCTTCGTCGTCGACCGACGGCTTCCCGGGGAAGCGACGGTCGCCCCCGAGCAAGAGCGCGGTCAGATGATCGCCGGCCGTCCGGAATGTCTGCGTCTCGAGCAGCCGGGAGATGAGCAGGTCACGTTCAACCTCGTCTTCCTCCTCGCCGTCGCCGCTCCGCGGGCGCGGGAGCAGCGCTTTCACCTTGAGAGCCAAGAGCGTGGCGGCAACGACGAGGAACTCGGTCGTCACCTCGAGGTCCGCGTGGTCCATGCGTTGCAGGTGCGCCAGGTAGTCCTCGGTCAGGCGCGCGATCGGGATGTCGCAGACGTCGAGTCGCTGTTCGCCGATCAGCGAGAGCAGGAGCTGGAACGGCCCCTCGAAGAGGACTCCCCCATCGGGACCCCCGAGCAGCGGCTCCAGTTTGACCTCGTAAGCACTCATCGCAGTTCGAGGATAGGCCCGGCCGGCTTACAGGGGCAGCAATCGCACGAGGCCGTTCTGGATAAGGCCGACCACCCGGAAGAGCGGCTCCCCCAGCATGAAGATCAGCACGAACAGGATCAGGAACCCAAAGGGCTCAACCTTGTCGAGGACCTGACGTCCCTGTGGGTTCAGGAACACCCGCAGGAAGCGAGATCCGTCGAGCGGCGGGATCGGCAGCAGGTTGAACGCCGCCAGCAGCAGATTCCATTCGAAGGCATAGACGAGCACCTTGGTCAACCATGAGGTCGACGCGGGTTCGAGGCCCTTCAACAAGGTTGCAGCGATGAACACGAGGATCAGATTGGACGCCGGACCGGCGGCAGCGACAAGCGCGAAGCCCGTTCGGTCGGTTCCTCGCAGCTTGGACGGCGTGACGGGCACGGGCTTGGCGTACCCGAACATCCCGACTCCGGAGAAGAACAACGCCGCCGGGACGATGACCGAACCGACGAGGTCCAGGTGCTTCACCGGATTCATCGTGAGCCGTCCGGCCTGCTTCGCCGTGTCGTCGCCGAGCGCGAGCGCAGCAAGGCCGTGCGCGTTCTCGTGGATGATCACGCTCACCAAGAGCACAGCGAGTGCGACGATCGCGTCGAGGAGCGATGTATCGCCGAGCACGAGGCTCCGTCAGCCCGCGCGGCGCTTACAGTCGAGGCAGAGGCTCGCGACAGGACGTGCATCGAGCCGCTCGTCGCCGATGGGCTTGTGACACGACTCACAGACCCCGTACGTCCCCTTCGTCATCCGCACGAGAGCGTCGTCGACTTCTCGCAAGCTCTCGAAGACGCCTTCGGTCATCGACAGCATGCGCGCCTTCTCGGCCGTGCTCTGGCCGCTGTCGGCGAAGCCCTGCTCGAACTGGTCACCGTCGGGTGCCCCGGTCGTGGGGTCGACGCCCATGTCGGCGAGCTGAGTGAGCAGGTGCGTGCGCTCGTCGTCCAAACGACGACGGAGGGCATCGATCGTGGCTTGTTCCAATGCGTGCCGCCTCCCATAACGTCGCGTCAGCCGGCCGGGTTCATGATGAAGATGGCCGACGGCGCGCACGTGGATGTGCGTCCTCGTAGACGTCCTTCAACTTCTCTCTGCTCACAAGGGTATACACCTGCGTGGTCGAGAGTCGGGCGTGGCCCAGCGCCTCTTGGACGACTCGGATGTCGGCACCTCGCGCGACCAAGTGTGTGGCGAACGAGTGTCTGAACGCGTGTGGAAAGACCGAAGCGTGCGGATCCACAGCCGCCGCGTAGCGCTTGACCAGCGACCAGGCGCTTTGCCTGGACAGCCGGCCGCCTGCGGCGTTCAGGAAGAGCGCCGGGGTCGACCGCTTCGCAGAGCTGAGCTCGCGCCGGCCTTCGCGTCGGTAGACGCTGATCGCGTCGGCGGCCGGGCCGCCGATCGGAACGATCCGCTCCTTGTTGCCCTTCCCGAGACACCGCACCGTCCGCTCGTCGAGGTCGACGTCATCGACGTCCAGCCCGACGAGCTCTGAGGCGCGCAGACCTGCACCGTAGAGCAACTCGAGCATCGCGCGGTCGCGCAAGCCACGCGGAGCGGTGCCCGAAGCGGCTTCGATGATCTTGGTCACGTGTTGCTCGTCCAGAGCTTTCGGCAGCGACAGGCCGCGGTTCGGACCGTCGACGAGCGCCGCCGGGTTGACGGCTGCCAGACCCTCGCGGACGCAGAACCGGTGGTAGTGGCGGATCGCTGCGAGAGTGCGATTGAGTGTGGAGGCGGCAGCACCGGCCTTCGCCCGCTCTTCGAGCGCAGCGATCACGTGGGCCGGCTTGACCTCACCGACCGCACACACCCCCATCCGCGTGAGAAGCAGCAGGTAGCGCTTGAGATCTTTCTTGTACGCCACGATCGTCGCCGGCGACGATCCACGCTCGACACGCAGGTAATCCTCGAAGGTCTCAGCCGACGCCCGCAGAAGCTCGGGGACGGCCGGGATCTCACTCTTCATCAACCGAGACTACGCGGGCTGCACCCGAATCACACGGATGGCATTTCGGGTCGTCGTCCCGGCCGCGTTAGCGTTGAAGGCCTCATGAGGGATCTGGCGACCCTTCGTCGACGAAGCGAGACGGCCGAGCGTCAAACGGCGCGCGCCGGCGACGCCGTTGGCCGAAAGTCACGCGCCCGAGCGCTGCGCGTGCCGTCGATCGATGGCTTCCGGGGCCTTGCCGTGATGTGGATCGTGCTAGGTCACTGCTGGAACGAGCTCGGCGGCAAGATCCCCCTCGACGAAGGATTCCTTCGCAGCATGTTCAGCTCGTCGTACATGGGCGTGGACATGCTGTTCATCGTCAGCGGTTTCGTACTGTTCCTGCCCGCAGTACAGAACGGCACGCTCGGCGACGTGCGGTCGTACGCGCTTCGCCGGGCGGCGAGGATCGTGCCTGCGTTCTACGTCGCGCTCGTTGTGAGCTACGTCGTGTCGCTGATCCTCGATGCACGCGACATCGGCCTCGGCGGGTGGCTCTCACACCTGCTGTTCCTGCACGGGGAGTCCCATCACCACACCTACATCGGCTTCGGGGTCAACGGCGCGCTGTGGACGATGTCTGTCGAGGTCATCTTCTACGTCACGCTCCCCTTCGTGGCCGGCTGGTACCAGCGCCGGCCGTTCCTCGGGCTGATCGTCGCCGTCGTGGGGGCCGAGGTATGGCAACTGTTCACAACGAAGCTTCCGCAGCTGCTCGATCGCGGCGGCGTCGGCTGGGCCGGGGCGACCCAAGGACAGGTGCGCATGGCTCTTGCCTTTCCCACGTACGCCGGCCATTTCGCGATCGGGATGACGTGCGCATGGCTCTTCGTGCGCCTGCGCGAACAGCGCACGATCGTGCAGCCCAACGCCGTTCTCGTGCAGACGGCCGCCTTTCTCGGTGCCGTGACGGTGGCGTATCTCCGGGGCTGGGAAGGGATGCGGGGAGCGTCGGGACCACTCGACTCCTGGACGAAGACGGCCGACCGTATGTTCTTCTTCGCGGTGCTCGTCCTCGCGACGGCACTCGCACCGAAGGTGGCGCAGCTTCCGGTCGCCAATCGCGTCAGCCGGTTCCTCGGCACCGTCTCGTACGGCACGTACCTCTTCCACCTGCCGCTGATCAAGCTCCTCATCTCGGCGCTCGGGCCGGCACTCGGCTTGGAGAAGGGCACCACGAGCAGCGCCGATCTCGTCGTGCTCATAGCGATCGCCGCGCCGCTGTCGGTGGGGATCGGCTATCTCTCGCACACCTTCATCGAAGAACCGGTGCGTCGGTGGGCACGGCGTGCGGGCCGACATCAGACCGCACAACCGTCGGGAACACCTGTCCTGATCGGCGCCGGCAGCTAAAGGGATTGCGCTACGACGTGATGCCGGCGCGCTTGACGGCGGCACCGATGAAGTCGCGGAACAGCGGATGTGGACGGTTGGGCCTCGACTTGAACTCTGGGTGGAACTGTCCGGCGACGAACCACGGATGATCGGGAAGCTCGACGATCTCGACGAGCTTGCCGTCCGGCGAGGCTCCAGATGCGATCAGGCCATCGGCCTCGATCTTGGGCAGGAACTCTGGGTTGACCTCGTAGCGGTGGCGATGACGCTCGTTGATGAGTAGCTCGCCGTAGGCCTCGAAGGCCTTCGTGCCTTCGCGGAGCACGCACGGATACGAGCCGAGCCTCATGGTGCCGCCCATGTCCTCCACGCCCTGCTGGGACTCGAGCAGCGCGATAACCGGGTGCTCGGACTGCTCGTTGAACTCACTCGAATCCGCGTCGTCCATCCCGCAGACGTGACGCGCGAACTCGATGACCGCAGCTTGCAGACCCAGGCAGATCCCGAAGTAGGGGACGTTTTCGGTGCGGGCGTAGCGGACGGCTTCGATCTTGCCCTCCCAGCCGCGCACGCCGAAGCCGCCGGGGACGAGGATCCCGTGCGTGTCGGCCAAACGCGCGCCGTCGTCCACCAAGGAGTCGGACGCGATCCACTGGACCTCGACCTTCACTCGATGGTGCGCGCCGGCGTGCCGCAACGATTCGGTGACCGACAGATACGCATCGGGCAGATCGACGTACTTGCCGACGAGCGCGATCTTCACTGAGCCGACGGGCGCGGTCATGCGGTCGACGATGTCCCGCCATTCGGTGAGGTCGGGCTCGCCACCCCCGAGCTGGAGGTGCTTGACGATCTGACGGTCGAGGCCTTCCCGATGCAGGTCGAGGGGTACAGCGTATGCGTTCGGCGCGTCCGGCTCTGAGATGACTGCTTCAGCATCGACGTCACAGAAGAGTGCGATCTTGTTCTTCAGCGAGAGCTCGATCTCGCGGTCGGAGCGGCAGAGGATCGCGTCGGGCTGGATACCGACGGAACGAAGGGCCCCGACGGAGTGCTGGGTCGGCTTCGTCTTGTGCTCACCAGACGGCGCGAGGTACGGGACGAGCGAGACGTGGGCGTAGAAGACGTTCTCCCGGCCGACATCGTGGCGCACTTGGCGGATGGCCTCGAGGAACGGGAGAGACTCGATGTCGCCGACCGTGCCGCCGACCTCTGTGATGACGACATCGATATCGGGATCGCGTCCGAGCGCGAGGATACGCTCCTTGATCTCGTTCGTGATGTGTGGGATGACCTGAACGGTCTCGCCGAGGAACTCGCCACGACGCTCTCGCTGGAGCACGGCCAGGTACACCTGTCCGGTCGTGAGATTCGACGCTTTCGTGTGGTTGACGTCGACGAACCGCTCGTAGTGGCCGAGGTCGAGGTCGGTCTCGGCACCGTCCTCGGTCACGAAGACCTCGCCGTGCTGGAACGGGTTCATCGTGCCCGGATCCACATTGATGTACGGATCCATCTTCTGGAGCACGACGTTCAGGCCTCGGGCCCGGAGCAGTCGTCCGATGGAAGCGGCGGAGATGCCCTTCCCGAGGGAGGAGGCCACACCCCCGGTCACGAAGATGTGTCTGGCCAACGCACTACCTCCTGGTCGGTTCACGGTAACACCGCACACACAGACATGCGTCGCACATCCCGCACCATCCGTTGCTCAGGCTACGAGACCAGACCGACAGCCCTAAGTCCTCTTCTAGTCGGGCGCTCGGCGCCCCAGGCGGTCGAGCCACCGCAGGGGCGGGGTCGCTTCGATGAGCTTCGTGAACGAAACCACCTCCGAGAGCAGGGTCAGCGCGAGCAGAACCCCGAAGACCACAACCAGTCCGGCGCGATCCACAACTGCGATGGCGGCTACTCCCAGCACGACGCCGAGCAGCCCGGCCCCTACATCGCCGAGCATCACCGTCTCGCGGAGCTCGGCGAAGACGAAGACGACCACGCCCGCCAGCAGCGCAGCCACCATCACGCGGCCGCTCGCGAGTGCTCCGCTGCGAACAGACGCGGAAAAGAGCAGCCAGACCGTGCAAGGGACCCAAAGCTTGATGACCCGTCCGGGACGAAGATCGAACAGGTTGGACGCATTCGATGCCAAAGCAACCACAGCGCCCCCGAGAAGTCCCCACAGGCCGCGCCAGCCGAGCATGGCGGCACATGCCAGCCCGACGATCGCTCCCCCGCCCGCCTTCAGGAGCCCGGTCGTGACAGTGCCCCTCAGCAACGCGCGGGCGTGTCCGATCAAGCCACCCGCATGGCGGTCGCCGTAGACGTCGTCCACCAAGCCGAGCGCCGCTGTGACCAGGCCCGCCCCGAGCATCGTCAGAGCGACCTTCACCTCTGCCTCCGCGAAGGTGGGGGCGACGATCATCGGGGCGACGCTGAGGGCGCCGCCGATGAGCAACGGCAGGACGAGCACGACTCCACCCGTCGCGATCACCGTCCGTCCGCGGAAGTTCTCCTTGCGATGGCGATCGTCCGCGAGTACAACGGGGGCCAAGCGCAGGCCAACGGCGGTCGCGATACCACCGAGAACCGCCGCCAGCGCCGCGGCTGCTTCCCCGACGGCTGCGGCTGCTTCCCCGACGGCCGCGGCCGCTTCCCCGACGGCCGCGATCATCGCGCCGGGATCGACTGGAGGGTAGCGTCGTCTTTGAGCCTGTAGACCTTCACGTCGTTTCGTCCAGCCACGAGATACCGAGGCGACAGGATCATCGCGATCCGCGTCGCGCCGTCCTCCGTATACGTCTGTCCGACCCCGGCGATGGTGCCGTTCAGCGCAACGACGACCGGCCATCCCTGCTCGGGGGAACCGCTCAGAGCTGCGCGGAAGAACACCGGCAATTCGGCAGCGTCGACATCGACGTCACGCATCTCCGTGTCATCGAACGCAACGGAAGTGGATCGACCGGCAAGGTCGAGTTCGAAGTTCTCGACGGCATCCCCCAGAAGGCGCCGGTTGCGCCCGAACGCGTAGAGGTCGTCGGGCCCGCTGTCGGCGGCATTGCCGAAGAGGTCCTCGATCTCGCCGGCGCGTTGACGCACGCCGAAGAACGAGTGGCGGACGACCCGTTCGCGCTGCCCATCGAAGATGCGCTTGCCTGCGCGACGCTCGGCGTCCCGTAACGACGACCCATGCGTGACCCAGGGAACATCGATACCAGCGGCGTCGGCCACGGTGGGCAGAAGGTCAACGATCTCCGCGTTGGACTTGTCGACTCGTCCCTTCCTCTGATGCGGGTACTTCACGAACATCGGCACGCCGAGCAGTCCGGCTTGCTGATCACCGTCGAGCTCCCTGCGCGTGCCGTTTGCTCCCCAGGTGGCCCCGTGATCCGAGGTGACGACGAGCATGGTCTCGTCCCACAGTTCGGCTTTCTCGAGACGGTCGATCATCCGCCCGACGAGGAGGTCGACGAACTTCGTCTGCAGGAGGGAGCGCTGGAGTACCTCGTCGGCCAGGTACTGATCCGACCCCCAGCGGAAGTCCTTGTAGCCGGGCGTGGTCTCACCGGTCGGATACACCTGCCCGTTCGGGAGGTACCGCCATGGTGGGTGAGGCACCTGCACGTGCGCCCATGACAACTGGGGTTTGCCGCCTCTCCCGCTGGAACCGCCGCCTCTCCCGCTGGTACCGATGGACAGTCCACGCAGGAACACTTCGAAGGCCGCACCCTCGTGCTGGTTCTTCGAGTCGGCGAGCGCAGAACGCAGCCACGCTTTGACCGGGTCGCCGCCGCCGGTCACAGGCACCGGGATCCCGTCGTCGCGTCTGAATCCGGCCCAGCGATCGCCGAGCGCAGGCAACGTGGCCGCCGCAAGAGCCGGCGGCAGCACGATGTGTCCGTACACCACGGACGCGTCGAAGAACAGCGACCGCAACCCGCGGATTGCATCGGCGTGCTCGCCCTCACACAGCTCCGGTGGACACAATTGCGTGACCGACTCGCGCACGTGCATCTGGTGTGTTCGCGAGAACAGCGTGAAGAGGTTCTCGGGATAGGCGAACGACGACGGCACTTGCCGGCGCGGCACGCGCCGTCCCGTCAGCATGGCTGGGACGGCTTGGTCGGTGCGAAGCCCGGACGTTGTCGCTTCCCGGTACCACGTCGACCTCTCGGCAAGACGAGCGATGTTGGGAAACCGTCCGCGATCGATCTTTCCAGCCGGCGTGATGATCGACGCCAGCGACAGCTCGTCGAATACAACGACCGTCACCGGAGGTGCACGCTTCTTCTCGACGTTCGTCACGCTCCCAAGCTCGGCCCGTGGCAGCGGTCCGGGAAACAGGAGATCGCGCACCGGCGTCGCGAACAGGAACAGCAGCGGGAACGCGATAACGGCAACACCCATCGCCGAGATGAACCGTTGCAGTAACCGCGAGCGCCTGATGAACGCCACGACGACAACGCCAACCGCCATAGCCAGAGCGATGGCAGGCACCCAGTGCAGGCTCCAGGCTCGGACGGCCGGAGTCGTCAATGCGAGAGCTCCAAGGAGCGCAAGCGTCAGCAGATGGAAGATGTGCGCGGCGGGCTTTGAGACCAAGCCGATGAGATGCCTCGCCCCGAGCAGGACCAGCCACGGGACGAGAACCGTGGCGAAGGTGAAGAGCACAACATCGGTCCGGCTGCTGGCGTGCGCGACGAAGAAGGAAGCATTCCGGCCGAGCAGATCGAAGAGCGGCTGGGCCACAGCGAAGGCACAAAGCGTGAGAACGTGGAGTGCCTCGATGGGCGGCGAAGGACGGATCGGGCGTGCCTTTCGGGAAGACATGTGTGGCTAGGATGGCCCATGCGCGGTCCGTGGCGCGTCTTGCGAAACATCGCCGCGGCCGCGCTCATCATCGGGCTCGCTGCGGGCACGGTGGTCTGGCAGACCGACGATACGTGGCCCCTGGCGCAGATGCGCATGTTCCCCGGCGGCAGCGAATCGGCCATCGCGATCGTGATCATCGATGCCGAGCTCAAAACCGGACGTCACAAGGAGATGGACCCGTTCGCGTTCCATCTCAAACGGGCTGAGATCGAAGGGCAGATGGATCGCATCCGCAAGGATCCGGACATGCTGGGCGACCTCGCGCGCGTACACAACGCAAGCGTTGCCCATGATCGCGAGATCGTCGGGATCCGGCTGGTACGCCGGGAGTACAGCCCCGCCGGAGCCGCTGCCCCAACCGCCCGTCCCATTGAGACAACGCTCGTTCGTTGGCACGCGTGATAGCGATCTGGAACGGCTGGTGGCACCAGCCCGTCCCACTGGAGCGCGTCCACGTGTTCCGCGTCCTGATCTATCTCTACATCCCCCTCGACGTGCTCACGTCCCGGTGGGTGATGCACCACGGCATGGTTCCCCCGTCGTGGTACGAGCCGCTGTGGTTCGCGCGAGCGCTGAACATCCCGGCCCCCACTGCCGGCGTGATGGCACTCGTCGTCGGCGCACTTCTCACCGTGCCTCTGGTCACCGCCGCCGGATACGGGCGTCGAGTCCTCGGCCCCCTGGTCGCACTTCTGTACTTCTACTGGGCGTTCGTTGCGTTCACCTACGGCAAGGTCGACCACGACCGCGTGGCACTCATCACCGCGCTCGTCGTTCTTCCGACGGTGAGGTGGCGCTCCGCCGACAACACTGGCGACAACGTTGCCGACAACGTTGCCGACAACGTTGAAGGGCCAGGCCGTCTCGACGAACGCGGCGGCTGGGTGCTTTCGGCCGTGCAGATGTCGTTCGTGCTCACCTACTTCCTCTCCGGAGTGACCAAGCTTCTCGTCGCCGGCCCCGACTGGGTGACCTCGACGACGATCGAGCGCGCGCTCGCACGGCGGGGAACGATGTTCGGCGACCTCTTGCTGCACGTCCCGTGGGCGATGATCGCGATGCAATTCGTGATCCTGGCCTTCGAGCTCACGGCGCCCTTGATGCTGCTGCGCAACACGCTCGGGCGGTCCTACGTCCTGTTTGCGATCGCTTTCCACGCCGCGTCGCTCATCGGAATAACGATCTACTTCCGTTCACATCTGGTGTGCGTGATCGCGTTCTTCCCACTTGAACGGCTCCGGACCCTGCGCGTTTCAGCCGTCAAGCGGCGGCGTGGACTGCGACCGGACGTGGTCCACACCGAGTAGGACGACGAGCGGCACAGCCTGCGCAAGCAGGAGCGCGGGAACCGCGACGCCGGAATCATTCAGCGCGAAGCCCATGATGCCCGCGACCAGGATCCCGGCCATCCCGGCCCTGAAGAGTCTGTGCCTCGACAACACAGCGCGCAGCGGCCCACCCGGGCCGCGCAGGAGCACTCCGAGCGCAGCGACGGCCAGCGGAACGACGTAGGTGAAGCGAGAGAACGACAACGAAGCAAGCGCTTGTGTCGCCTTGCGGCGGATCGTCGTCGTTGCCGTGCCGTCGCCAGAGAAGAGCCCGTCGACGAAGCGGCCGAGGTGGGTCTGCTGGTCGATCGAACGGAGCGAATCGACGTACGCCACGACCATCGTGACGGCGACCGCTGCGAACACCACGAGAGCGACGACCTTCCACGGCACGCGCGCACCGCGCGCGACGAGCAGGATCACACCAACCGCGGCGACACCGGTCAGAAGTCCGCCCACGTCGGCTCCGAAGGTGGGCCATCCCGTCAGAACGAGCGCCCCGAACAGCGCCGCCGCCATCCATGTCTTCAAGCCCTGGTCGTGCCGCAACTCGCCGAGCGCCATGACCGACAGGACGCACGCGCCGAAGAAGAGCGCCGATCCGGTGTTCGGGATGCCGTAGAAGCGCCCGGCCGCGAGCACCGAGTTGCCGAACACAGCGTTGGCCAACAGGTGCCCACCGAAGAGCAGAACAACGCCGACGAAGACCGCCAGCGAGCTGACCAGTGGCACCGCACCCGTCCACCGGGGGCCCGGAACGAGCCACGCCGCCGCCGCCAGCGCGATCGCGATCGTCCACAGCAGGATCTGCGCGGGCAGGACCCCGAGGTTCCACAGCGGCACGGCGGTGAGCATGAAGGTCGCAAGCGGAAGGGCCAGGATGAGATAGCAGATGCTCACCAGGGGTGGCTTGAACGGAAGCCGCAGAAGGAACACGAACGCCACGAGCACGAACAGCAGGACGAACAGCGCCACGAACGAGTAGAAGACCGCGGGCACGAACCGTTCGCGGAAGACCGATCGCCGGTCCAGCTCGTCGTGGCTCTGCGGACGCTCCGCATCGCTCGCGATCCGACGTATCGGCCGCCCGGACATCGAGGCCGGCTGCGCGAGGCCGAAGACGGACAGCACGGTGGGCGCGACGTCCGTCAGCGTGACGCTGCCCGCGCGGTGGGTCGTAGCGGACCTGAGCTCACCGGGTTTGGTCCCAGCACCCCACGCGATGATCGGAGTCAGGTGCTCCTGGCGATCGGTCGAAGAGCTGGACACACCGACGACGAGCAGGAGGTCTTCCTCTTCAAGCGCGCGAACCACCCCGTTGAGCAGTCGATCGGTTCTCGACAATGCCTCGCGACGGATCCTCTTCGCCGCGTCCGGATACACGTGGTTGGCAAGGTTGTCCGCGCGAAGCGTTTCACCCGGCTCGACCATCAGGAGGTCGACGGCGCCGAGCATGCGACGCGTCGCACTCACAAGTGCGTCCTCGTTGGTGATCCCAGGCGAAAGCGGGCCGCCTGGAGAAACCAGCCCCCGGACCAGTCCTTGCGGTACGACGCCGTTGTTGTCGACCATCGCGAGGACAGGCCCACCGCGTCCGGTGTCCGGCGGTCGGGCTGCGGTGGTGAGATCGGCGGCCGAGATGATCCCGCGATCGATCCCGCCGCGCTGCAGGGCTTCGCCCAGCGCGCCGACCTTCGCCCCGTGATACTGGGCGTCCTGCCTGGACTGAAGCTCGGGAACACCGAGGTGAACAACGGCCGCGGACCGGCAGCAGCCACCGAGCGTCCGATTGATCTCGCCGGCGGTGATGCCTTCGTAAACCTCTTCCTTCACGCCGTAAGCGAGCTGGGCATCCGAGCTCTCGTTGCTCGCCGCCGCTCGGTTGCCTGCGCCGAGGGTGAGGTAGCCGCGTTCGGCCGACGGGCGCACGGACGCCGTCCGGGGCGCGAGCGCAGCGGTCGATCCCTCTCGTATCAGCTTGTCGAATGTCGGGAGTTCTTCGCCGGGGGCACGACCGCCGATGTCCCCCCACGTCACTCCGGAGATCGTGAAGATCACGACGCGATCCCCAGCCAGCGGCCTCATCGAACCAGAGCTCGGACGTGAAGCGAGGCTTGCGAACAACGCGATGCCGCCGGAGGCGACTGCGCTGACGACCAAGATCGTCGCGAGCGAGCGCCTCATCTCCCGGCCACCAGTCGTCCGGCGTATGCACCGGCGGCCGCCGCGGCTTCGAAGAACAGCGTGTCCTCTTCAGGCGTTCGTCCCATGTGAGAGACGCTCAGTCCGAACTCTTTGGCCTTGATGAGATCGGCGAGCACGTCTCCGGCGTCGCATTCGATGACGTTGTAGTTCGGCAGCGCATCGGCTACGAGCTCCCTCGAGCCCTTCGGTGCGACGACCGCCGTGACCGATGGATCGATCGCGGCTTCCACCCACCCGAGCGCGGCCACCATGTGGTGGCTGACACCCCGGTGTCGCGGACGCGGATCTGTGCCGGAGAGGCGCACGCACACGACCGCGCGTCCGCCGAGGGCTTGCGCCGCCAGCGTGATGGTACCGAGCTCGATCGCGGTGGTTCCGTACGGGGTCGCGGTCCCGACGACACCGGGGCCGAGGCCGGCCACGATGACGTCTGCATCGAGGACGTGGCGGGCCGCGAGGAGGCCGCTGTGCAGCGTGACCGATTCAAGGTCACCGCCGATCGCGTGTCCGGCTGTTACGACACCGCGCAGCCATCCGAGCTCGCGCAGGCCGCGAAGCGTACGGGAGAAGCTCGCCTCGATACCCGCCCCGTCGGTCATCACATACGCGACCCGAGCATCGGGAGCGATCCGCCGTAACCCACAGAGCACGGGCAATAGCTGCGAGTGAAGCGATGTCGCAACGACCGGCGTTGCGTCGAGCGTTCGGGCCTGTTGCATCACGCCGTGGTGGGGTGACTCCTGCGCTTCAACCGCAAGGACCTCACACTGAGCCGGTGTATAGCGCAGCTTCATGATGTGCCCGCCGCCGGGCGCGTCGTAGCTGTCGACCGCCTGGTTCCACACGACGAAGTCAAGACCGCCGGTCCCGAGATCGAGCTCAACGGCAGTTGTGTTCACAACGACGGCATCACCAACAGATGCGGGCGCTGCCCATCGCGGATAGAGGATCGCGCGACGCTTCTCTTCGCCGATCTTGACCGTCAGCTCCTGCGTCCCCTCGGGAGCGGTCGACACGATCTCCAGGACGAGTGCGGTGCGGAAGGACGGCATCAGGACACTACCTTTGTCGACACCTCGTCGTACACGGCCCCGATGCGGCCGATGAGCGTTGCGGCGTCCGGCTGCGCGCCCGAGTGCGCGCCCGGCTGCGAGATGGCGCGAGCGATCGCGGACCGGCGCATACGTTCCTCGCCGTCGGCAACCATCGTTACGAGCGCTTCGATGAACGCGTCGTCGTCACCCGGCGCAACAACGACCCCGGCGGCCCCCACGATCTCCTCGATCGCACCGGTACGACTGGCCACAACCGGGAGTCCCGCGTGGATGGCCTCGCCAACGGCGATCCCGTAGCTCTCCGAGCTCGAAGCAGAGACGAAGACGTCGGCAGCCGCTAACAGGTCGGCGATGTCCTCGCGGGAACCGAGCCATCGCGTCCGTGTGCCGGACGCAGATGCTTCAAGGCTCAGGCGCTCCGGCCCATCACCGACGAGCCAGCCCACGCATCCCGAAGATTCGACGGCGCGTACGAAAAGGTCGAGCCGCTTCTCTGGTTGCAGTCGCGAGACTGCGAGCGCGACCACATCGTCCTCCGACGCGCCGAGCTCACGACGCACGTCATCGCGTGACCGCGACGGCGGCGCGAGCGGACAGAACGCCGGCGGGATGATGCGCGCCCTCTCAAACCCGATGGCGGCACGTTGCGTAGGCGCGATCACAGCATCAGCACGGGACGCGATGGCCAACGCTCCACGCCGAGCCATCGGCGAACGTGCGGTAGCTCCGGTCGCTCCCAGCACGACATGGATCGACAGGACGACGGGTGGGCCGCCGGGAAGGAGTGCGACAGTCCCCGCGGTGATCCCATGTGCATGAACGACGTCGAAGCCGGCCCGGGCCGAGAGCAGGCCGCGGAGCGTCACCGGCCTGAAGGGAAGACCGGTGAAATACGACGCGAGATCGGATGGTCCGAACACGGCGGCGGTCTGCCAACCATCGGGTGGGTGAGCGGCGATGGTGCGGACGTGACGTCGGATCCCGCCTTCCGAACGCCACAGCACGTGCGCAACCTGCTTCAACTGCGTCCACTGCTTTCCAAGGTGGCGCGAGCCGACGTCATAGGTGTTCTTGAGTCTGACTTCGCCCGGACAGGAAGGCGAGGGTCCCACGAAGCTCTGCGGATCGCAGCCCCGTGGCTGCGATCACAGCTACACCGGCAACGACGGCCGCCATGAGCGTCAGCGGCCGAGGTGCGGAATCCTCGAGGGTTCGCAGCACGAGCCACACGGCAGCCCCCATCGTCGCTCCGCGGAGCAGATTCACGCCGAGGGACCGCATGGCGGCTGCGACGTCCCAGTACCTCGCCAGCAGCAGGACGCCGGCGACGGCCGCCATCCACCATCCGGCACCGACCGAGGCTCCGAGCAACCTCATGGCTGATGTGCCGCGCGGATCGGCGCCGAGCGTCCCCCCGACGCCGATCCCGAGCACAACCATGAAACCGGCGACGTTCATCACGAAGGGGCGCGCCGTCGCGCCGCGTGCGTAGAGCGCCCGAACCAGCGTTGCGAGCAAGACCCATGGCACCACGCCGACGGCCAACCCCTGAAGCGTGCCCGCCACCAACTCCGGGGAGACGTCGCGCGTCCATCCGAGCAGGACGTCGGTGGCCAGCGGAGCCAGCAGATACAAGCCAACGGCTGCCGGTATCGCACCGAAGAGAGCCAGGCGCCATCCGTTGAGCAGCAAAGCACCGAAGCGCGGCTCGTCGCCGCGTGCGAACGCCGACGACATGGCGGGGTAAAGCGAAAGCGCAAGCGGAAGACCGATGATCGCGTTCGGGAGCTCGAAGAAAGCGTTCGCGATCTGGAATGCGACGACCCCGCCTTCGACGCGATTCGCGAGGACGATCACAACAAGCAGGATCAACTGCGTTATCCCGAGGTATCCCGCTCCCCAGCCCCCTGCGCGCAGCGCGCCTTTCACGACGGGATCACGCCACAGGAGCACCGGCCGCCAGCGCAGTCCGAGTCGTCGCACCGATGGGATCTGACACAGCGTGAGCGCGACCACACCGAGCGTCGTGCCGCCGGCGAGCACCGCGAGCTGCGGACGCGTGACGTTCTCGAGTGTCGCGTGCGGAGCGATCGCGCGGAAGGTGAGGTATGTCGCGATGACGGTGAGGCTCGACAGCAGGGGGCCGAGCGCGGCCGCGACGAAGCGACGGTGCGCGTGCAATAGCCCTTGCATCACGATGCCGACCAGATACAGCGGGACCTGCGGCAGGAAGAACCGGAGGAACCACGCACCGAGCTCGACCTGTTTGGCCTTGACAAGCGGATCGCTCACGCCGACGAGCAGCGCGCTCATCATCGGAGCTGCGAACACGACACCTACAGCTACGAGAGGAACGCTAACGATCAGCAACGCGTTGGCGAGCGTCGACGCGATGTCACTGATGCGATCCGCGCCGGCGTCGATCTCCCGAACGAAGGTCGGCACGAGCACAGACGCGAGAACACCGCCCGCGACCAGTTCGAACACGACGTTCGGGATGGTGTTGGCCGTCTGATACACGTTGCCGAGGAACGTCGTTCCGACGGCGTACCCGAGGACCACCCAGCGTGCGAAGCCGGCGAGGCGCGCGACCACGGTGATCGCCGAGATCTGCGCGGTGGCGCGGACGACCGACCCCTCGCCGGGGCCGTCGCGGGGATCTGGGCCGTCCCCGTTCACTCGTCGCCGGGACCGGCGGTCGGCCCACCGGATTCCACGGTTGCACCCAGTGGCGCGACGAACGAAAGCCCTCGAGCAGCCCCGAAGTGTGCTCCCCGACCTTCGATGGCCGCGAGGACGGCTGCGGTAACACCGATGCCCCCGGGATCATCTGCGTTGGTCGCGGAGTCGAAGGTCGCAAGCCGCTCGGGAGTGTCGCCGTCGGAACGCAGCATGCCGACCAGGCTTGAACCTTCTGGATCGTCGGTCGCAACGAGCGTCGGCGCTCTTTCCGCGACACTTCGTGCGAACGAAGAGCCGCCCGGGATCGGCTCAGACTCGCCGGTGCGCGATCCGGACAAGACGACTACCGTCGTGTCGATCCCGGGCCACTGTTCGTCCCGCGGACCCTGGAGCAAGAGGAAGCCTGCGCTCGCAAGCTCGTCGATCAGTGCGCGGCCCTGCGCGGTGACGAAACTCTCACCGAGAAGCTCGAGCGCCGACTCGGCGAGGTCCTCCCCCGGTTCGAAACCGGGGACGACCGTCTGGATCGCGGTGATCAGCTCGGTCCGCTCCTCCGTCTTCTCGAGGGCCCATGCGGCGGTGAGCGAGATCGTGCCCTGTGTCGTTGCGCCCGCAGCCACGAGTGAGTCCAGCACATGCTCCCGCCAGTCGAGTGGCTCAGGGCCGTCGATCACGAGCACGACCGACGCGCCGTCCAAGCGGTTCTGCACGGCCCAGGGTGCCACCTCCGACCCCAGCCGATCGGTGAGCAAGTCGTTCTCGTCCTTCAGTGCTGATGTTTCCGTTTGGGCCTTCCGCCGGTCGTTTCGCGCCTTCGTCAGGTCGTCGTGAAGCTGGGCTTCCAGCGGTGAGCTCACCAGGGCCGAACCCAACAAGATGCCGGTGCCCAGGGCGAGGAACACCGCCATGATCGAAACGATGTGGTACCGGAGGTCGATCACGTTCAGCCCAGGCCGGGAACTAGACGTCGCAACTGATCCCAGAAACCCAGCCAGAACAGCCGAAGCGGTGGCGTCACCGCCATGATCACGACCATCGTGACAAGCGCCGCACCGAGAAGGAGCCACAGGTCCTTCGTGCGGACGCGAGACCGGTACAGGCGCGAGACGCCCTTCGCGTCGATGAGATCGGGCCCGATGCGCATCCGTACGAGGAAGGTCGAGGCCATGCCCCGGCGCCCTTTGTCGAGCATCTCCATCGCCGAGTTATGCGTTCCGACCGCGACGATGAGCTCGGCCCCCTTCTCGTGCGCCAGCAGGAGCGCCATGTCTTCGCTCATCCCGGAGGCCGTGATGATCTTGCAATCAAGGCCGAGGGCCTTCACAGCCTGCACTTCCGGTGGATCGTCCCCCGCCGTTCCGTTCTCGAGCTGACGTCTGTAGTCGCCTTGCGGATGCACGACGATCTCCGCGCCGCACTGCAATGCGTCGACGGATACCGAGTCGACGTCTCCGACGATGACGTGCGGAGTGATGCCTTCGGCGAGGCACGCATCGGCCGCGCCGTCGACGGCGACGACGACGGGCTTCATCTCACGGACGAAGGGCCGCAGCGCCGCCAGATCCTGCTTGTAGTGATAGCCACGCACGACGACGAGCGCGTAGCGTCCGCGAAACTTGGTGTCGAGCTTCGGTAGGTGGACCGAATCGAGAAGGAGATGTTGTTCCTTCCTGATGTATTCGAGAGTGTTTTCGGCGAAGGCTTCGACGGTGCGCGACAGATCCGCCCGCGCCGCGTCCATACGGCGGCGGATCTCGTCTTCGGAGAGCAGCGTTCCGGCACCGACGATCTCGCCGTTGCGTGCGATCTTGTCGCCCTCGAGCTCGATGAGGTCTCCTTCGGAGATCTTCTCGAAGACTTCGGGTCCAACGTTGTCGACGAGCGGGATGCCTGCCCTGGCGAGCATCAGGGGGCCGATGTTCGGGTAACGGCCGGTGATCGAGCGTCCGGCGTTGATCACTCCGGCCACACCGTGCTCGATCAAGCTCTCGGCGGCCAGCAGGTCGAGATCGTCATGGTCGATGATCGCGACGTTGCCCGGGTGAAGACGACGAACGAGGTCCTTCGTGCGCCTGTCCAGGCGGGCGGTCCCGCCGACCCGGCCATCAAGGAGGCTGCCCTTCGCGGCGGGAGGCGGGCGACGGAAGAGCCGTAGCGCCATGCAAGGAGCCTACCGCCCCCGTGCAGGAGCCCGAAGGGCCCCCGGGCGCGAGAGTTCAGGCTGTGTTTGCCGGCATAGCGGCTGCGCGCTCGGACGCGGCAAGTTCGAGAAGCTCACCGGCGTGCGCGCGACCGCGCTCCGAGCTCTCGAGCCCTGCGAGCATCCGTGAGACCTCGGCGAGCCGCTGCGCGGGGTCCAGCACCTCGACCTCGACACCGTCGCCGGACCGGCGGACCGCGATGTGCCGATCCGCGAAGGCCGCAAGCTGCGGCAGATGCGACACGACGAGAACCTGGTGCGACCGTCCGAGCCGAGAAAGACGTCGCCCGAGCTCGAGTGCCGCCTCGCCGCCGACGCCTTGGTCGGCTTCGTCGAAGACGAGGACTGGGACGTCATGTGTCTGCGCAAGCGCAAGCGTGATGGCGATCATCGCGCGGGACATCTCGCCTCCCGACGCGATCTTGCCGATGTCATCCGTTGAGCTTCCCCGTGACGACGAGAATCCGAACCGGACCCGGTCGCCGCCGTCCTTCGTGAGTTCGGTGTCCTCGAGCGACACCTCGAAGACGGCGTTGGGCAGCGCGAGGGCAGGCAACTCAGCGGAAACGAGCTCGCTGAGTCGCTTGCCTGCCCGGTGCCTGCGCTTCGAGAGCTCTGCCGCCAGCTCGTCAACTTCTGTACGTGCCGCCGCAACGTCGGCATCGATAGACGCGATACGGATGTCGGCATCCCTCGACTCACCCAAGCGCGCGCGAGCATCTTCGGCGACGCTCAGGATCTCGTCGATCGCGTTGCCGTACTTGCGCTTGAGGTTGCTGATCAGCGACTTGCGCTCGTGCAGTCGCTCGAGCTGCAGTCCCGAAAGAGCGGGATCGGCCTCGAGTAGCTCGCTCCACGCGCGGACCTCACGCGACACCTCAGCCGTCTCGGCTGCGAGCCCCGCGAGCCGATCGACGATCTCGGCGATCGTCGGATCGATCGCCGCGGCAGCTTGTAGTGTCTTGTGGGCTTGCGCGAGCTCACCGCTCGCGCCCTCGGCGCCGGTCAGCGTGAGTGCAAGCCGGCCGAGCTCGCGCAAACGTTCGGCGTGCTCCAGCCGCGCCATCGATGCGCCGATCGTGTCCTCTTCATCGGCCTCGAGCTCGGCTCGTTCGATCTCGTCGATCTGGTGGAGGTACAACTCGATCTCGCGCTCACGCGTGTCCTCACCCGCCCGCAAACGCTCGCCCTCGGCGTCGAGGGACCTGAGTGCATCGAGAGCGTCACGATAGTTCTTGAGCACGCCGGCGTTGCCGGCCAATGCATCGACCGCAGCGAGCTGTGCGGCCGGGCGCGCGAGCGCGAAGCCCGCACCTTGTCCGTGGATCTCGACGAGCAGCTCACCCACGTCGGCGAGCGTCGAGCTGGTAGCCAGCTGCCCTCCTACCCACGCTCGCGAGCGGCCGTCCGAAGACAGACGCCGGACGAGAACGATCTCCGCGTCGTTCTCCGCAAGGACGTCGTGTTCGACCTCGACTCCACGTTGTGCGAGAGCTGCTCGCATCGTCTCTGAGATACCGACAACGGCCGAGACGACCGCTTCCCCAGCCCCGTCGCGCACCAGACGAGCGTGGCCGCGGGCGCCCAGAAGAAGTGCCAGCGACGTGACGAGCAGCGTCTTCCCTACTCCGGTTTCACCGGTCACGACGTTCAGGCCGGGCGACAGCTCGACGCCGGCCTCGTGGATCACTCCCAGATCGCGCAGGTGAAGCTCCCGCAGCACAGCTGGATGGTAGAGCCAAGGGGCGGCTCCGCGGGCATACTGAAGCCAGCCGACGTAGAGCCGAAGACGAGGAGGATCCGTGGCTCTGACACGCGATGCACTTCGGACAACGACGCCAACGGGTGCCGTATCTAGCGCTCCCAGTGCGCCGGGACTGCTGCCCGGGGGCCGGGCCGCCGCGATCGGCCTCGCCTGGGCGCTCCTCTTCCCTCTCGCAATCGCCCTCGAACCGGCCGCATCTCAACCCGACGTCGCGTGGTGGGAAGTTGCCACGAGCGTGCTGCTCCTCGCTTCGATCGTGGCCGTGACGGTTGGTCTTGCCAAACGCACGCGGTGGGCGATCAACGCCTCTCTCGTAGCCTCGGCGGTCTTCACCGCCGGCGTCATCGCGTGTCCGACAACCGGACACCACCCGATGGGCCTGTGGTGGTTCGGAGAGCTTGCCTGCGGCCTCGGGATCCTCGGCGTCAGCGCCGTCGTCGCCCTGCGTCCAGCCGATCGGTAGCCAGCGTTCTACGCGTCCGGGACGCCGAACCGTCGCGCCACCCTGGTGAAGAACGAATCCGGGGCGAGTCGTGCCAGCCGCACGATCGACGTACCAACGGATGCACGGAACACATCGCCTTCCCCGATCTGCGTACGCACGCCTCCGTCGGCGACCACGATCCCCGTGCCACCGAAGCGCACCGCGATCTCCACTTCTTCGTCGTCGGCAACCACGAGCGGGCGATCGAATAGCGCGTGCGCGCCGACCGCCACAACGACGAGGCAGCGCAGTCGAGGCGACACCACCGGCCCTCGCATGGAGAACGCGTACGCCGTCGATCCCGTCGGTGTCGCGATGATCAATCCATCGGCACCGAATGTCGTGAACGGCTGGCCCCCGATCGTCAGCGTCATCTGGATGACCTTGCCGCCGACCCCTCGCTCGACGGAGAACTCGTTGATCGCTTCGCCGAGATCATCAACCGTCCCGTCCGGGCGCACGACTTGCGCTGCAACGGTCGACCGTTCGTCGATCGAGTAGTCCCTTGATACGGCGCGTTTGAGCGCGTCGAAGACCTCGTTGGGACTCGTCTCGGTGAGGAAGCCGAGGCGTCCGAGATTCACTCCGAGCACCGGGACTCCGGCGAAGCCTGCCCGTTCGATCCCGTGAAGCATCGTGCCGTCACCACCGAGGACGACGAGCAGGTCGAGCGAGGCGAAGTCGCCGGGATCGGTGGCGGACTCAGGGAGAGCGAGCATCTCGGCATCGGCCGGAGAAAAGCAGGCCTCGTGGCCGGCTTCCGTCAGCCACGCCGCGATGTTCTTCCCCAGTTCGCGGGCTCCGTGCTTCTGTGCGTGCACGATGACCCCGATCCGCATCAGAGCACTTTCTTGAGATGCACGAAGAACTCGAGATTGCCTTCCGCTCCGGGCAAGCCCGACTGCACCTGAGCCAGACACGACAGACTCAACTCCTCCGCTTTCGCCACGACGTCGGCAACGGCGCTCTTATGCAAAGCGGAGTCACGAACCACGCCGCCCTTGCCGACATTGCTGCGCCCGACTTCGAACTGCGGCTTGACGAGCGCAACGATCGGCGCGGCACCCGCTACGAGGGCGATCGGAGCGAGCACCGTTCGCAGCGAGATGAAAGACACGTCGACGACGACGACGCCGAAGGCGCCGAGCTCAGATGCATCGAGATCACGGACGTCGGTCCGCTCCAGGACCGTCACCCGTTCATCCTGGCGGAGCGACCACGCCAGCTGTCCACGTCCGACGTCGACAGCAACGACCGACGAAGCTCCCCGTTGCAGGAGGCAATCGGTGAACCCTCCCGTTGACGAACCGATGTCGAGACCCCGCACGTTCGCGACATCCAGTCGAAACGCGTCGAGTGCTCCATCGAGCTTCTCGCCTCCGCGAGATACGAATCGCGGCGGAGGACCGGAGACTTCGATCGGCTCGGCCGGATCGACGAGACGCTCCGGCTTGGTCGCCACACTCCCCGAAACGAGCACGCGTCCGTCGAGCACGACGTCAACTGCACGCGAGCGCGAGTCGGCCAGGCCGCGACGGACGAGCTCGGAGTCGAGGCGTCGACGTGTCAGCTTTCCTGCTTAGGTTCAGCCATGTGCTTGGAGGATACTGACCGAACACGACTGTCTGGACACAACCGACTGGACACACATGGCGATGCTCATCCCGATCCGGGACCTGAACCCGACCAAACGGTTCCCCGTCATCACCGTATTTCTTATCGCGGCCAACGTTGTGGCGTTCCTCGCGGTCGCGGAGGGCTTCTCGATCGGCCCAGAAGCGGCCTTCCGGTACGGCGCGGTCCCGTGCGACGTCCTCAACCAGTGTCCGGGTGTTCCGCCGGTGATCGCGCAGCTGATCAACTCGCGTTCCGCGATGCTGTCGATCTTCACATCGATGTTCATGCACGGCGACATCCTGCATCTCGGCTTCAACATGCTGTTCCTGTGGGTGTTCGGAAACAACGTCGAGGACCGTCTCGGACGTGTCCGCTTCTCGATGTTCTATCTCGCGTGCGGCGTCGCGGCGTCGTACTCGCACATCCTCTTCAACACGACCTCGGTGATCCCCACCATCGGCGCGTCCGGGGCCATCTCAGGGGTGCTCGGCGCCTACCTCATGGTGTGGCCGGCGGCGACGATCATCTCGCTCGTCCCACTCGGGTTCTTCTTCTTCAGCGTTCGTACGCCCGCGTGGGTGAGCCTCGGCCTCTGGTTCCTGCTCCAGCTGCTCGGAAGCGCCGCCGGCTTCGGACAGGCCGGCGGCGGCGGCGTCGCCTACCTCGCGCATGCCGGCGGCTTCATCGCCGGCATGCTGCTTATCTTCCCGTTCGGCCTCGGTCGCAGAGAGCTGCGGGACTCCCGCCCTTTCGATTGACCCTCGCCGGTTGAGCCGGCCTCAATCAGCGTCAGTCCTCAGCACCGCTCGGAGGTCCTTGAGGATCCAGTCGGGCCGCGGCTCGAGCGACGCGAGATCCTTCTTCGTGGTCACGCCGCTGAGTACGAGCGCCACCGGCACCCCAGCCGCTCGGGCTCCCGCCACATCGCTGTCCGGACGGTCGCCGACGAAGAGGCTGCGTTCTTCAGACGATCCGGCGCGCGCCAGCGCCAAGCGGATGAGCTCGGGCTCGGGCTTGCCCACCACGGTCGCGCGTCGTCCGGACGCCGTCTCGACGGCCGCGAGGATCGCTCCCGAGCCTGGCAGCAATCCGTCCTCGTACGGGTAGGTCGCATCTCTATTCGCCGCGATGAAGGGGACGCCGTCGCGTGCGACGTCCGCAGCGTTCTTGATGTCGTCGAAGCGCAGATGCGGATCCCACGCGACGACCAGAGCCCGCACGTCGTTGGTCTCTTTCGTCGCATCGAATCCCCCGGCGCGCAGAAGATCGAGCAGCCCGCCGGCGGCGCACACGTGAACCCGATCGCCCCGTTTCAGTCCGAGGCCTTCCAAGTGTGAGACGACGACGTGAGCCGACGTCACGATGTCGGACGGCTCGGTCGGCACTGCCATGCGTATGAGCTTCGCAGCGTAGTCACGCGGAGATCGCGATGCGTTGTTCGTGACGAAGACGACGCGCTTGCCGGCATCGCGAAGTTTTGCGATCGTCTCCGCGGCTCCTTCGATGCCGCTCTCTCCGCGCCACACCACTCCATCGAGGTCGAGGAGGAACGCGTCGAAGCGTTGCGCCAGCTTCATGCGCTCTCCTCCTCGCTCGGCAGAAGCGTCTCGAGGTGGCCCTGCCACAACCCGAGCGCGCGCTCGTAGTCGACGTTGTCCGGACGCATCACACACGCGATGCGCAGATGGCCCACGGCTTCGTGAAGCTTCCCGAGGCGTCCGAGGCAGAGACCGGCGCCGAAGTGCGCGTAGTCGTTGACCGGGGAGAGCTCGAGCACCTCCTTGAACTGTTCGAGCGCAACCGAAAACCGTCCGGAACCGAAATACGCGCGGGCAAGTGCCTCGTGGATCGAGCTCTTGTTCGGCTCGGCCTCCGCTGCCTTCTCGAGCAATGTGGCTGCCGCATGCACGTCCCCGCCCATGAGCAGCGCCATCCCTCGCTGGTACCAGTCGTACGCGGGCGCAACCGACATGGTCCAAGCCTACGACCCCCGGTCGGGTCGCGACCTCGGATCTCCTGAGCGCCGTAGGATGCGGCGATGGCCGACGTACGTCCGTTCAACGGCGTCACCTACGATCCTGTGCGGGTAGCAGACCTCGGGCTGGTCACGTGTCCGCCCTACGACGTGATCTCTCCGGCCGAGCGCGACGTCCTCTACGACCGCCACCCGTACAACATGGTCCGGATCGTCTCCGGACGCGACGAGGACGGCGACGACGCCGGGCAGAACAAGTACACGCGCGCGTGCGGCTTCTTCAAGTCGTGGATGTGGGAGGGGATGCTCCACGAAGACGCCTCGCCTGCGCTCTACGTCTACCGCCAAGCCTTCGACGATCCAACCGGCAAGAAGCGCCGCGTGTGGGGACTCCTCGCGACGATCTCGCTGGACGACGAGATCCTGGCCCACGAGAAGACGATGTCCGGTCCGAAGGCCGACCGCCTCGCCCTGATGAAGGCCGTCCCCACCAACATCTCCCCCATCTACGCGCTGTACCGTGAGGACGGAGCCGGATCGACCGAAGCGAGTCCACTGGACGGGCGGATTTCGGACGATCTCAGCTCGTGGTCGAAGGATGCAGCCGTCGGCGACTTCACCGACGACGAAGGAACGCGTCACACCGTGTGGGCCGTGCACGACGAGGCCTTCCACGACAAGGTGCACACCGCGCTCGCCCACGCTCCGTTGCTCATCGCCGACGGGCATCACCGTTTCGAAACTGCAAAGGCCTTTCGGGAAGAGCGGCGCGAAGAGAGCGGAAGCGGTCCGTGGGACCACATCATGTGCCTGCTCGTCGACGCGGGGGCCCAGCCGCTGTTGATCCTCCCCTACCATCGCATCGTCCGGCGACCCGATACCGATGACCCGCTCAGTGTGGTTTCACAGCATTTCGACGTGGGAGAGGTCGGGGATGCGACCTCCGAGACGATCACGCGTTTCGAGCGCTCCCTGTGGGACGCCGATGCGGCCACGACCTTCGGGATGATCGCCGCCGGTACGCTTTACCGTCTCCAGGCTCCGGCTGAGGAGGCAGCGGACATCCCGGCCGGCGTCCTGTCCCGAAGGGCGCTGGTGCCTCTCGGCATCCACTCGGTGGAAGAAGGGCTCTCGTTTTCTCCGGACGCCGTGCACGTCGCCGACGAGGTCGCAGCAGGACGGGCGGTCTGCGGGTTCCTGATCCCACCGGTGGCTGTGGAGCGCGTATGGGAGCACGCGGCGAGCGGAGGGAAGATGCCCGAGAAATCGACCTACTTCCACCCCAAGCCGCGCGACGGGATCGTGATGCGACCTCTCGAGCCCTGCTGAGTTGGTCTGAGTCCTCCCAGGCTGGGTATAAGAAGGAACAGCCGACCAACAAGAGAGGACACAACGTGGCCCACACGCTGCCCGACCTGCCGTACGCGTACAACGCTCTCGAACCCCACATCGACGAGCAGACGATGAATATCCATCACACCAAGCACCACCAGACATACGTCGACAAGCTCAACGACGCGATCAAGGGCACCGACCTCGAGAACAAGGACCTCGAGGAGTTGCTCCGCGACTTCGCCTCGGTCCCCGAGGACAAGAAGGGGCCCGTCAAGAATCACGCCGGCGGGCACCACAATCACTCGGTCTTCTGGACGACACTGTCGCCGAGCGGAGGCGGTGTACCGTCAGGGGACGTGGCCACTGCGATAGACGGCGCGTTCGGATCCTTCGACTCCTTCAAGGAGAAGTTCAGCGCGGCCGCGACCAACCGGTTCGGCAGTGGATGGGCGTGGCTGGTGTCCAATGGTGGCAAACTAGAGATCGTCGATCGTCCCAATCAGGACTCTCCGCTGATGGACGGCCTCAACCCCATCCTCGGCCTCGACGTCTGGGAGCACGCGTACTACCTCAAGTACCAGAACCGCCGCCCCGAATACATCGCGGCGTTCTGGAACCTCGTGAACTGGGACGAAGTCGGTCGCCGGCTGAAGGCGTAAGCGCATCGCACCTGCTCAGCCGTTCTAACTAGCCCCGTTCACTTCGCTCCTGGGGGGGACCGACTCACCCCCAGGAGATGAAGATCAATCGACTCGTCCTGCCATCGCAGCGCCGCCGGAGGCGCGGCAGAAGGACCGCGCGCAGGCGAGGACTAGTCCGAAGTGACCAGTCGGGGTTCTCCGTGATCGAGGTCATGATCGCGATCGGAGTCTTCGCCGTGGTGGCGACCTTCATGGCGCAAACGCTCGGGTCAGCCTTAGCAGGCGTTCTCGGGGGCAAGCGCCGCGAGGTAGCGATCCAGGAGGGGAACCGCACCCTCGAGATCGCGCGAAGCCTTACGTGGGATGCGATCGGCCTTGCCTCGAGCGACACCACGATCGCGACGGACACGGCAATCACGCTCCAAGGTGGCGAACTCAGCTACCGAGCAAGCACGTGGGAACCTCTCGTCTACGCGACCAATCCCACCGCACATCCGTTCAACCCCCACATCAAGTCGCTCGCCCGAGGCGGGACCGATCTCGTTCGCTACGTCTACATCACCGGCGTCGACTCAGACACTGATGGGACCTACGATCTAAAACGGGTAAGCGTCCGCGTCACGTGGACCAACAGCGGAAGCGGCGGACCTCAAAACGAGATTCGCGCGCAGACACTCATCAGCAAGAGTGGCCTCGTCCCGACTGGGACCGGAGCAGACACGACGCCACTCACCGGAAACGCCTTCGTCTCCGGCGGCGGTTTAAGCGTCACTTCTTCGTTGCTCGGGTTGACCGCTCCACTCGATCTCTCTCTCCCAACCTCCACCGGAAACACGACCTTCCGCGCGGTTTCGACCTCCAACTGCGCAGCTCGATCGACAGCTCTGAGTGCGCTTAACCTCGTGGATCTTCCGGGCGATGCTGTCACCGTTGCTGCCGACGACGACAATCGAACGGCAACAAGCTCCAACCCAGGAACGCAGCAGAAGATAGGGGTTCTTGGTATTCCGGCAGGGCCGATCGCCACTCTCCTCGGCTCTGTCATCAACTCACCAATCTCCTGCGCAGCCGACGTCAGCGGATATGGCCACGAAACCGGTACCGGCTCGGCAGCCGGAACCGTAACGGCTAGTGCCCCTGGTCTTGGCGGCTTGTTGAACTGGCTTCTCACCTTGGCAAGCGTCCAAACACTTCCGGTCAGTCAGCAGATCGACCACCAGATCGTCGCTGGACAACGGGAGGCGTATGCACAAGCGTCGGCAAGCGTCGGAGCCATCAATATCCTCAAGCTTCCCTTGGGGGGCATACCGGACGGTCTCGTGAAAATCGACGGGCTGAGCTACGACGCGTCGGTGCGGGGTGCGAAAGGCACACCGTCCGCCGAGCCCATTGTGAATCCGTCTAGTTTCACGCTCCGAATCTTCGACAAGGACAGTGCACTCATCGGCGACAACAGCACTCTCAAGGCGGCCTGTACGACGGGGATCACGCTCGGCTTGGGGGTGTCCGTGGTCCGCAGCAACGATTACTGCGTCTTCACGATCGACCCGAAGGCTGCCGGCTTCAACGGCCTCACGCTGCCGGTCATCTCCAACACCTTCTCGCTTCTTGGCGTCAGTCTGGGCTACAGCACATCATTCAGCATCCTCCCGCCCGCCAAGAGTCCATGGGCCGGCGTGGTCGGACCGAACCTCGAGAAGACCTGGGTGGCCCAGTACAGTCCGCTGTCGCTGAATGCTTCGCTCGACGCCTCGATCCTCGGAGTTCCATTTATCGACGCGGATGTCGATCTCAGTCTCGGAACCGTCAAGGCCGAGGCGTGCGCTGGGGTGACATGCAAATGATGCGGCGCCTACTCTCGAAGGACGACGGCTTCAGTCTCGTCGAAATCGTTGTGGGTGCAGCCCTTGCCCTTACCGGTCTCGCGCTGGTCGGTGGCTTTCTGATCAACGCCTTGAACATCAGCGTGTTCGCTCAAGGTCAAGCAGCGACACTCAACGACGTCCGAACCGTGATGCAACAGATCGAGAAGGAAGTCCGCTCGGCCAACTCTGTCGTGTTCTGTGGACCGGCGGGAACGTGCCTCGAAGTCGGCGCCCAAGCGATCGCTCATGAACCCGCGGCAGGCGCAACTCCGGAGCCTTTGACTATCCGACCAATCCGGTACACCCACGTAGGGACCGAACTTCTCAAACAGATGTACGACTTCGGAACGAGCACGTGGAGTACGCCTGTCACTGTGATCGAACGCGTCGCCAACACGTGCGTAATCGCTGACGGTGATTGCACCGATGTCGATGAAGAGCCGGTGTTCGGCTGCGATACGAATAGCTCACTACTCAAGCTTACAATCGACATGCATATCGAACCGACGCCGAAATCCAACCCGACCTTGAACGTCCAAACTTCCGTGCGACCACGGAACTATCCATCGGCGGCCACATGCCCATGACATCGACACGCCCACACCCCTGGCTCACCAACGACCAGGGGTCGACACTGATCGCTGTGTTGATGCTGATGATGGTCGTCGCGGCTATGGCTGGCGGCTCGGTGCAGGTGGCGCGGCACTCGAACGACCTCACCAGCGTCGACCGCGAACGGCTCCAAACGGTCGAGGCGGCCGAAGCTGGCGTCAACGATGCGATCCGCCGGATCGAAGATGGCTACGGTTGCGATGTGGCCGTATCGGATTTCTCTGACTTGAGCGACCAGGATCGGGTCGTCGGTCGGTACAGGACCCGCATCGATCCCGAGGCTGGGACGACCTGCGGTCAGACCACGCGCCGAACCATTTATGCCTGGGGTTACTCGCCGACCGGCGGCACGCGGGCTATGCGCCACTTGGAGGTCCAAGTCGAACTCGTCCCGCAGGAAGGCTTCCCATACACGCTCTTCGCAGAAGGCGACTACGGCGCCGATGCTGGCAAAGTCATGGTGAAGAATCACGGGAACGCCCACGGCATGATCTACGCGGAGGTCCTGGACTCAAGCAAGAACGATTTCGAAGCGGAACACATCGTCACGCCGGACTCGATCGTGACGAAGAACACCGGCTTGTTCAGTGGAACGCTTTGGGCCGGTGGGAACATCACCTTGGGTGACGGCAACAACGTTGGTGGCTCCGTCCTTGCGAGTGGAACACGGTCGGGAACAGCGGGCGACATCACCCTCAACAACGGATACGTTTCCGGGCACGCGAGAGCGAAGGGGGCGATCACGGGATCCGGCAACGTCCAAGGATCCGTATCGGCCGGCGACACGAGCGTACCGGCACCCCCGATGTTGGCGAAACCCACCTACGACTGGAGTAGCCCGACTGGCGCCAGAGCCACATATCTTGCGGCCGGCGTCACGCCGGTCGAGCTCACCGCGTCGGGTCTGACGGGCCGGCTAATCACCGACAACAACGCGAACAACTTAAAGGGCGTCTACTACAACAACTCTGGTCCCTCTAGCACCATCACTCTTCCGAACAACGCGAAGGTCGCTGGCAATCTAACGATCATCAGCTCGGGGAGTGTAGTGCTACCGAACAACCTCACCACCATCGGCGGCCCGTGGACCGTCGTCATCGTGGCGCAGAGCACCGCTGCAACAGCGATTGACGACAGCAACCAGGACTTCACCTCCGACGCTACGAACATAGACCTTCTGCTGTTCGCCGACGGCGGCGTGAACTTTGACAAGAAGGTTGATCCCCCGATCAAGGGTGCGATCTATGCGAACCAGATCGACGCGAAGAGTGGGTTCGACATCACGAAGTCCACCGTGCTCGCAACGTTGACACCGCCAGGATTCGACTGGGACTTCTCATCATCAGCGACTTACACGATCGTCCCCACTCTCTGGCGAGAGGTCGCTCCGGGCACGCCGCCCGCGTCAGTACCATGAACGGATGCGGCTACCGGCTCCGGATGGCGTCGAGGTCGTCGACGTCCAGCTCTTCGGGACCGCCGAGCTCTCCTGCAGCTACATCCTCCACGCGGCCGAACCGGCTCTGATCGAGACAGGGCCTGCCAGCGTATTCCCGACCGTCAGTGCCGAACTCGAGAAGCGCAAGATCGAGCCGAAACACATCGTCCTCACACACATCCATCTCGATCACGCCGGCGGCATCGGACATGTTGCCGACCGGTTCCCCGACGCAACGATCTGGGTGCACACGGTCGGTGCTCCGCATATCGTTGACCCGTCGCGACTCGTCGCGAGTGCGCAGCGACTCTTCGGTGACGGTCTCGAAACGATGTGGGGCGTGCCGATCCCGGTGACCGAGGATCGCGTCAAGATCATCGACGAGGGAACCGTGATCCCACTCGGCGATCGCGAGCTTCGTGTGCTCTACACCCCGGGTCACGCGCGACACGAGGTCACCCTCTATGACGCTGACTCAGGAGCAGCCTTCGTTGGAGACACCGTCGGCATCTGTTACGGCGACGACTGGCAGAAACCGGCGACTCCCCCGCCGGAGTTCGACCTCGACGCCGCGCTCGACTCGCTGACACGGCTGCAGAAGCTCAAGCCACAGAGCATCTGCTTCACGCACTACGGCATCACGGAGGAGAGGGCGCTCGGCAACGCCGCGCAGGATCTGCGCGAATGGGACACCGTGCTTCGTCCGCTCGTGCTTCGCGGTGCAGAAGAGGACGAGCTCCTCGCAGCGATCGAGCCGCTCACAGGGTCGCCGCCCGGCGACCCGCAGTTCGCGCAAGCTGCAAGCGAGCTCTCGTCCAATAGGAACAGCCTGCTCGGCTACCTGCGCTACTACCAGAAGAACGTGCTGCCTCAGCCGGAAGGCTAGGACTTCGTCCGGGGCTTGATGCCGAGGCGCCGCTTGGCGACGTCGAAGAACTCGGGGTCCTCCGCATAGATCGCATCCCACCACGCGCGGGAGTCGCCTCGGCGTCCGGCGCCTTCCAGAGCGTCGCCGAGTGCATACCAGAGCCGGAGATGATGCAACTCGACGTTCGTCGGACGAAGGGGCCCGCGCTCGAGCATCGTCACGGCATCGGCGAAACGTCCGAGATCGGCCAGCGCGCCCGCAGCCACGATCAGACCCTCGCTGAGGATGTCGTCTCCGACGTCGCTTGCACTGATGTCGGCGAGGATCTCGACAGCTTTCTCCGGACGGCCGAGCGCGCGCTCGCAATCGGCGTACTCGGGGTCACGGTCGCGTCGGTCGGACATCCGACGGTACGCCGCAAGCTCGCGAGCCGCATCCTTCCACCGACCGAGATGGTGATACGCCAGACCAAGCAGCTCCCTCACGTAGACGGACCTCGGCGCCTTTACCTTCGCGTCGAGGAGGGGCTCTATCGCGCGCTCGTAATCCTCGGCGGCAAACGCCTCGGCCGCGTCGATGAGCATCTGCTTGACCTTGCCGGCGCTGCCGAAATGCGCAACCTGGTCGATCTCACGCGAGACCTCGGGGAGAAGGTCGCTCGGCGCACGTTGGGTCTGGGGATCCACGCCTTCGGTCATCCCACGATCACTTCAGGCGCACGAAGCGGCGTCTGCCGACACTGAGGACGCGCTCACGCAGGTCGTTCACAGGAAGGCTCTCCGCGGCGATAGGGGCGCCGTCCACGTACACCCCTCCTTGTTGCACGAGGCGACGGCCTTCACCATTGGACGACGTCCAGCCGAGTTCCTTGAGCAGGGCCGGTATGTACACGCCGTCGTCGGTGATGCACGCCGGCGGGATCGGCGCTTCCGGGATGTCCTCCGGGACCTCGTGGTCGACGAAGACGCGATCGAAGCGCGCGGCGGCCTCTCGTGCGGCCTCCTCACCGTGGTAGAGGCGTACAACCTGGTGCGCCAGGGCGCGCTTGAGCTTCTGTGGCGGAAGATCAGCCTCGAGGTTCTCGATGTCGCTCGCGCCAAGATCGGTGGTCAATCTGAAGTACTTCCCCATGCGCTCGTCGGGCACGCGCATGAGCTTCCCGTAGATCTCATCGGGTGCCTCCGCGATGCCGATGTAGTTCCCCTTGCTCTGCGACATCTTCTCGGACCCGTCGGTGCCCTCGAGAAGGTGCACCTCGACGAGCACTTGCTCCGGCTTTCCATACGCGCGTTGCAGTTGCCGTCCGACGAGGAGATTGAAGTGCTGGTCGGTGCCGCCGAGCTCGATATCGGCGTCGACGGCAACCGAGTCGTAGCCCTGCAGGAGCGGGTACATGAACTCGCGCATCGAGATGGGCTGCCCGGCGGCGTACCTCTCGGCGAAGTCGTTGCGCTCGAGCATCCGGGCGACCGTGTAGTTCGTCGAGACCTCGAGGAGCCCGGCGACGCCAAGTGCCTGTAGCCACTCGGAGTTACGTCGCACTTCGAGACGCTCGGGCGACAGGATCAGGTCGAACTGACGCAGCACGTGCGCCGAGTGGTCGTCGACCTGCTCTTTCGTCAGCATCGGCCGGGTTTCGTCCTTCCCGGAAGGATCCCCGATCTGCGCGGTGAAGTCGCCGATGATGAGCACGGCCGTATGTCCGAGGTCCTGGAACTGGCGGAGCTTCCGCAACACGACCGCCCATCCGAGCGTCACATGGTCGGCGGTCGGGTCGAGACCCAGCTTCACGCGCAATGGCCGCCCGAGCGCGAGCTTTTCGGCCAACTCGTCTTTCGGGATGACCTCAGCGGTGTCCGCGCACAGCAGCTCAAGTTGTTCGGCGGCGCTCAAGTTCACGGTGTAGAACTATAGGCGACCCCCCGGGGAACCCTGATGACGCGCCGCCGCATACTGGTTGCCCTCGTGATCGTCGTCGCGCTCATCTCGAGCGCGTGCGGGCGCCTGGAACCACTCTCAACCGAAGAGGCGCTCGAGCGGCTCACGGTCGCAACCTCCAAGGTCTTCGACGTCAAGGGCAACGTCATCGCCGACCTCCACGGCGAGATCAACCGCGACATCGCTTCGCTCGATCAGATCCCAAAACACATGCGGGACGCCGTCGTGGCCGTGGAGGACGAGCGCTTTTGGCAGCACCAAGGACTCGACCTCCGCTCGATCACACGCGCGGCGCTGAGCAACTTCCGGAAAGCCGGCACCGGCACGCAGGGCGGATCGACGATCTCCCAGCAGCTCGCGAAGAACCTCTACTTCCCACGACCGGCCCGGACACTCGATCGCAAGATCGCCGAGGCGCGCGTCACGTTGCAGCTCGAGCGGCAGTACACCAAGCGCGAGCTCCTCGAGATGTACCTCAACACCATCTACCTCGGCCGTGGCATGTACGGCGTCGAGACGGCGTCCAACTCCTACTTCAAGACGTCAGCATCCGAGCTCACGCTCGCACAGAGTGCGTTCCTCGCCGGGCTCATCCACGAGCCCGCCAGCTACGAGTTCAACCCGAGCGACCCGCCGTCTCGCCGCAAGACGCGCTTGAAAGAGGCGACGGATCGCCGGAACTACGTCATCGCACGCATGCGCAAGCTCGACATGGTCACCGACGAGCGGGCCGATGACGCTGTCTCAAGCGATCTGCTGATCGAGCCGGCCGGCGAACAGATCTGGAAGCAGCCCTACTTCGTCGATCTCGTCCTGAGACAGATCGGCGTCCTTCGCAACAGCCGGTCGCAGGCTCTCGATCCGCGCTTCGATTTCCTCGGCGCATCGTTCGAGGAGCGCTCTCGCAACGTCTACCTGCGCGGCTTGCGCATCTACACCACGCTCGACCCCAAGGCGCAGAAGGCCGCGAACGACGCCGTTGCGGATGTCATCCCCAAGGACCTCGACCGTCTCTCCGTCGCGCTCGCCGCGATCGAGCCGGGCACCGGCTACATCCGCGCTCTCATCGGGGGCCGCGACTACTACCCGTCGTGCGAGAAGGCTTCCGAACAGAAGACCCATCTTTGCCGTCTCGCGAAACTCAACCTCGCACTCGGCAATTACGGCGGAGGATCGGGACGCCAGGCCGGCTCGGCCTTCAAACCGTTCGTCCTCACGGCCGCGCTCGCACGCGGGGTGGCGCTCCACCAGACCTATGCGAGCGATCCGTTCACGTACCCGATCGCGAACAGCGCACCGTGGAAGGTCAGTAACTACGACGGAGCCGGCGGCGGCAATCTCACCCTCATCGACGGGACGGCGCGTTCGGTCAACGCAGTCTTCGCACGGCTCGAGGTCGAAGGCGTCGGCGATGGTGACGCATTCCTGGGCGCTGCACGTGTCGCGCAGACCGCGCGTCGGATGGGCATCAGCTTCCCGACCCCGGAAGAGCTCAGGAAGCGCTGCGGCGGCAAGTATCTGCAGCACGACGGATGCATCCCCGCCGACAACGTCCCGGCGATCGCGCTCGGCGCGAAAGAGGTCTCACCTCTCGATATGGCGTCGGCGTACTCGACCCTCGCGAACGACGGCACGCGCGTGGAGCCGACGGCCATCGTTCGCATCGAGGACGCACAGGGCCGCGTGCTCTACGACGCGGATCCGAGCACGCTGAAAGCGGTTCCGCCGGGAGTGGCCCGCGGCGTGACGTACGCACTTCGGCAGGTCTTCGCACGGGGAACGGGAACCCGCGCAGCGCTCGACCGTCCGGCCGCCGGCAAGACCGGCACATCCCAAGGCTGGCGTGACGCATGGCTCGCGGGCTACACCCCACAACTCGCGGCCGTGGTATGGATCGGAAACCCGTGTCCGGCGCCGTGCTCGGGCATCGAGTCGATGGTGCCGAGCAACGGCTACCCGACGCGCATCACCGGCGGGTCGTTCCCCGCCATGATCTGGCACGACTTCATGACGGGAGCACTGAAGGACGTCCCGGTCGTCGACTTCAAAGCACCGCCCCGGGCCCTCTTCAGCGGCGTCGTGACGGCACCGGCCTCACCAAGTCCGAGCCCGACGCCGAGCGGATCGCCGTCCGAAAACGAGCTCGAGACCGAGCCCGGCACCGTCCCGTCGGTGATCGGCGTCTCGTTCGGCGATGCTCGATCCAAGCTCAGAGCTGCCGGCTTCGAGACCACCCTCCATCGTGGTTGCGATCCGTCAGGCGAGGCACGGCTGCACGACGTCTACGCGCAGAGCCCCGACGCCGGGACCGCTGCCGACAAGGGCTCGAGCGTCAGGGTCTCCTACCGCGGCGGGGGCTGCGACTGACCGACGGACTGTCGAGGAAGAATCGCCATTCCCGATCGTCGTCTGTCGAGAGTCCGATCCGGCCACTCTTCCTGATCTGCCCGGGGTCCTTACATCCACGCACGATGCGTATAGGACCACCGACGAGATCAGAACCGTTGTGCGTGCGGTCGATGGCAAGTGCACGCGTAAGGCGTCCGGGACCCGAGGTCACGAGGTGGTCGGCAAGGCCGGCGGGCGCGCCGTTGCGCATGGCCCTCTCTCCCCACACGGGCTCGAGCGCGCGAAGAAGAACCGCACTCGCGCGCCCTTGCGGCTCCGTCACCGCGTTGATGCAGTGATGCATCCCGTACGTGAAATAGACGTAGGCCACGCCCGGCGGTCCGAACATCAGCCGCGCGCGGCCGTGGGGAGCACGGTCGGCGTGGGAGCCCGGATCACCCGGCCCGCCGTAGGCCTCGACCTCGACGATGCGTCCGCCGGCGATACGACCTGCGCGCTTGTGAAGCAAGTAGCATCCCAGCAGGTCTTGCGCAACGTCGGTCGCCGGGCGCTCGTAGAAGATGCGTTCGAGCGGGTCATCGAACTCGGGTACGACGGGGGGAACCATTTGACGCAAACGCTACCCCGGCAGCCACTTCACGAGACGAACCCGAACGCGGCTGTGGTCATGTTCTTCGAGCGTGCGGCCAACTGGATCGGCCTCGAAGAGGACATGCGCGAGATCCTCCGTTCGTCCTACCGAGAGATCAGCGTCCAGGTGCCGGTGCGGATGGACGACGGTGGTGTCTACGTCTTCATGGGCTACCGCGTGCAGCACAACGGTGCGCGCGGACCGTACAAGGGCGGCATCCGGTACCACAGCTCTGCCGACATCGACGAGGTGCGCGCACTCGCCGCGCTCATGACCTGGAAGACCGCGCTCGTCGACGTGCCCTTCGGTGGCGCGAAGGGCGGCATCAAGTGCGAACCGCACCTGATGTCGGAGAACGAACTCCAGCGGATGACACGGCGTTTCACGCAAGCGATCGGCTACGTGCTCGGTGTCAACCGCGACATCCCGGCCCCCGATCTCAACACCAACGCGCAGACGATGGCCTGGATGATGGACGCCTACGGCCAGCGCTACGGCTACACGCCGGCGATCGTGACGGGCAAGCCGGTCGAGCTCGGCGGATCGTACGGACGCGAAGCCGCCACAGGACGTGGGGTCGTCATCGTCGTCGAAGAGGCCGCGAAACATCTCGGCAAAGCGCTGGAAGGCGCAACCGTCGCTATCCAGGGGTTCGGCAACGTCGGCTCGTGGACGGCACGGCTGATCGTCGAGCACGGGTGCAAGGTCGTCGCCGTCTCCGACGTTCGCGGTGGGATCCACAACCCAGGCGGTCTCGAAATCCCGGCCGTGCTCGCGCACTCGAAGGACACCGGTTCGGTGGTCGACTTCCCTGGCAGCGATCCGGTTTCGAATGAAGAGCTCCTCCTCTTGCCCGTCGACTGGCTCATCCCGGCCGCGCTCGGCGGTGTGATCCACGCGCGCAACGCCGACAGGGTCAACGCGCGCGTGGTCGTCGAAGCGGCGAACCACCCTGTAACGCCGGAGGCCGACGCGATCCTCGTTGAGAAAGGCGTCACCGTTCTCCCGGACATCATGGCCAACTCGGGCGGCGTCACCGTGTCGTACTTCGAGTGGACGCAGAACATCCAGCAGTACCGGTGGGACGAAGAACGGGTGAACACCGAGCTCCGCAAGATCATGACGAAGATGTTCGCCGACGTCGCGGGCTTCAAGCAGACCCACGAGAAGGCCACGTGGCGTGAAGCGGCGTTCTGTCTCGGCGTGCAGCGCGTTGCACACGCGGTGCGCCTCCGCGGCTACGTGTAACGTCGCGCCCTAACACGTGTGACGTACACGTTGTATGGCATACTGGTTGTATGTCGAACATGTTCTTGAATCGAGAAGCCGAGATCGCCGCTCTTGAGCGCAGCTGGAAGTCGGCGGGTGCCGACCTCGTGATGGTGTGGGGGCGACGCAGGACCGGCAAGACGAGACTCCTCGGTCGTTTCGTCGCCGGGAAACGCGCGATCTTCTACGGGGCCACGCAGCAGGCGTCGGGGACCGAGCTCCGGGGGTTCTCAGAAGCTGCTCGTCGAGGTCTTCGGCCCAAGGCCGGCGATCTTCTGGCTCACGGTGACTTTCCGAGCTGGGGGTCGGCGTTCGACTACCTGGCTGAGCGCGCCCGCCGGCAACGACTCCTCGTCGTCCTCGACGAGTTCCCCTACTTGGTCGAAGCCGAGCTGGCGCTTCCTTCGATCCTCCAGCGCTTCTGGGACCAGACGGGCAGGGCTTCGAAACTGAAGCTTGTGCTCTGCGGTTCCGCGGTGACGACCATGGAGCGCCTACAGGCCGAACGAGCGCCTCTCTTTGGCCGGATCGACCTGCGATTGCACGTGCGTCCATTCGACTACGCCGAGGCTGCACTGTTCACTCCCCGACTGTCGCCGGTCGAGCGAGCCATCGCCCATGCCGTGATGGGCGGAATGCCCGTCTATCTGCAGCGTTGGCGTGACGACCGCGGCCACATCACGAATCTTCGAGCACTCTTCGGGGACCCGTCCTCACCGCTCGTGGACGAGGGTGAGTTCGTTCTCACGAGTGAACTGCCCGAGGCTTCGGGGTACTTCCGCATCTTGCACGGCATCGCGTCGGGCCACAGGACCTATGCGAAACTCCGACACTTCGCCGACATCGATATCCAGCGACAGCTCGCGAAGCTCACGGCCTTTGGTCTCATCGAGCGTGTCGTCCCGGTGACAGCAAACCCGGATCGAACGAAGCAGGTTGTCTACCAGATCGCCGACAACTTCCTCGCGTTCTGGTTCCGGTTCGTCTACCGCCGACGGTCGGACATCGCGCGCGGCCTGGGTCGCGAGGTCGTGGACCGCTCCATCCTCCCCGGTTTGAGCGACTACATGGGTGAGCCGTGGGAACAGATGTGCCGTGACTTCCTGCGTCGTCGCGCAGTCGCCGGCCAACTCCCGGTTCGCACGTCGGCGATCGGACGCTGGTGGAGTCGCGACAGCGCGGTCGAGATCGACATCGTCGGCGTCGACGGGCGCAAGGTGGTCCTCGCCGGCTCAGCGAAATGGGCCTCCAGCGCCGGGTCGCGTGAGCTCGACCAGCTCCGACGGGCCGCCGAGGCGCTGCCGAACCGAGCCGATGACATGCGGTTCGTGCTCTTCGCAAGGGAGAAGATCGAGCGTAGCGTCCCGTCTGACGTCCTCACCTTCACCGCGAAAGACCTCTACCGATAGGTAGCCCTGGTACTCCGTCCAGCCAGCGAGATCGGGGGTTATCGAAGTTCGCCTGGCGAGTCACGATCCACCATGAGCGAGCATCCGCAATCGTCGCACGCGCTTTCCCAACTGCCGCTATGGAAGAACTTCGAATGCGTCAATATACGAGCGCCCAGATCGCGCACTCGGGTTGAGGCGCCCCGTTACCCAGACTTCGATGGTGTGGGACCCCGGACTCAGTCCCACCTTCTCGAGCACGGTTTGTTGCCAGGAGGTCGTCGATGCGTATTGGTCGACCTTTCCAACCCTAACGCCGTCCACCAGAACACGAGCGATGCCCCCATTGGGCGACTTCGCACCGATCCAGCGGATACCGGTCCCCTCGAAGGTAAACCTCGCGTTCGCACCCTTTCTGCGCGACCGCTGATACGACTCGCTTGATGCTGCAGGGGAGCTGGATAGCTGCCAATTCGACGAATACATGAGCGCTGAGTCTGTTTGTTCCGTTCTGTTCCAAGTCGACGGGGACGGCGAGGTCGTGGGCGTTGGGGACGGCGAGGTCGTTACCCTTGCCCCCGGCGGCGAGTTGTAGATGAATCGCATCGCCTCTCGCAGATCGTTGCTGATTCCCCAGCTAGCCTCCGGGGTCCCCATGACGTCGCTTCCCGATGCCGTGTGGCCCGCAAGCCCTAGAACGTGACCGATGCCGTGCGCTAACGGTACGCGAGTGGCACCATCCCAAGATGCGGGATTGCATCTGTCTTCGTTGAAGTAGTGCGTACCCTGCCCTTCCGATATCACGTTGTCCTGGATCCGCGTCGGACCTTCGTTTCCGCACCCTGGATACCCCGAGGGTCGAGGACCAACCCTGAACCTGATGTTTGCCGACTCCTCGTTCGCCGCGACCTCAAAACGCGCGCCGGTCACTCCGAGTGCTTGATTCCAGAGTTCCACAGCGTCACGAAGGTTTTCGGATGGATGGTTCGCGTCAGCCCACACGCGGATCGGATATGCAGTCCAACGAGTGATGCCGTTGTACGGGCGCTCGTTGTACTCGACGACGAGTCGGCGAGCCTCATCGGACAAACCAGAGGCGTCAACGACAGAGTTGGCGACCCCGACTGCGTCGCCTCCGGGGCCGCCGATCAGGATAAGGATGAGGATTGCGAGTCCGCGGACCAACCGTCTTGACGCACAGCTGGCAACGACGATCTGCGGCTCAGTGAGAACCCGCCCACGCCCATGCAACTCGTCTCCTTACTCTTCAGTGCCATCCAAGCCCAGCGATACCCGCGGCAGTTGAACCACCCTATACGCACCGTCTCTGGCATGGAGACTTCCGTTCTAGCCGACGCTTCCCCATGCATGCCAGACGATGTCAGGGCGAGGCATCACCTCGCGCAACTGCTCGCAGCCGTCGCACCTGTGCCTCCACGCTCGTCTTCGATGGTCCCCCGGCGGTTGACCGGGCTTGTACCGAAGCTCGTGGAGCACTCTTCGACGGGGCGTCCTGCTTCTTCTTCCGGAAGCTCGCACCCACCTGTTCGTACGCCCGACGGAATGGCGTGCCGCCGCGAACGAGGTCCTCGGCCATGTCGGTCGCGAGCAGCGCCGGATCGGACACAGCTTCGGACAGGCGTTTGGTGTCGAACGTCAGCCCGGCGATAAGGCCGGCCATCGCACGGAACGCGCCGCTGGTCCTCGAGAACACCTCGCGTACATGCTGTTTGTCGGTTTGCAGATCTCGGTCGTATGCGAGTGGTAGGCCCTTGAGCGTCACGAGCAAGCCTGTGAGCGCTCCGATCGCAACACCCGTGGTGCCGCGAGCGAGCTCGGCCACATCCGGATTCTTCTTCTGCGGCATCATGCTCGACCCCGTCGCATAACGATCCGGAAGCTTCACGAAGCCGAACTCGCTGCTCGACCACAGGATGATCTCTTCCGCCAGTCGTGACAGGTGCACCAGCGCCATCGAGCACGCGTAGGCGCCGTCGGCGAGGAAGTCGCGGTCGGAGACCGCGTCGATCGAGTTCGCGAACACGTCCGAGAATCCGAGCTGCTTCTGCGCGACGGACGGATCGATGCCGAACGTCGACGTTGCCAAAGCGCCCGCGCCCAGCGGCGAGACGTCTGCGGACGCACGGGCGGCCGCCAATCTCTCAACGTCGCGCGCGAACGCGAAGCCGTGCGCGCACAGCCAATGCCCGATCGTGATCGGTTGCGCCCGCTGCAGGTGGGTGTAGCCGGGGGCGAGAGTGGTGGCGTTTTTGTCGGCGCAGGTCGCCAGCGCCTCGATCAGGGCTACGACGGCGCCGTGCACATCGTTCAGAGCGTCCTTCGTCCACAAGCGAAGCGCGGTTGCGACTTGGTCGTTGCGAGAACGCCCGGTGTGCACCTTCGCGCCGACGTCCGGCAGACGCTCGGTGAGCACTCGCTCGATCGCCGAATGAACGTCCTCGTCGGTGTCCTCGATGAGCTCCGGATGCTGCTTCATGCTCCGGAGCTCCTTCTTCAGTTGCGCTGCTTCTTGTTTGGTGAGGATCCCAGCGGCGTCGAGGCCGTGCACGTGCCCGATCGTCCCGGCGATGTCGTAGGGCCAGAGGAACCGGTCGTGCGGGAGCGAATGCAGGAAGTCCCAGGCTTCTTTCGCGAGACCGCCGGGGATGCGCGCACCCCAGGTCGGCTTAGGAGCCTTCTTCACCACGGCCCTGCATCTGCGTCCACACCTTCAGCGGAAGCGACCACAAACGGATGAAACCCGCGGCGTCCTCGTGGCGGAACGCGTCGTCGGCAGAGCCGTAGGTCGCAAGCGTTGTGTCGTACAGCCCGTACGGGGAACGGCGGCCGAGCGGCTGCGCCGTCCCGCGAAAGAGGCGCAACTTCACTTCGCCGGTGACGTACTTCTGCGTCTCGTCGATGAAGGCGTCAAGCGCCGTGCGCAGCGGCGCGAACCACAACCCGTTGTAGACAAGGTCGGCGTAGCGGTCCTCGATCGAACGCTTGAATCGCGACACGTCGCGCTCGAGCACCATGCCCTCGAGATCCTTGTGCGCCGCGATCAGCGCCGTGGCTGCTGGTGCCTCGTAGACCTCGCGTGACTTGATGCCGACCAGGCGGTTCTCGATCATGTCGATGCGTCCGACGCCGTGGCGTCCGGCGAGTTCGTGCATCTCCGCGACGAGATCGAGTGGACGAAGCGCACGCCCGTCGAGCGAGACCGGCAGACCGCGCTCGAAGCCGATGATCACGTCGTCCGGCTCGTCGGGAACTTCGTCGTCCTGCGCGGTCATCTCGTAGACGTCCTTCGCCGGCGGCTGCTCCCATGCGTCTTCGAGCACGCCCGACTCGATCGCACGCCCCCACAGGTTCTCGTCGATCGAGAAGGGCTTGTCGGCTGTCACGGTCACGGGGATGCCGTGCTCCCGCGCGTACTCGATCGCCTGGTCGCGCTGCATGCCCAACTCACGGATCGGTGCGTGGATCGCGAGCTCAGGCGCGAGCGCCGCGATCGAGGTCTCGAAGCGAACCTGGTCGTTACCCTTACCCGTGCAGCCGTGTCCGACGGCGCTCGCACCCTTCTCGCGTGCAACTCGAACGAGGTGCTTCGCGATCAGCGGGCGCGACAGCGCAGATACCAGCGGATAGCGGCCCTCGTACAGAGCATTGGCCCGCAACGCTCTGAAGCAGAAGTCGCTGACGAACTCCTCACGCAGGTCGAGCACGATGAGCTCCGACACGCCGGCCGCCTCCGCGCGGACGGAGACACCGTCGAGCTCGCGACCCTGCCCGACGTCCGCGGTGACCGCGATCACGTTGAACCCCTGGTCCTTCAGCCACGCCGCACACACCGAGGTGTCGAGACCTCCGGAAAACGCGAGCACACAGGTGTGGGTCATACCTTCAGTCCCTCGATCGCTTTCGAAACTCTCTTGCCACCGGTCTGCTCGTCGGCGACCACCAACACGGTGTCATCACCGGCGACCGTCCCGAGGACGCCTTTCAGCCCGGCCTGGTCGAGCACCGCGCCGACGGTCGGAGCCATGCCCGGGTACGTTCGCACAACGACGAGGTTGGCCGAGCTGGCCACGTCGATCACAAGTTCAGCGAACACGCGCTTGCCGAACCCCACCGGGGGGCCGTTGTTCTCAGGCAGTCCGTAGACGGTGTGTCCGTTGTCGTGACTGCGCACCGCACCGACGTCATCGAGATCGCGCGAGATCGTCGCCTGCGTCGTCTCGAACCCGTCGGCGGCCAACCGATCGCGGATCTCCTCCTGGGTGGCTTCGAGTCCTTCGCGCAGCAGCTCGATCAGCCGCTGCCGTCGTTTGGCTCTGACGCCTGATGTCGTGCGCGGCATCAGCGGATCCCCCATACGTTCAGGAACACCGCGACTGTGGTGTGCAGGCGGTTCTCGGCCTCGTCGAACACGCGGGAGCTCCGTCCGTCGACGACATCAGCGTCGGCCTCCTCGCCGCGGTGCGCGGGCAGGCAGTGCAGGAAGATCGCGTCGTCCGCCGCCTTCGCCATGAGCGACTTGGTGACGCGGAACGGCTCGAAGATCTCCTTGCGCTCTTCGGCCTCGTCCTCCTGGCCCATCGATGCCCAGACGTCGGTCACGACGACGTCGGCGTCCTTCACTGCTTGGACAGGATCGTTCGTCACTTCGATCCCACCGGGTCCGAACCCCTCCGGCGTCGCGACCGCGATCTCGGCCCCCACGAGCCAGCACGCCTCGATCAGCGAGCGCGCGACGTTGTTGCCGTCTCCGACCCACGCGACCTTCACCTTCTTCAGGCCTACAACGTCTCCTCCGCACTTGGCTTCGGCGATCGTCTGGAGGTCGGCGAGGGCCTGCAGCGGATGGTGTGTATCGGAGAGCGCGTTGATCACCGGGACGTTCGCCGCATCGGCGAGCTCCTCCACGCGGTCGTGGCCGAACGTCCGGAGCACGATGGCGTCGGCGTAGCGCTCGAGCACGTGGGCTGCATCGGAGATCGGCTCGCGCGAGCCGAGGCCGACCTCGCGATCGTATGCACCGATGGGGTGGGCGCCGAGACGAGCGAGTGCCGATTCGACGGAGAAGCGCGTGCGCAACGACGGCTTCTCGAACAACACAGCCACGACCTTTCCGGCCGCGGCGTTGCGCACTGACGCAGGATCGCTCTTCGTTGCGATCGCCGTCTCGAGCAGGTCGATGAGCTCTGCCTGTGTGAGGTCGGCGATGCGTAGCAGGTCGCGCATCAGCGTCTCACCGCTTCGGTCAGGCGCTCGAGCGCGTCGTCGATCTGGGTCTGGTTGACGATGAGCGGCGGTGCGAGGCGCACGGTGCTCGGCGTCACGTCGTTGACGATGAGCTTGAGGTCGAGCGCCTTGCGCACGACTTCTGCAGCCCGAGGCTCACCGAGCTCGAGGCCGAGAAGCAGACCCTCGCCTCGTACCTCGACACCGAGCGGACGCAACCCTTCTGCCAAACGCTTGCCCATCTCAACGGCGTTGGCGATCAATCCGTCGTCTTCGATCGTGCGTAACGTCGCCAGCACCGCAGCGCACGCCAGCGGGCCGCCGCCTTGCGTCGTCGAGTGGTCGCCCGGTTGCAGTGCGCCGGCGAAGTCGCTCGAGAACCAGGTCGCGCCGACTGGGAACCCGGCGCCGAGACCCTTCGCGAGCGTGACGACGTCCGGCACGATGTCGAGGTGTTCGCAGCCGAGGAAGCGGCCGGTGCGCCCGATCCCGGTCTGGATCTCATCGGCAACAAGCGCCGCGCCGCGCTCTGTGGTGATGCGACGGGCCGCCTTCGCGAACTCGAGTGTCATCGCACGGATCCCGCCCTCGCCTTGGATCGACTCGATGAGGACGGCGGCCGTCATGTCGGTTACCGCGGCGTCAAGAGCGGCGACGTCGTTCAGCTGCACCGAGACGAAGCCCTGCGGCATCGGGTCGAAGCCTTCCCACTTCGCCGGCTGGATCGTCGCGGCCAGGGCACCGTAGGTGCGTCCGTGGAACGAACCCTCCATCGCCACGATCTCGTTACGACGCGTCTCACCCTTGCGCCATGCGTGTTTGCGCACGCCCTTGATCGCGGCCTCGTTGGCTTCGGTCCCCGAGTTGCAGAAATACACGCGTCCGGGTCCGAGCTTGTCGGTGATGGCAGCAGCAGCCTCCACGATCTCGGGCGTGTAGAAGAGGTTGCTCACGTGGAGCAATCTCGCCGCCTGTTCCTGGAGCGCCTTCGTGAGGGCCGGGTGAGCGTGGCCGAGCGCGCACACGGCGACGCCACCGAGGAAGTCCAGGTATCGGTCACCCTTTGTGTCGCAGAGCCAGACGCCTTCGCCATGAGTGAACGTGATGTCGTACCGCCTGACGTTTCCGAGAAGGTCGTTTCCGAGCAGATCGTTCACCGTTCCCATCCGGCTCATCCGGCCTCCACCATCGTCCCGACACCCTGATCCGTGAAGATCTCCAGCAGGAGCGCGTGCTCCACGCGTCCGTCGAGGATGTGGGCGCGCTCGACACCGCGGTCGATCGCATCAACGCACCCGCGGACCTTTGGAATCATCCCACTCGACAGCTTCCCCGCCTCGATCATCGAGCGCAGCTCGTTGGCCGTCACCCGTGACAAGAGCGATCCCGCGTCGCCGAAGTCCTGGTACAGGCCTTCGACATCCGTCAGGAAGAAGAGCTTTGCCGCCTTCAATTCAGATGCGATCGCCGAAGCCACGAGGTCGGCGTTGATGTTGAACGCCTGGCTCTGTGCTCCGACCCCCATCGGGGCAACGACGGGTATGAAGCCCGACTTCAGCAGCTCTCGCAACACCCGAGCATCGATGCGGTCGACCTCGCCGACGAAGCCGAGATCGGCGCCGTCCTTGCCCGTCATACGTCTGGCACGGATCAGGTTCGCGTCCTCACCGGACACACCGACGGCGAGATCGCCGTGCGCGTTGAGCATCGAGACGAGCTCCTTGTTGGTTTTCTGGAGCACCATCCGGACGGTGTCGAGCTCCTCCGATCCCGTCACGCGGTACCCGTCGACGAAGGTCGGTTGCTGGTCCAGCTTCTTCATCAGCTCCGAGATCTGTGGTCCCCCGCCGTGCACCACGACGGGACGCATCCCCACGTAGTGCATGAGCGCGACATCTCCAGCGAACGACCGCGCGAAGTCCGGATCGACCATCGCGCCTCCGCCGTATTTCACGACCACGACCTTTCCGGAGAAGCGCGAGATGTACGGGAGAGCCTCGATGAGGACGCGCGCCTTGTCGATGACCGCAGGCGTCGTCATGTCGTGTAGTCCGCGTTGAACTTCACATACTCGGGAGTGAGGTCGCACGTGAGGAACTCGAAGGCGCCATCGCCGAGACCCAGATCGATCCCCACGATCACGTCGCCGCCGGCGCGCATCAGCGCGGCCGCCTCGTCGCGAGCCCCGGTCTCCTTGCCGCCGACCGAAAGCTCCACTCCGCACAACGCGATCGCGAGCTTGTCCGGGTCGAGCTCGGCGTCGGCCTGTCCGGCGGCCTGAGCGATACGTCCCATGTTCGCGTCGTTGCCATACACCGCCGAGCGGAACAGCATCGATTCGGCCACTTCACGCCCGATCTCGCGCGCGTCATCAGCGTTTTTCGCGCCGGCGACCTGCACCCTGATCACGCGCGTCGCGCCTTCGCCGTCGGACACCACGGCGTAGGCAAGCTCGGACATCACGTCGAAGACGGCCTGCGCGAACGGATCCGAGCTGCTCGCGTCAACGCCGGAGGCGCCGTTCGCGAACAGCAGCACCGTGTCGCTCGTCGACATGCAGCCGTCGATAGTGATCGCGTTGAACGTACGCGGGACGCACGCCCCCACGATGGTGCGAAGACTCTCGGGGTCGACGGCGGCGTCGGTGGTGAGGAACACGAGCAGCGTTGAATGCAGCTCCATCTTGGGAGCGATCATGCCGGCGCCCTTGGCCATGCCACCGACGGTGACCACCTTGCCGTCGATCTCGATCGTTCGCACGGCCGTCTTCGAGCGCGTATCGGTGGTGAGGATGGCCTTCGCGGCGTTGCCGCCGCCGTCCTTCGAGAGTTCCTTGGCCGCCTGCTCGATGAACGGGGCAACCGTCTGCACCGGGATCCGGGGGCCGATCGTGCCGGTCGCGCACATGAGCATCTCGTTGCTCGCCGTGCCTGTGGCATGCGCGGCAAGCGCGGTCAGTTCCTGCGCGTCCGCCAGTCCCTCGGGGCCCGTGAACGCGTTCGCGATACCCGACGAGACCAAGAACCCGCGCGCGATGCCGTCCGCAACGACCGGCTTGCTGAGGATCACATGCGCGGAAGGGACGTTGCTCGTCGTGAACGCACCGGCCACCGTCGCCGGGCGCTCGGACCACACGAGTGCAAGGTCGAGATCACCAGACGGCTTCGTGCCGGCGGCGAGCCCGGCCGCGAGCCAACCCTCCGCCGCAGTCACGCTCACGGGAACACACCCATGGCGGACAGACCCGCTCCCTCGTCGAGATCGAGCATCAGGTTCGCGTTCTGCACAGCCTGGCCGGCCGCTCCTTTTCCGAGGTTGTCGATGGCACACGTCACAACAACGGTCCCTGTGCGCGGATCGGCGGCAACACCGATGAGTGCGTGGTTGCAACCCGAAACGTGCTTGGTCTGAGGCTGCTTGCCAAGCGGAAGCACGTGCACGAACGGCTCCCCTTTGTAGGCGAGCTCGAGCACCCCGTGCAGTTCCTCGACTGAAGCCGAGCTTTTGGCGTAGCACGTCGCGAGCAAGCCGCGCGTCATCGGCGCGAGGTGAGGAGTGAACGTGACGGTGAGCTCACGACCGGCCGCGAGGGACAGCTCCTGCTCGATCTCCGGCGTATGGCGGTGCGTACCAACACCGTAGGCCTTGTAGGAACCGTCGAGCTCGGTAAAGAGGTAGTCGGCATCGACCTTCCGTCCGGCGCCGCTCACCCCGGACGCGGCCGAGATCACGATCCCGTCGGCCGAGACGATGCCCTCCTCGAGCAAGGGTGCGAGCGCGAGGATCGCCGCCGTGGGATAGCAACCGGGATTGGCAACCCGCGATGCCCCGACGACCTCGTTGCGGTGGGTCTCGGGCAGCCCGTAGACCCACGACGTCAGGTCCTCGGGGTACGGATGGACCTCGCCGTACCACGCCGGGTAGGCGCTCGCGTCCTGGAGGCGCCAGTCGGCCGAGAAGTCCACGACCTTGACTCCGCGATCGGCGAGCGCACGCCCGGCCTCTGCGGCTGCTCCGTGCGGCAATGCGAGGAAAGCCAGGGCGACGTCGGGGACCGTCGAAGGATCCGATGTCTCCAAGCGAACATCGGCCATACCCGGCAGGTGCCCGAACAGATCACCAAGCCGTTGACCCGCATGGCGATACGCCGTCGCCCAGGCCAGGTTCAGGTGCGGATGGGCGCTCAGGTAGCGCAGGAGCTCGGCCCCCGGGTATCCGGAGGCGCCGAGGACGGCAACATCGTGAGCGGTGTTCATACGGAAGAGTGAATATACATGCATTCCCCAGCCGTGGCAAGGGACGCCGCCCGGCGGAACTCAGGTCCGTGTCGCCGCGAATTGCGTGGTGTAGAGGTCCGCGTACAGACCCGCGGCGGACACAAGCTCGTCGTGACGTCCTCGCTGCACGATCCGGCCATCGTCGATGACGAAGATCTGATCGGCATTGAGGATCGTGGAGAGCCGGTGGGCGATCACGATCGAGGTGCGATTCTCGAGCGCCGTCGCGAGCGCACGCTGGATCAGCGCCTCCGACTCGGAGTCGAGACTCGACGTCGCCTCATCGAGGATCACGATCGGCGGCGCCTTGAGGAGCACCCGCGCGATCGCGAGCCGTTGCTTCTCGCCGCCCGAGAGCCGGTACCCGCGCTCCCCGACCATCGTGTCGAACCCGTCGGGAAGGGACGCGATCAGATCATAGATCTGCGCAGCCCGGCACGCCTCAACGAGTTCCCCGTCGGTGGCGCCGGCTCGCGCGTACCTGAGGTTGCTGCGGATCGTGTCGTGAAACATGTGCGGATCCTGCGAGACGACACCGATCGCACGACGGAGGCTCTCCTGAGTCACACCTCTCACGTCGGTTCCATCGATCAGCACCGCTCCGCCGGTGACGTCGTAGAGCCGTGGGATAAGCATCGTGATCGTCGTCTTGCCCGCACCGGACGGACCGACGAGCGCCACCGTCGAACCCGGCTCCGCCAAAAGAGACAGGCCGCGCAGCACGTCTCCGGCTTTGCCTTCTTCGGGGAACTCCCCGATCAGTTCGAGCGATGCCACCGACACATCGCGTCCGGGCGGGTAGCGGAACGAAACGTCGCGAAACTCGATCAAAGGCGCTCCGCGCAGTTCAAGCTTCCCGGCGCCGGGTACGTCGGCAACCAGATGAGGGAGGTCCATCACCTCGAATACACGCTCGAACGACACGAACGACGTCATGAGGTCGACGCGAGCATTCGTGAGCGTCATCAGCGGTGAGTAGAGCTGGCTGACGAGCGTCATGAGGGCGACCACATCGCCGACACTCAACGTCCCCTTCGCCGCGAGCGAACCACCGATCCAGTACACGATCGCGCTGCCGAACGCAGCCACCAGGCCGAGCAGCAGGAAGAACGTACGTGAGTACACGGCGATCTTGATCCCCATGTCGCGCACACCCGTCGCTTCGCGCGAAAAGCCGTCACGCTCGGCGTCGGGACGTCCGTAGAGCTTGGCGAGCATCGCGCCCGAGACGTTGAATCGCTCCTGCATCGTCGCGTTCATGCTCGCGTTCAGGTTCATCTGATCACGCGACAGACGCTGAAGTCGTCGTCCGACGCGCTTGGACGGAAGCAGGAACAGCGGCAGGACGACGAGCGCCAGGAGCGTGATCTGCCAGGACAACAGGAGCATGGTCACGATGGTGACGCCGAGCGTGATGGCGCTCTGCACGACCGATCCGAGTGTGTTCGTCACGGCACCTTGAGCACCGACCACGTCGTTGTTCAGACGGCTGATCAACGCCCCCGTCTGCGTGCGCGTGAAGAACGCGATGGGCATCCGTTGGACGTGATCGAACAGCTTCACGCGTAGATCGAAGATCAAGCCCTCGCCCACACGCGCGCTGAGATAGCGTGCGGCGAGCCCGGTGGCCGCGACGAGAACGGCAAGAGCGACACCGGCGATCGCGTAGCGACCGACCAGATCACCACGTTTCGGGATGATCGCCTTGTCGATCAGCCCCCGGACGATCAGCGCGGGAGTAACGCCGAGGAACGAGCCTCCAACGAGCACCAGGAGGTACGCGATGATCGTGACGCGGTACGCCGCCGTCAGTCGCAATGCGCGCCTGATCGTGCCCGGCGCGAGCTTGTATCCCTTCTCGAGTTCAGTGCTGCCGAACCGACCGTGCATCCCACTCATCACGTCAGCTACCTACCGACTCATCCGACTTTGATGAGGTCGATCACGAACACGAGCGTTTCATTCGGGGCGATGCCCGGACGACCGGCAGCGCCATAGGCCAGATCGGGAGGGATGATGAGCTTCCGGCGCCCTCCCTCTTTCATGCCCGGAATGCCTTCCTGCCACCCGGCGATGACCTGCCCAAGCGGAAACGTGGCGGGTTCTCCACCCCAGGACGAGTCGAACTCCTCGCCCGTGGACCACGACACGCCGACGTAGTTGACGGTCACCGTCGCCCCCTCCTTCGCCTTGGCCCCCGTTCCCTCGTGGATGTCCTGGATCACCAGCTCGCACGGTGGCGCTCCATCGTCGATCTTCACATCCGGCTTGCTCTGTTCCACGGTTTCCTCCTTCGGCGGTGCCTTCGGAGTCCGATCGGCACACTTCGCCGCTTCCGGAGCGGACGCCGGCGGCGGCGTGGTCGCCGATGCCAGATCTTGAGCGTCCTCCGGTGGGTTCCCGCACGACGCGAACAACACGGCAAGACACACGATGATCCTTCTCATGAACTCTCCTTCATCCGTCTGCCCCAGATGGGGCAGGTCTGGCTACCGGACTTCGCCTCCGTACTGCTCCGCGACCGCCGACACGATCGCTTCGCGTAACGTGTCCGCCTCAACAGCGGTAAGAGTGCGGTCGGGGGCGCGGAAGGTCAACCTGAAGGCCAGGCTCTTCCGTCCGGCACCCGCCTGTTCACCTCGGTAGACATCGACCAGCTCCACCGACTCGAGCAGCTCCCCGCCGGCCGTGCGGATCGTTGCGGTCACGTCGCCCGCAGCCACGTCCTCGGGAAGCGAGATCGCGATGTCGCGGAAGACCGGGGGCTGTGTCGCGAGTTCGCCGACGGCAAGTGCCTCTGGCGCCCGCTCGAAGATCGGAGCCAACGCGAGTCCGCCGATCACGGCGGCGTCCAGATCGAACGCACGCGCGACACTGCCGCGCACCTCGCCGAATCGTCCCACCATCACGCCGTCGAGGAACATGTTGGCGGAACGTCCCGGGTGGAAGAACGGTGCGATGTCGTCGGTCTGCAGCGACCAGCCCACCGTCCCGAGCTCCGCCATCACGAGCTCGAGGATGCCCTTCGCGTCGAACGCGTCGGACGCACGCGAGCCCCCCGATCCCCTTGATGAGTGCACAGACCAATGCTCGGGCTCGGCGTCTCCGACGAGCACGAACGCAACGTGCTCCGACTCGTCGGGCAACGCGGCGCCTTCGGGCCAGCCGCGGAAGATCTGGCCGAACTCGAACAACCGCACACGAGACGTTCCGCGTGCGATGTTGCGTTGCGCGGCTCGCAGCAGCCCAGGGAAGAGACTCGGACGGAGCTGCTGCTGGTCCTCGGTCATCGGGTTCGAGACACGCACGACGGGACCGTTGTACCCGATCGCCGCGATGTCGTCCGCGTGGAGGAACGTCGACAACGTCGCCTCGGACAGCCCGGCGCCGAGGAATGCGTCACGCGCGCGTCCGCGAAGCACCTGCGCGTCCGACCGGCCGCCTCGCTCGCCGTGCGCAAGCACAGCAGGGAATGTGTCGTAGCCGTGGAGCCTCGCGACCTCCTCGACGAGGTCGATCTCGCGTTCGAGGTCGGGACGCCAGGACGGTGCGACCACCGTCAGCGGCTCTCCCGGCGTCACCTCGCATCCCAGACCGCTCAACTGCCGCTCGATCTCCTCCGTCGGCACGGCGAGTCCAAGGATCTTCTCCACCCGCGATGCACGGAGCGTCAAGGTGCGCCGTGCCGGCGCGGCACCAACGTCGGCCACCGAGGACGACACGACCCCCCCGGCCCAGCGGCGCATCAGCTCGGCCGCCAGCGCCGCCGCGCCGGGAAGCATCTCCGGGTCGGTGCCGCGCTCGAAACGCGCGGAGGCCTCGCTGCGGAGATGGTGACGCCGGCTCGTGCGCGAGATCCGGACGGGGTTGAAGTAGGCCGACTCGAGCAATACGCGCGTGGTGTCCTTGCCAACCTCGCTCGTCGCGCCGCCCATGATGCCGGCGAGCGCTTGTGCGCTCGAAGCGTCGGCGATCACGAGGTCTTCCGGATCGAGCGCGCGCTCTTGGTCGTCGAGCGTCCTCATCATCTCGCCGGGTTTCGCCTTCCGTACGACGATCCGTTCCTCGGCGAGTCTGTCCAAGTCGAAGGCGTGCAGCGGTTGACCCGTGAGCAACAGAACGTAGTTCGTCGCATCGATCAAGTTGCCGAGCGGACGCACGCCGCATGCCGAGAGGCGTGCACGCACGATCGCCGGCGATGTCCGAAACGACACGCCATCGATCACGCGCGCGAGGTAACGCGGACATCCGTCGGGATCCTCGAGCGTCACGCTCGTCGATGCCGAACCAACGGCCGAGACCGACATGTCGGGGTACCGCAGCGGCTCGTCGTAAAGCAACGCCACCTCGCGTGCGATCCCGAGAACGGACATCTGGTCGGGACGGTTCGGGTAGATCTCGAACTCGAGAACGTCGTCGTTGAGACCGAGCAACGCCGCAACGTCCGCACCGACTGGAGTGCCGGGATCGAGGGTCAGGATCCCTTCATGTTCGTCGGCATGTTCGTCGGCGACGCCGAGCTCCTTGGCCGAGCAAAGCATGCCCTGCGATTCGTACTTGCCGATCATCTTCCGGGCGGTGATCGGAACGTCGAGAGTGGTCACACGCGCACCGACCGTCGCGACCGGGATGATGTCGCCCTGCCGAAAATTCTTTGCCCCCGCGAGGATCGTCAGCTTGTCTTCGGCGACGGGTCCGACATCGATCTGAGCGATGACGAGCTTGTCGGACTCCGCAACGTCGGAGACGTCCAGCACGCGGCCGGCAACAACCCCGCTTACACCGTCGGCGAAACGTTCGATCGAATCGACGGCAGAGCCCGTGTGTGAGAGGCGCTCGGCAAGCTCTTCCGTCGGCACGTCGATGTCGACGAGCTCACGCAACCAGTGGAGTGGAACTTTCATGTCTTCGCTTGCTCCGCGCTGCGCGCTCCGCAGTCGTTCATCGGACCGGCAATCCTCTGAACTGCTCGAGGAAACGCAGATCGCCGTTCAGGAACAGGCGCATGTCGTTCACGCCGTACCGGCTCATCGCGATGCGATCGACACCCATCCCGAAGGCGAATCCCGTGTAACGCTCGGAGTCGATCCCGACGAAGTCGAGGACGTTGGGATCCACCATGCCGCAGCCCCCGATCCCGATCCACCCGCTCGCGCAGTGGTTGCAACCCTCGCCACCGCACACCGGGCACGTGACCTGAAGCTCGGCCGAGGGCTCGGTGAAGGGATAGAAGGACGGGACCAGGCGCGCCCTGGCGCCCGGTCCAAAGGCAGCCTCAGCGAACACATCGATCGTGCCGCGGAGATGCTGGAACGTCAGACCCTCGTCGATCGCGAGACCTTCGACCTGGTGGAAGATGGCGGCGCTGGTCACGCTGATGTCCTCGCGCCTGTACACGCGTCCGGGGCAGATCACGTAGATAGGCGGCGGTTGTGACTCCATCACTCGGATCTGGACAGGCGAGGTGTGCGTCCGCAGCACCCCGGACTCCGGTCCGCCGGGTCCCTCGATGTAGTACGTGTCCATGAGCGAACGCGCCGGATGATCGGGCGGGTGGTTGAGCGCCTCGAAGTTGTGCCAGTCGTCTTCGACCTCCGGTCCCTCGGCGATCTGGTAGCCGATGCCGATGAACGCGTCCTCGATGCGCCGGATCGTTTCGCGAAGCGGGTTGGGTGCGCCACGCGCCGGACGCCGCCCCGGCTTCGAAAGATCCAACCGGTCGGCCGATAGCAAGAGCTGCTCTTCGGCACGCTCGAGCTCTACCCTCTTCGAGGCGACGGCCTCCTCGAGGGCGCGCCGAAGCGTGTTCGCCGCCGGTCCGATCACGCGCTTGTCGCCCTCCGACAGCTCGCGAACCCCGCGCAGGATCTCGTTCAGCCTGGACTTACGTCCGAGATAGCCGACGTCGAGTTCCTGAAGGTCCTCGAGCGAACCGGCGGCTTCTATGGCCGCGACAGCGTCGGTGCCGATCCTCTCGATCTCGCTCAAGAGCTCGGTCATGGCCGCCCCCCACGGAGAGGCGGGGCCACGACGAGGCGGAACCAGAACGTGGAGCCCGCACCAGACAGACGCAGGCCGATCTCGCCGCCTTGGGCCTCGATAAGGCCTTTGCAGATGTAGAGGCCGAGGCCGGTGCCGGAAGGCGTTCCCGGGACATCGCGGCGCGCGAACTTCTCGAAGATCCGTTCGGTCATCTCGGGAGGTACTCCGGGGCCTTCGTCGGTAACCGCAACGGTCCCAAAACCATCAACAGCCGAACAGACAACGGTGATCGCGCCACCGGCGGTGTACTTCTGGGCGTTCTCGAGGAAGTTGGTCAGAACCTGACGAAGCTTGTCCGGATCGCCCATGACCTCCAGATGCGTGCCCGTCAGATCGATGCGGTGTGTGGCGCTCCGCTCCCTCAGCACGTCGATGACATCTGAGGCGAGCTCGTAGACGTCGACCGGACGCAGATGCAGCGAGAGCTTCCCGGCTTCGAGGCGGGAGACGTCGAGCAGCTCGGTGAGGATGCGCGTGACACGGTCGGCATCGTCGTTGATCGCCTTCAGCATCTCGATCTTGGTGGCGTCGTCGAGGCGATCCCAGCGATCGAGGAGCGTCTTGGTGAAGCCCTTGATCGTCGTCAGCGGCGACCGGATCTCGTGCGCGACCGTCGCGATGAGCTCGATCGTGCGCTCCTGCCTTGGATCAGGCGTACTTTCGGAGTTGCTGGAGGTCACTCCTGATCCGCAAGATCCGCAGAGACGGGCGTTTCCTCGGACTGTTGGTTCGCTCGCGCGATCTCGGCGAGCTGGCCGAATGTCGCGGGATCGCGCACCGCGATATCCGCGAGCGACTTGCGATCGATCTCGACCTCCGCCGCCTTGAGGCCGGAGATGAACCTGTTGTACGAAAGGCCGTGACTGCGGGCCGCAGCATTGATGCGAGTGATCCACAGGCGACGGAAGTCGCGCTTGCGATTGCGGCGGTCGCGGTAGGCGTACGCACCCGAGTGGGCGACCTGCTCTTTGGCGGCTTTGTAACGCTTCCCGCGCGCCGCAGAGTAGCCCTTCGCCTGCTTGAGGACGGCGCGAACCTTCTGGCGGTGTCTGGCGCCCGATCGTGCGCGCGTCATGAGCCGAGGAGCCGCTTGATGCGAGCTTCATCCGACTTCTGCACGACCTTGTTGCCCTTGAGTCGGATCTGACGAGCCTTCGACTTGGACTTGAAAAGGTGACCACCCCAAGCCTTGCGGTGGACGATCTTTCCGGTCCCAGTCACTCGGAAGCGCTTGGCCGCTCCTCTGTTGGTCTTCATCTTCGGCATCACGAACCTGCTTTCTCAGTTTCCGGATCTGCCGTCTCTTGCACCGGCTCGGACGCCGGCTCCGGCGTCACCGGTTCTTGCTTCTCCGCTTTCGGTGCTTTCTCGGGCTTCTTCTTCACCGGCGAGAACATCATCGACATGATCCGGCCGTCCAGCTTGCCTGCGACCTCGACCGTGCCGAGGCCGTCGAGATCTTCTCCCAATCGTCTCAGAAGAGCGACACCGAGCTCGGTGTGGTGCATCTCTCGTCCCTTGAAACGAACGGAAACCTTCACGCGATGTCCGTCCTCGAGGAACTCGGTCACTCTGTTCCGTTTCGTCACGTAGTCGTGGATGCCGATCTTCGGTCCGAACCGGATCTCTTTGACCGTTTGATGTCCCTGCTTCTTGCGCGCCTCTTTCGCTCGTATCGATTCCTGGTACTTGAACTTCCCGTAGTCCATGACCTTGCAGACGGGCGGATCGGCATTCGGGGCAATCTCGACGAGGTCCAGATCCGCCTCCTGAGCCATGCTCAGAGCTTGGTCTTTGCTCACGATCCCCACCTGGGAGCCATCCGCGCCGATCAGTCGAACTTCCGTAGCGCGGATCCTGTCGTTGATCCGGTTCTCAGGTGCCTTCTGCAAACGTCCCGCCTGCGCTATGCGACATCACTCCTTACGCTCTCTCGAAAGAAAAGAGCGGACCCGAAAAGGCCCGCTCTCACGACGGTCATTCGACTGCCGCCATGTCCACAACCCATTCGCGCCGCAAGATCGACCGGCGTTGAGGGTGAGGGGCTGCGGGCCCCTTCTTTCCAGTTATGGCCATTCTATGAACACCGGCAGGAGCAACTGGGCCGATGAATTGTCAAGCACAGTTGAGTCTATCCACTCGGGGCAACGCTTGGGGGGGTGCGGATCAGACGACGATCCGAACGTTCGCCGCCTGCTTGCCCTTCGGACCGTCGGTGACGTCGAACTCCACCTTCTGGCCCTCGGTCAGCGACTTGTACCCGTCCCCCTGGATGGCGGAGAAGTGCACGAAGACGTCTTCCGACTCGGGCTGCGCGATGAATCCGTAGCCCTTCTCGTTGCTGAACCACTTCACAACACCTTCGGCCAAACTGCTCCTCCTTAAGCTGCCCGGTCGATAGCCGGACACCCGCAACTAGCAGCGCAAACGCTAGCAGAGCCCCACACGTGGCGCCATGCGGGAACAGGATGGAGCGAAGGCGACTCCCATAGGAGGGTCCGTCCTACGGAACGATCTTGGACAACGGCAGCTCGATGATGTCTGTGGCCCCCCGGGCCTTGAGCTGTGGGATCAGTGTGTTGATCTCCGACTTCGCGACGACGGTCTCGATGGCGTACGCGTCGCCACCGACGAGCTCGGAGACCGTCGGGGCCTTCATCGCCGGCAGCACTTCGATGACGGATCCGAGGCGGTCTTTGCCGACGTTGAGCTTGACCAGGACGCTGCCGCGGGCGCGTACAGCGCCTTCGAGCAGGAGTTGGAGCTCCTCCACGGCGGTCCGCTTGGCTTCGTCCTGCATCGTCTTGCGATTGGCGATGAGCACCGTCCACGATTCCATGAGGACGTCGACGATCCGGAGACCATTGCGGCGCAGCGTCCCGCCCGTCTCCACGTTGTGCACGGTCGCGCCTACGATCTCCGCCGCCACCTTGGCCTCGTTCGAGCCGTACGAACGGATGATCCGGGCCGGGATCCCCAGTTTTTCGAAGTAACGCTCGGCGAGGTTCGTGTACTCAGTGGACACGAGAAGATCGGGGGGGATCTGGTCCGGCGTCACGACTCCTGCGGAGTTCGCCATCGCGAGCACGATCTTCATCCGTCTCGGCGTCGCCTTCGCTATCTGTAGCTCAGTCACCTCGACAACGTCCGCGCCGGTCTCGGCCACCCAGTCCTGACCGGCGATGCCGATGTCGAAGTGGCCGTCCTCGACGTAACGCGGGATCTCCTGCGGCCGCATAACCGCGACCGAGTCGATCCGCGGGTCGTCGACCGTGCCCTGATAGTCGCGATCAGACGCTCGCTGGACCCCGAGGTCCGCGGCCTCGAAAAGCTCGAAGGTCATGGCTTCGAGCGAGCCTTTGGGAAGAACGAGTCTGAGCATCGACCGAGATTAGTCCGTTGGAGGCTTGGACACGCGCTCGAGCAGGGTTGCCGTCTCGATGGCCGATACGGCGGCGTTCCAGCCGGCGTTGCCCATCTTGCCCCCGGCGCGATCGAGAGCCTGGTCGAGGTTCTCCGTGGCGAGCACCCCGAAGATGATCGGCACGCCCGTCTCGACCGCCGCCTGTCCAAGGCCGCGGGACGTCTCATGCGCCACGAGCTCGAAGTGGACGGTCTCTCCACGGATCACGCATCCGAGCGCGATCACGGCGTCGTAGCGACCGCTCTGCGCAAGTGACTTGCACGTCACCGGGAGCTCGCGGGCACCGGGGACGTCGGCCCAATGCACGTCCTCATTGCGCACGCCGTATCGATCAAGCGCTTGGCGGCAACCATCGACGAGACGCGACGTGACGAGATCGTTGAACCGCGCCGTGCACACCGCGATGCGCAGACCCTTGCCGTCGAAGGAACCCTTCAGCTCAGTCATCATCGAGGTCCAGCTTGTGACCGAGCTTGTCGCGTTTGGTGCGCAGGTACTCGAGGTTCTCCTCGGTCGGCACGGTCTGTAGCGGAACCCAATCGACGATCCTCAGGCCGTAGCCCTCGATGCCGGCGACCTTTTGAGGGTTGTTGCTCATGAACCGCATCGTCGAGACGCCGAGGTCGACGAGGATCTGCGCGCCGATCCCGTAGTCACGAAGATCGGCGGCGAAGCCGAGGGCTTCGTTGGCCTCGACGGTGTCCATCCCCTTCTCCTGAAGCTCGTACGCCTTGAGCTTGTGGCGAAGGCCGATCCCGCGTCCCTCGTGTCCGCGGATGTAGACGACCACACCCTCACCCTCGTCACCGATCTTCTGCAGCGCCATGCGCAGCTGCGAGCCGCAGTCGCACCGCAGAGAGCCAAAGATGTCGCCGGTGAAGCATTCCGAGTGCACGCGCACGAGCACGTTCTCTTTCTTCGCCGGATCGCCGTGTACGAACGCCACGTGCGAGCGTCCGTCCATCAACGATTCGTACTCGATCGCGCGGAAGTTGCCCCATGGGGTCGGAAGGTTCGCTTCGGCCGCTCGGGTGATGAGCTTCTCCGAGCGGCGGCGATGCTCGATGATCTGCGCGATCGAGACGATCGCGAGCCCGTGCTCCGCCGCGAAGATCTCGAGCTGTGGGAGCTGTGCGGTGGTGCCGTCCTCGTTGAGGATCTCGCAGATCACGGCGACGGGGGGCAAGCCCGCCATCCGAGCGAGGTCGACTGCGGCTTCGGTGTGTCCGGCCCGGCGCAGCACGCCGCCCTCCTTGGCCCGCAGTGGAAAGACGTGTCCCGGACGGATGAAGTCATTCGGCCCCTCGGCCGGATCGAGGATCTTCTGGACGGTCACAGCGCGTTCGTGCGCGGAGATGCCGGTCGTGACCGACTTGTGGTCGACGGAGACGGTAAAAGCCGTCTCGTGGGACGAGGTGTTCTGCGCCACCATCGGCTCGAGGTGCAGCTCGTCGAGCCGCCTGCCGTCGGCGGGCACACAGACCAGCCCGCGCCCGTGGCAGATCATGAAATTGATGGCCTCCGGTGTGACACGGGCGGCGGCCATCGTGAGGTCACCTTCGTTCTCGCGATCCTCGTCGTCGACGACGATCAGCATCTCTCCACGGCGGACCCGTGTGATCGCATCGTCCACGGTTGTCAAGGGCATGTGTATACCTCCTACGCTCGCATGTGAGTCACGAGCTTCTCGACGTACTTCGCCAACACATCAACTTCGAGATTCACCTTGTCGCCGACCGATGCATCTCGGAACGTCGTCACCGCGAGCGTGGTCGGGATCAGTACGACCTCGAACGCGCTCTCTTCGACACATGTCACGGTGAGAGCAACACCGTCGACCGTGACGCTGCCTTTCTCGACGATGTAGCGCGCAAGACCGTTCGGGAGCGCGATGCGCATCCGCGCGCCGTCACCCTCCGGTTCGATCGAGCTGACCTCACCGACTGCATCGACGTGGCCCTGCACGATGTGACCGCCGAGCTCGTCGCCGGCCCGAACCGGACGCTCGATGTTCACTCGGTTCCCGGCCTTCAATCCGCCGAGGCTCGACCGTGCGAGCGTTTCGTCGGCAACATCGAAGCCGCAGACATCACCATCGCGAGAGGTCACTGTCAGGCACACGCCGTTGATCGCCACCGAGGCACCGAGCTCACAATCGTCGATGAGGTCCGAGCGAACCGCGAGCTTGTCGCCCTCGGCTCTCGTGACCTCGCCCCGCCCGACGATCCCGGTGAACATCAGCGACGCACCGCCTCGATGCAGATGTCGGCACCGACGCGGCGGACGTCGGTGATCCCGAGATCCCACGCTTGCGTCAGCGTTTTCACACCGGTGGCGAGGAGCCCCGGCGCGTCGCCGCCGATGAGCTTGGGTGCGAGGTACAAACGGAACCGGTCGACGAGACCCTGCTCGACGAAGGAGCTCGCGAGCGTCGGACCACCCTCGAGCAACAGATGGCAGATCCCACGGCGGCCGAGTCCTTCGAGCACCGCGTCGAGATCGAGGCCGCCATCGGCGGCACCGACGTCGGCTTGCGTCAGGATCAGCGTGTCCGCGTCGGCGTTTCGCACCTTCGCTGAAACCGGCACGCGGCCGGACGAGTCGAGTACCACGCGCAGCGGTTGATCGCCCTCGACACCATCGCTCGACGTCGGCCGATACGTCAGCAGTGGGTCGTCGGTCAGCACAGTGCCGACACCGACCATCACCGCGTCGACGCGGCGGCGCAGGTCGTGCACTTCTGCCCTCGCCTCATCACCGGTGATCCATCGCGAAGTACCGTCCGGCGCGGCGATCTTGCCGTCGAGTGTCGCGGCGAGCTTGAGCGTTACGAAGGGACGGCCGGTCGCGATCCAGGTGAAGAACGGCGCGTAGAGCTCAGCCGCTTCTGTTTGACCGGGGACGACCTCGACCTCGATGCCGGCGTCGCGCAGCATCGTGAAGCCCTTGCCGTCGACCTTGGGGTTACTGTCGCCGATCGCAGCCACGACCTTCGCGACGCCCGCTTCGATCAGGGCCGGAGCGCAGCGGTGCGAACAGGGCTCGAGCGTGGCGAAGCACGTGGCGTCGCGGGCACGGTCTCCGGCGACCTCGAGCGCGGCGAGCTCGGCGTGCAGACCTTTGCCGCGCCTCGTGAGGCCTTCGCCCACGATCTCGCCGTCGCCCGAGACGATGACGGAGCCCACCGGCGGATACGGGGCAGTCCGCCCTTCGGCGTTCCTCGCGAGCTTCATCGCCCGTTCCATGAACCGGTCGATGTGTCTCTTCTCGTCCACACGTCCGTCCTGACATCTGGCCCGACATCTGGCCTTTCGGGGGCGGGGACGACGGTGGTCACCACCCCTTGAGGTGGAGTCGCTTGCTCCACCCGCGGCAGGCGGGTCTCACCAGTCGCCTTCTCTCATCCGGACTTTCACCGTCGGCCCTGGAATCTCACCAGGTCGGGCCTCCACGACTTGCGTCGCTTGCGGCTTCGCGGGCTTGCCAAGAACCCAAGCGGGCTCCTGACTCACCGCCGGTGGGGATTTTCACCCCGCCCCGAAGGCGTACCTCACAGCTTTGCCGTCAGATTACCACGGGCGTGGTCGGCGGCCTTGGGCGCCGACTTGAGCGATGGCCTGGAGCTCTTCGGCCACCGCCGGGGGGTCCTTCGCGGCGAAGATGGCTGAGGCCGAGATCAAGAAATCGGCCCCTGCTTCCACGCATCGCGAAGCGGTCTGCGGGCTCACTCCCCCGTCGATGTAGAGATCGACCCCGAGGTTGCCGTCGTCGATGAGCTTCCGGAATGCCGCGAGCTTGGGGAGCGCCTCAGGGATGAACGCCTGCCCGGAGAAGCCGGGATAGACGCTCATCACGATCAGGTGGTCGACGGCGTCGAGGAATGGCACGATCTGCAGGACCTCGACGTCCGGATTCACCGCGAGGCCCGGACCCACGCCTGCCGCGGCCAACGTCGCGAGCAGCTCGTCCGGCGCCGACGATCGGTCGTGGTGGAAAGCGATCCGCCGCGCACCGGCTTTCGCGTACCACTCCCATGTGTCGTCCACGTTGCTGATCATGAGGTGGACGTCCTGCGGCAGCGCGGAGATCTTCGCGATCGCCTCGACGACCATCGGTCCGATCGTCAGATTCGGAACGTAATGGCCGTCCATGACGTCGACGTGCCACGCCTTCGAGTACTGCTCGACGGAGCGCAATGAATCGCCGAGACGCGTGAAGTCGGCGGAGATGATGGACGGCGCAAGCTCAGCCATTTCGAGAGGGTATCCGGTCGTCGGCGCGGGGTTGGTAACCGTTCGCGAACTCGTCGCCGGACATCCGCCGCTTTCCTTCGGGTTGCACCTCGAGGAGGCGAAGCCTCCCAACGGGGGTCTGCAGACAACCCTCGACGAACGATCCCGGTTCGCCGTCTCCCGGCTCGACGGCACCTCGCCACACCTTGAGCCGCTTGCCGCGGAACCACATGAACGCACCAGGGGAAGGCCGGAAGCCGCGAACCTTGCGCTCGAGCACACCCGCTCCTTCGCTCGTCGGATCGAGTTCAGCTTCGGCCGGTTCGATCTTGGCCGCGAACGTCGCAAGCGAATCGTCCTGCGGCGCGGGCGTGATGCTTGCAAGCTCGTTCAGGGTGCGCACGAGCAACGACGCACCGATCTCCGAGAGCTTGTCTCGCAACGTTCCGCTCGTGTCGTCGCTGGTGATGGGTATCTCGTCCCAGAGCAGCATGGGACCGGTGTCGAGGCCGACGTCCATCCGCATCGTCGTGACGCCCGTGCGTAGCTCGCCGGCGAGCAGCGCTCGTTCCACCGGTGCCGCTCCGCGCCAGCGCGGAAGGAGCGAGAAATGCACGTTCACGCAACCGAGCTTCGGGATCTCGAGGACGTCCGGACGCAGGAGCGCTCCGTAAGCCACAACCGCGATGACATCGGGGGCGAGGGCGCGAAGGCGGTCGACCTCGCTCTTGAGCGATCTGGGTTGCCGGACATCGATGCCGAGCTCCTCGGCGCACAGCTTCACCTCGGAGGAGGTGAGCCTGAGTCCTCGTCCCTTCGGAGCATCGGGACGCGTGTACACCGCGGGCACGTCGAAGGCACCGTGGAGCGCCCGAAGCGCGGCAACCGCCGGCGCGGGCGTCCCCATGAACACGACTCGCATAGCGCTGCTACAGACGAGAGGCGCGGACGTCGGTGGCGAGGTCCTTCTCGCGCATCAACTTCAGCGCCTCACGCCGCAGCTCCGGATCGATGCGGTCGATGAACAGGACGCCGTCCAGATGATCGACCTCGTGCTGCAGCACGCGCGCAACGAGGTCGACGGCTTCGATCTCGATGGTCTCACCGTCGATGTTGAGCGCCCGCAGGACGACCCGTTGCGCGCGCGCAACGTCGTAGGAGATCCCCGGTATCGAGAGACAGCCCTCGGAATCGATCTCCTCGCCGCTGCGCTCGATGATCTCCGGGTTGATGAGCGCCACGATGTCTTCTTCTTCGGACAGGGAGTACACGAACACGCGCCGCTGGACGCCGACCTGCGGAGCGGCTAGGCCGATGCCGGGAGCGGCCCGCATCGTCTCGCCCAAGTCGGCGACGAGCTTCTTCAAGGCGTCATCGATCTCCACGACCGCCGACGCCGGCTCGCGCAACACCGGGTCTGGATAGAGCCGGATCGGAAGGATCGCCATATCTTTAGGGTATCGGGAGGGTATCGGCTCAGGAGAGGTCGACCGGGTCGATGTCGATCTTTGTACGCGGGTGCTCGAGGGTGAACCGGCGGAGCGGATCGAGCAGCGGTTCGAGTTGCGGACCGCGGACGAGTGCGACGAGGCGTCCCTTGCGCGCCACGGCACCGACGACGAGCGCGTCGGTCTGCCCGAGGTCACGGCGCAGCTCGTCGAAGAGCGTGACGTCGAGCTCAACGCGCACAACGGCGCCGAATGGCGGATATCCGGTCTCCTTGCGGAACGGCAGCTCGCGATCGAGGAAATATGCGTAAGAGCCGCGCGTGAATGCTTGCACGACGTGGTGTTCGGGCTCCCTGGTCTGCACGAGGAACCGTCCGTCCGGCGCGACCACCCCGGCGAGCTCGTGCAACGTCTGCAGCGCGTACTCCGCCGCCCTGAAGTCCGGACGCGTCAACAACTGATCGAGATCGGCAACCACGACCGTGCCCACGTCGCTCATGACGTGCGCCGCCGCGAGCGTCCCGACGACGACCGACGGCTTCGGACGGCCGGCGATGTCCGTCCCGCGCACCATGCGGACGACGGGCGCGCCCACGTCGCTTCGTTCGAGCGTGCGTGCGACGCGGTCGTGTCCCCAGCCGCGCTCGCTGAGCGCTCCTCCGCACGACGAACAGACATCGGGAACCGGAGCCGTCGTACCGCAGACGCGGCACCAGAGCGCTTCGGGACCGAGCGCAAGTCCCGTGCCACAGTTCTGGCAGGCCGGCGTGAACGCACAATCGATGCAGCGGAGGCGCAGGACTCCGCCGAGACGTCCGACGAAGACGAGGGCGTCGCGGCCCGAGTCGATGGCCGCGCGAACAGCCTCGACCATGCGGGGCGTGACTGGACCTTTGCGTGGACGCGCCACCTGTGGCTTCACACGCGCGCGCCTGCTTTCGAGCAGCTCGGCATCGGCAACCTCGAGCGGCGGCGCAGGACTCGACGCCACGAATGCGGCGCCGGCCATCTTCGCACGACGTCGCGCGACGACGAGACCGTGCAGGCGCGGTGCCCGCTCGGACTTGAGCGAACGGTCATGCGCCGATGCCACGACGATGAGCCCGAGGTTCCGCAAGGGGACGAAGAGGGCCGACCGTCCACCGACCACCACGTCGGTTCGGCCATCACGGGCCGCCGCCCAGGCTGCGGCACGGTCGCTTGGGCGATCGTCTCCGTGCAGAACGACGCAGGCCGGCACCGCACGACCGAGCTCCTCCGCAAGGTCGACACGGGGAGAGATGACGAGGGTCGAGACGCCGGCCTCTCGCGCCTCACTGACCGCGTAGGCGATGAACTCGGGTTCGGTCAAGGCAGATGGGAGCACTACGCACGCTGCGCCGGCATGTGCGATCACGCGCGGGAGGTCGCCTTTGAGCCACTTCGGTGGTGGAACCCGGTACCCGGAGGTGGCCAGACCCTCGGCCAGATCCTCGGCCAGATCCTCGGTCGGAGCTTTCGTGGAGAACCGTCCGGGGACGGCGTCGTGAAGCACCGATCCGAGTGGGGCGATGTACCGCCGCGCCGTCCATTCCGCGAGCGCGATCGTCTCGGTGGTGAAGAGCGGCTCTGGCGAGACCAGAGACGACAGCGAGCGCACCTTGACGACCGCCGGTTCGTCCAGCATCGCGACCACGAACGCGCGCATGTTGCGTCCTTGCAGCACCACGCGCACCACCGAGCCGAGCTCCACACGGCCGAGCATCCGATCCGGGATCTCGTAATCGAACGGACGATCGAGGGCTTGAACGAAAGAGTCGATGGCCACGCGACAGTAACGCTGCACCCGCCCGTTGTAGCCGTTCCTAGGGACCGACGTCGTCCGCTACAGCGATTCGGCCCCGGCTTTGAACTCGTCGAGGCGGTCGGTGCGCTCCCAGGTGAAGTTCTTCTCGGTGCGTCCGAAGTGTCCGTAGCTTGCCGTCTGACGATAGATCGGCCTGCGCAGGTCGAGCTCGTTGATGATCGCGGCCGGACGCAGATCGAAGAAGTCCATGACGAGTGCGGAAAGCTTCGACGGGTCCACCTTCGCCGTCCCGAACGTCTCCACCAAGATCGACACCGGGTGCGCGGTTCCGATCGCGTAGGCGAGTCCGACCTCGCAACGCATCGCCGCTCCGGACGCCACGATGTGCTTGGCGACGTAGCGCGCGGCGTACGCGCCGCTGCGGTCGACCTTCGTCGGGTCTTTACCGGAGAAGCAGCCACCGCCGACGCGTCCCATGCCGCCGTAGGTGTCGACGACGATCTTGCGTCCGGTGAGTCCGGTATCACCCTGCGGCCCGCCGATGACGAACCTTCCCGTGGGATTCACGAGCACGCGGACGTTGTCGTCCCACAGCTCCGGGGGCACGATCGGCTTGATCACGTGCTCGATGAGGTCGGGGCGGAGAAGGGTGTCGATGTCGATCCCGTCGGAGTGCTGCGCGGAGACCAGCACGGTCTCGAGACGCACCGGACGGTTCCCCTCGTACTCGATCGAGACCTGCGTCTTGCCGTCTGGACGCAGGTACGGCAGCACGGCGGCCTTGCGCACCTCGGACAGACGCTGGGCCATGCGGTGCGCGAGCCAGATCGGCGTCGGCATGAGCTCGGTCTGCACGCCCTCGTCGCAGGCGTAGCCGAACATCATCCCTTGGTCACCGGCGCCGAGCAGGTCGAGCTCGTCCTGCTTGTCGCCGATGCGAACTTCGATGGCTTCGTCGACACCTTGGGCGATGTCCTGCGACTGCTCCTGGATCGCGACGCTCACGCCGCAGGTGTGGCCGTCGAAGCCGTACTTCGCCCGGTCGTAGCCAACGTCGACGATAGTTTGCCTGACGATCTTCGGGATATCGACGTATGTCGACGTCGAGATCTCACCGGCAACGATCGCAAGCCCCGTCGTGACGAGCGTCTCGCATGCGACGCGGCCGTAGGGATCGTTCTTGAGGATCTCGTCGAGGATCGCGTCGGAGATCTGGTCGGCGAGCTTGTCCGGATGTCCTTCGGTCACCGATTCGGAAGTGAACACGTACCGATGCACTGGCCGTCCTTTCGTGTGTTTTGGTCGTGTGTGTTTGGTCGTGTGTGTTTGGGCCCCAACCGCCCTATCCCGATTCTATCGGCACCGAAGCGCCACCACGCGGTCGAGCACGAGGGCAGCAAGCTCGTCCTTGGGCATGCGCGCAAGCTCCTCGGCGCCGTCTTCCGTGATGATCGCCGCATCGTTGGTTTCGGATTCGAAGCCGGTTCCGGCGGCTCCGACGAGGTTCGCCACGACCATGTCGGCGTTCTTGGCGGTGAGCTTGGCGGTGGCGTGCGCCACGACATCGTTGGTCTCCGCCGCGAAGAGCACGAGGGTCTGGGCCCCCTTCTTGCGCCCGAGCTCGGCGGCGATATCGCGGGTCGGCTCGAGGTCGAGCGAGGCCGGGGCGTCCGTCTTCTTGACCTTCTCGGCGGCGACTTCAGCGGGACGCCAATCCGCAACGGCCGCGCTGAGGATCGCGACGTCGACGTCCTCGAAACGGTCGAGACACTCGCGACACATCTGCTCGGCCGTCTCGACGCGCACAACGTTCAATCCCGGCGGCACCGCGACCGAGGTCGGTCCGCTCACGACGGTGACCGCAGCACCGCGGCGCTGAGCTTGAATGGCAAGCGCGAAGCCCATCCGTCCGGACGATCGGTTGGAGATGAATCGCACTGGGTCGAGCGCCTCGCGTGTCGGTCCGACGGTGACGAGCACACGGGCGGCCCTGACCCCGCCGAGATCCTTGGGGGACAGAGAGGAGATCACGGCTTCGACGATCACGGCCGGGTCGGCCAGACGGCCGACGCCGACGTCCCCCGAAGCCAAGTCGCCCTCCTCCGGCGGGATGAGGATCGCGCCGTCGGCCTGGATCTGCCCGACGTTGCGCTGCACGCCAGGGTGCTCCCACATCTCGGTGTGCATCGCGGGCGCCACGAGCACCGGAGCTCTGCACATGAGGTAGACGGCAGAGACCATGTCTTCGCCGCTCCCGCGCGAGAAACGCTCGAGCGCCGAGGCCGTCGCACCAACGATCACGTAGGCGTCCGCCCAACGGGCCATCTCGACATGCAGGACCCTTTCGGGCTCCTCGAACATGTCGATGTGGACCGGACGTCCGGACAGAGCGGCCAGCGCCGCCGGCCCGATGAACTTGGTGGCGGACCGGGTCATCACGCACCGGACCTCGGCCCCGGCTTTGACGAACTGCCGGACGACCTCAGCCGACTTGTAGGAGGCGATCGACCCGCAGACGCCGACGACGACACGCTTGCCCTCGAGAAGCATGTCACCAGTATCGCCCGCGACCGGCGTCCCGTCTGCGTCCTTACACGAGATGCGGCCATCCCGGTCCTGCGGACTGTGACCTGCGCCCCCATCAGTCGGACGATCCGAGGTATCCGGTCCGAGGTATCCGATCCGAGGTCGCGCTCGGTGTGCCCGAGGGACTGTCCGAGGAGTGCGCGGCCTCTTGCGACAATCTGATCACAGTTCCCCAAGCCGACCGGATCCGGCGCCAACCGGCGCTTATCCGAAGCCAAGCGGATGGAGTTTGACCGCGCGCTGCGCTACGCCCTCGACATCCTGTACTAGAAAGCGTCGTCGGCTGCTACTTGACCGAGTCTTCGACTTCCGTCGGACGCTCGTAGCCGATCTTGTCCTCGTCGATCTCACGCAGCGAGATCGTCAGCGGCTTCAGGCCGTGGACGCTCGTGAGCAGCGGCGGCAGCGGCTTCTCCTCCATCCCGGCCCCGAGCTTGGTGTAGTAGTCGATGATCTGACGGGCCCGGCGGGCGGCCACAACGACCAGCGAATACTGGTTGTCGAACTTCTCGAGCAGGCGTTCGGTGGCGGGTTCGATCACGCAGGTTCCTCCTGGGGGGAAAATCCAACTATACCGACCCGAGCGGCCCCTCGGGCGCGGCGGCTCCAAGAGCCCGGACCACGCGTTGGAGCAGCTCGATGGGCGTGGTGGACGTCGAATCCAGGATGAGGTCGTAGATCGCCAGGTCACCGACGTCGGCGGCGTAATAGCGGCGGTATCGATCCTGCTCCTGATCGACGCGCTCAGCGGTGAGGCGTCGTTGCGTGTCGGGATCCCCACCATCTCGCTCCACGAGGCGGCGTATGCGCTCATCCTCTTCGCAGGTGATCCACACCTTGAGCGCGGCGATGCCGTGTTCGTGGGCAAGCCATCCGGACATGCGCCCCTCGAGGATGACATTGCCTTGAAGAAGGAGCTGCACCTGGCGATCGTCCAGGGCGCGGTCCACGCTCGAGTCGGCCTGGGCGAGCTCATTGAGGTCACCCAGCGAGATCCCCCGGGCCGCGGCCTCTTGCCTGAAGATCTGACCGGCGTAGACGTACGGCAGACCGAGTTCAGCTTCGAGCATGCGGCAAAGCGTGGACGTTCCGGTCCCGGGAAGGCCACCAACCGTGACGATCATCGGCGGCGGCGAAACGCCGCCGTTACTTCCTTCCGAACCTTTCGCGCAGCGACTGCTTCTGCTTGCCCCCAAGACCCCGGAGACGACGACTGCCCGAGATGTTCAGTTCCTCCATGACCTTCTGCGCGCGCACCTTGCCCACGCCCGGAAGCGCTTCGAGCATCGCCGACACTTTCATCTTTCCCAAGATCCCGTCGCTCTCTGCGCGGTCGAGACACTCGCTCAAGCCGAGCCCGCCGTTCTTCAGCTTCTGCTTGACGTCCGCGCGTTTCTTGCGAGCCTCGGCCGCCTTCTCGAGCGCCTGGCGGCGTTGCTCCTCGGAGAGTTGAGGAAGCGCCATGGAAACCTCCTTGGTGGGCTACACCCGCTGCGAACGCTGGCAGTATAGCGCCGGTCCTCTGGGGCGCCAGCGGCCCCACCTGCACAAACGCGTCCGCCACCAACTCGGCGAATCAACTCAGCGCGTCAGGTGTCTGCTACCCGGTGCGACAAGTTCTGAACCATCGCGGCAGAGCGGACATGTGTCGGCATCCCATGTTTGCGCATCGATCCTCAGTAGGACTTCGAACGGGACGCCGAACTCCACACCGGGTGAGCGATCGACGATCGCACCCACTCCGGAAATCTCGACACCGTAAGAGCGCGCGAGATCGATCGACTCTTTCTGCGATCCGCCGGTCGTCACGGTGTTCTCGGCGATGAGCACGCGATCGCCGCCGTCGAGTGTGAACGCGCGTCGCAGTCTCATCGCGTTGTCTTCGCGTTCGGCGTAGATCATCGGGATGCCGAGATAGCGCGCGATCTCGTGTCCGATGATCACGCCTCCCATCGCGGGCCCAAGCACGACGGTGGTACCCGACGATGCGAACCGGCGCCCGAGCTCCGCACCGAGCGCTTGCGCGATCTCGGGGTGCATGAGGATCGCAGCCGTCTGCACGAAGAGGTCGGAGTGTCGTCCGCTCGACAGTTTGAAGTGGCCGCGCTGGATCCCACCGTGCGCCTCCAAGGTTTCGCGAAGATCGGTGGCGTTCATGCGGAAACCTCTCTGTGCGCGATCTCGTCGAGGACCCGTTCGATGGCCGTGACCGGGTCGTCTGCTGCCGTCACGGCGCGGCCGAGCACGATCAGGTCGGCCCCGTCGGCGACGGCAGCCGCCGGTGTGCCCACCCGTTTCTGGTCGCCCACCTTCGCCCCCGCCCATGTGGGCCGAATGCCCGGGACCAGCAGGAACAGGTCGGGGTAGGTTGCGCGCACCCGGGCGACCTCACCTGCCGCGAGCGTCAGGCCGGGGGCGCCCTCGGCGACGGCGAGGGTGGCCATGGCGTCGACCTGCTCCGCCACGGTGCGGGTGACGCCGGTCTCGAGCAGCGCCTGCTCGTCGAGGCTCGTGAGAGCCGAGACGACCAGGAGGTGCGGTGCCCGCCCGCCGGCTGCATCGAGACCTTCGTCGACGGCGGCTTCGACGGCGGCTTCGACGGCAGCGCGAATCATCGCGCGGCCGCCGTTGCCATGGATGGTCAGAAACGCTGCCCCAAGACGCGCGGCCGAGCGCACGGCCCCCGCAGCGGTATTCGGGATGTCATTGATCTTGAGGTCGAGGAATACATCGCGGCCTCTTGCGTGCACGGCTTCGACGGCGGCCGGACCGCAGGCGCAGAAGAGCTCGAAACCGATCTTGAACACCGGCACGCGCTCGGCGAACGCATCGATGATCGGCAACGCATCCGCGAGGCTCGCCTTGTCGAGCGCGATGCAGATCGGCGGATCGATCTTCGAAGGCTTCATCCTTCCTTCAGCATCCTTCGAAGCTGTGACACGTCTCTGATGCGCTTGCGGATCAGATACTCACGGAACTCCTCGAGGATGCGCATCGATGCGTTCGGGTCGATGAAGTTCGCCGTACCGATCGCGACGGCGGACGCACCGGCGAGCATGAACTCGGCAACGTCTTCGCCGGTGAGGATCCCGCCCTGCCCGATGATCGGCGTCTCGGGGAACGCGCGCGAGACTTGGTACACGCACCGGATCGCGATGGGCTTGATGGCCGGTCCGGAGAGTCCGCCGGTCAGCGTAGACAGTTTCGGCGCAAAAGAATCGGTGTCGATGGCCATACCGAGCGTTGTGTTCATCACCGAGAACCCGTGCGTCCCCGCGCGAACGGCGGCCTTGGCGATCTCGACGATGTCGGTGACATCGGGCGAGAGCTTGGTGAAGATCGGTTGCGTGGCTGCGCGTCGCACTCCCCTCACGACGGAACCGGCGGCGTCGGGATCGGCGGAAAACATCTGCGAGCGGTCGGCAAGGTTCGGGCACGAGATGTTCACTTCGAGCGCGACCACTCCCGGCGCATTGCGCAGGCGGTCGGCCACGCGCATGTACTCCTCGACGCTGTGTCCGACGATCGATGCGATCACCGGGATCTTGCGCTCGACCAGCCACGGCAACTCGTTGTCGCAGAACGATGCGACGCCGGGATTCTGCAGGCCGATCGCGTTGAGCATCCCCGACGGCGTCTCGGCCCCCCGCGGTGGCGGGTGTCCGGGCCATGGCTTGGCCGAAAGGCTCTTGACGATGATGGCCCCGAGCTTGCCGAGGTCGGTGTACGTAGCGAATTCCTTGCCGTAGTGGAAGCATCCGGACGCCGTCAGGATCGGATTCTGGAAGCGGAGTCCGGCTCCGAGGTCGACTCCGAGGTGGACCTGCCGATCGGTCATGACCCGGCCTCCGTGCCTACGGGAGCGGGCGTGGGCGCGCCCTCGACGCGTGCCCAGTTGATGCGCGAGGCAGAGAAGACCGGACCCTCAGTGCAGCACCGGGCCCAGCCCCACCCGTCGGCGTTGTCGATCTTCACGGGCACGGCGCACACCAGACAAGCCCCGAACCCGCAGGCCATGACCTCTTCCCAAGCCACTTGGCACGGAACCTTGAGCTTGGCGCATACGCGGGCGACAGCCCGGAGCATCGGCGTCGGCCCGCAGGTGTACACCACCCTCGCGTTCACCTCGCGGATGCGATCGGCGAGCACGTCGGTCACGTAGCCGCGCGTGCCCATCGAGCCGTCGTCGGTGGTGAACGACACCGTGAGCGACATGCGCTTGGCTTCGATCGGACGAAGGATGTGCTCCTGGGTGCGTCCGCCGAGGATGTAGTCGACGCGGTGTCCGTGACCGCGGAGCTCCTCGGCGAGGAAGAGCAGAGGTGCCGCCCCGACTCCCCCACCGACGAGGAGGCAATTGGTCGGTTCCTTCGGGTACCGGAACGGCCGGCCGAGCGGGCCGAGCACCTCGAGCTGGGTGTGGTGTCGCGCGCGGGAAAACAGCTCGGTGCCTCGGCCCCTGACATCGAAGACGACCTCGACGGTGCCTGCCCAGCCCGGACGCCGGTCGACGCGATGGATCGAGAACGGACGTCGCAGCAAGAGGCTGCGATCGTCCGGCGCGCGAAGCGCGATGAACTGTCCGGGCGCGGCACGAGAGCACACCTCGGGGGCCACGATCGTGAGCGAGTGATATGGGTCGGACAGACGTTTGTAGCTGAAGACTTCGGCAGGACCCGACCATGCAGTGCTCTTGGACGGCGTCACGTCTTGGCCCGTCGCGCCGAGCGCGCGTCCCGTGAGGGCAGGAGCTCGTGGTAGTCCTGCAATGCGCGGACAGACACCGGTTCTTTCGCGATGGCGGCGATGCCTTGCGTCGCCGCCATCGCACCGGGAAGCGTCGTGATGCACGGGACGCCGTGGCGGACCGTGGCTTCACGGATCTGGTAGCCGTCGGCGCGATATCGGTCACGTCCGGCCGGTGTGTTGAACACCAGGTCGACCTTCCCGTCGTTGACCAGATCGACAACGTCCGGCTTGCCTTCACCGATCTTTGCGACGGAGATCGCCGGTATGCCGGTGGCGGCTAGGAGCTCGGCGGTCCCAGCGGTCGAATAGATCTCGAAACCGAGCTCGACGAGCTGGCGGGCGCTCTCGATGATCCCCGGCTTGTCGCGATCGTTGAGCGTGATGAAGATCGCGCCGTTGCGCGGCAACGGAGAACCGGCCGCGTCCTCCGCCTTGGCGAACGCGGGACCGAATTCGTCGGCGATGCCCATCACCTCACCGGTCGAGCGCATCTCTGGGCCGAGGATGGTGTCGACGCCGGGGAAGCGTCCCCAAGGGAGCACAGCTTCTTTCACCGCCGTGAAGGTCAGCGAGAGGATGTCCGGCACATCGCCGAGCAGTCCCTTCTGCCGCAGCTCCTCCAGCGTGTACCCCACCTGCACCCACGTCGCGACCTTCGCGAGCGGCACGCCGATCACCTTCGAGCAGAAGGGCACCGTGCGCGATGCACGCGGATTGGCTTCGAGGACGTAGGCCACACCGTCGCGCACCGCGTACTGCACGTTGAGCAGGCCGCGCACGCCGAGCCGCTTCGCCAGCGCTTCGGTGTAACCGACCAGGCGGTCGATGAGCTCACGCGGCAGCGTGTGGGGCGGGATCACGCACGCGGAGTCGCCCGAGTGCACGCCGGCCTCCTCGATGTGCTCGAGGATGCCGCCGACGAGCAGCTCGTTGCCGTCGTAGATCGCGTCGACATCGACCTCGACGGCGTCCTCGAGGAACTTGTCCACCAAGATCGGATGCTCGGGAGCCGCTTGCGTGGTCGTGGTCGGGGGGGTGCGGGGGGTCGCCCCCCGCATGACAGCGCGCTGCAGCATCTCGTCGGAATAGACGATCTCCATCCCCCGTCCGCCGAGCACGTAGCTCGGACGCACCAGCACCGGGTATCCGATCCGCTCGCAGATCTGCCGTGCTTCGTCGTAGGACGTGGCCGTGCCGTAGGGCGGATGCGGGATGCCGGCCTCGGCCAGCAAATCCCCGAAGCGTCCGCGATCCTCTGCCGCGTCGATGGCATCGGGCGATGTGCCGAGGATGGAAACGCCGGCGCTTTCCAGTTGCAGCGCCAGCCGGAGAGGCGTCTGCCCACCGAGTTGCACGATCACCCCCAACGGTTGCTCGACCTCGACGATGTGCAGAACGTCCTCGAGGGTGAGCGGCTCGAAGTACAAGCGCGTCGATGTGTCGTAGTCGGTCGAGACGGTCTCAGGGTTGCAGTTCACCATGACCGCATCGAGTCCGATCTCTTTCAGCGCAAAGGCCGCGTGCACGCAGCAGTAGTCGAACTCGATGCCTTGCCCGATGCGGTTGGGACCAGAGCCGAGGATGATCACGCTCTTGCCCGGGTTGGGGGCCGCTTCGTCCTCTTCCTCGTAGGTCGAGTAGTAGTACGGCGTGTACGCCTCGAATTCGGCGGCGCACGTGTCGACGCCCTTGTAGACGGGCTTGAGTCCATCTCGCACGACGCGCTCCGTCCTCACGGCGGCTTCGGTCTTCTTCGTGAGGTAGGCGATCTGGGCATCGGAGAACCCGAGGCGCTTAGCCTCGAGTATGGTTGCGGTGCCTGCTTCGATCTCGCGGCGCATCGTCGTGATTTGGACGATCCGATCGAGGAACCACGGATCGATGCCGCTGGCCTCGTAGACCTCCTGCACGCTCGCACCGGCGCGGAGGGCTCCCTCAACGGCGAAGAGGCGGTCGGGTGTAGCTGTGCGCGTCATGTCGACGAGCTCTGCGCGATCGGTCGGCAGTTCGTTCTCGGCGGGGTCGGCGTTCAGGCCTGCTCTTCCGGACTCGAGCGAACGGATCCCCTTCTGAAAGGCCTCGGGGAAGCTCCGTCCGATGGCCATGGCTTCGCCGATCGACTGCATCTTCGTGCCGAGCTTCGGCGGCACGGGAAACTTCTCGAACGCGAATCTCGGGATCTTCACAACGACGTAGTCGATGGTCGGCTCGAAGCTCGCCGGCGTCTTCCTGGTGATGTCGTTCGGGATCTCCTCGAGGAGGTAACCCGCCGCCAATTTCGCCGCCACCTTCGCGATCGGGAAGCCCGTGGCCTTGCTGGCCAGAGCCGAGCTTCGTGAGACGCGCGGGTTCATCTCGATGATGATCTGGCGTCCGGTCTTGGGATCGACGGCGAACTGGATGTTCGACCCACCGGTCTCCACCCCAACCTCACGGATGCACTTGATCGAGGCGTCGCGCATGATCTGCTACTCA